>NZ_DASWVW010000016.1:0-487775 GCF_036406195.1 Steroidobacter sp.
GCCGCTGGGGTGGGTGTCCAGTTCCAGGTTGCGGCGCGTGGCCGCGTCCAGCGCGATCGTCTCGCTGGCGCTTTCCACCGCCATGCCGGTGAGGTGCGGCAGCGCGCTTTTCTGGGTTTCCTCGACGTAGCCGAGCAGGCAACCGGCGGCAGCGACCGCCAGCGGCAGCTTGTCCACGCCGAAGCCGCCGAGGTCGCGGGTGCCGAAGAAGCGGTTCAACCCGCGTTTTGCGGCATCGCCGTCGAAGTGCCACGGCGGGCGCTTGCGCAGGCCGGGCAGGGCACTGACCAGTTTCGGCCACGCCACGTCCTCGCCGACCAGGGTCTCGGCCGGCTGCAGCCGCGCCAGCTCGGCGGCCAGCGCCTCGGCGTTGGGCACTTCGCTGAGCAGGAAACGGCCGCTGGACAGGTCGACCCAGGCCAGCCCGTAGGCGCCGTGCGCACCGGTGGCGATCGCCAGCAGCAGGTTGTCGCGGCGTTCCTCCAGCAGCGCGGCGTCGGTCACCGTGCCGGGCGTGACCACGCGCACCACCTTGCGCTCGACGATGCCCTTGGCCAGTGCCGGATCGCCCATCTGTTCGCAGATCGCCACCGATTCGCCGAGCCGCACCAGCCGTGCCAGATAATTTTCCGCCGCGTGATACGGCACGCCGGCCATCGGGATCGGCGCGCCGCCCGACTGCCCGCGCTGGGTCAGCGTGATGTCGAGCAGCCGCGCTGCCTTGCGCGCGTCGTCGTAGAACAGCTCGTAGAAATCGCCCATGCGGAAGAACAGCAGCACGTCCGGGTGCGCGGCCTTGGCCGACAGGTACTGGCGCATGGCGGGAGAGTGGGTGGCTAACCGATCAGCGTGCGCCTCTTTGTCATTTTTGTCAATCATTTCAAGATTTTGGCTCTTGCTATTTATGTACTGTTTTGGCGGATTTACATGCTAATAGCATGCTGGGGGCCTGATGGGGTGCGAAATGACGTCCAAGTACCGTCCAAGTCCTCGATTCAAAACCTACTAGACGTCCAAGTTCTTTCCTACGAGAAATCAATGAGATACCTTGAATCATCCGAATTTTCGGAATCGCGCTCAATCTGGGGACATTGAACCATGGAAAAGTTGGGCAACATGGGATGATCAGAGTGGTTGGCTCCGTGCACATCGGATTTCGATCGACCTGGCGGGGCGCTCCATCCCACCTGCCCACCATACGGCGCCACCGACGCGCCCAACCACCGCCCAACCCCGGCGCAAACAGCCATTAGCCCCGTGCGATATCCAAGCAGGGGATAAATCGGCATAGATTGGCGGCGTGAAGAACCCACGTCCTCAGTGTCTCAACACGGCCTGCGCGGCCCACCACGACCCGCTGCCGAACTCCTATCGGAAGAAAGGCTACCGGCGCCCCAAGCACACCCCTCGCGTCGCAGGTCATGCTCAGGTCGTGGTGGCTTGACGGTCTCGATTGACACGCACTGCGAACTCCGGTGACGGCTGCCCCTTCGATTTGGACCGTCGTCCGCGGACTCTGATATAGCGCTTGGGCGAGCTGGCTTCAGCCCTGATGTGGTCTACTGCATTGCGACGGCGCACGTAGTGCGCTGAACGGCGTCCGATTGCGTCAGGCCGGAGAGGCGTTGCATCGCTGCATCATCGGTGTTGATGACTGAAGCGTCCATGGCTTTTGCGAGGGTCCGCGCTTGGCTGCCATGCCCTTGATCGACCAGCACGCAGCCGCGCACCAGGGCGACTTTATCTTGAAGCGGAGTGCGCGTTTCGGTAGGTAGCGGTTTGATCTTAGCGTCGAAGACGTCCAGCAGATGCACGGCTTGGTTCCTGTCGCCCGTGATGCGTGCGATGTCTGCGTACTGCATACCAATCATTATTGTTTCCGGATCGGTACTACGCTCATGCGAGCTCATGCTGGTATAGGCTTTGGCGTAGAACGGAAGCGCTTTGTTGTTGAGGTTCTGGTTCAAATAGATCCAGCCTTGGTAATAGTCGAGATGATTGCTCATGGGGTTGTCCGTTCCCAACACGCGAGCGGAGTCGCGGCGCAGGGAGTCGAGATCACTCTGAGCATCGGCATAATGGTTTGCGGCTATTTCGGCACCAATCAGTGAGTCGCGCACATTCAGGTTCGCCGGATACGCATCGCCGTACTGAGTAGCGACCTGTTTGCGCAGGTTGTTCAGCGCGGTCACGGCCTCGTTGTGTCGACCGGCCAGACTGAGAGCTTGCCCAAGTTCCGCATCAACCTGAATCTTCATGCCCAATTCGGCCTTGGGTTGTCCGGGCAAGTGAAGCTTTTGAACTGCATCATGGGCCTTATTCAGCAGATGAATTGAGTGGGTATATTCGCCCGCCATCATTGCTCGCTCTGCGGCATAGTAATAAGTGCGTGTCTGTAGACCGGGTTCGGATAATTGACCATCGTCTGCCTGCTTGAGCAGCGGCGTTATCACAGCGTCAAATTCCTTCAATCGGCCGAGATAGAGCAGGCCCTGCGATTTCATGATGAGTGCTCGTGTTTTCTCAAACGCAAGCGTGGTGTCGTGTGGATGAGCATCAACCAGTGCGATGATTTTGTCGTTCTGATCGAGGGCATGTTTCCAATTACCTCGTGCTCCATCCACATTGATCAAGGTATTGCGTACGTCGATTTCAAGATCCGGATGTTGAACAAAACTTGAGTGGATCTTCGGTTCGGCTTGGTCCAATGCCTGTTGCAGAGTCAGGGTTTGACTACCGCTTTGCATGGGGTTGCTGGCACCGAGAATGTTGTGCACCAGGAATGCGTTGATGGCTGTGGCTTTGGCGTCCGCTTTTTGAGCCTTGGCCGCCTCGATCTTGGCCTCGTTGGTCGCGGCCAAGGCATGTTTCGTTTCTTGACGCGACCGATGTGCATAGAACAGCGAAACCGCCGTACCAGCGACCAGTACCAGCATGGCGGCGGCGATCCACGGCCGCCGGGCACGCGCCAGTGCGGCGCGTCGCTCGGCCACGGCAATGCGATCCCGCACGCTGGCTTCGAGCGCCGCCTTCTGCCGGCGTTGCTCCAGATGGCGGATGCCTTCAGCCAGCATCGCCACCGACTCCGGACGCCGCGCGGGATCTCCATTGGCCGCCGCCGCGATGTCGGCGCGCAGCAAGGGGTCGGGGATGTCGCTCTCCCATCCGGCGGCGAGTGGTCGGCGGAAGTCGCCCACAATGAGTTGGTACAAGGTGACGCCGAGTGCGTAGATGTCGCTCCTGATGGTGGGCACCTGTCCCGCCATGACTTCCGGTGCCAGGTACAGCGGAGTACCGGTGTCCGACGACAATGCCTGGGTCTGCGTGAGCCCCAGTCGGGTAATGCCCAGATTATCCAGCAGTCCTGGATCGAATACTCGGCTGCTGCCGAAGTCCGCCACGCGCAGGTGCCAATCGCTCGGCTCACCGTAGACCAACAGGTTGGCCGGCTTCAGATCCTTGTGCAACACGCCGACGCCATGCGCGGCCGCCACGGTGTTGGCAGCCTCCACGAAGAGCGCCAGGCGCGTTTCCAGCGGCAGGGCTTCGATCCCACTCCCGCCTTCTTGCCAAGTATCCAGGCTGACGCCGCCATATTCGAATTCAATGAAGTACGGTGCCTGCTCGAAATCCCAGTCGATGACATGGACGAGATCCGGGCGTTTGCCCAACGCCTGCTCCAGCAGCCGCCCAACCGTGACCTCGCGTTTGAGACCGGTCAGGCGAAACCCGTCCAGACTGAACTTGAAGACGCGGGTTTGTCCGGTCTTGGTATGCCGGGCCAGCCACACCTCGCCGTCGCCGCGGCGGGCCAGCGCTTGCTCCAGACGCCAGTTGCCCCGACGGGGAACAAGATCGCCCACCGACAGCCGGCTCGCCTCCGGCACATGCTCGACCACGCGGCGGCTGACCTTGGCGTCCAGGCGATAACCAACCTTGGGCAAGGTGAGTATGAGTTCCTGTTCTTCGTCCCGCAGCGCCTTGCGCAGCTTGCCGATGGCGTTGGTCAACACGGCCTCGACCACGATCCGGCCTTCCCACACCGTGGCCAGCAGTTCCTCCTTGGTCACTGCCTCGCCGGCGTGGCGCAGCAAGTACTGGAGTACATCGAGCGGCTTGCGCTCCAGCTCGACAACCACCCCCTCCATGCTCAGCTGCCAGCGCCCCTCGTCAAATTCCGTCTTGCCGAACGACCACCGGTAAAGCGACGGTGCTTCCGGAACCGCGTGACTCAATGTCATTCCCAACCCCTGTTTCGACAGCACCAACAAAAAACAATTTACAAATCAGCTAGATAAATTTCATTTGAACTTCGTTTGAAAGGCGTGAGGACGTCCGGCGAACAGTCCACGGACTATCGGCGCCACCAGAGACTGCTGGTGCCAACCGACCAAGAGGATTCCCCATGCGAGGAAAGATCATCCACTACAACGGCAACGATGGCAAAGGCCTGATCCTGGCTGGCGAACGCCAGTTCGCCTTCGACATCAGTCAGTGGCGCAGCGACAGCGCCCCCACCGTGAACCAGACCGTGGAGCTTGGGATAGGGGGTGACCAACTTCAGTCCGTGACGCGCGTTACCGATGACGTACTGCTGAAAGAGAAGGCCAGCGTGCTGGCTGGCAAACTGGGCAGCGCGGGTGGCGCAGCCCTGCAGTCGTTGAAGGAAGGCACCCCTGCGGTAGGAGCCAGCGCTTGGCTGACCCGACTGGGCAAACCACTGTTGATCGCACAGGGTCTGTTCGCCATCGGTGCGCTGTTCCTGTCGTATCTGGAAATCAAACTCCCAGGCACAGGCATTAGCAGGGGCTTTTCGCTGACCAGTCTGGCCGGGGCAACTGAAAGCCTGGGTGGGTCAGCCGGCAGCAGCTTCTGGCCCTGGCTGGGCATCCTGTCGATCGGGTTGCCGCTGTTCTGGCGCAACCGCTGGGCCTGGCTGGCGCTGCTGCTGCCACTACTGGCCACGCTCAAGCCGTTGTTCGACATCCGTAGCGCGATAAGCCAGGCCGGCAGCGCGGGGGGCAGCTTGTTGGGCAGCGGCTATGCCCAACAGATGAGCGACCAGATCAGCAACATGCTCAGCCCCGGTGCCGGAGCGGTGCTGTGCCTGCTGGCCGCACTGTTTATCGCCGCCATCGGCCTCAAGCGCGCGCTGTTGTCACCGGCGGGCTAAAGCCCCTGGCGAATGAGAATGAGCGGATCAATTTTGGCCCGAATGGCCAGATCGTTTTTACCATGCTAATGAGGATGGCAATGAACAAGACAACGATCCAAAGCACAGCCCTCGTGGCCGCCATGTTTGTGCTGGCTGCATGTTCGGGCAAGCAGAATGACAGCGCAGCACCGGCCACCAAACCCGCCGTCAGCGATTTGCTGTCACCCGCGGTGCTCCAGAAGGCGGCGGCTCAGGCCAAGCAGAACAGCTTGCCCAAACCGGACTACATCACTCCGGACAGCGCCTACGTGGAAATCACCAAGGGCAACCAGCTGATGTTCCTGTATGCGGCGTTCTCCGGGTTGCCACCCGATTACGACAAAATGGCCAGTGCATTCTCGAGTGAATTCCGCAATACATCGGATGAATTCAAGAAACACGACCTGATGGCGGCCATCAAACCGAAGCTGGATGCCGAAATTGCCAACGCGAAAGCACATCCTTACGTTCTGCTGACCGACGACAACCCCGGCCTGTCCCATTACGACTTCGACAAGAAATCGTTCCAGATAGGCACGGCGGAGTTTCAAAGCGGAGGGTATTTCAGATATTACGACAACGGCAACTATGTCATCACACTGACCAACGGCGAAGCGTTCCAGCAATTGCCCGTTGCAGACGAAGCAAAAGCCAAGACCATTGAATCACTGGTCAGCAAATACCAGTCGATCCACATGAAGATCTTTGCTTTCGTCCAGTCGACGGACGACAGCGGTACGCCAACCGTCCAAGCCACGATCACCAAAATCCAACTTCTCGATTCGCACGGGCAAGTGCTGCTCGAAGTGGCGGGAAAGTAGGGCGAGAGAGTGGTGTGGATGCGCGCAGGCGCGTACACGTTCAGTGGGATCAAACGTATCGGCGATAGCCGATTCATCAAGGGGAATACCATGAAAACCAAGGGCATGATATTGGCCGTCGCCGTGGCGATGCTTGCGGGCTGCTCCAACGCGCCGCCGAGCAACATCGAGATAGGACAAGCGATCTATGAGCAGTATAGCTCTACGCTGACCAATCTCTCGTGCTCCGAGAATACTGATGGAACCAAAGTTTTGAGGAAGTTTTTGAGTATGCCAACAGAAGCGCAGTCACGTGAATACGGCATCAGTGGAATCAAAGCGTTTTTGGGTGGCGGCACTATAGATCAGATTTGGGTGATGACCTGTAGCGACGGTTACAACAAAGACGAATGGGGGTTTTTAGGTGTAGGCAGGGGATCCGACGGAAAGATACACGTATGGCAAGTGCCGCATGCCAAAGGGCGAGTTCAATTCTGAAGTGCACCACCCCAAGCGGTAGAGCGACACGGACGTGTGCACTTCGTAGTTGAATCCGCCAGGCCAAACCATCACAGGGAACAACACCATGAGCACCGCTTTTCAACTGCGGGTGGGGGTACTTGCCCTCGCTTTCACTCTCGCCGGAACCGCCACCGCACAAGATCAACCAGCTCACGCCGGCACCGCCGCCCAACCGTCCACTGGCAGCAAGATTGGCGGTTTCTTCAAGCAGTTCGGACACAGCGTAGGACGGGCAGCCACTCAGATCGGTGGGTCGACGATTCAGTCGATCACGCACACAAATGGCAGGATGCCCCTCTTTGGTAGCGGTGCCGCCAGCACTGCTGCCCGAGGTAATGATGGAATCCATGGAGATGAGCTGGACGGTGGCATGGGCTGGAATCACTTGGTCTTCGACCCGCCGGAGATCGACGGGTACACCCACATCCGCTGGGGCTCAAGCGCCCAGTCGCGCTACAACGTCCGGGGCACATCCGGGGAGGCTACCTGCGATCCCGAGTACATCGGGCTGGCCGTGACGGGCCGCACCATGCCCACCACGCCTAAATCGCTCACCTACTGCCTGGGGCAGGAGCAGATGCTGGATTCATCCGCGACCGAGGACACAGTGCGTAAGCGCATCGCCCAATTGGGAGCCACTCGCAAATATTATTATCGCGGACAAATAGTCGGAATGTTCTGGAACACGCCCGGTCAGCCTCGCCTGACGCCCACCGACCAGGACATCGTCATCCAGCTGCTGGGAGGGACGGTGACGGGAATGGTGCAGGGTGACTTTGGACTGAGCTTCAACATTTTTGGTCCCCACTGGTCTTCGGGCGACATGAGGTCGGGACTCTACCCCCATTTACCCGCCCCGACACCTCCAAACGTGATTCCTGAAGCAGCTACTTACAAGCTGGTGGTTGACATTGATCACACCAAGGTCGCCCCTTACCAACTGACCTCGCTGAGTTACATCTTCTTTTCCGTTGGAACCCCGCGGCTACGCTTCAAAGATCGAACGGAAACGATTTACGACCTGCCGGTGCGTATCGACAAGATCGTGTTTGTGGGTGATGGATTCAAGTCAGAGTACGACGAGAAGGAACCCATGCCATGACGTGGATACGCGAAAGCAGAAATAAGGTGTGAAGACAGTGGCGGAGTGAACTTTAATTTGGTGCGGGTCATAGAAAATCGACCCAGGTTTTGGACTTGGATTCGGCTGTCTGACTTTCATCACCTAAACATACATAAAGGAGTGACGAGCCGTGGGATTCTTCATTTTGTTGATCGTGGTCGTGGTGATCATCGTAGTCGTGAAAAAGGGCAAGGGCTGGAGGGACTCCATGCCTGCGCCGCCGGGGTTCAACCCGACTTTCCAATACAAAAACATCATTGCCATCGACGTGAACCAAGAAGTGCTCATGGCCAAGGACGCGTTATCAGGCCGGGTCACTTATACGAAGAAGGCCGACATCCTGCGCTGGAACTCCGTGACTGGGGGCGGGGGTACGGATCAAGCTGCCTTGCAAATCCACGTACGCGACTTGCACAACCCTATGATCCACGTCAGCTTCGGCAGCTTCAGCCCTAAGCAGGGCGAAATTCAGAGGCAGTGGGCTTCCCGCTTGTCCACGTGGGTCAACAACTCCTGACCACCCAGCGTTGGGCGCGTCTCGTCCAAACCAGCCCTGTTCCCGGTGTGGTTGGGGCGGCTTGCAAGTGGACTCGGCCCTGCCTACTCGCCTCCGCTCCTTTCGCCGATGGCCTAACCAGGTGAGGCCATCGTTTCACGGGGCATACTGACAACATCGCCGTCCGTCGTTACTTCCAATCACCGCCCAATGACACCGGGGCCCAGCATGGCCGATCTTCTCTTTCTCGACACCGAGTGGAACAACGATGCCGTGCGTGAGCTGGTCAGCTTGGCCCTGGTCAACGCGGATGCCACCCAATGCTTCTACGCCGAGCGGGCTCCACGCCCCGGAGCGCCGTCATCCTTCGTCAGCAAGGTGGTCTATCCGCTCCTGGACGGTGGCGATGCAGCGCTTTCGGATGAGAGCTTCGGTGAGCAACTGCGGGTGTTCGTGGCATCCTTCGACCATCCACGCATTCACTTCGACGGGGCGATCGACAAGAGGCAGTTGGCGAGGGCGCTGACGGGGTTTGGTGCGTGGAGCGGTGAGGTGCCGGCGTGGGAGCCGGTGCTCGTCACACGCCAAGACGTCCTGGGTGAACTGGAGATCTATTTCGGCTGCAGACCCGAGAGGGCGGCGCGCCGACATCACGCCGCCGTGGACGCTGAGGCATTGCGCGCCGCTTACATCACGATATTTGGTTTGTGAGGTCTTTCCTCTCACGACCAGCGTGAAACCCGGGCTTGGGCGACGCCCAGGTTCTGATTAGCCCGAACTTGGCCCAGCGATCCACCAGCCAACCAACCTTTTCTGGTCAATTCGCACCGCACCGTGGGCCTTGTTCCCGGTGTGGTGGTACGCCATCAGCGCTCCAGCTGTTCTGGATTGCTTGCCCGTCTCAGGTGCAGGCGGCCACGTCGACCCCTAACGCGCCCGTGGACCACTTCACTCCGTTCTCGTCGCGACCAGCGCTGGTCGTCATCTCGGTCCGTTTGTCCGGGACCTTTTGGCTGGTTAATTCCAAGCACCCAGACTTGCTTGAGGAGTCGGCCAAGTGGTGGGCGCTATCCACGCGTTGAGAAGGTTCTGTCGCTGAACTGTGGGTGCATTCGGGCGTTGGCATTTAGACGGCTAAACGGAGTCGAGGTTTGGACGGCGTCCAACCCCGTTTCGGGGGTTGTACCCGGGTCAAAACACCGGTTTTTGACGTCCAAGTTCCGTCCAAGTGGGCTATCCGATGGGTCTGTGTGCCCCGGAACCCGCGCCCCGCTTGGGGTTGTTCACCATACGGACATTCTGCTGCATGGAAGGGGAGTGGGAAGCCAACCAAGCAGCATGTGCCTCTTTATCATTTTTGTCAATCATTTCAAGGTTTTGGCTCTTGATATTTTTGTACTGTTTGGGTGGGTTTATATGCTAATAGCGTGCCAAGGGCCTGAAGGGGTACGAATTGACGTCCAAGTACCGTCCAAGTGCTCGATTTCAAACCTTCTAGACGTCCAAGTTTTTCTGCATGAAAAATCAATGGGATACCTTGAATCAGGCGAATTTTCGGGTTCGGCGCCCAAGCTTGAGTCATTGAACCATGGAAATGTTGGGCAGCAAGGGATGATCCTACGTGTGTCAGGGGATTCCCGTGTTGGTCTGCCACTCCCATAGCAACGCGCCAGCCCGTCGAGCTGGGCGCTTACGTCGGCGAGTAGGCGATATCATTCCCATTTGGGTATAATCGGTGTCATGCCATCACCCTTGAAAACACTGCATTGGGTTGGGTCGGCCAAGAAAGATCTCAGTGCGATGCCGGGCGATGTGCAGGACACTTTCGGCTACGCGCTGCACCTGGCCCAGGCCGGTGAGAAGCACCTGCAAGCCAAGCCGCTGAAAGGTTTCAACGGAGCGGGCGTGTTGGAGGTGGTGGAAGATGATCGAGGCGGCACATACCGAGCGGTCTACACAGTGCGGTATGCCGGCGCGGTCTATGTCCTGCACTGTTTCCAGAAGAAGTCCACCCACGGCATTGCGACGCCCAAGCCCGATATGGAACTGATCGAGGCTCGACTGAAGGTTGTAGCGGCACGGGAAAAAGAGTGAACGCATGAACACGAAAACAAGCATTGAGAACATCGCCATCGAGCAAAGCAGCGACAATCCGTATGCCGATCTCGGCGTTCCTGACGCCGATGACATGCTCGTCAAGGCAGGGCTGGCGCGTGAGATCGCGCAGATCATCAAGGCGCGGCGCCTCACTCAACAACGTGCGGCGGAACTGCTTGGCATGACTCAGCCCAAACTCTCCGAGATGCTGCGTGGCCGATTCCGCGGGATCAGCCAAACCAAGATGATTGAGTGCCTGAACCGCCTGGGTCGTGATGTGAGCATCGTAGTGAGTAAAGTCACCCGTCGCGCCGCTGGTCATACTCAGGTCGTAGTGGCTTGATGGTCTGCAGGATGACGAGACAGCCTTGACGGCCTGCGCCCGCCGAGTTTCAGATGCAAACGATCCGGCGACCTCTAATTTAGCGTGGTGCTGATTTATGGGGCGTCGACAGCACCAAGGAAACCACATGACCACCTTGCCACGCGGCATAGCCCAGCGGAGCTGGCCGTAGTCGAGGCTTGGCAGCAGGAGCGGTTGAGTCGGGAGATCCGCGATATGCAGGATGGCAAGCGCAGCGGTTGATGCGTCCTGGGATCCGTTGCGTGCATTACTCGTCGGAGCGAGTAACGATTGGTGCAGGCTTAGCCGCCAATTTCCTTGGCGACGCTTGGATCTTGCGATGCACGAAGCGTAAGCTGGCATAAGACATGCTTGGCTCATTGAACGTGCAAGTGAAGGGAAAGCCGATGCTGGATGCAAAAGATTTGCTGGTCGGACTTCTCGACTACATCCAGGAGCAAGCCAAAATCGTTAAGCCCGAAGGGTTCAGGCTCTCGGCGCACAAAGGTCTGCGGTATTTCCCGGCGGATCTGTCTTCATTGCCTGGGCTCTCCTTCAATGTTGAGGCCCAGGGTGATCACATCTGGCTTCGGGTTGAGCGACTAGAACCCCAGGATGCACCAGTCGTTCCAGCGGAAATCCATCCATTCGTTTCGGCGGCCGCCGATCCATATGGACGACCGCCCGAGCTCAACGTCACGGAGATAGAAGCGCACCTCGACCAGGATCCGAAAACCGATCCGGAAAACTTTCGGCAAAGTAGTGGCCGGGCGTTCGACGAATATTGCTCTGATTGGGCGCGGTGGGCCGAGCGCGAAAAACCCCGCCGACAGTCCATCGAGGTCTACGGCAACTTTTTCACGCTCAAGCACCAGATCGAAGCCGAAGAAACCGCCAAGCCACAAGAGCTGGTGTGGGGCGTGGGCGTCGCTTCGTGGCAAATTCCATCAGGTGGAAGCACGTCAGCCTTTGAATACCCGCTGCTGACGCAAGCGGTTGAAATCAGCATTGATGAGCTGACCATGGCCATCGAGCTTCGCCCGCGCGAAACTGATGTGCGGTTGGAACTCGATGCGTTTGTGCTTGCCCAGATCCCAGGGACCGCCGAAACCGAACTGGCCGCCAAGGCACAGCTCGCGCGACCGGGGGGCGGTGGGTTCTCGCCATTCGACGTTTCGTCATACAGCCCGGTGATGAGGCTGGTTGCGGGAAATCTCGATTCAAATGGCAGCTATCGAGAGGTGCTTTCCCAGGGCCAGGCGTGTCCCACACCCGGGGAGGATCTGGTCGTTACGGACGGCTGGGTGCTCCTGGCGCGTCCCAGGCAGAACAATTTTCTGCTGGAAGATTTGAAGCGGCTCAAAGCGAAGGTCGCCGCGGCGGAAACTATCCCGCTCGGGCCGCTAGCTTTGGTGACCCCGCCATCCAATGAGGTGATCGAACACATCTCGGGCGGTTTCCGTGGATTGTCCAGCGGTGGCCGAGGCAGCAGCGGGGGAGGTCCCATTCAGGAGCTCTACTTCCCGTTGCCGCACAACGACGAACAAGTCACTATCATCGAGCGGCTTGAACGTGCACCTGGTGTGACCGTCCAAGGTCCTCCCGGAACTGGAAAGACCCACACGATCGCCAACGTGATCTGCCATTACTTGGCAACCGGCCGGAGGGTGTTGGTGACCTCCCGTGGTGAACCCGCGTTGGAGGTGCTGCAGGCCAAACTTCCCGATGAAGTTCGTCCACTGACCGTCGCCCTCCTGGCTACGGATCGAGAGGGTGTGCGGCAGTTCCAAGCTTCGATCGAAGCGATCCAGCATCAAGTTTCCCAGCTCAACGTGCACGCCACGGAGCAGGCGATCGCAGCGCTGCATACCGCCATAGATCGTATCCATCACGAGCTTGCCCAGCTCGATGCCCGAGTTGACGTGATCGCCATGGCGCAGCTTGGCCAGATCAACCTGGATGGCGAAAATCTGCGCGCACAAAAGGCTGCCGAGCTTCTGCTGCAAGGTGCGGATGAGCATGGGTGGTTCGATGATGAAATCACCATCGGCCCAGAGCATCAGCCACCGCTGACGGAAGAAGAGGTGGCCAACCTTCGCCAATCCCGTCGGCAAGTCGGCGACGACCTCGCGTATCTCGGCACGAAACTTCCACAGGCCGATCAGCTGCCCGGCGCCGCGCATGTTGCCGAGCTGCACCGGACGATCACAAGCCTCAGACACCTCGATGAGGACATGGCGACTGCACCGAACCTTGCCCTGCTCGGAAACACGCAGGAGGTCCACGAGGCCGCGGCGACGCTTCTCAAAACCGTTCAGCTGGCCCAAACGGATGTGTCTGCGCTGGAAAGTGGCGCGCCCGCGTGGGGACAGGCTGCCCGTGAGAAATGTCGTTCTTCTTCCTTTGTTGCCGAGCGCCATGCCTTCGAGGCAATGTTTGGTGACATCGAGGATCTTGGCGCTGCGAGAGCAGATTTTCTCAAACGGCCCGTAGTCTTTCCGGTCGCTGGTTTCGCTTCGCCGAAAACACTGGAGGCGGTCAATCGAGCGGCTGATTCAGGGAAACCGTTCGGCGCCATTTCAATTGGTGCGGGTGAGGCGAAAAAGCACATCTCGGGCGTGCGCGTCTCAGGTCTCCCGCCGCAGGACGCCGATGCTTGGAGGCACGTCCAGCGGCACGTGCACATGCGCGCCCAGCTTTCGTCATTTGTCGCACGGTGGAACACATTCGCCGAGACACTTTCTTTTCCGACGATGGCTGAGGGTGAGAGCGACTTGCGGAAGGTGGAAAAGCAGGCGGTGCTTGCTCGAAGCGCTCACCGCATCGGCACCTTCCTCGACAAGCAGCTGATCAACCAATCAGCCAGCGTCTTCAGGACCGTGCCGACCGAGCAGTTGCATGGTGGCTCTGCGGGCCTGGCAGGGATTGAAAGCGCACTGCGCAAATTCCTGAGCCGCATAGCCATGGCGCGTGCGGCCGAAGGTCTCACTGCATTCCAAGAACAATTGGCAGGGACCGAAGGCGTTATTTCTAAACGTCTGGGCGATTTTGCGCTGCAGATGTTGGGCAAGCCGTTGTTCGAGGCGGAGCAAGTGACCGCGGAATATGTCCAGCTGATGGCTGAACTGCGGCGGGTGCACGCGCTGCAATCGCATTTACATGTCATCCAGGACAGCGCACATCGCTTGCGCGATGCCGGTGCTGTGCGGTGGGCGGACAGGATTGTGAGCGTGCCGACGAAAAACTCTGGCGACGACGAAACGGTTCCTGCGCGTTGGCGCAAAAGCTGGACGTGGGCCCGCGTTCGCGGTCATCTGGATGCCATCGAGGGCAGGGAAGAACTGAGGGCGCTTGCCGAAAAGCGAAGCAGCCTTGGCGTTGGGCTGCAAAAGCATTATTGCGAGCTGGTGGGTAAGGCGGCATGGCTCAGAGCCAAGCGAAATGCGACCCCCAAAATTCTTTCCGCGCTGAATGGCTACGCCACGGCGATCCGCCGGATCGGGCAGGGCACAGGTCCGAATGCCACGCGCTACCGTCGCGATGCGCGTGATGCCATGACGGATGCGGCCGGAGCCGTACCCTGCTGGATCATGAGCCACGCACGCATCTCTGAGTCGATGCCTGCGGAAATCGGTGAATTTGACTTGGTGATCGTTGACGAGGCGAGTCAGTCTGATTTGTGGGCACTTCCTGCGATCCTGCGCGGCAAAAAGATCCTGGTTGTCGGCGATGACAAGCAGGTGTCGCCAGATGGGGGCTTCATCAATTCCGAGCACATCACCTCGCTGCGCGCGCGATTCCTGGTGGATCAGCCCTACGGGGCCGACATGACGCCAGAAAAATCGCTCTATGATCTTGCCGCGCGCGTTTTCGCGGGGCATCAGGTGATGTTGCGCGAGCACTTCCGGTGCGTCGCACCGATCATCGCCTACTCGAACCACACCTTCTACAAAGACGCGATTCAACCGCTGCGCATCCCGCTGGCTTCGGAGAGACTCGATCCGCCCCTGATTGATGTGTATATCCCATCTGGCCTGCGGGACCGCAAGGATCAAAACCACCACGAGGCGTTAGCCATCGCTGATGAGATCGAAGCGATCCTTGCAGATCCCGCCATGGTGGGTCGGACATTGGGGGTCGTTTCACTGCTTGGCCTGGAACAAGCAAGGCACGTTGATGAAGTCGTGCGCGAACGGTGTCCGGCAGGCGAGCTGATACGGCGCAAGTTCGAGTGCGGTGACGCACGGACATTTCAGGGAAGCGAGCGAGACATCATGTTTTTGTCCGTAGTGGCCGATCGCGAACGGCACCACGCGCTGTCCGGCACGGGTTATGAGCAGCGCTTCAACGTCGCGGCAAGCCGTGCGCGCGATCGCATGTATCTGGTGCGCTCGGTTCAGCTGTCCGACTTGTCAGAAGTAGACCTCCGCAAGACCCTGCTCAACCACTTCGATAAGCCCATGCTTCAAGGGCAACGATCCAGCGAAGATCTCTTGGCCTTGTGCGAATCAGGATTTGAGAAGCAGGTGTATCTCAAACTGGTGGACAAGGGCTATCGGGTCATCCCTCAGGTCAAGGTCGGTGCCTATCGCATCGACATGGTGGTGGAAGGCGCTGAGGACCGACGGTTGGCCATCGAACTCGACGGTGACGAATTTCATGGTCCCGATCGCTGGGCGCATGACATGAACCGGCAGCGAATTTTGGAACGCGCTGGTTGGTCGTTCTGGCGCTGCTTCGCTTCGACGTGGTCGCTGCACACAGAAGAAGTGTTTGACGAACTCTTGTCGAAGTTGAGCTCCATGCACATTGAGCCAATCGGCGCGCTCGCTCAAATTCCGATGCTGGTTGAACATCGAGTGTGGCAGCCACCAGAAGAACCGGCGCAGGACGAGGCAGTTGAGGGCATTGAGTCAGCCGAAGGTTAATCTCATCTGCTTGTTGCAAATTTGAGCAGGGGTTCCACCCCGTGAATACTGACACTTCCAAGAAGACCGATGATCGGCAACACGTCGTGGCAAGTAAGTCTCCAACGTCTGCTATCGAGCAAATCGGTGCATCCCAGAGAGTGGTTCCTGGTGCCGTTCCCGGTGATCGACGAGGCGGTGGCGCGCATCCGGGACGGAAGCATCACTGGCATGGTATACGACCCAACGAAAGCGCGCCTCGTCGCGGTGCGTTGAGCGGCACCCGTAATTTAGGTACCCAGGTCGAGATCGGGCTGGTCGAGTGCGGTTTTATGGTCATGCACCTTCACAATCACGCGCTGAAGCTTGAGGGCGGTCCCTGACTTCGTCTGTGTCACACGCACATCGCAGGTGAGGATATCGCCCTTACGGAATGCTTCCCCGTTGTTCACGCGACCGATGAAATCATCGTCTTCCATCGCGTAGCCCAGTGTCTCGGAGCCATTCCACATTTTCCACTTGTGGCCGTCTTTGAAACTGAGACTCTCGATAACAAGCCCCATGCGGCTGGTGCTTTCGGTCAGGGTCTCCTCATTGCCGATGGGGTGGTAGAACAGGGCGTCATCCGTGGTGGCTTGCACGAGCTGTGCGCCATCGGAGGAAATCTCAATCTGATTCACACCGGGCTTGGATAGGGCCGCGCCGATGAATTGGGCGGCGGCCTCGCCGGCCTTTTTGTCCAGCGTCAAATGCAACGATGGTGTGTTCACAACGATGATGTTTCCCGAGTTGTTCGTCACATTGATCGAGTGATCGTTGATGTGCTGAACCTTCGCCGGTTCCTCCCCCTTGAGGAACCGATAGAGCTCGATGGATTCCTTGACCGTTGTGGCCACGCTGATCAGGTTGGGCAACATCGGCAAGGTGGCCGCCGTGGCCTGCACGACCTGGAACATGAGGTCTGTGCCGAACGACGCGTGCTTGAATGCTGTGATATCGGCGGTTACCTGCACATCCTCGCCGTACAACTTGTGGGCCGCCGTGACCACAAAATTGGAGAACGCCACCATGTTGGCGGCGGCGTCGTAGACGTTCATAGTGCCGTCGTCGACGGCGGGCCCTTGATAGCGCAGCAGGATGCTCACACCACGCTCCTCTTCGCGCTGAAGTTCGTCAGTCATCCTTCCCTGTCCCCGTCTCACTCGCCGCGACAAGCGCCCCTAGTGCCTATGTAGCACGTCGCAATGGATCCAACCAAACTTGGTCCCTGACTGAGTCATGCAGACATTGGTGCCCGATGTGTTTGGGTGCCACTCCCTAAATCGGGAGCATTGGGCTTCGCGAACAAACCACGATGCGGTGCGATGCACGTGTCATAGCCACATACAGGTTGCGAGCGTCCATCTCTTCAGGGTGGAGAATTGGACTGCTGCCGGTTCCGTGGACGCCATCCTAAGCTAACTGCATCTGTTGCTCGAACTGCACGGGGCTGAGGTAGCCCAGCGTCGAGTGCCGGCGTCGGGCGTTGTAGAAGCGCTCGATGTAATCGAACACGTCGGCCTTGGCCTCGGCACGGCTGCGGTAGACCTTCCGGTCGATGCGCTCGGTCTTGAGCGACTTGAAGAAGCTCTCCATCGCCGAGTTGTCCCAGCAGTTGCCCGATCGGCTCATGCTGCAGGTGATGCCCAGTTCGCCCAGCAAGCGCTGGAACCGATCACTGGTGTACTGGCTGCCCCGGTCGGAATGGTGCAACAGGGCGTCCGGTTGGCCACGACGCCAGATCGCCATCATCAAGGCATCGGTGACCAACTGGGTCGTCATCTGCGATTGCATCGACCATCCCACGGCACGCCGCGAATACAGGTCCAGCACCACGGCTACGTAGAGCCAGCCTTCGGCCGTCCACAGGTAAGTGAAGTCGGCCGCCCACTTCTGATTTGGCGCCGCCGCCTGAAACTGGCGATCGAGCAGGTTGGGCGCAACGGCGGCGCTGGAACGCTCGCCTCGGTCGACCGGCAAGCCGCGCCGCCGCGGCCGCGCCCGCAAGGCCTGAGTGCGCATCAGGCGCTCGATGCGGTGCAAGCCACACGGGTGGCCCGCTTCCAGCACGTCGCGCCAGATGCGGCGAGCGCCATAGGTACGATCACTGTCGAGGAAGCTCTGGCGAACCTGCTGGCCGATCGCCTCATCGCTCAAGCTGTGCCAGCTCCGCGGACGCACCAGCCATGCGTAGAACCCACTGCGGGAGACACCGAGCGCTCCGCACATCATCCCTACCGGCCAGGCCCCTCGGTGCTTCGCCACGAAGCCGAACTTCACGTCGACTCCTTGGCGAAATAGGCCGCGGCTTTTTTCAGGATGTCACGCTCCATCCTGAGCTTGGCCACTTCCTTCTTCAGGCGGGCAATCTCCGCCTGCTCGGGCTTCATCTGCCCTTGCCCCGGGAACGCGTGCTCCGGGTCACCCGACAGCTCACGCACCCATTTGCGCAGCACGTTCTCGTGCAGATCCAGATCGCGCGCTGCCTGTGCCACCGATACGCCGCGCTCCTTGATCAGCCGCACGGCCTCGCGCTTGAACTCACTGCTAAACGTCCGTCTCGTCGCCATGAACCACCTCCGGCTTCATCATCACACCTAAACTCGGTGTCCGTGAAACCGGCAGCAGTCCACTCGGTAACGGGCGCCCACCAAGTGGGTTCTACTTGGGTGTAGCTGTTCCCGGTGAACCAACTCGATAGCTGCACCTCCAATGAGAACAGGGCTTCATTGTCGGAGTGGACTGGATCCAACAGATCTGCCTGGTTCCGCGCCCAGGCAAGCCACTTGACTGTGCCAGCGCCTAATTCTTCGCAAGCATTGGTCTTGGTGATTTCCAGCCGATCACATAGTGAGCGGATTTGCTCCGCTCGCGATGCTCGTGTGATGAGGGTTTGAAGCCTTAGGCGCTGTTTGCGCTCAATTTCGACACGGCGCGCACTCTCCAAACGCAGACGTTCCGCTTCCTCTCGTTCCAGCCGCCAACGTTCTCGCTCGGCCTCCAGGAGCTTGACGCCATCGGCGACCGTGGGTAGCCCTTGGACGATGTCGGCAATTCGGCACTCAAGCTTGCTGTTGCGTGTGTCCGCCCAGCGTCGCTGGGGAGATCCATTTGCCGCAGTCGTAACTTCAAAAGTCAGCTCGTTCGTGCTGACCCATTCAAAGGAGGGAAACGACGGCGAGTAGTTGGGTTCCCAGCGAGACCGTTTACCACGCCTCTCGGGGAGTGACTCCAGCTTTACTTCCTGTTTGGTGAGGCGTTCGCGCAGGATGACGTTGAGCTCGACGCCAGCGGCCTGAATGAATGTGCCTTTGTCCGTGATGGACCACGGCATTCCCTGGGCGCGGCAGGTTTTGATCAGCGTATCGAGCAGGAGCAACGCTCGATCGAGGACGTTGGGCGAAATATGCACGGCCAGGGCGCCGGCGGTTTTTCGGATCCGTCCGTCGTCAACTTTCGCTGCGCGCAATGCTTTCAGTGAGATCCGAACCAATCGGTCCGGATCTTCCAATGTGGCGGGCACCAAGACAGCATCTGGACGAGCTGTCTTCTTGGGGCGGGGTAGAAGATTTTCGGGCTCCGCCAAAACCTGGAAGGAAATGGTCGCATGTGTCTTTGCCGTGGCTTTCGGAAGCTTCGGCGGAACAGAGCGGCGCTCACTGGATTTCGCCCAGTAGCCGCGTCCCGGAAGGGGAATGTCGGCGCGCCGGCAGGCCTTGGCCAAGCCGACATCGGAAACGCCGATGTCAGCGGCCAGTTTCAACACAGGTTCGGCCCACACCCGCTGGAACAGTTCCTCACGGGTGAACGTGACGGTGCGATAGTGCATGGACGGGTTCATGGTCTCCCCTGAAAGTCATCGTTACTGGTGCGCATCCAGAGCCTGCGTGTTTCTGTGGGCGCGCCGCAAGAACACGGCAAAAATCACTACCCACACGCTTTGGGTTCCCGGTGTGGTGGTGTTCACACCATAGGCAACTACACCGCTTTCAAATGGCGACCTGGTTTCTCGGCTTTCACCGCGTAGAGCGCGTTGAGCTCGCCCGGGTAGACATGAAGCATTTTGGCCAAGTCCGAAACGCTGTAGTCCAGATCACGGAGATGGAGGCCAACGATCTCCGAAAGAACACGTGCGGGCTCACGCGCCACAGCAATGTTTTCAGGCTCGGCACGACGCAGTCCCATAGCACTCATCTGCCGCCACAGATATTGAGCTTGAACATCCGTGACCGCGCCCATGGATTGGCAGCACATCAGCAGCGACGCCATAGAGACACGCCAGATGGGTTTAAGCGACGCCAATTTCTGGATGGTGATCTTGCCCAGAAGGTACGGACGAATATCCCGCCGCGGCATCAGCAGCGCGCTCGCAAAGAGATTGGCTTCGTCCTCCATAGTTGAGGATGGCACGCTGTGCATCACCAGATGCCCTAGTTCATGGGCCAGCGTGAAGCGCTGTCGATCGCCGGGTGCCGTTTGATCGATGAAGATACAGGGAGGGGCACCAAGGCTACGAATCGTCAGGCCATCTACACCGATGGTCGATAGATCGCACTCGACTACGATGATGCCGGCTCGCTCAATATACGAAGTGAGATCGTGGAGCGGTCCATTGGGGATGAACCAGGTCCGGCGGACCATTTCTGCGATCAGCTCAACATTGCCATCGTATTCGTCAACGTCGAGCGCGGGCAACGGAAGCTGCGCTTCCAGATCCGCAGCGGCCAGCAGCCGACGAATGTGCATGAGGCGGATGTTGAGATCCGCTTCCAACTTCTCCAGCGCACGATTGCCCGTGCTCGCCTTGCGGCGATACATGGCATTTCCGTGCAGGCTGATAGGCAGACCGAAAGAACGATCGGGTTCAAAAAAAATGCTGCGCGGAAAACCGACGGCTGCTGCCAGCTTGTCGACGACATCCTCGGCCGGTTCGCTGATCAGGCCGGCCTCAATTTTCGAGATGGCCCCCTGCGAGACACCCGCTTCCTGAGCAAGTTGTGATTGGCTCTTACCCCGGGCCTGCCGGACCGTACGAAGGATATCTTTGTTGAACGAGGACATTACTGCTCACCGGTATCACCGGCCTTATCTGAAGTGTTCTTTTTGCCTTTCGGGCGTACCAACCCCGTCGGGGTAGAGTGGTCGCTGATTGGCGGCGGAGTGTTCTTCGACCTGACCGGCAGGGAGGCTACAGAATCGGAGTCCAGTAGGGAATAAGTCCAGGCGATGAGTTCTCCCGCTCGGGCAACCACCGCGATGTCGTAAATGTCTGTTGCCGTCTTGTTCAACGTATAAGTAACTTCCACCCGATGTTCGGCCGGAATGCCGGTCAGCGGAAGCTGAGGGTCATGGAACGCCAAGGCTTCTTGAGTAGGGTAGTTCTGGGTGAACCCAGAACTGTCGGCCTTCTTTAGTCGGAAGGAAATCGTGTCGTTGACGAGGAAGTGATACGACTCGTTCTTCAGGATGACCGTTACGCCTGGAAGTTGCTCAACATCGATCGCCGTGTAGTGGGCGGCCTGCTCCCAAATGAAGTTGGCTCGACCGCGTGGGCGCCAATGCGTGAACCCTGCTGCCTGCCAATCTTGCCAGGCGCGCCGAAATGCGCGAGTTACGACCGGCCCAATCGGCATGAGGGCAGACTGCACAGTTTCGAGATCGGGCGTGGCCATGGGTGCGGACATCCTAAAGAAGACGGGCGATGGCTGAAGTGTAGCAACTACAAAAGTGCATGTAAAATATAACCAAAATTATAACTGACGTTGGGAAGATGGCTTTGTACCGCGATTCGGGAGGGTGTCTAACCACACCGGACCGCATCGAATCGGGGCGCCTGACCAGGTGGGAAAGTCGTTTCGCGGGGCATACTGACGACATCGCCGTCCGTCGTTACTCCCAATCACCGCCCAATGGCACCGGGGCCCTGCATGGCCGATCTTCTCTTTCTCGACACCGAGTGGAACAACGATGCCGTGCGCGAGCTGGTCAGCTTGGCCTTGGTCAACGTGGATGCCACCCAATGCTTCTACGCCGAGCGGTCTCCACGACCCGGAGCGCCGTCATCCTTCGTCAGCAAGGTGGTCTATCCGCTCCTGGATGGCGGTGATGCAGCGCTCTCGGATGAGAGTTTCGGTGAACAACTACGGGTGTTCGTGGCGTCCTTCGATCACCCCCGCATCCACTTCGACGGGGCGATCGACAAGAGACAGTTGGCGAGGGCGCTGACGGGGTTTGGAACGTGGAGCGGTGAGGTGCCGGCGTGGGAGCCGGTGCTCGTCACACGCCAAGACGTCCTGGGTGAACTGGAGATCTATTTCGGCTGCAGGCCTGAGAGGGCGGCGCGCCGACATCACGCCGCAGTGGACGCCGAGGCATTGCGCGCTGCTTACATCACGATATTGGGTTTGTGAGGTCTTCCTCACACGACCAGCGTGAAACCCGGGCCTGGACGACGCCCGGGTCCTGATTAGCCCGAACTTGGCCCAGCGATCCACCGGCCGGTCAACCTTTTCTGGTCAATTCGTGCCGCACCACGGGCCTTGTTCCCGGTGTGGTGGTGCGCCATCAGCGCTCCAGCTGTTCTGGATTGCTTACCCGTCTCTGGTGCAGGCGAGCACGTCGCCCCTTAACGCATCCGCGGGCCACTTCACTCCATTTTCGTCGCGGCCAGCACTGGTCGTCATCACGGTCCGCTTGTCCTGGACCTTTTGGCTGGGTAATTCCAAGCACCCCAGGCTCGCTTGAGGAGTCGGCCAAGTGGTGGGCGCTATCCACGCGTTGAGAAGGTCCTGTCGCCGGACTGTGGGTGCATTCGTGGCGGGCGTTTGGACGTCCAAACGGGGTCGAGCTTTGGGCGGCGTCCAACCCCTTTTTGGGGGTTGTACCCGGGTCAAAACCCCGGTTTTTGACGTCCAAGTTCCGTCCAAGTGGGCTATCCGATGGGTCGGTGTGCCCCGGAACCCGCGCCCCGCTTGGGGTTGTTCAGCATACGGATATTCTGGCGCATGAACGGGGTGTGCTTGGTGAGATCGTCTTGGCTCATGCAATGCAAGTCTTGGCGTGGTCGCGCGGAACGGGTAGAACGGTGCCTCTGCGCGTGGCGCACAGTTTCGTCCAAGTCCGGGAGTCTCGCATGGAGTCGTCGTCTGTTCCTACCGATGCCGAGTTGCTGGCACTGGCCGGCGAGGTGGCCAGCGAGGTGCAACGTTGTCGGCTGATGCTGGTGACGGCCGAATCCTGCAGCGGCGGCTGGATTGCCAAGACGCTGACCGACCTGCCGGGCAGCTCGGCCTGGTTCGACGCCGGCGTGGTGACCTACAGCTACGAGGCAAAGGAGGCGCTGCTCGGGGTCAACCCGCGTACGCTGGAGCACACCGGCGCGGTCAGCGAGGAAACCGTGCTGGAGATGGTATCCGGCGCGCTGGCGCGCTTCGGCGCCGGCGTGGCGGTGGCGGTCACCGGCATCGCCGGGCCATCGGGCGGTACCCCGGACAAGCCAGTCGGCACGGTGTGGATCGGCTGGAAACGCCGCGGCGGCTACGGCCACGCACAACTGTTCCACTTTCCCGGCGACCGCGAGGCGGTGCGGCGGCAGACCGTGGCGGCGGCGCTCATCGGCTTGCGCAAAACGCTGACGGAGTGACGCGCAATCGGCTGCCAGACCGGCTTGACCGATGTGGGATACTGGCCCGGCCGCCGGCGATCCGACCTGATCGCAGCCCGTGAGATCCGATCCGGGCATCATGCATCCCAACCACAGCCCAACCGGAACACAAGACGATGGATGACAACAAGCGCAAGGCGCTCACTTCCGCCCTCGGCCAGATCGAAAAGCAGTTCGGCAAGGGTGCCGTCATGCGCATGGGCGACCGCGTCAACGAGGCGATCGAGACGATCTCCACCGGCTCGCTGGGGCTGGACATCGCGCTCGGCGTCGGCGGCCTGCCGCGCGGCCGCGTGGTCGAGATCTACGGCCCGGAATCGTCCGGCAAGACCACCATGACGCTGCAGGCGATCGCCAGCTGCCAGCGCGCCGGCGGCACCGCCGCATTCATCGACGCCGAGCATGCGCTCGATCCCACTTACGCCGAAAAGCTCGGCGTCAAGGTCGACGACCTGCTGGTATCGCAGCCGGATACCGGCGAGCAGGCGCTGGAAATCGCCGACATGCTGGTGCGCTCGGGCGCGGTGGACATGGTGGTGGTCGACTCGGTGGCCGCGCTGACTCCGAAGGCCGAGATCGAGGGCGAGATGGGCGACTCCCACGTCGGCCTGCACGCCCGCCTGATGAGCCAGGCGCTGCGCAAGCTCACCGCCAACATCAAGAAATCCGGCTGCCTGGTGATCTTCATCAACCAGATCCGCATGAAGATCGGCGTGATGTTCGGCAATCCCGAGACCACCACCGGCGGCAACGCGCTCAAGTTCTATTCCTCGGTGCGCCTGGACATCCGCCGCATCGGCGCCATCAAGAGTGGCGAGGAAGTGGTCGGCAACCAGACGCGCGTCAAAGTGGTGAAGAACAAGGTGGCGCCGCCGTTCCGCGAAGCCGAGTTCGAGATCATGTACGGCCAGGGCATCTCGCGTAACGGCGAGATCATCGATATCGGCGTGGCGCAGGGCCTGGTGGAGAAATCCGGCTCCTGGTACAGCTACAACGGCGAGCGCATCGGCCAGGGCAAGGAGAATGCCCGCAGCTTCCTGGCGCAGAACCCGGAGATCGCCCGCGAGATCGAGACCAAGATCCGCGAGAAGCTGCTGCCGGCGACCAAGCAGGGCGAGGCGGAGAAGGGTGAGACGGCCTAAAGCCAGCCGCACGCGCGAATTGTTCGAGGCCTCCAGCCCGGCCATCGATCCGGCGGAGGCGGACGAAGCGCTCACTCCGGAGGAGCGGGCGCTTCGTACCAAACAGCGGGACCAGGTAGTCGAGGTTGCCGCGGTGCGCCTGCTGTCCCGGCGTGAGCATTCCACCGAGGAGCTGAGGCGCAAGCTGGCGGCAAAGGGTCATCCGGAGTCGAGCATCGCGGTGGTGCTCGACAAGCTCGGCAAGAAAAAGCTGCTCTCGGACGAGCGCTTCGCTGCCAATTATGTCCATCACCATGCCCGTCGCGGCCAGGGACCGGTGCGAATCCGCGCGGAACTGCGGCAGCAGGGCATCGCCGATCCCCAGATCCAACAAGAAGTTGGCTCCGCCGAGTGCGACTGGAATGCGCTCGCCGCCGAGGTCCGCCGGCGCAAGTTCGGGGCGGAGCTGCCGCAAACCGCGAGCGAACGTGCAAAGCAGGCGCGATTCCTTCAATATCGCGGTTTTAACAGCGATCAGATCCGCGCCGCCCTGAAGTTCGATCCTCATACGGACGACTAGCCGGAAAAAGGACAGCGATCCGGGCGGAGGATTCGATCCCGGATCATTCCTGACGGTTTCTCATGACTGCCAAGCGCTTGTCGAGCGCCGACCTTCGCGCGCTGTTCCTCGACTTTTTCCATGAGCGGGGCCACCAGATCGTACCCTCCAGCTCATTGGTGCCGGGCAATGACCCGACGCTGCTGTTCACCAATGCCGGCATGGTGCAGTTCAAGGACGTGTTCCTTGGCAAGGAGAAGCGCAGTTACAGCCGCGCGGCCACGTCGCAGCGCTGTGTGCGCGCCGGCGGCAAGCACAACGATCTCGAGAACGTCGGCTATACGGCGCGGCATCACACGTTCTTCGAGATGCTGGGCAACTTCAGCTTCGGCGATTACTTCAAGCGCGAGGCGATCCGCTATGCCTGGGACTTCGTGACCGGCAAGCAGTATCTCGGCATCGATCCGCAGCGCCTGATGGTTACCGTCTATCACACCGACGACGAGGCTTATGACATCTGGCACAAGGATGTCGGCGTGCCTGCGGATCGCATCGTGCGCATCGGCGACAAGCCGGGCGGCGGCTCGGACAACTTCTGGCAGATGGGTGAAACGGGACCGTGCGGACCGTGCTCGGAGATCTTCTACGATCACGGTGCGGACATTCCCGGCGGCCCGCCGGGCTCGCCGGATGCGGACGGCGATCGCTGGATCGAGATCTGGAACCTGGTGTTCATGCAGTTCGAGCGCTCGGCGGAAGGCACGCTCACGCCGTTGCCCAAGCCCTCGGTCGATACCGGCATGGGTCTCGAGCGAACCGCCGCCGTCATGCAGGGCGTGCACTCGAACTATGAGATCGACCTGTTCGTGAACCTGATCCGCGCCGCTGCGAGCGCGACCAATACCAAAGATCTCACTTCCAGCTCACTGCGTGTCATCGCCGACCATATCCGCGCATGTTCGTTCCTCGTGGCCGATGGCGTGTTTCCATCGAACGAGGGGCGCGGTTATGTGCTCCGTCGCATCATCCGGCGCGCGATTCGTCACGGCTACAAGCTCGGCCAGACGCAGCCGTTCTTTTATACGCTGGTCGGCGCGCTCGAACAGGAGATGGGCGCGGCTTATCCGGAATTGCGCACGCAGCGAGCGCAGATCGAGCGCGTCCTGAAGCAGGAAGAAGAGCGCTTCGCGGAAACGCTCTCGCAGGGCATGGCCTTGCTGGATCAGGCAATCGGCTCGCTCCAGGGAACCAAGCAGATCCCCGGCGAGACCGTGTTCCGCCTCTACGACACGTTCGGTTTCCCTGTCGATCTCACCGCGGATATCGCGCGTGAGCGGGGGCTCACTATCGACGAAGCCGGCTTCGAAGCGGCGATGGAAGCGCAACGCGAGCGCGGCCGTGCTGCCAGCAAGTTCGGTGTCGATCTGCGCGCGGGCGTTTCGCTCGACGACAAGACCCTCTTCAGCGGCTACGACAGCTTGAGTGGTAGCGGCACCATCGTCGCCTTACTCCGAGGCAAGGAGCGCGTCGATGCGCTTCGGGCCGGCGAGGAAGGGCAGGTCGTTCTCGACCACACTCCTTTCTATGCGGAGAGTGGCGGACAAGTGGGCGATGCGGGCGAGCTGGTCGGCTCGGGCGTCAGGTTCGAAGTCCTGGACACCCAGAAGATTGGTAGCGCATTCGCTCACATCGGTCGCGTGGCAGAAGGCGAACTGCGCGTAGGCTCTCGCATTGAGGCTCGCGTGGATGGAGAGCGCCGCCGCGCCATCATGGCCAATCACTCGGCCACCCATCTGCTGCACGCGGCTTTGCGCAAAGTGCTCGGCACTCACGTCACGCAGAAGGGCTCGTTGGTTGCGCCCGATCGGCTGCGTTTCGACTTCGCACACTTTTCCCCGGTCACTCCGGCGGAGTTGCGGGAAATCGAGCAGCTGGTGAACGCGGAAATTCGCGCAAACGCCCCTGCGGAAACCAAGCTCATGCCTTACGAAGCGGCTGTCGCTTCGGGGGCCATGGCCTTGTTCGGTGAGAAGTATGACGACGAGGTGCGCGTGCTCCGCTTCGGTGATTTCTCAACGGAGCTGTGCGGCGGCACCCATGTAAGCCGTGCAGGCGACATCGGGCTGTTCAAGATCATCAGCGAGGGCGGCGTGGCCGCGGGCATTCGCCGCATCGAAGCCGTCACCGGGCAGGGCGCCTATGAGTGGGTTTCGCAGACGGAGCGCCTGCTGCGCGATGTCGCGTCGATGGTCAAGGCGGGGCGCGATGACGTGGAGGATAAAGTCCGACAACTGCTCGACCGCAGCCGTAAGCTCGAAAAAGAAGTGGCCACCCTCAAGTCCAAGCTGGCCAGTGGACAAGGCAACGACCTGTCGAGCTCCGCGGTGGATGTGGGTGGGCTGAAAGTCGTCGCCACGCGAGTCGACGGTGCGGACGCGCCCGCATTGCGCGATGCCGTGGACCAGCTGAAAAACAAGCTGCGCTCGGCGGCTATCGTGCTCGCCTCCGTGCAGGAGGCCGACAAAGTCGTGTTGATCGCGGGCGTGACGCCAGATCAGACGGCGCGGGTAAAAGCGGGAGACCTGGTGAACTTCGTTGCCCAGCAAGTCGGGGGGCGAGGCGGCGGGCGGGCGGATCTGGCACAAGCCGGCGGCAACGATCCCGCCAAGCTGGATGCTGCGCTGGCGGGTGTGGCCTCGTGGATTGAGTCCAAAGTCACGGCAAAATCAGCCTGAAACTGGCATCAGTGATTGCGCGAACTGCAGAGCCGCATGGAAGCTGCTCTACTCCCCCGCCAATCTGCCGCATTATGTCGGCCCGATACCCATGAAGTAGATTTTTTCGATACTGGGGAAAATTCGGGTCGCAGTCAGAATTGATTGGTGCGAACATACCCAAAAATATATTGTCTTTCCTGTGAGGGTAATTTTCGATATTCAGGGAAATCCCGATCCCCATTACCCGAGCAGCTGACCTACTCTCGATTTCGAATGACAAAGTGCGTGCGCTGTGGGAGGGCGGTGATTTCCACCGCCGGCAATCGCAACTTGATCATTCGGCTGACAGCAAGGAGCGAACCATGTTGATTCTGACAAGGCGCGTCGGTGAGACCGTGATGATAGGTAACGACATCACAGTGACCGTTCTAGGCGTCAAGGGCAACCAGGTGCGTGTGGGTGTAAACGCGCCGAAAGAGGTTGCAGTACATCGCGAAGAGATCTACGAGCGAATCAAGCGTGAGGAACAAGCGGCGGGTAGCGGCGCGGCAAAGCGTCCGATCACCGGCGCTGGCTCCTGACTTCGAGCGCTCGCCTCACCTGCGCGGGGTGACGTGATCCGCCACTCCCGCGTACCGCTATGAGCGTAGGTGCAATTCCCGCTCCGACCCTTTACCTAACGGGCCCTGGCCAGTATTCTTGCCGGCCTTCACGGCTCCGGGGCAAGTCGTCCCCGCTGTGATTCCTGGGGCACTACGCCCTGGCAGGCGCCGGAGAGTTGGCCGAGTGGTCGAAGGCGCACCCCTGCTAAGGGTGTATGGGTCAAAAGCCCATCGAGGGTTCGAATCCCTCACTCTCCGCCACTCCCCGCCGAAGTCGCCGACCGACTCCAGGAGTCAGCTCGCGCAAAAATTCCTGCAGCGAGATGGGCTTAGGAAGTCGCGATACCTGACAGTCGGAGGGGTTCGACCGAATCTTGTTCCGCCATCCCGTCCACCATCTCTCAAATCCAAGTAAAAAAGCGCAGGGGCTGGTCACCGAGTTTTCAAGCACGAGTCGCGCTTGGGCGTTGCCACGTACGTTTTCGCATTCAGGTGCTACTCAGGCCAGCAACGAGCAACCGTTAGCTGATGCGTTCCGGCACTGGCTTCGTCCGGCCCGTGTTTGAATACCACGGCATAAGGACAAAAAACGCGAAGTAGATGGCCGCAAAGAAGCGTGCCGCCAGGGTGTAGCCCGGGGTCGCCGGCATCAGGCCCAGGTAACCCAGCGCGATGAAGCTGACCGCGAACGCGCCGAGGAAGGCCTTGAACAGCCAGCCACGATAGCGGACCGACTTCACCTTCGAACGGTCCAGCCACGGCAGGAACACGAAGGCGATCACGGCCGCCCCCATCAGAACCACACCGAACAGCTTGTTCGGCACCGCGCGCAGGATTGCGTAGAACGGCGTGAAGTACCACACCGGCGCAATGTGCTCCGGGGTGCGCAGAGGATCGGCCGGGTCGAAGTTGGCGTGCTCGAGGAAGTAGCCGCCCATTTCCGGCGCGAAGAACAGCACCAGCGCGAACACCATCGCGAACACGATGAAGCCCACCAGGTCCTTCACGGTGTAGTACGGATGGAAGGGAATGCCGTCCACCGGATGGCCGTCCGGGCCCTTGAGCTTCTTGATCTCGATGCCGTCGGGATTGTTCGAGCCCACCTCGTGCAGCGCGAAGATGTGCGCGATCACCAGGAACACCAGCGCCAGCGGCAACGCGATGACGTGCAGCGCGAAGAAGCGGTTCAGCGTGATGTCGGAGATGTAGTAGTCGCCGCGGATCCATTCCACCAGCGACTCGCCGATGCCGGGGATCGCGCCGAACAGCGACACGATCACCTGCGCGCCCCAATAGGACATGTTGCCCCAGGGCAGCAGATAGCCGAAGAACGCCTCGGCCATCAGGCACAGATAGATCAGCATGCCGAAGATCCACACCAGCTCGCGCGGATTCTTGTACGAGCCGTACATCAGGCCGCGAAACATGTGCAGATAGACAACGATGAAGAACGCCGACGCGCCGGTGGAATGCATGTAGCGGATCAGCCAGCCCCACTCCACGTCGCGCATGATGTACTCGACCGACGCG
This sequence comes from Steroidobacter sp., assembly GCF_036406195.1. Taxonomy (GTDB): domain Bacteria; phylum Pseudomonadota; class Gammaproteobacteria; order Steroidobacterales; family Steroidobacteraceae; genus Steroidobacter. Next base: position 29,714 of record NZ_DASWVW010000016.1, read on the forward strand.
AACGCGTGCTCGGCCGAAGGCTTGTAGTTCATCGTCAGGAAGATGCCGGTGACGATCTGCAGCACCAGCACCACCAGCGCCAGCGAGCCGAAGTAGTACCAGAAGTTGAAGTTCTTCGGCGCGTAGTACTCGCTGGCATGCTCCTTCATGAAGCGAGTCATCGGGAAGCGCGCGTCGATCCACTCCGCGATTCGTTCGAGACTCGGCACCAAGTGGCCCGGCGAGCTGTTCTTTCTGAAGCTCAGCATGGCGCTTGTCACATCGCCGCCCGAGCATACTCGGCTGTCTCACCTTCCTCCTCGAGAATCGACTTGCGTACACCGGGATCGGCATACATTCGCTCGAGGAAACGAGTCAGGTGCGCGAATTCTTTCAAATCGATATTGAAGCGGACTGCCCATCGCAACATCACGAACAGGTACGGATCGGCGATCGAACGCTGATCCGCGAGCCATTCTCTTCCATCGAGGCGCTCATTCAGGATTGCAAGATACTTCCGAACTGCAAGACGGGCAGTGTCGGCGATCTCCGGTTCGCGGCTGGCACCCGAAAGGAATCGGCTGGGTGAGAAGATCGGCTTGAACGCCGGATGAAGATCTGAGTTGAGAAGCGACAGCCAACGCATCACTTCAGCTCGTCCCCGCGGCGTTGGTTCGCCGAGCAACTGCGAAGCCGAGTAGCGATCCGCCAGGTACCAGAGGATCGCTGCGTTCTGCGTCAGATGGTAGTCGCCATCTACGAGGAGTGGCACCGCCCCTGTCGGATTGAGTGCCAGATACTCAGGGGAATTGATGCTGTCGCGATCCATCCTGATGATTTCGTACGGCACGCCGATCCATTCGAGAACGACGTGATCTGCGAGCGAACACGCCCCTGGAAAGTAGTAGAGCTGCATGGATTTCTCCGCATGTGGGCTCGGGAAGGACGAGGCGAGGCCAGCACAGGTTTCTCCCCGTGCAACAACGCGGCCTCGCCCTTCATGGACAGTGCAGGTAGGCAGAGCAAACTCGGCGGATGATGCCTAGGCGACCTTCCCACGCGGTTGTGTGGCGCTCGATTCCTGCAGCCACTGTTCGAATCGCTTCGATCCGACGCGAGCGCCGGGGCCTGCTACGAGGCTCTGGTCGTTGAGCTCCGCGCCAAAGTACCGGGTACGGGGATCTGCGATCACTTCGCGCTTGTCGCCGTTGGCCTGCAGGACGCGTCGAACCAACTCATCCATGCGAAAGCGCTCGGGGCCGCCAACCTCGACTGTGCCGTTGAGGGGCTCTCCCAGTGTGACATCGGCGAGTTCGGCGACAACGTCTGCCGAGAGGATGGGCTGGAAGTGGGCGCTCGAAATGCGAACGGACTTACCGTCATCTCCCGACTGTGCAATCCGGCCAATGAACTCGAAGAACTGCGTCGAGCGCAGGATCGAATAAGGGATTCCAGACTTTTTGATCAGGTTCTCCTGAGCTACCTTCGCACGCAGGTAGCCGCTGTCCGGCAGGCGATCAGCCCCGACGATCGACAGCGCGACATGATGCTTGACGCCCGCGCGAGCTTCGGCGGCCAGCAGATTGGTTCCTGAAGTCACGAAGAACTTTAGAACCGCTGCATCCTCAAAGGATGGCGAGTTGGCGACGTCGACGACAACCTGCGCGCCAGAGAGCGCTGCATCCAGACCTTCGCCTGTGATTGTGTTGACTCCCGAATTCGGAGACGCGGCGAGAACTTCATGACCCTTGTCGCGAAGCATGCTCACCAACCTGGATCCGATGAGGCCGCTGCCACCGATTACGACAATCTTCATTTCGTGCTCCTACTCTGTGACGATGGAAACAAAGCGGCATTGCGCGCTTCGTGTGGAAGCTTCCACCGGAACACAGGCGCGGGTCTTGGCATGAGAGGACGCGAATTGGATGCGTGATGCGACCAAGGATGAGCAACGTCTTATTTGAAAGGTGCAAGCCGAGTCAGACCTTTCACGAGGGTCCTGTCGAGAAAACACCAGCTCCAGGTTTCACCAGGTTCCATCGATGTGATGATTGGGTGCGACATCGCGTCGAAGTGCTTTCGAGCGTGCCGATTCTTCGAGTCGTCGCAGCAGCCCACGTGCCCGCAAGTCCGGCATACACGCAGATGAATCCAGGTATTGCCGAGTCGTAGGCACTCCTCGCAAACCCGCGAGGTGGGTGCATTGGTTTGTACGAAGTCAAGGTGCGTGCACAGTGTGCTCATGGGTGCCTCGGCAGTCGAACTGTGAACGTACTTCCCAGATCCGGCCCTGCACTGAAGGCATGTACGGTTCCTCTGTGCATTTCGACGATATGCTTGACGACATTAAGGCCGATGCCTATGCCGCGACTGGATCGCGTTCGTGCCGTGTCGCCCTGTACGAACGGATCGAAGATGCACGGTAATAAGTGGGCAGGAATGCCGATGCCATGATCGACGACTCGCAGGCCAACGATGCTGGGCATGTCCTCGATGGCGACGACGATCATCCCGTAGGGCTCGCTGAACTTCGCGGCATTGTCGAGTAGGTTGATGAGCACCTGAGTGATCCGCAACGGATCGGCTTCGATCATTACGGGCTGTGGGGGCAGCAGTACGGCCATCGCGAAATGCCCTGCCTCCAACTGCGGGCCACAGGTTTCGATTGCAGAGTTGACGAGATCCCTGAGGTCGATAAGTTCCTTTCTTAGTTCAGGTTTGCCGGAAGCCAGGTAGCCTGCATCGAGCAGGTCGTCGGATATTCGGGCGATTCGCAGTACCTGAAGATCAATCGATGCGCGCGCTTCTTTTCTTCGTGCAGACGCAGGCTCATGGCTGTCGATTATCCGAACGGCTGCTTGGATCGCCGCCAGCGGGTTGCGCAACTCGTGGGCGACAGTGGCCAGAAGCTCGAGGCGTGTTGGCTCGTGAGAAATCGTTTCCATGGGCTATGGGTCTCGCTGAGGAATGCTGTTGTGAACGTCTCGTGTGCAGGATTGCCCGCCCTGCGCATCGTCGTGTGACCGTCCGGCTCAGGAGGCAATGAGGCCTCATCGACCCCGCGCATGAACGGGCGGAAAATGCGCGCTTCCGGATCAGCCCCTCGACGAACTGAAATCCCGTCTTCTTCGTTGCGAGGGCGGGCAGTGATCATCTGTTCAAGGAAAGAATATTCCGGGTGCCGGGTGCACGCTGGGCTCGTGTACGAAAATTCGGCCCGCGCGCGTCACCCTCAAGAAGCGAGGACGTTGGACTGAGGCCCTCAGCACGCAGTCTCGATGCATGCTGCTTGAGCCATTCGTCGAAGCGCGTCACGCCGATGATCGCGCCCTCATCTGGCGTCAATGAGTCATTACTCAGTTCTGCGCCAAAGTAACGTGCACGCGAGTCCGCGATGACGGCGCGCTGGTCTCCCGCGGCTGTCATGACCTGCCGCACGATTTGGTCCAGGTGGAAGATCTCCGGTCCAGCGTGCTCGATCATGCCATTGCGAGGCCCAGCCTGCGCGAGATCGGCAATGGCCGCAGCCACTTCATCCGCAGCGACGGGCTGGACGAATGCAGGCGAGACGCGCACAACCGTTCCATCCAGATGCGGCTCCGGGATGCGTGGCAGGAAATCGAAGAACTGCGTCGATCGCAGAATGGTGTGGGGGATGGGGGAGCGCCGCACCAGATCCTCCTGCAGCATCTTCGCTCTGAAATAAGCACTATTGAGTAAGCGATCGGTTCCCACGATAGACAGCACGATGTGGTGCTTGACGCGTTCGGCTTGCTCGGTTGCCAGAAGGTTGCGGCTCGACGTTCCAAAGAAGTCCATCACCGATCTACCATCCAGCGTCGGCGAGTTCGTGACGTCGATGACGACCCGCGAGCCCGCAATCGCCTGGCTCAAGCCTTCGCCCGTCAGTGTGTTGACGCCACGCTGGCGCGATGCCACTACGACCTCGTGACCACGATGTCGCAGGGTGGTCACCAGTTTTGCACCAACGAGTCCAGTACCGCCAATCACTGCAATTCTCATCGTTTCCGATCTCCGTCACTGCGAGCGAGCAAGTTACGACCTCGGGCAGGGACCTCAGAAGCCGTCGTGACGCATGTTCAGCCCAGACATCTCTCACCTGATTGAGCGAGCTGTTGGCTGTTTGGACGCGAGTGGCATCGCAGTGGAGTGCACAAGGCCGGGGCGCATTCGCCATGAGTTCGGATTGCGGCGGCGCCTTCAAGTCACCTCAGATGCATGCAAGAAGATGTGAGCCACAGGCTGCAGAGTTGGGCCGACAAGTCCCCACGTGCGCAATTCCCCCCTAAACCCCAGGTGCAGCACGTGATTTCAGCCGGCGGCAGAGAGCCGCCGGCTGCTTCTTCTACAGTGGGAGTGAGAAGCACATGCCTGCGGCAGTCGACTCAGTTTCGAATCCGGCCACATCTGATCGAGCATCGTCACCACCGTTCGGCGCGATCGCGGTCAGTACGTTCGGGGCAGTGGTGGCGGCCACCATGCCGCTTGCCGTCATCCTGTCCATGCCGGATATCGCTGGCGGGCTTTCCGTGAGTGCCGATGAGGCGAGCTGGGTCACCACGCTCTACAACGTCGGTACGCTGGCCGGTATCCCGGCGGCCGTCGGTGTTGCGGGCGTCACTGGACGCGGCCGTACGATGTGGATCTTCGGGCTTGGGTTCGCGCTATCGAGCCTGGTGGTCGCAGTGGGCCACAGCTTGTCCTGGGTCTTCATTGCGAGATTCCTGGAAGGATTTTTTGGCGGCGCGCTGCCCCTGCTCATGATGCTCATCGTGCTGACGAGTCTGCCGCCAGGTAGAGGGCAACTCGAAGGCCTCACGTTGTTCGCCATTGCGACCTCACTAGGTGGAGGTGTCGCGGCGTGGGCCGCGGATGCATTGATCGCTCTCGGCGGCTGGCGTGCGCTGTTCACATCTCAGGCCGTTGCGGGTGGGCTCTATGCGCTGCTTGCGCTCTTCGTACTTCGTGCCGACCGCGGCAATCGCGCTCTGCTGAAAGCCTTCGACTGGCCGAGCTTCTTGTTGCTGTCAATGGGCCTAGGGCTCGTTCTTGTGTTCCTGGCCGAAGGAGAACGGCGCTTCTGGTTCGAAAAATGGTGGATCGCGGCGAGCCTGGTGTGCGGGCTGCTGTGCATCGCATTCGCAATCCAGAGCATGCGCCACGCGAAGCGGCCGCTGCTTATCCTCTCGATCTTCCGCCGCCCGACGCTTTCCTGGAGTCTGATTCTGCAGGTAGCTTTCCGATTCGGCACGCTGCTTGCGGTGTTCATTGCACCTCAGTATCTCGCACGTATTCAGGGGTTCCGCACCGAGCAGATCGGGGGTGTCATGCTGGTTATGTCTGCGGCGACACTCCTTACCACGCCTGTGGCGTACTGGCTGGCGGCGAAATCGGACCCGCGGATCGCACTGTCGGTCGGGTTGGCTGCGATGGCGCTTGCGGCCGCAATGTGTGTGCAGATCACTTCCGAGTGGGCGAGCCAAGAGTTCATCGTGCCGCTGCTCCTCGCTGGAATGGGTCAGGCGCTGTTCGCGGTCGCCACGATGCGCTATGCAGTCTTCGGCGCGAATTTTCATGATGGTCCATCACACGGTATCGCCTTCAATATCGCGCGAACGTTCGGACTCGTCGGTGGCCTCGCACTAGTCGCTCACACAGTGGTTGAACGCGAGAAGTTTCATTCCGCGATGCTGGCGGAATCGATCACGAACCTCCAGCCCGCAACCGGCGAAGGGATCGCAGCGATGATGCGCGCTCTGATCTCATGGTTGCCTGACGCCGCGGGAGTGCAGCGAGGCGCATTCTCCCGGCTGTCCCATGAAACGGCCAGACAGGCGTTCTCCCTTGCATATCAGGATGCATTCTTCATCACGGCCGTCGTGCTCACGGTCGCGGCCGTTCTAGTTTGGGCGCTGCCGGCGCTGCCGCGCCCGAGCACTCTGCGGCTGTTGCCTTCACAGGGTCCCAATCGATGAACGCAGAAGCCCGAGATACCGCGCTGCCCGCGGCGACCGCCGCTCAACGCGCGGCCGACTCATCGGCGCCACTGCCGACGACCAAGCGGTTGATCACGGCGGGTGTCGTGGTGACAGGCGCTGGATGGCTGATTTATGGCGGTTACGCTCTTTGGCATGGCATGACACCGTTCGAGAAGACCGACAACGCCTATATCAAGGGCGACCTCACGTTCGTGTCGACGAAAGTGCCCGGGTTCATCAGCGAGGTACTGACGGAGAATCATCAGCGCGTTGCGCCGGGGCAGGTGATCGTGCGCATCGATCCGCAGGACTTCGAGGCTGCCGAGCGCGACGCGCGGGCCAGCGTAGCCCGCGAGCGCGCAGCACTGATGCAGATCGATGCGCAGGAACGGCTGCAGCAGTCGCAGATCCGAGTCGCCGATGCAGCAGTCAAGAATGCAACGGCACAGCTGGAACGTGCGGATGCGGAGTTGAAACGGGCGACCGCTCTGGTAAAGGAGCGCGCAGTCAGCCGGTCTGCCTACGAGACCAGCATAGCCGAAGGCGTTGGCGCACGCGCTGGCGTCGAACAGGCGACCGCGCAGGCGCAGTTCGCGCGCAGGCAGCTCGACGTGCTCGCCGCACAAAAGCAGTCCGTGTCGGCCGCGCTCCTCGGGGCCGAAGCCAAACTGCTGCGGGCCCAGAACGATCTCGAAGCGACCACCATACGCGCGCCACGCGAAGGGCTGATCGCAGGCCGCAACGTTCGTGTTGGTGAATACGTCACGGCCAGTACGCGGCTGATGGCGGTGGCGCCGACCCAGGATCTATGGGTGGAGGCGAATCTTCGTGAGACGCAGCTTTCGCGCATACGTCCCGGCGATCGTGTGCGCGTTGACGTCGATGCTGTTCGCGAGCACACCTATTGCGGTTCGGTGGAGAGTGTCTCGGGTGCAAGCGGATCCGAGTTCGCGCTACTGCCACCTGACAATGCCACCGGCAATTTCACCAAGATCGTCCGGCGCTTCACAGTTCGGATACTGCTCGATCCGGCACAGCCAGGGCTCGAACGGCTCGCAGGAGGGATGTCCGTGCAGCCCATGATTGCGATAGGTTCGCACGAGGACCGACGCGCTCATCGCGGTGCATTGGGATGGCTGTCCGGGCCGTTCGGGTGCGACCAGTAGACGACTGCGCAACGACGATGCACACATGGGTCAAAATGCGGTCGAAAACGCAAATGATTGCGCTAAGTTGGTTGGTGAGTGCAGTCGGGCGCGCGGGAACGCTCACGCCGCCCAGATGGGTAGGATCGAATCGCCAGCATTCGTAGAGGGATGCTAAACGCGCCCACCCGCGAGATCGAGGACGGCATCTGCGAATGCCTGCGGTGCTTCCTGTGGGAGGTTATGACCGATGCCGCCCTTGATCGGCCGGTGCTCATACTCGCCGGTGAATTTCCGTGCGTAAGAGGTGCGTTCGGGATGTGGTGCGCGGTTTGCGTCGCCTTCGAGGGTAATGGTTGGAACAGAGATGGAAGGACTCGTCGCGAGCTGCGCTTCAAGGGCGTCGTACCGCGTTTCGCCGGGCGCCGCCCTGATTCTCCATCGATAGTTATGGATGACGACGTCGACGTGATCTGGATTGTCCAGCGCGGAGGCGGAGAGATCGAACGTGGGCTCGTCGAAGTCCCATTCTGGCGATGCTAGTTCCCAGATCAGCTTCGCGAACTCGCGTCTATTGGCTGCGTAGCCCGCACGGCCACGCTCGGTGGCGAAGTAGAACTGGTACCACCAGGTGAGCTCTGCTTTCGGTAGCAGTGGTTTCGCTCCGGCTTCGCGGTTGCCAATCAGGTAACCGCTCACGGAGACCATCGCGCTGCAGCGCTCAGGCCATAGCGCCGCGACGCAGTTGGCGGCGCGGGCACCCCAGTCGAATCCACCGAGTACAGCTTGCTTAAGACCCAATGCATCCATCAGTGCAATGACGTCGACCGCGAGTGCAGCCTGCTGGCCGTTGCGCAAAGCGCGGCTGGATCGAAAGCATGTCGTGCCGAAGCCGCGCAGATAAGGAACGATGACCCGGCACCCTTTCGCGGCGAGCAGCGGCGCCACGTCGGCATAGCTGTGGATGTCGTACGGCCAGCCATGCAAAAGGATCACTGGCTGTCCATCACGCGGCCCGACATCAACGTAGCCGATGTTGAGATCGCCTGCGTCGATCTGGCGGCGAGGGCCGAAAGCGGCGGGTGAACCGCGTGAAGTCGCGGCACGGATCGTCATCGCAGTCATCGGGATCATTGCAAGGGCTGTGGATGCGACATGCAGTAGGCGACGTCGGATGGGGTCGACTGCCTTGCCTGAAGCGCGTGTGAGCATAGTGAATGAAGTCAGATTTCAGTGAGGAAACGTACATCAGCGCGATCACCCCTCTGCCTCCCCGCGTTGGCGACGTTGCCGGAGGGGAGGAGTTTGGAAAGCGAGAACTAGCGGCCGTCGGCTGCGCGTTCAATCAACTTCGCTACCGCTTCGGGATGGGAAACCATCACGACATGCGAAGCGCCATTCACCACTACAGTCTTCCTGGACTTGGCGCGCTCGGCCATGAACGCAATGGCCTTGGGCGGGATGTTCTTGTCCTCATTGCCGTAGACGAACCACGACGGAACGGACTTCCAGGTCGGTTCGCTCGCGGCCTCATTGAGTGCTGCTTCGGTGATGGGTCGCTGGCCGACTGCCATGGTTGCTGCTACGGATGCAGGAACGTCCGCCGCGAATTGGTCGTGGAACCGAGCCTGCTGAATGTACAGGTCGTTTCCTCCGCCAGATAAGACAACAGGTGTGGCGAGGGCGGGCCCCAAGGTGCTGCCAGGAAACTTCCCTGAAAGTCCAGCGGCCGTTTCGCCAGCATCAGGTGCGAAGGCAGCGACATACACCAGTGCAGTCACGTTGTTCGCCGCGAGCTCCACAGAGCTGATGACAGAGCCTCCATACGAGTGACCGACAAGCACGACCGGCGTGTTCAGTCCTTTGACGATATCCGCGACATATCGTGCATCGCTGGCGACACCGCGCAAGGGATTCGCGACCGCGACGACTGGAAAGCCATCCTTCTCCAGGATCTCGATTACGCCATTCCAACTCGACGAATCGGCGAAGGCGCCGTGGACCAGGACGATGGTCGGCTTCGCCGGTTCTGCTGTAGCGCCTGTTGCTGCGAGTAACCCGAGCAAGGTGGCGGCAAATGAACTCTTCATGCGATGTCTCCTCGTGATCGGACTGTCTGCGGCGCAGTGTTCCGCTTCGGGAGGGGGAAAGCTTGAAGGCGAGCGATGTGGGTTGAACGATCTGCGCCGCCGCCGCGAAGGGAGCTACGGGAGAGATGGGTCTGCTCGGCGTTGCAGGTCAGCAGAGCGCGCAGCGCTTGCAGCCAACGCCGACCCGAATTGATTCAGCAACTCACGGGCAGTCCGCAGATCGCGGGTGTCGAATCCCTCCGTGAACTGAGCGTAGACCGTGGCCAAAATGTCGCATGCCTCCTCAACAAGTCCTTGGCGCGATTTGAGCTGGGCCAGGGTTGTGGCGGCTCGAAGCTCCCAGCCTCTGGCCTTCTGCTGACGGGACAGCTCGAGTGAACGCGTGAGGCACCGCTCGGCCTCAATTTCCTCTGGTTGAGTAGTTGCCATCAAGAGGCTGGCGCGAACGCGTAGCAGTTCCGGCGCCTCCCAGGTTTCTGCGTTGCCTGGCGCGTGTGTGAGTACGTCGGTGATGACGGCCAGCCCTTCTTCGACCTGACCGGCGGCACCCAGACCCTCGGCGAGTGCGCAGGCGGTGACCGTGAGCATGAGGTTTTTCTGATTCTTGGTCTTCATGTCGGCGAGGGCGCTGCTGATCAGCTCGATGCCTTCCGCCAGGTTGCCGCGACGAATCAGGACTTCGCCCTTCAGTGCCAATGCTTCTGTGTGGAACCACACGAGACGGCCCTGCCAGTGTGGCTGGGCCAACACTCGTCCAATCACTTCCAGTGCAGTATCCAGATCGCCGCGCCATAGGAAGACATGGCATACGACGAGCAACGCATAGCTGCGATTGGCTGCAGAAGTTGCCGCCGACTCTTCAAGGGCCTGTTTGGCCGTCTGCAGAGCCTGATCAGGGTAACCGCACAGCCATCGCACACGGGCGAGGCCGATCAGGCCGCGCGAACGATAGTAGATGCCGAGCTGCTGAGCATCCGCCGCGTAGTGATCGCCGCCATGCGTGAAGCCGCGCTCGAAGAGTTGCAAGGCGGTCTGTTGATTGCCCAGGCAATACTGAGAAGATCCACGCAGCCAGTCCGCGATGGCCCACGCGATTACATCGTCGGTCGATCTCGCGACTGTTTCGATCTCTTCGCTGATCGCCAAGGAGGCGCGGAAGTCCGTCACACGATGTGAGTAGAAATGCAGCGAGGCAAGCAGCCGCAATAGAACAGCTGTTTCGGCAAGTTCCCGCGCCATCTCGATGCCACGCACGATTACAGCGTGTAGACCTGGAGCGCCGGTGTACATCGAAGCGATGGCGAGCGCCTCCTGCAGCACGAGTTCCTTTTTATCGATGTGCGATGCCTGGGTCAAACGCGCCAGCGCGGCTTTGCTCCAGGAATGGCACTCATTCCACAACGAGAAGTGCAGGAGAGTGGCGACCGAGGCAGCGGCCAGATCGATCCCCGTCTCGATTCTTGCTGGAATCGATGCCCCCGGGCGATCGCTGAAGCACCAGTCAAGCGCCGCGCGCAAGTTGCCGAGGTGTTCATGGTTGAACTGCGGCGGCCGCGAGCCCAGCAGTTCCGCGAAGTAGCGTGCATGTCGCTCCGCGACTGCATCGATATCGTTCATCTGCTCCAGCCGCTCCGACGCATGGATACGCGTCGTTTCCAGGAGCCGGTAGTGTGTGGTCCCCTCAGGTGCCCGGTATGTGGCGACCAGCGATTTCGCGATCAGAGAGTCGAGCGCAATCGCAATGGCGGCTATGTCCTGGTCAGCTTCAGGCAGCGTCGCCTGCGCTGCTTCGAGAGTGAACGGACCAACAAAGATCGACAGCCCACGAAGAACGCGTTGCTCGAAAGGCGGCAACAGGCCGTAGCTCCAATCGAGCAGTGCGTATAGTGTCTTGTGGCGTGGTAAGGCTGTTCTGCGGCCTTGCCAGTGCAGGCCGAGTCTTTTGTCCAGAAGATCGACTGTTCCTTCGAGCCCATACGTGGCAATTCGTCCCGCGACCAACTCGAGCGCGAGGGCGATGCCATCCAGTCTGCGGCAAATATCGGCGACCATCGAAGCATTCTCGTCCGTGAGTCTGAAGCGACTGTCCGACGCAGTTGCGCGCTCGACAAACAATTTGATCGCGGGGAACTCGAGCGCAGCCTCCGCACTGAGAGATATCTCGGGGGGTGGGCTCTCGAGAGGACGCAGCCAGTGCGCGTGTTCCCCCTCGACGCGTAGCGCTTCGCGGCTGGTGGTCAGGATATGCACCTGTGGTGCCTGACTGCAGATCACTTCGGCCAAAGAGGCAGCTGCGTCGATGACGTGCTCGCAATTGTCCAGGACCAGCAGCAGCCGTGCGTTTTGCAGGAACGCCATCAGGGTGGTCAGCGCGTCGACGCTCTGACTCGCAAGGCCCAGGGTCGAGGCTACCGTTGTCGGCAGCAGCGATGCATCCGTGATGGCTCCGAAGTCGACGAAGCATACGCTTCCGCCGAACTCATCTTTCATTGCATGGGCCACTGATACAGCAACGGTCGTCTTGCCCATACCTCCCGCACCGACGATCGTCACGAAACGATCTGTGCGAAGGTCGGCAGCGATCGTGCGGACGGTTTCATCGCGACCGACCATTCGGTTGAGCGCCAATGGCAGAGGTCGCGGCACAACTGAGGGGAAGGCCCGTGGGACCTCGAGCACGATTGCTGGTGTGCCCACCCGGGTGACTGGCGCGACGAAACAGTAGCCCTGACCGACGACGTTCTCGATGTAGGACGCGCCACTGTCGGCGGCGTCGAGCGCCTTGCGTAGCGCTGCCATATGCACACGCAAATTGCCGGGGCTCACTACGAGATCGCGCCATACACGCGACATCAATTCCTTCTGGCTGACGATCTGACCAGCGTGTTCCACGAGCGCGATCAGGATGTCGAGCGCACGATCTCCCAATGCGATCGCAATGCCGTCACGTTCGAGCGTGCGCGTCGCTGGCGACAGTCGGAAAGGTCCAAACGATACGATCCCTCGGTCCGAGCCGCTCATGGCGAAGAACCCGAGAAGGACGTGCCGTGGACCCCGGAAGGTGAGTCGTCGACTCCGCGACTTTCGTAGTCGACTAACGGGTCGAATTCGCAAGTGCCATCAAGGGCTCGCAACATCTCCGCGGCTGCTTTGAGGTCTCGAGTTTCGAAACCTTCGGTGAACTGATCATAGATCGTCGCAAGCAATTGCCGCGCCTGCTCGCAGTCGCCACTTTGGATTCTAATGCGTGCCAGGGTCATGGCTGATCGCAACTCCCACGACCGAGCGGATTGCCGACGTGCGACTCGGCAGGAGCGAACCAGAAGGCGCACCGCGCGCGCTTCGTTTTCCCGGGAGATTGAAAGGAGAACTTGCGCTTGCATGCGCAACAGCTCCGGCAGGAGCGCGCCCTCTCCGTTGCGCACGCAATCGCGTCGGGCGGTACGTATGATAGAGAGCGCGTCCTCGGCGCTTCCCATGGTTCGCAAGCCTTCCGTCATCCAGCACGCGGCGAGCGACCGGACCACGTTCAGTCGTTCGTCTTTCATCTTACGTAGCGCTGCTTGAACCATGGAAGTCCCTTGCTCCGTCTCTTCGCGTCCGATCAGCAATGCCCCTTGCATCGCAGCTGCGCTCGAGTGGAACGGCTTCAGCATGGGCCAATGAGTGTGGTTGACGAGTTGCTCCAGGCCGTCCTGTGCCGCGTCCCAATGGCCGCACCACAAGTACACAGGCGTCGTGTAAAGCAGCGCGAAGCAAGTTTCGAGAGGCTTGCCGGATCTCATTGCCGTTGCGACGGCCTGCTGGGCAGTCTGCATCGCGCGCTCGGGAAGGCCGGAGAGCCACAAGGTGCGGGATAGCACAATCAATCCGCGCACGCGATGGTCATTGCCGCACAACTGGAGATTGCGTTCGCCCGCGCGTGCGAACCCCGCGTCGAAAAGCCGTCTCGCCACTGCCTGATCCCCTCGCCAGTGTTGAGCAACGCCTTGGAGCAGGTCGGATATCGCAAGGCAAGTCACATCGCCGGCCTGCTTCGCGGCAGCATCCCATTCCTCCGCAGCTGAGAGCGCGCCGCGAAAGTCGCCGAGACGGGTCAGAAAGAGGTGCCGTGTCACTAGCATGCGCAGGCGCTGCGTCGGCTCATCGAGCGGAGACGCGAGCTGCAGTCCACGCGCGATGGCGGCCAGCACGTCATCGCTGCTGTCTCCGGTCCACATAGCTGAGATCGCCCAGGTGCTTTGAAGCAGCATCTCGCGCCTACCGCCGCGCATGGACTCATCGAGCGCGGCGAGGCCTGCAGCGCTCCACTTGTAGGATTCGCTCAACAAGGACAGCTCGAAGAACACCGGGGCGGCGGCAGCGGCAAGGTCGATGGCAAGCGGTGGAGTTGCAACCTTCTCACCCTGAGAGAAGCACCACTCGAGCGCAGCGCGTACGTTGCCAAGATGCTCACGCAACGCGTGCGCGCGGCCCGTGTACTCCAGGTCGATCAGTCCGCCATGGTGTAAATCGAGCAGCTTCGAGAAATACTCTGCATGGCGTCGCCCAGTAATGGAACCATCGTCGCTCTGTTGCAGCTTCTCCCGAGCGTAGATTCGAGTGGTTTCGAGAAGCCTATAGCGTTCCGAACCGGATCCGCCGGCCAGCGCGGACACGAGAGATTTGGCGACCAAGGCGTCCAAGGCATTGAAGATTGCCTCATCTGCCTGTACGCCGTGGACGACGGCGCAGGCGGCCTCGACGGTGAATGCACCAATGAATACCGATAGCCGGCGCAGCGCAAGTTGCTCCACGTCTGGAAGTAGGCCGTAGCTCCAGTCGAGCAAGGCGCGCAGTGTCTGATGACGGGGAAGAGCGGTGCGTCGTCCGTGCCAGTCGAGGCCGAGATTCCTGTTCAGGAGATCCGCCGTTACTTCGATGCCGTGACTGCCCGCACGCCCTCCGGCGAGCTCGATCGCGAGCGGGATTCCTTCGAGCCTGCCGCAGATGGCGGCCACGATCGGCGCATTCTCGTCGTCCAGGCCCAAACGATAGCCGCTGGCGGCTGCACGCTCCATGAACAGCTGCACCGCAGGGAAGGCGAGCACGTTCGTGGCTTTCAGGCTGGACTGCGGCGAGGGGCTCGCGAGGGGGGGCAGCCAGTAGATGTGCTCGCCTTCGACCCGCAACGCTTCGCGACTCGTGGCGAGAATGTGAACCTCGGGAGCTCCCTTGAAGATCGTTTCGGCCAACGTGGCGATCGTATCGATGACGTGCTCGCAATTGTCGATCACGAGCAGGAACCGCAACGTTCGCAGGTATTCCAGCAGAGTGGGGACTGCGTCTGCGGTCTGGAGCGATAGACCCAGCGAAGCGGCAATCGTCGCGGCGACCAGGTTTGCATCTACAACCGCACCGATGTCGACGAAGCACACCCCGCCTGAGAACGCTTCGAGAAGGGCGTGGGCGACGGCGATAGCGACCGTCGTCTTACCCATGCCTCCGGGACCGATGATGGTCACGAATCGCTCGGCAATGAGATCGTCACTGATCGAGCGCACGACCTGTTCACGGCCGACCATCCGTGCGAGTCTCGACGGCAGGACGAGCCGCTTGCTGGCAATATCGGGGAACGCCGCACGACGCGGTAACAAGACAGCAGCACTCTCGCGAGTGATCTGCGCGACAAAACAATAGCCCTGACCGGTCACGTTCTCGATATAGCGATCACCGCCTTCGCCGTCACCAAGCGCCTTGCGCAGGGCGCTCATGTGAACTCGAAGGTTTCCCGGAGTGACGACGAGATCCCGCCACACACGCGACATCAGCTCACGCTGACTGACGATCTCGCCTGCGCGTTCGACCAGTACGATCAGAATGTCGAGCGCACGGTCGCCTAACGCGAGTGGTACGCCGTCGCGTTCGATTTGACGCGTTGCCGGCGACAACCGGAAGCGTCCGAACGATGCGATCCCGCTGTCCGAGCCATGCATCGCTAATGACCTTGGGAAGCTGAGGGTCGGGATGTGCGTCGCAGCTGAGAGTGAGAGTAACGAATTCCCGGCGTGTTGGTAAGCGTTCACTGAAACTCGTGCGCTGAGACGATCGACCCGATGCACCAGTGTCAATCATGCACGCGTGAATGGAGGGAAGTGCGGTCCTTTGCGCGGATTAACACCGCTGAACTTGGGTCCGCCGCGACTTGATGGGAAAGTCGCTCCACACATCGATACCGGATCCCCACCCAAGGAGAAGCTTGATGAACACACCTTTCTCTTCCGGCACCGCAAGTCGGCGTGATGTGCTCGCGGCCGGTGTTATGGGTGCGGCCACGGCCGGGTTATCTGCTGCCGCCGTGGCCGGCACGTCGCAGCAGAAGCCCGCACCTTCTTCCCACTCCAAAGGAAACCATCCCGTGAACATGATCACCGCCAAAGACGGCACCCAGATCTACTACAAGGACTGGGGCCGCGGTCCCGTCGTCACCTTCTCGCATGGCTGGCCGCTCAACGCAGACGCTTGGGACGGACAGATGCAGTTTCTCGCACAGAACGGCTTTCGTGTCGTCGCACACGACCGTCGCGGCCACGGCCGTTCTGAACAAGCCTCATCGAATAACGACATGAACGGCTACGCCGACGATCTGGCGGCTGTCATTGAAACGCTCGATCTCAAGAACATCACGCTGGTCGGCCACTCAACGGGCGGCGGTGAGGTGGTGCGCTATCTGGCGCGTCACGGCACCAAGCGAGCAGCCAAGGCGGTGCTCATCGGAGCTGTGCCGCCGATCATGCTCAAGACCGCCGCGAATCCGGAAGGTTTGCCGATCGACCTGTTCGATGGATTGCGCGCGTCGCTGATCAAAGATCGCTCCCAGTTCTACAAGGATTTCGCTGTTCCATTCTTCGGGGTGAACCGCGACGGCGCCAACCTATCGCAGGGAACGCTGGATCAGTTCTGGCTCTGGAGCATGCAGGCGGGACTGAAGAATGCGTACGAGTGCATCAAGGCATTCTCGGAGACGGACTTCACCGATGACCTAAAGAAGATCGACATCCCGACACTGCTCATGCACGGCGAGGATGATCAGATCGTTCCGGTCCACGACTCCGCGAAGAAGGCGGAGAAGCTTCTCAGGAGCGTCAAGGCGATCTACTACCCGCGCGCACCGCACGGGCTGACCGTGACGCATCAGGATCAAATCAACGCCGATCTGCTGGCCTTCCTTCGCGGCTGAGGCTGCGTTTGCGGCGAGCGGTCACAGATGTCGACATTCCTCGGAGTGACTCATGGACAACTCATCCATTCCAATCGCGCTTGTGGGCCTCGTTCCTGCTGCATGCGACGCAGAGGCAGGCCGGCGCTATGCCGGCCCGTCCAAGGCCGCCGTGGATGCGGTACCGCCGGACGATCCAAGCCAATTATTGCAGGTGTCAGCACGAGCCACCAAGGACGCTGATCCGCTCGCAAAACATGGCTTCTCGTTCGTAAGAACGGCGATAGCGGAGTTGTGCAGTGCTATCCGCAGCGCACTGGATGACGAACGCGGTACCGCCGAAGACAGCTTGCGGCGCGCGGCCGACATTCTGCGACAGATGGGAGAGACGAGATCTCTTGCTGGCAGTGAACAACCTCGAGGCGGCTTGGCGCCGTGGCAGATCCGGAAGGTAACAAGCTATATCGATGCCAATCTCGATCGATCGATCCGCAACGAAGAGCTCGCCGCGATCGCGCGATTGAATGCATCACATTTCGGCCGGGCCTTTCGCAACAGCTTCGGTGAGCCGCCTCATGAATATGTGATTCGGCGGCGCGTGGAGCGCGCTCAGGGACTGATGCTGTCGACCAGCGCTCCGCTGAGTGCCATTGCACTGGACTGCGGGTTGGCCGATCAGGCGCACCTTTGCAGGCTGTTTCGGCGAGTTGTCGGAGAAAGCCCGAGTGCCTGGCGGCGAGCGCGCCTGGGTGAGCCGGTGAGTGTGTGACTCTGCACGCAGGAATAGATCCGTGAACAGTGGCAAGCATAGTGAAGTACGCGATCCGGATGGCCATCGTTGGCCGGTAACGGCGCTTCGTCCCGGCGCTCACGTTGTGAGCCCGCGGGCGTGCTACACGCATCACGGTATCTATGTCGGCGGCGGTCGCGTCGTGCACTACCGCGGACTTGAGCGTGGTTTGCGTGTCGGGTCCGTGGAAGCCGTTTCGATCGAGCGCTTTGCGCGAGGACGTCCACTGCGGATTCTCGCCGAAGCCGCGCCCCATTTCGACCCGACAGAGATCGTCCAACGTGCGATGTCTCGCATTGGCGAAGATAGTTATCACGTTCTCACGAACAACTGCGAGCACTTCTGCCAGTGGTGTGTGCATGCGGAACAGAGAAGCTATCAAGTCGATAGCCTGCTGCACTGTATGAGTTCGCCGCTGCGCCTCGTGCGCGGCATTCAAGATCGCGCGACGCATGTGCGAGCGTTGCTCACCACCGGTTTGTCGTATCTATTCTCATCGAGAGGATTCAATCCATGAGCCGCAAAGACGAAGTGGTGATTATTACCGGCGGTGCTGCGGGCATTGGACTTGCGGCAGCCAGAGCATTTGCCGTCGAAGGGGCGCACGTTCTCATTACGGGGCGCCGTGCATCTCGGCTCGAGGAAATCTCCCGAGTCGAGGGCCGCATCGAGCACCTGGTTGCGGATGTCGCCGATCCTGACGATGCGCAACGCACGATAGCGAAAGCCGCCGAGTTGTGGGGGCGGGTGGACGTGCTGGTCAACAATGCAGGTGCGGGACTGCCGAAGCCTCTCGTGGAGACGACCGCGGAGTATGCAAATGGTGTTTACGCGGTGAATACCGTCGGACCGACGCTCCTGGCTGCCGCAGCCGTGCCCTACCTGATCGAATCCAGTGGATCGATCATCAACATTTCGAGCTCGCTCGCCACCAAGCCGGTGGCCGGCTTTGCCAACTACTGCGCCAGCAAAGCTGCTCTTGAACAACTGACTCGATGCTGGGCATTGGAGCTTGCGCCACAGCGCGTGAGAGTGAACGCTATCGCCTCGGGGCCGGTAGAGAGCGATTTCCTGGAGGCGCGCATGGGCCTCTCGCGTGAACAAGCCGAGGCAGTCATGGCTCAGGAGCGCGCTGTCATTCCGATGGGTCGCAGAGGAGTGCCCGAGGACATCGCGCGCTGGATCGTAGCGCTGGCCAGCCGAGATGCCGACTGGGTCACAGGCCAGGTGTTCCACATCGACGGTGGTTTCACGTTGGTGTGATTGATTCTTCGTCAGAACACGACATCACGGACTCACCGCGAGGGCTCAATTGGATTGCCAGAACACAACAGGTTGACAGATTTTCGGCACGCTCGAGCCTCGGGCGCGCCGGCAAGGGCACAGGGCCAGTTCAATCGTCGTCGACGCGCATCGAGCCGCTATGTCTGTACGAGGACTCACCGCTCCGATGCGCCATCTCGGGCTTTTTATGAAACGAAGGTATCGGATCGCTGGCAGGAAATGTGTCGCGTAGCGCTTCGTCGAGCCACTCGTTGTCCTTATCCAGTTGTAGGTGCGGCTCCGTTCGTCTTTCGCTATGCATGGCCTGCCCCATTTCAGATCGACTGCTTTGACTGTGTGGCGAGCATCGAACGATAGTCATTCGACGGTGAAAACAGGTGCGCCCACATTCTTCACCAGGACGACGAGGAATTTCGCTGGGACCGCGTTGCTTGCGTTCCTGCCTACGATATGCAGGTCGCTGGGGCCCTCGTAGAAGGTCTCGCCGGGATTCAGAGTCACTTCCTTACCGCCCTTGACCTGCATGACGATCGATCCTTCCAAGACGTAGATGAAACCGTGGGCATCGTGACGATGAATGGGATCAGCGGCACCTGGAGCGTAGGTCACCGTGATCATCAGTACCTCCTTGCCCGGAAACTCCTGCAGCGATTTCGTGACGAGTTCGTGGACTGCAATGTCACCTGCAGTGTGTCCGGGAGGTGAGATCAGGGTGCTCGAAGCGAGCGCAATGACGGCGGCGATGCGTTTCGGGCTGAGCATGGTGTAATCCTCGCTAAAAGAAAGTTAGGAGAAGCTCCAGGATTCCCGCCAGTTCACGTCTGCAATGACCGCGGCATTGCCGCTGAGGCATGAAGGTGAGAGAACGTCGGCGGCTGCGAATCTCAGTTCAATCTCACGTGGGAGCATGGATGCAAGGTCGCTGCTCCATTCGTGTTTCATGGCGAGCCACACGGGCAGGGCGTCATCTCCATCGGAGCTCGGTTCGAGAGAAACATACACTGTGAGCACCGAGCCCTCCTCGATCGCCCACAAACGCCGTACAGATGCGTGAGCGTCGTACCACTTGGTCAGGGAGGTGCAGATCACGGTGACGTCTCGGTCCGCAAAGCAGGATCGATCAGCAGCGAGACTCATGCGGCGGTCCTTGGTCGGGATGGCGCAAGGATTGTTCGATGAAACGGCGTCAAAGGCTTGATGAATACGTTCGCGACTTGAATAGCGATTGCCCGCTCTCTGCGTCACTTCGGTTCCTGTGGTGCGCGAGATCATCAAGCATCAGTCACAGAGCTCCTGAAGAATTGGTGCAGCACATCTGAGGGCAGCGAAATGCGTGCAAAATCCATCTGTGTCTTTGCAGGCTCGAGTCTTGGTTTCGATCCGGCGTTTGCTCATGCCGCTCGAAGTCTAGGTACCATGCTGGCAATGCGTGGCTACACGTTGGTGTACGGCGGAGCGAGCGTGGGGCTCATGGGTGCGGTAGCAGATGCCGCGTTACACTGCGGGGGCACAGTAGTCGGCGTGATGCCTCAGTTCCTGATCGCAAAGGAAGTGGCGCATCCGGGCTTGACGCGCCTGACAGTCACTGCATCGATGCATGAACGAAAGCAGACCATGGCAGAGCTATCCGACGGCTTCATTGCGATGCCCGGCAGCCTGGGGACAATCGATGAGTTCTTTGAGGCATTGACCTGGGCCCAGTTGGGACTGCACTCCAAACCCTGCGGTCTACTGAACGTGAATGGCTACTATGACGCTCTGCTTGAATTTCTGGAGGTAGCCGTGTATCGAGGTTTACTGAGCGCCAACAATCGATCGCTATTCCTGACGGACTCAGACGTGGGTTCGCTGCTTCAGCGGATGGAGATCCACCGTCCGTCCATCGAGCCCAAATGGATGTGATCGTGCCGGTGGCTACAGGCGGCCGGCCAGCCAGGATGCGAGGTTGCGAACATAGCAATGGACGGAAGCCACTGCTTCGGGCGTGGCCGGAAGATTGCCTCCTGGCGTCTCGGTGACAAAATCCGGACTGCCGCGATTTGGATCCCAGTTGTAGTCGGCGAAGTGGTGAAAGGTCGACTGCGTCAAGGCTGGGCCGTGATCTTGCGAGCCCTCGAAAGCCACTGCGATGTTGAATCGCAGTCCGCTCATGCGACTTCTGCCTGTCGCGATGACGCGTGCGCCCGCTTCCAACGGTGGGGGCATCACAGCTCCTTCGTGCGGATGGGCGGGCAGATACATCACCGTGCCGCTCTCGGCGTTGGGATCGAGCATGATGGGATGCACCGGGAGTTCCGCCCGGATGCGCTGGAAATCTCCGTTGGCGCCGGAGTGGAAGTTTGGCCAAAGAATGTGCCCGGTTCCGCGGTCGTCGGGCGGAGGAACAGGGCTGATTGCATTGTGCGAGTGGAAGATATTTGCGGCACCGATCAAACCGAGTTCACAGATGGAACAGCCAAGATCCATGTGATCGCGGGCAATCATGAGGCCGCCGCCTCGTTGCCAGAATCGCTGGATTCCCATCAGATCGTCAACGTGGAGGCCGTCGCCCGTATCGACGGCGAACAGCCAGAGTTGATCGAAGCTCGACCGATCGAGCGCCGATAGCACCGAGTCCGCGGTTCCGATGGGATCGCGGTCTCGCGCCGTAACGTTGAACAGGGATTGGCCGTCTTCGCCTTGCAGCGACATCAGGTACTCGCGCAGCATCGAAAAGCGACCGATGTGCCAATCGTTCGCGGTGTACTCGATAGTGGTTTGCAGCAGGATGTGTATGGGTCTGCTCATGACGCCGGCTCGCTCGGCTCCTTCCATGTGGCGCAGTAGTCGTAGCACGCATGCAGTTCGTTGATGACGGCGACTATCTGAGCGGCGGAAACAAGCACGATTGAACCCTGAGGCTGCTCGATGACAGCGCGGCCGTTGCTGGTTGTGTAGACCCTGGTCGGAACTGGATGGCCGGTCTCATCACTCATGGTGTCTACCTGAGAGAACGGGAATATGCCAACGCTACTGGAAAGTCGCTGCAATCCCTTGACGGTCTAGTGCGTGCGTTGAACGAAAATGGCCTTCGGCCCGGGGCTGCCTGGCGATGCAACGAGCGTGGGTTCGCTGTACTCCAGGCGCGCGCATTCAAGAGCTGCTCGAAACCGCCAAGATATTGGTACTCGCGGGCTCGACGATACACATCAGCTAACACATTGGATTGTCAGGAGAGCACGAATGAGCGCCATTCCCGTGACAGGTCAGGTTGCCATTGATACTCGCGTACTCGCTGGCGTAACCGTACCGGATACGCCGCTGGTCGCAAGAGCCATCGACTTTGCGCGAGAGAGTTCGACGCCTTACCTGTTCAACCACTCAATGAGGTCCTGGCTCTTCGCGGAAGCAATGGCGCAAGCGAATAATGAGGCGCATGACACAGAGGTGCTCGCGGTCGCAATCTTGCTGCATGATTTGGGGTTGATGCCGGCCTTCAGCGGGCCTCTCAGATTCGAAGTCGAAGGCGCCAATGCGGCGCGGGATTTCGCCCGTAGGCAAGGCATGTCCGAGTCGCGAGCGCAGTTGATCTGGGATGGCGTCGCTTTGAATTCCACTCCGTCGATCGGTCTTCACAAGGAGCCGGAGGTCGCACTCTGCACGACTGGTATCGGATTGGACTGGGGCGGATGGGGCTATGAGACCTTGCTGAAGTCGCAGATCGAAGAGATCGTAGATACCTTTCCTCGCCTGCAGATGAAGAAGCAGTTTGCGCGCGATGTATGCAGCATCGTGCAAGAACGGTGCGCCACGACCTATGACAATTTCGCGCACGATTTTGGTGAACGTTTCGTGCCCGGATACAGACGCCCCTCGGCTGTCGACTTGCTATTCGACGCCCCGTTCGCGGAATAGAGCGGAGGAGTCCGCGGCTGTGGCCACGTTCTGGTGCGCTCGACAAGCACAGCGAAGCGGTTCAAGAGGCGGTGCCAGCAGCGCAATGTGAAGCAGGCTGCGCGCCGGTGCGGTGGAGTGTCCCCGATCCTACGGTTCAGATAAGCGAGCCAGTGCATGACGAGTCAGCAGCAACCTATTCAGTCCGGGTTCTCGGCCACATCGACAGCTGCGGAAGTTGTATGCGGCATCGATCTCCGCGAGCGGACCGCGATCGTCACCGGTGGCTACGGGGGATTGGGGCTGGAGGTGGTCCGCGCGCTCGCGAGCGCCGGTGCTGCCGTGATCGTCCCTGCGCGCAACGCGGCCAGAGCGCGGAAATCGGTTGCGACGATACCGCGCGTGCAGGTTGACGATCTCGATCTGATGAATCCAGGGTCGATTGACGGATTCGCCGACCGCTTCGCGGAGAGGCATGGGGCTCTTCACATGCTGGTCAACTGCGCCGGCATCATGGCGAATCCCTTAAGTCGTGATGCGCGCGGGTACGAAAGCCAGTTCTCAACGAATCATCTCGGTCATTTCCAGCTCACCGTACGCCTGTGGTCACTGCTCGGGGCAGCGGGTAATGCCAGGATTGTCGCGCTCTCCTCGCGAGGGCACCGATTCTCGCCGGTCGAGTTCGAAGATCCCAACTTCAACCTGCGCCCATACGATCGCTGGAGGGCATATGGACAATCAAAGACGGCCAACGTCTTGTTTGCCGTTGAAGCTGACCGTAGAGGAGAATCGTGCGGCATCCGTGCATTCGCGGTTCATCCCGGCACGATCCTCACGGAGCTCTCAAGATACCTCACGGATGAGGATCTCGCAGGCTACGGATTGACGCGAGATACACCTCGAGGATTCGTGCCGGAAGGACAATCTGCCGCGGAAGGTGGCGTGTTCAAGACGGCAGAACAAGGTGCTGCGACTGCTGTGTGGTGTGCGGCCAGCCCTCAACTGGTCGGCTATGGTGGTGTGTACTGCGAGGATGTTGACATCGCTAGGGTGTCAGAGGCGGACGATGCCAAAGAGCCGGGCGTCAAACCTTGGGCAATCGATTCAGGTGCGGCACAGAAGCTGTGGAAGTTGAGCGAGCAGGTGACCGGGGTGCGGATCGAGTGAGAGGCCGATCCGTGTGGGGGAGAATTATCAAGTACCGCACGTAGTGGATTGATGGCGCGACCATCGGTTGAGTGTTCACCGCGATCCTTATCCAAGCGGTTAAACGTAGTCTGGAGTTCGTTAAGGACGAAACAAGCGCTTCTACCTCGGATCGACCGTCGTCTGGGTGGTGTTCCCGAACCCAGATCGCCGCATGCACGATCCGGATTCGGTTGTGACGACCCTTATGCGGCCGTGCGTTCAGAGATGTCTCTGAGCGAAGGCAGCTGGGGGCAGAGTTCACTGCAGAACGCCGCCCATTGCTCCATCAGCGCCGCCCGTTTCGCTAATAGCACGCCGCGCTGGTAAGCGGCCTCTGCCGCATCCTTGAGTTTGTGGGCGAGCGCATGCTCGATCACCTCGCGCGGGAAGAACGCGACCTCCGCCGCCCAGTCGCGAAAGGTGGAGCGAAATCCGTGCGGCGTGGCAACTCGATCCTGCACCGGGTCGAGATAGCCGATACCACCGCGATTGAGGTCCCTCTCATGCATGCCATCGATGAGTTCGCTAAGGGCGGCGTCGGTCAGTTCGCCGCCGCTCTCGGGCGCGGGGAACAGCAGGTCGCAGCCTGGTCTGACCGGCAGGCACTCGTATAGCGAGATTGCTGCGTCGGACAACGGGACGACATGGTCCTTCTCCAGCTTCATGCGGTCCTTTGGGATCGTCCATCGCTTGAGCTGCAGGTTGATCTCGCTATGCCGGGCGCCACGGATTTCCTGACTACGAGTGGCGGTCAGAATGCCCCATTCGAGCGCCCGGATAGAGACGCCTCGCCGGGACCTCAGATCAGCCATGAAGGCGCCGACTCGGAGGTAGGGTAGTGCGGGATGGTGCCGCTTCTTGCGCTTCTTGAGCTTGGTCGGGGAGGGCAGCTCATACTCCAGGTTACCGTTCCAGGCGGCGGGATTCTTGCCGCTGCGATAGCCGCGGTGCTCGGCCCAGTCGAGGATGGACTCGATGCGACCGCGAACACGGGTTGCCGTTTCGGTCTTGTTCGCCCAGATCGGCTGGAGGATGCGCAGGAGGTGGGCCAGGGTGATCTCGCGCGGGTGGAGATACCCAATCACCGGGTGGGCGTATTCCTCCAGTGTCGAGGACCACTGCTTGGAGTGTTTGGGTGATTTCCAGCCCGCCTGTTGGGCCGCGATATAGGTTCGCGCGCATAACCGGAACGTCACCGGCGGTTCGTCTTTGGCGGTGCTCGGCGTCGGCGGGTTCGGTTGGGCCGACAGGACGAGAACGCGCGGTTGAGGCGTTGTCGCGGGTAATTGCGGGCTGGCCGACCCGGACGGCCGGGTTCGGCGCCTCTCCCAGGCTCGATCGCGCGCCTGCGCGAGCGTGACCTGGGGAAAGCCGCCGAGCCCGAACTCCTGTCGTTTTCCGTTGACTTGGTGACGCAGGACCCAGCACCGGTATCCATCCTCGATGCGCAGGTACAATCCAGGGACACCGCCGACGGCATATCGACCTTCTTCTCGCAGGGACATGACGGCGCGGGCGGAAAGCTCGCGAGCGCGCTTTGGCATGATCAACTCCTTCAGCCATCTCCGTCCCCCATCAGAAACCGGATCTCGGTGGCTCTAAATGACCAATATGGAATCCGAGCGAACCGGTTTTCTTCAAGAAGTCAGGGACTTAGCTGTACTGATCAGCCCTCGTTGAACCGTGGTGGATGTCGGTGGAAAGTACCGTCGTCTCCGCCTTTAGGACTCACTCTCCGCCATACAGGAAAGCCCTCGATAGAGGGCTTTGTTGTATGGCAAGGAGGGAGGGATGAGGAGTTCGACAAAACGGCAGGACCGCCGTTTTGCGCAGCCTTCAGGCTGCCCGAAGGGCGAAGTACAGGGACGTGCTTCGTGCAATCCCTCGCTCTCCGCCATTCTCTCTATCCCGTCAGCGGATTGGGCGCGTCCCGTTGGCGCTGTCCACCATTACGTCCACCATCGATGCTGCCGGCTGCGGCTGGGAAATGCGGCGGCAGCCATCGCATCCTAAGGGCAATGGCACTTAGTTAGCGCCCTGCAGTGGTTGGCGGTTAGCGGTTAGGGCAGAACGGAGGCCAGGATTTGGCTCATTTCTGGCTAACCGCTATCCGCGAACCGCTGCGACAAAGACAGTTAACTAAGCACCATTGGGCTTAAGAAGGATTTGTTTCGCAGCACCGTGGCTTGCGCGCCTCGACGGCGCGCTGAAACGTCAGTGTGTGAGCCGGCGATGAAACGTCGGCTTTGTACCAGGCAAAACTTCGTGGCGGCTTAGTTGATCAGCGTCGCCACGAACGCTTCCAATCCCTTCCTGTCTTCCTCATCAAATCTGGCGATCTTCGGGCTGTCCAGATCCAGCACGCCGATGACTTCGCCATTGCGAATCATCGGCACCACGATCTCCGAATTCGATGCGGTGTCAC
Organism: Steroidobacter sp.; assembly: GCF_036406195.1. GTDB lineage: Bacteria > Pseudomonadota > Gammaproteobacteria > Steroidobacterales > Steroidobacteraceae > Steroidobacter. Next base: position 55,685 of record NZ_DASWVW010000016.1, read on the forward strand.
AGGCGATGTGACCTGGAAACTGGTGCACGTCGCGGACGACTTGCGTCGTGCGCTGGGCCGCGGCGGTTCCGCACACGCCTTTGCCCATCGCGATACGCACGCACGCGGGTTTTCCCTGGAAGGGGCCGACGACCAGCTCACCGTCCTTGAGCAAATAGAACCCCGCCCAATTCAAGTCCGGCAGCGAGTGATAGAGCAGCGCCGCGCTGTTGGCCAGGTTCGCGATGAGGTCGCGCTCGCCGGCGATCAAGCCAGTCAGCTCCTGAAGCAGTTGCCGATACAGGACGGGCTTGGGCTGGGTGGTATCGATGTGGCTCTCGTGCATGGCTCGGCTCGCTCGATTGCCTTCAGCAAGGCAATTCAGCAAATTCATTAAGGGCCTGGGGCAGCATTCTACTCCCCGGCGCCAGGTGTGATCGCCGTGCTTCCAGCGTGACCAGCCGCGCGTGTACGCTCCGCACGCGTTGATACATGCACTGCAAGGTCAGCGGACGAATCATGGAGCCAGGAGCAAGCTCGACAGCCGGTGACGGCAAACCCCTCGGCGAGGCCGCGGAACAGCCGGCCCCTGCGCTGCTGCGGCGCGAGTTGCCGCCGGGAGAGATTGTCGGGCGTTATCGTATCGTGCGACTGCTCGGCCGTGGCGGCATGGGCTCGGTGTACTTTGCCGAGCGTGCGGACGACGAATATCAACAATCGGTGGCGTTGAAGGTCGTCGAGTGGTGTCCCACCGTCACCGATCTTGCCGGCCGTTTCCGCGCCGAACGTCAGATCCTCGCGCGGCTCGCGCACGAAAACATCGCGCGCATGCTGGATGGCGGGCAGATGCACGATGGCACGCCCTATCTGGTGATGGAGCACATTGCCGGCATGCGCATCGATCAGTACTGCAAGCTCCGTCACCTCGGCATTGAAGCCAAGCTCAGGTTGATGCAGCAAGTGTGCAGCGCCGTGCAGTACGCGCACCAGAACCTGGTCATCCATCGCGACCTGAAGCCGTCGAACATTCTGGTAACGGCTCAAGGGGTGGTGAAGCTGCTGGACTTCGGCGTCGCCAAGCTGCTGAACGCCGAGACCGCGCTCGCCAACTCGATGACACAGCAGATCGATCGCGTGCTGACGCCGGATCATGCCAGCCCGGAGCAACTCCTGGGGCAGCCGGTCGGCACGCAATCGGATATCTATGCGCTCGGTGTGCTGCTCTACGAGCTTTTGAGCGGCAAGCGGCCCTATGAATTCGCGAACCTGTCGCTTTGTGAGATCACGCGCATCGTGGGTCTCACCAATCCTCCAGCGCCAAGCGCGCGAATTCCAGACGAACCCGGCAAGCGCGGCCTTGCGGTCGAGCTGCGCGGCGATCTGGATAACATCGTGCTCAAAGCCATGCACTGCGATTCGAGCCAACGTTACCAGACGGCGGCGGGGCTTGCGGCCGACATCCAGAACTATCTCGATGGCCGTCCGGTACACGCGCGGCCGGATACGTGGGCTTATCGCGCCCGCAAGTTCGTGCGACGAAATGTATGGGCCGTGGCCGGCTCGGTCGCTTCGATGCTGATGATCTCGACCGTTGTCGCGTTCTATACGGCCGAGCTGTCCCGAGAGCGTGACAGTGCGCAACGCGAACGCAAGGCGGCCGACTCCGTCGCCGAATTCATGCTCGACGTGTTCCGTCGAGCCAACCCGAACGAGACGCGCGGTGCTGAAGTCACTGCGCGCGATCTGCTCGACGTGGCGGCGGCGCGTATCGACCGCGATCTGGTCAACGAACCCCGGTTGCGCTTGTCGCTGATGCGCAAGATGGGCCAGTCGTACAGCGGCCTGGGCCTGATGCCCGAGGCGTTGGGTTTGATGGAGCGCCAGGTGAGCGTGGCGCGCGGGGAGTTCGGCGAGACCGACGTCGAGTTGGCACGCGCACTGGAGGCGCTTGGTCATGTGCATTTTTCGATGTCGCGTTTTCCGCTCGCCGAACAAGCGTTCGGCGAGGCCGAATTGATCCGCGTGCGCCTGGGATTGGAGCAGGACGAGGAATGGGCGCAGCTGTTGCATTCGATCGCCCAGAATCTGCGTGCCCAGCAGCGCTTCGAGGACGCGATCAAATATCACCGCCGGGCCGAAACGGCCGCACGAGAATTGCCGGAGTCCCAGCGGGCGACCTTGGGCAACGTGCTGCAAGGGTTCGCTTTCACGTTGGGCGAGTCCGGCCAATATGCGCCGGCCGAAAGCTACGCGCGCGAGGCGCTGCCACTGTTGGAAGGCGCGGTTCACGAAGGCCAGGACCTGTATGCCACCGGCCTCAATACGCTGGCCCATATCCTGCGCCGTCAGTTCAAGCTCGATGAAGCGGAGCCGCTGTTTCGCAAGTTTGTCACCCGCCAGAGCGACATTCTCGGCAAGAATCATTTCCTGGTGGCACGCGCACACAACAATCTGGCGACCGTGTTGCGGGCGAGGGCCGATTATCACGGTGCGCAACAGGCACTGCTGGAGGCGCTGAAGATCTATCAGTCCGGTCGCGAGCCCGATCAGCTGGATCTGGCCATCGCGCATCACAATCTGGCAGGTGTGTATCGTGAAGCGCGCGATTTCACTCGCGCGCTGGAGCACGCCGATCAGGCAATCGCCCTCAAGCGCAATGCCGTGGGGCCCGGCAGTCCGCAGTTGGTCAGCTCGTTGCTGGAACGGGCTGGGGCGCTGCGAGAGTTAGGTGAGCTCTCCACTGCAAGAACGGCACTGACTGAAGCCGAAGTTATCGCGGCGGAGCGCTTCGATCCCAGCGACCGGCGCCACGTGCTGGTGACATTGGAACGCGGGCGCTTGAATCTCGCGACCGGCCAATCCACCGCCGCGAGCAAAGACATTGAAGATGCTGTGGCCAGTCTGCGCAAACAGGATGAGCCAGTAAAACTTGCCGAGGCGCTGTGCACGCTGGCTGAACTGCGTGCCGATTCCGGCGACGTTGCTGGCGCCGCGACTCTTCTTGAAGAAGCGACGGAGCTGCAACGGAAGGTCATGCCTGCGACTCACCCGTCCATAGCAGCTGTCCGACAACAGCTGAGCGCTCTGACCCAGGATCCGAGGCGCGCGCCGTAGGCCATCAGAACCGCATGAAGCTGATCAAGCGATAAAAGAGGGCGCCTCAGGTCCGATCGAAGGGAAACGCAAGCACCTCATCGATGTGTTTCGCCCCGGTCGCGCACATCACCAGGCGATCGAAGCCCAGCGCCACGCCGGAGCAGTCGGGAAGGCCGTGATCGAGCGCGGCGAGGAAACGTTCATCGATAGGCATCGGCGGCAGTCCTCGCCTGGCGCGTTCTTCCAGGTCGCGTTCGAACCTCGCTCTCTGTTCGGCCGCATTGCCCAATTCGTGAAAGCCGTTCGCCAGCTCCAACCCATCCATGTACGCCTCGAAGCGCGAGGCGACCGGACCCCGAATCTGCGCGAGCGCCGCTTGCGACGCCGGATAGTCATAGACGAATGTCAGCCGGTCGTGGCCAAGCTGCGGTCCTACCAGGATGCCCATGATCAGATCGAGGCAAGCATCACGATCGCTGCGCACGTCGCGCGGTACTTCGATGCCCGAGCTTTCCAAACGCGCGATCAATACCGGCACCGGATCATCGAACGGATCGACGCCCGCATGGAGTTGGACCGCTTCCCGGTAAGTCAGCCGCTCCGACCGATCGAACGCGCGCGCCGGCGGCAGCACCGTGGTGATCAACCGCTCCACGTCCGACATCAGCGCGTGATGATCCATGCCGAGCCGATACCACTCGATCATCGTGAATTCAGGGTTGTGATGGCGACCACTCTCGCCGTCGCGATAGACCTTGCAGATTTGCCAGATGTCACCGCAGCCGGCCGCGAGCAGACGTTTCATCGCATACTCGGGCGAGGTGTGCAGGAAAGTGCGTCGCCCGAGCGTCGTTGCGGCCACGCTCGCCAGATGAACATCCGTCACCGCCGCGGAGCTGAGCGTCGGCGTATCGACCTCCAGCGCCCGAGTGGCCGTGAAATATTCACGCGCTGCTCGCAGCATGGACGCTCGAATTTCGAGCGTCGCAATGGGCGCGGTGGGACGCCAATCGTTCTTCATTGCACGACCCGGGCAATGGGGCGGCCGAGTTGCACGGTCGCATTAGCTCGCATCGACGCGTCCCAGTGAACGCGGTTGCGCTCGAACAGCAACACCACGGTCGAGCCCATGTTGAAGCGGCCGAGCTCCTCACCCTTGTCGAGCTCGCGGCCGACACCCTTGGCGATGATCTCGGGACGCTTGTTCCGTCGTGGCGGCGGATTCACTTCGCCGCAGTGGACGGTCTCGATGCTGCCGACGTGCAGCGCGCCCACCAGGATCACCGCGACCCTGCCAATCGCTGTATCGAACTCGCAAATCAACCTTTCATTGCGAGCAAACACCCTGGGCACCGCGCGAGCCGTCGATGCGTTCACGCTGAACAAATCGCCTGGCACATAGATGTTCTTGAGCGCCTTGCCCGCATACGGCATGTGAATGCGGTGATAGTTGTACGGTGCCAGATAGATGCACGCGAAGCTGCCGTTGCGATAGGCGGCGATCGATTCCTCATCGCCCGCCAGCAGTTCCTGCAACGTGTAGTGCTGACCCTTGGCTTGCAGCATGGACTCATTCAGCAGCTCGCCGACCTGGCTTACGGTGCCGTCGACCGGGCTGACCACCCATTCGGATTCGATGGCAATGGGGCGAGCGCCGGGCTGCAGCGCGCGCGTGAAAAAATCATTGAAGGTGCGATAGGCGAACGGGTCCGGCTGCGCCGCCTCGGCCATGTTGATGTCGAACAGATTGAGAAAGATGCGCAGGAACGTGTTCTTGACGAACCGCGACTCGCTGCGCGCGATGGCGTAGATCACGCGCGACATCAGGTGCTTGGGCAGAACGTACTGGAGCGCGGCGAACAGCCGGTCGCCGGTGCTGACGGAAGGAACGTCTGTCATGAGCGCGCGATCACGAGTGGGGCGAGGCGGCGACGATGCTGCGATAGTCTGCCGCGATGATGGCAACATTGTGCGGCGTCGAGGACAGGGCGCGCAGCGCGCCGCTCGGGTCGATGATGAAGATCGCAGCGGAGTGATCGACGGTGTAGTTGTCGCCCGGCAGGGGCGAGATCGCCACGGGCACGCCCAGCTTCGTCGCAAACTCTTCGACAGCCGCTTGCTCGCCGGCGGTGATGCCGGTGAACGTAGGGCTGAACGACTTCACGTATTGAGCCAGCCGTTCCGGCGTGTCGCGCCTGGCATCGACCGAGACCAGGACGATGTGCGGGCGCTGTTCGGGCGGCAGGTCGGCGAGCTGCTTCTCGACCTGCGCCAGCAGCGCCAGCGTGGTCGGGCAGATGTCGGGACAGGAGGTGAAGCCAAAGAACAGAATGCTCCAGTGGCCACGCAGTTGCTCCACGCCGAAGGGCTGACCTTGCTGATCGACGAAGGCCAGCGGCGGCAGCGGCCGGGCCGGATCGAGCAGCGTGGCCTTGGCCAGGACCGGCGTGCTGGAGCGATCCAGCAGGGCACGTGACAGCAGCAGGCCGGCCGCAATCGCTACAATAGCGACCAGCACCGCGAGTCCAATCGATTTTGCTCGGCTCATTTGTCTCCTCGTGGCGCGAAGTATCGCATGCCCGCCAAGAAATCCGCCTCCAGGAAGTCCGCCGCCCCGCCCGAGCGTGCGACCGTTGCACAGCTGATCAGCTTCGCGGCTGAACAGTTCGCCATCGCCGGGCTGTGGTTCGGCCATGGCACTGACAACGCCGTCGACGAGGCCGCCGAGCTGGTGTTTTTCGCGGCGGGTCTACGGCACGACGATGCGGATGAAGTGTACGGCCAGGTGCTCAAAGCCCCGCAACGCGCCAAGGCGCTCGAGCTCATCGAACGGCGCATTCGCGAGCGCGTGCCGGCGGCCTATCTCACGCATCGCATGTGGTTCGCGGGGCATGAGTTCTACGTCGATGAGCGCGTGCTGGTGCCCCGTTCGCCGATTGCCGAGTTGATCGAAGCGCAGTTCCGGCCCTGGATCGATCCTGGCAAAGTGCAGCGAATCCTCGACATCGGCACCGGCTCGGGCTGCATTGCCATCGCCGCGGCATTGGCCTTTCCAGAGGCGAAGGTCGATGCCGCGGATCTCTCTCCCGACGCGCTCGCAGTCACGCGCAAAAACATCGAGCGCCACGCTGTTGAACAGCGCGTGCGCGCCGTTCAGTCGGACGTGTTCGACGGCTTGAAGGGCGAGCGCTACGACGTAATCGTCTCCAACCCGCCGTATGTCGGCGACGAGGAACTGGCCGGCCTCCCCGAGGAATATCGCCGCGAGCCGGTGATGGGCTTGCACGGCGGCCGCGATGGTCTCGACATCGTCCATCGAATCCTCGACCAGGCTGCCGCGCACCTGCAGCCGCACGGAATATTGATCGTCGAAGTGGGCAACTCGGAAGAAGCGTTGGTGGAGGCACTGCCCCGCATGCCTTTCACCTGGCTGGACTTCGAGCGCGGTGGGGGCGGCGTGTTTCTGCTTACCAGAGATCAGCTGGTCGCAAAGTCATAATAGCTGGCGGAATCCGCGCGAATGGCACAGAGCGTCGCGGGCGCTGTGTGGGTAGAATCAGTCAGTACATACATACGAGTCGCTACGCCCCTCGCTCATGTCCGGCAACACCCTAGGCAAGCTCTTTACCGTCACCACCTTCGGCGAAAGCCATGGCCCCGCGCTCGGCTGCATCGTCGATGGCTGCCCGCCGGGGCTGGAGCTGTCGGAGGCGGACATTCAGCCGGAGCTCGAGCGCCGGCGCACCGGGACCTCGCGACATACCAGCCAGCGCAAGGAGCCGGATCAGGTGAAAATCCTGTCGGGGGTGTTCGAGGGCCGCACCACCGGCACGCCCATCGGCATGGTGATCGAGAACACCGATCAGCGCTCCTACGACTACGAGAAGATCAAGGATCGCTTCCGCCCCGGGCACGCCGACTACACCTATCAGCAGAAATATGGCTTCCGCGACTATCGCGGCGGCGGCCGGTCGTCGGCCCGCGAGACGGTAATGCGCGTCGCGGCGGGCGCGATTGCTCGCAAATATCTGCGTGAACGCCTCGGCGTCAGCATTCGAGGATATCTGGCGCAGCTCGGGCCCTTGGTGCTCGAACCCAAATCACTGGCGACGGTATACGACAACCCGTTTTTCAGCCCCGATCCATCGCGGCTCGAAGAACTGGAGAACTACATGATCGACCTGCGTCGCGAGGGCGATTCCGTGGGCGCGCGCGTCAACGTGATTGCCAGCGGCGTGCCTGCCGGGCTGGGCGAGCCAGTATTCGACCGGCTCGATGCGGACATCGCGTTCGCCATGATGAGCATCAACGCCGTGAAAGGCGTGGAGATCGGCGCCGGCTTCGCCAGTGTCAGCCAGAAGGGCAGCGAACATCGCGACGAAATGACGCCGCAGGGATTCCTCTCGAACAACGCCGGCGGAGTCCTCGGCGGCATCTCCTCCGGTCAGGACATCCTGGTCAGCATCGCCCTCAAGCCCACCTCCAGCATCACCATTCCGGGGCGCACCGTCGATGTGAATGGCAACAGCGTGGAGGTGGTCACCACGGGACGGCACGACCCCTGTGTGGGACTGCGTGCCACGCCCATCGCCGAGGCGATGCTGGCGCTGGTATTGATCGATCACTACCTCCGGCACCGAGCGCAGAACGCGGACCATCTGCCGAGGTGAACCCCGGATTCACCGCGAGTCATCGCGGGAATCATCGATTACCCCGCTGCTTCCGGGCGGCGATTGAGGTAGTGTGCGCGACCCGAATTTAACATCTGGCGAGCAACCGAGTCTGGAGTCATGAGCAAGCGGTGGAATGTGGCGGTTTTGGGTGCGACTGGCCTGGTCGGCGGCAACATGCTGTCGATCCTGGAACAGCGCAACTTCCCGGTGGGCGAGATCTATCCCCTGGCGAGCGCCAAATCCGTCGGCAAAACCATTCGCTTCAAAGGAAAGGACGTGCCGGTGCTGGATGTCGAAACGTTCGACTTCAGCAAGGCCCAGGTCGGCCTGTTCTCGGCCGGCGCCAGCGTTTCCAAGGTGCATGCGGTGCGTGCCGGCCAGGCCGGCTGCGTGGTGGTCGACAACACCTCGCAGTTCCGCTACCAGGACGACATCCCGCTGGTGGTCAGCGAGGTCAATCCGCACGCCATCGCCGGCTACAAGAAGCACAACATCATCGCCAACCCGAACTGCTCGACCATGCAGATGTTGGTGGCGCTGAAGCCGCTGCACGATGCGGCCGGCATCGAGCGTATCAACGTGGCGACCTACCAGTCCGTGTCCGGCGGTGGCCAGAAGGCCATCGACGAGCTGCAGTCGCAGACCGAGACCCTGCTCAAGGGCGGCACCGTGACCCCCAAGGTCATCGCCAAGCAGATCGCGTTCAACTGCGTGCCGCAGATCGACGTGTTCCTGGACAACGGCTACACCAAGGAAGAAATGAAGATGTACTGGGAGACCCAGAAGATCTTCGAGGACCAGAGCATCAAGGTGAATGCCACCGCGGTGCGGGTCGGCGTGTTCGTGGGCCATTCCGAGGCGGTCAACATCGAAACCCGGCGCAAGCTGGGCGAGGCCGAAGCCAGGGAATTGCTCAGCAAGGCGCCTGGGGTGGTGCTGATGGACGAACGCAAGCCGGGCGGGTATCCCACCCCGGCGACCGAGGCGGCCGGGACCGATCCGGTGTTCGTGGGACGCATCCGGGAAGATCTCAGTCACGACCGGGGTCTAAATTTGTGGATTGTGTCCGATAACGTTCGCAAGGGAGCAGCGTTAAATAGCGTTCAAATCGCCGAGATTTTGGTGAAAGAGTATTTGTAAGCTATAGTTGCGCGCCTAAAGTCATGAAGCACATGAGCTTTTTGGGGGCTTTTCATGTCTTCATGACGCCAGGCGCGCTGGTCATCTGTAGCACGGGCACTTTCCATAAGGTCGTTGCATAAGACCTTGAGCAGGCTGCCCCACATCGCCTAGAGGATGGCTTCGGGACACGTACCGGGAGAGCTGATGAGAAGACACCTGCCGCGCCTGCTGCTGACGGGCGCACTGCTGTCCCCTGTGACGCTGTATGCGCTGGGTCTGGGGGAGATCCGCCTCAATTCCGCCCTGAACCAGCCTTTCGACGCGGAAATCGAGCTGCTGTCGCCGACTCCGGAGGAGTTGGGTAGCCTCAAGGTCACGCTCGCCAGTCAGGACGTGTTCTCACGCTATGGCATCGACCGGCCGCAGTACCTGACCAACTTCGATTTCGCAGTCAGCCGCAGCCGCGACGGCAAAGCCACCATCAAGGTGACTTCCAACCGTTCGGTCACCGAGCCGTACGTGACGCTGCTGGTCGAGGCGAGCTGGGCGCGTGGCCGCCTGGTCCGCGAGTACACCGTGCTGCTCGATCCGCCGGTGTTCATGCCGTCGCAGGAAACGCCTGCTCCGGTCACGACGCCGCAGTCGGCAACGACGGCGGAAGGCCGCATCGAGCGTGCTCCGGCGCCCGCGCCGGTGCCGGCTCCGGCTGCCACGCCGCGTCCGACGCCCGTGCCCGAGCCCGCTCCCACGCAGGCTCGCAGCGAACAGCCCGAGGATCAGCAGATCATCGCGGCGCCGGGTACCGAATACATCGTCCAGCGCAACGACACGCTGTCTAAGATCGCCGCCGCGACCAATCCCGGTCCGCGTCGTGTGAACAACCAGACGATGATCGCGTTGTTCCGCGCCAACCCGCAGGCGTTCAGCGGCAACAACATCAATCGGCTGCGCGCCGGCAGCGTGCTGCGCATTCCTGAATTGTCCGAGATCGAAGCGATTTCGACGGATGAGGCTTCCGCCGAAGTGGCGCGGCAGACGGCGGAGTGGGCCGGCGGCATGGTGGCCGATACTGCGCCGACGAGCGATCGCCTGCGATTGGTGACGCCGCAAGAAACGCCGACGCCGCCGACGCCCGCTCCCGTTCAGCAACAGGCCGCGCAGCCCTCGCAGTCCGCCCCGGCCCCGGCCGCGTCGACTTCGCAGGATCGCCGCCTGGAAGTTGAAAGCTCGTCTCTGGCACAGGCACAGCAGAACGTCGACTCGACGCCGGCTCAGCCGGTCGGGGAGACGCTGCCGACCGAAGCTCAGGCGCCGATCGAGCAGACGCCGAGCGAGCCGGTTGCGGCAGCCGAAGAACCTGTCGCCGCCGAGCCGGCTCCGCAGGAGCGGCCGACGCCTGCAACTCCGCCGCCGGCTCCCGAGCCGACGCTGATGGAGCGGCTGAACGAGTACTGGTGGCTGGTGATCGCGCTTGGCCTGGCGGTCGTGATCGGTGCGATGGCTGTGTTCATCCGCCGCCGTCGCGAGAGCGAGGAAGATGCGCTCGACGATCTGTCGACGCTGAACTTCGAGCCGCCCTCGGCGCGGCCGGCCCGCGCGCTCGCGCCGTCCAGCAAGGGTGGTCGTGCCGATGCGTTCCTCGTCGAAGGCGAGGACGACGCGGGCCTGGTGAAGACCAACCTCGACGAAGACCTGGACTTCGAGCCGACCGCGCGTCGCGAACCGGCTCAGCCGAGTGGCTTCGATGCTGGTGTCGCAGCAGCAGCGGCGGCGCCTGCTGTGGACCACGGGGCCGACGATACGTTGAGCAGCGAATCCGCGGTTCGCTTCGACCAGCAGGACGCGCTGGCCGAGGCCGATTTCCACATGGCCTATGGCCTGTACGACCAGGCGGCGGACCTGGTGAAGATCGCCATCGATCGCGAGCCGGGTCGCCGCGACCTGAAACTCAAACTGCTGGAGATCTACTTTGTCTGGGGCAACAAGGATCTGTTCCTCGACACCGCGCGCGATCTGTACGAGACGCGCGACGATGCCCCGCAGGGCGAGTGGGACAAGGTCCTGATCATGGGCAAGCAGATCGCCCCCGAGAACGACATGTTCAAGGGCGAGGGCGGTCACGTCGACCTGGTGGATGTGAACCTCGAAGGCGGCGAGAACCGCGTCGACGTCGACTTGTTCGCCGAGCCTTCGGAAGATGGGCGGCAGGGGCTCGATCTGGAATTCGCCAGCGGCGAGCGTCCGGGACCGAACGACGCGACGCAGGTCGCGAGCGGTCTCGACTTCCTGCTCGACGAGCCGAACGATGACGATACGCAGGAACAGCGCACGCGCGAAGTCGACGCGCTGTCCCGCACGCAGGAAACGCCCACGATCGAATCGCCGATGATCGACCGCACCTCGCAGACCGTGCGCGAGAAGGTCGATAGTGCCCTGTTCAGCAAGAACGGCAGCACGGGCGACACGGCGGAACTGTCCATCGACGATCTGGGCCTGGACGAGCAGTCGCTCGACGAAGGCCGCGCGCTGGAAGACACGACGTCGCTCGACAAGGACACGATCGAAGACGTGCGGCCGCTGCGTGACGACGAAATGACGCAGCTGGCGCCGTCGCTCAGCAGTTTCGATCGCACCATGGAGGCGCCGCGAGTCGCGCAGCGCTTCGACGGTGACATCGAGAGCACCGGCACGATCTATATCGATCAGGTGGATCTCACTGGCGGCGGCGACACGGCCGAGCATCCGCGTCCGGACGTGGACGCGACGGCGTCGATGAAGAAGCCGCTGGCCATGACGGACATCGATCTCGACCTGGATCAACTGAGCAGCGGACCGGTCAACTCGGAAACCATCAGCAGGCCGCGCGAGTCTGACGACATCTTCTCGAGCGATGTCTTCGGCGACAGCACGCAGGAAGTGGCACGCGGCGTCGACCTCGACGTTGGCGATCCGTTGTCCTCGGCCGATGACAACGAGCCCACGCAGCGCCAGTCGCTGGTCACCGAAATGGAGTTGTCGGAGCTGGAGCCGGTCACCATGAGCGAGGTGGGCACCAAGCTCGACCTGGCTCGCGCCTACATGGACATGGGTGATCCGGACGGCGCCCGCAGCATCCTCGATGAGGTGCTGTCGGAAGGTAATCCGAGCCAGAAGCAGGAAGCGCAGCGGTTGATGGATTCGATTCGCTAAGTTACTTGCGCTTCGCGCTGGTGCGCTTCGCGTTGCCGCGCTTCGCGCGGTTTTGGGAGGGCGTCGGTGGCTCGCGCCTGCCGGAAAGGGGGTGCCTCCTCCCGGCACCGCGCACCCGCCGCGCCTGCGCTGTCGCGTTGCTTGTACGTACGTGTAGCGCTTGCTGAAAAACGTCCCTGTTTTTCAACATGCCGGGAGGAGGCACCCCCTTCCCGGCAGGCGCCGATAACACAGTGGGCTTTGATGGCGTGGCGATAATCGCGCGGCAGCGCCAGACTCGGAATCCGTTTTCTTCCTTGCCAAACCTCTCTGAATGCCCCGAATCGCCCTAGGCCTCGAATACGACGGTAGCTGCTTCGCCGGGTGGCAGTCGCAAGACCACGCGCGCGGTGTGCAGAGCGTGGTGGAAGAGGGGCTCTCTGTCGTAGCTAATGAAAAGATCGAAGTCGTCGCGGCGGGTCGAACCGACGCGGGAGTGCACGCGGCCATGCAGGTCGTCCACTTCGACACGACGGCGAATCGCACGGAGCGTTCATGGATGCTCGGCGCCGTGGCGAACATGCCGAATCAAGTGAGCGTACTTTGGGCTCGAGAAGTCCCGGAAGGCTTCCACGCGCGTTACTCAGCGCTCGCGCGACGTTATAGATACGTCATCCTGAATCGCATCGCGCGTCCGGCGCTCAATGCGGATCGCGTGGCGTGGGTGCGGTTTCCTTTGGACGAAAATCGGATGCACGAGGCCGCGCAGCACTTGGTCGGAGAGCACGACTTCTCGTCATTTCGCGCCGCTCAGTGCCAGTCACGCACGCCGATGCGCAAGATGTACGAGATCGCAGTGAAGAGGCACGGTGAGTTGGTGGAGCTGACGGTCTGCGCCAATGCGTTCTTGCATCACATGGTGCGGAATATCGCGGGTGTGCTGATTGCCATTGGCACCGGCGAGCGGCCGGTGGATTGGGCGGCGCAGGTGCTGGCGTACAAGGATCGGAGGCTGGGAGGAGTGACGGCGGTGCCGGGCGGCTTGTACCTGGCGGGCATCCGCTACGCGCCGGCCTTGAACCTGCCCAGCGAGCCGGAATTCACCGTGCTGGCCCCAACGGAACCCATGAATGCCCGATCTCCCTGAATCCGGCCTGTTATCGGCAACTTGCCGGCCGGTTCGGGACCAAGTATAGATGCCCTCCCAATAAGCTCAGGATCGGGCATCCTGCCACGACCTTCGCGCTGCTCAGGAAAAAACGCGGTTTTTTCCTCGCAGCCGCTGCCTGTGGCGGCGGGGCACATCCCTGTGCCCAAGGGTGGTCGATTCATGCCTCGTGGTTGGGTGCAGACCGATGGAAAACTCTTAAGGAAATTCAGGCTGTCGTTATGACCTGGTTCGAAAAAATCATGCCTTCGCGGATCAAGACCGAGCGCCGCACGCGTTCGGTGCCCGAAGGCCTGTGGATGAAGTGTTCGGCGTGCGACGCGGTGCTGTACCGCGCCGAGCTGGAGCGCAATCTGCACGTCTGCCCGAAGTGCGGCCATCACATGCGCATCCAGGCGCGCGACCGGCTGGAGGCGTTCCTCGATCCGGAAGGGCAGGTGGAGCTGGCGGACAACATCGGGCCGGAAGATCCGCTGAAGTTTCGCGACACCAAGAAATATCGCGACCGCCTGCAGGCCGCGCAGAAGACCACCCAGGAGAAGGACGCGCTCATCGTCATGGCCGGCACGGTGCTGGGCGAGCCCGTGGTTGCGTGCGCGTTCGAGTTCACGTTCCTCGGCGGCTCGATGGGTTCGGCCGTAGGCGAGCGTTTCGTGCGTGCGGTTGAGCATTGCCTGGAGCATCGCATGCCGCTCGTTTGTTTCTCCGCGAGCGGAGGCGCGCGCATGCAGGAAGCGTTGTTGTCGCTGCTGCAAATGGCGAAGACCAGCGCGGCGCTGGCGCGGATGGCGAAGGCGCGGCTGCCGTACATTTCGGTGCTGACCGATCCGACCACCGGTGGCGTGTCCGCGAGTCTCGCGATGCTGGGCGATGTGAACATCGGTGAGCCCAAGGCGTTGATCGGCTTTGCCGGTGCACGCGTCATTCAGCAAACCGTGCGCGAAACCCTGCCTGAGGGGTTCCAGCGCAGCGAGTTCCTGCTGGAGAAGGGCGCGCTGGACATGATCGTCGATCGCCGCGATATGCGCGAGCGCATCGCAGGTTTGATCTCCATCTTCATGCACAAGCCGGCGCCGCAGCCGAAAGTCGCGGCGGCGTAATCACGAAGCGGTTGGCGGTTAGCGGTTGGTCAAGAGCGCGACAGATTGCTGAACTGATCACTAACCGCTAACCGCCAACCGCCAACCGCTGCCCCCCATCCTCCGCAACCGCTGACCTCTCTCGATGAGACCCCTGGCCGATTGGCTGCGCTGGCAGGAAACCCTGCATCCGAGCACGATTGACCTCGGCCTCGAACGCATGCGCCGCACGCTCGAGCGTCTTGAATGGCGGCAGCCTGCGTGTCCTGTCATCACGGTCGCGGGGACCAATGGCAAGGGGTCGACTGTCGCGCTCACATCGCGGATCCTGCGCGCGGCCGGTTATCGCGTCGGCACGTTCACCTCGCCACACCTGGTCCGATACAACGAGCGCATCATCATCGACGGGCGCGAAGTCTCCGACGCGTCACTGGTTGCTGCCTTCGAGCGCATCGATGAGGCGCGGGGCGACGACACGCTGACATTCTTCGAGTTCAACACGCTGGCCGCGCTGCTGGTGTTCGATACCGCATGCCTCGATGCCATCGTGCTCGAAGTAGGTCTCGGCGGCCGGCTCGATAGCGTCAATGCCGTGGATGCCGACGTGGCCGTGGTTACGTCGATTGCACTCGATCATTGCGATTGGCTGGGATCGGACCTGGAAAGCATCGGCCGCGAGAAGGCGGGTATCTTCCGCGCGGGCAAGCCTGCAATTTTCGGCGCGCGCGAGATGCCGGCCTCGATTGCGGCGGCGGCACAGGATTTGGGCGCGCCGCTGTATCGTCTCGGCCAGGACTTTGATTGGCAGCGCGACGGCGAACGTTGGTCCTGGCAAGGCCGCGCGACGAAGTACGAGAACCTGCCGCGGCCCGCGCTTCACGGCGAGCTGCAATTCGACAACGCGTCGTCCGTACTGTGCGCGTTGGAATGCTTGGCCGAGCGACTGCCGATTACGCGCGCGACTATCGAGCAAGGGCTGGAGAATGTGACATTGCCGGGACGCTTCCAGGTGATCCGGCGAGCGCAGCCCGATGTCGAATGGATTCTCGATGTGGCACACAACCCCGCCGCGGCGGGCGCGCTCGCAGGACAACTTGCGGCGCGTCCCACGAACGGACGCACCATCGCCGTATGCGGCATTCTTGGCGACAAGGACATCGACGGCATCGCGAGCGCGCTGCGTGGCTCGTTCGATTCGTGGATCATCGTCGGACTTCAGAGCGCGCGTGCCGTGCCGGTCGACGCGTTGGCGCCGCGGCTTGCCAACTTGGACGCGACTGTCGCCACGACTGCGCTCGACGTCAGTGCCGGCTGCGACATAGCGCAGAAGATGGCGCGCGCAGGCGATCGCATCGTCGTGTTCGGCTCGTTCCTTACGGTGGGTCCCGCGCTGGAGTGGTTGCAAGCGGGAAGTTGCGCGATTCAGGGTTAAGTTCCGTGTCCCTGCGCGCCCGCGCCTCTTATACTTCGCGCCGTGGAACGCCCTGTCAAAGAACGCCTGATCGGTGCAGCTGTGCTGATGGCTGCGGCCATCATCCTGATTCCCGAGATGCTCTCGGGACCCAGCCGCGACTCCGATGAACAGCAGGCCAGAACTGCCGCAAGCGGCGAGGGTGCGGGCGAGAGCTCGATCAAGACCTACACCATCGATTTGAGCCAGGCGTCGGGCACCCAGCCACCGAAGGCGACTCCGATCGAATCCCTCGCCGACAATCGCGCGCCGCCGCCGGAAGCGGTACCGCCGGTGGAAACGCCCGAGCCGGCTGAACAGCCGCCCGCTCAGGCTTTCCCTGAATCGCAGCCGACCACGCCGTCGGTTATGGCGGCAACGCCGAAGCCCGAGCCGCGCGCCGAAACGCCGAGCCAGGCGGCGACTCAGTCCGAGCGCGCGGAGACGCCACCGCCGGCCAAACCGCCGACCCAGGTTCAGCCGGAACCGAAGAAACCGGAGCCGCGCGCCGTTGCTTCCGCGCAGACCGCCCCCACATCGCAGGTCCCGGCAGGTAAGGGTTGGGTGGTCCAATTGGGCAGCTATTCCAGCCAGGCGACCGCGCAGCGGCTCGCGAACGAATGGCGCGCGAAAGGGCAGAGCGCCTTCGTCATGCCGGTGTCCACGGGGGGTAAAACCCTGTACCGAGTACGCATCGGCCCCAGCAAGGATCGCGCCGGTGCCGAGGCGGCGCTCAAGGTGGTGAAGGCCAGCGTGCCGAATGCGGCAGTGGTAACGCATCCGTGAGGCATTCGGGTCGCACGAGTGTGCACCGTCCGTTGTTTCCAGATGGCGCGGCGCTGCTAGAATCCGCGCGCCCCAACCCCCGAGGCCGTAAATCCTTGCTGCGCTTATGAATGGTGCTGACTACCTGATTCTCGGCGTACTGCTTCTTTCGATGCTTCTGGGGGTAGCCCGCGGGTTCGTCCGCGAGGCCATTGGCGTGCTTTCCTGGTTGGGCGGTTTGTGGCTCGCCTGGCGTTATGCTCATGTGCTGGAGCCGCTGCTGGCCGGCAGGGTCGGCGATCCGCCGGTGAGCACGTGGGCGGCCCGCACGCTGATCGTGCTGGCGGTGCTGGTGACCGGCTGGATACTCGCCGGCATTCTCGGTTATGTGCTGCGGCATTCGGGCCTCAGCATCATGGTCGACCGCCTGCTCGGGCTGGTGATTGGATTCGTGCGCGGCGCGGTGGTGGTCGCGGTGTTCGTACTGTTGGGCGAGTTCGTGCAGCTCACCCAGACCAGCTGGTGGAAGGGCTCGCGGCTGATGCCGTATGCCTCCGAAGCGGCGGGCTGGCTGCAGTCATTTGCGGAGACGGGCATGAATGAGCTGGAGAAGCAGGCTCGGCCCAATTCACTTTCGAATCGTTCAGCGTTGAACTTGCAGCCCGCGCCGGCATTCATATCGGCATCCATGGTTCACACCATGCGGGCTCACACCACGCGCGGGGCGGTTGCGGCCCGAGCGTCTTTTGCGGGAGTCTGAGCATGTGCGGCATCGTTGGCATCGTCGGGCACAGCCCGGTCAATCAACAGCTCTACGACGCGCTCACGGTCTTGCAACACCGTGGTCAGGATGCCGCGGGCATCATGACCTACGAGAACGGCGAGCTGTTCATGCGCAAGAAGACTGGCCTGGTGCGCGATGTCTTCCAGGCACAGCACATGCTGCAACTGAAAGGCAATGTCGGCATCGGTCACGTGCGGTATCCCACCGCGGGTTGTGACAGCGCCTCCGAAGCGCAGCCCTTCTTCGTCAATTCTCCCTACGGCATCTGCCTCGGCCACAACGGCAACCTCACCAACACCGCCGAGCTCGCTGAAGTCCTCACGCGTGAGGACCTGCGTCATCTCAACACCTCTTCGGATTCCGAGGTGCTGCTGAATGTGCTGGCGAGCGAGCTGTCCCGAGTGAAGACGCCGCGCGCGTCGGCCGCAGACATTTTCTCGGCGCTAAGCACCGTCTATCGCCGTATCCGTGGTGGGTTCGCCGTCGTTTCGATGATCGTGGGCCACGGTCTGCTTGGCTTCCGCGATCCGCACGGCATTCGTCCGCTCGTACTCGGCAAGCGTGAATCGCCGCAGGGCCCCGAGTACATGCTGGCGTCCGAGAGCGTTGCCCTCGACATGCTGGGCTTTACGCTCGAACGTGACGTGGGCCCGGGCGAGGCGGTGTTCATCGACGAGCACGGCCGCTTCTATTCGCAGCAGTGCGCGCCAGCCGCCAAACACACGCCGTGTATTTTCGAGTACGTTTATTTCGCGCGGCCCGACTCGAAGATGGACAACATCTCCGTGCACAAGGCGCGGTTGCGCATGGGCGATCTGCTCGCGGAAAAGATCAGGCGAGTCTGGCCGGATCACGACATCGACGTGGTCATTCCGATTCCCGACACGAGCCGCACCGCTGCCGTACAGGTCGCGCAGTTGCTTGGCGTTAAATACCGCGAAGGGTTCGTGAAGAATCGCTACATCGGCCGTACTTTCATCATGCCGGGGCAGGAGCAGCGTAAGAAGTCCGTGCGTTCCAAGCTCAATGTCATCGATCTGGAATTCCGCGGCAAGAACGTGCTGCTGATCGATGACTCCATCGTGCGTGGCACGACCTCCGCGCAGATCATCGATCTGGCGCGCGAGGCCGGTGCTCGCCGCGTCTACTTCGCATCGGCTGCGCCGCCGGTGCGCTTCGCCAACGTTTACGGTATCGACATGCCGACGGCTTCGGAGCTGGTCGCCAGCAACAAGACCGAAGAGGAAGTCGCCAAGGCCATCGGCGCGGACCGGCTCATCTATCAGGATCTGGACGACCTGGTGCGCGCATGCCTACACCACGATTCGCAGATCGAGCAGTTCGATACGTCCTGCTTCTCGGGCGAGTACGTCACTGGCGACATCACGCCTGCATACCTCGCGCGCCTGGAAGAAGAGCGTTCCGATCAGGCCAAGGCCAATCGGCGCTTGCGTGGCTCGCTGAAAGCCATTCGCGCGGTGTGATTGCGGGCTCGACCGGCACGATGAGCTGACGTCATGGCTCTGCCTGCCGGTCCCGCAACTCGACCTCTTGCCGCGGCGTCTACCAGCCTCGCGCCGCGGCTCCTGATCATCACGGATCACACCGAGCTGGCTCGCGCGCTCGAGCATCACATCTCCATTGTCTGGCCCGATGCTGAGTGCCGCGTCCATGCGCCTTTGATTTCCGGCCGGCTGCATTCTGCTTTCACTGCCGTGGGCTACGACGCGGTGTTGCTCGATGATCGCGGCGAGCGTGGCCGCGGCGAGGAATGGCTGGAGAACTTTCAACATCGCAGCGGCTTTCCGCCGGTGATCTATCTGGCGCCCGGCGACGATCCCGCACTGGCGGTGCGTGTCGTGGAGCGTGGTGCTGTGGACTGCGTAATTCGCGAGCGGATCGATCACCGCCGTCTGGCGAGCGCGCTGCGCGATGCCGTTCAGCGTCGCCGTCAGGAGCTGGCGCTGTGGCGTACCAGCTCACAGGCGGAGCAGCTGTCGCGCTTCGGGCCGGTGAAGATTCTCGGGCATCGCTTCGTGCGTGAGCTTGCCATCGGCGGCACGTCGATGGTGTATCTCGCGGAGAGCGAGCGGGCTGGCGAGATGGTGGTATTGAAAGTGCTCAGGGATGCGCCCGAAACTGGCGACCAGTACACGCAGTTCTCGCGCTTCCTGCAGGAGTACGAGCTGATCTCGAAGATTCGTCATCCCAACGTGGTTCGCATCTTCGATCTGGGCATCGCGGACGATCACGCATACATCGCCATGGAATATTTCCCGCGCGGCGATTTGCGCGGCCGGATTGCGAAGGGCATCGAGCCGCGGCTGGCATTGCAATATCTGTCGCAGATGGCGGCGGCGCTGCAAGTCGTCCACGAAGTGGGCGTGCTGCATCGGGACCTGAAGCCGGGCAACATCATGGAACGCAGCGACGGCTCTTTGGCCTTGATCGACTTCGGCCTGGCCAAGCACACCGAGGTCAATGCGGACATGACCGCCGCGGGCGAAATCTTCGGCACGCCCTACTACATGAGTCCCGAGCAGGGACATGGTCAGGAGCTGGACGAGCGCAGCGATCTATACAGTCTTGGAGTGATATTCCACGAGATGCTCACAGGCAAGAAACCGTTCCTGGCACCGACGCCCATGGGCGTCATCTATCTGCACGGCAATGCGCCGCGCCCGGCGTTGAGTGCGGAGTTGAGCGAGTATCAGCCGTTGTTGGATAAGTTGATCGCCATCGAACCCGCGGAACGTTGTGCGTCTGCTCGTGAGTTGCTGAGCGAGGTTGCACAGATGGAAGCGGTGTCCGCATGAACGCTGTCACTTCCGAGCGTAAGACCGCGTCCGCGGGCGGCGATGTGCTGCTCGCCGCGACGCCGATGCGTTGGTACGAAGTCGCTCGCGAGCGCTGGCGCGAGCTGCTGGTCGATCACGCCAATTGTGAAAAGAAGGCGGCGTCTACCGCGCTGAGCCTGATCTTCTCCTATCCGGAAGACATGGCGCTGACCGACAAGCTTTCGCGACTGGCGCGCGAAGAGCTGCGTCATTTCGAGCAAGTGCAGAAGCTGATGCAGGAGCTGGGCGTGTCGTTCGTTCGTATGCAGCCGTCGCGTTACGCGGAAGGGCTGCGGTCGGCCATCAATCGCTCCGAGCCGGCGAGGCTGCTGGACCTGTTGCTCTGTGGCGCGCTCATAGAAGCGCGTTCATGTGAGCGATTCGAGGGGCTGGTGCCGCTGCTGTCGGAGCCGCTGCGCGGTTTCTACAGCGGCCTGGCGGTGTCGGAAGCGAGGCATCAAGGATTGTATCTGCGCCTGGCCGAGCAGCGAGCAGGTGACATCGATTGGCGCGCACGTTTCCACCAACTCGCCGAGATCGAAGCCGATCTCGCCACGTCACCCGACCCGCAGTTCCGCTTTCATTCCGGTCTGCCGGCGTCGAGTGAAGCCTAGCTACGGCGCATTCCGGCCAACTCGAAGCCGCGCTCGTTCCACCTCAACACGCTTCCTTGCTCGTACCAATCGCCTAGTACGATCCTCGTCGCTACGCGATCAGCGCCGACCGGCACTTGATGGACCGCGGGCCTATGCGTGTGCCCGTGCACGATCACGTCCGCGTGTTCGGCTTCGAACGTCTTGCGAACCGCATCCTGGTTCACATCCATGATCTGCGGCTTGTGACGATCCATGGACTCGATGTGCGCTTTGCTCCCCGCGCGCATGCGGGCGGCGATGTGCTGGCGCCGCGCCAGCGATAGCCGTCTCAGAATGAACTGCACGAACGGATTGCGCACGATCTTCCGCAGGCGCTGATAGTCGGGATCGTCGATACACAAAGTATCGCCGTGCATGAGCAGCACTCGCTTGCCGTACAACTCGATCGGCGTGCCGTCGGCCAGCAGTTGCACGCCGGTGTCGGCTGCGAAACGGCGACCGATCAGAAAGTCACGATTGCCGTGAATGAAATAAACCGGCACGCCGCCGCGGGTCAGCGAGCGCAGCGCGTCGATGACTCGCCGCTTGTCCGGATCGGGATCGTCGTCCCCGATCCATGCCTCGAACAGATCGCCGAGGATGTAGAGCGCCCGCGCGTGCCGGGCCTCGCCCGCGAGGAAGTCCAGGAACTGCGCCGTGATGTCGGGCCGCTCGCCGTCGAGATGCAGGTCGGAAATGAACAGCGTCGTCCCAGACATCCCGCCAGGGCTGCCGCTCGAGGACGGGCTCGCGGCCCCACCGCTCATTGCAGTACTTCGACTCGCTTGATGATGATGGGCTGCAGCGGCGCGTCGCGATCGAAAGGCCCGACGTTGCCGGTGGCCACCGCGCCGATGTCATCGACCACATTCATGCCTTCGACGACCTGGCCGAACACCGTATATCCCCAGCGGCTGGGCTGCGGATCGAGCGCGGCGTTGTCGACCAGATTCACGTAGAACTGGGCCGTACCGCTGTGCGCCTCGCCAGTGCGCGCCAGGCCCACGGTCCCGCGGCGGTTCGAGAGGCCGTTGCCGGACTCGTTCGGGATGCCGCTGCGGGTCGGTTTCTCGACATAGCTGGTGTCATAACCGCCGCCCTGGACCACGAAATTGCCGATCACGCGATGGAACACGGTGTTGGTGTAGTGGCCGGCTTTCACATATTCGAGGAACGAGGCCACTGTCAGCGGCGCGCGTTGGGGATTGAGCTCGATGACGAAGCTGCCCAGAGTGGTCTCGACCCGGACGCGAGGCTCCGCGGAGGCGAGCGCCGAGAAACCGAGCATCAGGGCCGCCGACAGGGCGAGAAAGCGGAAAAGTCCGTGCATGCGCATGAATGACCCCGTGGAGTGAGGCCAGCGATCTTAGCAAAGCGAGCAGGCGCTGGCCGACGCGGGGGCTGCAGGGCTGGCGAGGGGCCGATTCTTCAGGGCGCGCGTACAGCGCCGGCAACGGCAGCCGTATAGAATGCGCGGCCACCAGGAAGCAACGATAGATGCCTTCAGATTCGCAAGACTTGCTCGTTACGCGCTTCGCCCCCAGCCCCACCGGGCTGCTGCACCTGGGCAATGCCCGCACCGCGCTGCTGAACTACCTGGCGGCTCGCAAAGCCGGCGGGCGCTTCATCCTGCGCATCGAGGACACCGACGAGGCGCGTTCCAGCGAAGATTTCATGACCGCGCTGTTCGCCGACCTGCACTGGCTGGGGCTGGAGTGGGACGAGGGGCCCGATATCGGTGGCCCGCACGCCAGTTACCGCCAGCAGGAACGCCGCGCCATCTACGACGAATGGCTGTCGCGTTTGGACGCGGCCGGTCTGACCTATCCCTGCTTCTGCACGCCCGCCGAGCTGAATATCTCGCGCAAACGGCAGCTCGCGGCGGGCCAGCCGCCACGTTATGCGGGCACGTGCCGCAATTTGACGCAGGAAGAGCGCGCTGAGCGCCTGGCCCGAGGATTGCCGTCGGCATTGCGTTTTCGGGTGCCGCAGGGACAGACCGTGTCGTTTGTCGACCTCGTGCACGGCGAGCAGCGCTTCAACAGCGATGACATCGGGGACTTCATCATCCGCCGCACCGATGGCAGCACTGCGTTCTTCTTCTCGAACGCGGTCGATGATGCGCTGATGGGCGTGACCCTGGTTTTGCGTGGCGACGATCATATGACCAACACGCCTCGCCAGATCCTCCTTCTCCAGGCGCTGGCCCTGCCGATCCCGCAGTACGCGCACGTCGCGTTGCTGCTGGGCATGGACGGCGCGCCGCTATCGAAACGTCATGGCGATACCAGCCTGCGCGAGTTGCGTGAGCGCGGCTATCTGCCGGGCGCGTTGCGTAATCACCTGGCTCGCCTGGGGCACTCCTGCGTGACCGACGGCTGGCTGGACGAGAAGGCGCTGATCGCCGAATTCGATTTGACGCGCCTGGGCCGCGCCGCGGCCAAGTTCGATTACGCGCAGTTGCGTCATTGGCAGAAAGAGGCCGTCGCGCATCTATCGACCGAGGAGTTCGTGAAGTGGATCGCGCCGGAGTTGCCGCCTGGCCTCGACGCCCAGAAGCAGGTGGAGTTCGTCACCGTCGTGCGCGGCAATATCGAGCTGCCTGCGGATGCGAGGGCCTGGGTCAAGGTAGTGTTCGGCAAGCTGGACGAATTCGAACCGGCCGCGCTCGCGGCGATTCGCGAGGCAGGCGAGGGCTTTTTCACCGAGGCACTGCAGGTGATTGGCCAGCCTGGCGCCGAGTTCAAGCCAGCGGTGAAAGCGCTGGGGCAGGCGACGGGCAAGAAGGGGCCCGGGCTGTTCATGCCCTTGCGTGCGGCTTTGACGGGCTTTACTCACGGTCCCGAGCTGGCACCCATGCTCGCGCTGCTGCCGGCCGCCGAAATCCAGGCGCGCCTGGAGCATGCTCGCAGGCTCGCGGTCTGACACAATCCGGCTATGCAAATCTTCAATTCACTGACGGGTCGCAAGGAAGAGCTCCGCACCCACGAGCCGGGTGTCGTGCGCATGTATGTGTGCGGCGATACCGTTTACGACTTCTGCCACATCGGCCATGCGCGCTCCAAGGTCGCGTTCGACATCGTGCGCCGCTATCTGGAGTATCGCGGCTATCGCGTGACGTTCGTTCGAAACATCACCGACATCGACGACAAGATCATCAAGCGCGCCGCCGAGAACGGCGAGAGCATCCAGTCGCTGACCGATCGTTTCACCAGGTACATGCACGAGGACTACGACCGCCTCGGCATTCTTCGGCCCACGCACGAGCCCAAGGCCACGGAACACATCCCCGGCATCATCGCAATGACGCAACAGCTCATCGACAAGGGCTATGCCTACGTCGCGAGCAATGGCGACGTGTTGTATTCGGTGTCGAAGTTCGAGGGCTACGGCAAGCTGTCGGGACGCAGCCTGGAGGATCTGCGCGCCGGTGCTCGTGTCGCCGTCGACGAGGCCAAGCATGATCCGGCCGATTTCGTGCTGTGGAAGCGCGCCAAGCCCGGCGAGCCGTTCTGGCCCTCGCCGTGGGGCGATGGCCGGCCCGGCTGGCACATCGAATGCTCGGCGATGTCGCTCGATCTGCTCGGCTCGCACTTCGATATTCACGGCGGCGGCATGGATTTGAAGTTCCCGCATCACGAGAACGAGATCGCGCAATCGTGCGCGGCCACCGGCGATACGTTCGCGACGGTGTGGATGCACAACGGCTTCGTGAATGTCGATGACGAGAAGATGTCCAAGTCGCTGGGCAATTTCTTCCGGATTCGCGACGTGCTCGATTCGGGTCACTTGCGCGATCCGGAGGTGCTGCGCTTCTTCCTCGTTTCCAGCCATTATCGCGGGCCGATCAACTATTCGCTGGTGCAGATCGAGCAGGCCGACGCGGCGTTGGGCAGGTTGTACACCGCGCTGCGCGATGTCACGCCCGCAGCCACCGTGCAACCGAGCGACGCGACGCGACGCTTCGAAGCCGCCATGGACGACGATTTCAATACGCCCGAAGCCATCGCGGTGTTACAAACCCTGGCCACGGATCTCAATCGAGCCAAGAGCGCCGGTGACACGGCGACCGCCGCCGCGCTCGCGGCCGAACTGAAGTCGCTGGGCGGCGTGCTCGGGTTGTTGCAGTTGGCTCCGGAAGAATTCCTGCGCAAGAGCGCGGGGGCTTCCACCCTGAGCGATGCCGACATCGAACGTTTGATCGCCGAGCGCAAAGCCGCCCGCGCCGCCCGCAATTTCAAAGAAGCGGATCGGGTCCGTCAGCAACTTTCGGATGCCGGCGTGATACTGGAAGACAAGCCCGACGGGACCACCGCCTGGCGCCGCAGCTGAGCCCCGGTCGATCCCCGCTCGACGCTGATTTTCCGGCCGCGGAGCCCGGCCGGAATCCTCTTGAAGCCCTCCTGACCAGCCCTATATAGCCCTCGCGGTTGCCGCATCCGGGGCCGCGACATCGCATATTGCTCATCGGAGGATATGGTCATGAGAACTGCATTCGATTTTTCCCCCCTGTTTCGTTCCACCGTCGGCTTCGATCGCGTTTTCGACCTGCTCGACAACGCCAGCCGGGTATCGAGCGTCGATAACTGGCCGCCCTACGACATCATCAAGACGGGCGAGGACACCTACCGCGTCACGCTCGCGGTCGCCGGCTTCAGCGAGAACGAGCTGAGCGTCACCCAGGAGCGCAACCTGCTGGTGGTGAGCGGCGAGAAGGCTGCGAACGAGAATACTCAGTATTTGCATCGTGGCATCGCCGGCCGTTCGTTCCAGCGCCGCTTCGAGCTGGCGGATCACGTGCGCGTGGTCGGCGCCAACCTCACGAACGGTTTGCTGACTGTCGAGCTGAAGCGTGAGATCCCCGAGGCGATGAAGCCCCGCCGGATCGACATCAAGTCCGACATCAGCCTGCCCCAGGCCGAACCGAAGGCCGAGACGGTGCAGATCGAGTCGGGCGCCAAGGCTGCCTGATTCGATCCGGTCGCTACGATCGAGCCGCGGCGCCGGTGATTCCGGCGCCGGCGGTGTAGTCACTGCATAGGAGTAACTTCGCGCTTGGTACATCCGGGTGAGAACCTATTTGGGAGAGAACAATGAGTGTCCGTGATTTGATCCCGTGGCGTCGGGGCAATGAACAGACGCCGACCGTGTATCGCGATGCAGACCGCAATCCGTTTCTCGCGCTACACCGTGAAATGAATCGCTTGTTCGATGACGCCTTCCGCGGTTTCGATTCACGTTGGCCCGCTCTCGGATCGGTCTTCTCCGACCGTGGTGGCTGGCCCAGCATGGAGATCGCCGAGACCGACAAGGAATGGAAGATCAGCGCTGAAATGCCGGGCATGGACGAGAAGGACATCGAAATCCTGGTGGACGATGACACGCTCACCGTGCGCGGCGAGAAGCGCTCGGAGGTCGACGACAGGGACAAGCAGTTTTCCGAACGCTATTACGGCCGCTTCGAGCGCCGCGTGGCGCTGCCGCCCGATGTGGAAACGGACCGGGCCCAGGCCAGGTTCAGCAAGGGCGTGCTGACCGTGACTCTGCCCAAGACAGAGACGGCCAGATCACGCGTCAAGCGCATCGCGATCAGCAACTGATCGTTTCAGTCGAGCCGCGGCGCTGGAGAGTCCAGCGCCGTCGGCATTCCATTCCATCCCTGCGGCTCTTGTCGCTCATGCCGCCGCTACGGCTTTCTCAGCCGCAGCGTCTCTTGATCCGAAAGGCATGTGGATCTGTGTGGCGAGGCATTCGTCGAACGCGGCGCGCAGGTACTCGTAGCTCTTGTTGATCGCCGACTCGATCTTGGCGATCTCTCGTCGTTGTGCGCGATGACCAATGAGCATCGCGATAATCTCCAATGCTTCCCACGGGTGCGTGTCGTCGTAGTGCGCGTGAACGCGTAGCCACTTCATCGCCGGCTTGCGCACATCCTCGGGAAAACCGCGCTCGTAAACAGGCGAGCTGCAGACGAAAGCTGCCCATTCGCCAGTGGCGCCTTCGATTGCAAAATTCGTGGCCGCCATGGCGACTGCCAGGGGATCACGCTCGCAGGTGTGCCAACACCAGTGACTGAGTGCATCGGCGGAGCTGCAGCGCCAGCCGAACAGCAGATCGTCGCGCTGCATGCCGTGGCCGTGCGACCAATCGATCCAGTACTCGACGTGGTTCTGCTCCACGCGAATGTTCCGGATCAGGTATTTCCTGGCCATCGCGTGGGCCGTACCCAACTCGTACTGCACCTTGAGCAGGTTCATCGCCATGTACTGCGGAAACTGCTCGATCACTGGCCAGGAGCTGGCGAGGAACTTGCGCATGGCCGCTGGCGGTAACACGCCTGCGTGCATCTGCTGAAAGATTTCGTGCCCCACGACCGCGTGTTTCGCATCGCTGCACGCGGCGACGACGTCCTGCAGCCAGTGAGGGTAGCTCGCCAGCTCCATCAGTGCCCCGGTCCTGACAAACGGCCTGTCCATCTCGACACTGTCCATGTCGATGCCCTCCATGGTGGCATTGCCCTTGATCGAATCATGCTGGCGATTCATCCCCCGTGCATGCCGCGACATCGAGGAATCGCCGTCCCGGCACGCGTTGCGCTTTGTTTTATCTCGCAGTTGCATCGGGTCACGCAACGCCCGCTGCAGCAGTGACAGAGTTGTGATGTTGCGCCGGAGAATGGGGATCGCGCGTGAGGCGTTCAACGGACCTTCGGCAGGCAGTCGGCCGCATGCCGGTGGCTACCCATCTGATCGGCGTCGCGCGGCCTGGCGGGCGCGTTGCGTTCGCCCAGAATTCGTAACTCTACCTACGTACGACTATCCCAGGTACGATCTCGGCTGCCAGCCGGAGGCTGCTGGAACTCGCGCGAAAAAACGTACGTTCACGTAGAGGACCGAACAGCCCTATGTCGCAAGCACCCACCACCGCCTCGCTTTGGACGAATGCATCGCTGCCGGATTTTCCGGCATTGGCGCGAGACATCGATGTGGACGTGCTGGTGGTTGGCGCGGGCATCACCGGCATCACCACCGCCTATCTGCTGCTCCAGGAAGGTGTGCAGGTTGCTTTGATCGACCGGGAGAAAATTGCATGCGGGGACTCGGCCCGGACGACCGCGCACCTCACCTATGTCACCGACGAGCGCTTGCACCAACTGGTCAGTCGATTCGGTACTGACGCGGCGCGTAAATTCTGGGAAGCGGGCGCGATCGCGATCGATACCATCGAACGCATCGTCGAGGAGCATGGCCACGACGCCGAGTTCGTGCGGGTGCCGGGAACGTTGCATGCCCGCATCGGCCAGGAGCCGAGCCGCAAGGAGATCGAAGCGCTGGGCAAGGATGCGGAGCTGGCGCAATCGTTTGGATTCGACGCGACCTTCGTCGAGAGCACAGTCTACGGCCGCATGCCCGGTGTGCGTTTCGCTCAACAGGCCAAGTTCCATCCGCGCAAATATCTCGATTGTCTGTTGACCGAGATCCAGCAGCGCGGCGGACTGGTGTTCGAGAACACGGTGATGAAGTCGGTCGAGGACGGCGGTCCGAACCTCATGACCGTGCGCGCCAACAAAAGCAGGATTCGTTGCAAGTACCTGGTCATCGCCACTCACAATCCGCTGATGGGCAAGAAGGGCCCGCTGACCGCCAGCTTGTTTCAGACCAAGCTGGCGCTGTACACCAGCTACGTGCTGGGCGCGCGCCTGCCGCTCGGAACGGTGCCGGAAGGCTTGTATTGGGATACCCATGATCCCTACGAGTACCTGCGCATCGAGGAGCGTGACAATCATCAGTACGCGGTGTTCGGCGGCGAGGACGTGAAAACCGGTCAGGAACGCGACGCCGAAGCAGTGTTCGAAAGGTTGAGTCAGCGACTGAAAGAGTTGCTGCCGCAGGCGGAGATACAACGGCGCTGGTTGGGGCAAGTAGTCGAGACCGACGACGGCATGCCTTATATCGGCGAGAACGAGGACCGCGAGTTCATCGCCACCGGTTTCGCCGGCAATGGCTATACGCTCGGCACGCTGGGTGCGCTCATGGCCCGGGACAAGTTTCTGGGCCGCGGCAATCCCTGGTGCAGCCTGTTGGCGGTCAACCGTTCTCCGTTCCACGGCGGAACCTGGCGCTACGTGCAAGAGAACATCGACTACCCTTATTACTTCCTGCGCGATCGTCTGCGCCGCGCGGAAGCCGACTCGGTGGATCGAGTCGGGCAGAACGAGGGCAGGATCGTCAGCCACGCAGGCAAGAAAGTCGCCGCGTATCGCGATGACGCCGGTCAACTGACGTTGTTGGCGCCTCAATGCACTCATCTGAAGTGTCTGGTCAAATGGAACAGCGCCGATCGCACTTGGGATTGTCCTTGCCATGGCTCTCGCTTTCGTCCCACCGGCGAGGTGCTGAGCGGACCCGCGGAACAGCCGTTGCAGCGGCTGCATGAGTAGCGCGGGCGGTGCTACTCGTCGTCGTCTGATTCCTCGCCATCCTCATCTTCTTCGTCTTCTTTGCGCCGGTTGGTGAACCTCGCATTTCCCAGCCCCGTGCCAATCGTCAGCACGCCCCAGTGCTCATACTCACGCATGCTCGGCACTTCGCTCAGCCCCTGCACGACGGCGTCGTTGTGCATCACGATCACGGTCTCGTGATCGCCGATCCTGGGAATGGCCTCGCGCAGTCGTTCCGGGAGGTTGAAGCTCTTGTGCTCCCAATTGCCGGGCAGGTTCTGGCCGCCGCGCTCGATGGAACCGTCCGGAAGAATCACGCCAGGGCAGCCGATGCCGATGAAGGGCGCGAGATTGGCGCGGTCCTTCTCGGCG
Source organism: Steroidobacter sp. (assembly GCF_036406195.1). Classification (GTDB taxonomy): domain Bacteria; phylum Pseudomonadota; class Gammaproteobacteria; order Steroidobacterales; family Steroidobacteraceae; genus Steroidobacter. The sequence goes on from NZ_DASWVW010000016.1 coordinate 85,253, forward strand.
CGCTTGATCAATCCCGTCAACATATCGATGAGCCGCTGCACCGCGTGTTCGCGCTCGGGCTCGTCCTCCCGGTGACGCCACAGCTCGAAATGTCCGACCGCCGCCTGGTCGAAGTCCGGGCTGCGCTTGCGTCGCAGCTCGACGATGCCGGCGCGGATGTTGCTGCCGCCGATATCGACGGCCAGGATGCTGTCGTGTCCCGAAAGAATCCAGGAGGGCACCAGCTGAATGCAGCCAATCAGTCCGGCATGGTCGGCATGATGCCGGATCGGTTTGATATCCAAGTCGATGCCGTCGGCCTTGAGCAGCACCGAGGTGCGCCCGATGGCGAGCTCGCCGATGCGGCTGGTGCGCATGCCGCCGCCGACCACGATTGCCTCGGTGTGTTTCCAATCCTTCAGTTTCAGGAAGCGCCGGATCACCTGCGCGAACTCTTGCGCGAATTCCTCGATGGCGCCGTGAATCACGCCCGCCGCTTCGCCGTCGCCTTCGGTGAGCAGCTTGTCGAGTTGTTTCTTCCCCAGCTCCTCGCTGGGCTGCTCGCCCAGCGGATCGTCGCCGGCGCGGCTGACGCGATCGCGCCAGTCGTCCAGGATCGCCTGAAACGCACGGCGGCTGGCGCGGTCGCCGAGGAAGCCTTCGGGGCTGCGCATTTCGGCGTTGTAGGCATCCACGACCACCAGGCTCAGTACCTTGCCACCATGCGCCAGCGGCGACGCTGGCATGTCGGATTTCCTGGTTCTCTTGCTGCTCATGGGGGAGGGCTCGATCGCACGATGTCCATAGCAAACACGCGGCGTTGGATTACGTTCCGGAGGAGCTTGCCGGCACGATGGAAATGCCGCCGCTGCGTTCCAGCACCGCGTATTTGATTTGTTCCAGGCGTTCCAGGCCGTGCAGTTCGCGCGCCGCAATCAGGATCTCCTGCTCGTCGATACGCGCGCGATCCATGCGATCGCGCAGTAGCTTGCCGTGATCGACGATGACCACCGGCGTGTCGTCGATGATGCGATCCAGTGTCCTGGAACGCAGCTTGAGCAGCGACAGGCCGATGTCGAGCAGCACCAGCGTGCCGATCACGATGGCGGCGTTGATGATGGAAAAGTCCTCGGCCAGCAGCGCCTGCTGGGTCGCCTCGCCAATGATCAGCAACAGGATGAAATCGAACACGGTCACCTGGGCGAGAGTGCGCTTGCCGGCGACACGCATGATGACCAGGAGGATCAGATAGACGGCGGTGGCGCGCAGTACGGAGTCCATGTCGAGGCTCCTTTGCTGAAAGAAGTGACTGGTGACTGGTGATGACTGGTCAGAGGGGCGCTCGCATGGCTGGCGCGGTTACGGATAGACGATCTGCCTGAAACTCACCTCCTTGGGCCTGCCGGGCGGTCCCACCTGGAGGCGGGCGTCGAGCAAGCCGGCCTCTAGTGCTCGCAGATGCACGCGCACCGACATCGATTTGCTGTTTCCCTCGGTGCGGAAGCGCAGCTTGCCGGCCGATTGTCCTTGACTGGATTCGACCGGCTGCGGGAACGTTTCGGTGATCTGCACGCCGTGCAGATACTCGTCGTTGATGGCCAGCTCGATCGAGTCCGCGCCAGCCGGCACTGGAAAAGTGATATCCAGCAGCTGCGGCGTCACGCGACGACAGAACCGTTGATAGTCGATGCGCACCTGGCCATCCGCGCTGGTCGCGGTCGTGTGGCTGAGCGGGCCGTCGCCGAACAGGCCCAGCAGCGCGCCGGCAATGAACAGCACCAGCAGGCCGAAGGCGAGTCTCTCGATACGAGAATGACCTCGATACTCGGGCAGTCCCAGCTGTGCTTCGGCGCTGCGTTTGGCGGGCATAGGTGTTCCGTACCCATGCAAATGCCAGGAACCGGAGGATTGTTCCTACAGGCGCGGTGAGGCTTCAGGCTTGCGACAGGACCTGGTCGATGAGATGTTCGGGCAACTGCCACGCCCGCAAAGTCTGCTCGTCGATCCCGACATTCGGCTGGATCGCCGAGGGCGTAAGAGAGAAGCGGGGTGCCGGTGCGGGTTGAACGACACCGCCGGGAGCGACAAATGTTCCTCGCGCGACGTTGTGCGGATGCTCGACAGCTTCGCTCATCGACAGCACTGGCGCGAAGCACGCGTCGGCGTTCCCCAGCAGCTCGCACCATTCGGCCTGCGACTTGCTGGCAAACACCTGTTCGAAGCGTGCGCGCATCGCCGGCCAGCAATTGCGATCTGTATGGTCGGGAAACTCGCTGGTGGAGATTTGCAGCTTGCCGATCAATGCAGCGAAGAATTGCGGCTCGAGCGCACCTATACAAATCCACTTGTCGTCAGCGCAGCGATAGGTGTCGTAATAAGGTGCGCCACCGTCGAGCAGGTTGTCTCGTCGGTGCTGGTCGCGCCATTGGCCGAGCGAGCGCAAACCGAACATCATGCTCATCAGCGAGGCGGTGCCATCGGTCATGGCGCAGTCGATGACCTGGCCGGCTCCGGTGCTGCGCGCATTCAACAAAGCTGCGAGCACACCCATCGCCAGATACAGCGCGCCGCCGCCGAAGTCTCCGACCAGGTTGAGCGGTGGAACCGGCTTCGTGGCAGTGCCAATTGAATGCAGCGCGCCGGCCAGCGCGATGTAGTTGATGTCGTGGCCAGCCGTGTGCGCGTTCGGACCGTGCTGACCCCAACCGGTCATGCGTCCGTACACCAGCTTTGGATTGTCCGCGAGCAGCGTGTCCGGTCCGAGGCCGAGCTTTTCCATGACGCCGGGCCGAAAGCCTTCGATGAGCGCGTCGGCACCACGGCTCAAGGCACGACACACTTCGATGCTGGAGCGCTGTTTCAAGTCCAGGGTCAACGTAATCCTGCCGCGGTCGAGCACTGCCTCGAACGATTGCATCGGATTGTTCGGACGCGCGATCCGTAACACCTCCGCTCCCAGATCGGAGAGCAGCATGCAACAGAACGGCGCCGGTCCCAGGCCTGCGAATTCCAGCACTCGCACGCCGCGCAGCGGACCTGTCGCGGCGGGTCGATTCGATGTTTCCATTAGCCAGCTTGTTACCAGACTTTGCCCACGTCCCGGCAGAACACCGGCCGGCGCTTTTCCTGAATGGCTTTGACGGCTTCGCGGTGATCGGCGGAGCGCGCGGTGACCGACTCGTAGCCGATGCCCGCATCCATCACGGCGTGCGCGACGCGCTTGAGCTCGAGATTGAGCAGAACCTTGGTCCAGCGGATGGCGTTCATCGAGCCGTGCTGCAGGCGATTGCAGAAGCCGACCACCGCATCGTCGAGCTGGCTGGGCGCGACGCAATGATTGACCAGGCCGATCTGCTCCGCCTTGCTGGCGCTCATGGGCTCGCCCGTCAGCAGGAATTCCTTGGCCCGGCCCAAGCCGATGCGCTGGGCCCAGAGGGCCGCGCCGCCATCGCCCGCCACCAGGCCCATGCAGACGTGCGGATCGCCGATCTTGGCGCCGTCGGCCGCGTAGATCACGTCGCACAGCAGGGCGAGCGTGGCGCCCAGGCCGATGGCCGGACCATTCATTTTGCAGATGAGCGGCTTGTCCAGGTCCAGCATGGCGAACACCACTCGCTTGGCGATGCGCGCCTCGTGATCGAAGCGTTCCGGTGCCGCCGCGACATGCGCCAGGTGTTCGATATCGGCGCCGACGCAGAATGCCCGTCCAGCGCCGGTCAGCACCACGATGTCGGACTGCTCGTCGCTGGCGATGAAGTTGAGCGCGTCGGCCAGTTCGTCATGCATTTCGAGATTGATGGCGTTCAACACGTCGGGGCGGTTGAGCGTGATCGTCAGGACTCGATCTCTTCTTGTCAGTGCCAGGGTGCTGTAGGTCCGCACTTTGGGTCACTCCCCCTTTGAATTTTGAACACCCGGGCCAGAGCGTGGCCCGATAGCAATCATCTGATAATCTCCCCGGAGACCACGTTATCACCCTCCGCCACGAAGGTGAATCACAGCGAGCGGGCGATCACCATCCGCTGGATGTCGGAGGTTCCCTCGTAGATCTGGCACACGCGCACGTCGCGGTAGATCTTGGCGAGGCCGAACTCCTCGAGATAGCCGTAGCCGCCCAGCGTCTGAATGGCGCCCGAGCACACGGCTTCAGCGGTTTCCGAGGCGACCAGCTTGGCCATCGACGCTTCCTTCAAGCACGGCGCACCGGAGTCCTTGACGCTGGCCGCATGCAGGACGAGTTGGCGCGCGGCTTCGAGGCGGGCGGCCAGATCCGCCAGCCGGAAACCCACGGCCTGGTGCTCGATGATGGGCTTGCCCATCGAGCGGCGCTCCTTGGCGTAGGCGGCGGCAATTTCCAGCGCCGCGCGCGCCATGCCAACAGACTGCGCAGCGATGCCGATTCGCCCCGCTTCGAGGTTCGACAAGGCGATGCGATAGCCCTGGCCTTCGGCGCCCAGCCGTAATTCCTCCTCGATGCGCAAGTCATCGAAGCGCAGCCCGCAGGTGTCCGAGGCCTGCTGACCGAGCTTGTGCTCGACCTTGTCGACGACATAACCCTGGCGATCGGTCGGTACCAGGAACGCCGAGATGCCTTTCTTGCCGGCCTCCGGATCGGTCACCGCGAACACCAGTGCCAGCCCGGCGATCTTGCCCGAGCTGATGAACTGCTTGCTGCCGTTGATCACATAACCGCCAGCCACTTTGCTGGCACGCGTGCGCAGCGCGGAGGCGTCCGAACCTGCGTCGCTCTCGGTCAGCGCGAATGCGCCGATCATGCGGCCGCTGATGAGCTCGCCGAGGAAGCGCTGCTGTTGTCGATCGTTGCCATCCTTGAGCAGCGCCGACACCATCAGGCTGTTCTGAATGGAGAGAATGGTGGAGAGCGCGCCGTCGGCCGCGGCGATCTCCATCAATGCCAGTGCGTAAGAAACGTAATCCGCACCCGCGCCGCCTTTGTCCTCCGGCGCCGTCATGCCCATCAGGCCCAGCTCGGCGAGCTCCTGGAACAGCCCCGGCGGATAGCCTCGCTCCGCTTCGAAGCGCTGCGAATTGGGACGAATGCGTTCCTGGGCGAATTCGCGGACGGAATCGGCGATGGCTTGCTGTTCGGCGCTGAGTAACATCGGTGCATCTTCGGGTGAACGGGAAAGCGCAAGAATGACGACGGAAGTCGCCCGGCGCAACGTTCGGGAGAAACCGGGTCGACGGGTGCGAAAAACGGTCGCGTACGCTCAATAGTGCGCATTCATGTTGCACGGATCGTGGCGGCGGGTGAGCCGCGGCTGGATGTTGCTGTCGCGCATCAACACTCGCAGTGACGCTTTTTGCGGTTCCGCCAGGGAACCGCGTTAGCGCGCCGCGACTATTGGGATGACATAGGCTCAACGCAGACCTGGCAGCGATGGTGGCCATCCGGCCCAAGTCTCTAGAGGCGCCCGACGCGCCTCGTGGTTCAGCGGATCGCGACAGCAGCTCAAGGGGTCCAAGGCCGCTCGTGAAAGTATGGGCGGCTGTGCTCTTGCTTCACCTGTTGATGATCTGTACTGGCCAGATCAGCTACCACATCGCGGTCATCATCAATGATATTGCGTGGACGATTGCCGCCGCCCTGGCGGCGATCAGCAGCATTCGCGCCGCTGCTTCAGTGCACGGCTGCGAGCGAGCGGCGTGGCTGCTGTTCGCGGCTGGCGCGATCGCGTGGGCCGCCGGCCAGATCATATGGAATGTCTACGAGATCTATCTCGGCGTCCGGGCTCCGTTTCCGAGCTACGCTGACATGGCCTATCTCGCGTTCAGTCTGCTCATGATCGCAGGCCTGTTCGTGCTGCGTGCCACGCAGGGGGAGCGCCGCCTGACGTGTTTGCGCGCGGCCAACCTCGCCCTGCTCTTGTGCAGCCTCGCGTCGGTCCTCATCACCTCGTTTGCTCAGCCGATTGGCGAGATTCGGCGTCCGTTCGACGCCGCAGCGATCCTCGTGACCGAGAACGCATCCATCGCGCTGGCATTCATCATCGCGGTGTACTTCCTCTGGTCGTATCGCTGGGGCGATCGGCTGCTGCCCTACGGATTGATCACGCTCTCGCTCGGCGTGCACATGATCACCGGCTTGCTGTACACGCGAGAGCTCATCGCCGCCGAGTACGGCGCCACGAGCTTTTTCAATGCCGGCTGGCTGCTGGCGTTCGCGCTCCATCAATGGGCGGCGGAGGCGCAGGTCAGCAACAAAGTCAGCGGGCAGGCAAGTTCATTGTCGCTGCAGCAGAGCCAGGGGTGGGTGGAGGCGATCGTGCCCTCGTTTCTGCTGCTGTGTGTGGCCATCTCCGCCATCGCGCTGGCGGAGGAGGCCACCCCGACCACGATCTATCTACGATCCTCCGTGCTGGTGGCTTTCGCGGCCATCCTGGCTTCTCGTGAAGCATGGCTCTATTGGCGCAAGCAACAGCTGCGAGAAGCGCTCGACATTTCGGAACAAACACTAGCGAGAGCGCGCGAGCGGCTGCAAGAGCTGGATGCCGAGCGCAGCGACCTGGAACGCGTGATCGAAACCACGGCGCGGGCGGGCAGGGTTGGCCTGTGGGAGTGGAATGTCGCGACCAACGTCGTTCGCTTCTCCCCCGAATACAAGCGGCATCTGGGCTACACGGAGCACGAGCTGAACGATGATTTCGAGGAATGGCAGAGCCGGCTGCACCCGCAGGATTACCCCAGAGTGATGCGCGAGCTGGAGTCCTTTCTACGCGACCCACACCGGGAATTCGTCAGTGAGCAGCGGCTGCGGCACCGGGACGGCTCCTATAGATGGATGCTCGTGCAGGGCACCATGTCGTTCGATACGGCCGGCCGGCCGGTGCGCATGATGGGCTCGTTGGTGGACATCACGCAGTTCAAACAATTGGAGCAGTCGCTGCGCGAGAGCGAGGGCCGCTATCGCGATCTGGCCGATGCGCTCGAATCCCGGGTGATGCAGCGAACGCGTGAGTTGTCCAATGCATATCGCGAGTCGCAGAACTTCGCGTATGCGGTGGCGCATGACTTGAAGGCGCCGTTGCGGGCCATCAATGGCTTCTGCGCCATGCTCGAACAAAGCGCGGGCGACCGACTGACGCATGCCGAGCGCAGCTACGTGGAGCGGGCCCGGGAAGGCGCGATACGCATGGCGGGCCTGATCGACGATCTGCTCGACTACTCGCGGGTCGAGCATCGCGAGCAGCGTCTGGGCCCGATCGACTGCCGGGAGTTCGTACACGAGTTGCTCGAATCCATGACGGAACGGATTGCGGAGTCGCGCGCGGAAATTTCGGTCGATCTGGATGACACGCCGGTCCTGGCGGATAGCGAAGGGCTGCGCATCGTGTTGCGCAACTTGCTCGACAACGCCTTGAAATTCTCGCGTGCCGCGGACCAACCACGCATCGTCATCAATTCGCACGTGGACGGCGGACGTTACATCCTCACGGTCAGAGACAATGGCATCGGCTTCGAGCCAGCCTACGGCGAAAGGATCTTTGACATCTTCAATCGCCTGCACGCGTCGGGCTACGAGGGGACGGGCATTGGCCTGGCGCTGGTGCGCAAGGCCGTGCAGAGAATGGGAGGTGAGGTCTGGGCGGAGTCCACGCCGGGCCGGGGCGCGACGTTCTATGTCAGCTTGGAGGTGGCGAGCGAGAAGGACGGGCCGATCGACGAGGAGCGCACATCGTTCGATGCGGCTCCCCAGAAGTGAGCTCGAAGCCCCTCAGGGAGCGCGGCTGAGCTGGTACGCCTGCATGATGGTGGCGTACTTGGTCAGCATGTTCGGGACTTCCCAGGCCGGCAGTTGTCCCGAACGCAGGTACTTCAGGAAGTTCTCCGTGACCTGCGCGAAATGCGCTTCGTGCCCGACGTTGTATTTGTCCGGCACAGTGACCGCCCACCGGTCGCCGTCTGGGCGCACGCCCACTCCAGGGTAGTCGCTCTGCAACGATGCAATCGCCGCTGTCACGGCAGCTTCGTGGGCGGCAGCGCTCACGTTGCTGGCGCGCTCGATGTACAGCACCGGCTTGAATTGCTGGGCGGCGCCTTGCTGGATGGTCAGGGTGGCCTTCGAGCCGCGCATGACCGAGAAGTGCGTGTCACCGCCGCCCGGCGGAGCTTCGAAGGCCCACTTCACCGACACCAGCGCATGCACATCGCGCAGCCGATAGGTAAATTCGCCATTCGCGTAGACGTTGAGCACGCCGTTCTGGACGTCCGGCTGCAAGAAATCCGGGAACGCCGTTGCCCCTGTAACTTTGGTGAATTGTTCGAGCGTCAGCGGTGTGCGCGTGCGCCGTGCGCTCAACACCTTTGCGTCGCTGGGCTGCAATGTTTGTTCGGGAAATGCCTGCCACTGCACCAGGTCCACCAGATGCGTAGTGACATCGACCAGTCCCTCGCCCTGCTGGCGAACATCGAAGAACCACTGCGGCCGTTTCAGAGGCGAGCCGGCCACGACCTTGGAGAAGTGATGCACGCTTTCCTTGCGAATCGCCGGATCGGCGGGCGTGCCCTCGAGCAGCGTGCCGAACAAGTCCGGCTGCCGTGACAACTCACGCTGCAGGATCGAGGTGATCTCGAAACGTTCGGTCATGATGTCGTAAAGCAGTGTGCCGTTCTTCTCGGCGATGGCGAATGCCTGCTCGATCTCGTCCAGGTCCGCCGGCGTGATCGCCATCGGCTTGTCGGCGAGCACGTTCAAGCCCGCCTGCATGGATTTCAGGATGTACTGCGCCTTCTGGGCATTGTTGCCGGAGATGACGACGACGTTGCCGTCCCCCTCCCTGAGCATGCGTTGCAGATAGTCCGGGCCGGTGTAAAGCTCGGTGCGCCAGTGCGTTGGTTGCTCCTTGCGAGTGTTGAAGCCTTCGATGCGCTTCATGTGCTCGATGACGTCGTCTCCCTGCGGGGCATAGACGTGCACCAGCGGATCGACGCCCTGGTACATGAGCTTCTGCACCAGGGCGGCATGGAAGTGACCGGGATCGAGCGTCATGAGGCGCACCGAACCGGTCACGCCTTCGGCATGGGCACTCGAGAACACACCGAACATCAGCGTCGCGCCGATGAAGCTCTGCAACCGAATTCGCATCATTCAATCTTTGGGTAATCGAAGCGGGGCTATTGAATCGGGAGCAATCACGCTAGTGAACGACCGGGCGCTCAAGTAGCGGCCAGGCCCGATACGCCGTAGGGCTCCCGTTCCGGACGCGACAGCAGGGCATTCGCCTCGGCATCGTCGACGAAACGTTCGGCTTGCGCGTCCCAGGTGAGCGGGCGCTTCAGTTTCATTGCGATCCAGCTCACGATGCACGCGCTGCCGCTGCGATGTGCGACACGCGCGGGCGCGAGCGGGTCCTTGCGGGAGATGACGCTCTCCAGCCAGTTCTTGTGATGATTGTCGCTGCGAGGCAGCTCGACTTTCAGTCCTTTGGGGTCCAGCAAGCGCGGGTCGCTGGCATCGAGCGGCGGCAACGTGTTGCCGGATTTGGGATCGCTGGCGGTCGCCTGGCCGTCGCGTGTCACCCAGATCCAGCCGTCGTCGCCGAGGAATTTCAGACCGTTGTTGTGCTGGTCGGAAACATGCACACGGATGTCGCCGGGATAGGTGAGCTTGACGTCGTATGCGCCGTGAACGTTCCAGATCCTGTTGGTAGGAAACTCCGCGGTGCCTTCGACGCGCGACGGTCCGGTCGATTCCAGATTCAAAGCCCAGTGCATGGTGTCGTAGTGGTGCGAGCCCCAGCCGGTGATCATGCCCAGGCAGAACGACTCGTTGCGCAGCCAACCCGGTCGTGAGAAGCCTTGGCGCGGATGCACGCGCTGCTGCGTGTAATAAGCGAACCCGGCAGGCCCCAGCCACTTCGTGTAGTCGAGCTCTTCCGGCACCGGCTGCACCGGATCGTCCGGGGCGGTGGGATCGATGGGCAAACCGATCTCGACGCGCCGGACCTGGCCGATGCGCCCCGAGCGAATCAGCTCGGCCGCCTGCCTGAATTGTTTCCATGAGCGCTGCTGGCTGCCGACCTGCAGGATGCGCTTGGTGCGGGCCACTGCATCTCTGAGCACGATGCCTTCGGCGATGGTCATGGTGAATGGCTTCTGCAGATAGACATCCTTGCCGGCGAGCACCGCCGCCAGCGCAGGCTCGGCATGCCAATGGTCCGGCGTGCTGATGACCACGGCATCGATGTCCTTGCGCTGGATGATCTCGCGATAGTCGCCATGCACGCTGATCGGCGGCACGGTGAGGTTGGCATCGCGATAGAGTTTTTCCAGATGGACCTTGCCGCCGGCGGCACGATTGGCATCCACGTCGCACACCGCGACGATGTCGGCGAGCCCGGATTTGAGAACGCCGGGCATGTCATGGTCGCGTGCGATGCGGCCACAACCGATCTGGCCCACTCGAATGCGGCTGTTCGGACCGGCTGCTGCCAGCAGCCGGTCCGGCAGGATCAACGGCAACGACACACCCAGCAACGTCTTGCCAAAGCTACGGCGGGAGATGGCGCTGGCGGGGTGTCGTGATCTCATGTCGACCTCTCGATAGTCCCTAGAATTGGCCGCGAATGCCCAGAATGAACTGGCGCCCCGGCTTGTTCAACGTATTCGTGCGGTTCTCGTAACCGTAGAACGAATACTCCTCCTCATCGGTCAGATTGAGCGCTTCGAAGCTCAGCGTCAGTTCCTGGCCGAGCGCATCGAAGTTCACACTGCTGGACAGATCCAGGTAACCAGCCTCGCGGCGATAGCTGGTTTCCAGTGACGTCGAGCCGCAGTTCACCTCGCACTCGACGTAGTCGTCGCGATAGTTGTACGACAGGCGCACCGCGAAGCGCGGGGTCTCGTAGTACGCCACGGCGTTGTAGTTGGTTTCGGCAAGGCCGAGGATGGTCTGGCTGCCAGAGTCCAGGCGCGTGTAATTCAGCGTCACGCCCAGGCCCGGCAGCAGCTGATCGAGGCGTTGCTGGTAGAGCAGCTCGAGGCCCTTCAGATAGGTCGTCTCCTCGATGTTCACGGGCGTGTTGAACAACAGGATGCTGTCGAGCCCGTCGGGCAGCAGTGCCAGGATGGTCGGGTCGGTGATGGTGTCGATCGAGATGCCGGCGTTGCGGAACGGCTGCGGCACGTTCTGTCGCTCCACGAAGCCGGTGATCTCCTTGTAGAACAAGTTGCCGCCCAGCACCGCGCCTTCGGCGAAATACCATTCCAGGCCGCCGTCGAGCTGGTCGGCGAGATACGGCTCCAGGGCGGGATTGCCTTGCTGCACGCGGCCATCGGTGGTGATGAACGTGAACGGCTGCAGGTCGCCCGGATTGGGGCGCGTCATGGCCTGGGAGGCGGAGAACCTTGCCAGCAAGCGATCGGTCACGTCATAGGAGAGATTCAGCGACGGCAGCGTTTCGGAATATTCGCCATCCGTGAACCTGGGACCGTAATCGCTCTGATCCAGCCCGAACAGGTTGGCGGACGCCGCCGGCGTGGTCGGCGTGATTACGAAGCCGAACATTTCGTGCTTGGTCTTGACGTAGCGCAGGCCGGCATTGACGCGCAGGGTGCGGCCCCACAGATCGAACGCAGCATTGCCTTCCACATACGCCGACAGGCTGTCTTCGTCGAAGGTGCCGGAGTTCTGGTAGTCCAGGTTGGCGGCAGCGTCCAGCGCATCGGGATTCATCATGCCGCTGAACGCGCGCAGGTCGCTGACGATCCAGCGGTTGTAGCCGGATGGGCCGTCGAAATGCTCGCCGTAGTTCACCGGCACGACGCGGGCGAAATTGGCGATGTTGAATTCGTTGAGATTGGCGCTGCCGGTGTATCCGAAGGGCGTCAACGCAGCTCCCTGGGCCACACCGACGGAAGACGAGTAGGCGATGCGCTCGCGCGTGAAGTTGCTGGCGAGCGCGCCAACTCGAATGTTTCTTTCGTCGTCGCCGAAAGTGAGATTCAACGAAAAGTTTTCGGTCTCTTCATCGCGCGTCCGCGGTTGCACGCGCACGGTGTCGAACCGCCAGTTGCTCACATCGGCCAGATCCAATTGCGGAGTGATCACCGGAATGCCGCCGTTCACGGCAATGTCGACCTGGCCGGGCTGCGACAGGAACAGGTACGTGGTCATGCGCCAGCGGAAATCCGACTCCGCCTTGGATGCCTTCACATCCAGGGCGATGTTGTCGGTGATCTGCCATGCGGCGCCGATACCGAGGTGCTTGAAATCCGATTCCTGCTGGAACAAGCGGTTTTCCGACCAGAACTTGGCGCCTAGCAGGGTGCCGCGCGTCAGCGTGTTGTTCTGGTCGATCTGGAAGTTGCTGGGTGTGAGATAGCCGAACCCGGTCGCTCCTGCGGTGTTCGGCGTGGTGTTACGTACCAGCAGATTGTTGGTGTAGCGATCGAAGTCGGACTCCAGCTTGGCGTAGATCACATCGAGGTTGAGCAGCAGGTCGTCGTTGGGCGCCCACTGCAACGCCAGCGTGCCGCCGACGCGATCGCGATCGCCGACCTGCACTTCCGGTCGGCCCAGCCGCGGCACTTGCGCATTGGCCAGCGCCGCGTTGCTCAGGCCGGATTCGTTGATGAAATCCGGCGCCTGGTTGGCCGCCGAAGCTTCCACGCTCGGCAGGTTCCATGTAAAACCGGCCGCATACCCTGTCGCAGGCGGGTTGCCAGTGACTCGGCCCGAGGTCCAACCTTGCGAAGACCAGCCGTCGGTGCGGAACGTGCGCTGTGACATCGAGAAACTCAGCAGCGCACCGAATTTGCCATCCCAGTTGTTGCTGATGAGGAAACTGGCGCGAGGATCGATCTCTTCGGACGACGATTGATACGCGCCTTGCAGCTGATAGCTGCCCTGAAAACCGTTGTAGTCGAACGGGCGCGGCGTGCGCAGGTCCACGGTGCCGGACAGACCGCCTTCGACGAGGCTGGCGCGCGGTGTCTTGGACACCTGCAGCATGCTGAAGATTTCCGAGGGCAGCAGGTCGAAATCGAATTCGCGATTGCGCGCCTGCTGATCCACGCTGCCTTCGGAGGCCGCCGAAATCGGCATGCCATCGAGCAGCACGCGAGCGAAACTCGGCCCCATGCCACGCAGCGAGATTTGCTGGCCTTCGCCGTTGGTGCGGGAGATTTGCACGCCGGGCACGCGCTGCAGGGCTTCGGCCAGGTTGTTGTCCGGCAGCTTGCCGACGTCCTCGGCCGAGATGGAATCCGTGAAGTTGACCGATTGGCGCTTGGCTTCCAGCGCCACTTCGAGACTTTCGCGAAAACCGGTAACCACCACTTCTTCGAGTTGGCCACCAGCCGGTGTTGTTGTTGTTTCCTGTGCAGCTGCCAGGGTCCCCAGACACAGCGACAGTAAACCTGCGCCAGTCGTAGCAATGCCTCGACTCATCTTCAGCTCCTCCGCTCTCGTTGGCCACTGCAGGGTCGAATCGACGGGAGGAATGTTTGATCTGTCGCGGACGAGCGCGACCGCGCCGCTGGCAGCGGCGTTCTGACCTGGTAGTTCCCCCTGACCGGCCACGTTCGGCGTTGGAAAGTGGCCTGACCAGTGGATTGTTAGACGGCTAGGGCAAGGCTGTCAATGCTGAATTGTGATCGCTAACATGGCCTGACCAATTTAACTCAGGATTGGTCGGGTCGCATGCTTCTGCGCCAGCAGCACCAGCTCGGCCGCGAGCAGCGCCTGCTGCTGATCCTGCGCAACCTGGGTGCGCTCGACGATGTCGGTGACGAACTGCGGGCCGAACGGCAGCTCGACGGCGCTGCAGTCGATGTAGCGCGCCTGTTTGTTGTCGACGATGTAGAGGTGATTGCCGCCCGACAGATTCGAGGCCACATTGATGTACTTGCGCAACTCGAGGTAGCCCTCGGTGCCGAGCACGAACAGGCGACCGTCGCCCCAGGTACCGAGCCCGTCGGGCGTGTACCAGTCGACGCGCACGTAGCCGGTGCCGCCGTCACCCTGGATCAGCATGTCGCCAAAATCCTCGAAGCGAGGATGTTCGGGATGAGCGAGATTGCCGGTCTGGGAGGCGATCACGCGCGCCCTGGTGCTGTTGGTGTAGTACAGAAATTGATCGGCCTGATGCGAGCCGATGTCGGTGAGAATGCCGCCGAAGCGGGCCTTGTCCCAGAACCAGTCCGGACGCGACGGCGCGTTCACCCGATGCGGCCCCAGATTGATGGTCTGGATGACCTTGCCGATGGCGCCTCGCTTGATCAACTCACCTGCGTACACGGCCGCGCGCACTTCGAGGCGTTCCGAATACATGATGGCGAACTTGCGGCCGGTTTCCGCGACCGCGCGGCGCACTTCCTCCAATTGTTCGAGCGTGACGATGCCCGGCTTGTCGGCGAGATAGTCCTTGCCGGCTCGCATTGCCCTGACGCCAAGAGGCGCGCGCTGGTCGGGGACAGGCGCGCCGAGAATCAATTGAATCGACTTGTCCTCGAGGATTTCGTGCTCGCTGCGCGCGACCTTCACGTCGCCGAATCTGGCGAGAAAATCAGCTATTTGTTGCTTGTCGGTGCCATACACGGCCACTACCTTGCCGCCACCACGTTGCACCGCCTGTGTCATGCCATAGATGTGCGCATGATCCAGGCCGATGACGCCGAAGCGAATGGAATGTTTGGCTTCGGGCGCGGCGCTTTGCGCCTTCTCGTGTATGGCCGAGCCTGCAGCGGTCTGCCCGAATGCCGACGAAGACAGGGCCGAGAATGCTCCGGCGAGGCCGGTGGCTTGCAGAAAGGCGCGTCGATCTGTGCTGGTCATGAAGCTGTTTCCTCGAAGAACCGCGGATTTGTCTAGAGCGGACGGATCTTGATGCTGCGGAAGCGGACCTCGTCGCCATGGTCCTGCAGCAGGATATGGCCCCGTTCCAGTCCACCAAAATTTTCGACGTCCTTGAACTTGCTCGCGGCCACGCGGGCGCGGAAGTCCTCGGAGTTGCGATTGAAGCTCAGGACCCTGACGCCATTGAGCCAATGCTCGATGTTTCCATCGGCGGTCGCGACGATGCGCGCATGCTGCCACTTGCCGATCTGGGGTGCGATGCCGACGTTGGTCATGAGACGGCCGCGCGGTTGGATATCGTACAAGGACGCCAAGGTGCGATTGCCGTCTTTGCCTAGCCTGGCATCGTCGTGCCGCTCGTCGTCGAGCAGCTGATATTCGAGTCCCAGCAGGCGGTCGGTGCCGTAGTCGCCGACGAAATACAAAATGCCGCTGTTGGCGCCAGGCGTGAGCTGGAAATCGAGCTGCAGCTCGAACGCGCCAAAGGTATGGTCGGTGACGATGTCGCCGCCGCCAGCGCCGGTGACGATCAACTCGCCGTCCTTTATTCGCCAGCCGCGCGTCGGAAACGCATTGTCCTTGACGCTGCGCCAGCCCGACGTGGAAGTTCCGTCCCACAGCAGCTGCCAGCCTTGCTTGCGTTCCACTTCGCTCAGGTCATTGGCAATGGTGTTGCGGACGAAGATGCCGGTCCCGACCGGCGAGGCGGCCGGGTGTTGTTTGATCCGCAGATTGCGCCAGTGGATCTTGCGGCCGGCCTCGTCGGGCTTGTCGATCGAATGCACCTGCAGCGCGATGAAGCCGTCTTGGTAAGTGGCGTCCAGCACATGTGCGGACAACTTGCCGTTGACCCAGGTGCGCATCGATGGGCCGATGGCCTCGATGCGGATCTGGTTCCATTCGTTGAATTTATACAGGCCCGGCTGCGGATTCAGCGTGCCCGGATACCACCAGCCGCTCATGGCTTCATCGTACAGACCGCCGCTCCACTGGCGCTCCGAAGGGTCGAGATCCATCTGCGGGCCGTGCACACGGCCGGCCATCACATCGGGCTTGCTCTGGCTGCGAAACTGCACGCCGCTGTTGGTCGGGCCAACCGTCTGCTTGACTTCGAATTCCAGGATGAAATCGTCGAAGGTGCGTTCGGTGGCCAGGAAACTGTTGGGCGTGCCCGCCTTGGTGGTGCCGACGATGGCGCCGTCGATCACTTCGTAACTGGCCGCGCCGTTGACCAGGCGCCAGCCGCTGAGCGATTTGCCGTCGAACAGCGATTGCCATTCAGCTTCATCCGCCGCCTGTGCCACGCCGGCCAACAGCGGCAGCATCGCGATCCATCTCAGGACGAGCTTCATTGTCGAGTCCCTCGCGTTGAAATATCGTCCGCCGAATCGGCGTGGCGCCGAGCATAGCGGACCGGGACGCAGCGAGGTACTGAGGGCCGATATCAGTTTTGCGAGCGGGATTCTTTCAGGTCGCGCACCATGTAGTCGATCGCACGCATCCAAGCGGTGTCGTTGTCGCCTCTGAATGCGAAGGACTTGCGCGCCAGCACCTGTTCCGATGCCACGTCGTGAATTTCGTAATGAAGCGACAAGACCAGCGCGCTGACGCGATAGACCCAGGAGACGAGCACCTGGTCGGCGCCGAGCTGCCGGCCGATGTCGAGATCGCAGCCGTTGCAGTCGTGCAGATAGCGATGGCGGGATTTGAGCTGATCGATCGCGTCCTGCGCCGGCGCTGTGTCAACCAACTGATACATGCCGGTGCTGGCAAGACTGTCCCGGAGCTTGGCGCTGGCTGCTTGCAGTCGCGCTTCGTGTTCCTTGGCGAATTCAGGCCCGCCGAGATCTCCGATGATCTCCATATCGAGGACCACGAGGGTGGGACGTTCGGCCGCGGCTGCGACTGAACCGGCGACGCAGGCGAGCAGAGCCAGGGCGAAGCGGAATGATTGCGTCATGCGGCGATGGTAGGACTGCCATTGTCTGGCGGTCCAGCCGGTAAATCGGACGTGGCGCCTGGCGCGTAATTCATGCACGATTGTGGCCGATCGAGTGTCCATTCGGGTCAAGAACATCACCATGCGATTCATCTCCGTGCTTGCCGTCCCGGTCGTGCTTGGCTCCCTGGCCGGCTGCGAGCAGCGCGCGCCGACCGTGTATGTACTCGAAGGGGAACAAACAGTCGAGTTGAACGCATCCGCGTCGCCGACCACCGTCAAGCTGGGCGAAAATGTCGTGCTGCACGTCGAGCAGCGCACCACCGGCAATTGGAAACAAATCCCGCGCAACGAGCTCAAGCCCGGCCAGTGCTGGGTCTATCGGCCGCCGGTGGAAGTGGAGCCGGAAGTGGCGCACAGCGTGCAGTGGGAAGTGATCCCCGAAGGCGCCGTGCAGTTCCCGCAGGAATATCAGCTGAACAAGAGCCGGGTTGCCACCATGATGGTCAAGGGCACCGTGAAGTTGACGCCCATCGGCAAGGTCAAATGCGAAGAAGGCCGCACCGTGGTCGGCTCCACGGTGGAGATCGAAGTGACCTGACGGACCCGCCGTCATGGGGGCGGGCGGAAGGAGCTGCTCGAGTTTCTGGGGCCGTCCTCGCCGATCGCGAATATGCGCGAATATGCGCTGAGCAAGCCGCGCGGCCGGCGGGCAACGGGTCAGAACACCGAGCGCACCACCCATTCGCCGGCCGTGCCGACCAAGGACATCACCAGCGCGCCGCCCAGCGCCCAGCCGAAGCTGTCGATCTTCAAGTGATCGGTGAGCTTATCGGTCAGGACCAGCAGGATCGCATTGATGATCCAGCGCGTGATGAAGGCGAGCAGCCAGGCGATGCCGAGCGTCGCGACGGTGAACAGCGCGAACAGCAGCCAGCCCAGGAGAAAATTCAGCACGCCAAAAATGGCGGCCACCAGCACGGCGCTCTTGGGCCCTTTGACATGGAAGCCAGGCAGAACGGCATCCGTGACCCAGACCGCCAGGGACAGGATCAGCCAGGAGAGGATCAGGCTCATGAGTCATGCTCCTTCGACCGGCTCGTGCCGCAAGGGCACGTAACAATGCGTGCACGTAACAATCGCAAGACTAACACCAGAATGCCCGGCTGCGATGCACTGCTGGCATTAGCCCATGACCCGATTGACAAACGTTCAATCTGGCTGGAATGGACGCGACGCCGCTCCTGTCCTCAGGCTTCGATCCGGCGGCTCGCCGGAGTTTCGCTGGTCTGGCCGTAGGCGGAGCAACGTTCGGGATCCGTGGGCCGGACTTCGTAACTCAGCCCGCAGGCGAGGCAAGGATTCTGCGCGGCGAGTGCGGCCGCTTCTTCAAGGCTGCCGGCCCTGAAAAACCAATAGCCGCCGATTACTTCCTTGGTTTCCGCGAACGGACCGTCGGTAATGCCGTGCTTGGAGACCACCCTCTTCTCGCGCGACAGCCGCTGACCGGAATGCATCTTGCCCGCCGCGACCAGCTGGTCACGCCAGAGATAGAAAGCATCGATGGCTTGCTGGATCTGCTCGGGAGATTTGTCCTCGTCCCACTGGCCCTTGGAAATGATCATGTAATCGGACAGCGCCTGGTTGTCGCTCGTCGGGCTCATGGCTTCCCACCTGTGTCTGATCGACTGTATGGATAACCAGAATAGCAAACGTCGGAGGGCGTTGTCTGGAGTGGCAGCGCATGCAACCGCGAGCGGCGCAATCATTGCGACGTCACGCGTATTCATTCATATCGCAATGCCTGGACGGGATTGGCGCGCGCCACCAGCAGCACATGGCCCCAGATCGTGGCCAATGCGACACCAGCGCCCCCATCCCGAGGGCGCATTGCTTATGACGATCGTTTACGAAGCTCTTCTGCGCGTAGCCACGGCGTCCGCCAGTTGCTCGAGGACTTGCACTGAGGTTGGCCAGTCGATGCAGCCGTCCGTAATGCTCTTGCCGTATTCCAATGTTTGTCCAGGCACCAGGTCCTGGCGGCCGGCTTGCAGATGGCTTTCCACCATCACGCCGCTGATGCGTTGCTCGCCGGCAGCGATGCGCTCGGCAAGGTTGGCCACCACGACGGGTTGGTTCTCGGGCCGCTTGGAACTATTCCCATGACTCACATCGATCATGATGCGCGTTGGCAGTTTCGCAGCTTCGAGCTGACGGCATACCGCATCGACGCTGGCAGCGTCGTAGTTGGGCTCCTTGCCGCCGCGCAGGATCACGTGGCAATCCTGGTTGCCGGTGGTGGTCGCGATGCCGCTGTGGCCTTCCTTTGTGACAGCGAGAAAATGATGCGGATTGGACGCCGCCTGGACGGCGTCGATGGCGATCTTCACATTGCCGTCGGTGCCGTTCTTGAAGCCGACCGGACAGGACAGGCCCGAGGTCATCTCGCGATGCACCTGGCTTTCGGTGGTGCGTGCTCCGATCGCGCCCCACGCCACCAGATCACCGATGTACTGGGGGGTGATGATGTCGAGGAATTCGCAGCCGGCCGGCAAGCCGAGACTGTTCACGTCCCGAAGCAGCTGCCGCGCGATGCGCAGCCCGCGATTGATATTGAAGCTGCCGTCGAGGTCGGGATCGTTGATGAGCCCCTTCCAGCCGATGGTGGTGCGCGGTTTCTCGAAATACACGCGCATGACGATTTCCAGCTCGCTCTTGAAGCGCTCGCGCTGTTCGCGCAGCCGGCGCGCATAGTCCAGCGCCGCTTCGGGATCGTGAATCGAGCAGGGGCCGATGACCACGGCCAGGCGGTCGTCGCGACCGTGCACGATGCTCTGTAGAGCCCGGCGGCTTTGCTCCACCGTGGCTGTGGCGGTTTCGGAGCAGGCGTATTCGCGCATGACTTGGTAAGGAGGGACCAGCTCCCTGATTTCGCGAATGCGCAGATCATCGGTACGGGCGTTCACAGTGACTCCAGTTGAGGGCCAGTCATGGCGGCAAAAAAAAACCGCCAGGGGACTGGCGGTTTTTTCGTCGATTCTCGTTCGGGGTTTCAGCAAATCGAGCTCGATCCTTCCGCCAGCGGGTTCGGATACCGGAAATAGTAAAAATAGCGCCAGAAGCGGGCGGGTGAGCGATTCATGTGCCGTTTGATAGCACAAGTCCACGGGATTCGGCAACTAATCCTGTGCAAGACCGGTCCGTCGGAGCGGCAACGCTTGGGCCGGGGAGCGTTCGTCGGATGAAATCCGGCAGATAGGGCGACGCTCGAGCCCGAGTAGCGGCAAGCGCCAAGGCATCCGCACCCGCAGGGAAGCGCAGCCGCCCCGAAGTATCGTTTGCGGCACGCCATGCGGCATCAGCTATATCCGCTTCCGTGGTCACCGGAAGCCGCAAGCTAACGCTGGGCAGACGCGATACGCCGCACCAGTTCGCTTTCCTCGACAGTCTTGCGAATGATGGCCGTGCCGTTCTCCAGCAGAAAGCTGCGAAACGCCGCGGTGATCGGTGACAGGTGCTTGTCGCGCAGGTGAATCACGAACCAATCGCGGAGCAACGGCAAGCCGGCGACATTCAATATGGTGAGCTTGCCGGCGGCCAGCTCCAGCGCCACCGTGTGGATGGAGATGAAACTGATGCCCATCCCGGCCATCACCGCTTGCTTGATGGTTTCGTTGCTGCTGACTTCCATCGATGCACGGATCTGCACGCCATGCTCCTTGAACACATGCTCCATCGACGCGCGCGTTCCGGAACCGGCCTCGCGAATGATGAAGTTCTCGCTGCTCAACCGCTGCAATGGAATGCGCCGCTTGTTTGCTAACGGATGATTGGGCGCGGCGATGATGACGAGCGGATGCTTGGCGAACGGCTCGGCCACCGTCACCAACTCGCGCGGCGGCCGGCCCATGATCACCAGGTCGATCTCGTTGGACGCCAGCTGATGGATGATTTCTTCCCGGTTGCCTACCGTGAAGCGGATGGTCACCTCCGGATACTTCGGAGCGAATTCCGACAGCAAGGAAGGGGCGAAATACTTGGCCGTGCTCACGGCGCCAAGTTTCAGGACACCCCGTTTGAGCCCGCGCATGGCGGAGAGCGATTCACCCGCTTCGCGTAGCAGTTCCGTTACTTGGGACGCATAGCGCAATAACTCATCACCGGCTGCCGTGAGATGGATCTGCCGGCCGAGGTGCTCGAGCAGCGGCATGCCCACTTCGGTCTCCAGCAGTTTGATCTGCTGGGAGATGGCGGGTTGGGTCAGATGCAGCTCGCGGGCGGCCCGCGTGAACGAGCGAGACCGCGCCACCGCGGCGAAAACTCGCATTTGTCTCAACGTGACGTTGCGCATCGGCATGGACAGCTCCGGATCACGCAGCAGAAGCCCGCGGGCGACACCATAGCCCGCCGCGCTGGATAAGGAAAGCTTATGTTGGGACCAACTAAATCGAATTGGACCTAATGGGTCGAGACAGGCGACGCTGTGCCCCAAGTGGTGGCAGTGACGAGGCAACGACGACCATGAAGAAAATGGGCAATCGCGCCGCACCGGAAGGGGCAGCGGAACGTTATCGGGCCGGCGTCCTGAAGTATGCGCAAATGGGCTACTGGGACAGCGGCTATCGACCCAAGGACACCGACGTGCTGGCGCTGTTCCGCATCACGCCCCAGGAAGGCGTCGATCCGAGCGAAGCCGCCGCGGCCGTCGCGGGTGAGTCTTCAACGGCGACCTGGACAGTGGTGTGGACCGACCGGCTCACGGCTTGCGATCGCTATCGCGCCAAGGCGTACAAGGTCGAGCCCGTGCCCGGCTCGCCCGGACAGTACTTCGCGTACATCGCTTACGACCTTGACCTGTTCGAGCCCGGCTCGGTCGCCAATCTGACCGCGTCGATCATCGGCAACGTGTTCGGCTTCAAGCCCATCAAGGCGCTGCGGCTCGAAGACATGCGCTTCCCGGTGGCCTACGTGAAGACGTTCGCCGGGCCGGCCACCGGCATCGTCGTCGAGCGCGAGCGGCTCGATAAGTTCGGCCGCCCGCTGCTCGGTGCCACCGTCAAGCCGAAGCTCGGCCTGTCCGGCAAGAACTATGGCCGCGTGGTCTACGAGGCGCTCAAGGGCGGGCTCGACTTCACCAAGGACGACGAGAACATCAATTCGCAGCCGTTCATGCATTGGCGCGATCGTTTCTTGAACTGCATGGAGGCCGTGAACCGCGCCGAAGCCGCGACCGGTGAGATCAAGGGCCACTATCTGAATGTCACCGCGGCCACCATGGAGGATGTGTACGAGCGCGCCGAATTCGCCAAGGAGCTGGGCTCGGTGATCGTGATGATCGATCTGATCATCGGCTACACCGCGATCCAGTCGATGTCACGATGGGCGCGTAAGAACGACATGATCCTGCACCTGCATCGCGCCGGTCACAGTACATATACGCGCCAGAAGAATCACGGCATATCCTTCCGTGTCATTTCCAAGTGGATGCGGCTGGCGGGCGTGGACCATGTGCACGCCGGCACCATCGTCGGCAAGCTCGAAGGTGATCCGAACTCGGTGCAGGGTTTCTACAACGTGCTGCGCGAGCCGCACAACCCGCTGGATCTGCAGCGCGGCATCTTCTTCGAGCAGGACTGGGCTGGTTTGCCGGGCGTGATGCCGGTTGCTTCCGGCGGCATCCATGCGGGGCAGATGCATCAGCTGCTGTCCTATCTCGGCGACGACGTGGTGCTGCAGTTCGGCGGTGGAACGATCGGTCATCCCATGGGCATCGCCGCCGGCGCGACCGCCAATCGAGTGGCGCTGGAAGCGATTGTGCTGGCTCGCAATGAAGGTCGCGACATCTGGCGGGAAGGGCCGACCATCCTCGCCGATGCCGCCAAGCATTGCACGCCGCTGCGAGCAGCGCTGGATACGTGGGGCGAAGTCACGTTCGACTACGCAAGCACGGACACGCCCGACTTCGTTCCGACGCCGACCGCCGCCGCCTGAAGTAACTACGCGAGACAACAGCTATGCGACTCACTCAAGGCACCTTCTCGTTCCTTCCCGATCTCAGCGACGCGCAGATCACCGCACAGATCGAATACTGCCTGGAGCGCGGCTGGGCGGTGTCGGTCGAGTACACCGAGGATCCGCATCCGCGCAACACGTACTGGGAAATGTTCGGCATTCCCATGTTCGACCTGAAGGACGCCGCCGGGATCATGCGAGAAGTCGAGGCGTGCCGACGCACGTTCCCGAACTGTTACATCAAGGTCAATGCTTTCGATGCCACGCGCGGCATCGAGTCGGTGCGCTTGTCGTTCATCGTCGCGCGCCCGGCGGAAGAACCTGGTTTCGAGCTGCTGCGCGAAGAGGGCCCGGGTCGTCAGGTGCGATATTCGTTGCGTTCGTACGCAACGCGGCGGCCGGAGGGGCATCGCTACTGAGCAGCGGTTGGCGGTTAGCGGTTGGTGGCTAGCCGGAACCGCACTAACCACCAACCGCCAACCACCAACCGCCAACCGCTGGCTTCGGTTGCAGGGGATATTCGTTGCATGAACTCTGTGCTCAGACAATCCGTTGGCGATGAGGCACTCGGCGTGGGCCTCGATCTTGGTGCGGCCTTTCGCGATTCGAATGTCGCGGAGGTGCTCGACAAGCTCGACTCCGAGCTGATCGGCCTCGCTCCGGTGAAGTCGCGCATTCGTGATATTTGCGCCTTGCTGCTGGTGGACACTCTGCGTCGCCAGGCCGGGCTGAGTACCGAGGCGCTGTCTCTGCACATGAGCTTTACCGGTAATCCGGGCACCGGCAAGACGACTGTCGCGCTGCGTATGGCGGAGATCCTGCATCGGCTGGGCTATGTGCGCAAAGGCCACATGGTGGCCGTGACTCGCGATGATCTCGTTGGTCAGTACATCGGTCACACCGCGCCGAAGACGCGCGAGGTGCTGAAGCGCGCCATGGGCGGTGTGCTGTTCATCGACGAGGCGTATTACTTGTATCGGCCGGAGAACGAGCGCGACTACGGCCAGGAGGCCATCGAGATCCTGCTGCAGGAAATGGAGAACCATCGCGACGACCTGGTGGTGATTCTGGCCGGCTATGAAGACCGCATGGAGCGCTTCTTCCGCAGCAATCCGGGCCTGTCGTCCCGCATCGCGCATCACATCACGTTCCCGGACTATACGTCGGAAGAGCTGCTGGAGATCGCGGCGCTGATGCTCGATCAGATGCAGTACGTCTTGAGCGCCGACGCAGAGGTCGCGTTACGGGAATACATCGAGCTGCGACAGCACCAGCCGCACTTCGCGAACGCGCGATCCGTTCGCAATGCGCTCGATCGCGCGCGCCTGCGTCAAGCCAGTCGCTTGTTTGCACACCGCGGCGGCACGCTCGAAAGGAGCGATCTCATGACTATCGAAGCTGCCGACATCCGGGCCAGCCGGGTGTTCTCGGAAGCCGCCGGCAGACCGACAACCGATACGCACGACAATCACCGGGAGTAGCCACCATGACGCTCGCACCAGCTACGTTGACTCGATTTCTGATCGAAGAGCAACGCCGCCACGAGGATGCCACCGGCAATTTCACCGCGCTGGTGAACGATGTCCGGCTGGCGTGCAAGCGCATCGCGACGCTGATCGGCAAAGGTGCACTGTCGGGTGCGGTGGGCTACGCCGACTCGGTGAATGTGCAGGGCGAAACGCAGACCAAGCTGGATGTGCTGGCCAACGAGATTTTCATCCGCACCAACGAGTGGGGTGGCCAGCTCGCCGGCATGGTGTCGGAAGAGATGGAAAAGCCCTATGCGATTCCGGCGGAGTATCCCTGCGGCAAGTATCTGTTGCTGTTCGATCCGCTGGATGGCTCGGCCAATGTCGATGTAAACGTCGCGGCCGGCAGCATCTTCTCGGTGCTGCGTTGTCCGGAAGGCGTGACCGATCCGACCGAGCAGGACTTTCTGCAGCCAGGCACGGAGCAGGTGTGCGCCGGCTACGCGATCTACGGTCCATCCACCATGCTCGTGCTCAGCACCGGGCGGGGCGTGCACGGCTTCACGCTCGATCGCGAGATCGGCGAGTTCATGTTGACGCATCCAGACCTGCGTATCCCGGAGACCACGTCCGAGTTTGCGATCAACGCGTCGAACTCGCGCTATTGGGAGGCGCCCATCAAGCGCTACGTCCGCGAATGCCAGGAAGGCGCCAGCGGTCCCCGCGGTCGCGACTTCAATATGCGCTGGGTGGCAGCCGTGGTGGCCGAAGCACATCGCATCCTCATGCGCGGCGGCGTTTATATGTATCCGCGCGATCGCAAGGATCTCGCCAAGCCTGGTCGCCTGCGCCTGCTGTACGAGGCGAATCCGCTCGGGTTTCTGATCGAGCAAGCCGGCGGCCGCGCCAGCACCGGACGCGAGCCCGTGCTGACCGTCAAGCCCGACAGCCTGCACCAGCGCATCGGTTTCATCTTCGGGGCCAAGGCGGAGGTCGAACGCATCGAGCGCTATCACCGCGAGTGCAACGATTTTGAATTCAAGGCGCCGTTGTTCGGCTCCCGCAGCGTTCTCAGAAGTCCCGCATAACGAGCAGGTGAGCAAACACACATGTCAGCCACGCATCCCATCATTGCCGTGACGGGTTCCTCGGGGGCCGGTACGACATCGGTCATGCGGACCTTCGAGCAGATCTTTCGTCGTGAATCGATCACCGCCGCCTTCATCGAAGGCGACAGCTTTCATCGCTATGACCGCGAAGGAATGAAACAGAAAATGGCCGAGGCGGTCGCGCAGGGCGACACGTACTTCAGCCATTTCGGGCCGGACGCGAACCTGTTCGAGGAGCTCGATGGCCTGTTTCGCACTTATGGAGAGTGCGGCCGCGGCAAGCGACGCCGTTACCTGCACGATGAGCAGGAGGCGGCGCCCTATGGTCAGAAGCCCGGAACATTCACCGAGTGGGAGGACCTGCCGGAGCCGACCGACGTATTGTTCTACGAAGGGTTGCACGGCGCCGCGGCTCACGGCGATATCAACATCTGGAAGCATGTGGACCTGCTGATCGGCGTCGTGCCGGTCATCAATCTCGAGTGGATTCAGAAGCTGCATCGTGACCGTGCTACGCGTGGCTATTCGACGGAGGCGGTGGCCGACACCATCCTGCGGCGAATGCATGACTACGTTCATTACATCTGCCCGCAGTTTTCCCGCACGCACATCAACTTCCAGCGCGTGCCCGTGGTCGACACGTCCGATCCGTTCATCGCGAGGTTCATCCCCACGCCGGAGGAATCGTTCCTGGTGATCCGGTTCGCGAACCCGCAGGGCATCGACTTCCCATACCTGCTGTCGATGCTGCACGACTCGTTCATGTCCCGTTCCAATACCATCGTGTGTCCGGGCGGCAAGATGGACCTGGCCATGCAGCTGATCTTTACGCCGATGATCCTGCGGCTGATCGAACGCCGTAAGGAATCGCTGGCGCGCCGCTCGACTCGCTCCAGCCTGAAGCTTGCGGAGGTTTGACGTGCCGAAGCTCATGGATTCCATCGAAGCGGTGGCGTTCGATCTGGACGGCACGCTCGTCGACACCGCGCCGGACCTTGGCGCGGCGGCCAACATGATGCTGATCATGCTGGGGGGCCGGCCGCTGCCGGATGACCAGATCCCTTCGATGATCGGCGCCGGCATCGATGCTCTGGTCATGAGAGTGCTCGCGCGCAATGGCATCACGCCGGACCCGGCACTGCATGCAATGGCAGGCACGCTGTTCCGCAATCTGTATGGCCAGCGCGTGTTCGAGCGCAGCAGCCTCTATCCCGGTGTGGTGACGACCTTGCACCGGCTCCGTGCCGACGGTCGCACGCTCTACTGCGTGACCAACAAGGAACGCAAGTTCGCGTTGCCCTTGCTGGAATCCGCTGGGCTCAAGGGATTCTTTGCGTCGGTGTACTGCTCCGATCGCCCGGAGGATCGCAAGCCCAGCGCGAATATGCTGCGAGCGGCCTGCACTCATGCCTGTGTCGAACCAGAGAGGATGCTGTGCGTGGGTGATTCACTTGCCGATATCTCCGCGGCGCGCAGTGCTGGATGCCGCGTTGTGGCTGTCGACTACGGATATCACCACGATCAACCGCTCGCGGAGCTGCGACCCGACGGCGTCGTCAGCAACATTCAGGAAATCCTGGAGCTGAGGGTGCCTCGCTCACCAACATTGAGGGCCATAGCATGAGTGCTGAAATCCAGGAGCGGACGTCAAAGTCTGCGGGTTTCGACCGGCGCTCCGAGGCCGCAAGGGATGCAGTCAATGTTCTGCGCGCGCTCGCCATGGACGCCGTGCAGACAGCCAACTCGGGCCATCCAGGCATGCCCATGGGCATGGCGGAGATCGCCGAAGTGCTGTGGCGGCGGCATCTGCGTCACAACCCGGCGAACCCGCAGTGGTTCAATCGCGACCGCTTCGTGCTGTCGAACGGTCACGGCTCGATGTTGCTATACGCGCTGTTGCATCTGACCGGCTACGACTTGCCGATGCAACAGCTGCAGCGGTTCCGGCAGCTGCATTCGAGGACGCCGGGCCATCCCGAGTACGGCATCACTCCGGGCGTGGAAACCACCACGGGCCCATTGGGACAGGGCATCACCAACGCCGTCGGCATGGCCATCGCGGAGAAGGTGCTTGCCGCGCAGTTCAACCGTCCTGGCCTGGATATCGTCGATCACTACACGTATGTGTTTCTCGGCGACGGCTGCTTGATGGAAGGCATTTCGCATGAGGCCTGCTCGCTGGCAGGCACGTTGGGCCTGGGACGGCTCATCGCCTTCTACGACGACAACGGCATTTCCATCGATGGTCACGTTTCCGGCTGGTTCACCGACGACACGCCGCGTCGTTTCGCGAGCTACGGTTGGCATGTGCTGCCGAATATCGATGGCCACGACAGCGATGCGATCGACAACGCCATTCGCGCCGCCAAGGTAATAGTCGATAAGCCCACGCTGATCTGCTGCAAGACCGTCATCGCCAATGGCGCGCCCAACAAGGCGGGCACACACGATGCGCACGGTGCGCCGCTGGGCGAACAGGAGATCGCTGCGACTCGCGCGGTCCTTGGCTGGAACTATGAGCCGTTCGAAGTTCCACCGCACGTGTACGAACAGTGGGACGCGCGACAAGCCGGCGCCGAGGCGGAAGAGGCTTGGCTGCGGAAGATGGCGGACTACGCAAAGTCGTATCCGGAGCTGAGCAAAGAATTCGAGCGGCGCATGCTGGGCGAGCTGCCGGCAGAGCTTTCCGAGCATGTGCGGCAGCTGATGACGCGAACGCATGCCAAGGCCGCCACCATGGCGACGCGCAAGGCTTCACAGGAGGCCATCGAGGGGCTCGCACCTTTGTTGCCGGAGCTGATCGGTGGCTCCGCCGACCTGGCCGGTTCGAACTTGACGCTGTGGTCGGGAGCGCGCGCTGTTGCCAATGCCAGCGGTGGAAACTACATCTACTACGGTGTGCGGGAGTTCGGCATGGCGGCAATCATGAACGGATTGGCGCTGCATGGAGGTTTCATTCCATACGGCGGGACGTTTCTTACCTTCTCCGACTATTGTCGAAACGCGCTGCGCATGGCGGCGCTGATGCGAGTCCGGTCCATCTTTGTTTTCACGCACGACTCGATCGGGCTCGGCGAAGACGGGCCTACACATCAGCCCATCGAGCACGTCGCCACGCTACGGCTGATTCCGAATATGGACGTCTGGCGACCGTGCGACACGGTGGAAACGTTAGCGGCGTGGGCGGCAGCGATCGAGCGCGACACCGGCCCCACCAGCCTGGTGTTGAGCCGCCAGAACTTGCCGTTCCAGGTCCGGCAGTCAGATGCGATCGACAACATTCGCCGCGGTGGCTACGTGCTGGTGGAGCCTGAAGGAAACGCACCTCGAGCTGTGATCATCGCGACGGGTTCGGAAGTCGCCCTCGCGGTGGATGCGCAGAAGGCGCTCGCCGCCGAAGGTATCCCGGTCCGAGTCGTCTCGATGCCATCGACCACGGTATTCGATCGTCAAGATGCGGACTATCGCGGGCAAGTGTTGCCAGCGACGCTGCCGTGCGTCGCTGTCGAAGCAGGCGTGTCGGATATCTGGCGCAAGTATGTGGGCCGCTCCGGCGCGGTGCTCGGTATCGATCGCTTCGGCGAGTCGGCGCCAGCCGCCGACCTGATGCGTTACTTCGAGCTCGAGCCACCGCGAGTCGTCGCGGCGGTCAAGTCAGTGCTGGGGAGCGACCGCGTGCGCGACTGATTCAGCAAGCTGCTCATACAGATCGGGGGGCATATGAGTTTGGTGTCGCTACGTCAATTGCTTGATCACGCGGCGGAGCATGGCTATGGCATGCCGGCCTTCAACGTCAACAACATGGAACAGGTGCAGGCGATCATGCAGGCGGCGGACGAGACTGATAGTCCCGCGATACTGCAAGTCTCCGCGGGTGCACGTAAGTACGCAGGCGAAGCGTTCCTGCGTCACATCGTGCTGGCTGCCGCAGAGACATGGCCGCACATTCCCATCGTTCTGCACCAGGATCATGGTGCCAGCCCGGCGGTATGTCAGGCATCGATTCGCTCGGGGTTCACGAGCGTGATGATGGATGGCTCGCTGCGCGAGGACATGAAAACGCCAGCGTCCTACGAGTACAACACACGCGTCACTGCAAAGGTCGTCGAGATGGCGCATGCCGTGGGCGTGTCGGTGGAAGGCGAGCTCGGCTGCCTGGGTTCGCTCGAGTCAGGGCTGGCGGGAGAGGAGGACGGCGTCGGTGCGGAAGGGCAGCTGACTCATGAGCAGATGCTCACTGACCCCGAGCAGTGCGTGGACTTTGTCGAGCAGACCGGCGTCGATGCGTTGGCCATCGCCATTGGCACGTCGCATGGCGCGTACAAGTTCTCACGAAAACCGACGGGAGACATCCTGGCAATCGATCGCATCCGGGAGATTCATGCGCGCATCCCGAATACGCATCTGGTGATGCACGGATCATCGTCGGTGCCGCAGGAATGGCTCGCGATCATTCGCGAGCATGGCGGCGAGATCAAGGAAACCTACGGCGTTCCGGTGGAGCAGATCCAGGAGGGAATACGAAACGGCGTGCGCAAGGTCAACATCGACACGGACATTCGCCTGGCGATGTCCGGAGCCATGCGGCGCTTGATGAACATGGATCGCGGCGAGCTCGATCCTCGGAAGTTCCTTGCACAAGCTACCACGGCTGCGCGAGACATCTGCCGCGCGCGCTTCGAAGCATTCGGCTCTGCCGGGCAGGCAAGCAAGATCAAGCCACTGTCGCTCGACAAGATGGCGGACACCCATCGCAAGAAACAGCCGACTCTGAAGATCGCATGAAGTGACCTACAGAACGCCAAGCCAGCGGGCCTGACTGGCCCGACTAGCGCTGCCGTCGCTCGCGTCGCGCTGCCCGCCACTTCCGGCGCAGCGCGATCCAGCGATCTTCGAACCACAACATGCCACGCGCCACGGGTTTCTTGAGGAACGGCACGTCCTGCGCGATCAGCAGGCCGATCGGGAAGAACTCGACGCCGATGACCGGCAGGAACCAGAAGAAGCTCGCGAGGATGCACAGCAATAAGCGGGCGAGTAATAACTACGTGGCGCAAGCCGGCCTCCGCGGTACCTGAACGGGACCAAGGAACAACGCGACCGTGACGACGTTCGTGCCTTGTTCATCCAGATTCTACAGTAGCAGTAGGTCAGCAATTACGTGTCCCCTCCAACTGCAACTCAAACCTATGAAGTGATTGTCATCACGGGCGCATCCGGCGGCATCGGCCGCGCCACCGCGCGGGCGTTCGCGCGTCCTGGCGCCCGCATTGCCTTGTTGGCGCGGGGCGAGCGAGGGCTGGCGGCGGCGCAAGCAGAAGTAGAAAGTGCCGGTGCGATCGCGCTGGCCATTCCAACGGATATTTCCAACGAGGCCCGGGTCGAAGCGGCGGCAGCGCAGGTCGAGCGAGAGTGGGGCCACATCGATGTCTGGGTGAACAATGCGATGGCGACGATCTTCGGCCCCGTCAGCGCGCTGCGAGGCGATCAGATCAAACGCGCAACGGAAGTAACGTATCTTGGCGCCGTCTATGGAACATTGAGTGCCTTGAAGCGCATGCGGGCACGCAATCGCGGCGTGATCGTGCAAGTCGGTTCCGCGTTGGCGTATCGAGCGATTCCGCTGCAAGCGCCGTACTGCGCGGCCAAGCATGCGCTGCGTGGCTTCACCGATTCATTGCGTTCGGAATTGCTCCATGACCGGAGCAATGTTCAGCTCACGATGGTTCACTTGTCGGCGTTCAATACGCCGCAGTTCGATTGGGCGCTGAATCTGGTTGGCAAGCGTCCCACGCCAGTACCGCCCATCTTCCAGCCGGAGCTGGCTGCCGAAGCCATCGTCTGGGCCGCTCGCAATCCGCGTCGCGAAGTGTTTGTAGGATGGCCGGCGGTAAAGGCGGTCGTCGCCAACAAGATAGTTCCCGGGTTGCTGGATGGCCTGCTCGCCAAGCAGGGCTATTCGGGCCAGATCACTTCCGAACCCTTGCCGCCGCACGCCTGCACCAATTTATATGATCCGTGCGACACCAACCCCGGTGCTCACGGCCGCTTCGATAGCGAAGCCAAGAGCAGCAGCATGCAATGGTGGCTCACCACGCACCGGCCGCTGGCCGTTGGCTGCGCCGTGGTCGTCCTGGCCGCGCTCGTCGCATTCATTGATATGTGACGAGCGCGGCCGGTGATGCGACCCAGCGCGCGGCCCATCGCACGCGCATGTACGTCGCAGGGACCAACACGTCACTTGCATGTGACATGCTTGTCACCGGGCGATGGGTTTGGCCACGGCGGTTACGTGCATTAGCATGACAGGCATGTTCCTGTGCACGCAGGAAGCCTTCAAGATCATGAAGGCGCAGGATCCTCGCGGCGGCCGCATCATCAACAACGGCTCCATCTCTGCGCATGCGCCGCGACCCAACTCGGCTCCGTATACCGCCACCAAACATGCCGTGACCGGACTCACCAAGTCGACGTCGTTGGACGGCCGCAAGTACGACATCGCGTGCGGGCAGATCGACATCGGCAACGCTGCCACTGACCTGGCTGCGCCAATGGCGCGAGGCGTGCCGCAAGCCAACGGCGCCATCGCGGTCGAGCCATTGATGTACGTGGAACACGTGGGCACGTCGATTCTTTATATGGCCAACCTGCCGCTGGATGCCAACGTGCAATTCATGACCATCATGGCCACCAAGATGCCGTTCATAGGGCGCGGTTAGCGAGCCGCGCGCAGGGCGATCCTGGCCAGTATTAGGAGCAATGGCACTTAGTTAGCGCCCTGCAGTGGTTGGCGGTTAGCGGTTGGGGCAGAACGGAGGCCAGGATTTAGCTCATTTCTGGCTAACCGCTATCCGCGAACCGCTGCGACAAAGACGGTTAACCAAGCACCATTGGTATTAGGAGCGCGCCAACTGTCGGCGTAGGATGTCTTTTTCGCAGCTTGGCTACGGGATTGAGCAACAGCTGGGAGGGCGTGCCGTGAATGCCGAATGTATGTTTCCGTGCGGACGGGCAGTCGCGTTTGCGAGCGACGCTGCGGCGCTCTGCGTGTATCCAGCCAGGTGAGTTTCCTGCGACGAGCCTACAGGCCGTGAAATCCCCGAAGGGCCAGCCATGAGGCACCCAACCAGACAGCGCCTTTTATGAAGACCAGCAGGAACGCGATGCGCGCGGTGTTCTTCAACCAGGCGGGGCGCGTCTGGACGGAGGTGGCGAGAGCGGCGAACGAGGTTGACATAGCGAGGCTCCTCTGCGGCTGTCGTTGCGTTCAGCGATTGCTTGCAAGGGACAATAAGGGCAGCTCCGCGCTGTCAATATCGGAGAACCCGACCGATCACGGATGCGCCCGTGCCTGAGTCTTGCCTTACGGCATCGCCTCAACGGCCTCCCCGACATTGGCCGCGCGCCTGTGCTGGATTTCAGGCGCCAGGCGAATCCGCTGTAGAATGACGCATCTCCCGCTGTTCTTGCGCAACCATGGCTACTACTCCAGATTCGGTGACGATTCGTCGTGCCACTCCCGCGGATGCCGCGGCCTTGGCCGAGTTGGGTGCCGCTACGTTCACTGAAACGTTCGGACATTTGTATCCCCCCGAGGATCTACAAACATTTCTGGCCAAGAGCCACTCGCCGGAATGGTGGTCTGGCGCGCTGGCGGACCACAATCGCGCCGTGTGGGTGATCGATCACGAAAGTGGCCGCAAGATCGGTTTCATCGTGGTGGGTAAGTGCAAGCTGCCGGTACAGAATCTGGAACCCGATGCAGGCGAAGTGCAGCAGCTCTATGTGCTTGCGGAATTTCACAACCTGCGACTCGGCACGCGCCTGATGGAGGCCGGGCTCGAATGGCTGGCATCGCAGCGCCGTTCGCCGCTCTACATCGGCGTCTGGTCGGAGAACTACGGCGCGCAGCGTTTCTATGGGCGCTATGGATTCAACAAGGTCGGCGAATACGGCTTCCCGGTGGGCAAGACGGTCGACCACGAGTTCATTCTCAAGCGCTGATTCGCGCTGTTCGGCAGTGCGGCTCGAACACCGAACAGCTCATCCCTCGTGACCGACTGCTTCGTGCCCTGGAGGCCATGACATGCGCATCGCGCGACGTTCGATTCCCGCGGTTCTCGCGACCGTCTTGTTCAGCCTGATGTCTGGAGCTGTCATGGCCGAGAATGGCGCCAAAGATCTTCCTGACGAAGGCCAGCTGGCCTCGCTGGCGGCGCGCTTCGCGCCAGTCGACGTCACGGTCGATCTGTCATCCTTGCCGAAGCAGGAGCGGGCGGCGCTGGCGAAGCTCGTCGAAGCCTCGCGCTATGTCGACGCGTTGTTCATGCGCCAGCGCTTCGCCGGCAACGACGCGCTGCTCTTGCGGTTGGCTTCGGATCAAAGCTCGCTGGGGCGCGCGCGCCTCGGCTATTTCCTGCTCAACAAAGGCCCTTGGTCGGAATTGGACGAGGACCGTCCGTTCCTCCCCGGCATCGGCGCCAAGCCGCAGGGCGCCAACTTCTATCCGGCCGACGCGACACGTGAGCAGATCGATGGCTGGCTGCAAGGTTTACCGGAACGAGAAAAAGCCGCAGCCACCGGATTCTTCACCGCCATTCGGCGGGGTCCCGACGGCAGCTTCATCGCTGTGCCTTACTCGCTCGAATATCAAGGCGAGCTGATGGAAATGTCGCGCCTGTTACGCGAAGCGGCGGCACTCACATCGCAACCGACCTTGAAAGACTTCCTGGCCAGGCGCGCCAATGCCTTCATCTCCAACGACTACTACGACAGCGACGTGGCCTGGATGGAGCTCGATGCCTCGATCGAGCCCACCATCGGCCCCTACGAGGTCTACCAAGACGAGTGGTTCAACTTCAAGGCCGCGTTCGAATCGTTCATCACCCTGACCGATGCCGCTGAAACCGACAAGCTCGCTCGTTTCAGCCAGCAACTGCAGGATCTCGAGGATCATCTGCCGATCGACAAGAAATTCCGCAAAGCCAAGATCGGCGGCTATTCGCCGATCCGCGTCGTCAATGTGGTGTTCGCGGCGGGTGATGCCAACCACGGCGTCCAGACCGCAGCCTTCAACCTGCCGAACGACGAGCGCGTCGTCGCCGAGAAGGGCTCCAAGCGCGTGCTGTTGAAGAATTTCCAGCAGGCCAAGTTCGACAAGGTGCTCACGCCGATTGCGGATATCGCATTGGCGCCGGCGGATCGTGCGCTGGTCTCGTTCGATGCGTTCTTCACGCACATTCTCATGCACGAGTTGATGCATGGTCTGGGGCCGCAGACCATCACGGTGGATGGCCGCGCAACCACGGTGAGACAAGAGCTCAAAGAACTGAACGGGCCGTTGGAAGAGGCCAAGGCCGACGTGTCCGGATTGTGGGCACTCCAGTACTTGATGGACCAAGGGTTCCTGGACAAGAAACAGGAACGCAGCATGTATGTAACATTCCTGGCGTCCACGTTCCGCACGCTGCGCTTCGGCTTGAACGCGGCCCACGCCAAGGGCATGGCGCTGCAGGTGAACAGCTTGCTGGACGCGAAGGCGATTCGCATCGATGCCGAGGGCCGGTTCTCGCTCGACGTGCCCAAGGCGAAACGGGCCATCACCGCGCTGACACGCCAGATCATGACGCTGCAGGCGCAAGGCGACTATGACGGCGTCAAGAGCCTCATGGAACGCATGGTCGTGATCCGGCCCGAGGTACAGCGCGTCATCGATCAGCTCGGAGAAGTCCCTGTCGATATCGCCCCGCGATTCGTCACCGCAGATACGTTGATGCAGCCGTGATGGCTACGTCGTGATCGTAGGCTCGGGGCGTCAGTGATGCTTGCGCCCCGGGATCATGTGCAACACGGCGACGATCACGCCGCCAATGACGAGTTCGACCACCGCTGATAGCGCAGCGAACGTCAACCATCCCGCGGCACCGCCGATCGCCGGCACGCGCTCCACGTTGTTGTCGGGGCGCCCACTGTACCCGTTTGCAGTCACAGTCGCCTACCGCCGACGGTTTGCTGCTCCATGCGATGCGCTATACAACGAATGCCTTAGAAAACAGGCCCGGCGCCAGCTTCGTGCAGGTAATCGAACTACTCAGCAGCGGGTCGTCTGCATGCTGGTTCAGGGCTTCTCCGATGTGATCGATGCCAGTGCGCTTGTAACTTGCTGGCACGCTCGCGGGTGCCCCCAACCTGGCCGCATGGCTGGGAACACTTCACATGACAGGCCCGATGATGGACCGGACGACGAGGAAACCATTGATGATCGAACCGCCGACGAATGCTTCGAATCGCATCTCCGCAGCCGGCGCCGTGCGGCGTTGCCTGCTGGCCGCGACCGCGGTCGCGTCTGGAATGGCATCGTTGGCGGCTAGCAGCGCGGTCCCGGTCATTCCGGGCGCGTCGACTCACGGCATCACCACTGCGGCGGGCCGTGGCGGCACGGTTTACCGCGTGACCAATCTCAACGATTCCGGAACGGGCTCTCTCAGAGCCTGTGTCAGTGCCAGCGGACCGCGCGTCTGCGTGTTCGAAGTGTCCGGCACGATCAAGATGAGCCGCGATCTGTCGTTCAACAACCCCAACATCACCGTCGCGGGCCAGACGGCGCCTTCGCCGGGCATCATGCTGCGCGGTGGCGGCCTGGACGTGAAGACTTCGAACGTGCTGATCCAGCACCTGCGCGTGCGTCCCGGCGACGATCCGGATGGCGCGGCCCCCGGCAACCGTGACGGCGTGAAGATTTCCGGCCCGGCGGACAAGCCGACCATCACCAACATCGTCATCGACCACTGCTCCTTCAGCTGGTCCGTCGACGAAATCGCCAGCGTCTGGGCGAACTGGAACAACGTCAGCCTGACGAACAATATTTTCGCCGAGCCGCTGCACGATTCCATTCATCCCGAAGGGCCGCACGGCTACGGCGTGATCTTCGGACCGGTCGATGGCAGCGTCACGCTTGCCGGCAATCTCATCAGCGGCGCGCGCTCGCGCAATCCGCTCACCAACGCGACGCGCGCGGTGATCGTGAACAACGTGGTCTATAACTGGGCCAACCTTGCGACCGAGCTGCAGAGCCAGCAGGGCGCCAAGACCAACAACTCGGTGGTCGGCAACGTCTATCTCCGAGGACCTGACACCACCGGGCGCTCCCCGATCCTGATCCGGGCCGACAAGACCAAGTTGCCGTCCGGCAGCAAGGTGTTCCTGGCCGACAACCTGGCCGATGGCGTGAGCGCCGATCCATGGTCGCTCGCCGAGCCGGTGTTCGGCACCATCAGCCTCACGGACTTCAAGTCGACGGCCCCTGTTGCCTGGCCGGCCGGCTTCACGACGATGCCCACCCAGGGCGACGTGGTGAAGAATCATGTGCTCAAGTATGCGGGGGCACGGCCGGCGGATCGCGATTCGGTCGACAAGCGCGTCGTGGAGAATGTGCGTAAGGGCGGTGGCGGCACGATCAACTGCGTGGCGTCCAACGGCACTTCTCGTTGCAACAAGAACGCCGGCGGCTGGCCGAGCCTTGCGCAGAACAAGCGCACGCTGCAATTGCCGGCCAACCCGAACACGGTGACGGCCAGCGGCTACACCAACCTCGAGCTGTGGCTGCACGACATGGCGGCCCAGGTCGAAGGTCGTTCGACCCGGGCGCCGGAAGCGCCGGTGCTCAGTCAGCGCTGACTGTCGCCTTCGTAGTAACTTCCCAGCGCCTGCGTTCCTCGCGATTGCGAGAAGCGCAGGCGCTTTCTTCTTTGGTGACCCGCCTGCTGTTCAATTGCAGCTCGTGAGCGAGCTGATCCAATCGCGGATCAATGTCACACCTGCTGTGTCGACACGCGCGCCGAGGCCGTTTGGCGGCATGGCATCGGGATGGTCACGCAAGTTCATGCGGGCCGGTATCACAGAACGATCCGCCGCCCCCGGTGCAATGAGTCGAGCGTCTGCGATGCCGAGATCGCCCACCGTGGGTACGGCGTCGCAGGCATTGGTACTCGCGAGCGGAGTCGAGTAACGAAGATCCATGTTGGATGTCGTCGGCCCGTCGGGTCGATGACACTGCGAGCAGTTGGTGTGCAGGTACGAGCGAGCACGTTCCGTCAGCGTGCCGGTTGTTGCGGCCGGGTCGGGATACGGAGTTTCGGCGAGCGGATCGGCCAGCGGCGGCGACAGTGTGTTGATCGCATCCAGCGTGAATAGCTGGTGCGCCGTGCGTCCCGTCTGCGGATAAGTGATGTTGGTCGCCAGCTGCCTGGTTTCGAGTCCCAGCGAGCGGCCCGCGGCTTGGGTGTGACATTGCATGCACTGCGACTCGCTCGGATAGATCCACTCCTGGGTGCCGATGGTCACTCGCTTGCCGCCGCGTACCAGCGTGGCGTCAGTCCCTTGCGCATTCCATTCGTAGGTATAGCCGGCCCAGATGCCATCGGGGTGTCGCATGAACAGGCGCGTCTCGATCAGCTGATCCGCGATACTGAAGTTCTTCA
The DNA here is from genome assembly GCF_036406195.1 of Steroidobacter sp. Taxonomy (GTDB): domain Bacteria; phylum Pseudomonadota; class Gammaproteobacteria; order Steroidobacterales; family Steroidobacteraceae; genus Steroidobacter. The sequence goes on from NZ_DASWVW010000016.1 coordinate 123,058, forward strand.
TCAGCACCGTGCCGTTGGGGAAGTCCCAATCGCCGTCGGCGCCGACGGTGATGCTCTGTCCGTCCGGCAATCCGATCCAGCGCGCCTTGGCGACGCCGTCCGACCAGAAGGGCGCGCTCGGCGTGTACGGGATGAGCCCGCTTGCGGGATTCTTGGGATTCGCAGGATCCACGCAGCCCGTTTGGGACAGGGTCGTGGCAACACCCGAGTCGGCGCCCGTATCTCCAGTTGCGACGATTCGATACAGCGGGCCGCGCATGTGCACCACGTAGAGCTCGCCATCCGGGTCCTCGGCGAAGGAAGAAATATTCAATCCGGAATCGAAGCCCTCATCCATGTTCAACGTAGGCTGGGCGTCGCTCGGTATGTGCCAGATCCGTCCGCTCACGAAGTCCGCGAACAAGTAACGGCCAACGAGGTTTGGAATGGCGGTGCCGCGGTACACGTATCCGCCGGTGACGGCTTGGCCCAGCGTGTGTGTGTATTGAGCAATCGGTGGCAGCAACGGGCCGACCGGTGTGCCGCAGGTGTCGTCGAACTCCTCCGTGCCTTCGAAGCAACGCCAGCCGTAATTGCCACCGCGCACGACGCGGTTCACTTCCTCGATGTTCGATTCGCCCACGTCGCCCAGCCAGAGATCGCCGGTCTCGCGGTCGAAGCTCCAGCGCCACGGGTTACGCAGGCCCCAGGCCCAGATCTCGGGGCAGTTCGCGGGCCCTGAGGCATCCGCGTGACACGTCTGCGTGCTGTCGGCAAACGGATTGTCGGCCGGGATGCCATACAACGCCGATCCCCTCGTGGTGTCGACGTCGATGCGCAGAACTTTGCCGAGCAGCGTGCTCAAGTTCTGCGAGTGGTTCAGGCTCGGAGAGTTGCCGTCACCGGTCGCGAAATACAAATAGCCATCGCGACCGAAGATCATGCCGCCGCCGTGATGATGCACCGATCGCTTCGGAATCGTGATCATGACGCGTTCCGATGCCGGGTCCAGAGTGAGACCGCCGTCGGCCGTGGTGAATTCAGACAGATGCGTATCCGGCCCGCCGGAAATGGTTTGAGTGACACTGGTGTAAGCCAGATAGACACGCGGCGTCGCCGGGAAGTCGGGATGGAATGCCATGCTGAGCAGGCCGCATTCGGAACACGTTGAATTGACGAGCGAGGCAATGTCGAGAAACGTCGAGTACGTCGTGACCGCCGGATCGTTCGCGAAGACTCTCACTGCACCGAAGCGCTCCACTACGAACCAACGGCTTCGGTCACCTGGTGCCTGAAGCAGCTGCAGCGGATTTCTACTCTCGCCGCCATCGCTGAAGCTGAGGTTTGGAAATACGCGCTCTGTGGCGATGGTGGCGCTGCCCGTCGCGCGCGGGGGCGCGAGACAAGTGGTATTGCTGGGCCTCGCGTCCAGGCCGGCAATTGCCGCGGGCGGATCGGTATCCGGCGGATCGGTATCCGGCGGATCCGAGTCCGGTGGATCAGGATCGGGAGGATTCGGGTCCGGCGGGCCGGGCGCCGTCGGCGGCGGCTCTTGTGCCGATGCACCGCTGCCACCGCCGCCACCGCAGCCGGCGATCAGAACAGCCAAACACAACAGCATCCCCGCAGCGGCTCTAGCCCAGGACATGGAGCCTTCCTCGTTATGTGTCGCCCTGAAACCAGTAGTGCTACGCCCGGCCTGTCGGGTTCGTTCCAGGGCATCGAGCGGAATGTTTGCAATCGTTGTTGCGCTGGCGTTTGTTGCGCTGGCCAGGCGATGTCGACGGTCTTTACAAGAATCGACCGGAAGCCAACCAATGTTTGCTCTTGCAAGCGGCGCTGCCAGGAACTGAATGGTCCCCGCCGCGTTGGGTGCGTGGAGATTGCAAGTTTTGCGCGCGAAGGGAAGGCGGAGTACCTACGTGAGGCAGGCACTATGGAACGACTTTATCCAGTGACAGAACTGCGCAGGTGGGGTTTCGACGGCTTCAGTATCGAGGACGAAGCGAAGCACTTCGTGGTTTGCGCCGTGTGCCTGCAAGCGTTCGACGAGCGCAACTTCGAGGAGCTGTTGCATCATTCGATGCCGGAACACGATCCCATCCCGCTCGACTCGTGAAGCTCGCCCGCGGACGAGCATTGCCATCCGTGGCAATCAGCTTGCGGTCACGCTGTGGGGGTCGCGAGCTTGAGGCCGATGATGCCCGCGACGATGAGTGCCAGGCTGGCGATGCGCCCGATGCTGGCGGACTCGCCCAGAAATACAATGCCCATCGCCGCCGTTCCGACGGCGCCGATGCCGACCCAGACTGCGTAGGACGTTCCCACCGGCAACGATTTCATTGCGATGCCGAGGAGCACCACGCTGACGATCATGGCGGTGAGCGTGATGACGGTCGGCCAGAACCGGCTGAGTCCGTCCGTCTGCTTGAGCCCCACCGCCCAGACGACCTCCAGCAGCCCCGCGAGCACGAGCAGCAACCAGGCCATGTCAAGCTCCGAAGAATCTAGTTCTGCCAGTCCGTGAGGCCTTCGCGGCGGTTGACCTCGATGAACGAGGACATGCTTCGCATCCTGCGAATGTACGGGGCGAGGTGTTTCCACGTGTCGGCGGGCCGGGGCATGTTTCTCGACCACCGCATCAGCATGGTCGCCAGGAAATCCGCCGTGCTCAACTCGCTGCCCATCATGTGGGTGCGGCCGTCGGACAGATGAGCGTCCAGGCGATCCCACGTGCTCTCGATTCGTCGTCTTGCCAGTGCCTTGACGGCGTCCGCATCTTGCGGCTCGCCATCCGACGCTGCGTAGAACCAATCGCGCATCGCGGGCAGCGGTGTGTTTGCAAGGTAGATCATCATCTCCAGCCACGCAGCGCGCTGCGCAGAGTCCGGCGGCGGTGCCAGCTTCTTCTCGGGATGCCGTTCCGCCAGCAGCATGAGCAGAGCAGCTGACTCTGTTCGCGCAACTCCATCGATGGTCAACGCCGGCAGGCGGCCGGATGGATTGATGCGCAGATACTCGGGTGATCGATTCGCGCCCGCGTCAATGGGGACCAGCTTGGCCTCGAATGGGACGCCCATCTCGATCAACATCCAATGGACTGCCAGACTCGCCGCGCCCGGCGAGTAATAGAGTGTGTACGCCAAGGGACAATTCCTTCTGTGGGAAGCAATTGCGAGAGTATGGCAGGCGTATCCTCTGGCGCAAAGCGAACCGGTGCGCGCCGCGGCGCGCACGGCATGATGCTCGTGGCGATGGCGCGCTCAGAGCGACTTCAGATACTGCACCAGGTCGGCTTTCTCCATGGACGATAGTCCCAGCGCGAAGTGTCGATTGTAGTGATCGACTACGTCTTCGAGCGTGGCGAACCGGCCATCGTGGTAGTAGCCGCCTTTGCCGTGAGTCCACAAGCCTTTGAGCGGCGCCGTACGATAGTGCTCGTCCGGCGAACGTTCGGCTTGGAAGCCGTCGATGCCAATCTCATCGGGTCGATGCATGTTCCAGCCGGGTTCTGTGAACAGCGGCGGTACATGGCAACGCGCGCAGTTCGCTCGATCTTCGAACACCTCCTTGCCGCGCTTCGCCGCCGCAACGTTGAAGCTGCCGCGCGGCGCGCGTGGTGCTGGCAAGCTGAGCTGATAGAGATGGAGCGGCGCGAGTTTTTCGGTGACCAGATCCGGTGTACGTCGAACATCACCGAAACCGGCCCGCGCCGCGATGGGGAACTTGATCGAATCGTTCAACCGCGGATCGAAAAAGGTGCCCTGGCCCTGCATCTCCAGATTGGCCACGAAACCATTCCAGTGGGTCACCGAGCCCCAGCCGGTCCAGGTATGCAGATTGACGCCGGCCAGACCGAACGCCGGTGGCAGCAAGGTCGCGGCCGGCTTGCCGTCCGGGCGAAACGCCTTGCCATCCATCAACAGCTCGGCGTCGAACTTGCCCGGGCCCCAGCTTCTAAGCACCGTTCGCACGGTCGCCGCGTCAATGGTTGGATCGACTATGCTCAGCAAGTCGACCAGCGGCTGCACGTTTGGAGCGAGCGCGATGATCTCGCCTACATTCAAATCGCGCGCGGCCCAGCCATCGAGGCGCCGACCGATTCCCGGCGCAAAGGCGTTGTCCACTGTCGAATGACACAGTGCGCAGGTAATTCCAATCGAGCGTAGACGCCGGCCGGAATCATCGAAGAAGCCACGGACGCCGACCACAGCATCGAGTTTCAGCAACGCCAAGGTCGTGGCAGGGGAGTCCAGATCGACCTTGCCTCCTTGCAAGTCATTGCGCAGCCTGGAAGGCAGCGCTGCCACATCCACTTTGAGTCCCAGCGCGAGCGCGGCCTTGGGGCTCAATCCCGGGCCGACGCCGCCGTTGGCGCGTCCAGCAATTGCTTCGTGCAATCGCAAGGTCTCGCCCCAGAAGGCTTCGTCGCCGAACGTGTCACGACGGAAGATTTCCTGGCCTTGTTGTATTTGTTTTACCGCGTCGTTGAGATTACGCAGGTCGATGCGGGAGGCCGGATGGGCAATGTCATCGCGCTGTAGGGTTTGTTCCGCGCCAGCGGCGGCGACCAGTCCTATCAGGCCTGCGGAGACGATGGCCGATCGAGCGATCGAACGTTTCATTTGAGTCTCCCTGCGGTGCGCACGAATGCGTGCACACATTAGATGCAGCGAAACTCGCAAACGTGCCCGATTTGTTTTCCGCGCTGCGCTCGCTCGGATTTTCTAGCAGTACGCAGGCCTGTACTGTCGATCTCGGGCGTGGTTGAAGATCTCGATTGCCTTCACACATGCACGATGTAGCGGCGTGCTCGCTGCGAGCAGGCGCTGCGTCATCGTGCCTCGGACAGCGCGGCATCGAGTGTGGGTGCGTTCAACAAACGTTCGGCAACCTTCTCCAACTCGGCGGTGGAGGCGGCTTCAATCCGCGAGAGGGTTGCTTCATCGAGCGGGCCGAAGCACAGACTCAGCTGCCTGGTAATGAGGCTAATCAGCGTCACACGACTTCCTTCGGCTCGACCTTCAGTTTTTCCCTGGCCATAGAATTTTCGAGCAAGGCCACAGCAGCAGGTGGATCGGAAGCTCACCTGGTTTCAGGATGAAGATGGCATGCTCGTGATCAAGGCGCGCGTGCCGGCCGAGGCGGGGCGGATGTTTATCAAGGCGATCGAGGCCGCCTGCGAAGAACTTCCAGAGGCGGAAACGCCGATGGACGTTGAAGCTGTCGCGTGCCTGGCTGCCCCAACACGAAGTACCTCGATGGCCATCACATCAAACATTGGGCACATGGCGGCGAGACGAAGCTCTCCAACCTGGTGAGCCTCTGTCGACACCACCACCGTCAAGTTCACGAAGGCAATATCGTGGTCCAAGTGCTCGACGATGGCGCGATCCGGTTCACAACGCCGAACGGAAAATCATTCGATAGCACGCTGTGTATGGCCGCTTCCGACCCAAGCGGGCGATTGGCAGGCGACACGCGTCCCCTATAGGGCACCTGCATCGGGCTTTATGCCGACACCGACGTTGACCGGATTGGAAAGCGTCGTGATCGCATCACGGCTTGCGCGCGCTCTCACGAGTTCCTCGATCGCACGCGCAAGCGTCTCGCGTTCGGTTGCCGACAGTCTCAGCTCCGCGAGGATCTCGGCAACGATCGGATTGCTCGAGATGAGCCAGTCCCAGAATGCGGCCCCGCTGGCGAACTGTGTCGACTCCCCGATCGTCTCGACGTGCACGTTCTTCAGTGCTGCGCCGAGGAGCTCGGTGCGAAGGCGGCGCGGATCCTGAAGCTGAAATGGCAGTGGTGGCGGATCGACCGGAGGTCCTGAGAACTCGGGGCGTATCCTGCGAACGGCATGGACGAAGAGCGTGAGGAAGTCGATAGAGTGCGGGTCGCCGTAAGCGATGACGAGCACTCGACCGCCGGGCCTGGTGACGCGAACCATCTCACGAATCCCAGTCGGCATGTCAGGGAACAGCATGACGCCAAATTGGGAACCGGCTGCGTCGAAGCTGTCGGCGGCGAAACCGAGCGCTTGACCGTCCATGACGCGGCACTCGATCTGCAGTTTTTCAGCGTGCGCTCGCTTCGCAAGCAGCTCGAGCATCACCGACGATTGGTCCACGGCAGTAACACTTGCTCCGAGGCGCGCGGCGGGTATCGCGAGGGCGCCGCTGCCGGCGGCGACGTCCAGGAAGGACATACCGGCGCGCAGCCCCATTCGTCTCAATCCTTCTGCACCGAGCCGCATCTGGGTCGGTGTATTTGTCCTGTCATATCCGGGCGCAATGCGGTCCCACGCGTGGCGCGACGTTTCATATTGCGCTAGCGTTGCAGAGCTGATCGTGGTTCGATTCATGGGAGTCTCCGATCCTTGCACTATGTGCGGACCACTGTGCGCGCTCGGAATTCGCGGATCTTTGCGGCAACGCCGGGATTTTTTGCAGCGCGCATTGGCGCACCACAGACGGGTGAACCGATGGATGCTCTCTCGCTCGCCCTGAACGCAGTCCACATGAGCAGTGCGATTTTCTACTACGCCGAGTGCACGGCGCCCTGGGGGTTCGCAGTGCCCTCGCTGCAGCAGGTCGCCCCTATGCTCGCGCCGGGTGTGGAGCGTCTCGTTCCGTATCACCTCGTAACCGAAGGCCGGGCGCTCGTGACCTTCGAGGACGGGACCGAGGTGGAGCTCGAGGCTGGAGATGTCGTGATTATCCCGCTGGGCGAGGCTCACTCGGTGTCGAATGGTCGTCCGACAGAATTGGTGGACAGCGGAAAATCTCTGGGGAAATTCCTGTCCGGCGACCTGCGCACCATGTGCATGGGGGGCGGTGGCGAGCGAACTGGATTCATCTGCGGCTACTTCGGCTGCGAACGACGTGCCGATCGCCTGTTCCTGGCGGGTCTACCGCACATGATCAAGATCAACGCCCGCGGAGACGCAACCGGAAAATGGCTCGAGGATTCCATCCACTATCTGGTCGCCGAGGCGGATCGATCGCGGCCAGGACAATCCGTTCTGCTGTCGAGGATGGCGGAGGCGCTGTTCGTGGAAACGTTGCGGCGTTACATGGAACGTCTGCCGTCGGAACACATCGGCTGGCTAGCTGGCGCGAGGGACTCCATCGTTGGCGGCGCGCTCGCACTCCTACATCAGCAGCCCTCGGCCTCATGGACTGTCGACGAGCTTGCAATGAAAGTCGGAGCATCGCGCTCGGTTCTGACCGATCGATTCTCACGTTTCATGGGGGAACCGCCGCTCACGTATCTCGCGCGCTGGAGGTTGCAGCTCGCTGCGCGACTCCTCACGCAGGGCGCGAAACCCATCGCACAGATCGCATTCGATGTCGGCTACGAATCGCAGGCCGCCTTCAAGCGCGCCTTCAATCGCGAGTTCGGCGTGGCGCCGGGGCGGTATCGGAAAGCTCGAAGCTCTGCATTTTCCTCGCGCGCTCGGATTGATGGCGCCAGAGACTGATCGCGGCCGTGAGGAGTTGAGAGAGTAGCCAAAACAACCCGGATCAAGTCATGAGTCGTCTCGTATCGCTCACATTAGCCGCCCTGGTGTTCTCGGCGGGCCTGTTCTCAACAGGCGCCGTGGCGCAACCGGTGGTCGTCGAACTGTTTACTTCGCAGGGCTGCAGCTCGTGTCCGCCAGCCGATGCTTTGTTGGGCGAGTTGGCTCGCAGGCCGGGCATTGTCGCGCTGGCTTATCATGTGGACTATTGGGACGATCTGGGTTGGAAGGATCGATATTCCATTCCGGCGGCTACGCAGCGTCAGCAGGGCTATGTCAAACGATTGTCACGAGCGGGTGCCTTCACGCCTCAAGTGGTCGTGAGCGGGGACACCAGCCTGGTGGGGTCCAACCGCACGGAAGTGGAGCGCGCGATCAAGGGTGATCGCGATGCGCTCGGAATCAAGCTGTCGAGGGCGGGCGGCAATATTCAGGTTCAGTTCACGGAAGCATGGGCGGGCGCGTCGCGTGAGCCCATGGATGTGTATCTCGTTTCTTATCTGGCCGAAGCCACCGACAAGATTGCCAGCGGCGAAAACGCACGACGCACGCTGAAACATTTCAATGTGGTTCGATCGTTCAAGCGGCTCGGCGCATGGAACGGCAAACCGCAGCAAATGACCACTCCGATGGCCGGAGTGCCGGGGGATGCCACTGGTGTTGCGGTAATCTTGCAGCGGAAGAATCAAGGCGCGATCGCCGGGGCGGCGACCTTGGGGCTGCGTTGAAGGCCACAAGAGAAAGCTATTCTGCACGCATTGCCATCAAGCCTGGAAGGATTGCAGCCGTGCTCGCCCCAGATTAGTCTGCGCGCACGCAACCCTCGAATGGAGCTCAATGAGCAACCTCTCCAAGGCGGAAGCGCAGCTGCGGGCTGACCACATCCGCGTTTTTCGTGAAGAGCTTGCAAGGCTCGAAGGTTCGGGCGTCCTCGAGCTGTCGGCCACGCAACGGGACGCGATCAACCAACATCACGACGATCTGCTCGCGAGCTACGCGCAAGCGTTCGACATCGATCGCAACCGGCATGCGAAGCAGCTCTCGCTCGGCATGCGAATCGCTTCGTTCCTCGGCGCGCTGGCATTGGCGGCCAGTGTGTTCTTCCTGTTCAACCAGTATTGGGGGCTGTTCCCTACGGCGGCCCAGCTGGCTCTGATGATCGTCGCATCCTTGGGCTCGCTGGGCGCGACGTTCTGGGTGGGTCGTCGTGATGGCAGCGGCTACTTCGCCAGGCTCGTGGCGATGGTGTCGTTCGCGTGCTTCGTGTTGAACGTGTCGCTGCTGGGCGGGATGTTCAATATCACGCCTTCGGACAAGGCGTTCGTGGTATGGGGCGCGTTTGGATTGCTGCTCGCGTACAGGTTCGATCTGCGGCTGCTGCTGGCAGCGGCCATTGTTTGTCTCATCGCTTTTGTCGCCGCGCGTGTCGGAACGTGGAGCGGCATGTATTGGATACATTTCGGCGAGCGGCCGGAGAATTTCTTCCCCGCCGGAATATTGCTGTTCCTGGTGCCGCTGCTGATTCGCCACGATCGCTTCACGGGGTTCGCGAGCATCTATCGGGTGTTCGGCTTGCTCACGTTGCTCCTGCCGATTCTGGTGCTCGCCAACTGGGGGCGAAGCAGTTATCTGCCTTTCTCGTTTGCCACCATCGAATATCTTTATCAAGTCCTGGGCTTCGTGCTCAGTGCGGCAGCCATCTGGTGGGGAGCGCGGCATGAGCACTCCGAGGTGGTCAATACCGGCACGACGTTCTTTGTCATCTTTCTGTACACCAAGTTCTATGACTGGTGGTGGGAGATCGTGCCGAAGTTCGTGTTCTTCCTGATCATCGCGCTCACGGCCATCCTGTTCATCCTGGTCATGAAACGGCTGCGGGCGGGCGCACTCGCCTCCGGAGGTGGGCAATGAAGCTCGTTTTCTCGCGTGCGCGTGCTTTGCTCGCCGGAGTGGCGTTGATCGTCCTGACGAACGCGGTGGTGCTAGCGGGCGTTGCGTACAACCGCAGCGGCGAGCCAGAAAGTGTGTTGAAGCTCACCGAGCGCGAGCTGCGCGTGTACAACTGGAGTTGGCCGGAGAACGAAAACAGCAGTATCGACCTGCATCTGACCTGGCGCGTCGCTCGCGCCGTGTCGGCTGACGTGGAGTATCCGACCTGGTATCACGGTCTCGTCTGGCTGGAGCCGGCGCAGGTGAGGGAATTGGGATTCGAAGTGCCGGGCGATCTCGAATCCCAGGAGGGTGCACAGCGTGTGCATAGACAGCCGTCAAGACGTGCGTGGGTAGTATTGGAGTATGACGGTCAGGCGTATCAAGCGTCCGTTGAGCACGCGCGCAATGAATTGGAGCGTGCCACGGCGCTGGCTAACGCCAACCCTGGCGATCGAGAGTTCGAGGGACGGCTGGACACTGCCCGCCACGCAATGGAGCGTGAAGAGAAGTTCGAGACGCGCTTGTTTGTTGTCGATGTGGGGCGTGATGAAGCGGCATTACGTGCCAAGTATCCGAATCGGCAGCAGTACGCCATCGTCAATGGTCGACTGAGGGCAATGGTCGATGGCAGGTCCGGCCAGCAGCGCGTGATCGTAGGCATTGACGATCTCGACGTGGACGCGATTCGTGTGCCGCACACGTACCGAGCACTCGTCGAGCCCATCACACGGTTCCGCGAGGGCTACTACGATCGTGAGCCGCACTTCTCGGCTACTGTCAATTTCGGCCGACGCTTCGAGCCCTGGATCGCGGAGCTGGCGCTATTGTGATCCCGCTGCCTGCGGTGGTAGCAGGCCGAAAAAATCGCTCGAGCTCTGACGGCCGTCCGCGAACTCCTCGTAACGGCAAGGAAAAGTAACGGCAAGGAAGAAACAAGAAACACCAGCAGCCCGGTGGTCGCGCGCTCCGTTCATAGAGTGCAGAATCCCGTGCTGGGAATGGGAGAGCTCTGATGCATACAACGATGCAAGCCAAACTCGTGGCTGGAGCGATTGTTGCGATGTCGCTCGCCGCAGATGCTGCCGACACAGTGGCCGGTCCTTGCGATTCAAACGAGCATCGCCAATTCGACTTTTGGATGGGCGATTGGAACGTTTACACACCGGGTGGCAAGCTCGCAGGCGTCAACAGCATCAGCCGCGAGTACGGCGGATGCGTGCTGCACGAGCGCTATTCAACCGAGCGTGGTTATGCCGGCGAAAGCTTGAATGCATATGACGCCGGCCGGAAAGTCTGGCATCAAACGTGGGTGGATACCGATGGCACGCTGCTGCTCCTGGAGGGAGGGCTGCGTCGCGAAAACATGGTGCTGGAGGGGCAAGTGGTCGGGCCCAAAGGTGAAGTGACCAAGCATCGCATCACCTGGACGCCGAATGCCGACGGCACCGTGCGTCAGCATTGGGAGACGAGCGAGAAGCAAGGCGCTTGGACCACCGCCTTCGACGGCACTTACAAACGCAAGTGACGAATCGTCGAGGCTCGATCAAGTTTGCGCGCTGAGCGACAACCCCGGCACCCGCTGCAGCTCGCGGGACATCTGCGCACTGATGGTTTGCAGTAGCGGCACTCGTTCCTTCACCAGCTTGGCGCGAGTCATTTTCTTCGAGTGGCTGGAACTGTTGAGCGCGGCGACGACGCGGCGGGTCTTATCGAACACCGGCACCGCGACGGCGACGACGCCGTAGGCGAGCTCGTCTTCGACGGCCGAGTAGCCGGCGCGACGACACTCATCGATCAATGCACGCAGCTTGGCACGGTCGGTCGTGGTGCGTTCGGTGAGCGCGTTGATCTCCGCCTCGTCGAAATAGCGGTCCAGTCGCTGCGGCGACAAGCCGGCGAGCAACACGCGGCCCATTGAAGTGGGGTAAGCGGGAAAGCGGCTGCCGACGTGCGCCTCCAAGCGCAGCAGTGTACGCACCGACGCACGCGCCACGTACACGATGTCAGTACGATCCAGCACCGTCAGCGCAGCCGAATCGCCGGTCTGGCTGGCGAGATCTTCCAGATACGTCTTGGTGAGTACCTCGATGTTCATCGAATCCAGATATGCCGCGCCCAGCTCGAGCACCTTGGGCCGCAGCAAGAAATTTCTGCCCGACTGCATGACATAGCCGCATTCGGCGAGTGTCAGCAAACATCGCCGTGCCGTCGCCGCCGGCAGACCCGCGCGGCTCGCGATTTCGCTGAGCGTCAACGAAGGCGAGTCGTGCGTGAAGGCGCGAATGACTTCCAACCCTTTGGCGAGCCCGCCCATCGCTTCGCGCCGCGATGCGGTCTGCGCCATGAAATTGTTTTTCCTCATCTCCGCGGGCTCTTTTCGGTTAGCGAAAAACGACGGCAATCGTGATTGACAGTCCTGGCGCTGGCGGCCAGCATGATTCGTATGACGAATACTTATTCGATATGCGAAAAAATGTCCAGCCGCCCGGCAGCCGATCGTAGCGAGGCGCGGGCATGAAGATCGGCGCGCAAACTCACCGCACGTCGTCGATCTCTACGTCGAACGAGGAAACCATCCTCGTGCGCGGTCAGGATTTGTGCGAGGACCTCATCGGACGAATCTCTTTTACGGATCATGTATGGCTACTGGTTACTGGAGCGTTACCCGACCAGGCGCAGGCTCGAGTGCTGGACGCGGCGCTGGTCGCCATTGCCGAGCACGGTCTGGTGCCGAGCGTGCAAGTCAGCCGCATGACGCTTGCAGCCGCGCCCGAAGCACTGCAGGGGGCCGTGGCCGCGGGATTGTTGGGCTGTGGATCGGTGATACTCGGTGCCGCCGAAGATGCCGGGCGCCTGCTGCACGAAGTTGTTACGCGCGCCGCCGGCCCCAGCTCGACCGACTCCAGGTCAATTAAAGACGCCGCGGTCGAAATCATCCGTCAGTATCGCAGCGAGCGACGCGCCATTCCCGGCTACGGCCATCCGCTGCATAAAGGTTATGACCCGCGCGCGCGGCGCTTGCTCGAAGTGGCGGCAGAAGCGGGAACGAGCGGCCGTCACATCGAAGCCGCACGGGTCATCGATGCCGTGTTGCCCGAGATCACCGGCAAGCCGCTGGCCCTGAATATCAGCGGCGCGATTCCGGCGATTCTGCTGGACGCCGGCTATCCATTGCTTGCGATGCGAGGGGTGCCGCTGCTCGCGCGCACCGCCAGTCTCATTGCGCATCTGTTGGAAGAGCGCTCGCGTCCGATCGGCTTCGTGATGTCGCACGCGGCGGCATCGGCCATTGAATACGACGGGCCGAAGCCGGACGGCTTCGTGGCCACCGATCAGTAGAGAATCATCATGCAGTCCGTGCTCTCCGGCATCCGTATCGTCGAGCAAGGCACCTTCATCACCGGGCCGTGCGCCGGGATGATGCTGGCGGACCTTGGCGCCGATGTGATCAAGATCGAGAGTCCCACGGGCGATCCCTATCGCAGCTACCAGGGTGGCCAGTTCTCGCCGCACTTCCAGGCGTACAACCGCAACAAGCGCAGCCTGGTGCTGGATCTGCATCAGACATCCGACCGCGACTCGTTCGACGCGCTGATTGGCAAGGCGGATGTTTATATTCAGAACTTCAGGCCCGGCACCGCTGAGCGGCTCGGCGCGGGCGTGCAACGATTGCATGAGTTGAATCCACGCCTGGTGTACTGCTCCATCAGCGGCTTCGGGTCGAGCGGGCCCTACAAGGACCGGCCGAGTTACGACTCGGTGGCGCAGGCGCTCAGCGGCTTTCTCAGCGTGGTGGTCGATCGCGATCGCCCGCGGTTTCTCGGGCCAGCACTGGCCGACGCCATCACCGGCATTTACGCGGCGTTCGGTGTGCTGGGTGCGTTGCTGGAAAGATCGCGCACGGGGCGTGGCCGGCATGTCGAAATTTCCATGCTCGAAGCCATGGCGCATTTCGCGATCGAGCCGTTCGCGGCATTCTTCGCCTTGAATGAAGTGCCGACATCCAGCGATCGGCCGCGGCTCGCGCAGGCATACATCCTGCGCACCAAGGGCGAGGAGTTGATCGCGATTCATCTGTCGTCCATCGAGAAATTCTGGCAGGGCCTGGTCACCGCGCTGGACAGCGAACGGTTGAGCAACGACGAACGGTTTCGCACGCGGCAAGGGCGCATCGATCACTACGAGGCGCTGGGCGCCGAGCTCGATGCATTGTTTTCGCGGCATCCCTTACAGCACTGGGCCGAAGCGCTCGAACGCAACGATGTGCCGTTCGCGCCGATCAATCGCATCGATCAAGTCGTCGAGGATCCGCAGGTGCGGCACCTCGGCCTCATCGTGCCAGTGGCCTCGGCCAATGGCGGCAAGCATGCGGTGCGGCCGGCCGTGCAGTTCGACGGCGTGAAATGGCAAGAAGTGAGATCCGCGCCGCTGCTGAACGAGCACGGCGCGGCAATTCGTAAGGCCCTCGCCGCGAGCGAGGGTTGGCCCGATGCCGCGGAGGTATCGGCGTTGGCTTGAGGTGACTGGTCCAAAGTCGATTACGACGCTGCCGGCTAGCTTCGCGAACAAGAGGCGGCCGGGGAGTCAGGGGGAGCTGTGATGACTACCATGCGACGGGGGCGGGTGCTGGTGCTGGCTGGCGCGTCGACGGCATTTTTCATGGTGCCGTTCGACGTTCCAGCTCAGGATCAGACCCAGAATCAGGCAAGAGTGCAGGGCACCGAATCGAGTCTCGAGGAAGTGATCGTATCGGCACGCAAACGTGAGGAGTCGGTGCTCGACGTACCGGTGGCCATCAACGTGTTCACGGCCGCCGACATTGAAGCGGCCGGCATCGAGCGGCCGCAGGACTTCATCGATCTGACGCCCAACATGAGCCTGGTGCAGACCCAGAATCAGGGCACGTCGTTCGTGACGGTGCGTGGCATCTCCCAGGCGCGCAACAGCGAGCCTTCGGTGGCCGTGCTCATCGACGGCGTGTTGATGGTGAATCCCTCGCAGTTCAACCAGGAACTGGTGGACATCGAGAGTATTCAAGTCCTGAAAGGGCCGCAGGGCGCGCTCTACGGCCGCAATGCCATCGGTGGCGCGATCATCGTCAATACGCGTCGGCCCACCGACACGTTCGAAAGCAGCATCACTGCGGGCTACGAATCCGGCCCGGGGCAGCGCCTGCGCGGCAATATCAGCGGCCCGATCACCGACACGCTCAGATATCGCGTGTCGGCTTCTTATTTCGAAACGGACGGCTACATCGACAATGCCTTTCTGGGCGAGGAAGCCGATCCGTTCCGGGATGTATCGACGCGTGCTCGGTTGCTGTGGGAACCTTCGGACAAGTTCACCGCGGACTTGCGGTTCAGCTCGTCACAGGTCGATACCCAGGCGCTGTACTTCAACATCACCGAAAGCGTCAATGACACCAGCCTGCCGGTGCGTGTGAACAATCCCGGCGTGAATACTCGAGACATGTACGGCGTATCGCTGAAGATGGACTACGAGACCGATGCCGGCACGATCACCTCCGTGACTTCCTACGACACGTTGAAGGAGTTGCTGACCGGCGATCAGTTCAACTTCCTGCCGATTCCCGAGTCGGTACTGTTCCAGTTCTTCGGTGCGGACCAGGCGCAGCATCAGTTTCTGGACGTCGAGGCGGTCAGCCAGGAGTTGCGCTTTACCTCGCCAGCGGATCGAGCGGTGCGCTGGATCGCGGGCGTGTACGGCATCACCACCGATCGATTTATTTCGACGGGTAACGTGTTCGACCTGGGGACCGGCGTGGTGCCGCAAGTGCGCCGCCAGCCGTTGCCACTGTTCGCTCCGCAGTTCACGTATCTCGCGGACTCGCAAGACAACTTCGCGTGGGCCGTGTTCGGCAACGTCGATATCGACCTCACGCCGCGCTTGGAAATGTCGCTGGCGTTGCGCTACGACCGCGACGAACGTGAGAACACCACCGAAACGCCGGCGGAGTTCATTCCCGCGGGGCTGGCCGGCGTTGCCTTCCCTGGACAGGTGCGCAAGGAGACCTGGGACGAGTGGCAGCCGAAGATCACGCTGCGTTACAAGCCTACGGACGACTCGATGGTCTACGCTGGTTATAGCGTCGGTTTCCGCAGCGGCGGTTTCAACCAGACCGGCGTGGGCGCGGCCGGCATCGCAGGCATTGATGACCTGTTCGATGCGGAGACGGCGGACACCTATGAAATCGGCGCCAAGGCCGAATTCTTCGATCGCCGCTTGAGCGCGAACCTGAACCTTTACTACACGCGTGCCGAGGGCTCGTACTTCTTTGTGTTCGATCCCAACACCAGCACGCAGAATCTGGGCAACCTGGAGCGGGTGGACTACCAGGGCGTGGAGCTGGAGTTCAAGGCGCGGCTCGGCGCGGGATTCGATGCTTATCTGGGTCTCGGATACACCGACAGCGAGATCAAGGAGTCCAGCCGGGCGCCGACCGACGTGGGCAATCAGGCGCCGTTGGTGTCCGAGTACAGCGCGAACCTTGGCCTGCAGTATCGGCGGCCGCTCAGCGATGCGCTGAGCGTGTTCGTGCGCACGGATCTCGAAGCCATCGGGCCGACCTGGTTCTATCCGGACAACTTCACCGAGCGAGATCCGGTGGAACTGGTCAATGCGCGCATCGGACTGGAGGGCGGCGCGTGGTCGGCAACGGTGTGGGCGAAGAACCTCACCGACGAGGAGTACAACGCCGAATGGTCGCCGGGCCCGCAGTTCTTCCCGAATCCCGGTTACACCAACAACTTCGTTTTCAAGGCGCTGCCCAGGCGCTGGGGTATCGATTTAACCTACCGATTCTAGTCGAACGTGCCTCAGCCCCATTTGACCGGAATCATCAGGAGCACGACCATGGCCACCACTCACAAGTTGCCTTCGCGATTGCACCACACGGCTTACGTATCCAAGAACCTCGAAGCGACCCGCCAGTTCTATGAGGACGTGATCGGACTGCCGCTGATGGCGGCCTGGTGCGAGTCGGACGAGTTGTTCGGCGCCGAGCGCACCTACTGTCACCTGTTCTTCGGGCTCGGCGATGGCAGCGCGCTGGCGTTCTTCCAGTTCGCGCGGCCTGAAGACCAGGCACTGTTCGGGCCGAAGATGCCCGAGACTCCCTTCCATCACGTGGCACTGAAAGTCGATGCGGACGTGCAGAAGGGCATCGAGCAGCGGCTGCGTGCCGCCGGTTACGTCGAGCCGAAGATGTATGTGCTCGAACATGGCTACTGTCGCTCGCTGTACGCGGTCGATCCCGACGGCATGATCGTCGAGTTCACTGTCGATCATCCCGAGGTGGAGCAGATCAACGCCGCGCGCCGGGCCGACGCGCATGCCGAGCTGAAGCGCTGGCTGGCCGGCGATCACCGCTCCAACAATATGTTCCGCTGAGCCGGAGACCGGGCATTGAAAACCAGTCGCGATCGGATCCTGGTGACGCTCGTTGGCAGCTTGCCACGTTCGCAAGCAGTCACGGATGTGCTGTTTGCGCGCGAACGTGGCGAATCCCTCGACGAGTCTGCCGCCAGCGCAACGATTGCCGACGCCGTGAAGGACGCTGTTGCCCGGCAGGTGGCGAGCGGCGTGGACGTCGTCAGCGATGGCGAGATGAGCAAGATCAGTTACGCCACCTACATCAAGAACCGGCTGACAGGATTCGCGGGTGATACGCCGCGCGAGCCGGGTCAGGATCTGGTGGAGTTTCCGCGCATCTTGCAGCGTCTCGCCGCGACCGGTGCGACGGCGAAGTACACACGGCCGCGCTGCGTGTCCGAGATTCGAGTCAGCGACCTGCGGCCGGCTTACACCGACGTGGCCAATCTCAACGCGGCGCTGGCTGCGTCCAAGCCCGTGGAAGGTTTTCTGAACGCGGCTTCGCCCGGCGTGATCGCGCTGTTTCAGCCCAACGACTTCTACAGCTCGCAGGATGCCTATCTCGAAGCCGTCGCCGAAGCGATGCGCGCCGAATACGAGCTGATCACCAGCTCCGGGTTGCTGGTGCAGATCGATGCGCCGGACCTGGCAATGGGCCGCCATACCATGTATCGCAACGATACGGTTCAGGACTTCCTGAGCAGCGCTGCGCGCCACATCGAAGTGTTGAACCACGCGCTTCGCAATGTTTCCGCCGATCGTGTCCGCATGCACGTGTGCTGGGGCAACTATGAGGGACCGCATCACCACGACGTGCCGCTCGAGCAGCTGCTGCCCATCGTCGTGAAGGCGAAAGTGCAGGCGCTGTTGATCGAAGGCGCCAACCCGCGCCACGAGCACGAGTGGGCGGTGTTTCGCGATCAGCTGCTGCCCGATGACAAGGTGCTCATCCCTGGTGTGATCAGCTCCACGACCAACTACATCGAGCATCCGCTGCTGGTCGCCGAGCGCTTGTGCCGCTATGCCGATGTGGTCGGGCGTGAACGGGTCATGGCGGGCACCGATTGTGGTTTTGGCACGTTTGCAGGCTTTGGCCCGGTCGATCCCGACGTGGCTTATCTGAAGCTGAAGTCGCTGGCCGACGGGGCCGCCATGGCATCGGAGCGGTTGTGGGGGCGGCGCTGAGCGAGGATCGATTCATCGACGTCGATGGAGCGACATTGCGCGTGCGCAGTGCAGGTGAGGGGTCTGCGGTCGTGCTGGTACACGGTTGGGCGCTCGATCTCGATATGTGGCGCGCGCAGATTGAGCGTCTTTCGCATTGGTACCGCGTCATCGCCTTCGACCGGCGGGGCTTCGGACAATCCACGGGCGAACCGGGAATCGAGCGAGACGTGCTCGACATCGATCGCGTGTTGGAGCGGTTCGATATCGAGCATGCGGCCATGGTCGGCATGTCGCAGGGAGCGCGCGTGGCGCTGCGTTGGGCGCTGAGACATCCGCAGCGGACGTCGTGCCTGGTGCTCGATGCGCCGCCTGCGGAAGGCTTGCCTCGCCCGCCCGGAGGCGAGGAGATTCCTATCGACGACTATCGCGAGCTGCTTCGCCGCGAGGGCATCGATGCGTTTCGACGACTGTGGCTACAGCATCCTTACATGCAATTGCATTCGGACGATGTGAGTGCGCGACAGCTGTTGCGGGAGATCGTGGATCGTTACCCGGCGAAGGATCTGCTGATGCAGCAGCGGCCGTTCTCATCGCCCGTCGAAGCGCGTGATCTGCGGCGTCTGCCGGTTCCGACCCTGGTCCTCAGTGGAGAATACGACTCGCCGCAGCGGCGTTCGATTGCGAAGCTGCTGGCGGAGACGATTCAGAATGCTCGGTTGCACACAATCGCCGGGGCCGGGCACCTCGCGGCCCTGGATGCGCCGGATTTGTACACACGGACCTTGCACGGATTCTTTTCCAGCCAGGCGGCCCGGGCCGCTGGCATCGGTTGACGGGAGACGCAAATGGCCAGAGTGGGTGTGATCGTCGGAAGCCTGCGCAAGGGTGCTTACACCCGGCAGATGGCGGGTGCGCTGAAGGAGCTCGCGCCGGAGGGCATGGAGCTGTTCGATATCGAGATCGGCGACCTGCCGCTCTATAACGAGGACCTCGAAACGGACGACCCGCCGGCACAGTGGACGCGGTTCAGGCAGCAGGTGCAAGGGGCGGACGGCATCGTGTTCGTCACCCCGGAATACAATCGCAGCATCCCCGGCGCGCTGAAGAATGCGCTGGATGTCGGCTCCCGCCCGTGGGGCAAGAGCTCATGGGACGGCAAGCCCGCGGCGGTGGTGGGCCAGAGTCCCGGCGCGCTCGGTGGCATGGCTGCGGCCCATCACCTGCGCCAGGTGATGCTGGCCGTGAACCTCGCCGCCATGCCTCATCCCGAAGCCTACATTCCCCTGGTGGCGGGTTTGTTCGACCAGAATGGCCGGCTGCAGGACCCGCAGGCCCGGGAGTTCATCGGCGGATTCCTGCGCGCCTTCCAGGCGTGGCTGGCGCGGTTTGCGCCAACACCGCCCCCGCGTTGATGCATGTTGATGCGTCATTATGACGCGCATCACAGTTATGGGCCCCTGCCGGGCCCGCTGGTTCCACAGTGTGAGAGAGGTAGCAGGCGCAGCGTGCAACGCGTACCATCCTTAGGCGGGTATTCTCGGTAATAAACAAGCTGTCTCATTTGCGCGCGCGCGCAGAAGAAGGACTGCACCATGAAAACAGCCTCGGGGGGCGGCCGGCTATTGGCCGCGGTGTTTGCTTTTGGGTTGACTTGGGCCGGCCTGTGCTCGTCGCAGGACGCTCAGGAGCCGGCGGTCACGAGCTTCATCAAGCCTTCGCCGGACCGGCAGTGCGACGAGCACAACCGTTCCTGGAAAGTGACCAGCGAGCACACTTATCGCAGCATCAAAGTGGTGGTGCGCTGGAACGCCGTGGGCGCCAAGGAAATGCAGGAGGAGTTCATCCTCGCGCCTGGCGCGACCCGCGCGTTGGGCTGCGCCGCGCAGCTCGAGGTCGTTTCGGCCGAGATCATGGAGTTCTAGCCCAGCCCGCCGACTCCTTTCAGAACCGGTAACCGAGCCCGACGAACAGCTCTTCCTGCAGGGTGCGTTCTCCCATCCCCTCGGTCAGGTCGAACTCGAACCAACGCATGCCGCCGAACACTGTGACCTGATCCGCCAGGGCGAGCTCCACGCGCGCGCCCAGGTCGGTGAGGTTGTCGGCGGAGCCGAAGGTGAGAATGTCGGGTGCGTAGTACGCATGTCCGGCAATGGCCAGCCCCATGCGTTCGATCAACACATAGCGCAACTGCGCACCGATGCTTACCGACATCACGTCGTTGTTCTCGTCCTCCAGCAAGGCCGCGTACACCTGCGGACCCAGCAGCAGCGACAGCCGTCCGATGTTCAGGTCGGCGGGAAATGACAGGCCGGCGCTGATCACGATGTCTCGCTCCTCGCTCAGGAAGAACGCGCCGAACAGTCGACCGTCATCCACGCCCACGGGGTTGGCGCCGGTCTCATAGCGCAATTGGAAGGTGTCGTTGCTGAGCGCGACCTCGGCGCTGGAGGTGTCGCCCTCGCTCTGCGCTGCCGCAACATCGGTCATCAGTGCGCACAACATACCGAGGGCAATCGTAGAAGCGGTAAGTGTTTTGATCATAGGAACCCCTTGCCGGCTGGAGGTGACATTGCACGCGCATAAGGCAATGACTTGCGAATGGAAATGTTCCGTTTCGCGACACCCGGCGGTCAGCTTGTAACTTCGGGAGTGACCTTCCGATCATTGCATTCGCGCGCACAGGGGCATCTACTGTCATTTATTCGCGGCCGCCGAGCGGCGCGTCGCGAAACATTCCAATGTGCTGCGCATCAACGCACTGAATCCGGGGAGAAGTCCATGCAACGCCGTGAGTTCATGAGTTCGGCGCTGGCCGCTGGTTCGCTGGCCGCGTTCAAGTTCACCTCTGCGCTGTCACGTTCCGGGCCGATTCCCGACATCGTGGCGATTACTTCCGACGGCGCTGATATCACGCTGCGCGGTGCTGAGGTTCTGGACCTTGCCAAGCGATTGCAGGGACAACTGCTGTTGGCCGGCGATCCCGGATACGACGAAGCCCGGTACTTGTGGAATCCATCGTTCAACAAACATCCCGCCCTCGTCGTGCAACCCGTCGATGTCCCGGACATCCAGGCCGCAGTGAGCTTCGCGCGCGAGCACAACTTGCTGCTCGCGGTGAAATGCGGTGGCCATAGTCACTCCGGTCAATCGACCTGCGATCGCGGCATGCAGATACACCTCAGCAAATTCCGCGGTGCGCACGTGGACGCGGCGGCACGGCGCGTTTCGGTGAAGGGCGGTACATTGTTGGGCCAGGTCGATCGAGCGACGATGGCACACGGACTGGTGACGCCTTTGGGTACCGTTTCTCATACCGGCGTGGGCGGTCTGACGCTCGGCGGCGGTTTTGGCCGCCTCGCGCGGCGCTTCGGCATGTCGATCGACAATCTCGAATCGATGGACGTGGTGACGGCCGATGGAGAGCTGCGGCACGCGAGCAACCGGGAAAATCAGGATCTCTTCTGGGGATTGCGCGGTGGCGGCGGCAACTTCGGCATCGTCACCCAGTTCGAGTTCAAGCTGCATCCCATGCAACGGCAGGTAATCGCCGGCTGGTTGCGCTTCCCGATCACCAAAGCCCGCGATGTGCTCACAGTGTTTGCGGACTATGCGGCCACGGCACCCGACGACTTGTACATCCAGCCCATCATCACGTTGCCACCCGGAGGCGCTCCTGGCATGGCCGAGATGGAGGTCGGCTACTGCGGGCCGGTGAAAGATGCAGAACGTGCGCTCGCGCCTGTTCGCAAGATTGGCACGCCGCTCAGCGATTCCATCAAAGCGATGGACTATGTCGAGTTGCAGCGCTCCGGCGATACTTCCGACCCGCGCGCGGTGGCAACCTATCTCAAAGGCGGATTCGTTACCTCGCTGCCGGATGATCTCATCGCCGCATTGGTGGATGGGCTGGAAGGCGACCCGCGTCGAGCCACTGCGGTGTTCTTCCAGCAGTGCGGCGGGGCCTGCTCGCGAGCGCCGGAGGATGCGACTGCTTTCGCAAATCGAGATGCGCTGGCCAACATGATGACCCTGAGTGGTTGGTCCTCGGGTGCATCCGACAGCGCCGAGCACATCGCGGCGACGCGGCGCTATTGGTCGACGCTCGAGAAATTCACTCGCGGCTTCTATGTCAACGACATCGCACGAGAAGCGACCGCGCGTGACGTCAACTCCAACTATCGCGGCAACTATGCTCGCCTGGTGGCGCTCAAGACCAAATACGATCCGTCCAACCTGTTTCGTCTGAACGCGAATGTGCAGCCCGACCGGGCGAAGAGAGTCACGAGCCGCGTGTGAAACCGCAGCGCTCGGACGATTGAAGCAGGCCGAGGTGGTTGACTTGGCGAGCGAGTGACCAGCAACCCATGCGAGGCGCGCTCGGCAGCGAGCGCGCCTCGCTGATCGTCACGAGTAGTAACGTTCGCCCTTGGCCGCCTTGGCGCGCAGGCTCTCGGGAACGGAATAATGGCCGCCGAGTCGTGCGTAGCGGTCGCTCAGTTCCACGACCTTCTGCAGGCCCAGCCAGTCCGCATACTTGAGCGCGCCACCGAGATAGCGCGGCAAGCCGAGTCCGAGCAGCAGCGCCATGTCCAGTTCTTCCGGCGTGCCCACGACACCGTCTTCGAGACACCAGGCCGACTCGGCAATCATCGCGAGCATCATGCGCTCGACGATCTCGTTCGCCGGCAGCTCGCGTTTACCCGAAGGCTGCGCGGCGGCAATCAACTCGTAAGTGTCATCGGCGCGCTGCTTGATCGGCTTGCCGGCCGGATCGGACTCGTACTTGTAGAAGCCCATGCCGGTCTTCTGGCCGAGGCGGCCGCGCTCCGCCAGCAAACGCACCGCATCCGGCGTCTGGCTGCGCTGCAGACGCTGCGGAAAGCCAGTGGAAATGATGTCGAACACGTGCGTGCCGGTATCCATGCCGATGACATCGTTGAGATATGCCGGGCCCATGGGCCAGCCGAACTGTTCCATCACCTGATCGATGACGGCGAAATCCACGCCTTCGCCGACCAGCTGCAGGAATGCGAGCATGTAGGGAGTGAGCACGCGGTTTACCAGGAAGCCCGGCCCGTCCTTCACGACGATAGGCGTCTTGCCCATGGCGGTGGCGTAACCCACCACCGCGGCGATGGCGGTTTCGCCAGTCTTCGTGCCGCGCACGACTTCCACCAGCGGCATGATCGGCGCGGGGTTGAAGAAGTGCATGCCGATGAAATTTTCCGGTCGCGCCAGCGGCTTCGCCAGATCGTCGATGCGCAGGCTGGAAGTGTTGGATGCGATGATCGCATCCGGTCGCGCTTTCGATTCCACCTCGCGCAACACGGCGTGCTTGATCTCGATCTTTTCGACCACGGCTTCGATGATCACATCGGGCCGGTCGAAGTTCTCGTAGCCGAGCTGCGGCGTGATGGCAGCGAGCACGCCGTCGGCCTTCTCCTGTTTCATTCGCCCGGCCGATACCTGCTTGCCGAGCAGCTTTTTCGCTTCGCTCATGCCCAGGTCGAGCTGCTTCTGATTGATATCTTTCATCAGCACCGGAATGCCGCGGGCCGCGCTGGCATAGCAGATGCCGCCGCCCATGATGCCCGCGCCGAGCACGGCGGCGCTCTTCACCGGGCGAGCGCGTTTGCTGATTTCCTTGGCCTGGCGCTTCAGTTGCTGTTCGCTGAGGAAGATCTGGATCAACGAGGCCGCCGCTTGCGTCTTCGCCATGCGCACGAACTCGGCGGTTTCCAGCTGCAGCGCACCGGCTCGCGACTCGCTGATGCTCTTGGATACCAGCTGCGCGCCTGCCGAGATGGCGGGTTGATGTTGCTGCTTGGCACGAGCCGACAATTTGTCGATGGCCGATTGCAGTTGCGTGCTCGCTGCAGCGGCGCCTGGCACGGGTGCAAGCTTCACAGCGCGACGCTCGCGCCAGTTCAAGGCTCCATTCGCAGCCTTCTCCAACAAAGCCAGCGCCGCTTTGCGCAGATCGGCGGCCGGCGCGATTTCATCGATCGCTTTCGCCGCCAAGGCAGCTTGCGATGCCGAAGGTTTGCCGCTCGACAGCCACTCGATGGCGGTTTGCGGCGAAGTCAAACGGGGCAGGCGCACCGTGCCGCCGAATCCCGGAATCAAGCCGAGATTGACTTCGGGCAAGCCGACCTGCGCCGTGTCAGCCGCCACCCGGAAGTCCGCCGCAAGCGCCGCTTCGAACCCACCGCCCAAGGCGAAGCCATTGATCGCCGCCACGGTCGGGCAGGGCAGGTCTTCGATGGCGTTCATCGACTCGTTGGCCCGCGAGAACATCTGGATTACCTCGGCCTCGGGCTTGGAGAACAGCTCGATGAACTCGGTGATGTCGGCGCCGACGATGAAGAATTCCTTGGCGCTGGTCATGAGCACGCCGCGCACGTCCGTTTGTGCGGCGATTGCCTGCGCCGCTTCGCCCAGCTCGCGCATGGCGAGTTGATCCAACTTGTTGATCGAGGATGCCTCGCGGTCGAAGCACAATTCAACGAAGCCGTCCGCGATGCGCGCGGCGCGGACCGTTTTCCCTTGGTACATGATGGCCCTTCGATTGCTGCAAAAACGCTCACGCTCACGCCCGGGAGGGCGCGGCGCCTTATCTTACCTGTCGGTAAATTAGCAGCCTCGGGCGTTTCGCGCCAGGGACGGCGAGCCTGGCAAATGACAGCGCTTGATAGTGGTCAAATGCTCGATCAGGCGTTCAGTGCGCGAGGCACGCCGGGCGCTCCGAGTGGACATTCGAGTGCCGCGCGGTCCCAGTTCGCCGATATTGCCGCCGCCTCGTAAGTTGTTTGAAAGAACGACAGCAGCGTCGCGGCCGGATCGGCTGCGCTCCGGACCGTATCGTAAGGAAGCAGGTATTCGCCCAACGTGTCGCTGAACACTGCGCCCGCGGGTTGCACAGAGAACGTCTTGAACCGGTCCGAGGTTGGATAAACGTAAGAATAGAAAGAGGGATGATCCACGCCGTTGCCGCCCGGCCAGAAGCCCGCGCTGCTGACTTCGTGCGAATAGGCTTCCTGCATGACCTCCTGCGCCAAACCCGGCGCCTGGCCCGTGAACAGGGGCGCCGTTCGGCCGGAGAAGCGCGTGACGGCCAGGTCGAAACTCCCCCAGAAAAAATGCACGGGGCTGACCTTGCCGAGGAAGGCGCTGCGAAATTGTTTCATGACGTCGTCGATCTGCACCAGGGCGCGCCAGAAACGCTGTACATGCTCGGCGTCGTAGGCATTGTGAGAATGATCCTGAGAGAAGGGCACCGCGTCGGCGATTTCGCTGGGCCGCTCGTTGATCGAAACCTCCAGGTCCAACCGCCGCAGTTCCTCCATCACCGCAGCGTAGAAGTCCGCGACGGATTGTGGACGCAGAGCGATACGGCCGGTGTGGCCATCGCTCACCTCGATGCGCAGCTCATGCGCGATGAAATCGAAGGTGATATCGGCGGTGCGCTCGCCAAAGGGGACGGGGCTTGTAGTCAATCCACGGGCGGTTACATACAGCGTGACGTGCCAGCCGTGATTCACCCAAGGCGTGCGTGCGAGGCGAATCTTGCCAATGATCTGAGTCCACAGGTGCAAGGTCGCGCACGTGTCCTTCCATGCTTCGTAGGGAAGGGCCGGCCAGGCGTTGTGCTGTTGGGCGACCATGCCCGGATGTTCCTCGCGCGGTGCTGTCTCGTCAACTGCGCTTGTTTTCAAGGCCGAATCAGGAACTGTATGCGTTTGAGCCACCGAAGCGTAGTGCTGCTCGAAGGCGTCTGCATGCAGGGCATGCATTGCCGTGCAGCGTGCAAAAAGGGAATGTGTTTGCGATCGGCGCCAGGGGGCGTGAGCGACTTTCGGCGGCTCACGCAGCTGTCATGGCCTCGATTGCAGCGACGACGGTGCGAGTTACGTCAGGATCGCGAGTATCGGCGTGGATCACACGGCGATCGGGGCGAGACTGCAGTGGCTCGAAGGTGCGCAGTTGAGCCGTGACCACGTCGCGATCCGCTTCGGAAACGTCGCGGCCTTGCGCCGCGCGTGCCGAGACACGCTCCAGTAACGTGGCCTCGTCGGCATGGCATGAAATAAATGCACAGTTGACGCCGGCACGGCTTGCCAGGCTTTCAAACAACTCACGATCGGACTCGTTCAAGAAAGCGGCGTCGATGATGACGTTGCAGCCGCCCTGCAGGCAGCTGTCGGCGCACTCGACCATGCGCGAGTAGATCCGGCGGCTCATCTCGGGAGCATAGCGACCCGTCTTGAATCCTTTGTCTTCGCCGTCGCGCGCTTCGCCCAGCAGTCGCCTGCGTTCCAGATCGGAACGGATTCGCAGCGCCGGCACTCTTGGCACCAACTGCTCGCTGAGCCACGACTTGCCCGAGCCGGAAGGGCCATGCATCAGCAGCAGCGTGGGCGAGGGCTCGTTCATCAATTGCAGGGCAGTGCGGATGCGGCGCTGAAAGCGCTCGGTGAGTTGGCTCACCCGCTCGGGCGATTGGTTCGCGGCGATCGCATCGACCTTCGCTCGTACCAAGGCTCGATACACGGCATAGAACGGCAGAAGCTGCACGCCTTCGTAGTCGCCAGTGACCTCGAGGTAGCGGTTCAATAGCGCCGTCGCTAGATCCTGCCGGTCGCGGCTGCGCAGGTCCATGACCAGGAAGGCCAGGTCGTTCATGACATCGATGTGACGCAAGCGCGGATCGAAGTCGATGCAGTCGAACGGCACCAGACGGCCGTCGATGCGAACGATGTTGGCCGCATGCAGATCGCCATGACAGTCGCGAATGTGCCCGGTGCGCTCCCGCTTCTCGAATGCCGGTCGCTGGGCATCCAGCGACGCGCGAGTCCAATCGCGTAGTTGCCGCAGAAGCGCAACATCGAGCATGTCCGGTGCATGCGCACTGAGTTGCTCCAGATTGCCGAGCACGTTCTCGAACATGCTGCGGGTGTGCGTGAGGTCCTGGCTCGGTGTGGGCGAGGGAATCTGCTGATGAAACTGCCCCAGCAGCTCGGCGAGCTGTTCGATCTCCTGCAATGAAACGTCCCCTCGATCGAGTAGCGCGTCCAGCT
This sequence comes from Steroidobacter sp., assembly GCF_036406195.1. Lineage (GTDB taxonomy): Bacteria > Pseudomonadota > Gammaproteobacteria > Steroidobacterales > Steroidobacteraceae > Steroidobacter. The sequence goes on from NZ_DASWVW010000016.1 coordinate 150,127, forward strand.
CGTTCCCGGTCGGGAACTGTTTCATGCGGACGGCATACTCGATGACGTCACCTTGCCCGCCTGCGCGAACGCGGCTGTGCTCGCGCGTGATCGGAACGACATCCAGATACAGCTCGGGCGCCAGCCGGCGGTTCAGCCGGACCTCCTCGTTGCAATAGTGCTGACGCAGCTCGAGCGTGGAGGTGTCGATGAAGCCAAGCTTGACCGGCTTCTTGATCTTGTACGCGAACGAGCCGGTGAGCACGACCCACGAAATGTGCGTTTCCACCAGACGTAGCTGGCTGACGGGATGAGGAAAGGCATCCGCGCGCAGCAGTTCCTCTATGTTCAGAGGCGGATGCCGCTCGCTTTGAACCTCACTCATATGGGGCTTCTCCTGGGGCGCATTGTCGACACAGGGCCAGATTACCGAGGGCCGAGCCGAAATCCGAGACTCGCGGCGCAGGTTGGATATACTCGCCGCCCGCGCCGGAACCGCTTGCGCGGCGCGCGACCTCGGGCAATGGTAGGTGTCTGAATGTATTGGGCGAAGTTGAATCGATCGTTGTTGTTGATGGGTGTCTTACCGCTCGGCCTGGCGGCTTGCAGCTCCGGGGGCGGCGATCCAGCCCGCGGCGCAGAGCTGTACGCCAAGGAATGCGCGGCCTGCCACTCGCTCTCGGCCAGCACCGACAATGCCCCGATGCACTGTGGGCTGGTCGGTCGCAAGGCCGGCAGCGTGCCCGGTTTTCCCTACTCCGAGGCGATGCGCTCGTCGGGCCTGGTCTGGGACGAGCAGACGCTCGATGAGTTCCTGGGCGCGCCCTACATCGTCATGCCCGGGACCATCATGGGATTCCCCGGCTTCAGTCAGGAAGCGGATCGCGCCGACGTGATCGCCTACTTGAAGCAGGTCAGCGTCGATCCGCAGCAGTGCGCGAAGTGACCGTCACGCGGTCACTTTGAGGTCGGCATCGCGAACTCGGCGCCCTTGCTGGTCGACTCCGGCCAGCGTTGCATGATGGATTTCTGGCGCGTGTAGAAGCGCACGCCTTCCTCGCCGTACACGTGCATGTCGCCGAACAGGCTGCTCTTCCATCCGCCGAAGCCGTGCCATGCCATCGGCACCGGGATCGGCACATTGATGCCGACCATGCCCACTTCGATACGGCGGGCGAACTCGCGAGCGATGTGACCGTCACGCGTGTAACAGGAGACGCCGTTGGCGAATTCGTGCCGATTCACCAGATCGACCGCGGCGGCAAAGTCGGGCACTCGCACGCACGACAGCACCGGTCCGAAAATCTCTTCCTTGTAGATGCGCATGTCCGGCGTGACGTGATCGAACAACGTGCCGCCCAGCCAGAATCCCTGTTCGCGCCCTGGCACCGTGAAGGGCTGGCCGGATTGTGGATCGACGCGGCCGTCGACCAGCAAGTGGGCGCCGCTCGTCACGCCATCAGCGATGTAGCCGCAAATCCGATCGCGCGCTTGTGAAGTAACGATGGGGCCCATCTCCGCCTCACGCTGCATGCCATCGACGATTCTCAGCGCCTTGGTGCGTTCCACCAGACGCGGCATGATCTTGTCGGCGACTTCGCCCACCAGCACGGCAACCGAAATCGCCATGCAGCGCTCGCCGGCCGAGCCGTACGCGGCGCCAATCAAGGCGTCGACGGCCTGCTCCAGATCCGCGTCGGGCATGATGACCATGTGATTCTTGGCGCCGCCGAGCGCCTGCACGCGCTTGCCGAGCTGCGCGCCGCGTTCATATATATATTTGGCAATGGGCGTGGAGCCGACAAAGCTCACGGCCTTCACGTCGCGATGCTCGAGCAACGCATCTACGGCGACCTTGTCGCCCTGCACGACGTTGAATACGCCGTCCGGCAATCCTGCTTGCTTCAACAGCTGCGCCAGCAACAATGACGCCGAAGGATCGCGCTCGCTGGGCTTGAGCACGAACGTGTTGCCGCAGGCGATGGCGATAGGAAACATCCAGCACGGCACCATACAAGGGAAATTGAACGGCGTGATTCCCGCGACCACGCCGAGCGGTTGCCGCAGCGTCCAGTTGTCCATGCCGGTGGACACCTGGTCGGTGAAGTCGCCTTTCAGCAGTTGGGGAACGCCGCAAGCGAACTCGACGATCTCGATGCCGCGCGTGACTTCACCTTGTGCGTCGGTGAACACCTTGCCGTGCTCGCGGGTAATGGCCGCCGCGATCTCGTCTCGATGCTCGTTCATCAAGGCGAGGAATTTGTTGAGGATGCGCGCACGTCGCAGCGGCGAAGTGTCGGACCAGCCGGGCAGGGCGCGCCTTGCGCTCGCAACAGCGGCTTCGACATCCTGCAACGTGGCCAAGAGCACCTGGCGAGTGACCGCGCCGGTCGCCGGGTTGAAAACGTCCTGGGTGCGATCACTCGCGCCCGGCGTCAGCACACCTGCGATCCAATGTTGCACCTGGCCTTCTGTGGCGAGGGCGTTAGCGGGGCGGGAATCCGTGTCGGTACGCGCGTTCATGGCATAGGCTGGTCGGCGAAAACGATCCCGGGATACTGCGCCGGGCCACGCCGGCACGCAATTCCTGTGAAGTGATCACATTGTTCAATGATTTGAACGGTGGTTTATGGCGGACTCGAGGCATTCAGCCGCAGGGCGACGAAGTCCATATGTTCGCTGGCAACTCGGCGAGCACGATCGGAATCGCGCGCCAGGATGGCATCGAGCAGGGCGCGATGCTGTACGCGGAGACGCTGCGCGGTCGCGGAACGCGGCTCCAATCCTGCAAGGCTCAATTGCACGTGCTCGTGCAACAGCTTCAGCAACGAGGACATCAGATAAGAAAACAGCGGGTTGTGGGTCGCATCGGCGATAGCGCAGTGAAAAGCCACATCGCTGCCGATCTGCGCGCGTCGCTGATTTCCCGCATAGGCCTCGTCAACGGCAGCAAGCGCGGCTTCCAGTCGTGCGCGATCGTTCCGGTCATGACGCTTGGCGGCCAGCTCGGCGGCGCGGGTTTCGATCATGCCGCGGAACTCCAGCAAGTCTCCCTGCAACGCCGGATGCTTTTGTGACATGTCCAGCCAGATCTCGGCCATGCGCCGTTCGGACTGATCGACGGGATAGGTGCCGTCGCCGCGGCGGCGTTCCAACATGCCACGCGACGCCAGGATCGTAATCGCCTCTCGCACCGTGGTACGCGAGAGCTTCAATTCTTCCGCAAGCAGCCGCTCCGAAGGCAGCCGCCGGTTCAGCGGAAAGCTGCCGTCGAGCACTGCCTTTTCGATATGTTGAAGGGCGCGCTGGACTTGGGTTCTCACGGCCGGCCCGGTGGTAAGTTGGCGGAAATTGGTCCAACCAATATACCGAAGCCGCGGCGCTGGCTCAAAATCGCGGTCATGAGCGAGCCCGATATCGACGGCGGCCGGCGGCCCCGCGTGTACCTGTTTGCCACTTGCCTGGTCGATTTGTTCTGGCCGGAGGCAGGGATGGACGCCGTCGCGGTGCTGGAATACGCCGGCTTCGAAGTGTGCTTGCCACGTGACCAGACTTGTTGCGGCCAGCCGGCCTACACGAGCGGCTTCCCGGATGAGGCCCGCACGGTGATCGAGTCGCAACTCGGGTTGTTTCCCGAGCCTGTTCCAATCGTCGTGCCTTCGGGATCGTGCGCAGGGATGATTCAACATCATTGGCCTCGCATCTTCGCCGATGATCCCGACACGCTGGCGCGCATAGCTGCGATCTCATCACGAGTGGTCGAGCTGACGGACTTCATCGCCGACAAGATCGACTTCGGTTCGTTGCAAGCTCGGCCAGCCAGAGTGTGTTTGCATACGTCCTGTAGCGCACGCCGCGAGACAGGCGCACTTGGCAGCGGGCGCAAGGTGCTCGCGGCACTTCCTGGCGTCGATGTGCTGACGCAGGAGCACGAAGCCGAATGCTGTGGGTTCGGCGGAACGTTCTCCATCAAACATCCGGAGATTTCAGCGGCGATGACCTCGGACAAGGTCGATGCTCTGCTGGCGACCGGCTGTGACGCATTCGTCAGCGCCGACTGTGGCTGTTTGCTCAACTTGAATACGACGCTGCAAAAGCGCGGCGTATCGCTGCGGGGCCGGCATCTGGCGAGTCTGTTGCGGGAGCGGTTGCCATGACGATCTCGTCGCCTGGCGCGCGTCGCGCCATCCTCTCACGCTTGCGTGCGGCAGGACCTGTCGAGCCGGTGGAATCTCCTCGACTTGACGCGTATTACTCGAGAAGCGTGCCACCCTCCGATCGAGTGACCAGATTCGTGGCTGCTGCGCGAAGCTGGCGAGCCGAGGTGATTGAAACAACCGATGATGCCTGGTCGACGGCGCTGCTGGATGTGCTCGACTCCAAGTCGGTTCGTTATTTGCTCGCAGGCCGCGACACTCCACTGAGCGCACGTCTGGAATCCACAGTCGGAGACGGCCGCTTGCATTGGTACGACAGCGATCTCGTCGAGCTCAAAGCAACGCTGTTCGATACTGTCGACGCGGGCATCACGACGACGCTCGGCGGCATCGTCGAAACGGGCAGTCTCATCCTCTGGCCGGACGTCAACGAGCCGCGAACCTTGTCGCTGGTGCCGCCGTTGCATATCGCGGTACTTCATGAAGATCAGCTGCACGACACTCTGTATGCCGCGATCCACGCTCAGCGTTGGGCCGACGCGTTGCCCACCAATGCTTTGCTGATCACCGGACCATCGAAGACGGCCGACATTCAACGCTTGCTGGTCTATGGTGCGCACGGTCCGCGTCAGTTGGTCATTCTTCTGATCAGAAGCCAGCGGACACCATGACTCGTCCAGTGGCCGATCCGCGAGCCTTCAAGGAAAATGCGCGGCATGCGTTGGGCAATCCAGCGCAACGGCGCAGCTTTCGCGAGGCGATGGATTTCCTCACCGAGAAGCGAGCGGGGCAGTTCCCCGACGCCGCGGAATTTCAGCGGCTGCGCGCCATTGGCGAGAACATTCGCAAGCAGGCGCTGGCTCGACTGCCGGACCTGCTGGAGCAATTGGAAACCCGCCTCACAGCCAACGGCATCGTGGTGCATTGGGCGGAGGACGCGGCGCAGGCCAACCAGATCTTCCTCGATATCGCCAATCGCCATGGCGCCCGGCGCATGGTGAAAGGCAAATCGATGGTCAGCGAGGAAATCGAGCTGAACCATCGCATGGCCGAGCACGGCATCAGCTGCGTCGAAAGCGACATGGGCGAATACATCCTGCAGCTCGATGGCGACCGGCCCAGTCACATCATCATGCCGGCCATCCACAAGACCAAGGCCGACGTCGCCAGGATCTTTGCCCAGCACATCGCGCACGAGCCCTACACGGAGGACGTGAACGAGCTGATCGCCATTGGCCGGCGCGCGCTGCGCGGCGAATGGCGGAACGCGAAGATCGGCGTGAGCGGCGTCAATTTCATGGTGGCCGAGACCGGCTCGCTGGTGCTGGTCGAAAACGAAGGCAACGGCCGCTTTACCACCACCGTTCCCGACGTGCACATCGCCATTACCGGCATCGAGAAGGTCATCGAGCGGCTCGATCAGGTCGCGCCGCTATTTTCGCTGCTGACCCGCTCGGCCACCGGGCAGGCTGTCACCACGTACTTGAACGTGATCAGCGGCCCTCGGCGCGCCGGTGAAAAGGACGGTCCCAAGGAAGTGCACCTGATCCTGCTCGACAACGGCCGGAGCCAGGCTTACCGGGAAGCCAACTTTCGCGCGACTCTGCAGTGCATTCGCTGTGGAGCTTGCATGAACCACTGTCCGGTCTACGCGCGCGTGGGAGGATTGTCGTATGGCACTGCCTATCCCGGGCCCATCGGCGCGATCATTTCACCGCACCTGATGAATCTCGAATCGACCAAAGATCTACCGACGGCTTCGAGTCTCTGCGGCGCGTGTGGCGAGGTGTGTCCCGTCGGCATTCCAATTCCGGACTTGCTCATGCGCCTGCGCGAAGCTGCGCGCCGAGCTGAACCAGTGGCGGGACAGGGCGAGCCGCTGAAGGGGCAGGGGACGGCACGCAGCTTGGTCGAGGTCATCTCGTGGAAGCTGTGGGGCGCGCTCTATTCGCATCCTTCCTGGTATCGAATGTTTGTGTGGCTTGCGTCTCGACTGCGATGGCTGGCGCCTTCGCGCCAGGCGGGCTGGACGCAATCGCGTGTCCCGCTGCGCCCGGCGCGCCGTTCCTTACGTGAACAGCTGTCGTCGCGACGATAGACGAGACAGTCATTACGAATTCCCGGCGCATTCGCACCTTGCCAGGGCGGTTGGCTAAAGTTCTGGCGAAAACCGGCTCGGACTGGTAGCGTTAACAGAAAATTGCCTGCGGCCACCGCCCGGGCACCTGCCTGTGCCTTGGGGGAATCGGATCTGATGAATCAGCCGGATCTCATGAATCGATGGTTGCGAGCCGACCTGCGGGCGCCGTCCGCTTGCCGGGGCGTCGCGGCCGCATGACCATTTTCGGCGTCGTCCTCGCGGTCGGACTATTGATCGCACTCATCGCCGTACTGCGCGTCCAACCGTTCATCGCCTTCATCATCTCGGCGCTGGTCGCGGCATTGCTGCTGGGACTGCCGCTGGAGCGAATTCCCGGTGCCATCGAACGCGGCATCGGCGACATGCTCGGCCAGTTGGCGATCGTCATCTGTCTCGGTGCGATGTTCGGCAAGTTGATCGCGGACAGCGGCGCCGCTCAGCGCATAGCGCAGTCGCTGATGCATCTGTTCGGGCCGCAACGCGTGCCGCTGGCCATGGCCCTGACCGGTTTCGTGGTCGGCATTCCGCTGTTCTACAACGTCGGCTTCGTGATCATGGTGCCGCTGGTGTTCTCGGTGGTGTATCGGGCCAAGCTGCCGCCCATGCTGGTGGGCATTCCGATGTTGTCCGGCCTGTCGATCGCGCATGGTTTCTTGCCGCCACATCCCTCGCCCACCGCGCTGGTGGCGCAGTTCGGCGCGGACATGGGAGTGACCTTGCTCTACGGCTGCGTGATCAGCCTGCCGACGCTGCTGATCGCCGGTCCCTTGTTTTCGCGCAGCCTGAAAGGCATCACTGCCCGCCCCTCGGAACTGTTCAAGCCGACCGAGCTGACTGAAGATCAGTTGCCTGGCACTTTCAACAGCTTCGCCTGCGCCTTGCTGCCCGTGGTGTTGATCGGCGGCGCGACTGCGATCGCATACACGAATATCGATCCCTCGGCCCGCCCGCTCATCGAGTTCATCGGCAATCCCACCATCGTCATGTTGGTCTCGCTGTTGGTCGGCTCGATCACGCTGGGCGTGGCCCGCGGCACGCAGCTCGGCCGGCTGATGAATGGCTACGGCCAGGCGATTCGTGACATCGCCGGCATCCTGCTGATCATCGCCGGCGCCGGCGCATTGAAGCAGGTATTCGTGGACAGCGGCGTGAATACCGAGCTGGGCAGTCTGCTGGCCGATATTCCGCTGCATCCTTTGATTCTGGGATGGCTCGTGGCTTTCGCCATTCGCGTCGCGCTGGGTTCGGCCACGGTCGCAGGATTGACGGCCGCGGGCATCGTGGCGCCGCTCATCGAGATCACTGGCGTCGATGCGAATTTGATGGTGCTCGCCGTGGGCGCGGGCAGCTTGATGTGCTCGCACGTGAACGACTCTGCGTTCTGGATGTTCAAGGAATATTTCCAGGTCAGTCTAGGCGAGACCTTTCGCTCCTGGACCATGATGGAAACATTGGTGGGCAGCCTGGGCCTGGTGTTCGTGCTGGTGCTGAACGCGTGCCTGTAGCAAGCCGCGTTTCGAATGTCCCGCGCCGTCGTCATGATGGCGCGATTCCATATGACCGATGTTGCAGAGGGGGGAGGGATTCCATGATCCGTCGCAGACTGTTCTGGCTGCCGTTGGTGGTAGGCTTGTCGGCCCTGTCCTGGGGGACCGTGATGGCAAAAGAAGTGCCGGTGCTCGGCAAGATCGTGCGACTCGACCCGGCGTTCGACGGGCTGGTGCCGCCGGACGCGGTCATCGAGCTGCTGGAGGAGAAGAAATTCGAGTGGTCGGAGGGTCCGGTGTGGGACGCCAGGCATGGCCGACTGCTGTTCTCGGATATTCCCCGCAACATGATCTGGGAATGGTCCGAAGCCGGCGGGCTGAAGCAGTTTCTCCAGCCCTCGGGCTACACGGGCGCTGAGCCTTTCACTGGCCGCGAGCCCGGTTCCAACGGGCTGACGTTCAACAAAGCGGGCGAGCTGCTGCTGTGTCACCACGGCGATCGCCGCATCGCCAAGCTGAGCGGCGGCGAGTTCGTCACGTTGGCCGATAACTACCAGGGCAAGCGCCTCAGCAGTCCGAATGACCTGGTGGTCAAGTCGAATGGCGATGTTTATTTCACCGATCCGCCGTATGGCTTGCCCAAGGGTGCGGATGACCCAGGGAAGGAGCTGGATTTTCAGGGCGTGTATCGGCTCAGTCTCAGCGGCGAGCTCACGCTGCTGACGCGTGAGTTGAGCCGGCCCAATGGGCTCGCGTTCTCGCCTGACGAGCAAACGCTATACGTGGCGAGCTCCGATTCGAACGAGGCGATCGTGATGGCGTATCCCGTCAAGAGCGACGGCACGCTCGGCGCGGGCAAAATCTTCTTCGATGCCACTCAGGCCGCGAAGGAGAAACAACCGGGTCTGCCGGACGGCCTCAAAGTCAGTCGCGATGGCACGGTATGGGCCACCGCGCCGGGCGGCGTGCGAGTCTATTCGTCGACGGGTAAGCACCTCGGCACGCTCGCGACAGGTGTGCCCACGTCGAACGTCGCTTTCGGCGACGACGGCAGCACGCTTTATATAACCGCGGACAAAAACCTGGCGCGTGTAAAGACCAAGGTGAAGGGCTGGTAACAGCGCCGGGGCCGGTGTGACTTCCGGCTTCGCTTCGTGGGAAGCGAAGCCGTACCAGCGTCATCGAGCCTGGTCGCTGGCGATGCCTTGCGATCCCGGGCCAACCACTACGCCCCATGGCCGCGTTCCTGCAGGCACGGTCGCGACGACTTTGAACGACGCCGCGTCGACGATCGAGACATCGTTCGATGGCCCGTTCGCCGTGTACAGCCACTTGCCATCGGGACTGAGGGCCAGACCCCATGGCCGGTCGCCGACAGACACTGTACGCACCGGTTCATGCGTCCTGGTATCGATGGCGACCACGGTGCGGCCGCGTCCGGTCGTGACATACGCCCAGCGGCCGTCGGGCGAAACATCGACTTCCATGGGGCGCACCAGCTCGCCGGTCAATTTGACGGTCTTGATCACCGTGTGCTTGCGAGCGTCGATGATCGAGACCGTGCCGTCGTTCTCGCCGGTGACAAAGGCGAGCGCGCCATCGGGTGAGAAAGCCGCCTGCCGCGGCCGCTTACCTACACTGAACTGCTTGATCACTTTGTTTTGCGCGGTATCGATCACCGAGACCTGATGGTCTTCTTCGGAGGTCATGTAGACGAAGCGCCCGTCGGGACTGATGCCGACACCTTCCGGCTCGCCGCCGACCGGAAGGGTCGCGATGGTCTTGCCGCTGGCAACATCGACCACGACCGCGGTGCCGGTGTCTTCGCTCGCGATGTACAAGGATTTGCCATCGCGACTGATGACGAGCTGCTCCGGGTCGGAGACGCCGCGGATGATGCGCAACAGTTTCAGGCTGGCGATGTCGACCACACCGATACCGTCGGCGCTCGGATCGGCGGGGGGCAGCCTGCTTGCGTCGACACCCGGTCCGGCGATGGGCGAGCCGCTCAGCGCGACGAACAGCTGCTTGCCGTCGGGACTCAGCTGAATGCCGCGCGGCCGCTTGCCCAGCGGCACCGTAGCGACCACCTGGCGCGTCTGGCCGTCGATGACGGTCATGTCGCCCGACATCTCGTTGGTCACATAGATGCGATGACTCACCGAAGGTGGCCTGGCATCCGGCGCGGGTGATCGAGCTTCGCGCTCGCTCGCGCCGCAAGCGGCAAAGGCCGTGAGCAACAGACAAAACGCAAGGCGCGTCGACAGTGTTCGCTGGTGCATATCTTCTGGATCCATCCTTTACAGCTTGACCTTCACACCCACCCAAGCACCCAGCGGCGGGCCGGCTCCGAAGAAGCGCGGATCCACGAAGTCCTCAAAGACTTCATCCGGCTCGCCCAGCAAACCGAAGGTTTCGTAGTCCTCGTCGAAGACGTTCTCGATGCGGGCGAACAACGTGACGTGATCGCTGAACCGGTACTCGCCTCGCAGGTTCAGGATCGTGTAGCTGTCGGTCTTGCTCAGCAGGTTGGCCTCGTCGCCGCGCAAGTACACGCCCGAGCGCATTGTCACGTCGGCGCCGATGCGGAAGCGGTCGGCGAATAGCAGCTCGAGACCCACATTGCCCTGATGTTCCGGGATTGCAGGGATCTTGGAGCCGCTGACGACCAGCAGCTTGTCGTCGCCAACGATTTGCGCCGCGTCCGGAGCGGTGTCGAAGATCGGATGATTCGGACTATTGACGATGAAGCTGTCTTCGAATGTGGCCTTGACCAGGCTGTAATCCACATACCAACGCAGGCGCGAGGTCTGCTGGGAAATGTTCAGCTCCAATCCCGTGCGCCGAGTGTCGCCCACGTTGTCGAAGAAGCCCACGTTGGCCTGGGCGCCGCCGGTCGTCTGGAACAGGATGTCGTCGTGATTGACGGTGCGGAAGCCACCAAGATGCCAACGCACATTTTCAAGCAGCGTGCCGCGCGCACCGGCTTCGAAGCTCTTGGCCACGACTTGATCGAGCGGCGGATCGGCAAGGAACGCGTTCGGCAGATTGCACGGTGCGTCCTCGCTCGCGCACGCAAGCTCGACCGGCGAGGGGGCTCGCGCCGACTCGCCGTAGCTCGCGTAGAGCGTCAGTGCGGAGGTGGGTCGGAAAGTGATGCCGCCAGCGGGATTGAAGCGCTGAAACTTGTGGCGGCCGTTCAACTCGGGGCTCTCGCCAGTACGGTCGGCAAGCTCGATGCGCGTATGGTCGTAGCGGCCGGAGAGTGTCACGGCAACTTGATCGGACACGCTCAACGTGTCGGCGAAATACACGCTGGCGTTGGTCACTTCGCTTCTCACATCCGTGATGAATTCCTCGACGAAGATGCCCGTTCGCGAGGTGGCTCGATTGGCGAGCAGCTGTGCGACTTCCACCATGGAGTCGAACGACGCGCGCCCCTCGGTGTAAGCAAAACCGAGCGTCAGGTCATTCGCGCCGCCAAACAACGTGGACTGCAGGCCGAGCTGGCCGGAGGCGCCATAGCTTTCCTGCTTGCGGCGGCCGATGTTGTTGACGGCATTGAGCTCCTCTCCGTCCATCTCGGCCTCGATCGGCTGGCCGTTCAGATCCAGCGCCAGCTCGATATCGTCGTCATCGGCGGAGGAGCATTCGCCATCGCCGTTCAAATCGGCGAACTCGTCCTCGACCAGGAACTCCTCGCCGTCGATGTCGCATTCCTCGAAGATGGTGCCGTCGCCGTTGAAGGTGTCGGTATCGATCTCCCTATAGAACACGTTGCCGGCGAACTGCAGGCCATTGGAAATCTTGCGGGAGCCTTCCAGGATGAGCTGCTTCTGGGTGTTCTCGGTCAGGTCCGGGTGGGTGAATACCTGCTTGCGATCCAGCGCCAGCAACTCGACCGGGGAAGCGCCGTTGCCGCGCAATTCGGTTTCACCGTAGGCGCCGCTCAGGTCCAAGCTCCAGTCTTCGCCGCGGCCGCTCACGGTCGTGAACACGCGCATCGCATCCGACTTGGAATAGTCACGCCAGCCGTCTTCCTCGAAGTAGTCGACATTGGCGTAGTAACCCCAGCGTCCGTTGTTGCCGCCGGATTGAACGTTGCCGGCGCGACGGGAGAATGAGCCGCCGGACAGCTCGGCCTGCGTGCCCTGATAGGTGAAGCCGTTCTTCATCCGCACCGACAGCGCGCCACCGAGCGTATTCAAGCCGAACACCGGCTGCGTGCCCGCCATCAATTGCACCGAATCGATCGCCGAGAAGGGCACCAGGTCCCAATTGATCGTATCGCCGAACGGCTCGTTGATGCGCACGCCGTTCTGATACACGGCCAGTCCCTGCGGCAGTCCGAGCAGCGGCGACGCCGTGAAGCCGCGAAAGTTGAAATCCGGCTGCAGTGGATTGTTCTGCGCGTGATTGATGTTCACGCTGGAAAAGCCGCGATTGAGAAAGTCGGTCAGGTCCAGCGACTGCGAGCGTTCGAGGGCCTCGGCGGTCGCGCGCTGCACGTTCGCGGGCACGAGCGACGGGTCGATGCCGATGCCATAAGGGGCGGTGACCACGACCTCTTCGAGGGGGCGGCCACGTTCAGCATCTGCCGCCAGTGCCAGGCCACCGGGCAGTCCCACCAGGCAGGTCGCGACCAGCGACAGACCTGCCGTGTCACAATGAGTTGTCGACATCTTCTTTAATCCCCCATTCTCGTGCAGTAATTTCCTACCGAAGCAACTATAGATACGGTGACAGTAAGGGTTGGCAGGTGCCTCCTGTCTTAGAATTTCACATAGCGCAGTGCACTGGGGACAGGGAGTTTTTCCCGATCTGCTCGGGAAGAATTCCTGACTTGAGGTGACACAGTGACACGCCGGAGGGGCGGCAATGGATTCCAGGGGAAATGAGGGCTCGGCGGACCCGCTCGACCCGGGGGACGGCCGGGGAGCGCTCCACCGCGACCTCGTGATCGTCGCGTTGCTGGTGCTCGCGGCGGCCATGCTGTTCACGCATATCGAGTTGAACGAATGGCTGTTCATGCGCACCCGCCAGTGGGAGTCGATGCAGGTCGACGAGGTGCTGCCCACCCTGGTGGTGCTGGCCACGTGCCTGAGCTGGTTCGCCTGGCGCAGATATCGGGAAGCGCGCGCCGAGATCATGAAGCGGCAAGCCGCCGAACAGCGTCTCGCCGCGCTGCTGCTCGAGAACCGCCGCCTCGCTCAACAATATCTGCAGGCTCAGGAGGCCGAACGCAAGTCACTGGCACGCGAACTGCACGACGAGCTCGGCCAGTATTTGAACGCGATCAAGACCGATGCGGTCTCGATCCAGGAGCAGGTGACCGATCAGCAGGCGGTGGCGGTGTCCGCCATCATCCGTCACGTGGATCATCTGCACGCGGTGGTGCGCGATCTGATTCGCGAACTGCGGCCGGTGGCGCTCGATGATCTAGGCTTGCAGGCAGCCTTGGAGCACTATCTGGACTACTGCCAGCGCAGAATGCCGCGGGTGGGGTTCAGCGTGGCGCTGGAAGGCGATCTCGACAGCGTCGGTGAACCGCTCAACCTGGCGATCTATCGGCTGGCGCAGGAGGCGATGACGAACGTGTCCCGACATGCACAAGCGTCGAACGTTGCGATCCGCGTGGCGCGGACCGGCTCGGCGACGGATGCTTCGGATGCGATTACGTTCAGCGTCATCGACGACGGGTGCGGCGCCGATCTGGATCACGCCCACTCGGGCCTCGGTCTGGTGGGCATGCGCGAGCGTGTCGAGATGCTCGGTGGCGAATGGAAGATCACGACGGCGCGCGGCCAGGGATTCAATCTCATCGCCCGCATCCCCGTCGGCGAGCAGAGAGGGCAGGCGTCATGAGCGCGCGAATAACAGTGCTGCTGGTGGATGATCACGCCGTCGTGCGCGAGGGCTATCGACGCTTGCTGGAGGTGAGCGGCGGCATCACGGTGGCTGGCGAAGCAACCAGCGCCGCCGACGCCTATCAGCAATTCTGCATCTTGACTCCCGATGTCGTAGTCATGGACATCGCGCTGCCAGGCGTGAGCGGCATCGAGGCCCTGCGTCGAATTCTGGTGCACGAACCCAAAGCACGCGTGTTGATGTTCAGCATGTACGAGGATGCCATCTTTGTACGACGCGCGCTCGAAGCCGGCGCCGCCGGTTATCTGACGAAAGCGGCCGCACCTCGCGTGCTGGTAGAGGCGGTTGCGAGCGTTGCGGCGGGCCGTAGATTTCTCAGCCCCGACGTGGCGCAGACGCTGGCGCTGCAGCCCCTCAAATCCGAGCGGACCAATCGCGACGTGCTCTCGGCCAGAGAGTTCGAGGTGCTCAAGCTGCTGGTCGAAGGCTGCTCGCTCAACGACATCGCTCAGCAGTTGGGGCTGAATCCAAAGACGGTCTCGAATCATCAGTCCGCGATCAGGCAGAAACTGGGCGCGGAGACGGCGACGCAGTTGCTGCGTGCAGCGATGCGGCTCGGGCTCATTCCTGAACTCTGATCGACGCCAGTTTACGAATACATACAAATTACGCGCGTGCTTGTCATAAGAAAGTTTCGTTTGTTTCTTATTACATTCGGCTCCATCGCGGCGCGGGCTCGTGGGGCAAGTCCTGACGAGAAGTAGAGCCCGGGCGGCGCCTGAAGCGCCTGATCGCGCTGGCGCCGGCTGAAAAGCAGCGACAACTGCGTCACTGCTCAGTGTGGAGAAAATTTCAATTTCGGGTTGGCGCAGTGGGCGATCCCTACTATACTGTCGGCCGATTGCTACAAAGCAGTCCTGAATAGTAGTTCTGAATAAGACAGGGCGCCCTCGAGTGCACTCAGAGTGCAACTCGCGCGGTCGTCCGGGCTCGCGACTCACCAATGCGCACTCTTGTCGCGAGCGCACTGCCAGGAGCTTGAGATACAGCTGCCTGTGCCCAGCGGCCCATCGATCCTGTTCTGGGATGGTACGCCCCTGCGGCGGCCACTAATCGAAGGTGTTATCAGAGCCCGCGGGCATTTTTTGTCCACGGGAATAGAGGAGTCTTGACGCCAGACTGACGGTTTTTTTTTTGCGGCGAACACCCAAGCCTCCGTGCAGGCAAGACGCGGTGGCTGTTCGTTGACAACTCCAAGGCTCGCGCGGCCGCGTTACACGCGCGCTCGAAGCGAGCCTTGCCGAGCGGGCCTCACAGGGGAGGTCCGAATCCTGAAAAAGGAGGTTTGTTGATGACAATCAGAATATGCCTGCTCGCGCTCGCCGCGGGCATTGCCACGGTCTTTGCGGCATCAGCGGAAGCCGTGACGCTGACCGTCGCCACCGTTAATAACGGTGACATGATCCGCATGCAGAGGCTGGCCGCGGACTTCACACGGCGGTACCCGGATATCGAGCTGCGCTGGGTGACGCTGGAAGAAAATCTTCTGCGCCAGCGCGTCACCATCGACGTCGCCACGCAAGGCGGCCAGTACGACGTGGTCACTGTCGGCAACTATGAAGTGCCGATCTGGGCCCAGCACGACTGGCTGGTGCCGCTCGACGATCTGGGCAGCGACTTCGCCAGGGACGATCTGTTGCCCGCCATCGACGATTCTCTCTCCTACGATGGCAAGCTGTATGCGGCGCCTTTCTATGCCGAAAGCGCGCTGACCATGTATCGCACCGATCTGTTCGAGCAAGCCGGCCTCACCATGCCGGAGTCGCCGAGCTGGGAGCTCATTCGCGAGGCGGCCGAGAAGATCACCGATCGCGACCAGGGCATCTATGGCATCTGCCTGCGAGGCAAAGCCGGTTGGGGCGAGAACATGGCCTTCGTCTCGACGCTCGCGCATTCGTGGGGCGCTCGCTGGTTCGACATGCAATGGCGTCCGCAGCTGCAGTCGCAAGCGTGGCAGGAAGCCGTTTCGTTCTACGTGGACCTGCTACGCAACTATGGTCCGCCGGGCGCTTCGACCAACGGTTTCAACGAAAACCTCGCGCTGTTTCAGGCGGGCAAGTGCGGCATCTGGATCGATGCTTCGGTCGCCGCGTCGTTCGTGTCCGATCCTCGCCAATCGAAGGTCTCGAACGATGTGAGCTTCGCTTTGTTTCCATCGCGCGGCGCGACGCAGAATCACGGCAACTGGCTGTGGGCGTGGAGCTTCGTGATTCCTGCCGCCTCGGAGAACATTGCAGCGGCCAAGACATTCGTCGAGTGGGCGACGGGCAAATCATATATGCAACTGGTCGCCAGCGAATCCGGCTGGGCGGATGCACCGCCCGGCACGCGGCAGTCGCTTTACGCAAGCTCGGAATATCAACAGGCCGCGCCTTTCGCCGGCATCGTGTTGCGAGCCATCGAAGCGGCCAACGCTCGCAGTCCCTCAGTGCAGCAGGTGCCGTATGTCGGTGGAAATTTTGTTTCCATCGCTCCGTACCAGGGCATCGGCACCGTGGTGGGGCAACAGATTTCGGCCGCCGTCGCAGGCCAGATATCCGCTGAACGAGCGTTGATCGCCGCGCAGAAGGTGGCCACTCGTGAGATGACGCGCGCCCGCTATATCGACGCGCATCTCGATCGGCATATCGATTAGGCGTTCGCGCTCGAACGCCTCGCATCCTCTTGGGGAGATTAATGGCACGTACCCACGCCGGAGCCACGGCCCGTCTCATGCTTTCGCCAGCGGTGATCCTGCTGCTGGCGTGGATGGCCGTGCCCCTGGCCATGACGCTGTGGTATTCGTTTCACGACTATCAGTTGCTCATGCCCCGCGGCAACGAGCTCGTCGGCTTCGAGAACTATGTTTACTTCCTGACCGATCCGGCGTTCCTGGAATCGCTGGTGAACACCTTCGGTCTGGTGGTCGGCGTGCTGGTCATTACCGTGCTCGGCGGCGTCGGGCTGGCTTTGCTGCTCGATCAGCCGATGCATGGCCGCGGCATCGTGCGGGTGCTGGTGGTGTCGCCGTTCTTCGTCATGCCCACCGTCTCGGCGCTGGTGTGGAAGAACATGTTCATGAACCCGGTGAACGGCCTGTTCGCGTGGCTCGCACAGGTGTTCGGCGTGTCCGCCATCGACTGGCTGGCGCAGGTACCTCTGTTGTCGTTGACGTTGATAGTCGCGTGGGGCTGGCTGCCATTCGCGACGCTGATCCTGCTCACGGCCCTGCAGTCGCTGGACACGGAACAGCAAGAGGCGGCCGAAATGGATGGCGCTGGTGCGGTGGCGCGCTTCATTCACATCACGCTGCCGCACCTGGGCAGGGCGATCAGCGTGGTCATCCTGATTCAAACCATTTTTCTGCTGTCGTTGTTCGCCGAGATCCTGGTGACCACCAACGGCGGGCCCGGCAACGAAAGCACCAATCTCGCGTACCTGGTGTATTCCCAGGCGCTGCTGCGCTTCGACGTGGGCAGTGCGTCGGCGGGCGGTGTGGTCGCGGTCGTGCTCGCCAATATCCTGGCGATCTTCCTCATGCGCCTCGTGGGCAAGAACCTGGAGGCCTGAGCATGGCGCGAGCGCAAAGCAATCGACGCATGTGGATCGTCACTCTGGTGGCCTGGAGCCTGGCGCTGCTGATCTTCTTTCCGATCCTGTGGACGTTCCTCACGTCGTTCAAGACCGAGGCCGATGCGGTGTCGATTCCGCCGCAGTTCCTGTTCTTCGACTGGACCACGGAGAACTACGTGGAGGTTTGGGAGCGGACGGATTATCTGCGCCACTTCAGCAACTCGGTGATCATTTCGCTGGGCTCGTCTCTCATCGGCTTGCTCATTGCGATTCCCGCGGCCTGGGCCATGGCCTTCACGCCCACGCCGCGCACGCGTGGCGTGCTGATGTGGATGCTATCGACGAAGATGCTGCCGGCGGTGGGCGTGCTCGTGCCGATCTATCTGCTGTTCAAGCGCTTTGGCCTGCTCGACACGCGCACCGGCCTGGTCATCGTGCTGTTGCTCAGCAACCTACCGATCATGGTCTGGATGCTGTTCACCTACTTCAAGGAGATTCCACGGGACATTCTCGAGGCGGCCCGCATGGATGGCGCGACCACTCGCAACGAGCTGCTCTACATCCTCGCGCCGATGGCGTTGCCCGGCATCGCGTCCACGCTGCTGCTCAACGTCATCCTCGCCTGGAACGAATCGTTCTGGACCCTGAATCTCACGGCGGCGAGCACCGGCCCGTTGACGGCCTTCATCGCTTCCTTCTCGGCGCCGGAGGGATTGTTCTACGCCAAGCTGTCGGCGGCCTCGACCCTGGCGATCGCACCGATCGTGGTGCTGGGCTGGTTGTCGCAGAAACAACTGGTGCGCGGCCTGACCTTCGGCGCGGTGAAGTAGAGGAGAATTCATGGCCAGCATTGCACTGAAGAATGTTTCCAAGAGCTTCGGCGGGAGCGCGGTCATTCCCGGGCTCGACCTGGAGATCGAGCGCGGCGAGCTGATCGTCTTCGTCGGTCCCTCAGGCTGCGGCAAGTCGACGCTGCTGCGACTGATCGCCGGGTTGGAAGACGTGACGGGCGGCGAGCTGCTGATCGATGGCCGCGATGTGACGCGCCTGCCACCGGCATGGCGCGGGCTGTCGATGGTGTTCCAGTCCTATGCGCTCTATCCGCACATGAGCGTGCGCGACAACATCGCATTTCCGCTGAAGATGGCGGGCCGCGACAAGGAAACCATCCAGCGCAAGGTTGAAGACGCCGCTCGCGTCCTCAATCTTCAGGACTATTTGGATCGCAAGCCCCGAGAGCTGTCCGGTGGCCAGCGCCAGCGCGTGGCAATCGGTCGAGCCATCGTCCGCGAGCCCGTGGCCTTTTTGTTCGACGAGCCGCTGTCGAATCTCGATGCCGCCTTGCGCGTCAACATGCGCATGGAGATCGCGCAGCTGCATCGTCAGCTCGGCGCGACCATGATCTATGTCACTCACGATCAGGTGGAAGCGATGACGCTGGCCGACCGGATCGTGGTGCTGAATGCCGGCAGGGTGGAGCAGGTGGGCTCGCCGCTGCAGCTGTATCGCAAGCCGGCGACGCTGTTCGTCGCGGGCTTCATCGGTTCGCCGCGTATGAATCTGCTCGGCGGCGCCGAGGCATCGAAATACGGCGCCACTACGATCGGCATTCGGCCCGAGAATCTGTCGCTGTCCACGACGCAGGGAACGTGGCGAGGCAACGTGAGTCTCGCCGAGCATCTCGGCTCGGACACTTTTGTTTATGTCGATGTCGACGGCATCGGAACCATCACGGCGCGGAGCGCGGGTGAGCTGAACGTCAGTCCCGGCGACGCGCTGTGGCTGACGCCCGACGAGACCTGTCTGCACCGCTTCGACGCGCATGGCAGGGCTATCAATCCACAGGACTCGTAAAACGTTTGTAACAGGTTGTCGGTGGCAACGGTCGCCGGCGCCGGAGGTGAGTACGTCTGATGATCAATTTTCTCGGCAAGCACATCGAGAGCGCCATCTTCGATATGGATGGCACCATGTTCGACACGGAGCGGCTGCGCTTCCAGACGATCCGCCAGGCTTCGCTGGAACTGGCGCGCCGGCAGATCGAAGACCGCACGCTGATCGGCTCGCTCGGGCTGAGCGCCACTCGCGCCGAAGCCCTGGCGAAGGAGCACTACGGCGAAGATTATCCGTATCGCGAGATCAGACGACGCGCGGATGAGCTGGAGCTGCAGCACGTTCGAACGCACGGTGTGCCGGTCAAGGCCGGTCTGGTCCAGGTGCTCGAGCGCCTGCGACGCAGCGGTTTGACCATGGCGGTGGCTACGTCCAGCCGTCGCGCCATCGCCGAGGAATATTTGATCAACGCAAATGTCCTGAAGTACTTCGACATCACCGTCTGCGGTGACGAAGTGCAGCGGGGCAAGCCGAATCCGGAGATCTTCCTGCGTGCCGCCGCGGAATTGAACCGCGCGCCGGAACACTGCCTGATGGTGGAGGACTCCGAGAACGGTCTGCTGTCGGCCAGCGACGCGGGCGGGCAACCGATCCTGATCCATGACATCAAGCCGCCGCGGGCGGAGATCGAGGCGCGTGCCTTCCGCGGCTATCGGAGCATGCTCGATTTCCTGTCCGATCTGGCGGACTGCGTGCCCAAGCTCGACGTGCCGGCCCTTGCCGAGCCTTTTCCGCAGGCCGTGAATGAAGTGCGCGTCGGCATTCACGGCTTCGGCGCCATGGGCGGCGGATACTTGACGCAGGTGTTCTCGCACTGGGACGGCTACACGCGGCCGTGCGAGATCGTCGGCGTCACCGGCGATCGTTTGCTGCGCGACGCGGTCAATTCGTTCGGCAAGTTCAGCGTTCGCTACGGCAAGCATGCTTTCGATCAGACCATCGAGAACGTTCGATTGGTCGACATGGCCGATGAAGACGCGGTGGTCGCGATGTACTGCGATTCGCGGATCGTGGGATTGGCGTTGCCCGAGCAGGCGATCCGGCAACAGGCGCCGATCATCGCGCGTGGCCTGCTGCGCAGATACGAGCAGGGTGGGCGCGAGCTCACCATCCTGGTCGTGCTCAATAAAGTCGGTGGCGCCAGTTTCGTCCGCCGGCACGTCGAGACGGCCCTGACTGAGCTGACCAATCGCTTCGACTGCGCAAAGATCCTGGCCACGACACACTTTTCCGAGACGGTGGTGAGTCGCATCGTCACGCGCCTGGGGCGCGAGGCACTGCTGCGCCAGCTGCGAATCAAGTGCGAGCTGTACGAAAAGAATCTGGCCGCGGTGCATAGCGAACAGCAGCAATCGGAGGAGCCCGAAGGCGAGGAACTGCAGGAAGTGAACGACCGTGTGAGCTTGCTGCGCAACGCTTCCGGCCCGGCCAGGGCGCTCGGTCAGCTGCATCTGATCCTGTTCAACAGCGAGCCCGACATGCGCCTGTATGCGCAGGGCGGTTGTGCCGTGCTGCGCCGTCTGCGGCAAGTGAAGGTGGTCGATGACATCGCGCAGATCCAGACGATCAAGAACCGACTGTGGAACGGCACGCACGCGATTGTCGCGTGGTATTCCAGTTTGCTAGGTCATCCGACGATCGGGCGAGGCATGGGGGACGAGCGCGTAACGGCGCTGGTCCAGCAGTTGATCGAGAACGAGATCCGGCCGTCGCTGCTACTGGAAAGCCCGGAGCTGGAAGGGGTGATCAGGATGATGATGCGGCCGTTCATCGAGCGCTGCCGGGCCTCCTTCAAGGATCCCTGCAAGCGAGTGGGCCGCGATCCGTTGCGCAAGCTGCGCCGGCGCGAACGCATTCTCGGCAGCATCACGCTGGCCAGGAAACATGGCATTCCCACGCCGGGCCTGGAGTTCGCCATCGCGCTGGCGATTCGCTATGCGTTGAGCGATGCCGGCCAGGGAGATCAGGAATGCGAGCTGATCCGCAGCATCTACGCACGCACGCCAAACGTGTCGGCGGTGCTGACCTATCGCGGCAACTACAACGGTCAGCCCTACCAGGGGCTCGACCCGGTGAGCGATGCCACGTTGATCGCGGCCGTCAGCGACCACTTTGAGAAGCTGGCCGATCCGAATAGCCCGCATTGGCAGTGGCCGCTCGATCTGGCCGGAAGCAACGACGCAGCCGCGAACGACGTGGAGATTTCTTCACAGGTGCTGTGCGCCTCGTGATTTCGCCGCACAGCGGTTCTCGATCGCGAACACCGGCGCCGTGCCGACAGGGTGGTATCTTCGCGGGGCGAGCCAGCGTTCATACATTTCTGGAGACCGCCCCATGAGCGAAGAACGTCCGCCGTTGCCGCCTTTCACCCGCGAAACGGCCATTCAAAAGGTGCGATTGGCCGAAGATGCCTGGAACAGCCGCGATCCGCAGCGAGTCGCGCTGGCCTATACCGTCGATAGTCAGTGGCGCAATCGCGCCGAATTTCCGGTCGGCCGGCAGCAGATCATCGAGTTCCTGACGCGCAAGTGGCGTCGCGAGCTGGATTATCGTTTGATCAAGGAGCTCTGGACGTTCGGCGACAACCGCATCGCGGTGCGCTTCGCCTACGAATGGCACGATGATGCCGGAAACTGGTATCGCTCCTACGGCAACGAGAATTGGCAGTTCGATGCGCACGGGCTCATGCAGCGCCGTTTCGCCAGCATCAACGATCTGCCCATCGCGGAGTCCGAGCGCAAATACCATTGGCCGCAGGGCCGCCGGCCCGACGATCATCCGGGGCTCAGCGACCTGGGCTTGTGATCAGGAGCGATCGGCTGTGTGGCCCGGCGCCGTGTCGCCGGGCTGCAGCGGGCATTTCGTTGGCACCTCCGTCGACTCGAACGCGCGCAGCAAAGCGGGCCCGAGCTGATGCATGCGGCCGACCGCATGCGGCGCCGGAATGAGGCCGGCAACGAAGCCGCATTCTGCCAGCGACTTTAGAACCGCTGTCTTGCTGGCAATCACGTGCACCGGCACGTCCCAAGGGGCATTGGGTCCACTCACCACCGCGGGTGGCTGATGGTCGCCAATGACGATCAGAATCAAATCGTCGCGCGCCTGAGTCCGCAAATAACCCGCGAGCGTTTGCAGCGAGTAGCTCAACGCGCTTTTGTAACTCTCGGCCAGGTTGCCCCAGTCGGGCAGTTGCGCCAACGAATGCTGTAGCGGTGCAGCGTCGAATGGCTGCGTGCTCAGCATCCGTGACCAGTCGCTTTGATAGGGCGGCGTGGGGCGGAAAGGCGTGTGCGTACTCACGGTGGGAAAGAATATGAATAGCGGCGTGCCAGCATCGCTGCGCTCCAGTACGTCCAGCCTGGCGAGCGAGAATTGATCGGGAATGCGCCACCAGCCGAATGCGGGGCCGTCATAGCCGAGCGCCGCGTCGTCGTAGATTCGATCGAAGTCGTAGAACACACCTTCGGGCCAGTCGAGCTTGAGGCCCGGCATGAGCCCGACTCGCCGATAGCCATGCTCGGCCAGCGCGTGGCCGAAGTTGCGGCGGGTTTGCGTCATCAGCAATTGAGCGCGGCTGTACTCGCTCACCTCGACGCCCGTAAGAAAATTCAGATGCGACAGCCAGGAGCCGCCGCCGAAAGTGGGCGACTCGACGTATCCAGAAATGACGCTGCGACCGGTATCGCGCACGGCGTCGGCCAGTTCGGCACGGCTCGGCGCGAGCGCGGCGAAGAATTCGCGATTGTCGTAGGCGACCCGGCCATACGATTCGACGAACACCACCATTACATCACTGCCGTCGATCAGCGATAGCGTCGAGGAAAGCGCAGGCGAGGGCGGCAGCCGGCGCGTCGTGCCACGCTCCAGCATGGCTGTGCCGACCTTTGCGAACTGCTCCCCATAGGTCTTGGCGATCGGCATGGAGAATCGCGGGATGCGCGGACGCTCCTCGGCGATGTTCTCCAATGTGAAGCCGATGATGACCGCGATCGCCACGACGCTGGCTCCAATACTCACGGATGGCGATTGCAGCTCGTTGGCGATGCGTTGCCATGAGCAGAGCGCGGCGTAGTAGAGCAACGCGAATCCTGCCAGCACGCCGATGGTCCCGAGGATGAGCAGCCACGGCGAGGCAACGCGGGCGAGCATTCCCGTCAGCGCGCCCACGTGTGGCAGATCCCAGTAGAGATTGACCTCACGACCGTAGAGCGCTGGCGCCGTCACCTCCGCGTAACGGCCGATTGCGCCAAGCACGAACAGCGCCGCCAGGACGATCAGCAATCGTCTTGGCAATGCGCCTCGCAGGCGCTGCCACGCCGCCAGTATCAGCAGAAGGATCGCAAGCTCGATCGACAGCTCGCCCGAGGGACGTATGAAAACGGTCGGCCAGACGTTGTGGAACGTCAGCAGCGCGTTCAACAGCCACAGCGAGGCGATGAGAGCACTGGCGCGCCACAGGCCGGACCTCGTGCCCGCCCCCGAATTCATGTCAGCTTGCATCGGGTGGCCGCCATCATTTCCAAAGTGCGCCGCCTCAGCCAGGCAATGTCGATCAGGAAGGACCATGTGAGCACGACGAGAGCCAAGGCGCACAGCGGACCACTGAGGCTGCGTGAAACGAACGGCGCCACTGCGATTACCAGAGACACCGCCTGCAGGACGGCGGCGGCCTTGCGTCGGAGGCTCGGTGACAATGGTCGCTGGAGCCAGCGCAGCAGCAGGCCAGCGGCAAGAAACGCATAGCGCATCAAACCCGAGACAAGGACCCAAGCACCGGCTTTATCGAACTGCCACACCAGCACGCTCAGCGTGAAGATCAGGAGCGCATCGGTCTCCATATCGAATCGCGCGCCATATGCGCTGCTCATTTGCGTTCTCCGCGCCGCCCAGCCGTCCACTGCATCCAACGCAGCGCTGATTATCGCGACGCATAGGGCGGCAATCTGTAGTCGGGGCGTCGTTCCCATGCCGACAAAGCCCAGCAGCAGCAACACCAGCACGCCGCGAATCATGGTGATGAGATTGGCGGCGCCGAGGCGATCGAATGGATGATGGGCTGGCAGCGGCAGCAGCACGAGCAGTGCGCCGATGCAAAGAAGCACGGCGGTCCTCGCTAGGAAAGCTCCGCCCAGATCGACGATTGTGTCCATCAGCCAGGCAAAGCCCACCCCGAGCACCATAGCCGTTAGAATGCTTCGCAGCGCATTCTTCAGCAGCAGCCGGGGGGCGTCTTCCACCATGTCCGATCACGCGCTCTCGTTCTGGGTCACCGCACCGGGATGCGGCGAGATCCGGCGCAAGCCGCTCGCTCCGCCGGGAGCCGATGAGCTCATCGTACAGGCGCTGTACAGTGGTGTCAGTCGCGGCACCGAATCTCTCGTGTTCAATGGCCGGGTTCCGCCGTCGGAATACACGCGCATGCGCGCTCCCTTTCAAGAGGGTGACTTTCCGACACCTGTGAAGTACGGCTATTGCATGGTGGGCCGTGTAATTCAGGGACCTGCCGAATACCAGGGGCGCGAAGTGTTTTGCCTGCATCCTCACCAGGATCGCTTCGTCGTTCCGGCCACTGCCGTTCATCCATTGCCGTCCGCTGTGCCAGCGGGCCGTGCCGTGCTGGCGGCGAACATGGAAACCGCGTTGAACGGTTTGTGGGACGCTGGCGTCCTGCCAGGCGATCGCATTTGTATCGTGGGCGCCGGCAGCGTCGGTTGCCTGGCCGCTTTTCTGGCAGCGCGCATTCCGGGTTGCGAGGTCGAATTGATCGACATCAATCCTCGGCGCGCAGCCGTCGCATCCTTTCTGGGAGCGCGATTTGCATTGCCCGATGCGGCTCGCGGCGAAGCTGACGTCGTCATCCACACCAGCGGTACCGAAGCGGGCATTGCACTTGCCTTGCGCCTCGCCGCGTTCGAGGGCACGGTCGTGGAGATGAGCTGGTATGGTGATCGCGCGGTGAACTTGCCTCTCGGCGAAGCGTTTCATTCGCGACGACTGGTGCTGAAGTCATCGCAAGTCGGCGCGGTGGCCGGAGCTCGCCGCGCGCGTCGCACGTTGCAATCGCGACTGCAGCTGGCCTTATCGCTGTTGAACGATTCGACGCTCGATGGTCTCATCAATTCGGAGAGCCGTTTCGCGGACCTGCCGAACACCATGCAGCGCCTGTCCTCCAGTCCGGGGGACGTGATCATGCACCGAGTGAGGTATGACTGATGTACAGCGTTTGCGTTCGCGAGCACATGATGATTGCGCACAGCTTCAAGGGCGACGTGTTCGGACCAGCGCAGCGCGTGCACGGTGCTACATACGTGATCGACGTGGAGTTCCGGCGCCGTGAGCTGGACCCTGACTCGATCGTGGTCGATATCGGCCGCGCCGGCACCGAGCTGAAATCGATCGTGTCGGCGCTGAACTATCGCAATCTCGATGACGTGCCGGAGTTTCGCGGCCGGAACACGACGACTGAATTCCTGGCGAAGGTGATCTTCGATCGGGTGGCTGCGAGCGTGCAGGCGGGAAAACTTGGAGAAAGCGCGCGCGGTATAGAAGCCATGCGAGTGACGTTGCACGAGTCACACGTCGCCTCGGCTGCTTACGAAGGTAACCTTCAGGGAACCTAGCGGTGCGCACGCTCACGCTGGTACTGCCGGGCGATCCACTCACCGCGACCGGTGGCTACGAGTATGACCGGCGCATGTTGGAAGGACTGCGTGACCTCGGCTGGAGCACGCAAGTCGTCGCGCTCGACAGCAGTTTTCCCGTGCCCACCGCGGAGGCACTGCGAGATGCGGAGCGGCAGCTTGCGGCGTTTCCGGCCGGCAGCCTGGTGATGATCGATGGACTCGCCCTCGGGGCGATGCCCGATCTCGTGCATGCCCACAAGGATCGCTTGTGTCTGGTGGGGCTCGTGCATCACCCGCTGGCGGCCGAGACGGGCTTGGCGCCGCAGCTGGCATCGCGGTTGTTTGAATCGGAGCGTCACGCATTGCGTGCCATGCGCCACGTTGTCGTGACAAGCCGGACGACTCGTCGTGCACTGGCTGCCTATGAAATCGCCTCGGATCGCATCGCCGTCGCCGAGCCCGGCGTCGATCAGCCCCGCATCAATCAACCCCGCATCGATCAACCCCCAGTCGATCAACCTTGCCTCGAGCAGACAGTGCAGCAAATTGCCGGGTCCAAAGGTCAAATCGAGGGTGCATCGACTCCCGTGCGTATGCTGTGCGTTGCTACCCTCACTCCACGCAAGGGTCATGATTTGCTGATGGACGCGCTTGCACCTTTGAGCGATGTGAATTGGACGCTCACGTGCGTCGGCGATATAACGCGTAGCCCGGCAACAGCAGATGCATTGAAAATGCGGATTCACGCGGCGGGTTGGGAGGATCGTGTCAAAGTGACAGGCGAGATTGGCGAAACAGAGCTGCTGCACGCGTTTCGCAATGCCGACCTGTTCGTATTGGCGACGCGCTTGGAAGGCTACGGCATGGCAGTCGCGCAGGCGCTCGCACATGGATTGCCTATCATCAGCACACGAACGGGCGCCATCTCCGAGCTGGTGCCTCCCGATGCGGGCTTGCTGGTCGAACCGGATGATCAAGCTGCCTTTAGCGACGCATTGTCGCGCTCGCTATCTGACGCGGATTTTCGGCGACGCCTCACTGAGGGAGCTCGTGCGGCGGGCGCGAGATTGCCGAGTTGGAGCGCCGCTGCCCGGCAGCTTTCGGATATCCTGGGTGGCATGACATCAGCGCATTCCAATTCAGGGTCTTTGCAATGAGTGGCTTCAGCGCCGAATGGCTCCAATTGCGCGAGCCCTGCGACGCACGATCGCGTTGCGAGGAACTGGTGCTCGCTGTGCGCTCGCGGTTGCCCTCGCGGCCGCTGCAAGCGCTGGATCTGGGTTCAGGGACGGGGGCGAATATTCGCTATATGGCGCCGCGGCTGGCAGGCGAGCAGCGCTGGCTGGCGGTTGATGACGAGCCGGCGTTGCTCGGCCATCAGCCCGCGACGCTGCAAGGAACGAACTTTCGTTGCAGCGTGTCGACGCGGCGGCTCGATCTCGCGACAGAGCTGGACTCATTGTCGCTGTCCGAATTCCACCTCGTGACTGCTTCGGCGCTGCTCGATCTGGTATCTGCGTCATGGCTGCAGTTGCTCGCGTCGCGTTGTGCGGATGCTCGCGTGAACGTGATGTTTGCGCTGACTTACGACGGCCGCGTGCAGTGCATGCCGCATGAACCTGACGATCAGTGGGTGTTCGGTCTGGTCAATCGGCACCAGCGAGGTAACAAGGGTTTCGGTCCCGCGCTCGGGCCGGACGCTACCAGCTATGCTCGCGACGTATTTGGAATGTTTGGTTTCCAGTCGCGCGTCATGGCGAGTGACTGGGTGATCGAACCGGAAGAGCAATCGTTGCAACGGGAGTTGATCGCAGGATGGATCACCGCAGCACACGAAATTGCACCTTCCGAGGCGGAGCGCATCGAGCTGTGGGTCAGACGGCGTCTCACGCATCTATTGGCCGGAACATCGCGCATTCGGGTGGGGCATCAGGATTTCATTGCCTGGCCTAAAGCACCCGGCGGATGACGCTGGACCCGCTCTCGCTCTGGGAATGGCTGCGCATGTCGCAGTCGAACAGCACATCACTGCCTAGCGCGTAGACCCGCGGCGGCGGTCTCACGCAATCCTCGAGTTTTGCGGCGGAAGGGACACGGAGCCCTGGCCGTCCCTCGCCAATAACGAACGGCGCGACCACGATGTGCATGCGGTCGACCAACCCCGCGGCCAGGAAGGCCGAGACTGTCACACCGCCACCTTCCACCAGGATGGTTTGCATGCCTCGCGACCACAGTTCGTTGACCAGCTCGTGCAGGTCCAGTTTGCCGGAAGGTGCGCCGATTTCGAGGTCCTCGATGTCGGCGGAACCACGCGCCCCAGGGAGCGTTACGTTACGAGCGCGCACGCGCAGTGTCGGTGCCTGACCGTCGCTGAAAACTCCGCAAGAAATGGGAAGCCGCAGTTGCGGATCGAGCACTACGCGAACCGGATTCGGGCCGTCGACCAGTCTCGTCGTGAGGCGAGGATTGTCGGCGGCGACTGTGCCCGCGCCTACGATGACGCAATCGCTCAGCGCACGCAGGATATGCAAATGCACGATGCTGGTCGGGCCGGTCACGAAATGAGACTGGCCACCCGCGGTGGCAATGAAGCCATCGAGGCTCTGGCCGAGCTGGGCCAGCACCAGCGGTGTATTCGCTCGAGGGCCGGCCAGTGGCAGGTAGAGATCCAGGCAGGCCTGGCGTGGGTCCGAGGGTGGCAGCAGAGATCGCCAGCCATTCTCGAACGCCAGAACGGGATGGTCTCCGGCAGCCGCGGCAGTCAGCGTTTCTCCGTCGAAAACGTATCGGGCACCGTTCTTCAATACAGTGCTGTCGCGGGCGGTCCGGGCCGCGGCGCGGATCAGAGGCCAGGCCTGGCTGTGTTGATGGGTCATGGACGTTGCTTCACGCGTCGGCCGCTGGCTCATTCTGACTCTTCATCAGTCGCCAGTCATTAGTCACTTGTTTGGAAACATCCGTGCACGACATCAATGGTGATCCCGCGCTGGTTGCGATCGAACGAGCTATCAATGAGCTGCGTTGCGGGCGAGCGCTGTATTGTTCCGGAGCAGAGCCTCTCGACGGGGCTCAATCCGGCTTGCTGGTGGCGTCGGCGGAGACGGCATCGCCCGCGTTGATCGCACGCTTGAAGAAGGCGGCGGGAAAAACGGGTCTGGCGTTGGCCATCACCAAGGAACGCGCGGATACGTTGGGACTTCGTCTTTCCGGCGCACCGCTTGCCGCCGAGCGTGAATCGGTGCTGTTGCGATTTCGGCGACCGGTTTCATTGTCGATGGTGAATTGGCTGGCTGGGGTAGATCCAGGCAGCGCCGCGGTGCCCGCGCGGAGCCGTGAGCTCATCGTGGAAGCAGGCGATGCTTTGACTACAGCTGTGCTGAGAGTTGCCAAGCATGCGCGTTTGTTGCCGGCCGTCTTGGTGATTTCATCGTCGCCGCCTGCTTCGAGTGACGTGCTCGCGCTGTCGATAGCTGAGATCGATCGGTTGGTGCAGCCGCGACGTTTCGAGCTGGAGCGCGTGAGCGAGGCTCGTGTGCCGCTCGCCGGTCACGAAGATTGCAGGCTGGTGTTGTTTCGCGATGGTCGCGATGCTTCCGAGCATGTCGCCGTCCTGATCGGTTCACCCAAGGGCCCGGCGGTTTCGGTGCGTCTGCATTCCGCTTGCCTCACTGGCGACCTGCTGGGCAGTCTGCGTTGTGATTGCGGAGATCAGTTGCGGCGGGCGGTAGATCAGCTGGCGGCCGTGGGTGGCGGCGTGTTGCTCTATCTTGCGCAGGAAGGACGAGGGATCGGACTGGCAAACAAGCTACGTGCCTATGAGTTGCAGGACGCGGGGCTGGATACCATCGAGGCCGATCGACATTTGGGCTTCAGTGCGGACGAGCGCAGTTACGCCGTGGCCGCCAGCATGCTGCAGCAGTTGGGCAGGACGCGCATTCAACTGCTGACCAACAATCTGGAGAAGATCGAGGCATTGCGCCAGGCAGGCATCGAAGTCGTCGGCGGCCAGCGCCTGATCGGTGCAGTCAACCGTCACAATGCGCGGTACGTGCACGCCAAGCGCGAGCGTGCCGGGCATCTGATGCCGCAGATCAACATGGACGAGATTCTCTAGCCGAGTCTCACTGGTCGTCTTGCTGGCCGTCTCACTGGTCCGGTTCAGCCGGCCTGTTGCGCAATGTCGCCAGTGGCGTCGATTGGCATTCCTGGAGCAAGGTCGCGAGCTTGTCGGCCAGATGGGAAAGCAGCGTTGCTCCACGCCGCGCATCGGCGTTGGCGGCGTTGCCGCAGACACCGTGCTCGTTGAGATCCTGGCTCATCCAGCCGAATCCAATCGGTTTCTCCGGCCCAAGCAGCTCGTTGCGCTCGGCCATTTCATGAGTGAGCGCGCCAAAATTCGCCATAGACTCACGACGAACCAGCGTCGGTGCCAGATGCAACATCAAGGATGTTTCCATCTCGCCGCCGTGAATGCCATGCCGCAGTTCCTCTGCGGCAAATAGTCCCGGTGGACTGCCGAAAGCAAAGTAATTTGCACGCACCACCAGCATTGCCAATTCCTGGCGCAGTCGCAAAGCGGCCAACTGCACGAGCGGAGTATTGCCGCCATGGGTGTTCAACAGCACCAGCTTGCGCAATCCCGTTCGCGCCACGCTGCGCCCGATGTCCAGCCAGGTGGCAAGCAACGCCTCCACTGCAACGCTCAGAGTGCCTGGATAGTCGATGTGCTCGAGGCTGTGACCGATGGTCATCGCCGGCAACACCAACACTCCTTGCCGCACGCGCTGCATCGCCAGACGTACCAACCCGTCGCCAATGATCGCGTCCGTCGCCAGCGGCAGGTGCGGGCCATGCTGTTCAATCGCGCTTACCGGCAACACCACCACCGTGCGCTCGGGATCCAGCCCGGCCAGCTCGGTCGTCGTGAGATTCTGCCAATAGCCCGTGGCAACCATGCACCGAGTGTAACTCGCACCCCCGCACCGGTCACGGTGGAGCAGGGCGAATGATCGGCTTCAGACCGGGTCAGCCGGCGCTATTTCTTTGCGCGCCCGGATGGTTTCTGCGACATCCTCGACGATGCGACAGGCGATCAATAAATCAACCGATCATGGGGTGCTTCGCTGCGCCAGCCACCTGGCCAGCGAGGGCGCGGCGGCGATGACGAGCAGCAAGCGGAGGAATTGGGCAGCAAGGATCAAGGGTAGGGAAACATGGGTGTTGGCGGCGATGACCACGGCGGCGTCGATGCCGCCGGGGCTCAAGGCCAGGTAGGCGGTCAAAGGGTCGGTGCCCGGCAACAGCATGCAGAAGGCGAATGAGAGCAGGCCGCACAGCGCGATCATCGCCACTACCGCGAGCAGCATTCTCGGCAGTACCGACAGCGAATGGATCAGGATTTCGCGATTGAAGCCCAAGCCGACGTAGATGCCGACGGTGCCGAAGGCGAGCATGGCAAACAGCGGCGGTGCGCTGATGCTGATCAGTCCCATTCCCTGCAGGGCGGCGCCAGCGAAGGCGGGAACGAATAGCGCCAGCACCCCCTTGCGAAAAACGACCGCCATGGCCACTGCCACTGCGGCGAGAATGAGAGTAGCGGCGAGCGATGACGCTGCTGGAAAAGCCAGCAACTGCGAAGTCACATTGCCGGATGCTGTGTGCGTCGGCGCGAGACTCGGATCACCGAGGAACTTCGCAACCAGGATCGCAGCCAGCGCCACGAGAGCGATGCGAGAGTATTGCATCAGTGCGACCATGCGGCGGTCCGCGCCAGCATCATCGGCCAGCAGCACCATGGCCGTGGCCGCGCCTGGGGACAGGCCCCAGATAGCAACCGTGCCGGGTAGCCAAGCGGCGCGACTCAACGACCAGCCCAAGCCAGCCGCGATCAGCAGGGTGGCCACACTGAATCCCACCAGCAGTAGCCAATGCTCGCGGATGATGGCGAGGAGCTCGGCGTTGATCGCCTGTGCGATGAGGCAACCAAGGATGGCCTGCGCACCGATGGTGAAGCCAGGGGCCAACCGGATGTTGGATCCGCTCACCGCAAAGATGATGGCGGCAAGCATTGGTCCGAGCAGCAGCGCGGCTGGAACATGAGCGGCGCTCAGCGCAATTGCGAGCGCTACAGTCAATGCGATCAACGCCAGCCACTGCGCCGCTGAACGCAAATGAGCGCTCATCCGACGGGTCACTTGCTCGGCAGCGCCACAGCCACGCCGTCACCGGACAGCGGGAAGGCGCCAATCAGTAGCACGGCGGCGGTTGCAATCAAGCTGGTGGCCACCGCCCATTTTAAGCCGAAGCGCTGCGCATCGGCCACGTCCACGCGAAGCAATCCGCAGACCAGATAGATCGACGCTAGCAGCGGGCTTGGTGGGCCCGTCGACTGGATGAAATCGATGAACGCCCGCAATGGTGCGGGCGGATGGCGGTCCTCGATCGAAACACTCAGGCTGCCGATTTCTTCCACTTGATGCTGCAACCGATGCTCGGCTGCTGTTCGCTCGGGATGCTCGTGCCGCTGAGCAGAGCATCGCAGGCTGCGCGCAGATCGGCGCCCGTGGGCGTTCCCTTGCCGGGCCGGCTGTCATCGAACTGGCCGCGATAGACCAGCTTGCGCTGCTGATCGAATAGATAGAAATCAGGAGTGCAGGCGGCCTTGTAGGCCCGGGCGATGTCCTGAGTCGAGTCGAGCAGGTAGGGGAAGGTGTAGCCGGCGCTGCGTGCCTCCGCTGCCATGCCTTCCGGACCGTCCTGCGGATACGTCTCGATGTCGTTGGAGTTGATCGCCACGACTGCGATGCCTTTGGCCTGATACTCGCGTGCGAAGCGGCTCAGCTCATCGCGCAGGTGCTTTACGAATGGGCAGTGACTGCAGATGAATGCGACCACCAATCCTCTGGCATCGCTGAAGTCATCGAGCGAGTAGGTCTTGCCGTCGAAACTGGTCAGGCGAAAGTGCGGCGCGGGCGTGCCAAGCTCGAGCATCGTCGATTGAGTGGCCATAGCGAGCTTCCCTGATGGTGGTTAACCGCAAGCCTAGCAGATCCTCTGCGCGCTGAAAGTCAGCTAGGCAAGAACTGCGCTGTCTGGAAAATCTGCCCTGTCGAGGAACATGCAGCGCGACGTCCGGGTTCTACCACAGACTCAATGGGGAGAATCCGATGTCGATGCGATCAGCGGCCGCTACTGTTGTCCTCGCACTGTTTGCTGTCGCCAGCGAGGCGGGCGCCCTGGCAGCGAGTCCGTCGGGCTCGCCGGCCGAAGCATCGAGAAAAAACGCGCCAGTGCCCGTCTCCACAAACGCGTTGCGGTTCCAGCCGTGGGACGCGACCTTCACGAACGTCGTCACGTCCGAGTACGAGTATCACGAGCCGACCAATCAATCCCGCAATCAGCAGTTTGGCAGCCAGGTTTCGTTGAGCGGCGACGGCCGCACCATGGCCGTGTCGGATGTGTGGTACTTCGGCGGCAGCGAATGGCCGTGGTATGGCTCGGGGGCGGTGTATGTATATCGGCTCGTCAGCAACACGTGGCGACTCGAAGCCAAGCTCGAACCGCCTGCCGCACGCGGCTATGACTTCTTCGGGACGGATGTGGCGCTCGATATCGATGGCGACACGCTCGCGGTCGGAGCTCAGTACGAAGGCTACGAAGCTCCCAGCCAGGACCCGGGGCCGGGCTCGGTCTTCGTCTACAAGCGCCGCAACGGCACCTGGTCGCAAGAAGCGAGGTTGCGGGCCAGCCGGCCGCAGGACAATGCATCGTTCGGCAGAGTCGTAGAGATCAGCGCGTCAGGCGATGTGATCGCGGTAGGTGCGCCCTATGAGGCCATCGACGTAGATGGCATCACGCAGGCCGACGCCGGAGCCGTGTATGTTTTCGCGAAACGCGCGGCGGAGTGGACCGAGCAACAGGCACTGACCGCGCCCAACCCGCAGGCCAACGATTGGTTCGGCTGGGGTGTGCGCCTGAGCGAAGACGGCCGCACGCTGGCGATATTGGCGGCCGAGCAGAACTACGATACGGAAGATTTCGACACGGGCGGCTGGTCAGGTCGCAACAACACGCTGTATGTCTTCGAAAGGCGCCACCGCTCGTGGGCTCAGGCCGCGGAATTGGAAGGCACGCAGGACGCAACTCACTTCGGCGGCAGCATGTATACCGGAGAGAATCAGACCGAAGGCTTCGATCTGAGCGCGGATGGTCGGATCCTTGCGGTTGCATCTCCCATCGCGCTTGCGCCCGACAGCGGCGTTGGCATGGTGCAGATATATCGACGCCACGGGCAGCATTGGGCTGCCGCGGAAACAACGCTAACGCCAACGCTCCCTCAGCGGCGCTCGTTCGGTGTGCGAATTACGCTGAGCGCTGATGGCCGCTCGCTGGTCGCATTCGCGGATCAAGACGATGGCGCCTATGGGAAGCCCTATGTGGTGGCGTTCGACTACCAGCGCAACAGCTGGCAACAAACCGCCATCATCGAACCTTCAGACTTCCCCATGTCGAGCGGTTGGGGGAACTCGCTGGCGCTCTCGTGGAGCGGGCGGCGCCTCGCGGTCGGCACTCGCCTGTTCTCCAGCGAGAATTCCCATTGGGGCGCCGTGCTTGTCTACGGCCGCCAGCAATCCCGCAGCAATTGATCGGCGATCAGAAGCTCATTTCGACGACGGG
The DNA here is from genome assembly GCF_036406195.1 of Steroidobacter sp. Classification (GTDB taxonomy): domain Bacteria; phylum Pseudomonadota; class Gammaproteobacteria; order Steroidobacterales; family Steroidobacteraceae; genus Steroidobacter. The sequence goes on from NZ_DASWVW010000016.1 coordinate 184,562, forward strand.
CTCGCGAACGACCAGCTTGCCGGCGGTGCGCGCGCGGATCTCGTCGACGCTCACGCCGGGTGCGCGTTCCTTCAACACGAACGCGCCGTCCTCGATTTCGAGATAAGCCAGATCGGTCAGCACGCGGCGAATGCAACCGCGGCCGGTCAGCGGCAGGGTGCATTGCTGGAGCAGCTTCGAGCTGCCGTCCTTCGACGCGTGCATCATGGTGGCGATGATGTTGGGGGCACCGGCGACCAGGTCCATGGCGCCGCCCATGCCTTTCACCATCTTGCCGGGCACCATCCAGGACGCAATGTTTCCTTCCACGTCGACTTCCAGCGCGCCGAGCACCGTCAAGTCCACGTGACCGCCGCGGATCATGGCGAACGAATCCACCGACGAAAAGATGGACGCGCCGACGCGCGCCGTCACCGTTTGTTTGCCGGCGTTGATCATGTCCGCATCGACCTCGGCATCGGTGGGGAAGGGCCCCATGCCGAGCAGGCCGTTCTCCGACTGCAGCATCACCTCGATGCCGGGCGGCACGTAATTGGCGACCAGCGTCGGGATGCCGATGCCCAGGTTCACGTAGTAGCCGTCTTTCAATTCGCGCGCGACGCGCTGGGCCATCTGTTCGCGAGTGAGTGCCATGTTTCGATCTCCTCAAGCCGCTCGCGTGGTGCGCTTTTCGATGCGCTTCTCGAACGTGCCTTGAATCAGGCGGTCCACATAGATGCCGGGCGTATGGATCTGGCTGGGTTCCAGTGCGCCGGGCTCGACGATCTCTTCGACCTCCACCACGGTGATGCGCCCGGCGGTGGCCGCAGCCGGATTGAAGTTCTGGGCGGTGTGCCGATAGACGACGTTGCCGTACCAGTCGGCTTTCCAGCCCTTCACGATGGCGAAGTCGGCGGTAATTGCTTCTTCGAGGATGTACTTGCGCCCGTTGAACTCGCGCACCTCTTTACCTTCGCCTACTGGAGTGCCGTAACCCGTCGCGGTGAAGAAGGCCGGGATACCGGCGCCGCCGGCGCGGATTTTTTCGGCGAGCGTGCCCTGCGGAGTCAGCTCCACTTCGATCTCGCCCGCCAGCAGCTGGCGCTCGAACTCGGCGTTCTCGCCGACATAGGAGGCGATCACTTTCTTGATCTGCCGGTCCTGCAACAGCACGCCCAGGCCGAAGTCGTCCACGCCGCAGTTGTTGGAGATGACCGTCAAGCCCTTCACGCCCATGGCGCGGATCTGGGCGATGAGATTCTCGGGAATGCCGCACAGGCCGAATCCGCCGGCGATGATGCTCATGCCGTCGGTCAGCCCGGCAAGTGCCTCCTGATAACTGCCGACGCGTTTGTCGAAGCCTGCCATGCCGTCCCCCAAGGTAGTCGTGGCCAATCGAACCTGCCGAGCTTGGCGCGCCATGGCATCATTGTTAAGTTTGAAAAATGTGTCGATTCTTTTACCCGGCAAATGAATCCGCCTGCCTCGATGGGGCGGCCGTCCGAACCCCGAACCCCGAACCCCGAACCCCGAACCCCGAACCCACAGCGACTCTCATGACGCCACGCCAGCTCAAGGCCTTCACCTCGGTCGCTCAAACCCTGAGCTTTGCCCGCGCCTGCGAGCGGCTGCACATGTCGCAGCCGGCGCTCAGCCTGGCCATTCGCAGCCTGGAGCAGTCACTCGGCGGGCCGCTGCTCACTCGCACCACCCGCCAGGTGCGGCTGACACCGGAAGGGGCCGCATTCCTGCCGCAGGCGCTGCAGCTGCTGGCGGACTGGGACAACGTGCGCGAGCGGATCAAACAGCGATTCACGCTGCAAACGGGCCATGTGACCGTCGCCGCCATGCCGTCGTTCGCGGGCAATGTCCTGCCGCGCATTCTTCGTGATTATCGTCAGCGCCATCCCAACGTCGAAGTGGCCGTGCACGATGTGGTGCAGGAGCAGGTGGTGGAGATGGTCGCGACCGGTCGCGTGGAGATCGGATTCGGGTTCGAGCCCGAAGGGGAGTCGGTGCTGGCCTTCGAGCCGCTGTTCATCGATCCCTTCGTCGCCATCGTGCCGGCTGGTTCGCCACTGCTGGCGGCCCCGAGCGTTTCCTGGGCGCAGCTGCTGAATCACAACTTCATCGCACTACAGCGGCCATCCTCGACACGTCGCTTGATCGAGGAGTCGCTGGCGGCCAAGGGCATGGAATTGCGCCTGGCGCTCGAATGCCACCAGCTGGCGACGGTGATTCAATTCGTCGCCGCTGGATTGGGTGTGAGCGTGGCGCCGTCGCTATGTCAGCAGCAGGTGGCAGCGTTGGGCGCGCGCTCTCTCAAGCTGTCGCGCCCATCGATACGCAAACCGGTGGGATTGATCACACGTGCGGATCAACAACTCTCCACCGCGGCGGAAGCGATTCGAGAAGTGGCGCGTGATAGCGTCGATCACGCCGAGGGTTCGCGTCGCCCCCGGCCGGGCGTGTAGTCGCTGTCGCTTACGCAAACCATTCGTCGGCGGTGTCGAGTGGCGTGCGTTCCACGGGATCGAGCAGTCCGAGCCATCGGTCCACTCTCGGCAGTTCCCACCGATAGAAATAGCGGCAAGCGGCGAGCTTGCCGCGATAGAAAGCAGCGTCCGTGCCTTCGATCCGGCGCGTGGCAATCACCGCCTGGTCGAGCCATAGCCACGCGACCACGACGTGACCGAATGCGTCGAGATAGCACGAAGCATTCGCGAGTCGCAGCGTGGCGTCGGGAATGGCTTGCAGACTCCTGGTCGTCTTGAGCACGCGCGACCAGGCATCGCGGAGTGCCGCTGCCTCTTCCGCCAGTTCGGGCACGGCAGATGCTTGCGTCACCGTGTGTCCGATCCGATCTGCGAGATCGGCCATGGCATCGGCAGCACCGACCTTGCGGCCGAGTAGATCGATGGCCTGGATGCCGAACGTTCCCTCGTGAATCGGGTTGAGGCGATTGTCCCGATAGAACTGCTCGACGTTGTAGTCCTGGGTGTATCCATAGCCGCCGTGAACCTGGATCGCGAGATCGTTCGCCGCCAGGCCCCATTTGGAAGGCCAGCTCTTGGTGATCGGCGTCAGCAGCTCGAGAAGTTGTCGGGCACGCTGAGCCTCTGCATCGGATGCGGTGTGGACTTCATCGACAAGCATCGCGGAGAACAGGACGAGCGCCAGTGCGCCCTCGACGAATGACTTCTGCGCGAGCAGCATTCGCCGGACGTCGGCATGATCGATGAGGCGCACCGGCGGCGATTCCGGATTCCGCTGTCCTGGGAGCCGTCCTTGCTTTCGATTGCGCGCGTAGTCGACCGCGTGCAGGTAGCCGGTGTAACCAATCGCCGCCGCGCCCAAACCGACGGTGATTCGAGCCTCGTTCATCATTTGAAACATATAGGCGAGTCCGCGACCTTCTTCACCGATCAGCTCGCCGATGGCTCCGGCCTGGCCCCCGGGTCGATATCGTCCTTCGCCAAAGTTCAGCAAGCAGTTCGAGGTGCCGCGATAGCCCATCTTGTGATTCAGGCCGGCAACGACAACGTCGTTGCGCTCGCCGCGTTGGCCGTCCGTTCCGGGCGTGTACTTCGGAACGATGAATAGAGAAATCCCGCCGACGCCAGGCCGCAGCGCGCCGCGCTCGTCAGGCACTTTGGCCAGCACGAGGTGAACGATGTTGTCGGCGAGGTCGTGGTCGCCTCCCGAGATCCACATCTTGTTTCCAGTGAGACGGTAGCTGCCATCCGATTGTCGTTCCGCGCGTGAGGTGATATCGGCGAGCGATGAGCCCGCATGCGGCTCCGACAAGCACATGGTGCCGGTCCATTTGCCTTCGAGCATCGGCCGCGCGAAGCGCTCGATCTGCGACGGCGTTCCGTAAGTCAGCAACAGATTGGCGTTCGCAATCGTGAGGAAAGCGTAAGCGGCGGTAGTGGGGCAGGCGGCGAGCACGAACGCGAGCCCGGCACGCTCGACCACGTATGGCAGGGACATGCCGCCCAATGTTTCTTTCTGGCAGGCGGCGAGCAATCCCGCTTCAGCGAAGGACCGCAGCGCCGCGCGCTGTTCGGGAATCGACTCGACGTTCTCGCCGACCAGTTGTGGCGGCTGCCGGTCGACCTTCTTGTTGTGTGGCGCGAACTCGGCGTGCGCGATCTCGAAATAAATATCCAGCGCCGCATCGAAGGTCTGGCGCGAGTGCTCGGCGAACTCGGCACGCTCGCTCAGGCGCGCGACATCGAGCCATTCGAACAACAGGAACTCGACATCCCGGCGGGAGAGCAGCAGTGAATTCAGCGCGTCTGGCATGGGTTTCGAACCTTAATATTGACTGACGAGTCAGCCAATGTTACTCCTAAGGCACGGCGAGCAAGGCTCGTCGAGAGCCGGAACAACATTGTCAGAACGCGGCGTCAGGGCCAAAAAAAGGGGGAAAAATGAAGCAGTTGGATTATACGACGGCGCTGGTAGCGCTGGCGCTCGCGGCGTCATCGGCCGCTGCGCAGAACACTGGGACCGCCGGCGGCGCCGACAGGGTCGAGGTCGAAGAAATCGTGGTCACTGCCACGCGCCGTAGCGAACGACTGCAGGACGTGCCGCTCAGCATCTCGGTCCTGTCGCAGGCCGAGCTGACCGAGAAAGGCATCGTCGGCTTCGAAGGCATCGCACGCGAAACACCGGGCGCGGTACTCAACGTTGCCAGCGACAACAACGCTCGCCTGACTGCGCGCGGCATTTCGACCAATGGTTGGGGCGCCGGACTGCAGACCACCACGACCATCTATCTCGACGAATTGCCACTGACCACCATCGGCAACTCGGTGACGCTCAATCCCAATCTCTATGACATCGAACGCGTCGAGTTCCTGCGTGGTCCGCAGGGCACGCTGTTCGGCTCGGGTTCGCTGTCGGGCGCGCTGCGCATCCTGACCAAGAGCCCCAATCTGCAGAATTACGCCGCATCCGCGCTGGTGGACTTCGGTCATACGCCCGACGGCGGCGGTATGCGACAGCGCTACAACGCGATGGTCAACATTCCGTTGGTCGAGGACTCGCTGGCGTTGCGCCTGGTCGGGTTCCATCGCGACGAAGAGGGATATATCGACAATCTCGGCACCGGCGTGAAGAACTCCAATTCGCTCGAGGATTCGGGCGGACGCGCGATCCTGCTGTGGAAGCCGAGCGAGCGTTTGAGCGTGCGCCTGCTGGCCTCGTACGAGGACAGCGATCCCGAGGATGCATCGCTGACCAATCCCGCGCTGGGCGAGCGCAAGCGTTTCTCCAGCAAGCCGGATCTCTACACGTCCGAGACCCAGATCTACAACGCGACGCTCGACTACCAGTTCGACAGCGCGGCGCTCACCAGCTCGTCGACCTATTCGATTGCCGAAGGCTTCTTCACCGTCGACCTGGCCGGCACCTTCGGCGGCGCCATTCCGTTCTTCCTCGACGACATCTACGAGGTGGACACCTTCGTGCAGGAGCTGCGGCTGGTCTCCGAGCCGGGCGAGAAGCTCGACTGGGTGGCGGGCGCCTTCTACCTGCAGCGCGACCAGGACCTGATCGGCGAGCAGCGCTCGGCGCCGGAATTCCTGGCCACGTACGCCCTCACCGGCTTGCCGGAGGACGCCACTTTCAACAGCTTCGGCAGCGACACGCACAGCTACGAGCTGGCGGGTTTCGGTGAGCTCACCTATCACCTCACCGACAAGCTCTCGCTCACCGGCGGTATGCGCTATGGCAAGTACGGCGGAGAGCTGGACACCTATGCGGGCTTCAATTCGCTGTACTTCGCTTATGCGTTGGCCCGTGTCGCGGGGCCGCCGCCGCTGTTTCCGCTGGAGATACCGGTAGGTCCGGTCGATGCGGCCTCGCGGAAATTCCAGTCCGCGGAGCGGACGTCGTGGAAAGCGAGCCTGTCCTACGAGGCTTCCAACGACTTGATGACCTATCTCACCGTGTCCACGGGCTATCGCACGCCGGTCTACAACGCGCGCGCGGGCAGCGTCAGCACCATCGAACCGGACATCGTCATTCCCGCCGGGGCCCGCTCTGACGATCTCACCAATTACGAAATCGGTATGAAGGGCCTGTGGCTCGACGGCAAGCTGACCACGAACCTGGCGGCGTACTACATCGATTGGCGGGACATCCAGGTGCAGTCCAACCGCCGCTCCGATTCGGTCCAGTTCGCGACCAACGTCGGTCGTGCCGCAAGCATGGGCCTGGAGGCCGAGCTCACGCTCACGCCGGTACGCGGCTTGACGTTCGGCTTGAACCTGTCGCTGAATGACGCGGAGGTGAAAGAGCTCACCGAGCAGGAAGCGAAGATCTCGGGCGCGGAGAAAGGCTCGCGGCTGGCTTCGCCGCGTGTGCAGGGATCGTTCTTCGGCAGCTATCGCTACAACCTGAGCAGCAGCATCGACGGCTTCAGCAGCTTCCAGGTGGCGCACGTCGGTTCGTTCCCCAACGGCTTCCCGAACACGCCGGGTGCGCTGGGCGTGCGCAGCGCACTCTATGACCACACCGACGCCTATACTTACATCAACCTGCAGACCGGCATCGGGATCGACAAGATGACTGCGACCTTGTACGTGGAGAACCTGGGCAACAGCGATGGCTTCGTCTACATCCATCCCGAAGCCTTCATCGACAGCCGCTACGCGACGCTGCGGCCGAGGACCTATGGCCTGCGTCTCGGATATCAGTTCTGAGCGGCGCTGATGACGCGGACAATGTTTGTCTGTCGGCGAGGACGCGAGCGGTTGATGCTCGCGTTCTTGTTACTCGCCTTCGTGATGGCGGGGCCTGCGTTCGGTGCGAGTGAAGCGCGACCGCAGGTGCGCATCCAGGCGGGGACTCTGCAAGGCAGCTTCGACGCCAGCTCGAAAGTAACCGCCTATAAAGGCATTCCCTATGCCAAAGCGCCGATCGGCGAATTGCGCTGGCGTCCGCCGGTGCCGGCACCCGCGTGGCAGGGTGTGAAGAATGCTCGCAAGTTCGGGCACTCGTGCCTGCAACCTCCGTATCCGCCCAACAGCGTGTACGCGGGTGAGATGGCATCGCCCAGTGAAGATTGTCTGACCCTCAACGTCTGGGCGCCGAGCGGCGCGCGCAATCTGCCTGTAATGGTGTGGATTCACGGCGGCGCGTTGCTGAGGGGAGGCAGTTCCGAACCCATGTACGACGGCACCAAGCTCGCGCAGCAGGGCATCGTCGTGGTCTCGATCAACTATCGACTGGGGCTGCTCGGATTCTTCGCGCATCCGGCGTTGAGCGCCGAGTCGCCGCAAGGTGTCTCCGGCAACTACGGGTTGTTGGATCAGATCGAAGCGCTGCGCTGGGTTCGTGACAACATCGCCGACCTCGGTGGCGATCCCGCGCAGGTCACGATCGCAGGCGAATCGGCCGGTGGCCTCAGCGTCGTCGCGCTGCTCGCCAGTCCGTTGGCCCATGGCTTGTACACCAAGGCGATCGTGCAAAGCGCGTACATACAATCCCAACGCGCGCTTAGCGATGACGTGCTCGGTCTTCGTTCCGCCGAGGCCGAAGGAGCCGCATTGGCCCAGGCCGCTCGCGCGCTGACTGCTGAAGACTTGCGCAAAGCCGATCCTGTGACCTTGTTCAAGGCCGGTGTGGCGAGCAGCTGGCGCCCCGAGCCGGTGATCGATGGCATGGTCCTGAAGCGGCAGCTTGCCGAAACGTTTGCTCGCGGCGAGCAGGCAAAGGTAGCTGTGATCGCGGGCTTCAACGAAGGAGAGATTCGATCGCTGCCGTACTTCATGCCGCCATGGCCGGAGACTCGGGCTGCGTATGAAGCGGATGTGCGACGCCGGTTCGGCGACCAAGCACCTGCGTTTCTCGCCGTGTACCCCGGCACCGATCCGAAGGCCGACGTGATGGCGTCCATCCGCGACGGCAGTTGTGGCTGGACCGCCCAGTCATTGGCGCTGCGGCAAGCGCAGGCGGGGCAGCTGGCCTATCTCTATTATTTTCGGCACAGCACGCCGGCGCAGCGCGAGCGCGACCTGGCGGCGTTCCATGCCAGCGAGTTGCCGTACTTCTTCGGCCAGGTCGGGCCGTCCGCCGTGCTCGGTCCGAACTGGCCACGGCCACCGCTCACCCGTGCGGAATCGCAGTTGTCGGAAGCCATGATGAGTTATTGGGTCACATTCGTTCGAAGCGGCACGCCCACCGCGCCGGGAGCACCGGACTGGCCCCGCTATACTGCCGAGGACCGCGGCTATCTCGACATCGACGAGCAGCCGTCCGCGGCGCGGGATCTGCAAACCGAGGAGTTCGCCTTGGCGGACAAGCTGATCGAAACGCGGCGACGGCAGGGGCGGGGCTGGCGGCTCGACATCGGCTTCTCGGCGTTCAGCGTTGACGCGCCCGCTTCAGGTGGGCAGCCTCTCACTCCATGAGCACCACCGACAAAGTAAATACCAGTATTCAGAGCCCGCGAGCTCCCGGCCGCCGCACCCGTGTTCCGAATCACAAGGCGCGCGTGCGTGAAGCGTCCATTGCCCGCATTCTCGATGCGGCCGAACAGTTGTTCTCCGAGTTTGGCTATCACGGCGTCACCTTGAAAGATGTGGCGAAGCGCGTCGGGATCAGCTCGACGTTGATCCACTACCACTTCAAGGGCAAGGAAGCGATTTTCGAAGCCGTCTGGGCGCGACGTGCTCCCATTTCGGCGCGCAACCGACTCGAAGCGATGCGGCGCTATGCCGAAGCGGCGGGCGACAACATCACGGTCGAAGGCGCGCTGCATGCCTGGATCGACACCGATCTGAACGTGCAGTTGGAAGATCCGGAGCAATGGATGGCGTTCGGCAAGATTGCCGCGCAAGCCAACAGCGCGGCGGGCTGGGGTGCCGAGAAGATGACCAAGTACTTCAACCCCGTGGTGCTGGCGCTGCTCGACCTGCTCAAGAAAGCCATGCCGGATTGCGACGAAGAAACCATTTTCTGGGGATATCACTTCGTTTCCGGCGCAATGACCCACAACATGGCGCGCACCGGACGATTGGATGAGTTGTCGAACGGACTGTGCTCGTCCTCGGATTTCGATTCCATCAGGAAGCACATGGCGAAGTTCATGGCCGCCGGTTTCCATGCCATCTGCCAGGCGTCGCAGGCCGAGAAAAAGAAGAAGTAGAGGAATGGATGTCTGAACCTTCTCGGAGCGTCGCCGCTCCATGACCACTACTGGGAGCACCGTTGCCATGGCCGGCGCGATGCAAGCCTATGCGCTCACGCTGGACCGCTTCATCGATCATGCTGCCAAGTGGCACGGTGCAGTTGAAGTCGTCACCGGCGGTGTTGGCGGCGCGCGGGCTCGCATCGGCTATGCAGCGTTGCGTGAACGTAGTCAGCGGCTGTCTGGCGCGCTTCGTTCGCTCGGGCTCGCGCAAGGAGATCATCTTGGTTTGCTGGCCTGGAACAGCCAGGCGCACATGGAGTGCTGGTACGGTGCCATGGGAATTGGGATCGTGTGCCACACGCTCAATCCAAGAATGTCGCCTGCGCATCTGGCCGGCATCATCCGGCGAGCCGCCAATCGCGTGTTGGCAGTCAGTCCGGATCTCGTTCCGCTCCTCGAGACATTGGTTCCGATGTGTCCGACGCTCGAGCACGTGGTGATGCTCGATGAGCCCGGCGCCGAAGTGTCGCTGCCGACTTTGAGTCGCGCCAGCGCGTGGCGCTACGAGGACTTGCTTTGCGAACGTGGCGAGATCGTTGCGTGGGGTGGATTCGAGGAGAACGCGCCCGCTGGATTGTGCTTCACGTCCGGCACGACCGGCGCGCCGAAGGGTGTCACTTACACTCACCGCTCGAACTATCTGCATACCATTCATCAGCTGCAAGCGGATGCGAGCGGGCTCACCTCACGCGACTGTGCGCTGATCGCCGTGCCGATGTTTCATGCAAACGGCTGGGGATTTCCTTTTTCCGGGCCGGCGGCGGGAGCAAAGCTGGTGTTCCCAGGGCGTCATCAGGACGGCGCGAGCCTGGCGAATCTCATCAATTCGGAAGGCGTCACCGTGGCGGCGGGCGTCGCGACCGTATGGCTCGGGCTCGCGGACCATCTCGACAGGACAGGCGAGGACCTGCCGTCGCTGCGGCGGATCATGCTTGGAGGAGCGTCGGTGCCGCAGGCATTGATGGATCGCCTGGAGCAGCGGCTCGGTGCCACCGTTCAGACCAGCTGGGGCATGACGGAGTTGTCGCCGCTCGGCACCGTGACACCGGCGACGGCCAGTGTGCGTCGCGCCAGCCAGTCTGGGCGGCCGCCACTCGGTGTCGATCTGCTGCTCACGGACTCAAACGGCGCGCCCTTGCCTGAACAGCGCGGACACGAAGGAAGATTGCATGTGAAAGGCGCGAGCGTGATTCAACGTTACTTCGGCGAAGACGAGCCTGCTGTCGACTCGTCTGGATGGTTCGACACCGGCGACCTCGCCGTCATCGACGAACGAGGCAATGTCAGTATCACCGGACGCGCCAAGGATCTCATCAAGTCCGGTGGCGAATGGATCAATCCCGGTGAGATCGAGGCCATCGTCGGCGCCTTGCCCGAAGTGGCGCTGGTTGCCGTGGTTGGCCGCGCGCACGAGAAATGGGGCGAGCGTCCGGTGCTCGTCGTCGAATCGCGCCAGGGGGCTCACATCAGCGACGAAGCGCTGCTCGACGCGCTACGAACGCGAGTGGCCAGTTGGTGGTTGCCCGATGCCATCGTGCGAGTGTCCTCCATGCCGCTGGCGATGACGGGAAAGATCGACAAGCAGCGGCTCAGGGCGATGGTGGCTTAGCGGTTGGCGGTTGGCGGTTGGTGGCTAGTCAGAAGGCGGATCGGCTCTTTTGACTGACCACTAACGCCAACCGCTAACCACTTGCCAGCGGCGATGCGCGCCGCTCGATGCGATTTAATGATGCGATTTAATTTGGGAAACCAGAGTGGAAGTGCGAGAGTTGTGTCGCGAACAGGGAACGTTCGGGGAGCGACTGTCGTCCATCGCACTACTCGAGGAGTCTCCCATGAAACACTCCAGCCTGTCGCCCGATCACGCCCGTGTCGTGCCTTCGGTGTGCGACGCCGAAGCCGGTGAAACACCTCACGATGTGGAGGCCGCCATCGATCTGGCGTCGGCGCGCGAGAAGGCCTCGCCCCCCGCGGCGGACTCGCCAGAAGTGAAAACCCGTTGGTACACCTTCTGGAGGCGCACGGCTCGGACGAAAAGCGTCCAGTAAAACCCGCCGCTGAAAAGAGATTAAGATCAATGCTGCTTAGTTAGCCGTCTTTGTCGCGGCGGTTCGCGGATAGCGGATAGCGGTTAGCCGCGGATGAGCTGACTCCAGCGCACGAGTAGCGGCCGTCGGCGAGCGTTACATCCGGCGCCAGCATCGCTCTCTGCCACAACTGGCAGAGAGCGGCCGGCCCGGGCCGTGCGCTCAGGCCTTCTTGACGAACTCCGACTTCAACTGCATGGCGCCGATGCCGTCGATCTTGCAGTCGATGTCGTGGTCGCCCTCGACCAGGCGGATGTTCTTGACCTTCGTGCCCATTTTCACCACGAGCGACGAGCCCTTCACCTTCAAGTCCTTGATCACGGTGACCGAGTCGCCGTCCTGCAACTCGTTGCCGACCGCGTCACGAACCTTGCGCGGCTGATCGTCCGGGTCGGGCTGTTCGGCGGCCTGGCGGGACCATTCGTGGCCGCATTCCGGGCAGACGAACAGGGCGGCATCCTCGTAGGTGAGGCTGGAATTGCACTGGGGGCAGGGTGGTAGGTTGCTCATGACGGTGGATTATACGCAATAACGGCAGGCGAGCCGCACAGGGCAGTGCCCCACGAGCGAGCGCGGTGAGCTATGCTGCACCGGCGCGTCAGTACGGATACGGCGTGCGCAGGTCGGGACATAGACTCACGACTTACGAAGGGGGACCCCATGACCGGCGATGAACAATTGCAGGACTGGCGGGAGCGGGCGCTGCGAGTCGAGGCGGAAGTCGGCAAGGCCGTCATCGGGCAGTCCGACACCATCCGCCTGATCAACGTTGCCTTGTTCGCGCGTGGACACGTCCTTTTGGAAGGCGACGTGGGTGTCGGCAAGACGACCATCCTGCGCGCCTTCTCCCGAACCATCGGCGGCGGCTTCGAGCGAGTCGAGGGCACCATCGACCTGATGCCCGGCGATCTCATCTACCACACTTATGTGGACGCCGAGGGCAAACCGCGCATCGAGCCTGGACCGTTGCTCCGGCACGGCGAACAGCTCGTGACCTTCTTCTTCAACGAGATCAATCGCGCGCGCCCGCAGGTGCAATCACTGCTGCTGCGAGCGATGGCCGAGCGCAGCGTGTCCGCGTTCAACCAGGAACACTCGTTTCCGCAGATGCTGGTGTTCGCGGATCGCAATCGTGTGGAGAAAGAAGAAACATTCGAGCTTGCATCCGCGGCGCGCGACCGCTTCATGTTCGAGCTGCGCATGCCGACGCCGGCGGAAACCGACGTTCGGCGGGCGCTGGTGTTCGATCCCGATTTCCACGACGTGGACCGGCTGCTCGAACGCGTGGCGCCGGCCGTTCTGGAGTGGCGTGAGCTGAATCGGATCGGCGCCGCGATCCAGCGCAGTGTTCAGGCGAGTCCGGCGCTGGAGCGGTATGTGCTCGATCTGTGGGAAGCAACGCGTGCGCCCAAACGGTTCGATGTGCGCATCGAAGGCGTCGAAATGGACCGGCTCATTCTAGCCGGCGCGAGCCCCCGCGGAATGATGGCCTTGACGCGCGCTGCTCGCGTGGTCGCCTGGCTCGCAGGCCGAACACACATGCTGCCGTCGGATATCCAAGCTGTGGCTCCCTGGACGCTCGGGCACCGCATCTTCTTCACCCCCATTTATGAGCTGCGCCGCGCACAGATCGCCGACGAGCTGATTGCCCAGCTCATCCAGAACGTGCCCACGCCGCGCTGATCACGATGGTGGAGGAGTTTCACTACCGGTTGCCGCGCCGTTTCTCGGGCCACCGGCCCGGGTCGCATCCTGGATCGAGCCTGGGTGCGGGCCAGGAGTTCGTGTCGCATGCGAACCTGCACGACAGGCCCGACCCGCGCCGGCTCGACTTGCGCGCGAGCCTCCGCGATCTGCGCGGCGATTGGCTGGTGCGAGTGCATCGCCAACGAGTCAGCACGCCGGTTTATGCAGTCGTGGATGTTTCGGGGTCGATGCACTTCGGCGCTCCTCGAACGAAGTTGCAGGTCGCCGCGGATTTCATCGAAGCGCTCGGTCAGAGCGCATTTCGTGCTGGCGATCCGGTCGGCATGCTGGCCTTCGATTCGCAGGAACGCACCGATTTGTTCGTGCCCGCCGTGCTCAGTCGAGGTGCCGCGGGGTTGATGGCTGCGGCGCTGACCAGCAGCCAGGGGGCGGCCGGCACCATCGCCGGGCTCGAGCAGGCCATGCAACGGCTGGCCGGGCGTTCCTGTTTGATCTTCCTGATCTCCGATTTTCACTGGCCGCTCGACGGGCTGGCGCAGGTGCTCGATCTGCTGGCGAAAGCCTACGTGGTTCCCATGGTCGTGTGGGATCCCGCCGAGGTCCAAGCGCCGTCGAGCAATGGCATCATGATCCTGAACGACGCCGAGTCCGGTGGCGAACGCACCTTCTGGGTGAGGCCGTCGCTGCGTGAACGTTGGCGAAGCGCTGTGGAGCAGCGTCGCGCCGAGCTGGACGCGGTGTTCAACTCACGAGCGATTCGTCCGTTCCACGTGTGCGGCCGCTTCGAAAGCGACGCGCTGTCGCAGTACTTCTTCGAAGCGGCCGGATGAGGTGAGCATGCGAAGCGGGTGCAGGGCTCTGCTCGGAACCTTTTCATGGCTGATGGCATCGCTATGGTTGGCCATCGGCGCGAGCGCCGTGCACGCCGCGACTGACACTTCGAACGCCGAGGCCGCCACCGTTCGTCAGCCTCGTCCGTTCGGTCACGTGCTGGGCGATGTGATCACTCAACGTGTGTTGCTGGAGCGCGGCGGTGCACGCTTCACGCCGGAAAACCTGCCCGGGGCGCAGCGAATCAACGTCTGGTTCGATCGACGCACGCCGAGGATCGAAACCGCGCCGGATGGCAAGCGTTGGCTGGCGGTCGATTATCAAATCATCAACACGCCGCAGATTCTGGAAACGGTCACTCTGCCCGCATGGACCTTGAAGTCGAGCGCCGGGGCCACGTTGGAGGTTCCCGCGTGGCAGATCAGCATAGCCGCGCTCACGCCCGTTGCTACGGCGCCCCGCGTCACCGGTGAGCTCAGGCCCGATCGTCCGGCGCCTACCATCGATACGGGACCGATCATTCGACAGCTCATCGTCTGGACGGTTGCTTTCCTGCTGGCCGTGGCGGCCTGGTTCGGCTGGGTACAGCAGCGCAACCTTCGTGATCGGGCGAACAAGCCGTTCGCACGTGCCTGGCACGAGATAAAACAACTGGACGAGAACGAGCCCGAAGCCTGGCAGGCGCTGCATCGTGCATTCGACCGAGTCGCCGGGCGCGTGGTGCAACCCGAGACTCTGCCGCAGTTGTTCGCACAGGCTCCTTATCTCACCGATCTCCGCGCGCGCATCGAACAGTTCTTCGAGCAGTCGAGCGAACGTTTCTTCGGCGAGGTGACGCCGGAGCATCCGCTGTCGGTGCGGACGCTGTGCCGCGAGCTGCAACAGATCGAGAAGCGGTGTACGTCATGACCGGCTGGCTCGACTTCGAAGCGCCGTGGGCGCTGTTGCTGTTGCCCCTGGCGATCCTGCCGCTGCTGCGGGGGCGACGAGATTCGCTCACGTTCCCTTGGCTGTCGTGGCTGCCGAAGGACAGGGCGGGTCACGTCGTGCGCATGGTGTGGACTGCGCTCGCGGTCGTTGCATTGGCGGGCCTGGTGGTGACACTGGCGCGGCCGGGCCGTCCGGAAACGTATGTTCAGCGAGTGGGAGAGGGCGCGGAGATCCTGGTGTTGCTGGATCGAAGCCGCAGCATGGACGATCACATGCTGCCGGACGACTGGCGCTCGATCGATCCAAGCAAGCTGCTCTATCACGTCGGCCGTGGCCCTCAGAAATCCGCGGTGGCGCGGACCCTGCTGTCGAAGTTCGTGGCGCAACGCCCGGAGGATCGATTCTCGCTGATGTATTTCAGCAATCGTCCGCTGAGCGTCGTACCGTTCACCGAACATGGCGAGGTGATGCAGGCCGGCATTGCGGCGGGCGGGACGGGGCGTGGACTCGCGGAGACCGAAGTCGGCCGCGCGCTTACGGCGGCAATTGAAACTTTCGATGATCGCGCGTATTCCGGGAGCCGGATCATTCTGCTGGTCTCCGACGGTGGCGCGCATCTCGACGAGGAAACGCGCGACGCCATCAGGGCCGGGCTGGCGCGCAATCGCATCGCTTTGTATTGGCTCTATCTGCGCTCGTACAACAGTGCGACGCTGAGCTCCGAAGACGATCGCTGGGAGAATGCGCCCGAAATGGCCCTGCATCGGTTCTTCAAGACCTTGCACACGCCGTATCGCGCCTACGAGGCCGAAGTCCCGGAGGATCTGGCGAAAGCGGTCGCTGATGTCGGTCGCCAGCAGAACATGCCACTGGAGTTCAGCGAGAGAATTCCGCGCCAGGACTATTCTCACGCCTTCATCGGACTCGCCGCCGTCGCCTGTCTCGGTCTGCTGCTGCTTCGATCCCTGATGGTGAGGAGCTTCACTTGAAACGTCGCACCGTGCACGCCGTGTTCGCCGCCGCCGCTGTGATCTGCGGAAGCCTTGCCATCTATCAGGGCGTGCGCCTGCAACAAGGCAAGCGCATCAACGCAGCGATCCAGAGCGCCAGCGTGTCCGAGTTGGAGGCCGATGTGCCGGAATCCAGGTTCGCGCGAGCCTTGGCGCTGGAGCAAGCGGGCAAGTCGGAACTGGCGCTGAAGGAATATACGGCGCTGGCGAGCAGCGAACGCGACGAGGTGAGGCGGCGGGCGCTCTACAACCTCGGCAATCTGTATCTGCGCGATTCGTTGAGCGATGGCGAGGCGTTCAGGTCGCTGGCTTTGGTGGAGCTGGCAAAAAGGAACTATCGAGCGCTGCTGCGCGAAACCCCCGCCGACTGGGATGCGCGCTACAACCTCGAGCGCGCGCTGTGGCTTGCGCCCGAGAGTGAGCAGGAGTTCGTCGATGACGAACCGCCCGAGCGAGACCAGGCCGTCAGCACGCTGCAGGGAGCGAGGATGGATCTGCCATGAGCGCATGGAGAGCGCGCCTTGCTGAGATCGATCGCGAGTCGATCGGCATCGTGCTCGTTCTCGGGTTGCTCATGCTCGCTTTGTGGATGCCGCGTGTCGAGTTGCCGCGCGATTCGTACAGTTACATTGTCGTGTTCGACATCAGCCAGAGCATGAACGTCGAGGATTACGAGGTCGACGGTGTTCCCATCAGCAGATTGGAGTATGCGCGCGATGCCGTGCGTCGAGTGCTGCCGAGACTGCCGTGCGGCTCTCGCGTCGGCTGGGCGGCGTTCACCGGGTATCAAACATTGCTGCTGATGACCCCGGTGGAGGTTTGCGAAAACTACAACGATCTGCTCGCCTCGGTGGCTCGGATCGATGGCCGCATGCGCTGGTCGAATGCCAGCGAGATCACCAAAGGGGTCTACTGGTCGGTGGTAGCCGCGCAAGCAACGCAGAACAGGCCCGACATCGTGTTCATGACCGACGGCCACGAAGCGCCGCCGCTCGATCCTGTCTACGCGCCACGGATGTTCGAAGATCTCGAGGGGCCGGCGATTCGCGGCTGGCTCATCGGCGTGGGCAACTCCCTGCCCAGTCCGATTCCGAAGATCGATGAAGAAGGACGCCGTCAAGGCTTCTGGCGCGCGCACGAAGTCATGCAGCGTCCATCCACCGGTGAAGACCCCGGCTCGGGCGGCGAGCATTTATCCGCCATGCAAGAGGCGCATCTGGGTGCATTGGCCGAACAGATAGGATTCCGGTCCGCGCGCCTGGTGGACGCGGACTCTCTCTACACCGCGCTGACCGACCGAAGCTTCGCACGGCGTCGTTCCACGCCGACCGACGTGTCCTGGGTTCCCGTGGCGCTGGCTCTAGGTGTGCTGGCGTTTCGCTTCCTTCCCGGTCGGCAACGAAGAAATCGTTGAAAGCGGCAGGCTGGCCGCTCTCCCTCCATATCTGCGTGCTCTACGCCGTCCGATATGAGCGCGTGCGTGAGCAAAAGGCCACGCCGCCGAAGGCAGTCGCGACCGGTGCCGATGTGAAAATGGCGCTGGCCGGCGATCCCAAGGCCATCGGTTACATCGACAAGAGCGAGGTGGATGACTCGGTGAAGGTGGTCTTCACCGCGTCGTAATCGCTGAGCGATGCCAGTAGTGAGCGACCGCGGCGCAAACCGCGGTCGCTTCAATCATTTCACCGGTCCGAACTTCTTTCCATGCTCACATTCGTCTCATGCCGCGAGCCGCCATTGCTTCTCGGCCGCTGCCGGAGCGATCGCCAGCACATCGCAATTCGCGCTGCGGAAGACCTGGTCGGCAACGCTGCCGATCAGAATGCGCTTGAGTGCAAACCACCGGCTGACGCCGATGACGAGCAGCTCGGGTTGCACTAGATCCAGCGCACGCCGAATCGCATTCGGTGCGGATGCCTGTTCGGTCAGGATGTGAACACGCTCGAGATCGGCGCCTGCGTCGTCCAGATTGCGCAGCACGTCGCGCCTGGCGGCCTCATGCCACCGAGCCTGGCGCGCCAGGCCATCGACCAGGTTGAGCTGATCGACTTTGAAACTGTCGGACGTTGCGATGTCGTGATACGGCAGGCCGAAGGCATGCACGACCCACGTTTCGGCGCTCGTCAGAACTCCCATATCCACTGCCGTGCGCGTGACGTGCATCGACGTGGGAGAGAGATCGGTGGCGAGAACCACGCGCTCGTAGGGCCGCTCGGCATCGCCAGCGGTGAGCAGCACGGAACAACCGGTAGCGCGAATCACTCGTTCCGCCGTCGTGCCAATCATCGCATCGAGGCGCCGTCGTTTCGGCTGCGCCATTACGATGAGATCGGGGTTGAGCTCGCGGGCGGCTTCAATCAAGCCGTTGATCGGCTTGCCCAGTTGGATTGCCGCCGTGCAATCGTAAGGAGCATGCCTCATGAGACGATCGGACTGCTCGGTAAGCCGGGCATAGGCACGGTTGACTTTACTCCGCAAGACGCGGCCGGCGAGCAGGTCGCTCACCGTGTGCACGAAGTGAGCCTGCGCGTCCATCTGCTGGGCCAGCATTGCGGCGCGCTTCATCGCGCGCGCGGAGCGCGCGGTAAGATCAGTGGCGCAGAGAATGCGCCGCTTCGGCACATGGGTTGGAAGCGCGGCGCTCTGCAGGGATTCATTTTTCAATGGGGTCATCTGCATGGGGGTCATCTGCATGTCATAAGCTCCCAATCAGCCGCGACATCTCCTTTGTACCCAGGCCGCGTGCTTAGGTCTATTAGAATTACTTGTCCCGACTCTTAGAGAAGATCGAAACGGGAAGTCTGGCCGGCACTGCTACCGGTGGCTCATGGCTGAAGAGAGAAACGGTTAGATAAAGTCAAAGCCGCCGCGAGAATAATTCCAATTGATCGCACTCGTGTCGGGCGTTACAAGACTGGCTGCATCCTTCGCTTTGACAGGAGTGTTCAGTGCAGGCACCGCAGATCGCCCGGGTTCCGATGAGTTGCTTCGCCATGAAGTGGCCCCTGGCGATGCTTCCGCGCCTGGCTCGTGAGAGACAATAGGCAGCAACCGTGCTTCCGGATTTTCCGATCGAGCTTTGCTGTGCCCATCGCAGCGAACGGCTGCAGCTCGATTTCGCTCGCAAGGCGGTGGAGCTCTTGCCCAAGGATTCAAGCACCGCATTTGCTCCAGAAGCGCGCGGCCTGGTGATCGCGGCGGAGACGGAGATGGCGTTGGAGCGGCCGGTGCGCCGGCTCTCGGACGTGTACGGAGACATGGTGCGCATAGGTCCGCCCACGGTCCGCTATCGTCATGGCGAGCGTATCGAGCAGCCGATCATGGGACTGCGTGTGTTGTGCCCGCCGCAATGTTATGAGCCGATCAGGGAAGACCTGCAACGGCGCCGGGCGGCGATCATGGATGCCGAAGTGAATCGCCGGTTTGGCATCGTGCGCGCGAATGCACCGCTGGCAGATCTAATCGGCTATCCGCACCGCATGGCGGAGATGACGGGCGGGCGCGGCCAACTGGTGATGTGGTTGAGCCACTACGAAGAGCTCGACGATCCGCCGCCAGCCGGAGTGGCGGCATGACCTCGCATGATCGTTGTCAGCTTTGTTCGAACAACTGACGTGCACTGTCGGTCATTGCCATAACCGCAGGATGTCTGATCTTGCGCTCGGCGGAGATGGCGAAGAACTCCGCCTTCACGCCGCGCGCCATGCCGATACGCACGAAACCGTGCTCGCGACGGAATTGCGATTCCAGAACGGACGGCACAGGTGCAAAGCCGTGGCCCGCCCGCGCGAACTCGCGCAGCATGGCGTAATCCTCGAACTCGCCCAGCATCAGCGGGCGCACGTTCTGTCGGTCGAGCCATTGATCCAGCGCGCGTCGTATCGCTGTGTCGTCGGTGGGAAGCAGCACCGGCACGCCGTCCAGCGATTGAGGAAAGCCGCGACGCAGAGTCTTGGCGAGGGCAGGTGTGGCCATCCAATAGACTTTGCAGCTGCCAAGGGAATGGCTGTACACGCGCACATTGAGCGTCGGCGTGACCGGAGCATCCGACAGCACCACGTCGATGTCGTGCACGGCGAGATCCGCAATCAAACGCTCCAGCGTACCTTCACGGCAGACCACCCGCACCGGTTGTTTCAAATGCATACCGGGCTCGACAATGCGATAGGCGATTTCCTTGGGCACCACGTCGTCGATGCCCACCAGCAGGCGCAGTGGCCGGCTCGACGGCCGTTGTTCGAGGGCCTCCAGCAGTTCCTGACCCAGAGTGAAAATCTCGTTCGCGTAGCTGTAAACCATCTTGCCCACGTCGGTGGGCACCAGGTTGCGGCCGGACTTCAGCAGCAGCTTTTCACCCAACCGCTCTTCCAAAGTGCGCAGTTGCGAGCTGACGGTCGGCGCGGACAAGGCCAGTTCCTCGCACGCGCGCGTCAGGCTGCCGGTGCGGACGACCGACCAGAAATACAAGAGATGCTGGTAGTTGATGCGCGGGATCGCGGCCATGAAAAATATCCTCGGGCGAAGCCCAGATCGACGCCCCAAATGGAAGGCCAAATGGAAGGCCAAATGGAAGGCCAAATGGAAGGTTTGACGAGAGCGAAGCAAACCGCTGGAGAATTCTAATTGATCTAACCCGGCCCCGGCCACACGATAGTAGGGCTGGCTGCAGGAGTGGTGATGTGACGCGATTGCTGTGTGCGACCGATCTGCTTCCGAAGAGCGAGAATGCCGTCGAGCGCGCCGGCATGCTTGCCCAACGGCTCGGCGCCGAGCTGTCGCTGCTGCACGTCGTGTCGCCGGGTGCCTCGGACCGGGTTCTGGAAGAATCGCTGCAGATTGCGATCGATCAGCTGCGGGCGCGGGCACGGCCACCGCAGTGGGGTCATGGTCCGGTGCCAAGCGTCATGGTTCGTGCCGGCAATCCGGCACGACTGGTGTGCGACGCCATCGAGAAAGAGCGAGCCGATCTGTTGATTCTGGGGCCGCAGCAACGGCGCGACGTGCTTGGCGGGATATCTGGAACGTTCGTCGAGAAGGTGCTGAGCGCGCGCAAGTGTCCGTTGCTTCTGGTCCAAGGCAACGCAGATGCGAGCTATCGAAGAATCATGTTCGCGCTGGACGTGTCACCCGAAGCCGCGCTTGCCGTGCGTGCCGCCGAATCCCTCGTAGTGACTGCGGACACGCAGGCAACGGTAGTGCACGCGTGTGCCCCTCCGCTGAGAGGCATGGTGCCATCTGCCAACGCGGACATGGCTGCACGTGCAGCCGAGCAGGAAGCCGCCGCGTCCATCCATGAGCTCTTGCGTCGAGAAAGTGACGATGCCGACCGCTATGAGGTCCACGTCGAAGAGGGTCATCCGATCCCGGCGATCCTGCGTGCGGTCGAGATCCATCAGCCGCAACTTCTGGTAATGGGAACGCGGGCCGTGGGGCGGATGCGGCGGGCGCTGCTCGGCAGCGTCGCAAGTCAATTGTTGAAGGAGATAGCTGCGTGCGACATGCTGGTCGTGCCGCGCGACGCACTGGCCGCATCGAACGTGGCCCAGGATCAACGGGTCAACGCATCGAGCGCATGATCGCGTAAAGATCTCGTCAGTGTTCCTGCACTGCTGTCGCGGTTTGACGCATGCTGGCGAGCGCAAGCTCGAGCGCCTCGGATTCGATCCTGCTCGGGAAGCATAGATAGGCCGGAATGTGAAACTCGGGCGTGTTCGCAACGCGATGCAGGATGCCCTGGGATTCGGACTCGCGAATCAAGCGGGCAGGGAAATAGCCCGTGCCGCCGGAGGCCAGCATGTACTGCAGGCCGAGCCAGCCTACGTTCATTGCCGCGCGGGCGCCGGAGAAATTCGGGAACGCCAGGCTGTGATGACCGAAAAACTCGGCGCCCCAGTCGATGTAGATGTAATCGCTTTCGGGCTCGCTCGCGGCGTTACAGCGAGTGGACACCATGACGAGCTGTTCTTCCAGCAGCAGCTCGACCTTCAAGCCGGGGCGAGCTTGCGGCGTGTACATCACCGCGGCGTCGATGCGGCCCTCGATCAAGCCTTGCATCAAGTCCTCTTCGAAACCGACGACGGCGCGCACGGCAACCCCGGGCTGGGTCGCGATGAATGACGAGAGCCAGCGCAGCAGCAGGTCTTCCCACAGGCCGATGCGGCCGCCAATCGTCAGCGTCGCCTGGAAGCCGCTGACCACGCCGATCTCTTGCCGGGCTTGTTCGACGATGCGGATGAGAGACGCTGCGTGTCGTTGAAATTGCCTGCCGGCGGCTGTGAGCGTCGTGCCGGATTTGTTGCGCGTGAACAGCTCCGCGCCGAGGTGCTCTTCCAAACGTTGGATGCGTGCGCTCACCGTGGATTGGGTGATATGCAGCTTCTGGGCGGCGTCCACGAAACTACCGGTTGCGACGACGACCAGGAAGGTACGGGCAAGCTCGGTATCCATCGCGAGCCAATGTCGCCGGATACCGGGAGCTTGTCAATCGAGCGGATTCCGTTACCGCGCATCAGGTTCGCCGGGCGGTGTTCTCCAGCGCTCGTACACGTTTAGCTGAAGGACACCGCGGCGGCGAGAAAAATGAACAACAGGGCGGCGGCGCCGGTAATCATCCAGAGCGGATCGACCTGGCGAGCTTTGCCAGTGGTAGCCGCAGGTGCCTCCCTGGAAAGGATGAAACGATCCTCTGCGACGGGTGGGGACTGCGGGCCTGGTAACGCAGCGGAGGGGTCCCGCGCAGAGGATCGGGGGATCGAATCATCGAACAGGTCGTGATGTCGTTGCAGTTGTGCGTTCATGTCAGTTCTCTCCGGAGCTCATCAAGCCTGAAACCGGGGAGCTGACGAGCTCTACCTCACAAACTAGGGTTCGCAGCGCTGCTTCTCAAGCGAAGAATTTTCGTGGCTGTCATCGACAACTCCGATGGCTGAAACATTTCCTGCGCAACGCTGGCCGATCATTTCAGCGCTTCGGCATCCGGCACGAAGAAGCGGCCCTGCAGTTGCAGCAGTTCACGACGATGCAGATCGGCGAGCCGGGCGAGCTTTTGTTCCCCTTTCGCGGTCAGGTACACGTGCACCAGGCGACGGTCTGCCTCGCTCACGCGGCGCTCGACGAGTCCGGCGGCTTCCGATCGAGTCACCAGCCCCACCACGCCGTGGTGCTTGGCTTGCAGGCGCTCGGCCAGCTCGGTGACCGACGCATACTCCCGGCCAGGAAAGCCCTTCACGTGCAGGAGCAGTTGGTACTGCAGCGGTGTAATGCCGTGACGACGCGTCATCTCCTCGCTGTGCCGCAGGTATCGCCGCAGCTCGTAGCGAAAAGCCGCCAGTGTCTCGTACTGACGCTTGCCGATCGTCGCCGTAGCGCCCTTGCCCGTCCCGCTCTTACCAGCCATGCCGTCGCCTCGTAGTCGAATTCAGCAACGGTAACAGTCCACGGGGTGGCGCTCCAGCTCCGGCCCTTCATGCCCGCAGCGCATGGCCTCAAAACCAATCGTTAGGAATATATCACAGTGTGAGGGGTTATGCTTCGGCCAGCTCGGCTCGGGTGGCGGGCCCATAACGGAGAAATCCAATGACTCTACAGATTGGCGACACTGCGCCGGACTTTCAGGCGCATACCACGGTGGGGCGCATTCGCTTCCATGAATGGGTGGGCAAGCACTGGAGCGTGCTGTTTTCGCATCCCAAGGACTTCACGCCGGTGTGCACCACCGAGCTCGGCTACACCGAGAAGCTGCGGCCGGAGTTCGAGAAGCGCGGTGTGCGGGTGATCGGCCTGTCGGTGGATTCCATCGGCGATCACGAGCGCTGGGCGGATGACATCCAGGCGACGCAAGGCGCACGCCCGCTGTTTCCGATCATCGGCGACGCGGATCGCACGGTGGCCAATCTCTACGGCATGTTGCATCCCAAGGCGGACACCACTTTCACGGTGCGCTCGGTCTTCATCATTGATCCCGCCAAGAAAGTGCGCGCCATGATCACGTATCCGGCCAGCACCGGCCGCAATTTCGACGAGATCCTGCGCGTCATCGATTCGCTGCAGCTCACGGACAGGCACAAAGTGGCGACCCCGGTGAACTGGCAGCCCGGCGACGACGTGATCATCGTTCCGTCGCTGTCGAATGACGAGGCCCGCAAGCTGTTCCCGCAGGGCTGGCAGGAGCAGCGGCCGTATCTGCGCGTCACCAAGCAGCCTTCCTGAAGATCGGTCCATCATGAGTGAACCCGCCGTGGCCGGTCCAGCTGCCGAAGCGTTTCCGTTCGAACGAACGCTGGCCGAGGAGGTGCGACGCCTGGTCGGCCGCCTCGATGCCGGGCAGCGCGCGTGGCTGAGTGGTTATCTGCTCGGCTCGATCGGCATGGGCAGCGGCGCCGCCGCTGCCGCGGCACCCAGCGTTGCGCCGACAGCCACGATTGTCTACGGCTCCCAGAGTGGCAATTGCGAGACGTTGGCGAAGCGCCTCGAAGAGGCGCTCGCGGCTGTCGGCGTAACTCACGTCGTGCTCGACATGCTGGATTGCCGGAAGGCGGATCTGGATCGGGCCCGGCATCTGCTCGTGATCGTCAGCACTCATGGCGAAGGCGATCCACCGGATCGCGCTCGTCCGCTTTACGACCTGCTGCACGGTCGCAAGGCGCCGAAGCTGACGGATCTGAAGTATTCCGTGCTCGCGCTCGGCGATTCCAGCTACGAGCAGTTCTGTGAAACCGGACGGCGCTTCGACGCACAGTTGGCGGCCCTCGGCGCCAAGCGGTTGCACGAACGTGTCGAATGCGATGTGGACTTTCAGGACAATGCGACTCGTTGGATCGATGCCGTCGTGGCGCAGATGGTCGCTGCACAGGGCGAGGCTGTTCCTGCAGCTGCTTCGATCGCGACTCACATCCGCCCGAGCGCAACAGTAGCCACGGCCTATACGAGAAAGAATCCCTGGCAGGCGCCCGTGCTTGCCAACATTCGCCTGACCGCACGCGATTCGACCAAGGACGTTCGCCACATCGAATTGTCGTTGGAGGGTGCGGGCATTCACTACGAGGTAGGCGACGCCCTCGGGGTCGTACCCCGCAATCATGAGACGGAAGTGGCCGCGCTCCTCGAACATCTACCGTTCGATGCCGAATCCCCGGTGGAAGTCGGCGGCGCCAGCATGTCCCTGCGAGAGGCGCTCACCGAGCACTGGGACATCGGCCCGGTGAATCGTGCTCTGTTCGAGCGTTATGCCGCGCTCAGCAAGCATCAGGCGTTGTCAGACCTGACGCAGGACAATGCGAAGGCGCAGCTCGAAGCGTTTCTGCGCGGCACGCACCTGATCGACCTGGTTTCCGATCACCCCTTGGAAGGGATTGAAGCCGCGGAGTTCGTGCGGATTCTGCGTCCGCTGGCCCCCCGCCTGTACTCGATTGCCTCCAGTCCGCATGCGACGCCGGATGAGGTCCATCTTACCGTTCGCATTGTGACCTACGAATCCAGAGGCCGAACCCGCGGCGGTGTCGTTTCCACGTTGCTCGCCGGCGCCACGGATGCAAATGCTCGCGTCGCTGTGTATCCGCACCGGAACGCCGCGTTCCGTCTGCCGGCGGACCCGAACGCACCGATCATCATGATCGGTCCCGGCACGGGCGTTGCACCGTTTCGGGCGTTCATTGCCGAACGCGAGGCGCTCGAAGCTCGCGGCAAGAACTGGTTGCTGTTTGGCGACCGGACGCTACGCAGTGATTTCCTGTATCAGACCGAGTGGCTGGACTGGCGCAAGCGCGGTGCCTTGCATCGGCTCGACGTGGCGTTCTCTCGCGAGGGCAACGAGAAAGTGTATGTCCAGCATCGGATACGAGAGCACGGCGCAACCTTCTATGCGTGGTTGCAAGAGGGCGCTCATATCTATGTCTGCGGCGACGCGCAGCAGATGGCGCCGGATGTGGACGCGGCAATACGAGAAGTCGTTCGCACTCACGGCGCCATGAACGACGAACGAGTCGAGGAGCTCATGTTGAATCTACAGCGCGAGCGGCGCTACCAGCGGGACGTGTACTGATGGAGGGGGCGCGCAGGAACGACTTGTCCACGCCGGTCGAGCAATTGCATTCCAACGAGCAGCTGAAACAGCGCAGCCGCTTCCTGAGAGGCACGCTCGAACAGAGCCTGGTAGATCCGGTCACCGGCAGCATTGCGCACGACGATTCGCTGCTGACCAAGTTCTTTGGCGTCTATCAGCAGGACGATCGTGACCTGCGGGAGGAGCGCCGCCAGTCACGCCTCGAACCGCACTACCAGTTCATGGTTCGCGTTCGCCTGCCCGGCGGCGTATGTACTGCTCGACAATGGCTGGCATTGGATGCGCAGGCGCGCGCCACGGCTAATGGCCAGCTCAGGTTGACCACGCGGCAGACATTCCAGTTTCACGGCGTGCTGAAGCACAACCTGCCGAGACACATTCAAGGAATCGTGGCCGCCGGCCTCGACACCATTGCTGCCTGCGGCGATGACAATCGCAATGTCATTTGTACTTCGAATCCGCTGTTCTCACGAGCACATGCCGAGGCCACAGCAACGGCCGGCAGGCTGAGCGCTCGCCTGATGCCGCGCACCGGAGCGTATCGAGAGTTGCTATTGCAGCAGCCTGCGACACAGCCGCCTCCGCCCAACGAGGAGCCGCTGTACGGTTCGACTTACTTGCCCCGCAAGTTCAAGATCGCAATCGCGGTTCCTCCTAGCAACGACGTTGATATCTACGCGCACGATCTCGGGTTCGTCGCCATTGTCGAGAACGGCGACATCGTCGGTTACAACGTACTGGTCGGCGGCGGCATGGGTATGACCCACAAGGTGCCCACGACTTTCCCCAGGCTGAGCACGCTGGCAGGTTTCTGCAGTGCTGCCGACATCGAGCAAGTGGCCGAGCACACGATGTGCATCCAGCGCGACTATGGCGATCGGCTGGACCGCGCGCATGCCCGTTTCAAGTACACCATCGAAGATCGTGGCATCGAATGGTTCAGGGAAGCGTTGGCGCGTCGGCTCGGCAAGCCACTGGAACCGGCCCGTGAGTTCGAATTCTCGAGCAACGGCGACCGCTACGGCTGGCAGCAGGGCGAGGACGGTCGCTGGCATTGCACGCTGTTCATTCGCAACGGACGCATCGCGGACACGCCCGAGGCATCTCTCATGACAGGATTGAGAGAGATCGCAATGCAGGTGCCGTGTACGTTCGCGCTGACGACCAACCAGAACGTGACGATTGCTGGCGTCAGCGACGCGGATCGTCGTCGCGTTGACGAGTTGTTGCATGCGAATGGATTGGCCGGAGCGCTGGCGCCTGCGGTGCTGGAGCACCATGCGATGGCGTGCGTAGCGTTGCCGACTTGCGGTCTGGCGATGGCGGAAAGCGAGCGCTACTTGCCATCGCTGCTGCAGAAGCTCGCAGGCGTCGTGAATGAAGTCGGCTTGCGGGATGTGCCAATTACGATTCGCATGAGCGGTTGTCCCAACGGCTGCTCGAGGCCCTTTCTGGCCGAGATCGCCTTCGTCGGCAAAGGGCCCGGCAAATACAATCTGTATGTGGGTGGCAGTCCGCGAGGCGAGCGCTTGAACTGGCTGTATCGCGAGAATATCGACGAGCAGCAAATTCTCGATTCGCTGCGGCGCCTGTTGCAGGCCTACGCGAACGGCAGGAACGATGCCGAATCGTTTGGCGACTTCCTGGCTCGTACCGGCCTGACTCGCAGCGAAGCGCACGCCGCCGCTTAGAGATTCTCGAAGCCAATCCCACAAGAATTCTAATAGATCGAACCGCCCGCCTCGGGTACAAGACTCGGGGTGGGCTGGCCTGTTGCCGGCCTCGGCGACAGGAGGCAGCCCATCAGAACGGTCCTGGCTGGTGGAGGAACGAACAGATGATGCAAGGCGATTCGGCTCGATCCGACCAGGACCCGGCCGCGGCGGTGCCGGATGCGCAACAGATCGAGGGTCGACGAATCCTCTGTGTCACCGATCTGACGCCGCGCTCGGCGGAAGCGGAGCGCCGGGCCGCGTTGCTCGCCAAGCAGATGAATGCCGCCGTGCTGTTCGTCCATGCCATCGCCAGAGTGCAGGCACAGCGCGCCCGGCGCAAGATGTTCGCTCGCGCGCACATGCAATTGCTATCGCGGGCCGACAAGACCAAGGTGCATACCCAGCAGGGGGCCCGGGTGTCGGTGCGTCATGGCACGCCAATCCAAGCCATCATCGAGGCGGCCGGCGAGTGGCAGCCGGATTTGATCGTGATGGCGCGGCCGCGCCGGCACACGGTGGATCTGGTTCTTGGCACTACCGCGGAGCGAGTGATTCGCGCGACGCATTGCCCGGTGCTGGTGGTGAGCGGCAAAGCCGATCGCAGCTATCGAAGCTTGTTGCTGGCGACGGATATGTCCGACGTCTCGGTGCACGTGGCGAGAGCCGCGATGTCGATGGGTTTGCTCGAGCAAGCCTATACCTGGATCGTGCATGCGTTTCAGCCGTCCTATCACGGGCTGCTGGGCGGCTGTCGAGGGGAGGAGACGCCGCACCGACAGCAGTGGAAGAGCGCGCTGAGCAGCCAACTGCTGCAGAAAATGTCCGCTGAGGGCGTCGATCTGACGACGGTGAACGTGGTGGTCGAGCAGGCGCGTCCGCTCGATGCGATTCAGAAATGTCTGCAGGGTACGCAGCCCGAGTTGCTGGTCATCGGTACCAGCCGCTGGTTCATGCTCAAGCGTATGTTGTTTGGCAGCGTGGCAGACCAGTTGCTCCGGCGCGCGGATTGCGACGTGCTGGCGATCTCGCCGCCAGTGCGAGTGGCCAGAGAGCGCGTCGGGTCGGTCAGGCCTGCGGCGGCTGCCATGGCAATGACCGGCCGATCTGCTTCGGCTTGATTCAACTACAGCTTGGGTCGCTCATCGAGCGATACGGGAGGGTAAGACGAAAAATGACCGGATCGTGTGCTGAGAGAGCCGCGCGGATGCGCGCGGGCTCGGTGCTGGAGCTCAACCTGCTGCGGCAGGAAACTGCGGCCACTACGGCCCGGGCTGCCTCGGCAGAAGCAGTGAACAACAGCACTTGGATCACCGAACGCGCGGGGGTGCGCTGTGCGGGGGCCCACATGATCATCGATCTGTACGGTGCGAGCCGTTTGGATGAGATCGCTTTGATCGAGCAGACACTGCGCCGCTGCGTGGCAGCCGCGGGCGCGACGTTGCTGCACATACATTTGCATCACTTCGAACCGAATGGGGGCGTCAGTGGCGTGGCGGTGCTGGCCGAGAGCCACATTTCCATTCACTCGTGGCCGGAACGGAACTATGCGGCGCTGGATATCTTCATGTGCGGCAAGGCGCGGCCGGAGCGCTGTATCGAAGTTCTGCTGGAAACATTCACGCCGAAGCGGGCGGAAATCCAGGAATTGTTACGAGGACGGCTCAATGATCAAGTGGGCTGACGAGCAGATCGCACGCGGTATTCGATTGTCGTACGGCGTGAACCGCGTGCTGTCCCAGGCGAGCACGCCTCACCAGGAGCTGACGTTGATCGAGAACGATCAGTTCGGCCGCGTGCTGTTGCTCGACGGTGTTACCCAGGTCGCTACGGCCGACGAGTTCATCTATCACGAGATGCTCGCGCACGTACCATTGTTTGCTCATGGCGAGGCGCGCGATGTGCTGATCATCGGCGGCGGCGATTGCGGCCTGGCCGAGGAAGTACTGAGGCACGAGGGTGTGCGGCGAGTGTTTCAGGTGGAGCTGGACGCCGCAGTCGTGGACGCGGCGCGCCGCCACCTCGGTGCCATCAATGCTCCAGTATTCTCGGACCAGCGCTTTCATCTCAAGATCGACGACGGCGTTCGCTTCGTCGACGGTCTGGACGAGCGCTTCGATGTGGTGCTGGTCGATTCGACCGATCCGATCGGTCCGGGCGCGCGGCTCTTCAGCGCGGAGTTCTACAGGGCCATCCAGCGTTGTCTGCGACCCCGCGGCGTTCTGGCGGTGCAGGCGGGCATGCCATTCCTGCAGCGTACCGGGTTTGCGACGACCGTGGCGAATCTGTCGTCGGTCTTCCAGCGCAGCGGTTGCTACTTGCTGGCGTCCCCGAGCTACGTTGGCGGGCATCTTTCGCTGGGCTGGGGTAGCGACAGCCTGCGCATCGACAGCGTCGCGCTCGATGTGCTGGAGGGACGAATCGCACGCAGCGGTTTGAACCTACGTTACTACAGCGCCGCGATTCATAGGGCGGCATTCGTCCTGCCGCCCTATATTGCCCAGTTGCTGCCCAGCCGATCTGTTGACCAGTCGACTCCTCAGGCGCCGGCGACTGCCAGTGCCTGATCCAGGTCGGCCAGGATGTCCTCGATATCTTCGATGCCCACCGACAGGCGGATCGCCTCCGGCGCGACGCCGACCTTGCGCTGTTCCTCTTCGCTCAGCTGGCGATGCGTGGTGGAGGCGGGATGGCAGGCCAGCGACTTGGCGTCGCCGATGTTGACCAGGCGCTTGAACAGTTTGAGCGCGTCGTAGAACTTCACGCCGGCTGCGAATCCACCCTTCACGCCGAAGGTGAGGATGCCCGCGGCACGGCCCTTCATATATTTCTGGGCCAGGGCGTGATGCGGATGATCCTTCAGGCCCGCGTAGCGAACCCATTGGATGGCTTTGTGAGATTGCAGATGCTCGGCGACGCGTTGGGCATTCTCGCAATGACGCTGCATACGCAGCGGTAGCGTCTCCATGCCCTGCAACAGCTGGAACGCGTTGAACGGCGACAGCGCCGATCCCGTGTTACGCAGCGGCACCGTGCGCGCACGGCCTATGTAGGCGGCGGGCCCCAGTGCATCGACGTATACGACGCCGTGATAGGAAGGTTCCGGCTCGCTGAACATCGGATACCGGTCCTTGTGCTGACCCCAGGGAAACTGGCCAGAGTCGACGATCAGGCCGCCCAGCGTGGTGCCATGACCGCCAATGTACTTGGTGGCCGAGTGCACGACGATGTCGGCGCCGTGCTCGAACGGCTTGAGCAGCACCGGCGTCGCGACAGTGTTGTCGACGATGGTGGCGACACCATGACTGTGGGCCATCTGCGTCACTGCTGCGACGTCGACAATGTTTCCTGCCGGATTGCCGATGGTTTCGAAAAAGACCGCGCGCGTCTTCTTGTCGATCAGCTTTTCCAGGTCCTTGGCGGTGTCGCCTTCGGCGAAACGCACCTCGATGCCCAGCTTCGGCAGCATGTGCGCGAACAGGGTGTAGGTGCCGCCATACAGTTGCGGCGTGGTTACAATGTTGTCACCGGCCTGCGCCAGGTTCAGGATGGCGTAGTTGATCGCGGCGCTGCCCGCCGAGACGGCCAGCGCGCCCACGCCGCCTTCCAGCATCGCGATGCGCTTTTCCAGCACGTCGCAAGTCGGGTTCATGATGCGAGTGTAGATGTTGCCGGGCACCGCCAGATTGAACAGGTCGGCGCCGTGCTGGGCGTTATCGAATTCGAAGGCGACGTTCTGATAGATGGGCACCGCGACGGCGTGCGACGTGGGCTCGGTTTCATAGCCGCCATGGATGGCGATCGTCTGGTCTTTCATGAGTTCCTCTGGAAGCAGGCGCGGTGCGGAGGCACGCGGTGGACTTGCGGTTTTATCAGACCCGCTATTGGGAATCGACCCCCCATCTTCCACCGCGCGCGGCGGTGTTGTCACGCCGCCGGGGCAGGATCCGGCATGTCGGCGCCGTATACGGCCATGACCGTGAGCGTTCGCGGCTCGCCCACCGGGCGCGGCCAGGTGATGGATTGCCCGGGGCTCATGCCCAACAGGGCGGCGCCGACCGGCGAAAGAACGGAGATGCGATCGCGGGTGACATCGGCTTCCAGCGGCCAGACCACGCGCACGGTTCGATAGCGGCCGTTCACTCCGTCGCGATAGGAGACCAGGGAGCCGACTCGCACCACGTGCGCGGCACATTCGTCATCCGGCACGATTTCGGCGCGGCTCAGTTCCTGCGATAGAAAGTCCAGCACCGGTGCCGGCGCGCGCTCGGCGGCTTCCATCAACGCATTGAGCCGGCGGTAGTCGCCGGCCGGGATCAGGATGGGCGGCAGATCGGCCGTTTGCATGAGCTCCACCATATTGAATGTTCCACAGGATTGAACCAAAGCCAGCGCTCGACGTGACTACGCGCGAACGGGCATCGGCGATGAACGAAACTCGGAGTCGAACGAAAATCGGAGTCGAATCGAAACGAACGGTGATCGGCTGGCGATCGTAGCTGTGCCCGGCGGTCGCCCCGGGTACAGCGCGTGGGAATGCGCTACACCCGGGGCGACGTGCCCTGGATCAAACGCTCGCCACGCAGCTCGTGGGAGGACGGGAAGTACAAGAAGACGATCATGAGCCCAGGATAGGTTTTTGCCGCCCGGAGTCAAGGGGCGGCACGGCGCAGCGCGGGCTCAACCGCTGCTCGGATCAGATGCGCTGGAACACCAGGCTGGCGTTGGTACCGCCGAATCCAAAGCTGTTGGACATGACGGTGTTCGCGCGCAGCGGCTTGGATTCCCGCAGGATGGGGTAGGGCTCGCACGCCGGGTCGAGCCGCTCGATGTTCGCGGAGCCCGCCAGGAAGCCATCCCGCATCATCAGCAGGCAATAAATCGCCTCCTGGACGCCGGCGGCGCCGAGCGAATGTCCGGAAAGCGACTTGGTGGACGAAATGGCCGGCATGTCGTCGCCGAACACGTTGCGCACCGCCTCCAGCTCCAGCACGTCGCCGACCGGCGTCGAGGTGCCATGAGTGTTGACGTACTCAACGGGGACAGAAACGTTGGCAAGGGCTTGCTGCATGCAACGCACGGCGCCTTCACCTGAAGGTTGAACCATGTCGTGGCCATCGGCGGTGACGCCATAGCCCACCAGCTCGGCATAAATCTTCGCGCCTCGCGCCTGCGCATGTTCCAGCGATTCGAGCACGACCATGCCGCCGCCGCTGGCGATCACGAAGCCGTCGCGGTGCTCATCGTAAGCGCGCGATGCATGCTCGGGATCGTCGTTGCGCGCCGCTGAAAGAGCGCCCATGGCGTCGAACAAGGCCGTGAGCGACCAGTGTTCTTCTTCGCCGCCACCACAGAACATGATGTCCTGCAGGCCCCAGCGAATCTGCTCGGCCCCGGCGCCGATGCAGTGAGCGCTGGTCGCGCAGGCCGATGTAATCGAGTAGCTAACGCCTTTGATTCGGAACGTCGTCGCAAGACAGGCCGCCACGGTGCTGCACATCGTGCGCGGCACGCGGGTCGCGCCGATTTTTCGTACGCCACGCTGCCGCAACGTGTCTGCCGCTTCGACCAGGTTTGCAGGCGATCCGCCGCCGGTGCCCGCAATGAGACCGGTTCGGACATTGCTGACTTCGGCTTCGCTCAAACCGCTATCGGCGATCGCGTTGGTCAGCGACACGGCGGCGAAGGCCGCGGCGTCGCCCATGAAGCGCCGCGCACGCCGGTCCACCAGCGCATCCAGATCGATCTGCGGAATGCCGGCGACGTGGCTGCGCAGACCGAGCTGCGCATACTCCGGCATGAAGCGGATGCCCGATTTACCCTCGGCGAGCGAACGGCTCACCGTGTCGAGATCATTACCCAGGCACGACACGATGCCGATGCCGGTGACGACGACCCGGCGCATCAAGAAAGCCCGGTCCGGGCCGCATCAGACGTACCCGCGCGCATGACTCCGTCCTTGAACAGTCCGACGCGCAAGCCCTGCGCGGTATATATCTTTTCGCCGTCGCAGCTGAGCGAGCCATCGCCCGTGATCATGACCAGCTGGCGCGCGATGACACGTTTGATGTCGATTTGATAAGTGACCCGGCGGGCGGTCGGCAGCACCTGCCCGACGAATCGCACCTGGTCCACGCCGAGCGCCCGGCCGAGGCCGCGATGGCCGTCCCAGGCGAGATAGAAGCCGATGAGCTGCCACATCGCGTCGAGCCCGAGGCATCCCGGCATGACCGGATCGCCACGGAAGTGACATTCGAAAAACCACAGCGAGGGATCGATGTCCAGCTCGGCGCGTACTTCGCCCTGTCCGAATGCACCACCCTCTTGCGAGATGTGCGTGATGCGATCGACCATGCGCATCGGACCGACCGGCAGCCGCGGCGTGTTCGGCCCGAACAGATCGCCCTCGCCGCAGGCGAGCAGCTCCTCTCGAGTGAACGAGGACTGACGGAAGGGTGGGGCGATGCCGTGGCGTTCGAGAGTTTGGCGCTGCATGGGACGATTAGAGCTTGGCCGAGACGGCGACGTCTTGACCTGGGTCAACGCAAGCGCTAGCCGTGATTGCGCGACGGAGAGTCCATCTGCAGCAATTTCCACAAGTCATCGGCCCGCCGCGTCACTTCGGGACTCATGACCAACGGCCGTCCCCAGCGCCGCCGCGTCTCCGCCGGCCACTTGTTGGTGGCATCGATGCCGAGCTTGGAGCCCAGCCCGGCGATCGGGCTGGCAAAATCCAAATAGTCGATGGGCGTACGCCGAACCATATGCGAGTCGCGCGCCGGATCGACGCGGGTGGCGATGGCCCAGATCACCTCCTGCCAGTTGCGCACGTCGATGTCGTCGTCGGTCACGATCACGAACTTGATATAGAGGAACTGACGCAAGTAGGACCAGACGGCTTGCATGACCTGCCGGCCGTGTCCGGCATAGGCCTTGCGGATACTCACCACGGCCAGCCGATACGAGCAGGCCTCCGGCGGCAGATAGAAATCCACGATCTCCGGATAGCTGCGCTGGAGCATGGGCACGAACATTTCGTTCAGCGACATCGCGAGCACCGACGGCTCGTCCAACGGCGCGCGCCCCATGTAGCCGCCGTGATAGAACGCCATTCGCCGCAACGTCATGCGCTCGATGGTCAGCACCGGAAACTGCGCTTGATCGTTGTAGTAGCCGGTGTGATCGCCGAACGGACCTTCCATCGCCATGTCGCCGGGCGCTATGTGGCCTTCCATGACGATCTCCGCCGTGGCCGGCGCGTCGAGCCCGACACTGGTGCGAAAAACTTCGCTGCGGCTGTTGCGTAGCAATCCGGCGAACTGGAACTCGGATACGCTGTCCGGAATCGGCGCGGTCGCGGCGATCAGCAGCGCGGGATCCGCGCCGATGGCGACGACGATAGGAAACGGTTTGTTGGGATGCGTCTGTTGCCAGTCCCGGAAATCCAGGGCGCCGCCGCGATGCGTGAGCCAACGCATGATCACGCGGTTGCGGCCAATGACTTGCTGCCGGTAGAGCGCGACGTTCTGCCGGGGCTTGCGCGTGCCGCGAGTGATCACCAGCCCCCAGGTGATGAGGGGACCTGCGTCCTCGGGCCAACAGGTCCAGATGGGCAGACGCGCCAGGTCCACATCCGCGCCCGACAACACAGTGCCTCGACAGTCCAGGCCGTCGACCACGCGCGGTGTCGCCTTGAGCAGCGGCAGGAACGAGGGCAATTTCTCCAGCAGCATGCCCGGACGCTCGGGCCACTGCGGCTCTCGCAAGAAGCTGAGCACTTCGCCCAGCTCGCGCAGCTGGCGCACATCGTCGTAGCCGAGCGCGGCGGCGACTCGCGATGTCGTGCCGAACAGATTGCCGAGCACCGGCATTTCATGACCCTGCGGCCGCTCGAACCATAGTGCCGGGCCGTTCGCTTTCAAGCTCCGCTGGCACAGCTCCGTCATCTCCAGGCGCGGATCGACGGCGAACGGCACTCGTTTGAGCTCGCCGCGCCGTTCCAGAGAAGCGAGAAAGTCGCGCAGACTAGGATAAGTCATTGCGCGATCCGTTTGACTTGGATCAAAAGACCTCGCTGCCCGGCGTGGCACAAAGCGGCTTTCGCTCGTCGGAGATCCAAATGCTGCATCCTTCGCGGCTCGCCCGAGGCGTTCTGCGAGTCGTTCCTCCGCGATTGACGACACACGTCGTCACCACGGTCGTGAATCATTTGTTGCGAGGCCAGCCGATCGCCGAGCGTCTCGGCGAGCTGTCGGGGCGAAGTTTTCGCATGGACATCGACGATGTGCCGGTCGGCCTGACGTTCGAGATCGGCAGCTCCGGCCTGCGTGCTTCGAGCGTCGAGCCGCATGTCACGATGCGGGGTGCGCTCACGGACTTCGTGGCTCTGGCGCTGCGCCGGGAGGATCCGGACACACTGTTCTTCCAGCGCCGCCTGGTGGTGGAGGGCGAAACGGAAACCGGTCTTCATCTCAAGAATCTGCTGGATGGCTGGGAGTACGATCTCAGCGGGCACGTGAAAGCGACGCTGCCGGGGCCGCTGGCCGCACTGGCGCTGGATGCGGCATCCGCTGCTCGTTCTCTACGATCTCTAACCCAGCTGCGCCGTCCAGGTAGCCATCGCAGTAGCCGCCGGGAAGGAAAGACGCAGGGAGCGTAACGTCGTCGTTGCCGTCGAGCGCCGCGCGGAACGCATTCACGACGGCGGCGAAGTCGCGGGATTGCGGCGACAGTCTCAGCACGTCGACACCTGCATTGCGCAGCTTTCTAACGTGAGGCAGCAGGTTCTGCGTCGCGGCCGATTGGGTCTGGATGCCGTTCAAAGCCAGGAAAGGCTGTCCATCGCGCGAGTAGACGGTGCTGCCGTCGGGGTGTGCGGCACAAACAAACTGACAATCGTCCTTGGCCCGGCGCTGCGCACGCGCCGTGAAGCACCGCGCCGAGAAGGCGAGGGGCAACCGGCCGTAAGAAAACATTTCGACTTCGAGCTTCGGCGGCCGCAGCTCCGCGAGCGCCGCGACGATCGCAAGCGGCAGCTCGACCGGCGCGACCCATCGCCTCGCACCGTGCCGAGCGATCAGTCTCAGCGTCGCTTCGTTGTAGACATTCAAGTGCGGTCCGGCCACGAAGGGCCGGCCATCGAGGCATTCGATGCAGGCATAGTCGTTCGCTTCGACCAGCACGTCCGTGTTCTGCGCAATGCGAGCCAGCGAAGCGAGCTCCGATTCGGCTTCGATCAATGCCAGCGTCGAGATCACCACCTCCTTGCCGGCGGAGCGCAGCATCTCGGTGACGGCCAGCCAATCTTCTTTGCGCATGAAGCGCCGCTTGCTGCACACGACTTCGCCGAGATACACGATGTCCACCGGCGCATCGCACAGGGACTCGTAGAAGCTCAGCACCGTGCTGCGTTCCCAGAGATACAGGATGGGGCCCACGGACAATTTCATGATGTCGCTCTCATTGCCAGGTACGGTGATAGGCACCGAGGGTGTGCGTGCGGCCTTCCGCCAGGTGATCGAGCGCATCGTTCACGATTGCCGGCGCTGCGCCCGCTCCTTGGAGACATTGATCGAGGGCTCGCCGCATCAGCTTGGTCACTTGCGCGACGTAGGCCGGCGAACGTTGCCGTCCTTCTATCTTCACCCCGCGAATGCCCGCCGCGATGAGTCGTGGCAGGACGTCCAGCGCGTTCAGCGCGGTAGGTTCTTCCAGTGCGTGGAAGACTTCGTCATCGACACGGAAGCGGCCTTTGCACAGGGTCGGATAGCCGGCCGCCTCGCCGGGCGCATAACGATCGATGAGCACGCCGTTCAAACGGGACTGACGTCCTTCCGGTGTTTCTTCCCAGCGCACGGCATGGGCCGGCGAGCAGACGCCTTGCATGTTCGGCGAATGACCGGTGGCATAAGAAGAGAGCGCACAGCGTCCTTCGACCATCACGCACAGGCTGCCGAAGCCGAACACCTCGATCTCGACCGTGGTACGGCTGATCAAACGTTCGACCTGAGTGGCGGACAGCACACGCGGCAGCACCGCTCGCTGTATGCCGAACTCGCGCCGGTAGAACTCGATGGCGCGCCAGTTGGTGGCCGAGCCTTGCACGCTCAGATGCAGTCGCAAGTCGGGGTGGCGTTGGCGCGCGTACTCCATCAAGCCTGGGTCGGCCAGGATCAATGCATCCGCGCCCAGTGCAGCGGCGGCGTCGACAGCGGCCGTCGCGGCCGGCCATGACTTCGCCATGGGATAGACATTCAAAGCGATGAACACACGAGCGCCAGCACGGTGCGCATGCTCGATGCCGGTGGCGGCTTCATCGATGCTGAAGTTCAGGCCGGGGAAATTGCGTGCGTTGGTATCCCCGCGAAAACCGATGTAGACGGCATCCGCGCCATGATCGACCGCGGCGCGAAGTGCGGGCAGAGTGCCGGCCGGGCAGACCAGCTCGACACGCGGGATGGATTCGGATTGAGGCATCCCCGCACGTTACAGCGCGGGTCGGATTGGTCCTTTGACTCAGGTCAAGTCAAGTCTGCCGAGGGTTTGGAGCCCAGGGCAAGCAGCGTGACCAGGTTGCCTTTTATATGTATGACACGTTCCCGGTGCAGGCGCTGGATCTGGCGGCTGATGGTTTCGAGGCGGGCATCGAGCAGATTGGCGAGCTCCTGCCGGCTCAAGCCGAGCGAGAACTGATGACCGTCCAGGCCACGCTGGGTCAAGCGCTGCGCCAGATCGAGCAGGAAAGTGGTGACTCGTTGCCGCACTGGCCCACGTGCCGCGGGGACGCGCGGCTTGGCCGCGAGACTGAGCAGCCGCAACAGTGCGGCGCTGAGCTGACGAACACGAATACTCTGCTCGCCGAGCATCGGTAGCGGCAGCTCGCAGCATACGACGCGACCGAGCGCGATCGCGTCGCAGGAATAGGTTCCCGCGCCGAAGCCTTCGAGGCCGAGCACTTCACCCGGCGTGTGGATGTCCAACACTGCTTCATCGCCTTCAGCGGTGACGCGCACGGTTTTGACCATTCCTTGTCGAACCGCATAGATGCTATTCGCGGGCGTACCGGCACGGAACAGCGAGGCACCAGGCTCCACGCTGCGTAGCGCTCCGGTGGACTGTCTTGTCGCGCCGGTCTCGAGGGCGATCAGCCCGCACAGCCGGCAAACTTCGTTCAGATCACAGGAGCGACACGCGATCGGTCCGGTAGTCGCGCCCTCCATCGCGAGCCGTCGTTTGGAATTGGTCATGGCTTTGCTTCTTTGATATCCGTCAAGAATATAGGAGCTTTATACACAGCGCCGCGTCGGGCCGACCTTGACCTGGGTCAAGTGCGGCGTGCATCGGGAGACTTACACTCGATCGGGTTATTCGCCTGACCGCTTGTCGGAAGAGTGTCCCTCGATGCCCGCCACGTCGCTGAAACCACCCGCTCCTGATTATGGAATGGCGGAGCACGCGCACCGCTATAGCCGTGTGGCACGGCTGATGCCGCTCGCCGAATGGGACGCGCATTACGAACTGGTCGCCGCGATCGAGACGCTCAAGCGCCAGCGCAACGCGGTCGTGCTGGCTCATAACTATCAGCGGCCGGAAATATTCCATGGCGTGGCGGATGTGCAGGGCGACTCGTTGGCGCTGGCCCGCTGGGCAGCGCGCTCTGACGCGGATGTGATTGTAATGTGCGGCGTTCACTTCATGGCCGAAACCGCCAAGCTGCTCGCGCCCGACCGGATCGTCTTGCTTCCTCATGCGCAGGCAGGGTGCTCGCTGGCCGATTCGATCACTGCCCAGGATGTGCAGGCGCTGCGGGCTTGTCACCCTGGGGTTCCCGTGGTTTGTTACGTGAATACCAGTGCCGCCGTGAAAGCGGCGAGCGACGTTTGCTGTACCTCGGCCAACGCCGTGCAGGTGGTCGAGAGCCTCGGCTCGCCCGAGGTGATATTCGTGCCTGACGAGTATCTGGCTGCCCACGTGGCGGAGCGCACCAGCGTGCGCATCATCCCGTGGCGGGGACGATGCGAAGTCCATGAACGCTTCACGGGCGACGAGGTGCGTGATTACCAACGCGCCACCAAGGCGTTTGTATTGGCGCATCCCGAGTGCCCTCAGGACGTGCAACAAGCTGCCGATTATGTCGGTTCCACCTCGGGCATGATCGACGCTTTGCAACGGCACCGGCCGGCGCGCGCCGTGCTCATCACCGAGTGCTCGATGGCGGACAACGTCTGCAGCGCGTTCCCCGAAACAGAGTTTGTTCGTCCCTGCAACCTGTGCCCCCACATGCAGCGCATCACGCTGCGGAACATCCATGATTGCCTGGAGAATCTGACGCCGCAGATCGATGTGCCGCATGCGGTCGCCGTCGACGCACGCCGGAGCGTGCAACGCATGCTCGATCTGGATCCGACACGGCGCTCATG
Organism: Steroidobacter sp.; assembly: GCF_036406195.1. GTDB lineage: Bacteria > Pseudomonadota > Gammaproteobacteria > Steroidobacterales > Steroidobacteraceae > Steroidobacter. Next base: position 224,502 of record NZ_DASWVW010000016.1, read on the forward strand.
AGTGACGTCGACACAGACGTGTTGATCATAGGTGCCGGCATGGCCGGCCTGGTCACCGCGCTGAATGCGAGCGAGCGGCGGGTTTGCGTGCTCGCGCCGGCGGCCTTCGAGGGCGCTGAGACGGCAAGCGATCTTGCTCAAGGCGGAATTGCCGCCGCCCTGGGGGAGGAGGATTCTCCGGCGCTGCATTTGACCGATACGCTGCGGGCAGGCTCGCATCACAATCTCAGTGCTGCCGCATGGTATGTGTGCCGGGAAGCACCTGCAGCCGTGCACTATCTCGCCGCGCTCGGCGTCCCCTTCAGCCAGGAAGCGGGTGAGTGGTCGCTGCACAAGGAAGCGGCCCATTCTCGGGCGCGCGTGCTGCACGTGGGCGGCGATGCCACCGGAGCGGCGATCATGAATATCCTGCGGGAACGGGTCGTCGCAGCGCCTCACATCGAGGTGCTGTCAGATGCACGGGCGATTGCCTTGCTGCGAGATCCGATCGGTGTTTGCGGCGTGGCCGCCGTGACCGCAAAGGCTCAGCCCCTGGTCGTTCGCGCGCGAGATGTGGTCATCGCAACCGGCGGCATAGGCGGACTCTACAGCCGCAGCACGAATCCGCCCGAGGCGTGCGGCGATGGTCCGGCGATGGCCCTCAGCGCGGGCGCCCGGTGCGATGATCTCGAGTTCGTACAATTCCATCCGACGGCGCTCGACGTGGACGCGGCGCCGCTGCCTCTGATGACCGAGGCGCTACGCGGCGCCGGTGCACAACTGATCGATGACCTCGGCGACCGCTTCGTGAGCAAGGTGCATCCTCTGGGGGAGCTGGCGCCGCGCGATGTCGTGGCGCGTGCCATCTTTGATGCACAAGCCAGGGGACGGCGTGTCTGGCTCGATGCCACGCGACTTCCCGGGATGAAAGTTTCCGATGCGTTTCGCTCGGTGTATCGAATTTGCCGTGCATATGGAATCGATGCGGATCGCGCGCCCATTCCGGTGACACCTGCCACTCACTATCATATGGGAGGTATCGCCGTGGACCTGGACGGCCGCACGACCTTGCCCAGGCTGTGGGCGGTAGGAGAGGCTGCATGTACCGGGCTGCACGGAGCCAACCGGCTGGCGAGCAATTCGTTGCTCGAGGCGGTGGTGCTGGGCCGGCGTTTGGGGCAGGCTCTGAATATCGAGTTGCCCGAGGCCCAGCATCGAGAGGTGCAGCCGGTGGGCATCGGTTGGGATACGACAGCGGATTGGGCCGCTCCGCGCGAGCTACGTGAAATCATGTGGCGGCGCATGGGCCTGGTCCGCAACGCCAGGGGCATTGCCGAAGGACTTTCGCTGGTCACTCGCTTGCGCGAACAGACGCCGCTCACTGCTACGTTGCGACGGTCGAGGCTGCTGCTGGCGGAGCAAATGATGCTCGCTGCCGCCCGACGGCTCACGAGTTGCGGCGCGCACTATCGAAGCGACAGCTCGGACGCCGCAGACCTGGTGCCGCATTCCAGCGCATCGAGGGAGTACCAGTCCTGACGTGGACGCATGAGCTATCCGGTTCTTCTGACGTTGCATCTATTTGGTGCGCTGATTTTCATCGGCACCGTGTTCTTCGAAGTGTTGATGCTCGAGGCGGTCCGCAAGGACGTCGACCGGGCGGCCATGCGGGCGGTCGAGCAGGCGATTGGCCGGCGTGCCCGTCGCATCATGCCCTGGGTGCTGATGGTGATCTACGGTGCCGGTATCGGCATGGCCTGGCACTATCGGGCGGTGCTGGCCGATCCGTGGCAGAGCACGTTCGGCACGTTGCTGGCGCTCAAGATAGTGCTGGCGATCAGTGTGCTCGGCCATTTCGCCACGGCCATGACGTGGATGCTACGCGGGCGAATGAGCTTGCGCCGTTCGCGTTTCATCCACATCAGCGTGTTCGTTCACATGATCGGCATCGTGCTGCTGGCCAAGGGCATGTTTCATTGGGCCGCGGTCTTCGGCTGAGCCCCGCCAGAGACGCGCTTCAGCGCCGCCAGCATTTCCGGATCGGCCCGCCCCAGCATCGAGCTTTGATACTCGATTTCGCCGTCCGCGGTGAGCAGGGTCACGATGCTCGAATGATTGAATTGGCCGTCCGGCAATTCACGATATTGAATGCCCAGCACGGCGGCAGTCTTGCGGACGCTCGCTGCATCGGTTCGCGCCAGCGTCCAACGCGCCGGGTCGAGCTTGCGGCTCGTGCCCAGCGCCTGCAGGCTCTCTACCGTGTCGTGTTCCGGATCGATGGAGATCAATAGAAAACGCAGCTGCTCGCGCTCGGCCGGCGCAGCGGCTCGTTCGATGGCGCGCATCGTGTCGATCAGCAGCGGGCACGCCATGGGGCAGCGGGCATAGAACATGGTGACGAGCACGGGATGGCCACGATGCACATCCAGGTGGTGCTCGACACCGGCCTGGTTGGTCAGGTCGGCGTTGAGGTGATAGATGGATTCGGGCGCGTCCGCGCGCACCGCCGCAGCAACCATCAGCAAAGCAAACAACAGACGTTTCATGATCGTCTCCGCTTATTTCGAAGCACAGCGCAGGCCCATGGTCGCGCTGGTGTAGCTGGCCTTCATGCTGGAGAGCATGGCGATGCGCATCAGCGTCGCGTAGTTCTCCTTTTGTTCCATCGTGAGCGCGCCTTCGCCGCAGAAGCGCATCAGGTCCGGATCGCTCTGCTCCCGGTTGTCCGAGGAGACCAGCATGCTGCCGGCGTCATCGACCCATTCCCAGATCACACCATGCAGGTCCTGCACGCCGTAGACATTGGCGGGCGTGCCGCCGACCACCGGTAACGGTCCGCGGCCGGAGCGGGAATACCAGCTCAGGATCTGCTGGCGCCATGCCGGATCGTTGCGGGCATCGCGCTGAGTGCTGCTGGCGGCGGCCACATATTCCCATTCGTGCCATGTCGGCAGGCGGCCACCTTGGGATTCGCAATAGGCGCTGGCGGCGAACCAGCTGACATGCACGACGGGGCGTTGCAGATTCTCTTCGCCCGGTTCCAGGGCGGATTGCCAGTGGCTGAGGTATTGCTGGTCGGCGAACACTCGCGCGACTTTGTCTCTGCGCCACTCGGGATGCTGGCGCAGGAACGCGGCGAATCGAGCATTCGTGACCGGGGTGCGATCGAGACGAAAGCTCTCGATACGCACCTGCTTCACGTCCTTGGCCGGCGGCAGCACCGATTCGAAGCTGCCGCCGGGAATTGTCACCATGCTCGCTGCCGGGCTCTTTGCGGTCTTGGTCGGCTCGCTCGCCGCTGCCACAGGGCTGGTCAGCGAAGCGAGCAACAAGCCCAGCGCCGCCAGCCCGGCTGGCAATCGTCCAAGCCGTCCGTGGCTGCGAGGATGAAGATCTGTGTCGATCTCGAGCATGGCTTGCTCCTTGTCGTTCGTCCGTCAGTGCGCGGCGCCTTCGCTACGCTTGGTGGAGGCACGAACCTTGGCCACATCGCTGGCGGAGACCACACCGTCACTGTTGCCCCAGCTGTTGAGCGCATAGGTGAGGATGTTGGCGATCTCGTCGTCGTTGAGCTGGCTCATCGGCGGCATCACCGAGTTGTATTGCACGCCGTTCACGGTCACCGGTCCGCTCAAGCCGTTGAGCACCACGCCGATGGCGCGATTCCGGTCGCTCAACAGATAGTCGGACTCGGCGAGCGGCGGGAACACGTTCGGCAGGCCTGCGCCGTTGTCCTGGTGGCAGACGGAGCAGGTGCCCTTGAACAACACCTCGCCGGCCTGCATCTGCTGCGCCTTGGTCAGAGTTCCTGCGGCGCTGGCCTCCGATGCCGCGGCGACCGGCGCCAGGCTGGCCACTTTGTCGCCGATGTACATTTCATCGACCTGCTTGCCCGAATAGAGCTCGGGCCGCTGCTCGCCAGTGACTTCGAGGATGGCGAGCGCGCCCTTGTTGAAGGCGCGGAAGATGGAGTGATCGACCAGCACGTAGTTGCCCGGCACTTCGGTATGGAACTCGACCGTTGCCGCGCCGCCCGCCGGGATCAGCGTGGTCTGCACGTTCTCCTGGAAGCGGGTGCCGCCTTCGTACTGCACCTTGTCGAAGATCTCGCCGATCACGTGGAAGCTCGACACCAGGTTCGGGCCGCCGTTGCCGACATACATGCGGATCTTCTGGTTGGTCTCGGCCTTGAGGGCCTTCGGACCGGTGAGCGCCGTCTCCGAGCCGTTGAACAGCACGTAGGTGGCGTTCTCGTCGATGGCCTTCTGCATGTCGAAGGGCTGGTGGCCTTTTTCACGATACTTGCCGACGGTGTAGAAGTCGCCCTGCATCACGTAGAACTCGTGATCCACCGGCGGCAGCCCTTCGGGCGGCTCGACCAGGATCAGACCATACATGCCGTTGGCGACGTGCATGCCCACCGGCGCGGTGGCGCAGTGATAGACATACAAGCCCTGGTTGAGCGCCTTGAATGTGAACTGCGTGCGATGTCCGGGTGCGGTGAAGCTCGAGGCCGCGCCGCCGCCGGGACCGGTTACGCCGTGCAGGTCGATGTTGTGAGGCATCTTGCTGGACGGATGATTCTTCAGATGGAACTCCACGGTGTCGCCCTGGCGCACGCGAATGAAGCTGCCGGGCACCGTGCCGCCGAAGGTCCAGAACGTATAGGTCACGCCGTCGGCAATCGGCATGTCGACTTCAGTGACTTCCAGCTCGACGATGACTTTGGCCGGATGGTTGCGATTGGTCGCCGGCGGCACGTTCGGCGGGCTGGTGAGCACCGCCTCGATGGGCTCGCCTTGCGGCGGACCGAAGTCGCCTTTGCGGGAGCCACCGGTATCGGACGCTTCGACGGAAGCGGCTGGATTGGGAACACCGCTGGAGCAGGCGCCGAGTAGCAGCGCAGCTGAGCAGACCAGCGGTAGCATCGGGCGTTTCATGACAGTCCTCACTTCTTGATCCTGTTGACTCTTCAATATGAGCTTAGGATCGAGGACTGCCGTTCTTACCTGATCTAGGTCACCTCGCGTGCATGCCTACGTTGATGTACTCAACAGCTGCGGGATGGCCGCAAACACACCGGCGGGGTGATGGTAGCGGGCCACGCTGATTATGAAAACATACACGAGCAGCGCGGCCAGCCAGCACAGCACGCGAGTCTTTCTTGTCGAGCCGCGCTTCAATGCAAAGGAGCCGAGCCCGATATAAACGACCAGCAGCAGCACCTTGACGGTCAGCCAGGAGTGCACGAAGGGATACTGATGCAGCACGGTGGCGAGCATCAGCGCCGCGGTCAGCAGCGTCGTGTCGATCGCATAACTCAAATAACGAAGCGGCGCGGCCATGACCCATGTCATGCCGGCATGCAGCGCGGCGCCACGCAGCAGAAACAATGAGCCGCTGGCGATGACAGCGGCGACGTGCACCATTTTGATCTGCGGATAAAACTCGATCATGCCTGCAGTCGTTCCCCGATGATCCTGCGATCATCCCTCGTTCAGCCCGGCCTCGTTCAGCCCGGGTTGCCGTCGATGCGCGGCGTCAGATAGATCCAGCTGGATCGTAACACCCAGGGCAGGAACGCGACGATCCAGCCGGCGGCGGCAATCGCTTGCGCACCGAGCGAATCGGGCACGAGCTCGGCGACGATGCGTGTGACCGCGACCAGCTGGATGACGATGAAGGCGAACGCGGCGACCTTGCCAAGCACCAGCGGCCGCCCCGAATGACCTTGAGTGACACGCGTGACCATCGCGACCAGCAGGCTGCCGAAGAAACCTATGAACAGCGCATGCGCCGGCGCGCGGCCCAAGATGAATGCGCTGCTCACCGCGAATTCCAGGCTCTGGATGGTGTAGAGCACGAACGCGATGGGCAGCCACGCGAAGCCCACGAACAGCACGCGAAGCAGCGGCGGCATCTGCCTGCGCCGCGGCCACCAGCGCCACAGCAGCCAGCCCATCATCGCCGCCATCGGCACGTCGGCCAGCCACAGCCAGGCATAGCCGTGGCGCAGCTCCAGCCACAAATGGATCAGTGTCAGTGCCCAGAACGCCCCGAGCATCCACATCGGCCGCACCGGCTGATAGCCGCGCAGAGCCGCACCGGCGAAGAACGGAATCATGCGATGACAGACCGTGAAATAGATGGGCAGCAGCACCGCGAATGTGCCCAGCTTGATCGCCGCGAACACCGCACGCGGCTCGTCCAGGAATAGAAACGTCGAATACAACAGCAGGCCCAGCACCCCGAAGCTGAGCGCGAAGGCGCAACTCACTGCGTGCCAGGTGCGACCGCCTTCCTGATAAACCAGTCGCACCAGCCATACGGTGCCGGTGAGCCAGCCGGCGGTGGTGAGCACCGCACCGATCTTGAGCAGGATCTCTGCATCGCCAAAACCCGCCAGTGCCGCAAGGGTGACGAGTTGTCCGCCGAACATGCCGATGCCGACCGGCACGTAGTGTTCACGCCGCAGCTCCGGCAAAGCCATCCAGCGCGGAAATACCGTCAACAGAAAACCGAACATGAACGCCGGCAGGACCTGGTACTGCATGACGATGGCATGCAACCAGCCTGCCGGCACCGGGGGTTGCGCGCTGGTTCCTCCGAGCCAGCGCGCGGCAATCAGCCACCAAGCCCACCAGACCATTGCCAGCAACACGTTGGTTGCGCCGATCAGGAACATCATGCGGTGTGGGGCGGCCGCGATGATGCGCAGGGTGCTGGCGGGCAAGGTGACTGAGTTCATGAGCTAGACCTCAACGCTTGGCGACTTGCGCCCCTTCCGGCACCTCCAGCTTGGCCTGCTTGGGAGCAATCCACAGCCGGATCACGAACCAGGCCAGGGACAACGCGCCGACGCTCAAGATCGTGTCGCCGGGGACGCGCATCCACACGAGCAACTGGATCAGCGGGCTCTGCATCAACTGCTCCGAGCGCGCGTACCAGTAACCATGGTCGATGGCCGCGGTGAGCTGGATGATGCCGATGGGCAACAGGGTCAGCAGCGCCATGCCGGCCAGTCCGATGTTGAAGGCCCAGAAGCTGGTCTTCAGCAAACGCTCGTTCCACACCACGTTGGGCTTGATGCCACGCAGGCAGAACAGCATCAGGCCGACACCCAGCAAGCCATACACGCCGAACAGCGCGGTGTGGCCGTGCAACGGAGTGAGGTTCAAGCCCTGCATGTAGTAGAGCGGCAGCGGCGGATTGATCAGGAAGCCGAACAGTCCGGCGCCCACCAGGTTCCAGAACGCCACCGCGGTGAAGAACAGGATCGGCCAGCGATAACGCTGCATCCACGGTGTCGCGGAGCCGAGCTTGTAAGTCTGGTACGCCTCGAAGCCGACGAAGGCCAGCGGCACCACTTCCAGCGCGGAGAAGCTTGCACCGAGCGCGATCACCGCGGTCGGCGTTCCCGTGAAGTACAGGTGATGCAACGTGCCGAGCACGCCGCCGCTCATGAACACGATGGTCGCGAACAGAACCGCCACCGTCGCGGTGCTCGTGCGCAGCAGTCCCAAGCGGGTGAAGAGGAACGCGATCACGGCGGTCGCGAACACTTCGAAGAAGCCTTCCACCCACAAGTGTACCACCCACCAGCGCCAGTACTCGACCATCGACAGGTGTGTGTGTTCGCCCCACATCAGGCCGGCGCCGTAGAACAGGCCGATGCAGACGGTGGAGAGGAACAGCAGCATGGTGATGGACTTTGATTCACCGCCTTTGCGGATCGCAGGCCACAGCGCACGACCGACCAGCAGCAGCCACACGCCCAGGCCGACGAACAGGAAGATCTGCCAGAAGCGGCCCAGGTCCACGTACTCCCAACCCTGGTGACCGAACCAGAAGTTCTTGTCGAGCCCGAGTTTCTGCATGACCGCCAGCCACTGTCCGGCGAACGCGCCGACCACGATGACAAGCAAGCAGGTGAACAGGAAGTTCACGCCGAACCGTTGATATTTCGGTTCGTGTCCGGAGATCGCCGGCCCGATATACAAGCCCATGCCCAGCCAGGCGGTCGCGATCCACAGCACCGCCAGCTGCGTGTGCCAGGTGCGGCTCAGCGAGTAGGGCAGGTAGTTGGCGAGAGCAAAGCCGTAAGCTTCCTGACCTTCGACCTGGTAGTGCGCGGTGATCGCGCCGAGCAGAATCTGTGTCAGGAACAGCGCTACCACCAGCCAGAAATATTTCGCGGTGGCCTTCATCGACGGCGTGACGCGAATCAGCGCCAGCGGATCGGTCGCCGGCAATTCCGCCGGCGGTTCGTCCTTGTGACGGGCGTGATACCAGCCGAGCAGCCCGATGCCGGCGATCAGGAACAGAACGCTGAAGACTGTCCACATGAAGAGGTGCCCCGGCGGCTCGTTGCCGACCAGCTCATCGTGCGGCCAGTTGTTGGTATAGGTGATCTCCTTGTCGGGCCGCTGCGTGACCGCGGACCACGCGGACCACCAGAAGAACGCGTTCAAAGCGGCGCGATTCTCGGCGGTCAACACGGTGTTGTCCTTCATCGCATAGGCTTTGCGCAGCTCCAGTGTCTGCGGATCGTTGCTGAACAGCGAGTCGTAATGAGCGGCGACCTGCGCCATCGCGAGCGCGCGGTCTTCCGGGATCTTCACGGTCTCGCTGGCGGGATCGTAAGTATTCTTGCGAATGCGGGGACGCAGGCGTGCGTCGAACGCCGCTTGCGCATCCTCGGACAGTTCCGAATAGGGCCGGGAGGTTTCGCGCCGCACGTCGATTTCACGCCAGGCGACAGCCTCGCGATGCAGCCAATCGGCCGTCCAGTCCGGTGCCACATAACTGCCATGGCCCCAGATCGAGCCCAACTGGTGGCCGCCCATGGATTGCCAGACCTGCCGGCCTTTCTGGATATCGGCGCGCGTGTACACGGTCGTGCCGTTTTCGGTGACTACCGCCGAGGGGATCGGTGGCATCACACGGTGGATTTCGCCGCCTACCCACAGCAGTACGGCAAAAGAAAGCAACAGCAGGACGCCCAGTCCTGCCCATAACCTGCGACTCGCGTTCATGAACCTCTCTCCGCTGATTGGTGAGAGGATCATCCGAGCCGGCCGGCGGGGCTGCCCTGATCTAGATCAGGCCCCCATCGGCGGCTGCGGACTACGGGCTGCGCAGCACGTTTTCTGCCAGGGCTTCCAGGTGCTTGCGGTCTTTCAGGTGGATCTCGCGGCGGTCGACTTCGATCACGCCGTCGTCCTGGAAGCGGCGGAACACGCGGCTGACGGTTTCGGAAGCCAGCCGCAGGTAGTTGGCGATATCGGTCCGCGTCATGGTCAGCAAGAACCGGTTCGGCGAAAAGCCACGCGCGGCATAGCGCCGGGAGAGCGTGATCAGGAACGCCGCCATGCGCTCGTCGGCGGAGAAATTGCCCGACAGCAGCGCCGCCTTGCCGATATCCAGGCTCAACAGCTTGAACAGCTGCAGCTGCAATCCCGGCATGCGCGTGGCGAGCGCGGCGATATTCGGGAACGAAAACTTGCACAGCATCACCGAATCCAGTGCCACGGCATTGGTCGGGTAGCGCGCCTGCGAGATGGCGCTCAGACCGATGACCTCGCCAGGCAGGAAGAAGCCCTGGACGTGCTCGCGCCCCTCGTGGTCCGTCACGTAGGTTTTCACGGTGCCGGAACGGACCGCCGCGATGGCGGTGAAGGGATCGCCTTCACGAAAAATGTGTTCGCCTTCGCGATAGGGTCCGACGTGCTCGACCAGCACGTGCAAGTCGCGCAGGTGGCTCTTGTCGTAGCCGCTTTCCAGGCAGGCCGCCGAGAAGGCGCAGGTGCTGCAGAAGTGGAACTCGTCGCCGTCGTCGGCAATTCCCGGCGGGGGGCTGCGGCCGGTGATGTCGTTCACTCGCCGCACCTCATCGGGCCGCACCTCGCTGGCGCGCGAACGGCTAGATGGCGCGGGAATACTGCGCCTGGGGCGATGGCTGATTGAGGTAGCGGTCGAAGCACATGGCGATGATACGCAACAGCAATCGGCCGCGCGAGGTCGCCGAGATGCGTTGGCGCTCGAGCGCCACCAGCCCGTCGGCGACCAGCGGCTGCACCTGCGCCAGCGCGTCGGCGAAATAGCGGTGGAAGTCGATGTCGTAGCGCCGTTCCACGCCCGGGATGTCAATCCAGCCCTGGCACATCAGCTGCTGGATGACTTCAGCGCGCACCTGGTCGTCCAGATTCAGATGCAGGCCCCGCCACACCGGCGGATGACCCGAATCCAGCGCGCGCTCCCAGGAGGGCAGATCGCGCGGGTTCTGGCTGAAGCTGTCGCCAATGTGGCTGATGGCGCTCACGCCCAGGCCCAGCAGATCGCAGTTGGCGTGCGTGGTGTAGCCCATGAAGTTTCGATGCAACGTGCCGGCGGTGTACGCCTGGGTCAGATCGTCCTCGGGCAGCGCGAAATGGTCCATGCCGATATAGACGTAACCGGCCGCGGTCAGCTTTTCGATCGCGAGCGACAGCAGCGCGATGCGTTGCTCGGCATTCGGCAGCTTGGCCGCGTCGATGCGACGTTGGGCCTTGAACAGGTGCGGCATATGAGCGTAGCCATAGACCGCCAGCCGATCGGGCCGGATCTCCAGCACCGTATCCAGCGTGCGGCCGAAACTTTCCTGGGTCTGGTAGGGCAGGCCGTAGATCAGATCGACATTGACTGAACGAAAGCCATACTGGCGGCACGCATCGATGGCGGCGCGCGTCAGCTCCACGCTCTGCACCCGATTTACCGCCGCTTGCACCGTCGGATCGAAATCCTGTACGCCGAGGCTGGCGCGGTTCAGGCCCATGTCGGCGTAGGCTGCGATATCGGCCGGCACCAAGAAGCGCGGATCGATTTCGATGGAGAAGTCCCGGGCCAGGGCGCTGCTCAGCTGGAACTGCTGCCGCAGGCAGCCCATCACGTCGCGCAACTCCTGTGCCGTCAGGAAATTCGGTGTGCCGCCACCGAAGTGGACCTGGATGACCTCGCGGTCTCGATCGAACAAAGGGCCGAACATGGAAATTTCCCGGATCAGCCGCTCGACGTAGTGCCGACCCGCGGACCGGTCCCGCGTGATGACGCGATTGCAGCCGCAATAGAAGCACGGGCTGGAGCAGTACGGCACGTGAATATAAAGAGACAGGCGAGGCGGGATCAGCGCTTCGTTACTGCGGCGGATGTACTCGCGCAGCATCTCTTCCTTGAAGTGAGATCCGAACTGCGGCGCGGTCGGGTAGGACGTGTAACGCGGGCCGGGCCGGTCGTAGCGGCGTAGCAGTTCGGTGTCGCATATGAGGGCTTGAGTCATGGCTGCATCCTGCCGTCGGCAGCGAATCCATGCACTGATCTAGATCAGGCGCGGCGGAGCGCTGCCGGTTCTTGCAGTGCAATCTCGTCAACTCCTGACTACACCAAGGGAACCTTTTGCGTGCCGCTGCGCTGATATCCGCGTGCGCGGCAGGAACAAGCTGGCGGCCATGAAGAAGTTTCAATGCTTCCGCGAGATCGTTCTATGCTGAACCGGCAAGGATGGCTGTGCCTGGCGGGCCTGGTCCTGCTCGTGTCGCCGGCGTCACTGCTGGCGCAACGATCCCTGGCGGATGATGCGCTTCCCACGTTCACGACCATCGATTCCATCGAAGCGCGGGTGCAAGGTTGTGTGACCTGTCATGGGCAGCGCGGCCAGGGCACCAATAACGGCTACTACCCGCGGATCGCGGGCAAGCCAGCTGGTTATCTCTACAACCAGTTGCTCGCGTTCAAGAACGGCACTCGCAAGTATCCACCGATGAATTATCTGGTGGCCTACCTGCCCGAGCCGTACTTGCGCGAGATCGCCGAGCACTTCGCCAAGCAACACCCGCCATTCGCCATTAGAGATATCACACCGGCCGAGCCTGCCGTCCTGACGCGCGGGCGGGCGCTGGTGCTGCATGGTGATGCGGACAAGGGCATTCCCGCGTGCGTCGACTGTCACGGCGAACGGTTGACCGGAATGGAGCCGGGCATTCCCGGGCTTGCGGGATTGAGGCCGGCCTACATCGTCGCGCAGCTCACGCGCTGGCAGGTCGGCGATCGCCACGCCATCGAGCCGGATTGCATGAAAAGAATCGCCATCCGTCTGTCCGATGAAGACGTTTCGGCCGTTGCCGCCTGGTTGTCGCGCCAGCCGGCGCCGAAGAATCTGGCTCCCGAGTCCTCGAACCTGATCCGCATGCCTTTCGCATGCGGCAGCCAACGGACCTGAGCGGCCGTGCGCAAACGCACTCGCCTCGCAATTCTCCTTGGCGCGATTGCCGTCGCGCTGATCGCTGCGGTGTTGGCGCTGCGACCGGGCGTGCTGCCCGAAAGCGAACAGGCCAGGACCAATGTAACGACCGAGATCATCACTCGCGGCGAATACCTCGCACGAGCAGGCGACTGCGTGGCGTGTCACACCGAGATCAATGGGCCGGTGTTCGCCGGCGGGCGGCCGATGCCGACGCCGTTTGGCAACTTATATGTACCGAACATCACCCCGGACGACGAGACCGGCATCGGCCTGTGGACCGCGGACGAGTTCTATCGAATGATGCATGAAGGCGTGTCGCGCGACGGCACGTTGCTCTATCCGGCGATGCCGTTTGCCAACTACACCAACGTCACGCGCGCGGACTCGGATGCGATCTATGCATATCTGATGTCCGTGACGCCGGTCAGGCGCGAGAACCGGCCACACGAGCTGCGCTTTCCTTTCAATCAGCGCGAGCTGTTGATCGGCTGGCGCACGCTGTATTTCAAACCGGGCGAGTACGTTCCCGATCCCGAACAATCGGAGCAATGGAATCGTGGCGCCTACCTGGTGAAAGGGCTGGGGCACTGCTCGATGTGCCATACGGCCGTGACTGCGTTGGGCGGTTCGCGCGAGTCGCAGGCGTTCGAAGGCGGGATGATTCCGAATCAGAACTGGTATGCGCCTTCGCTCACCTCCAACCGGGAAGCGGGCCTGGGCGATTGGGATCTGCAGGACATCGCCGATCTGCTGCAGGTGGGCACCTCCATGCGCGGCGCGGTGTATGGGCCGATGGCGGAAGTGGTCTACAACAGCCTGCAATATTTGACCGACGAAGATGCGATGGCCATGGCGGTGTATTTGAAGTCGCTGCCGCAGCGCGACTCCGAACCGCCGCCGCCCAGCCAGGCGCGGTTGGTCGAGCCTTCGGTCATGGAGTTGGGACGGCAGATCTACGATCGGCAATGCGCGATGTGTCATGGCGACGAGGGACGCGGATTCCCGCCGCAGTTTCCGATTCTGGCCGGCAACCAGTCGATCACCATGGCCTCGCCCGTCAATCCCATCCGCATGGTGTTGAACGGCGGCTATGCGCCGGGCACGCGCAAGAATCCGCGTCCGCACGGCATGCCGCCGTTCTCGCACATTCTGGACGACGAGGAAGCGGCGGCCGTCGTGACCTATATCCGCGTTGCCTGGAACAACACCGGCACGCCGGTCACTCCCGATCAAGTCAACGAGCTGCGCAAGCTGATTCCGGAGTAGGGAGATCGCGATGGCACAGTCATCCGGCGATGAGTATGACTCACGATCGAGGCAGCAGGCCGACGACATCGTCGCGCGAGGGCCGAGCGGTGCGTTTGCGATTGCCGGCATTGCCACGGCAATCGTCGTGATCATCTATTTTGCGTTCTATTTCTTCATCTACCTGCCGCGTGGAGCGGTGCAGTGAGCGCGGTGCCCGCACATGACGTGGCCGAAGCCGCCGAACGGCGCTGGTCCATCATCGTCGGCATCGTCATCGCGATACTGGTGGGCATGATGATCGTGACCGGGCTGCACTGGGCGGCGATGCCGCCCTCGCGAGTCGAGACCGTCGACGTGAAAACGTTGCACATCAAGGGCGAGTTCGTCGAAAGCAACCTCGGCACGGCCCTGGAGGACGATGGCAAGGTGGTGGTGCGCGTGCTGGCCCAGCAATATTCCTTCCAGCCGCAGTGCCTGGTGGTTCCCGCCGGCATGCCGGTGACGTTTCGTGGCACCAGTAGCGACGCCATTCATGGCTTCGTGGTCGGTGCTTCCAATGCCAACGCCATGCTCATTCCAGGTTTCATTGCCACGTTCACTACCACGTTCCGGCGCCCTGGCGAGCATCTCATGCCCTGCCACGAGTATTGCGGCACCGGCCACGAAGCCATGTGGGCGCGAGTCCAGGTGATTTCCCAGCAGGAATTTCTCGAGCGCATCCGCGACACAAGAAGGTTGAGCTGTGTTCGTAGCTAGACGACTGGTGCTGGCGCATTTCTGGGTTGCGTTCATCGCATTCCTGGCGGCCATTTTTCTTGGCGAATGGCAGATGTTCGTGCGCAGCCCGCTGAGCGCGTGGATCAACAATCCCGAACACTATTATCGATCGGTGACGGGCCACGGCACGGTGATGGCATACGTGCTGCCGACTCTGGTGGCGATGGGCTTCGGCTACGCGCTCACCGAGCTGGCGCTGAAGCGTCCATTGATTGGCTTGCGCTGGGCCTGGGGCGGTTTCTGGCTGGTGGTCGCCGGCACGGCGCTGGCGGCACTCACGGTGGGTGTGGGAAAGGCATCCATCCTCTACACGTTCTATCCGCCGATGATCGCAAGCCCGTTCTATTACATCGGCGTCGTGCTGGTGGTGGTCGGGTCGTGGATCTGGGTTGCGCTGATGTCGATCAATCTGCGCGCATGGAGGAAAGCGAACCCGGGGGCGCGAGTGCCGCTGGCGATGTATGGCAATGTCACTGGCGCTTATCTGTGGGCGTGGACTTCGGTGGGCGCGGCTACTGAAATCCTGGTGCAGATTCTGCCCGCTTCGCTGGGGCTCACGGACACCATCAATGCCGGACTGGCGCGCGTGTTCTTCTCCTGGACCTTGCATGCCATCGTGTATTTCTGGCTGATGCCAGCATACATCGCCTTCTACGTGATCGTGCCGCGTGCCATTGGCGGCAAGCTGTACAGCGACACCATGGGGCGCGTGGCGTTCGCCTTGTTCCTGGTGTTCTCGATGCCGATCGGCATTCATCATCTGTTCGCCGATCCGCAAGTCGGCGCGGGATTCAAGTTCGTGCATGCCGCGATGACGGCCATGGTCTCGGTGCCCACGCTGCTCACCGTGTTCACCATCGTGGCGTCGGTGGAGATCGCCGGCCGCCTGCGAGGCGGCAAGGGCGTGCTCGGCTGGGTCAAGGCATTGCCTTGGGACAACCCGATGATGCTGGCTGTGGCTTTCGCCTTCATCATGCTCGGGCTCGGCGGCGCGGGCGGCATCATCAACATGAGCTACCAGCTCAACGAAACCATCCACAACACCCAGTGGGTGACCGGGCATTTTCATCTCATTTTCGCCGGTGCCATCGTGATCATGTATTTCATGATCGCTTACGACTTGTGGCCGCAGCTGTGCTGCTGCGAGCCGCTGCCGGCGGGCCTGGTCCGGACACAGCTGTGGCTGTGGTTCATCGGCATACTGATTCTCACGTTGCCCTGGCACTGGGTCGGCATCCTGGGGATGCCGCGGCGCATGGCCTACTATGACTACAGTCATCCCGCCTTGCAGCCGCAGGCGTGGACGGTCACCGCATCGACCTTGGGCGGCTTGTTGCTCGTTCTGTCGGCGCTGCTGTTCGTCTTCATTCTCGCGCGCGCTCGCAATGTGAATCGCACGCCTGCTCCGTACACCTTCAGTGAGGCAGTTCATGAGCCGACGCACACGCCGATTGCCCTGAATACCTTCGCCTTGTGGGTGGCCATGATGATTGCGCTCACGCTGGTGAACTACGGTTGGCCGATCGCACAGCTCGCCATGATCGAGGAAGCTGCAGTGCCCGTCATTCCGGTGGGGAGCCGATGATGCGCGAGCAGTCGCTGTTTTCCTGGAGCAATCGAGTGTTTCGGCGCAGTGTCATTGCGCTCGCGCTGTTCACGGTGAGCATGATTCTGGTCGGATTCGTGTGGTTGCCCTCGGTTCACGAGGATTTCACGGTGCAAGGACTGTGGGCCGGGTTGTGCCGCGCGGCCGGTGTGCCCGCTCAATGGGGCTCCGGAGCACGGACGGAAGAAGAGGGCGCATCGAGCAAGGTCGTGCTCGTGCCATCGATGGCACGCGTCGGTACCAGCGCGGCGGTGGGGCGTGGCGCAACGCTCGCGTTGAACTGCACCATGTGCCATGGCGTGCGCGGCATGAGTGTTTCCAACTCGCCTAATCTCGCCGGCCAGTACCCGGAGGTGGTCATCAAACAGTTGGAGGACTATCGCAGCGGGCATCGCTCCAGCCCGATCATGGAAGCCATCGTCAATGCGCTCAGTGAACAGGATGTCCGCGACCTGGCGGCCTACTACGCGTTCCTGCCCAAGGCGCGCACGGCACCCACTCTGTACGACGAAACACTGCCGGCGCTGGTGCGAGTGGGCGATCCGTTACGAAACATCGCCCCTTGCATCTCCTGTCACGGCGGCGTCGATCAGAAACTCGGCGCGCCGTGGCTGGAAGGCATGCCCAAGCAATACCTGGTCGACCAGCTGAATGCCTTCGCAAACGGCACCCGGCGCAACGATCCGGGCGCGCAGATGCGAAACATGGTTCGAGAGATGACCGCGGCCGAGATCGATGAAGTGGCTACTTTCTATGCTCGCAAGGCGAGCAGTGGCGAGCCCGGGGCGGCGCCTTAGCTCGCCGCGTCTTCAGGCAGCCGCTCATCTGGGGCCGAACACGGCTGCAATGGCGCTGCTGCCGCGGCCGAGCGGATCCTTGCGAATCGCCTTTTCTTCCTCGCCCACCTGCGTGAACAGCGCATCCAGACTCTTGGTCAGCACATGCTGCTCCAGGTCCAGATCGGGCTTGTTGGCCAGCGGCAGTTGCTTGTAGGCCGATAGCAGCTGCTGATACTGATTGTAGAAGCCGATCTGTTGCAGATTGTTCTGGATGATGGGCAGATAACGCGCCCGCAGATCGGCTTCGGTGCGCTGGCGGAAGTAGTCCGTCGCCGCAGTGTTGCCGCCACGGACGATGCCCATCGCATCGGTGACTGTCATGCCGCGGACCGCATTGATGAACACGGCCTTCGCTTCGACGGCTGCGTGCTCGGCGCCCTGATTCATGAGTGCTTCGATCCGGTCGATCTGCCCACCGAGTCCGAACTGTCGCAGTTTCGAGGCCACCGGCTGCACTGATTGCGGCAGTGTGATGCGGTACACGGGGCTGTTCTGGTAGCCGCCCGCTTTCGACAACAGATCCGCCGCGCGTGTGCTGCCTAACTCCAGCGACTCCTTGATGGCTCGCGTCAAAGCCGATGGATTGGATTGACCTGCAGTTGCGGTTTCAGTCTGGAGAATCTGCGACATCTCCGCGCACGAGCTGGTGGCCAAGCCGGCAACGACCGTGCAGGCAGCCAGCAGCAGCGCGCGAGCACGGCGAAGCAATGTCGGGCCAGGCATCCGAAAATTGGTCATGAGCATCTCGAGCTACGTTCAAGGGAGGCGCGAGTGTAGCGTGCTCAGGGCGGTCGTGTCGGAATGCCATGGATTTCATTACGGAGAAGTACGCGCCTCTTAGGGGCACGTCTTAGGGCGCGGCGGCGATCCGCATGGATTGCTGCTGCCACGGATTGTTTCCATGGCCTGGCAGGCATGTATTGTGGACTTGGTTTACAGGGGCTCGCCCCGAGATTCAGGATCATGACTGCACCCGCTCTTTTCATATCTCACGGTGCGCCGACATTCGCACTGGAACCCGGGCAGCTCGGCTCGCGACTGTCGAGGGTCGGCGAGTTATTGGGTAACGTGAAGGCGCTGCTGGTCGTGTCGCCGCATTGGCAGACGCGGCAGACCACGGTGATGACCACGCCGAATCCGCGGACGCTGCACGACTTCGGCGGCTTTGCGCCTGAGCTCTACCGGATCGAACATCCTGCAATCGGGTATCCAGTGCTCGCCGCGGAGATAGCGGAAAGCCTCGCCGAGACGGGGCGGCACATCGGGCTCGATGACCAGCGTGGTTTGGATCATGGTGCGTGGGTGCCCCTGCGTTACCTGGATCCGAAGGCGCACATTCCTTCGTTTCAAGTGTCGCTACGGAGTGAGCTGGATACCTGGGCTGCAGTGCGTCTGGGAAGGGCACTGGGCGCGTGGCGCTCCAAAGGCGTCGCGATCATCGGTTCGGGGAGCCTCACGCATAACCTGTTCGAATGGCGCGAAGGCGCGGCCGATGACGCGAGCTATGCCATCGAGTTCCGGGACTGGGTGAGAAAGGCGGTGCTCGATCGCGATATCGACCGGCTCATGCAATACCGCCAGCTGGCTCCGCATGCTCGTCGGGCGCACCCCACCGAGGAGCATTTCCTGCCGTTGCTGGTCGCGCTCGGAGCAACGTTCGATGGCGATTCGGTGCAGGTGCTCGATGGCGGCATGACCTACGGCGTATTGTCGATGGAGTCCTATGCCTGGGGCCTGCCGGCACTGGACATCGCTGCCGAACCCGATCGGCTGGAACAGCAGTGCAAAAGGGCCTGGAGAACCACGGCCTGAAGAACAACAGGGCCAGCAAGAAAAATGGCCAGCAGAAAATGGCCAGCAAGAAAAAAGGATGGAGCGCCCGACGGATGAGACGCTCCACCCCAGGCGACCGACACGACGAGGGTGGGGTGGCGTGCCGATCGGCGGGACCCGCGTCAGGTCCCGCATGCAAGGCTCGATAATGCGCAATCGCGGCACCGGCCGCATTGACCTTGGTCAACTACAGCCACTGTTTTGCATCCCGCCGCTGCCCGTGCCTATACAAAGGGTGGATACAGCAACAGGCGGGCGACCGGTATGTTTCATGACCGAGGACCAGGGAGACGAGCCCGGGAGGGCCGCAGGAAGCGGCCGAACATGCCCCCACGGAAGAAGCCAGGACAGGCAACATGCCCCACTCGATTGCCGCCCATCCGATTGCAGCTCGCATCGATCGACCCGTTGACGAGTGCACGCGTCCGACCGCCAGGATGCCGGCGCCACTCGAACCGCTGCCCGAGAGTCTGGAGATTCTCGCCACGAGGACTGAAGTCGCGGTGAGCGAACGGCTGTACAGCGCCGGCGAGGCGGCGGACGCGTGGTACCGACTGATGACCGGAGCTGCCTGCGAATGTATTCAAACGGCGGACGGGCGGCGGCAGATCGTCGATTTCCTGTTGCCAGGGGACCTGTTCGGGTTCTGCTCTCGAGCCCGGCACGAGTGCTCGGTCCAGATCATCGCTGAGGGCACCAGCCTGGCCCGCTACCCTCGACGTTACGCCGAAGAGCTGGCATCGCTCGACCCGGAGGTGGCGCAAGTGGTGCGGCGGCGGGCCTTCGAGTCGATATCCCGCCTGCAATCGCGCACCGTCCTGCTAGGGCGCACCAATGCATTGGAGAAGATCAGCGCCTTTCTACTGGAGATGATCGAGCGGACCTCGGCCGGAGCTTCCGATGACCTGGTGCTGCCGATGTCCCGCTATGACATCGCCGATTATCTGGCGATGGCGGTGGAGACGGTGAGTCGCGCCCTGACCACGTTGAAAGCGCTTGACGCCATCACGCTGGCGAACTCGCGCCAGGTGCGCATCACCGATCGTGATGCACTGGAGAGCCGGGCCAGAGGACGTCGCTTTCTTTTCGAAGCGGCCCGCCGTCCGCAAAGTACCGAGGCTCCGGCTCGGCCGCGGACATGCGCGCGACCATCAACACCAGACCGGCAAGAGACGACGCAGACATCTTGCTCATGATGTGCCGGCGGTGAATCTTCACCGTGATCTCGCTGACGCCGAGATCGGCGGCAACCTGTTTGTTACGTTTGCCTGCGACGATACCGGCCAGCACTTGCCTTTCGCGTTCGGTCAACGTGGCGCAGCGTGAGCGCAATACTTCCAGCTCCCTGGCGTGCCGTTGTGCACGCCGGCTCGACTGCAGCGCTTGCCCGATGGCATCGAGCAGTTTCTGTGCGGGCACCGGCTTGGGCAGAAACTCGAGCGCCCCGTCCTTCATGGCGCGCACTGTCATCGGTATGTCGCCCTGACCGCTGATGAAAATGACGGGAAGGTCGCTGCCCGCCGAGCGCAACGCCGCCTGCAGTTCGAGCCCGCTCATGCCCGGCAGCCACACGTCCAGTACCAGGCAACCGCCGCTGCCGCGCCGATGCCGCGACAGGTAATCCTCCGGCGCTGCGAAGGTTGCGACACGATGTCCGGCCGATCTGATGAGACTGCCGAGGGCGTCGCGCACCTGCTCGTCATCTTCGATGACGTAGACCACGTCATCATCGTTGTTCAGGAAACTCGGCGTTGGCGTTTTCATCGTCCGTGACAGCGGCGCCTCATGCGAACATTCGGCAAATTAACATATGGCGATTCGAGGGACCTTAGCTGGAATGTTCAGCTCGGGGCAAGGGCAATGTGAAATAGAACGTGGCGCCCGCACCGCTGGCATTGCGCTCGGCCCACAACCGTCCAGCGTGAGCCTCGATGATTCTGCTGCTGATCGACAGACCGATGCCCATGCCATGAGGCTTGGTCGTGTAGAACGGTCTGGGGACGAATGGCACCTGGTCGGTGCCGAGGCCGATGCCGGAGTCGGTGACCGACACCGTCACGTATCTGGGACCCTGCTCGGCACGAATGTGAATTTCCCGCTCGTCGCCGGCGCGCGCATTGATCGCTTCCAGCGCGTTGACGACCAGGTTGAACACGACTTGCTGGATCTGCACGCGATGCGCCCAGGTGCGTGGCAGCGAGACTGACAGGTCGGTTCGCAGGACGATGCTCGCCTGCTGCAGCCGGTCGCGCATCAGCGCAGCGACTTCGATGATCACCTCGCCGATGTCGAGCAGTTCCTGGCTGCTGTCCGCCTTTTTCACCAGCGAGCGAATGCGCTGGATGACGCTCTCGGCGCGATGGCCGCCGGCGATGATTCGCACCAGCGACAGCCGCGTTTCTTCCAGTTGCGGCGGCGTGTTTGCAAGCCAGCGCAGCGCCGCGTTCCCATCGGCAATCATCGCGGCCACCGGCTGAGCGACCTCGTGCGCGACGGATGCCGTCAGCTCGCCGAGGGTGATGATCCTCGCCAGCCGCGCCAACTCGGCTTGCGTATCGGCCAGCTCTCGCCTGGACTGCTCGTGACTGCGCAAACCCTGCAGTAGAAGTTCCAAAGCGCGGGCCTCGAGCGAGGTCTCGTTGGTTTCCTCATCGTGAGCGCAGTAAACGTTCCGACACACCTGGCCATGATCGATCACCAGCGCGTGTGCGCCGATCGACTCCAGCAGAAAGGCGGGCGGTTGCTGCCGCTGGTCGTACTGGCACAGCAGAACGCATCCCGTGTCCTGCGCCAGCTGCGCCAACCGTTCCTCGTACGCTCGCAACTGCTGTACGGTCACGTCGGCGCTCAGCCAGGTCATCTGACTCGCGCCTCGCAGTCCCTGGAAGTGTTCCTTGACCGACGCTTCGGTCATCCTCTTCCAGAAGGTAAACACGCGGTACACATCGGTGGCGTCGCCCCGCAAACCCAGGTCTGCTGGCGTATTGAGCAGCAGGGCGCGCGACCGCATCATGCGCTCGACGTCGACGCCACGAATGCCGAGTTGCTGGATGATGGCGCTGCGCGCACCGTCATCGCCGATGTAGACACATTTGTCGCCGCGCTGGAGGCCCTGCGCGAGGAAGGCTACCGCGATCTCGATCTGTTCCTGGTCGCTCTTGCCGGTCGAGCAGAGGTGAGCGCCGGGCGTAATTTCTTCGAGGGCAATGCCATTTGCGACGGCGAGCGCGTTTCCGAACCAGTTCATGAATCAGCTGATCGAGGCAGCGGCCGGGCACTGCTGGCCCGCGGATCCGGCGAACGGATGTTTCCTGATTCGACGAGTGACGTCGAAGCGGCGCGATTATCGGTGAGCGGCGGGCGTTGAGCAAATGATCTCACACCGGCAGCGTGCGACTGCCGGTGTGAGATATGCAGGAACCAAGTCGACTGCGGCGATCTGGTTACAGCGATGCGAGGAACGCAAGCAGAGCGGTGCGGTCCGCCGTGTTCAACTGCTCGAACAGCAGCCGGCTCGTGGTCGCTTCGCCGCCGTGCCACAGGATGGCTTCCGTCAGCGTGCGGGCGCGGCTGTCGTGCAAGTAGCCAACGCTGACGCCTGCACCCGCCACTCGCTCGGTGTAGCCGATGCCCCAGAGCGGCGAAGTGCGCCACATGCTGCCGGTGGCCTGGCCTTCGACCAGGTTGTCGGCGAGCTCGGGCCCCATGTCATGCAACAGCAGGTCCGTGTAGGGCCGGATGGTTTGATTGCGGGTTTCGGCCAATTCGTTGCCCGAGCCGGTTGTCATCTCTCTGACATGACAGCCCGTGCACTTGACGGTGTCGAACACGGCCGAGCCGGCGGCGATCCGAGCCGGATTCGCATCCAGGTAAGACAGCGGCGCCACGCCTTTGGGGAAGCCGCTCTGCACGCTGCGTTGCGCAGGCACGCCGAGCAGGCCGACGTAGCGCGTCAGCAGCTTCATACATTGAATGCGGCAACTGCCGGCCGCTGCCGTCGACCTGCGCGGTGCGCACCACCATCGTATCCAGTTTCTGGTTCACGACCGTCGGCGCCCAGCCTCGTCCGTTGTTGATGTGACAGCTGAAGCAGGTCGACTGGTTATAGAACTTTCCTTGCAGGCCCACGGCCTCTTCATTGCGGTCGTTGGCGGCCTCGTTGTGGTCGCCGGTGCGCATGTTGGTGAACCAGCGGCGGCGCTTCCACGAAGCGCTGCATGTTCTGCATTGCTCGAGTGCGTCTCCGCTGTCTCCGCAGGGCGACGTCCCCGATACAAGACAAGCGACCTCGAGCTACTCGCGTTGCGCTGGAAAGATTTCGCGGCGGCGCTTGCACGCTGCGGACGAACAGGGGCACAACCGCGGTCACTTGGAGGTACCCTTGTAAGTTGACTTCCGATGGTTGGAGGAACAGCGATGATTGATATGAAGGCCACATTTCTCGGCTTGACCTTGACGACGTGGGCCACCGGTGCACTGGTCGTGGTGCTGCTGGCGGTCGCCCATCTGGCGTTACGGTGGTGGACCGGGCGGAAGTTGCATCAGCATGAAGAGCGGCCGCATGCGCCGGGCGAGCTCGCAGCTTTCCGCTATTGGGTGGCGAGAGGCTTGAGCGAGGCCGTGCCGCCGCTGGCATTGCTGCTGTGGGTGCACGGATTGCACTTCGCGGTGCGCGTGCTGCTGTCCGAGTTCGATGCCGTGTACAAAGTGGATAAGGCCTTTCAGATCGCGGACTGGCTGCAGGGCTTCGGCACTTTACTCGGGCTTGCCTGGTTGCTCGTGCGCGTGGCCCGCACTCTCGAAGCATTGCTGCTCGCCCTGTCGGCGCGCACTGAATTCGGCTGGGACGATGTGCTCGCGCCCTTTGCCGGCAAGGCGCTGCGGCTCACGCTGCCGATGATTGCCGTCATTATGGGCACGCCAGCGCTGGCCATCTCGCAGGAAATGGAAGGCATCATTCAGAACGCGGCCAGCCTGCTGCTCATCGGCACGATGGCGTTCCTGGTCATGGAGCTGATCAACGTGGTCGCGCGGTTCATCATGCAGCGGCACCGTATCGACGTTGCCGACAATCGCCGCGCGCGCGCCGTTTATACGCAGGTGATGGTGCTGAAGAAGATCGCCACGAGCGTGGTCGCCGTGATCGCGATCGCGTCGATGCTGATGGTGTTTCAATCGGTGCGGCAGTTCGGCACGGCGATCATCGCGTCGGCTGGCGTCGCCGGCATCATCCTGGGTTTCGCCGCGCAGAAGACCATTGCCACGCTGCTGGCCGGCTTCCAGATCGCGCTCACGCAGCCGATTCGCATCGACGATGTCGTGATCGTGGAGAACGAGTGGGGCCGCATCGAGGAGATCACGCTGACCTATGTAGTGGTGCGCATCTGGGACCTGCGGCGGCTGGTCCTGCCGATCACATATTTCATCGAAAAGCCGTTCCAGAACTGGACCCGCACCTCCGCCGACATCCTCGGCACCGTGTACCTGCATGTGGACTATGACGTGCCCATGGAGGCATTGAGGCAGGAGCTCACTCGCATTCTCGAGGCATCCAAGCTATGGGACGGCAAAGTGAACGTGCTGCAGGTCACCGATGCCAAGGACCGCACGCTCGAGCTGCGTGCGCTCGCCAGCGCTCGCGATGCCGGCGCCGCCTGGGACCTGCGCTGCGAGGTGCGTGAAAAGTTGATCACCTACCTGCAGAAGCACTATCCGAACAGCCTGCCGCGTTGGCGGGTGGAATCGCACGCGCCGGCCAGAGCGGTGGCATGAAGGCTATCCGCGAGTTCTGTCGAGCAGATCGATCGTTATCGTAGGAGGTGGAACCGCAGGCTGGATCACCGCGGCGCGTATCGCCGCCAGGCACAGCACGCGTGCCGGCGGCGTGCGCGTCACGCTCATCGAGTCGCCCACGATCCCAACGATCGGCGTCGGGGAGGCACCTGGCCGACCATGCGCAACACGCTGCGGAAAGTCGGCATCACCGAAACGCAGTTCATCCGCGAATGCGAGGCGGCCTTCAAACAAGGCGCCAGGTTCGCGATCGGTGTTTACGCTGAACCCACGCGCGACGCTCGCGATGTACTCCAGCGGCTTGGAGCGTCGCCAAGTCGCTGTGATCGAGGACTTCGCTCTGGACCCGGCGGCGCTGATCGCGCACGCGGAGAGCGGCGAGCCATTCCGAGCCGCGGTTGGCGATTTCTATCACGGCATTCGCAAGCCGGCGCCTTCTGAATACGCGAACGACATCTGCGAGCGTTACGGCGATATGCTTCGGGAGCGCTTCGAGATGCCCCCAAACAGCGTTCCGCGAGTCATCTTCTGCGCGCTGTCGATCACTACGACCGAGCCGCATCGGCTGCGCCCGATACAACGAGTGCCGCACTTCGATACGAGTGCCGCGAATCAGCTTGCCATCGTTCACTATCTCTGCGGCCCGGAACACGGCGGCACGTCGGTCTACCGACATCGCGCCACCGGCTTCGAAACGATCAGCCAGGAACGCATCCAGCACTACTCCGCATCGCTCAAACGCGAAGTGATGACGGAATATTCGCCGCCCGCCAGGTACATGGACTGCGATGATCCTCTATTCGCGCGCATCGCCAGCTACCAGGCGCGTTGCAATCGCGCGCTCATCTATCCCAGCAATGTCCTCCACTCCGGCGACATTCGCCGCGTCGCCTCGCCGGACACCTCACCGCGAGCGGCCCGGCTGACTCTGAACTCCTTCATGCGTTTCGAGTGACGCAAAAAAAGGAGTCGCCCTCGTTCCCAAATCCTGACTGAAGAATAAGTATTCAAAAACCGGGACAAGATCGGCTCGGCCGGTCGCGTGATGATACTCACACGCGAGAGAGTGAGTATTGACATTAGCGCGCCACGGTGGCTCACTGCGCGTCGGGTCGATTCGTGGCGCTGACCTTCCTGCGGGTAGACGGGTCGGTGCGATCGCTTGCTCGGCCTGACCGGCAAGACGACGGAGCCAGGAATCGTGGCAGCAAACGTGAAGACTCGAGCCCGGCCCAAGGTGGCGGCGAAGCGGCGGACGACCCGCGGCAAGCGCGTCACCAAGGCCGAACAACGAGCCGAGATGATGGAGCAGATTCTGGACACGGCAGAGGAGCTCTTCTCGAAGCACGGCTTGCACGGCGTGACGCTGAAGGATGTGGCGCAACGCGTCGGCGTGCACCACACGCTGATGAATTACTATTTTCAGGACAAGAAGAAGCTGTTCGATGCCGTGTTCGCGCGCCGCGCCGTCGTTACGAGCACGCGGCGCATGCAGGTGCTGGACGAATACGACGAGGCGACCCGCGGCAAACCGACGATCGAGGGCGCGCTGCGGGCGTTTCTCGATACCGACCTCGATCTGTACATCGAGGGCGGAGCACGTTGGAAGAACTATGGCGCGCTCAGCGCGCAGGTGGCCAACACGCCGGAATGGGGCGCCGAGTTGATGGACCAACACTTCGATCCGGTGGTACTGCGCCTGATCGGACTGCTCAAGCGCGCGCTGCCGGATTGCCCCGAAGAAGATATCTTCTGGGGTTACCACTTCGTGACCGGCGCGCTGCTGCTGACGCTGGCGCGCACCGGGCGCATCGACAAGCTGTCCGGCGGCCGCTGCAAATCGGACGATTTCGACCAGGTCAAGAAACGCATGGCGAGATTCATGGCTGGAGGGTTTCGCGCCGTGTGTGGGAAGTGAGCGGAGCGTGAACGGTTTATCGGACGCGCGCATTGACGTGGCGCGCCGGGCGTAGAACACTCACTCACGAGAGAATGAATAAGTTCCAGGTAGTTGCCAACAGGGGGATGATCATGAAATCCGCGTTTCAACGCAGCTCGAGTCTCGCGCTGCTCATGGGCCTGGCCACTGGCGCCGGGCCGGCCTTCGCCCAGGATGCTTCGCAGTCGGTACCCGCGCCGGGTTCGCAACCGCTCGGCGAGCTGACCGAGATCGTAGTCACCGGCTCGTTGATCCGGGGCACTCCGACCGACACCGCGTTGCCGGTGGAGGTCTATTCGCGCGAAGAGCTCGAGAAGCGCGGCTCGCCGACAGCGCTGGAGTTCGCCAAGACGCTGACCATTTCCGGTCCCACCACCGGCGAGTCCTACTACTTCGGCGGCCCGACGCTGATCGGCTCCGTCAATTACAACCTGCGCGGCCTGGGCTCGGACAAGACGTTGACCCTGCTCAACGGCCGGCGCATGGACATCAACACGGCGAATGTTCCTTCGCTGGCGCTTTCCCGCACTGAAATCCTCAAGGACGGCGCCGCCACGATCTACGGCGCGGACGCCATCGGCGGCGTGGTGAACTTCATCACGCGCGAGCGCTTCGTCGGTATCGACATGGACGCGCAATACAAATATATCGACGGCTCGGACGGCGATTATTCCGCCGGCATCCTCGCGGGCTTTGGCGAAGGCCGCGTGAACGTCATGGGATCTTTGGAGTACGAGCATCGTTCGCGCCTGCGCGCGCTGGAACGCGATTTCGTCAAGGACTCACTCGATCCGACTCGGCCCGGCTACAACACCGCGCCGTGGTCGACGCTCACGAATCTGGCCGGATGGCTGCCACGCGGTCCGCTGCCGGCGGTGCCAAGTGCAAGCGACGTCGGTGAATTTGGCGCAGCCATTGCCGGCATCGTGCCCGATTTCACGCCGGAGTCATGCGCGGCAGTCGGTGGCCGGTACGAAAACGACTTCACCTGTGCCTACAACTACATTCCCTACTACAGCCTGGTCGAAGACAACGACATCTATCGCGGCTATCTGCAGCTCAACGCGGAGCTCTCCGAGCGCATGGAGTTCCATGCGGACGCTTCCTACGCGCGGGTCATCTCTCCGAAGGTGATTGCTTCGCCGGCGCAGCCTATGGTGCGAGGCCCGGCGATGGCCTCCGGCGCGCTATTCCAGATCTACGCGCCGATCACCAACCCGTACGCTGCGGATTTCGCGGCTCGCAATGGCATCACCGGCGCCTCCGGATTCACCCCGGTCACCTATCGACTGCTCGGCCACGGCGGTAATTTCGCGTTCGGTAACGACGGCTTCGGCGTGCCCGATCGTGTCGAGAACGAAATCTGGCGCGTGTCCTCGGGCTTGAAGGGAACGCTCGGCGATTGGGCAGGCAAGGCCAGCGAAATCGGCTATGACTTCGCCGTGACCTATAACTATGCGAACAAGTTCAACACGCATCCGGACACGATCGGCTATCGCCTGCAGGAGGCGCTGAACGGCTTCGGCGGACCGAACTGCAACGCGCCGGACCTGGATCCGACCCGCTTCGGCACGCAGAACCCCGCGGCCGCCGGCCAGAACGGCTGCATGTGGTGGAATCCGTTCTCCACCTCGTTCGCCGGCCAGCCGGTGCGCAGCCTGGCGAATCCCAACTATGTTCCCGGCCAGGAGAACTCGATCGAGCTGACGCGCTGGATGTTCAATCCACGCGCTACGGAGGAGATCAGCGAGAACACCACGGTCGACCTGGTGTTCGACGGCAAGCTCGGCGTGAACCTGCCCGGCGGCGAGATCGGTTGGGCGCTCGGCGGCCAGTATCGCGACGTGAAGCGCCGCGTAAACGTTCCCGATCCGATCTACAACGGCAGCCTGGCGTGCGAATGGCCGTCGCAATTCACCAGCGCCAACGGCCCCGGTTCGCCCAACCTGCCGGCCATGCCGTTGTCGCCGGACGATCCGGACTTCCGCGGCTGCACGCCGGACGGCCCTGGACCGTTCGTGCTGTTCGCGCCGCTGCCGCCGAGCTCGCTCAGCCGCGATCAATCCTCGATATTCGCCGAGTTGCGCCTGCCGGTGCTCTCCAACCTGGACTTCCAGGCGGCCGCACGTCACGAAGAATTCGAAGGCGGTCTGGGTGCCACGGTCTACAAGCTGGCCGGCAAATGGAATGTCGCGGGCCCGCTGTCGTTGCGCGGTTCGTACGGCACCAACTACCAGGCACCGCCGCTGCAGGCCATTCCTGGCCAGGTTACGGTCGCGGCTCGCACCTACACGGTCGCGAACGGCAACTGGCTGGGTGCGCGGTTCATCACCGATTCGAATCTGAAGCCGGAAACGGCGACCACCAAGAACTTCGGCGTGATCTGGAACAGCGACGGTTTCGGCGCCGGTCATCACTTCCAGGCGACGCTCGATTACTTCGACATCCGCACCAAGGACAAGATCGACCAGGTGGCCGATCCGAACCAGATCGCCAGCCTGGTGTTCAACGGGGAGGGTGGCAGGATCACGACCTGCGATCCGAACGTGCAGCCGCTGTTGAACCGGGTGAGCTTCAACGTTCCCTGCGCGGTGGGCTTGAGCGCCGTGGGCGCGTTCTCGTCGATCTCGACTCGCTACGGCAACGGTCCGGGCCAGAGCACCAACGGCATCGATCTGCAGACCATGTACGACCTGCCGGTCGGGCCCGGCGATCTGACGCTGAGCTTGAACGCCACCAGGGTCCTGGAGTTGAAGACCGGACCGACGACGCTCGACGGCGTCGTCGTTTCCCGGGGCGACGACCGGCTCGGTACGCTCAATTTCGCGACCTTCGCGCTGTCCGCTCCCGAGTGGCGCGCGAACTTCGATGCGAACTACAGCTTCAATCGGCACAACATGCGGGTTGGCGTGAACTTCGTGTCGGCGGTGAAGGACGAGCGTCCCGGAATCCAGTACGGCGAGAACGGCGAGGATTGGATCACGGTCGATCTCACGTACCGCTTCGCGTTCGACGACAGCCTGTCCTTCTCGGCGACCATGGCGAACGCGTTCGATCGCGATCCGCCGCCGGCGCAGGAGGAATTCGGCTACGACCCATGGACCGCCAATCCGTTGGGCCGCACCGTTGAAATCGGCGTCAGGAAGACGTTCTAAGATGCATGTGGTCGCGCGCGACTCGACCAGGCTGCGCTGGGGTATGTTGGCTGCAGCGTTTCTGGTCGGTTCGTGCGCGCGGCCGCCACAAGTATCTCCCGATCAACCGCAAGCACAGGCGGCTGGCACTCCAGCCGCCGCCGCTGCGGCATCCAATCCGTTGCGGAACGTTTATTTCGGCGACCTGCATCTGCACACGCGCAACTCGTTCGACGCCTACGTCTTCAACGTGCGCTCGACGCCGGACGATGCCTACGCCTATGCCAAAGGCCAGACGATCAAGCATGCCATGGGCTTCGATCTGCGCCTCGACGACGGGCCGCTGGATTTCCTGGCGGTCACCGATCACGCCGAATACCTCGGCGTAGTGCAGGCCATCGATACGCCTGGCACGTCATATTCCAAAGTCCCGTATGCGCGGGATCTGTTTTCCAGCGAGCGCGCCGGCATCCTGGCCGCGTTCGCACGCTTTGCCCGGAGTTTGAACAGCGGCAAACGGCTGCCTGAGCTTGCCGATCTGTCCGCGACGCAGTCGGCGTGGCAGGAAACCATCCGCAGCGCCGAGCGCCACAACGATCCCGGCAAGTTCACGACGTTCATCGGCTACGAGTTCACGTCGATGCCGGAGGCGCGCAACCTGCATCGAAACGTCATCTATGCCGGCGAGCAGGTGCCCGCCTTGCCGTACTCGGCGCTGGATTCCCAGAACCCGGAGGACTTGTGGCGCTGGATGGAGCAGCGGCGCGAGCAGGGCATGCAAGCACTTTCGATTCCACACAACGGCAACGCGTCCGACGGCACGATGTTCGAACGCACGATGTGGAATGGCCGGCCCATCGACCGGGCCTACGCCGAGCTGCGTGCTCGCAACGAGCCGCTGGTCGAGGTCACTCAGTCCAAAGGCCAGTCCGAGACCATGCCGTTGCTGTCGCCGAACGACGAGCTGGCCGGCTTCGAGTTGATGACCTCGTATATCGGCGTGAACAAGCCGATTACGCACTTCGAGGGCGGCTACGCGCGCGAGGCACTGAAGCGGGGCTTGCAGATCGAAGACGAGCTCGGCGTGAATCCGTACAAGCTCGGCTTCGTCGCCGGCAGCGATACTCACAACTCGGCCGGCTCCTACGAAGAAGACAACTACTTCTCCAAAGTCGGTGTACTCGATGGAGCGCCCGATCGTCGCGGTGCCGTGCCGCCCGCCGACTACCAGAGCTGGGAAGAGTTCTATGCGGCGGGCAAGGATGTGTCGGTCATATCGACTTGGGGCTCGGCCGGCCTCACCGGGATCTGGGCCGAACAGAACACGCGCGAAGCGCTGTTCGCGGCGCTTCAACGCAAAGAAACATTCGCCACGACTGGTCCCCGCATTCGCGTGAGGTTGTTCGCCGGCTATGGCCTGCAAGGTGTGAATCTTGCGACCGATGACGGCGTGCGCACTGCCTATGCGAACGCGGTGCCCATGGGCGGCGATCTGGTCGAGAAGCCGGGACGGACGCCCGAGCTCGTCGTGATCGCCATGCGTGACATTCATTCGGCGCCGCTACAGCGCATTCAGATGGTCAAGGGCTGGGTGGACGCCAGCGGCGCCTCCTTCGAGAAAGTATTCGACGTCGCTTGTTCCGACGGCGGCAAGGTCGATCCCAGGACACAACGCTGTCCCGACAACGGCGCGACCGTCGACCTGAACACGTGCGAGATCTCGAGGGACAAAGGTGCCGGTCAGCTGCAGAGCGCCTGGACCGATCCGGAGTTCGATCCCCGGCAGAGCGCGTTCTATTACGCACGCGTGATCGAGAATCCGACTTGCCGTTGGTCGACTTGGGATGCGATCCGCGCCAACATCGCTCCCAATCCGAAGCTGCCGAAGACGATCCAGGAGCGGGCGTACACGTCGCCGATCTGGTTCGTACCGACGAATGCCTACTGACGAAGAAAATTCGTCCACGAACCAGCGCGCGAAGACGTTTGCGGAGAAGGCCGTGCGCGAGCCGCTGCTGCAATTCATGGCGATTGCGCTCGTTCTGTTCACCGCGAACCATTTCATTCGCGGCGACAACGTCGAGCTTTCGAGCGAGCGCATCTCCATTTCGGAGGGGCGCGTACAACAGATCGCCGAGAGCTATCGACTGCTCGCAGGTCGCCTGCCCAGCCGCGCCGAGTTGCAGGGGCTGGTAAACGATTTCGCGGACGAGGAGATCGCTTATCGCGAGGCCGTCGCCATGGGTCTCGATGCGGATGACACGATTGTTCGCAGGCGCATGCGCCAGAAGCTGGAGTTTCTCGCCGAAGATGCGGAAGCCAGCGAGGAGCCCACCGATGATCAGCTCGCGGCATGGCTGGCCGCGCACGCTGCGGAATATCAATTGCCCGAGCGCATTTCATTTCGCCACGTCATGGTGAGCACGGATGCACGAGGACATCGAGCGAAGGGGGATGCGGAGGCGCTGCTTGGTCGCCTGCGCGCGGGTGCGAATCCGACGAAGCTCGGCGATCCCTCGATGCTGCCGTCGGCGTTGCCGCTGACGACGCAAAAGGGTGTCGCTACGCTATTTGGCGAGGCGTTTGCCTCGGCTGTGTTTGCTTGCGCGGAGGAGGGTTGGTTCGGTCCCGTGAGCTCTCCATTGGGGGCACACCTCGTCGTCATCCTGTCGCGAGAACCGGCCCGCGATCCGGAGCTGGCGGACATTCGCGGCAGACTGCGCTCGGATTGGATCGAAGCGCGACGTCGGCAGCGACGCGAACAATTCTGGGTTGGGCTGCGTCAGCGGTACGACATCACGGTCGAATGGCCGGAGATCTATGCCGATCAGCGTCCCGCAGATCTTGCGAGGGCTGGGAAAACCTCCGAGGCCACAGACGCTCGCGGGCAGTGACATGCTCGCACGAGTGCTGGGCCTGCTCGCTCTCATTACCTTGACGTTGCCGGCGGCGGCACACGAGGTCAGACCTGCGTTCCTCCAGATCCGTGAGGTCGAACCTTCGACTTACGACGTGCTATGGAAGACACCGGCCCAGGGTGATCTGCGGCTGGCCTTGAACGTCATCCTGCCGAGCGAGTGCCGCGGCCTCGGCACGCCGCGGGCGACGCTCGTCAATGCCGCAGCCATCGAACACCAGCGCACCATCTGCGCCGGCGGGCTCGCCAGCAAACAAATCGCCTTCGAGAATCTCGCCAGCACGCTGACCGACGTGATCGTGCGCTTCGAGCCGATCGACGGTTCTCCGAGCATGCTTCGTGTGAATGGCGCGGCGCCGCTTGTAGTGATTCCTTCGCAGCAATCGATGAGCGAGATCGCATGGAGCTATGTTTGGTTCGGGGTCGAGCACATTCTGCTCGGCTTCGATCATCTGCTGTTCGTGCTTTGTCTGCTGATGTTGGTTGGCGATTTCAAGCGCCTGCTCGGTGCCATTACGGCGTTCACGGTCGCACATTCGATCACGCTGGCGGGTACGACCTTTGGCTGGCTGCGGCTCGCGAGCGCGCCGGTGGAGGCATGCATCGCGCTGTCGATTGCTTTCATTGCCGCCGAGATCATCAAGACCCGGGTGGGCCGCGCGAGCATGACTCAACGGCTGCCGTGGATCGCCGCGTTCGGTTTCGGCCTGCTGCATGGTTTCGGCTTTGCCTCGGCCCTGCGCGATATTGGCCTGCCGGACGATGCAGTTCCGTTGGCGCTGCTGTCGTTCAACGTGGGTGTCGAAGCGGGTCAGATCCTGTTCGTGGCAGTCGTGCTCGCGGTGGTCTTCCTCTGGCGTCGATACATGCCCCGGCCGCCGGCCTGGGCATGGCGCGCACCGCCTTACATCGCGGGTATCGCCGCGAGCTTCTGGTTCATCGAACGCACGGTGCAGATCGTGCTCTGAGTGCGCGACGGAGGCAGCGGCGCGCCGCCGAGCCGAGCTCGCAAAATAACTGATCGCAATCCCGCGGGGGAGTCTCTGATCAGAGACTCTCCGCCTTTTGCAACGCCACCTGCAGCATGGCGACCACTTTCTCCGCGGCGATCTCCGGGTCCGAGGCACGCCGCAGATTGCTGAATGTGATCAGCTTGTTTCCGGACAGAACACCCGCCGACGTTCCATTGTAATAAGCGCGGTCGCCCACGCCGTCGATCTCGATGGATTTGCGGCCCATCTGCAGCATCCGCAGCCGGCTCTCGAACCGACGCTCCGCTTGGGCCGAAGTCATTCCGATCGTGAGCTTGCGGCGTGGGTTGTCGGTTTGAGCATAGTGGCAGAGCGGTGAGCCGTCGCCCGGGTCCTTGCCGATCTCGCCCTCGCTGAACGAGCGCCCTGTCAGGCTCTGCAGTTGCGCCGGCGTCAACAAGCACGCGCTGTCTGCCCGCGCCACCGCGCAGGCGAGCAATCCCATGCTTGCCACGAACACCGTTCGAATCGCGCTCATTTTTCTGCCGGTTCTCATCTTCTTGTTGCTCGGAAAGTAAGCGGGAAGCTGAATTGTGCCCGCATGGCTGCGATCAAGGAAGGACCTTTTGGGCGGAGCATTCGCCAGCGCGTATCGACTGGCTGCGGCAGCACTTCCACCGCACTGTTCGCGTGCATCTGAGGCGCGCGGGCCTACGAATATCAGCACAGCGCCGCGAGCGCATCCGTCCCATCCTTCCCGCTCACCGAAAAGGACTTTCAAGATGAAAATAGCCGTCTCAGCGCGCAGGGCGCGTTCTTTGTCGCTTGCCATCGGACTCGTGCTGTCCGGCGCGCTGGCCTCCGCTCAGGGCACCAACGAAGGCGAACGTCACTACGACGCGCGCATCGAGCGCAACCAGGCGTTGCGCTTGCAGCAGTCCCAGTCGCGGGCGGCTGTTCAACCGCCAGCGATCGCGTCGCTGCAAGCAAACGTCCAGGAACTGACGGTGGAAATGGATGAAACCACCGGTGCGGTGCGCAGCATCGCGAATCAGACGGGATTCCTGACCGACGCTGCGCGCGGCGAGGCGATGTCGATCGCCATGAACTTCGTTCGCAGCAACGTCGCGGCGCTGGGACTGACGCCCGCCGACCTGGAAGGCTATGAGGTCACGGACGTAGTGAAGTCCCGCGTGACGGGGGCGACTCGAATTTATCTGCGCCAGCGCTATCGCGGCATTCCGGTCTACAACGGCCAGTTGCAGGTGAACGTGAATCGTGACGGCCGCATCATCAGTGTCAACAACGCGTTCATGCCGGACCTGGCCAGCGCCGTGAACTCGATGAAGCCGCTCATGAGAGCATCGGAAGCAGTGAATGCCGCCGCGACCTTCTCGGGCATGAAGTTGAAGACGCGGCCCAGGGAATTGCAGGCGCTGGGCGGCGTCCAGCAGACCACCACCGTGTCTGCCGACGGCATCTCGCTCGCGCCGATCAACGGCAAGTTGATGATCCTGCCCATTGCGCGCGGCGAAGCGCGCCTGGTGTGGAATTTCCAGATTCAAACCATGGACAAGCGCAACGCCTGGGACATGAACGTGGATGCCGAGAATGGCCAGGTGTGGACCCGCTTCGATTGGGCATCGGGCGATCAGTACCGCGTTTATCCATTGCCCGCCGCCAGCCCGGCTCATATCAGTCCGCTGCCACCCGCCGACGGCCGCGTGCTGGTGACCAACCCGGCAAACGCAATCGCTTCTCCCTTCGGCTGGCACGACATCAACGGTGCTGCCGGCGCGGAGAGCACGCTCACTCAAGGCAACAATGTGCGCGCGTACACGGACGTGGATGCCAACAACTCGCCCGATGCCAACTCGATGCCGAACGGCGGCAGCTCGCTCGTGTTCAACTTCCCGCTCAATCTGCAACAGGCGCCGAGCACCTATCGGCCTGCCGCAGTCACGAATCTGTTCTACTTGAACAATATGATTCATGACATCCAGTACCAGTATGGCTTCGACGAAGCGGCTGGCAATTTTCAGATCAACAACTACGGCCGCGGCGGCCGGGGCAACGATCCGGTGCTGGCCGAGGCGCAGGATGGCAGCGGCACCGACAACGCCAACTTCTTCACGCCTCCCGATGGCCAGTCGCCACGCATGCAGATGTATCTGTTCACCGGCCCGAACCCGGATCGCGACGGCGATTTGGATGCGGGCATCGTGGTCCACGAATATGGCCACGGCATATCGAACCGCCTGATTGGCGGTCCGTCGAATGCCAGCTGCCTGACCAACAGGCAGCAACCTGGCGAAGGACTCTCGGATTGGTGGACGCTCGTGTACACGGCGCGACAGGGCGATCGCGGCACCGATCCGCGCGGCCTGGGAACGTACGTGCTCAATCAACCACTGACCGGGCTGGGCATTCGTACACAGCGCTATAGCACCGATCCCGGAGTGAACACCTGGACGTATGCAAGCATCAACGGCATGGCCATTCCGCACGGTGTCGGCTCGGTGTGGGCGCAAGCCGCGTGGGAGGTGTACTGGGCGCTGGTCAACGAGTGGGGCTTCGATCCCAATCTGTACAACGCCAACGGCAGCGCCGGTAATCAGCGCGCGATGTTGTATGTGAACGAAGGTTTGAAGAACACCGCCTGCAATCCAACCTTCACGCAGGTTCGCGACGGCATCATTCAAGCGGCGACCGACATTCGCGGCGGTGAGGACGTCTGTCTGATCTGGCAGGCGTTCGCAGCGTTCGGACTGGGCACCAATGCCGTCAGCGGCGGCGCCAACAGCACGGCCCCGCAGAACGGCTTCAACGTTCCGGCCGCATGTCAGGGCGGCGGTGGAGGTGGCGGCGGTGGTGGTGGCACCACGGTCGTATTCCAGGATGATTTCGAGAGCAATCGAGGATGGCAGACCAATGCCTTTGGTCGGGACACGGCAACAGCGGGTGCATGGGCGCGCGGCGTTCCGCAGGCCACCAACTCGAACGGTCCCAAGCAACTCGGCACGGCCACCAGCGGACGCAACGGTTTGTTCACCGGACTCGCGGCGGGTGCCGCGGCGGGAGACAACGACGTGGACGGCGGCATCACCTCCATCGTTTCGCCCGTCATCAATCTGCCGGCCGGAGCGAATCTCACACTGTCGTTCAACTATTACCTCGCGCACGGCAATAACGCCACCAATCAGGATGGCATGCGCGTGAGTATCATCGTCAACAACACCGTAACGTTGTTGTTCCAGCGTTCCGGGCAGCCGACCAATGTGAATGCGGTGTGGCGCACGGCCTCTGGCAGCATCAGCCAGTTCGCGGGACAATCGATTCGCCTGTTGGTCGAAGCGGCCGACACCAGCACGGCCAGCCTGGTCGAGGCGGCGGTCGACGATGTGAGAATCACGCGCCAGTAATGCGAGCGTTCGTGCAGAAAGAGTAGGCAGGCACGGGCCCCGCCTTGGCGGGGCCCACTCGTTCCCGGGAGGAATATCAGAATGATTCGCGCGGTCGCGCTCAGCTGTTTCTTCGTGGCGACGCTGACGAGTTGCGGCACAGCTGTGTCACAGGCGGCGCAGCCAGTCGATCTCGGTGCGGAGGTGATGCTGGCACCGGGAGAGTCCGCTTCCTTCAGGTCCGCGGGCATCGTCGTCCAGTTCCTCGGTGTCACCAAGGATTCACGCTGTCCGCGCGACACCACCTGCATGTGGGCAGGCGATGCGGCGGTTCTATTGTCGATTCGCAATCCGCGGCAAGCGCCGATACGCCACGAAGTGCTCGAAGGCGAGCATGTCATCGCCGGCGACTACCTGATCACTGTCGTGCGAGTGCAGCCCGAGCCGGTTGCCCCGGCCAAGATCCCGCAGGAAAGCTATCGAGCGACACTGCAGCTGCAGAAGCTGTAAGCAGCTCTGCAACCGCAGTGTTCGATGTCGCCCTGACGAAGTGTTGCGAAAATGGACGGGCGCCGGCCTGCGGCGCCCGTCAGCTCCTGGAGAGTAAAATCCTATATAGGACATCATCTCCAATGGAGAATGAATGCAGGGGGTAGGGCATTCATTCTCCCCGGCCTGCCGCCGCTAGAATCGCCGGCCGACGGACAGCCCGAACGCATAGGGGTCGATTTCGATCGTGCCGATGTTCGCGCCGTCCAACTTCGCGTCGGTGTCGATATCCATCCAGCGGGCGTCGGCGTTCACGAACCAGTTGCCGCCCAGTTGCACGTCGACCCCGAGCTGCGCGGCCAGACCCCATGAAGGATCGAGCTCGAGCTTGCTGCCGGCGAGCACGCCGCGGGTTTTCTCGTCGAAGAACAGCGTGTAGTTCAAGCCCAGGCCCGCGTAGGGACGCCACGCGCCGTTGGGATTGAAGTGATACTGCAGGCTCAGCGTCGGCGGCAGGTGTTTGGTCTTGGCAACTTTGCCACCGCCGTTCAACTTCACATCGTGCTCGAACGGCAGCGCCGCCAGCAACTCGACACCCCAATTGGGCGCGACGAAATACGTGCCGTTGAACGTCAGCGACGACCCGGTGCGGACATTGACGATACCGTGGTTGTCCGACTTGGGGCGCACGTTGTGTATGCCCACGCGCCAGAGCCAATCGCCAGCGTCTTGCGCCTGGGCGGCCGGTAAAACACTTGCGGAGCCGAGAACGGCGAGAATTGCAGCAGCCAGTTTCATGTCACACCTGTGAGCTTAAAAGCGGCCCGGACCACACCGAACCGATGGCTGTATTTATAAAGTCACACCGCGATTGGCGCGCTCCGGACCTCCACGCAACTTCTCCGGGAGAATCCCTTGCTTGTCACTGCGACATCCGGCTGGTCGGGAACGCCGGGCGGGGTCGCGACATCCATTGTCGCGCGCGATGGCTGCGCCTGCTGCTCGCACGTTGCGAGCGTCGTTCGACCCCCGAGAGGAGATGCCCGATGAAAATGTCATTGTCCGTGCTCGCAGGAGTGCTCGCATTCGCGGCCGCCGGAGCCGCGGATCTGCCCAGCGACGCCCAGATCGCCGCGATCGTCGTCACCGCGAATCAGGTCGATATCGATGCCGGCAAATTTGCCGTGGCCAAATCAACGTCGCCGCAGGTGAAGGAATTCGCGCAGACCATGGTGACCGACCACACCGGCGTGAACAAAGCGGCCACCGAGCTGGTGACCAGGCTGGGCGTGACGCCGGAGCCCAATGCCACGAGCGCCAGCTTGAAGAAGGGCGGCGACGACAATCTGGCCGCGCTGGGCAAGCTCAGCGGCGCCGAGTTCGATCGCGCCTATATCGAGCACGAAATTGCCTATCATCAGGCCGTGATCGACGCTGTCGATCAAACGCTGATTCCCGGTGCGAAGAATGCCGAGCTCAGGGCCCTGTTGGTCAAGGTGCGGCCCGCTTTTGTTGCGCATCTGGAACATGCCAGGCAGTTGCGCTCATCGTTGGGCAAAGACGGTGGGTTGGGCAAAGACGGTGGCTAAGTGGAGCATGACTCGCGGGCGCATGCATTGCCCCGCGCAGACGGCTGCTGCGATACTCGCTCTTGCTGTCATCGGCGGCAGTGCGCGCTCGGCCGAGAACGGCGCCGATGGGACGGATTCGACCACACAAGTGGTGACGATCCAGAACATGCAGTTCGAGCCGGCGGAGCTGATCGTGAAGCGCGGCAGCCGCGTCGTGTGGATCAACAAGGATTTGTTTCCACACACGGCAACCGCGCAGGAGTTCGATTCCGGCAGTATCCAAGCCGGGGCGTCGTGGAGCCATGTGGCAAGCCGGCCGGGAGAGCATGCCTACCTGTGCTCGTTCCATCCGACGATGAAGGGCAGGTTGATCGTTCGATGAACACTCTTACTCTTGCCGCCGAACCTGGCACATCGCGCGAGGAAGACGCCACGCTGGTCGACCGCATCGTTGCGGGAGATCAACCTGCGTTCGAATTGCTGATGCGACGTCACAATCGCCGCTTGTATCGAATCGCACGCGCAACGCTTCGTAACGCGACTGACGCCGAAGATGCCGTGCAGGAGGCTTATCTACTCGCGTACCAGTCGCTGCATCAGTTTCGCGGTGACGCTTCCCTGTCCACCTGGTTGTCGCGCCTCGTGCTCAATGAGTGCCTTGGGCGGCTGCGTCGTTACAATCGTCGTCAGAATGTGGTCCCCATCGTGAATGCACCCACAGAATTGGACGCCGTGGCGGATGGCGAGAGCACTCTGCCCGAGCAGGTCACCGATCGCGCGCAGTTCCGCGCTCTGGTCGAAGCCAAGCTCGACGAGTTGCCGCAGGACTTTCGCATCGCCTTCGTGCTGCGCTCGGTCGAGGAACTGAGCGTCGAAGAAACAGCCCGGATTCTGGAGATTCCAGAAGCCACGGTGCGCAGCCGGCATTTCCGGGCCAAGAGCCTGCTGCGCGAGTCCCTGGCTCGAGAGCTGGACCTGGCCGAGCGCGATGCCTTCGAGTTCGGCGGCGCCAGATGCGATCGCGTCGTGGCCACAGTCATGGCCAAAGTCAGGGCCGGGCTGAATGAACGTTGAGCTAAATCCAATGGTGCTTGGTTAATCGTCTTTGTTCGCAGCGGTTCGCGGATAGCGGATCGCGGTTAGCGGTTAGCCAGAAATGAGCTAACTCCTGGCCTCCGTTCCGCCCCAACCGCCAACCGCCAACCACTGAAGGGCGCTAACTCAGCACCATTGGACCCAAATCCGGTTCAGCTGCGCCGGCGAATACGCTCGAATGATCGAGCACATCCGGCACAAACTTCGGCAGCTCTACCTGTTTCTGAAGGAAGCCAATCAGCTGCGGTTTCCTCCGGTCCGGCATGTCAGCCAGCATCCCCGGGCGATTCGCCTGGCCGATGCGCCGGACCATCCGTGTGTGAGAATCCGGCGGCCGGGAGTAGATGACGGCGGGCAGGTCGAGGACGATTGCCTGCTGCGAATCGCGCGGCCGGTGTCGACGCCGTGTCCGCCACCGCCGTTCAACGTCGCCAACTGGCTACTACCCGATTGGGACGATCCCACCAAGGCGGCGTATTTCTCCGCCACTCGCAACGTGGCGGCGGCCGACAGCCCGCCGCTCAATATTCGTTTCGACGATGACGAGCAGCGCCTGGCGGACTTCGAGGCTTGGGTTGCTCAGCGCGAGGAATGGGCGGTCACGGAGCTGGCGGCGCGCAAGGCGCTGGGATTTTTCGAGCTGTTCTACGAGATTCATTCGGCCATCGAGCGCGATGGCGAGCTGCTCGAGCTGGTGGCCGCCGATGGCCGGCTCAACTGGCGCACGGTGTCGTCGATCGAGGGGAGCGTGCCCATCGATCATCCGGTATTGCTCAAGCGCGTGGAGTTGCGTTTCGACGCCAGCGCCGCGGAGTTCAGCATTCACGAGACGGACCGGCCGACCGAGCTGTACAGCGGGTTGTTCGTGGACTTGCAGAACACCGCGGCGGCGTCACTGCGCAATCGGACGGCGGAGCTGGAAAACTCTGGCCTGCACCCGTGGGGCGGTGACGACACGGAGAATTATCTGAAGACGCTGGTGCAGACGCTGTCGCCTACCAGCGGCCGCCTGCTCAAGGAGCGCGTCGCCGACGAGCCTTCCGACGCGCCGCGCATGTGGCGTGATCCGATGCTGATATTGCGCAAACGCGTCGGCGGCATCGCCAATGCGGTCGACGCCATCATCGACGATATCGATCAGCGCAAGGCGTTCGCACCGGCGATGGTGCAGATTACGGGTACGTCGGTGGAGGAGACGCCGCCGAAGGTATTGCCGGAGGAGACCGCCACCTCAGCGTCACCGGCCGCGCCCATCGACGACGATGACGTGCTGCTCGGCAAGGAAGCCAACCGGGAGCAGATCCAGATCATCAAGCGCCTGAGTCACAGCGGCTCGGTGCTGGTGCAAGGACCTCCGGGCACCGGCAAGACGCATACGATCGCGAACCTGATCGGCCACCAGCTGGCGCAGGGAAAGTCCATCCTGGTCACGGCGCAGACGGCGAAGGCGCTGCGCGTCCTGCGTGACAAGGTGCCGGAAGTGCTGCGTCCGTTATGCGTCGCCGTGCTCGGTAGCGATCAGGATGCGCGGCGGCAGTTGGAAACATCCATCGGTTCCATCACCGAAAGATTGACCACCGAGACCAGCGCGTCGCTGGTGTCGCGTGCCACGCGGCTCGGACAGCGACGCAGAGAGCTGCTCACTGAGCTGCGCGTGCTGCAACGTGATCTGCGCGAAGCGCTGGAGAACGAGTATCGCGAGATCACGGTCGACGAGCGGCGCTTCTCGCCAGCCGATGCGGCCAAGTTCGTCAAGGCACACGGTACACAGCACGCGTGGATTCCCGGGCCGGTCAACTTGGGCGTGCCGTTGCCGCTGAATTCCCACGAGCTGGGCCGGCTGTATGCATTGGGAGCCACATTCACGGCGGATGAGGAACAAGACGCGCGCCGACCGCTACCCAATCTCGACGAACTGCCCGCCGAGCGCGAGTTCGAAGCGCAGGCATCGGAACATCAGCGGCTCGCAACAGCAGATTTGTCCGCAGGCACGCATCGATGGACGAGAACCGGCAGCAGTGCCGCGATCCACACGCTGGCGGCCACCTTGGCGGAAGAGTTCTCGGAATTGCGGCGTCGTCAAGCGTGGCGGCCCTACGCCATCGTCGCGGGCATCAGCGGCGGCACGCAGCGCGAAGTCTGGGAGCAATTGATTCAAGGCATCGAAGAGGCGGCGGAAGCGAACGCTCAATGCGCGCTGTTGCGTCACCATCGGCCGCAGTTGGCAAAGTCGATGCCGGCCGAAACCCAGCGGCGCATCGCGCAGGAGATCGTGCAGCACCTGGAAGCAGGCCGCGGCTTGGGCTTCCTGCAGATGGCGACGCGTTCGGACTGGCGACAGTTCGTGAAGGCGGCGTCGGTTTCGACAGGGGAGCCGTCGCGGCTCGATCACTTCCATGTGCTGGCGATGGTGGCCGACCTGGAAGTGCGGCGGCTGGAGATCGAAGACGCCTGGAACGCGCTCATTGGCGGACATATCAATTCGTTGTTTCGCTCCATGGGGCCGGAGCCGGAGTTGGCCTGCCGTGCGCTCACGGACGAGATTCGCCATTGTCTCGATTGGCACGAGCACACGTGGGGAACGCTGGCGGAGCACCTGCGCGGGGAGGGTCTTCGATTGGACGAGTTGGTCGCGCAGATTCCGCGTGAGCCGAGCCCGCTGGCGGAGTATCAAACCGTCGAGCGATTGGCCGCAGAGGTGCTGCCGCCATCGCTCGCCACTGAAGCGGACCGGCGCAAGCGGCGCGAGATCGATGAGTGGTTCGAGCAGCTTGCTGCTCGCGTCGGCGCCATCGATCCGAGCACTGTCGGTGCGGGCTGCATTGCCCGGCTGCTGTTCGCAGTCGAAGCTCGCGATGCCGTTTCATACCGAGCGGCGCGCGAGTACGCACAGCGCTTGCTTGCGGTCAAGCCGCTGACAATCGAACGCGACGAGTTGTTGAATCGGCTCCGTGAGGTTGCGCCTCGTTGGGCGGATCGCCTGCAGGATCGCAAGGCGCCGCACGACAAGGGCCATCCGCCGGGCGATCTGGAGCTGGCGTGGATCTACCGGCAACTGCACGACGCGCTCGTGCAGCTGGACCGGCTGGATGCACAGACGTTGCAATATGAAGCGGATCGCACTCGCGAACGCCTGCGGCCCGTGACTCAGGAGCTGATCGACGCGACCGCATGGGGTCAGCAGCTGGCGCGCCTGCAAGGAAACAATGCGATCCGGCAGGCGCTGGTGGGCTGGCTGGATACGGCCAAGCGGTTGATGTCGACGCGCCATCCCGAGCGCCGCCAGACGCTGCTCACCGAAGCCCGCAAGCTCATGAAACATTCGGTCGAAGCCGTGCCGGTGTGGATCATGCCGATTTCCATGGTGGCCGAGACGTTCGATCCGCGCGCGACGCGCTTCGATCTGGTGATCGTCGACGAGGCCAGCCAGGCCGATCTCAACGCGCTCATACCGCTGTACATGGCGCGGCAAGTGGTCATCGTCGGCGACCACGAGCAGGTGACGCCGCTGGGCGTAGGCAAGGAGCAAACAGCCCTGGAGAATCTGCGCAAGTCGATGCTGCACGATTTCCCGAACGCGCATTTGTTCGATGCCATGTCCTCCATCTACGACATCGGGCGGCAGGCGTTTGGCGATGCCGTGCGCTTGATCGAGCATTTCCGTTCGGTGCCGGAGATCATCGCGTTCAGCAATCGCTTGTCCTATGACGGCAAGATTCTCCCGCTGCGCGCGGCGAGCTCGACGCACATCAAGCCGGCGTGCGTTGCGTATCCAGTGGAAGGTGTGCGCCAAGGCGACGTGAACCCGCGAGAGGCCGAGGCGATCGTGTCGCTGATCAAGGCCATGACGCGCCATCCCGCCTATGAAGGCAAGACCATCGGCGTGATCTCGATGGTCAAGGAGGAGCAGGCGTTGCTGATCCAGTCGCTGCTTCACAAGCGCATCGACAGCGTGGAACTGGAGAAGCGGCGCATTCTCGCCGGCATCT
Source organism: Steroidobacter sp. (assembly GCF_036406195.1). Classification (GTDB taxonomy): domain Bacteria; phylum Pseudomonadota; class Gammaproteobacteria; order Steroidobacterales; family Steroidobacteraceae; genus Steroidobacter. The sequence goes on from NZ_DASWVW010000016.1 coordinate 268,360, forward strand.
CGGCCGAATTTCAGGGCGACGAGCGCGACATCATTCTGTTGTCGCTGGTGGACAGCGCGCCCGAGGAAGCGGCACTGCGCACGGTGCGAGAAGGCGCATACGAACTGGTCAAAAAGCGCTACAACGTTGCCGCCAGTCGCGCGCGTGATCAGCTATGGGTGGTGTATTCGTTCGATGCGGATCACGACTTGAAGACGGATGACTTGCGCTTCCAACTGCTGCAGCACGTGCAGCAGCCAAACCTTGCGCCGATCGGTGCCGGGCGCGAGCGCCTGGAGCCTGAATCGCCACTCGAGCGGGAAGTGGCGAAGCGCCTGACCGCCGCTGGCTTTCGCGTGAAACAACAGATGAGCATTGGCCACTTCCGCATCGACATGGTGATCGAGAGCGGCGGCAAGCGCCTGGCGGTGGAATGCGATGGCGACCGTTATCGCACACCCGAGAGCCTCGGCGAGGACATCGAACGTCAAGCGGTTCTCGAGCGTCTGGGCTGGGAGTTCGTGCGCATCCGCGGCAGCGCGTTCTATCGAGATCCGGAGGCGGCGCTGCGTCGTGTGTTCGATCGATTGGCGGAGCTCGGCATCGAGCCGATCGTCGAGCCCGTCGAGCCGGAGCAAGCAAGTGCGGCGCCCGCCGAAGAGACGGGACCGCCAAAGTCGCTGGTCGAAGAATTGAAAGAGTGGGCAGCCCGGCCAGGCTCATCGCCGACGACATCCACGCCCGTCGCCGTGGCGGGCGAGTCGATGTCATCGCAGCTTACGGACTCCGGGTCCGCGGAATCAGGGCCCAAGAAAACCAGGCCGCGCAGAAGGTTCGGTCGCTAGGCCGTCGACGCTTGCCAGTTCGGAGGCCAGCGTCGTCTTGGCGCCTCACGTCATGTACTTGATCAACATCTCGCTCAGGCGGCGCTTGCGAGCGTCATAGGGCGGGAACAGCATTTCCAGCGCCGACAGCGGACCGGCGGACATCATCGCCCGCTCGTGCGAGAACGCCTTGAAGCCGAAGATGCCGTGGGCATTGCCGATGCCGGACGTGTTCACGCCGCCGAACGGCAGGTTGTGTTGCGTAAACTGCTGCAGGCACAGGTTGACGCACATGCTGCCGGAGCTCGTGTTCGTTTCCAGGGCCCGGATGGTGCGCTCGTTCTTGGTCCAGACGTAAAGCGCCAACGGCTTCGGTGCGGCATTGATTTCCGCGATGACCGGTTCGAGCGAATCGAACGTCAGGATGGGCAGCACCGGTCCGAAGATTTCTTCGCTGCGAATCTGGGCGCTGGCGGGCACATCCCGCAGAAGTGTCGGTGCGACGTAGCGCGCCTCGACATCGGAGGTGCCGCCGAAGGCGACCTTGCCGCCAGACTGCACAGCGTCATCGATGAGTCGGGCAAGGCGCTCCGCGTGCCGGCGGTGAATCATGCGTGGAAAGTCGGTGCTGTTCCTGATCGCGGCTTCGTTCTCGCCGTAGCTCTTGGTGATGGCGCGGCGGCATAAATCGACGAAACGGTCGGCCACGTCGCGATGCACGTACACATAGTCCGGCGCGATGCAGGTCTGGCCAGCGTTCACCATCTTGCCCCAGATGATGTGGTCCGCCGCGTGCTGGAGATTGGCGGTGGCGTCCACGATCACCGGGGATTTGCCGCCAAGCTCCAGCGTCACCGAGGCGAGATTGCGAGCCGCCGCGGCCATGACGACCTTGCCCACGGCCGGCGAGCCGGTGAAGAAGATGTGATCGAAGGGCAAAGAGAGCAAGGCGGTGGCGGTATCCGCGGCGCCTTCCACGACTGCGACTTCGTCAACGGGGAACACTGCGCCGACGATATCTTTGATGACACTGTTGGTGTGAGGCGTGAACTCGGAGGGCTTCAAGATCGCCGTATTGCCCGCGGCCACGGCCGAGACCAGCGGGCCCAGCGCCAGACTGAATGGATAGTTCCAGGGGCTGATCAGCAGGCATCGGCCCTTGGGCTGATAGAGCACGCGGGATTTCGTGCCGAGCGAAGTCATCGTCGCGCGGATCCGTTGCGGCTTCATCCAGCGCTTCAGGTGCGCGATGGCATGCTTGGCCTCGGCGACGACGGGCATGACCTCGGTCAGATTGGTTTCGGTCGGATGCTTGCTCAAGTCACGGCTCATCGCGTCCAGGATGGCGTCCTTGCGCGCCAGCGTCACGTCGAGCAGCTTGGTGAGTTTGAGACGCCGCTCGGCGGCGCTCGACTGCCGCAGCTTCAATGCCGTGGCCGCGTGAGATGCGAACAGTTCTTCAATGTGCATGGCGGTCCGCAGGAAGTGAATAATGAATGGTGACTAATGAATGGTCAGAGAGCGCAAGTGACATCCGCTGCCATTCTGACCAGTCACCATTCACTAGTCACCAGTCACTTCTAAAAGGACATCCTGGCCTCCACGCCCCACTGGCGCGGCTCGGAGATCGACGCGAACGGCGTGCCGAACGTGCTGGCCGTGAGGTTGTTGATGCCCGTGACGTACTGATCGTCAAGCACGTTGGTCACGTAGGCCGCGAGGCCGAAGGTGTCCTTCGCGCTGCTCCAGGCCAGCCGCAGGTCGAGACGCTCCGTGGCCTCGCCCACCTTGAAGATCGTCTGCAGCGAGCAGTCTCCTTGTTGCTCCGAATCGTCGTTACAACGCTGCTTGCCACGGTACGCAAACCGGCCCGACAGCTCCAGATCGCCGGCGTCGCCAAGTGCCCAACCGTAGCTGGCGCCCACCGAGGCACTGAGGTACGGCTCGCCGGTCGGCTGGCCCGACAGATCGATCGGGTTGTCGCCGCGCGTGAATTTCTCTTTGTAGGTCGCGTCGATGAAGGCAACGTTGGCATACAGCCTGAGCTGATCGATCGGGCGCCATTGCGCGTCGATGTCGATGCCCCAGGCTTCTTCGTCGCTGACATCGACCAGGTACTGCGGAATGTCGGACCCTTCGACGTCGGTGGCCAGCACGATGGCCTGCTTGTTGTCGTAGATGTAATAGAACGCCGAGGCGTTCAAGACCACGCCGGCTTGCGGAAACACGCTCTTGATGCCGGTCTCGAAGTTCCACACGTCCTCGTTGTCGAACTTCGAGGCGACCTCGGTGCTGTTGTAGCCGCCGGCCTTGTAGCCCTTGGCCAGCGAGCCGAACACCATGACGTTGGCAACGACCTTGTAGTCGAGTACCAGGCGCGGGCTCACGTCATCCCACGAGTCTTTGAGCGTCAGGCCGCCCGGGGGCGTGTCCACCGCGAATGCGACATCGCCGAAGCGATAGATCTCGGCAGGAACACCAATCGTGTCGAAGAAGCCGAGCTCATCGAGCCCTGCGACCACTGCATCGAGCTCTGGCGTCTCGTGAGGGCCGTTGGTCCACCTGAACTCCTTGGAATCGTGCGTGTAGCGCAGGCCGAAAGTCAGGTTCATCCGATCGTTGACGTGCCAGATCACGTCGCCGAACGCCGCGAACGCTTCGAAGTCGCCACGGTTGTACATGGCTTCGCGCCACGGCAGGCCGAGCATGCTGAGGCCGAAGGGCTCGATGAGGCTGCTCGTAAATCCGTACAGCCCGAGATCGTCGAAGAAGCCGAGGTTCATTCCCAGGGTATCGATGGCGTCGGTAAAGGTGTGCGTGTCGCTGATCTGGTTGGCCTTCTCCTTGTAGTAGCTGACGCCGCCGACCCAATCGATCCGATCGTTGGAGCCGGAGAACTTCAGCTCCTGGTAGAAGCTTTCGTTGTCCTCGATGTTTGCGGTGTCGAAGTAGGTCGCGATCAGATTGGTGCCGTCCTCGTCTTCACGGTTGACGGTTTCGAACTGGCGCCACGAAGTGCTCGAACGAAAGTCGACCTCGCCGAAGCTGTGATCGATGAACAAGTTGACCTGATCGAGCTGGCGCGACTCTTCATTGCCGACCACGTCGTTGTAGACCGGCGCCTTGCGGGGATCGATATAGGTCGTGGGATCGGCCGGGAAGGGGATCTGGGTCTGACCTGGCTGCACGGCAATCAGGCCGATCGCAGGCCGGGCCAACTGATCCAGATCGTCGTGATCCCAGGAGAGCGTCGCGCTGGTCTGCTCGGAGAGTTTCCAGCGCAGCGCGACGCGGCCCGCCCAGTTCTCCTCGGGCATGAGATCCTGGCCTGTGGCGGCATCTTCGAGCCAGCCATCGCTCTTGTTGTAAACGCCGTTGACTCGCAGCGCCACGCTGTCGCCGAGCGGCGTGTTGAGCATGCCTTCGTAGTACTGCTTGCCATGCTCCCCAAAGCGGACTCGCAGCGTCGAGTGGAACACGTCCTCGGGTTGGTGGGTGATGATCGAGATCGCACCCGCGGCGCTATTGCGGCCGAACAGTGTGCCTTGCGGTCCCTTGAGAATCTCGATGCGCTCGACGTCGTTGAAGGCAAGCAGCGACGCGCCGGAGCGCGCCGCATAGATGCCGTCGACGTACACACCGACCGCCGGATCGGTGCCGACGCCGAAGTCGCTGGTCTGTATGCCGCGAATCTGATATTTCGGCTGCGTCGGGCTGTTGCCCGAAACGACCAGTCCCGGGATGAAGCCATTCAGATCGCCGAGGTTTTCCGCGGCGACGGCGTCGATGAGCGTGCTGTCCACCACCTGTATCGCGATCGGCACATCCTGCAGCGACTGCGTGCGGCGCTGCGCGGTGACGACGACTTCTTCGACGCTCAGGCTTTCCTGAGCTGCCTGCTGGGCCAGTGCCGCTTGCGGCGCCGTCGCCGCGACACCCACGCCCAGCGCCATACCGATTGCATACGCGACTTTGTTACTGCGATTGCTCATAGCATTCTTCTCCGTAACTTCCGTTCGGCCCGTGGCCGCCCCCAAACTCGAGTCTCTTTTCGGCCGATTGCACCGCTCACCAGTCATCAGTTCGTCACTTCCAGCATGTACTTCGCCACGGCCAGGCGAGTCTCGGGATCGAGATAGTCCTGCGGCGGCATTTCTGGATAGTCGTCGCGCTTCTTGGTCGGCTTCGCGATGTAGTCGGCGAGCCCCTGTGGATTGTCCATGTACAGCGCCTGGATCACTTGCACCGGCGGGCCGATCATGCGGCCGGTGTATGTGTGACAGCCGGTGCAGATGCCGAGGTACACCACCTTGCCGCGTTCGCCCGGCTTGATCTCGCGCGGCGGCACCGGCGGCATCAGGTAGTTCACCGTGGTCGCGGTGTTGGTGAACTCGCACTCGGCGAAATCGCCGACGCCGACTGTCACATATTGATGGCGATTGATGATGCAGCTGCCAGGGCTCGGCCCGACCCGCACGATGTCGAGGTTCTTGGCGCCCACCTTGGCTTCGGAGAGCAGCAACGCCTTCACTTCCTTGATGGTGTCGTAGCCATTGCGCAGCATCACGTTGTCCAGGATCTTGACGCGATCCGAGTTCGGTTCCGACTCAGGGTCGACGGTGATATTCGAGGCATTGGCGTGATCGGTGATGATGATGCCGGCCACTTTGTTGTCGGAAATGACATTGCCCTCGATGACCACGTCGTCGGCCGCCATCACCAGGATGCCGGTGCCGGCCGGGATACCGGCCACGGTCGAGCCGGGCGCGCCGAAGTTCGGATGGTTGTTGCCGACCACGAAGTTGTTGCGGAAGATCACGTCGACCGTGTCCTTGATGGGCAGCCCCGGCGTGACGAATGCCAGCAGGCCGCCGGAGTTGTTGTGCACGTAGTTGTGCTCGACGATGGCGTGGCGGCTGTTCTCGATCTCGATGCCGGCTACGCTGTCGAACACGTCGTTGTGCGCGACCTGGATGTTGTCGCTCATGCCGACGTAGATGGCGGCGTCGGCGATCTTGGAAATGACGTTGTGCTCGACGATGCCGTTCTGGCCGAGCTGCGGGAAGATGCCGTAGACGCCGGAATCCACGATCACGTTGTTGCGGATCTCGAAGTTGTTGCCGGCCTGGCCCATGATGCCGTTGCCCTTGTAGTTGCGGATCTCCAGGTTCTCGGCCACGAAGTTGTTGCCCGAGTAGAGGATGGCGTCGTTGAGCTGCTTCTGTCCGTCGAGCACGGCACGGCGGCCTTCCTCGATCACGCCGATGATGCGAATGTCGTCTTTATCGATGTACACAGTCTCGTGATAGGTGCCGGGCATGACGCGGATGATGGTTCCCGGCGGTGCCGCCTTGACCGCGGCCTGGATGGACTCGCCATCCTTGACGACCACGACGTTGCTCGGTGCCGGTCCGGCCACCGAGCGGATCGCGCCTGCCGGATTGGCATCGCCACCGCCTTCGGCCTTGAACCCGCCGCTGTAGCTGGGTCCCTCGGTGGAGGAGCTGAAGGTCATGACTTGTTTGGTGCTGCGGCCGAAGTAGGTACCGGCCCCGAAGGCCACGATGGCCGCGAGCAATCCCAAAACGAGCCCTTTTTTCATCGTCGTTCTCCTTGTTGGGTGGGTGCCAGGCGGGTGAAAGCCGGCTCCGCCGTGATCGGTGCGAGTGGCAAGCCGGACGGCACGCGCGCCGGCGTCCGCGGCATGAACGTTTCATCCGTCAATGCGTCGAGAAATTCCACGAGCCGGTCGATCTCGGTGTCCGTGAGCTTGGGATCCGAGATGTGCCAGTGCAGATACAACTGCATGCCCTTGGGCACTGCGTTGCCTCGGCCCTTGTTGTAGAACTCGACGGCTCCACGCAAATCGGCGAATGCGCCGGAGTGCGAGTAGGGCGCGGTGCGCGTGATGTTTCTGAGTGTGGGGACTTTGAATCCACCTTTGAGCTTCGGGCTGCCCAGGATCGCCTCGGCGCCAATATCGAACGGTTGGCCTTCGGGTTCGGGCATGCCGATGACCGCGATCTGTTCGTTGGTGAACAGCGGCGGCATGTGGCATTCGGAGCAGCGCGCGACGAACGAGCGGAACACGTTCAAACCTTCGATCTCACGTTCGGAGAGCGCGTCGTGGTAGCCGTGAACGTAGCGGTCGTAGCGGCTGTTCAGTGACACCAGCGAGGTCTCGAAAGCGGCCAGCGCCGTCAGGACCTGTTGTTCGGTGATGGGGCCGCGTTGATCGGGGAACGCCTGCTCGAACAGCCGGCGATAGATCGTGTTGCCATTCAAGCTCTCGAGCATCCGAGCCGGCGTGCTGCCCATCTCTTTGGGCGAATAGAGCGGGCCGGCGGCTTGCTCTTCGAGGGAGCTCGCGCGTGAATCCCAGAAGAAGCGTTTGAGGAATGCCACGTTCCACAGCGTCGGCGCTGCGCGTCCGGTGTCTGCTCCGTTGATGCCGATGGATCTGGCGCGGCCATCGGAAAGGCCTCGAGCGGGATCATGGCAACTGGCGCAGGAAAGCGTGCCATCGCCCGACAGCACTGGATCGAAGAATAAATATCGGCCGAGATCGATTTGATACGGCGTGAATCCATCACGGTGGGGCGGCAAGGAGGTTCGTGTGCCGCCCAGGCCATAATTGCCGAGCGAGTCGTAGAACTGATAGAGCGTGCGCAGCTCGCAGACTCCGGCGCCGGTTTTCTCGAACCCGGGCGGGCAGGAGCTGTTGAGTACGAAGTCCGCGGTCGACGCGGCAGCAGTGGGTTTCAGGAAATCATCCGGAGCCGGCCCGGTTGCGCCAGCGGTCCCTGCGGCCGCGATGAGCAACACGAGCGCGCGAATCATTTTGGCCTGCCTTGTTGATGGATGAACGCGATGATGTCGTCGAGATCGCGGCCCGTCGCAACGGTCTTGGCCATCATGGCCATCTGGCGGCCCGGCGTATCCTGCGGATCGGTGCCACGCACTCCATCCCTGAACTGCGCAAACTGCCGCTTCATATACTCTGCATCGAGCCCCGCGAGTCGCGGCGCCTTCAGAGCGGCATTGCCCTCGGCCTGGCCGCCGTGACAGGCACCGCACTTGCCGTGATAGAGAGTGGTGCCATTGCGCAAGTTGCCGCTCGCCGGGTTGGCAACGACAGTCTTCGGCAAGCCGGCGACATGACTCGCAACTTTCGAGATGGCGGTATCGTCAGCGAGCGCTGCCGCCGCCGCTTGCATCTGGATGCCGGGCACATCGGCCTCGTCGGCGCCACGACGGCGATTCCGGAAGTGGCGCAACTGGCGCTCGATGTATACCGCGTCCTGGCCGGCGATCGCGGGCGCGTTGAGCGTCGCGTTGCCTTCGCCCTTGCTGCCGTGACAGGCGGCGCACTGTGCGAATAGCGTCCCGCCATCGTTGGCGACGGCAGCCATACTGCACATCAAAAACAAAGTAGCGAACGTGAGCACGAGCTCGCGCAAGCGGTCATGGGGCGCTGTCGCTTGTTCGTTGTTTTTCCGCTTCACGGCGGCCTCCCTGTGACAACGTCTGCATCGAAAGAAATATTTCATGCAGTTCGATTGTCGCCGTGCTTGATACCCGACATACGCACGGATTGCAATCGGCAGACGGATGATGGCGCGAGAACGCTTCGCAAGATTGTCACGTCGGTTGAGACTGTCGGACAGTCCGGCAGTGTTCGCCCGAGAAACGGGCCGGTTACGCCAAGACCGGCGATTGCAGGCAGCTGTTCAGCGTTGGCATAGCATGGATTGCGGCAACGTCGGGCGTTACCATTCCGGCCGGCAGTACGGGAAACAATCATTGGAACTTCGCCAGTTGCGGTACTTCAACGTCGTCGCCGACGCGCGCAGCTTCGCCCGCGGTGCCGAGCACTTACGTGTGGCGCAACCGGCGTTGAGCCGCTAGCGACGGCGAGGGCGCAAGCGGGTGTTAGAGCGAATCGACGAGGCGATGGCGCCGGTGCTCGAAAGCAAGCTCCAGCCATTGTTGGGCGCGCGGGCGCCGATCGAACGTCCGCGACTCATGTTGCCCGCCGAGATCCTCGGTGGCCGCATCAAGGCCGTGGTAGTCGCCGCACCCGCGGGCTATGGCAAATCCACGTTGATGGCGCAGTGGTTCGAGTCGTTGCAAGGCGAACGGGCGCCCGGAGTCAGCTCGGCCTGGCTCAATCTCGACGAGAACGATAACGATCCGCTGCGCCTGCTGCGTTACCTGATCGCGGCGCTGCGAGTGGCCATTCCCGATCTCGGCCGGGATGCAACGTTGGATTTTCAAGCGCCGAGTACGACTGAAGCATTGTTGGATGCCATTGGCGCGCGGCTCGCCGGCGTCGATTCCAAGATCGTGCTGTTCATGGACGATGCGCACGTGCTGCGGGACCGGCAGGCACTGGGCATCATCGAATGGCTGGTTCGCTACGCCGCCGACAACCTGCGTTTCGTCATCGGTGGCCGTCACGCTCCGCGCGTAGGTATCTCGCAACTCAGATTGCGTGGCGAGTTGGCCGAGGTGGATCAGTCCGCGCTCGCATTTACGAGCGCAGAGGCCGCCGCTTTCTGGGCGCAGCGCCGGCTTGCGCCCTTGGACGGCTGCACGCAGTCGGCGCTGTTGGAGAAGACTGAAGGCTGGGCCGCCGCGATCGAGCTGCTGGCTCTGGCGTTGAGCGATGCGCCGGATACGGCACAACTGATCGCGGACTTTTCCGGCACCAACCGCGAAGTGGTGGAGTACCTCGGTGAAGTGGTCTTCGGTCGATTGGCCACGCAGCAGCACGAACATATCTATCGTCTGGCGCAATTCGATCGCTTCTGCGCCGACCTTGCCGCGCAGGTGTGCGGGCCCGACGTAGCCGCCGGCCTGTTGGATGAGCTGCAGCGGCGCAGGTTGTTCCTGATTCCGCTCGACCGCCAAGGCCAGTGGTTCCGCTTTCATCACCTCGTTCGCGATTACCTGCGCCGCCAGGTGCCGCCGAGATTGGCGACCGCGATGAGAGAGTCGCTGCTTGCGGGTGGTCACTGGTTCCAGGCGCAAGGGTTCTCCGATGATGCGATCGACTGCGCCGTACGCGCGCGCGAATGGGACCTGGCTTGTCGATGGCTGGCCGCGTGCGTCGATGGCAAGGTGCCTCGCGGGCGAAGCGGCGCCAACCTGTCGCGCTGGATACCGTTGATCCCGAGAGACCAGATCAATCGCTATCCTCAGATCAGGATCAGCTACATGATATTGCTGGCGTACTTCCAGCAGCGTGAGCTGCTGGAACGTGAGCTCGCCGATTTCGATGCCTTGATCGAGGCCTGGCAGCGCTCATCCGACAAAGATCCGACGCTCATCGATACGATGCGTAGCGCCGTTACGTTGCAGAAGCTGATGTGGCGCGGCCTGCGTGACGAATGCCAGGGTATGTTGCCACAGGTGCAGGCATGGCTCGAGCATTGCCGATCTGCGTACCCGCGCGGCGCGGGTGATGCGCTGAGCCTGGCGGCCTATGCTGCCAAGACGGCTGGCGAGATCGACCTGGGGCTCGAGTACTCCAGGCGCGCACAGAAGGTGAATGAGTTGGACGGCTTCGGCGTTTCGCGCGGCATGTTGCTGGCTTCGCTGTTGTGGCTGAAGCGAGGAGACTACCGAGCGGCGCAGGCTGTCACCGAGGGCGCCTTGCGCCTGGTCGCCGAAAGGCTCAATGGCCATCCGGAACAGGCAGCGCACCACCATGGCGTGCTCGCTGCGATCCACTACGAGCTCGATGAAACAACCCTTGCCGGCCAGGAGCTGGAAAGCGAGCTCGCCGCAGTCGATGCCACCGGCATTGCCGATGTTTTGATTCTTCTCTATCTGACCCGCGCGCGCTTGCAATTCCTGCGCGGCGATCGCGATGCCGGCATCGAGGCGTTGCGCCTGGGGCGCGCACTGGGTGTTCGGCGCGACTTGCCGAGAGTGACCATCACGCTTGCGGGCGAGGAGTGCATCTGGAACTGTCGATTCGGAGAGCAAGCCGCCGCCTTCGAGCTGGCACGCCAGTTCGGGTTCGATCGCACGGATGCTGTTATCGAGAACATGCAGGCCGATAGGAGCGCGCGCGCCGGAGCCCGGGTGGCGCTGGCAAAGGCGCCGGAGGTGGCGCTCGTCAGGCTGGCGCCGGCATTGAGGCGCAGCGAGCGAAAAGGGTTTCATTACCGGCGCGTCGAGCTGCTCATCCTGCAGGCGATGGCATTGGTGGCCTGTAACCGTGAGGCCGAGGCGGCCGACGCCTGGCGCACGGCGTTGCAGCTCGGCGAGCAATATGGTTATCGACGCGTCTTCTTCGACGATGCCGACATCGTCGCCAACTTGTCTCATGCATTGAAAGGCCACAAGGCGGTGCCCAGGCCGGTCTGGTTGCGAACCAAACCGAAGGCGGTGGTGGCCGACACCGAGGAAGTGTTGACGCGCAAGGAGCTGCGCATTCTGAAGCACCTGGAGTCGGGGCGGTCGAACCGCGAGATCGCCGAGTCGCTGTTCATCTCCGAGAGCACGCTGAAGTGGCACTTGCATAATCTCTATCGAAAGCTCGCGTGCAAGAACCGCACGGGTGCGCTGTCCGCGGCCCGGCATAAGGGCATCCTCTAGGGCGGGCACAAACCCAACCTTTTGGCAGGGTGAAGCCAACCCCGCCGGGCTCTAATTTTCGCGCTTCGTGTCGCATCGGGCGTGGAATCGGAGAGCTCTCATGAAAGAAAAGGCATACGTCGCCGGGGTTGGCATGGTGCCCTTCGGCAAGCCAGGCGCATCGGACACCTACGACGTGATGGCTGCCGCCGCCGTGCGCAAGGCACTGGCCAATGCACGGCTCGAATACGCCGACGTGCAGCAAGCGATAGTCGGCTATGTCTACGGCGACTCGACCTCCGGCCAGCGCGCGCTTTACCAGGTCGGCATGACTGGTATTCCCATCGCCAATGTGAACAACAACTGCTCGACCGGCTCCACCGCGCTGTTCCTGGCGCGGCAGTTGATCGAGAGCGGCGCGGCCGAATGCGTGCTGGCGCTGGGCTTCGAGCAGATGCAACCGGGCGCGCTCACGGCTCACTGGACCGATCGTCCCTCGCCGTTCGCCGACTTCGACCGGCTGTGCGATGAGATCAATCCTTACCCGGTGCCGCTGGCGCTGCGTTACTTCGGTGGCGCGGGCAAGGAGTACATGGACAAGTACGGTGTGAAACCGAACCTGTTCGCCAAGGTGCGCGCCAAAGCCAGCCGGCACGCGGCGTACAACCCGATGGCTCTGTTCCGCAAGGTCGTTACTGAAGAAGACGTGATGGCCGCGCCTCTCGTGTTCCCCGAAGCCAGCTTGACGCGACTCATGGCTTGTCCGCCGACCTGCGGTGCGGCCGCGGCACTCCTCGTGTCGCGTGACTTCGCCGAACGCAACAATCTCGATCGACGCGTCTTCATCGCCGCGCAAGCGATGACCACCGACCGCCCGGGAACCTTCGAGAAGCGCAGCTTGATGGCGCTGGTCGGCGCCGACATGACGCGCGAAGCGGCCGACAAGGTTTACGAGCAAGCGGGCATCGAACCGAAGGACGTCGACGTGGTCGAGCTGCATGACTGCTTCGCCCAGAACGAGGTCATCAGCTACGAAGGACTACGTCTGTGCGAAGACGGTGGCGCGGAAAAATTCGTGACCGCCGGCGACAACACCTACGGCGGCCGGGTCGTCACCAATCCTTCCGGCGGCCTGCTGTCGAAAGGCCATCCGCTCGGCGCCACCGGCCTCGCGCAATGCACGGAGTTGGTCGAGCAGTTGCGCGGCGAGGCGGGCGAACGTCAGGTGCCCGGTGCCCGCCTCGGGTTGCAACACAATCTCGGCCTCGGCGGCGCTTGCGTCGTCACACTGTATCAACGCGACAACTGATCATGATCGACAAGAAACATATCGGCAGGGAGTCGCCTACGGTCGTCTGGCCGGTGGACTCGTCGGCCCGCGTGCAGGTGGAGATGCGCAACCAATACGGCGAGTTGAAGATCCAGGGCGAGGCGCTGGTGGCCCTCTGAGCCGATCGAGTGCGCTGAGCGATTCAATTTTCGAGGACAAGCGATGGGAAAACTGGCAGGCAAAGTGGCGTTGGTCAGCGGCTCGGGTCGTGGCATCGGCCAGGCGGTGGCGCTGAAGCTGGCTTCGGAAGGCGCCAGCGTCGTCATCAACGATCTCGATGCGGGGCCGGCGCAAGAAACCGTCGCGCAGATCGAGGCAGCCGGCGGCAAGGCCGTCGCGTGCCTGGGCAGCGTGACCGCGCCGGATTTCCCGGATCGCTTCGTGAAGACCGCGATCGACAGCTTCGGCGGCCTGGACATCATCGTCAACAACGCGGGCTACACCTGGGACAACGTGGTGCAGAAAATGACCGATGAGCAGTGGCACGCCATGCTCGACGTGCATCTCACCGCGCCGTTTCGCATCCTGCGCGCCGCCAGCGGCTTCATTCGCAATGCCACCAAGGCCGAGGCGGAAGCGGGCACGCCCACGTATCGCAAAGTGGTCAATATTTCTTCGGTCGCCGGCGTCGGCGGCAACGCGGGACAGGCGAACTATGCGGCGGCGAAGGCGGGCATCATCGGCCTGACGCGAGCGCTGGCGAAGGAATGGGGCCGTTACAAGGTCAACGTCAACTGCGTCGCGTACGGCCTGATCAATACACGCCTCACCCGCAGCGCCGCCGATGCTTCGTCCGAAGTCGACATCGAAGGCAGGAAGATCAAGACCGGCGTCAATCCGGACCTGCTCAAGGCGATGGAATCGATGATTCCGCTGGGACGCGGCGGCACGCCCGAGGAGGCCGCGGGCGCGGTCGCAATGTTCTGTTATCCCGAGTCGAACTACGTGTCCGGCGAACTGCTGGTCTGTGGCGGCGGCTTCCGCATCTGACGAGAGCTTCGATGGCAATTCCACGCACACTGTTGCTCGATGAACATCTGCAGTTCCAGGAAGCGGTCAATCGCTTCCTGGATGCTGAAGTCGTACCACACTACGAGCGCTACGAAGATCAGGGTTACATCGATCGGGACGTCTGGCGCAAGGCGGCCGAGGCCGGCTTGTTGTGTCCCACCATGCCGGTGGAGTACGGCGGCGCGGGTGTCGACAAGATCTTCAGCGTGGTGCTGTTCGAGGCGTTCGCGCACAAGCACGTGTCGGCGATGCTCGGCATGTCGCTGCATTCTGAAATCGTCGCTCCATACATCCTGCACTATGGCAGCGAGGCGCTGAAGCAGAAATATCTGCCGCCCATGGCCACGGGCGAGATGATCGGCGCCATCGCCATGACCGAGCCGGGCGGCGGGTCCGACCTGCAAGGCATTCGCAGCACGGCCGTGCTCGATGGCGATCATTACATTCTGAACGGCTCCAAGACCTTCATCACCAATGGCATGCACTGCGACCTGGTGATCGTGGTGGCGAAGACCGATCCGGCCGCGGGCGCGAAGGGCACGAGCCTGTTCGTGGTCGACACCTCGATGCCTGGCTTCAGCAAGGGCAAGCGGCTGAAGAAGATCGGCCTGAAGGCGCAGGACACCGGCGAGTTGTTCTTCGACAACGTGAAAGTGCCGCGCGAGAACCTGCTGGGCGAAGCCAACAAGGGCTTCGTGTACCTGATGCAGGAGCTGTCGTGGGAGCGCTTGCAGATCGCCACCAGCGCGGTGGCGCAGATGGAAACGGCCGTGCAGGAGACATCGGACTATTGCCGCGAGCGCAAGGCGTTCGGCAAGCAGATCATGGAATTCCAGACCGCGCGGCATCACCTGGCCGAAGCGCTGACCGAGGTGCAGATCGCCCGCGTGTTCGTCGACCGCTGCATCGAGCTGCAGATGCAAGGCCGGCTCGACGCTGCCAGCGCGTCCATGGCCAAGTACTGGTGCACCGATTTGTCCAGCAAAGTGCTGGACTTGTGCCTGCAATTGCACGGCGGCTACGGATACATGTGGGAATACCCGATCGCGCGGGCCTGGGCGGATGCGCGAGTGTCGCGCATCTACGGCGGCGCGAACGAGATCATGAAGGAAGTCATCTCGCGCCAGCTGCCGTGACGCGAAGATGACGAACGCGTACGCTCGACTCCGTCGTGGCGGAGTCGGCGTAGGTTGGCTTTTCGAGGGGGGAATGCCGCGCTCGATGGCGGCGAACAGCCATGTTCATGACGCAATCCCTGCATCGCGCGGTGCGCGTGCATCCGAGAAAGATCGCCACCATCTGCGGCGACCGCCGGCACGACTACGCGACGTTTCATGAACGGGTGGTACGCCTTGCCGGTGCCTTGCGCGCCGCAGGCGTCAAGGCGGGCGATCGGGTCGGCATCCTGTCGCTGAACTCCGACCGGTTCGTGGAATTCTTTTTCGGCACCTGGTGGGCGGGCGGGGTGGTCAACCCCTGCAACATCCGCTGGAGCGCCAGCGAGATCGCCTACTCGCTGTCCGACTGCGACACGCGAGTATTGCTGATCGACGATCAGTTCCTGCCGATACTGCCGCAGCTTCGCGCGCAAGCGCCGTGCCTGGGCACCGTGATCCATTGCAGCGATGGTCCGACGCCCGATGGATTGTCGAGCTACGAATCGCTGATTGCCTCCAGTGAGCCGGCCGAGGAAATCGTGCGCGGCGGCGAAGACCTGGCGGGCGTGTTCTACACCGGCGGCACGACCGGCTTTCCGAAGGGCGTGATGCTGCCGCATCGCGCGCTGTATGTGAACGCGCTGGCCTTGCAGGCCGCTTACGGAGATATGAGCGGGATGATCGGCCTGCATGCCGCGCCGATGTTTTACCTGGCCGATCATGATTTCCTCAACACGCTGGCGCTCGCCGGCGCCACGCACGTGACCGTGCCGATGTTTCAGCCCAAGGCGGTGGCGGCGATCATCGAGAAGGAGCGTGTGACCGGCGCGCTGTTGGTGCCTACCATGCTCCAGATGCTGGTCGATGCCCCGACGACGCGCGAGCACGATCTGTCGAGCATCACGTTTCTGTTCTACGGCGGCTCGCCGATTGCCGAAGCGGTGATCGATCGCGCACTGCCGGTCATGCCCAACGTGCGCTTGTTGCAGGCGTACGGCATGACCGAGCTGGGCCCGGTGGCCACCATCCTGAAGCCCGAGTATCACACCGGACCGGGGCGCGCGCTGGGCAAGATCCGATCCGGCGGACAGCCTTGCGTGATCTGCGATGTTCGCATCGTCGACGAGCACGGGCGTGAAGTGCCGCGCGGCACCGTCGGTGAGATCGCGGTCCGAGGGCCGGGCGTGATGCTCGGCTATTGGAACAAGCCGGAGGAAACCGCGAAGGCGCTCAAGGAGGGCTGGATGCACACCGGGGACGCCGGCTACATGGACGAGGACGGTTTCATCTTCATCGCCGACCGTCTCAAGGACATGATCGTCACCGGCGGCGAGAATGTTTACTCCGGCGAGGTGGAGAACGCGCTGGCGCGCCACCCGTGCGTCCTGCAATGCGCCGTCATCGCGATTCCCGACGAGCGCTGGGGCGAGCTGGTTCACGCCTCCATCGTGTGCCGGCCGGGCACGAGCGTGACGCTGGAAGAAGTGCAGGTCCACTGCAAGGCGCTGATCGCCAACTACAAGATTCCGCGCAGCCTGGAGCTGCTGGACAGCCTGCCGATCTCCGCGACCGGCAAGGTGATGAAGAACAAGCTTCGAGAGAGGTTCTGGAGCGGACGCGACCGACGCGTGGGTTGACGAGTCATCAGGCCGGCTCGAACGCGCAGGTCAAGGTGCGCGTTGCTGCGCGGCCGTTGCTTCGCCGGGGAGCTGAGCGAGGAAATCGCGCAGGCTGTGCCGGCTATCGTTCCATTCTTCGTAAGTCCGCGGCGTCTGCAAACCCATCGCGACGAGGGTGACCTGTTTCGAGTCGACCAGTGCTCGAAGGTCGGCGCGCTCGACCGGGTAGAGACCGAAGCGAGTGGTGAAGATCGGCAGCAGTTCGGGCTCGCCGATCCCCAACTCGGCGAGATCGCCCGTGTAGCGAGCAAGAGCGATGGCGCGCTCGTCCGCCCGCAGCTCGATCTGGTCGAAGGAGCGTTGGAAGGTGGCCAGCTGCGTCGGCGTCACCTCGTTGGTGATCCGTGGCACGAGCACCAGGTACAGGCGCCGCGTGCCCATGCGATTGACTTCCACCGCGGTCAGCTGGGCGAACGTCCGCTGAATCATGCTCGATGATGAGGCACGCGCCAGCACCAGCGGCGTGCTCTGGGAGGTGAGGGTGGCGACCGACACCGGGTCGAGCCAGGACTTCACGGGCGGCTGTGCCACGCACCCGGCCAGCATCAGCAAAATCAACGGCACTGAATGTTTCATGGAACGCAGCGGTGTACGCAAATGGGTACGCGGGGCGTACGTAGGAGGTCGATCAAATCGTAGATCGAACCAGCGGGCCGCGTGGATTCACGGCCCTGGCGGCGGCTGCGCGATCGGTGCGGTCCCGGCGGTCACCGTGCCTTGACGACCGGCAGCTCCACGTACGACGCGTCATCGCCGGCGTGATGGATGGTGTTCCTGGCGACGACCGGCTCACTTTCGGTTTCGTTCGGGCCGCCGGTGTTGAGGTTGCGCACGAACTTGGGGAAGTTCGAGGACGTCACTTCCACGCGGATGCGATGTCCCTTGTCGAAGCGGATGCTGGTGGCCATGGGCGTGGGCCGGATCTCGTAGATGGTTCCCGGCGTCATCGGTTCCGGCTTGTCGAAGCCGTTTCGATAGCGCGCGCGGAAGATGGTGTCAGCGATGATGTAGGCCGTGCCGTCCGCCGCCACGTCGACCAGCTTCACCGCGAAGTCCGTGTCCTTGGCGCTCGAGGAGACCTTCAGCACCGCATCGACGAAGCCCGTGACTTCCATCGGTTCGCTCAGCGGCTCGCTCGTGTACACGAGCACGTCGGCGCGCGCTTCGATCACGCGCTGGTCGAAGGCGCCGGGGATGACGATGCCGCCGTTGCAGCAGTCGCCGCCGCCGATGGTCTGCACCGGATTGAGCGGATCGTAAGTGAATTCATCGGGCTTCTCGCCGGCGGGCGGCGGCGTGAGCTCGAGCCGGCCATCGCCATACAGGCTGTTGGCGCTGCCGCCGCTGCGCAGGTACATGCGAACGGTCTGCGCTTCCTTCGGCGGCCACTGCGCCGAGGACTTCCACACGTTCTCGCCCATGGTGAAGTAGCGGACTGCGGGATTGGTCGCGGCAAACGCGTGTTTCTCTCCCTTCAGCCAGCGATCGAACCAAGCAAAGATGGTGCCGTCGACATCGAAGGTCGTATCGCCCATGGAGCGCTCGCCCACCTTGGTGTCGGGGCCGAGCTTGTTGAACTGGCAGTGCGCCACCGGCGCGATCACCGCATATTGATTGGCGCTGGCCTCGGCATCGGTGTTCGCTTTGCGCGCGTGATTGAACAGCTCGAGGTTCGGCCCGATCGACACGTCGTACCAGCTGTTGAACCACAGCGCCGGCACGCCCCAGCCCATGTCGTCGTGATACAGGCCGCCGGTGCGCCACGCCGGATCGGCCGGGGTGCGGCGGATCAGCTCCTCGAACGTGGCGGGCGGCTCGCCGAGATCGCTCAGCAACTCGGCAATGGGCAGATGCTTGATCTGCTTCGGCCATTCGACGTCCGGCTTCTTCGCGGCCAGGTCGTTGTATTGGGCGACACGTGCGCGGATCTTGGAATCGAGATTGGCCGGCAGTTGCGCGCGCAACGGATTGTCGACGTGATACAGCCACACGAAGAACAGGCTGCGTGGCACGCCGCCGGTGTACCAGTTGCCATGTTCCTGAAAGCGGCCGACCTTGCCAATGCCCGCGCCCGCGGCCATGGGCACCATCGCGGCGTGCGCCGGATGATTCTGCGCGGCGAGCGCTAGTTGCCACTCGGCGGAGGAGGAGCAGCCGAGCGTGCCGACCTTGCCGTTCGACCACGGCTGCTTCGCAATCCAGCTCAATGCGTCGTAGCCGTCGGTCTGCGGGTGGCCCAGGATCTGATACTTGCCTTCGGAGAAGTAGCGGCCGCGCTCGTTCTGGATGACGAAGGCATAGCCGCGATCGACTGCCGCCAGCGCATAGCGCAGCGAGGGGCCGGTCATGCCCAGCTCGCTATAGGGCGTCTTCCAGAGAATGGTGGGCAGCGGGCCCTTCGCGTCCTTGGGGCGGAACACGTTGGTCGCCAGTCCCGTGCCATCGCGCATCGGCACGAGCACGACGCGCTCGTCGAGCGCGTTCTGCTTCAACTCCTGCTGCAGCGATTCTTCGCTGTATTTCGAGTAGTCCGGCGCACGCGAAGCGGGCGCGGCACTGGCGCCGACAGCGGCCGGAAGGGAGGCCAGCAGCAACGGGAGCAGGGCGCGCATCGACATGGGGGATTCTCCGCGGGAGAGCCTGAATGGAAAAAGATTATCCGATGGGAAAACTCTTCACAAATCCGGCGCGCCGCTCGGGGTAGACTGGCGCGCGCGGCCGGGATGCCCGGGATGCTTGCGCGCGCCGGCCGACACGATTTCGAGCCGTTCGCGCCGTTCTGCGACCGTTCGCGCCTGCCATCGCGTTGCGCGGCGCCGATTGGTTTAGCTTCTCGATCGATGAGAATCATCACAGCAATGAGCACCTCGCGCGCGTATTGGACCTGCCAGCTCCTGGGATGGGGCTTCAATGCGTCGGGCCAGATGTACAGCGCCATCGCGACGCTGCCCGTGCCTTGGGAGCGCGTCGTCCTGGAGATCACGCTGTTGAACGCGTGCGCCCTGGGTCTTACGCACGTGCTGCGTTTGTTCATGCTCCGTCGAGGCTGGACGAAACAGCGGATGCGTCAACTGCTGCCGCGCGCCGTCGTTGCCAGCTTGTTGCTGGGGCTGCTGGTGGCGACGGTCATGCATTTCATGGCCGTGGCGCCGCTGTGGGGATTGGGACTGATCCAGGACACGCCGGCCCTGGAAGCCATCCCGCCGCCGATTCGGTACATCGATCCGTTCACGCTGCGACTGGCGAACTGGAGCATCGCGTTCTTCATCTGGATCGCCCTGTACATGGGCATCACGTCGTGGCGCCAGCGGCAGGCGGCCGAATTGCGCCAATCGGAGCTGATCCGCGCGCTGCAGTCGGCCGAGCTGAAGCTGCTCAAGTCGCAACTCAATCCGCATTTCCTGTTCAATTCGCTGAACAGCGTGCGTGCGCTGATCGCCGAAGATCCGGCGCGCGCGCGGGATGCGGTCACTCAGCTCTCGGGGCTGTTGCGATATACATTGCGATCGGATCACGAAGAGCTGGTGACGCTGGATCGCGAGTTGGAGACGGTCGGGGATTACCTCGCGCTCGAGTCATTGCGTCTCGGCGAGCGGATGCGCGTCGAGATCGACATCGCCGAGGGTGCGAGGCAAGTACGCCTTCCGGTGATGCTGCTGCAAACGGTGGTCGAGAATGCAATCAAGCATGGCATTGCGGAGCTGCCGGCAGGCGGCGTCCTGCGGATCAGTGCGACTGTGCGTGGCGATGGCATGCATGTGGAGGTGGAGAACCCGCGCCCGGCAACCCAGCGGCCGCGCGAGGAAACGGGATCGGGCTTGAACAACGCGGCCGAACGATTGCGATTGCTGTTCGGGGCCCGCGCTTCGCTCGAATTGGATCTGTCGCAACCGCAGCGGGCCGTGGCGCGGCTGCGCGTGCCGCTGGCCGACTCGAGCGTTCCTTTGAAATCTTCGGCGCCATCGACCGTGGGATCGTTGCATGAAATCGCTCATCATCGATGATGAACCGCTGGCGCGGCGCGAGCTGCGGCGCTTGCTGGCGGAGTTTCCCTGGGTCGAGATCGTGGGCGAAGCCGGTGACGTCGTCGAAGCGGCCGCACGCATCGAATCGCTTGCGCCCGACCTGCTGTTCCTGGATATCCAGATGCCGGGCGGTTCGGGCTTCGACCTGCTCTCCCGGCTCGATCACGTGCCGCGCGTGATCTTCACGACGGCATACGACCAGCATGCGGTGCGCGCTTTCGAAGTCAACGCGCTGGACTATCTGCTCAAGCCGATCGAGCCGCAGCGCCTGGCGGCGGCGCTGGCCAAGGCACGATCGGCCCCGGAGGAGCGGCCCGCGGAAGTGCGTTCCAGCGACATCCTCGAACGGCTGTTCGTGCGCGATGGCGTGCGCTGCTGGTTCGTGCCGCTGCGCGAAGTCTGCATGCTGATGGCCGAAGGCAACTATGTCCGCCTGTTGTGGGGCAAGGAGCGGCCCTTGCTCAACCGGCCGTTGAACACGCTGGAGCAGCGGCTCGATCCGAAGCGCTTCTTTCGCGCCAACCGCCGCCAGATCATCAACGTCGATTTCATCGAGGGCGTCGAGCTCGGCACCGGCGGGCAGCTCCACGTTCAGCTGCGGGGCGGGCCGGAGGTCGAGATCTCCCGGCGCCAGGCGCGGCTGTTCCGGATGCAGATGAGCGTGTAGCCGCAAGGTTGCCGTTCAGCCGTCCATTGCGCCGTTTGCAGCCCCCCTCAAAGGCCGTTCGCCCCGCCCCTCGGACCGTTCGACACGAATTCCCGGCGTCTCGCCGGACCTGCCGTAGATTGCCGGCTGCACGAGCTCGCCGGAGAACGTATGCGCCTTGCCGGAATTCCCGCCATCGCACTTCGCAGCGTGGGTTCGTCGACGGCCGCGTTCGTCAACGAGGCCGTGCCACCGTCCACTGAGCAAACATTCAAGGAATGAGAGCCCGACATGACAGCTCGAACCCTCAAGACTCGATCGTTGCAGAAGGGCGCGAAGGTGCTCGCCGGTGCGATGGCCGCACTGCTGTGCGCCGCTTGCGCGTCCGGTCCGCAAAGTGTGCGCGAGCAGGCCAGCAGCGCGCTGTCCTGCGATGCTTCGCAATTGGCGGTCAACCGAATTGAGCGGCGCTACGGCGCAGACCACTACGAGGCCGTCGGCTGCGGGCAGAAACTGACCTACGAGTGCGAGCGCGCTTATGTCGTGTTCATTCCCGTGGGCACGGTCGGATGTCACAAGAAGTGACGGCTGGCTCGTAAGCGATTCGAGTTGCCGAGAGGCCGCGCAGGCTCGGGCCGCGCGGCAAACGGCTTGGTTGACGGTTCTCTATTTGGGACTAAGATGTCCTGATAAGGATCGTCCTCGGTTCAACCCACAATCAGGGTATCTGGCATGCGTGCATGTACGGCGATGTTGATGACGATGCTGCTGCTGTCGCCAGTGGCGTTTGCAGCGGACGCTGCCGATGTTTCGTCGGCACCGCCGGCCCCCGAGCCGAGCGTCGCATCGGTTGCCGGATCGACGCCGGAAGCACAAACGTCCGAGGCTCGGCCGCTGACGCGCGAAGACGTGGAAGCGTGGCTGGATGGCTTCCTGCCCTATGCGTTGGCGACCGGCGATGTCGCCGGTGCGGTGGTCGTCGTCGTCAAGGACGGTGCGACGCTTCTGCAGAAGGGCTATGGCTACGCCGACCTGGAGGCGCGCAAGCCGGTTGATCCGGCAACCACGCTGTTCCGCCCCGGGTCGGTGTCGAAGCTCACTACCTGGACCGCGGTGATGCAGCTGGTCGAGCAGGGCAAGCTCGATCTGGCTGCCGATATCAACACCTATCTCGACTTCGAGATCCCGGACCGCGACGGCGAGCCGATCACGCTCCGGAACGTGCTCACTCACACGCCGGGCTTCGAAGAGCGCGTCAAGGACCTGATCGTCGCCGAGGGCACGCCGTTCGATCCGCTGGACGTGTATCTGAAGGAGTGGGTGCCGACTCGAATCTTCGCTCCCGGCACCACGCCGGCCTATTCGAACTACGCGACTTCGCTTGCGGGTTACATCGTCTCGCGCGTTTCCGGCCTTTCCTATGACGACTACGTCGAGCAGAACATCCTGAAGCCGCTGGGCATGGAGCACACGACGTTTCGTCAGCCGCTGCCGGAGCACCTGCGCGAGTTCATGTCGAAGGGCTATGCGCGAGCGTCGGAGGGCAAGGCCAAGCCGTTCGAAGTGGTCGTGTCCGCGCCGGCGGGCAGCCAGTCCGCATCGGGTGCGGACATGGCGAGATTCATGATCGCGCATCTGCAAAACGGCAAGTTCGGCGACGCCCGCATTCTCCAGGAAAAGACCGCCGAGGAGATGCATTCGACCGCGCTCACGCTGCAGCCGCGGGTCTTTCGCATGATGCTCGGCTTCTACGAGCAGAATCGCAACGGCCGCCGCATCATTTCTCATGCCGGCGATACGGCCTGGTTCCACTCGGACCTGTACCTGTTCCCGGACGACGGCGTGGGCCTGTTCATTTCCATGAACAGCGCGGGCAAGGAGGGTGCGCCCGGCAAGATCCGCAAGGCTGTGTTCGAGCAGTTTGCCGATCGTTATCTGCCCGGCCCGACGTTCGACGGCGAAGTCGATGCGCAAACGGCCGCCGAGCACGCGCGCATGATGACCGGCGTGTACCAGGTGTCGCGCCGGCCGGAGTCGAACTTCCTGCGGCTGATGACGCTGGCCGGTCCCGTCAAGGTCTTTCCCAACGAGGACGGCACCATCAGCGTGTCCATGGCCACCAATGCCGTCGGGCAGCCGATCAAGTGGCGCGAGGTCGAGCCGTTCGTGTGGCGCGACGTCGACGGCAAGAGTTTCCTGTCGGCGGTGGTGGAGAACGGCCGCGTGGCGCGCTTCGCTTTCGAATGGGTGTCGCCGTTCATGGTGTTCGAGCCCATGCCGGCATCGGTGTCGGCGGGCTGGCTGATGCCGGCGCTGATCGCTGGGTTCATTGCGCTGGCTCTGACGACGCTTGCGTGGCCCATTTCAGCGCTGGTGCGCAGGCACTATCGTGTGTCCTACGCGCTGAGGGGACTGGACGCAGTGGCGCATCGACGGATACGCATTGCCTCCACGGCGGTGATTGCGGTGCTCATCGCCTGGGGCGTGATGGCTTCGCTCATCTTCGGCGACAAGATGCTTTCGTCGACGGCCGATGCTTTGTTGTGGGTCCTGCAGATCCTGTCCGCGATCGTGTTCTTCGGGGCGGCGGCGATCGGCCTGTGGAATGCCGGCGTGGTGGTGCGCAGCTCCCGCAAGTGGTACGCGAAGACCTGGGCCGTGCTGCTGGCGCTGGCGTTGCTGCTCGTGCTCTGGGTGGGCTGGGCATTTCATCTCATCGCGTTCGACGTGAACTACTGACGTTGATTCCTTCACGCCGCCCTGGGAGCAGGGCGGCGTGAAGCGAGTACGACGTACACGGCCGGTTATGGCCGACGGACCGGCGTTGAAGTGGCTGCCTGCCAGCGGCATCATCGCCGCCATGCCGCCGCAAACCTCTCTTCAGATCGTCAAGGACGCCGTCAAGCTCTGGCTGGATCGCAACGCGTTCCAGCATGCCGGCGCCTTGGGCTTCTGCACGCTGTTCTCGCTGGCGCCGCTGGTGATCATCCTGGTCGCCATCGTCGGTGCGGTGTATGGCGAAGACGCGGCCAGCGGCGAGATTTCCGCTGCGATCACCGACCTCGTGGGCGCCCAAGCGGCGTCCGCGGTGGAGGAGGCGGTCCGCCGATCGCAACTGAAAGAATCGGGAATCCTGCCGACGCTGCTCGGGATCGGCGCGCTCGCGTTCGGCGCGACCACCGTGTTCGCGCAGATGCAAAGCTCGCTCAATCAATTCTGGGGCGTGGTCGCCAGGCCGACGCGCAGCGGCATCCTGACGTTTCTCACCGTGCGGCTGCTGTCGCTGAGCATGGTGCTGATCATCGGGTTCCTGTTCGTGACTTCGTTCGTGGTCAGCGTCGCCATCACGGGCATCATCGAATACGCCAGCCAGTTGATTCCGGTGCCGACGCTGGTGATCAGGGCCGCCGACATCGCCGTTTCGCTGGCGGTGACCACGCTGCTGTTCGGCATGATCTTCAAAGTGCTGCCCGATGTAAGTTTGCAGTGGCGCGATGTGTGGCGCGGCGCGTTCATCACGGCGGTGCTGTTCGCGGTTGGCAAATATCTCATTTCGTTCTATCTCACGCGCGTCGCGCCGGCTTCGACGTATGGTGCGGCCGGCTCGCTCATCCTCGTCCTGCTGTGGGTCTACTACTCCTCGCTGATCCTGTTCTTCGGCACCTGCCTCACCGTGGTGACCATCGTGCGCCGTGATGGCGCGGTCACGCCGAAGAAGACGGCCGTGCGTTTGAACGTCGTGGTTCAAGAAGAGTAGCCCGCCAAACCCTCCGCTCCGCCGCCGCTGCCCCCACCAAAAAGAGGGGGCCGCCCTTGCACGGACCCAGTATGTTGATCGACCTGAACCATGGCATGAGTCACGGCAGGATCACGGCTGTGATCACGGTAAGGGGGGAAGGTCCTTTGGCGACGAGTCTTCGATCGGTGCGCGAGCAGCTGCGGGTGCAGCCAGGCAAGCTGTTCATTGGCGGCGAGTGGCTCGATGGCGGCCAGCGTTCCGAACAGGTGCACCCGGCGACCAACGAGGTGATGACCAGCTTCATCGAAGCCGGGCAAAGCGGCGTCGATCGCGCGGTCGCGGCGGCGCGCGAAGCTTTCGACAAGGGACCCTGGCCGCGCATGCCGGCGCAGGATCGCAAGCGCATTCTCCAGCCGATCATCGAGCGCATTCATGCGGCCGAAGAAGAGCTGGCGCAGCTGCAGACGCTGGACAACGGCATCCCGTACAAATTCAGCCGCGGCTCGCGCGTTTCGGCCAAGGCCGCGGCGGACATCTTCGATCACTATGCCGGCTGGTGCGACAAGATCACCGGAGAAACGTACCCGCGGTTCTCCTCCGACTCCAACATGCATTACCTGTCGTTTCGGGAACCGGTCGGTGTCGCGGCCGCCATCCTGGCCTTCAATGCGCCGCTGGCGATGTTTGCAATCAAGGTCGGTGCTGCGCTGGCCTGCGGCTGCACGGTCGTGGTCAAGCCTTCGGAGTACACCAATCTTGCGGTCGAGCGCCTGGCGAAGATTCTTGCCAGCAGCGATTTGCCGCCCGGCGTGTTCAATTTCATCACCGGCGGTGCGCAGACGGGAGCCGCGCTCGTAACGCATCCAGGTGTCGACAAGGTGTCCTTCACCGGCAGCGCGGCGGTGGGCGAGCAGATCATGAGCACCAGCGGCCGGAACATGAAGCGGCTGTCGCTGGAGCTCGGCGGCAAGAGCGCCGGCATCGTGTTTCCGGATGCCCGCAGCGTTCCGGCCGCGGCGCGCACCTTGATGGGGCTGTGCTCCACGTTCCTGTCGGGCCAGATCTGTTCGACACCGAGCCGCGCGATCGTGCACCGCTCGGTGCTCGATGAATTCGTCGAGCATGCCGGCCAGCAGGTGCAGACCGTTCGCTTCGGCGATCCGTTCGATCCGGATACCAACGCCGCACCCATCATCTCCAAGCGGCAAGTCGCGCGCGTGCTGGGCTATATCGACAGCGGCAAGCGCGAAGGCGCGACGCTGTGCTTCGGCGGCGATACGCCCGGCGGCGAGCTGGCCAATGGCAACTGGATCAACCCGGCGCTGTTCGTCGACGTTCGCAACGACATGACCATCGCCCGCGAAGAGATTTTCGGGCCGGTGCTCAGCGTCATTCCCTTCGACAGCGAAGAAGAAGCCGTCGCTATCGCCAACGACAGCGAGTATGGCCTCGCCGGGTGCGTGTTCACGACGGATATCACGCGAGCGTTCCGTGTGGCGCGCGCGATTCGCAGTGGCTCCGTCGGCATCAACGGCTATGCAAGCAGCCCGCATTCGCCGATGGGTGGAATCAAGCGCTCGGGCATCGGCCGCGAAGGCGGCTTTGCGGCCATCGAGTCCTTCACCGAGCTCAAGACCCTGGTGCTCAATCTCGATGTCTGACGTCAAGTGGCCGGCACCGGGCCCGGAAGCGCCGTCGCCGTCGCCGACGCTGATCGGGCAGGGATTGTTCTGGCAGGACCTGGACGTCGGCCGGAAGTTTCGCACCTGCCGCCGCACGGTGACCGAGACCGACCTGGTTCAATTCGTCACGTTGACCGGCATGATCGACAGCACGTTCCTCGACGCGACCGCCGCCGGTCCCATGGGCGGGCGGCCCGTGCCGGCGGCGCTGACCTATTCCCTCATCGAAGGCTTCATCGTTCAGTCGCTGATCAGGGGAACCGGCATCGCGATGCTGGCGTGCGCGCAGGAAGCGATTGCACCGGTGCGCGTCAACGACACGATCTACGCCGTGATCGAGATCACCGGCGTTCGCCCGACCTCGAGCAAGGGCCGCGCCGTCGTCGATTCGTTGATCTCCATCTACAACCAGGACGAAACGCTGGTCCTGCGCTACACCTCCAAGCGCATGCTCGCCGGCCGTCCCGCGACGGAACAGGCCGGATGACTGCGCCGCTCTCCGGCATTCGCGTGATCGATCTGACGACGGTCGCGATGGGACCGTTGGCCGGCCAGTGGCTCGGCGATCTCGGCGCCGATGTCATCAAGGTCGAAGCGCCGGGAGGCGACTCGACGCGACAGACCGGCCCGTCGATCGAGCCCGGCATGGCGGCGCTGTTCTTCGGCACCAATCGCAACAAGCGCAGCATCGTGCTCGACTTGAAATGCGAGGCGCAGCGCGATGCGTTGCTGAAGCTGGTCGATGGCGCGGACGTGTTCATGCACAACATCCGGCCGCAGAAGCTGGCGCGGCTCGGTCTTGGAGCGGATGCTTTGCAAGCAAGGAATCCGCGGCTCGTCTATGCCGGCTTGCATGGCTTCGGCGAAGCGGGACCGTATGGCGGCAAGCCGGCCTACGACGACATCATCCAGGGATTGTCGGGATGCGCCGATCTCATGCGCCGGCAGGGCGGCGAGCCGAGATATTTCCCCACGGTGACGGCGGACAAGACCACGGGATTGATTGCCGCGCTGGCCATCGTTGCGGCGCTGGCCGGGCGCGCGGCCAGCGGCCGCGGCAGCGTGGTCGAGGTTCCCATGTTCGAATGCATGGCCGCCTTCAACCTGGTCGAGCACCTGTACGGCCATCAGTTCGAGCCGCCCATCTCGTCGACCGGCTATGCACGAGCCCTGTCGCGCCACCGGCGTCCCTTCAAGACGCTGGACGGCTACATCTGCATGATGCCGTACACCGACGCGCACTGGCGCGACTTCTTCCAGGAAGCAGGCGCCGATGAGTTGCTCGCCGACCCGCGCTTTGCGTCGATCGCCCTGCGCACGGCTCACATCGACGAGCTGTATGAAATCGCTTCTTCGTTGCTCGTGAACAAGCGCTCCGCCGACTGGCTGGCGGCTTGCGAACGTCTGGGTATTCCGGCCGCGTCCATCCAGTCGCTGGAGCAACTGCTTTCGGACCCGCACCTGCGCGAGGTTGGATTCTTCAGCATGCTGCACGATCCTGCCATCGGCGCGGTTCGCATGCCCGGCGTGCCGGTGCTGTTCAACGGCGAGCGGCCGAAGGTGACTTTGCCGCCGCGGCTCGGCGAGCACGGCCGGCAGATACTTCTGGAAAGCGGCATCGATGCGGAAGCGGCCGAGCGCTTGCTCGAGACTGGATCGTAGAATGAATCAGAGCTTCGACTTCATCGTCGTGGGCGGCGGCTCCGCGGGCGCGGTGGTGGCGGCACGGCTCAGCGAAGGTGCGAAGTACTCGGTGCTGTTGCTGGAGGCGGGCGCACCGGACAAGAGCCTGCTGATCCGCATGCCGCTGGGTTTCCGGTTGATCCGGCAATTGGCGCTGTTCGACTGGGGCTATCGCTCCGAGCCGGAGCCGCACGCCAACGCGCGGTCCATTCACATCCCCAGAGGCAAGGTGTTGGGCGGATCGTCGTCCGTCAACGGAATGATCTATTCGCGGGGTCACGCGCGCGATTACGACGAATGGGTGCGATTGGGGGCCGCCGGCTGGTCGTATGACGACGTGCTTTCTTACTTCCGAAAGTCGGAACGAAGCGATCGCGGCGCGAGCACGTGGCACGGCGCGGACGGGGCCATGGGTGTTTCGCGCATTTCCAACGACGATCCGCTGGCGCATGCGATCAAACAAACCGCGGTCGAGCTGGGCTATCCCGTGGTCGACGACTTCGAAGCAGGATCGCATGAAGGCTTCGGTCTGCCCGATCTGACTGTCGGCAAGGGCCGGCGCTCCAGCACTGCGAGCGCATTCCTTGCTCCTGTGCGCGACCGTGCCAATTTGCACGTGGTCACTGGTGCGCACGCTACGCGCATCTTGTTCAAGGGCACGCGTGCGACCGGTGTGGAGTACCGCGTCGGTGAAAAGGCATTCACGGCGTCTTGCTCCCGCGAAACCATTCTTTGTGGCGGCGCCTATGGCTCGCCGCATTTATTGATGCTCTCCGGCGTCGGGCCGGCCGAGCATTTGCGGCGGCATGGGATTTCCGTCGTCGCCGATCTGCCCGGCGTGGGCACGGGTCTGCAGGATCATCCGCTGGTTCCGATGGTGTTTCGTAGCAAGCAGCCATTGTTGGTGCGATCCGCTACGCGCGCCGACCGAATCGCCTGGGCTGCCTTGCGTTGGATGCTTACCGGCAAGGGTTTCCTGGCCACGCAGCCGCTGTCGTCGGTGGCCTATTATCGTTCGCAGCCGTCGCTGGCACGGCCGGACCTGGAGTTCGTGCTGATCCCGACCAGCCTCGACGCCAAGGTCTGGTTTCCCGGTATTCGCCCGCCGGGCGCGGACTTGCTGAGCATCTACAACATCGTGCTGCAGCCGGAGAGTCGCGGCAGCGTGCGATTGCGGTCGGCGAATCCGCATGAGCCTCCCGCGATCCAATTCAATCTGCTTCAGTCCGATCACGATGCGGAGCTGCTGCGGCATGCGATCGGCTGGACACGGGATTTGATGTCGGCCGGCTCGATGCAACGGTTCGTGGGCGAGGAAGCACTGCCGGGACGCGGTGTCGAGGATGCCGCTGGCGTGAAGGAGTTCATTCGCTCCGCGGTCGTCACGGCGCAGCATCCGGCCTGCACTTGCCGAATGGGTGTCGACGCCGAAAGCGTGGTCGATCCGCAGCTGCGCGTGCACGGCCTGCAAGGCTTGCGAGTCGCGGACGCTTCTGTCATGCCCACGCTGATCGGCGGGCACACGAATGCTACTTCGATCATGATTGGCGAGCGCGCCGCCGATTTCGTGCGCGGTGAGATCCCGGCGTCGATGCCCTGAAGGTTGTCGCGAGACTTATCGACGATACCAATGCACGCCTTCGTCATCCGTGACGCGGGAGATTTGTTTCATCTCGACGAGGTAGTTCATGTGGGCCAGGGCCTCGCCCGTGGCCATGCCCTTGTGGGCGCCGCGGACCTCTCGCTTGAACAGCACTGGAAAGCAGTCCACGGCACGCTTGGGCGTGTCGAGAAACTCCCATAGCAACCGCAGGTCGCGCTCCTGCGAGTCGATGAGCTGCGTCAGCCTCAGCTCGAGGCCGTGGAAGGGAAATTCGTGCGCCGGCAGGACGAGCAGGTCCGCAGGCAGCGTTTGCCGGAGTCGGCGGCAGGAGTCCAGCCAATCTCGCAGCGGATTCGCCTGCGGCTCGAGCGGCAGCACGCTCACGTTGGACGTGATGTTGGGCAGCACTTGATCGCCCGAGATCAAGAGCTTCAGCTCGGGACAGTACAGGCAGGCGTGCTCGGGGGAATGACCGTTGCCGATGACGACCTGCCATCGGTGGGCGCCGATGCAAAGCTCGTCGCCTTCAGCCAGTCGCCAGTAGCGATCGGGAAGGGAATGGATGGCGGAACTGAAGCTGCCGAAGCGACGCTCCAGGTCCTCCAACTCGCGCGGGCCGTAGCCAGCCGCGCGATAGAAATCGATCGTTGACTTCGGTACCGCGTTGCCGAGGCCGCCGAGCATCACCTTGCACATCAGGAATTCCTGGCGCGTCATCAGCAGCTGGCTGCCGAAGCGTTCGCACAGCCAGCCGGCGAGGCCGACGTGATCGGGATGCATATGGGTGCAGATGACGCGCTTCAGCGGCTGGCCGCCCATGAAGCCGGCCAACAATCGCTCCCAGAGCTGGCGGCTGGCGGGCACGTCGAGGCAGGTGTCGACGATGGTCCAGCCCTCGCCGTCTTCCAGCAACCACAGGTTGATGTGATCCAGCGAGCCGGGCATGGGAAAGCGCGCCCAGTACACGCCCGGAGCCACTTGCAGCGGACTCTCACCCGGGGGCGCATGGGTTCTTCCCCACGGATACGTGAGATCTCGAAGCGGCTCGTCAGTCATGGTGGGGCATCTGTCGCGGGGTTTGGGCGGGGCGGGCGTCGTGCGGCGCAGTCGTGAATGTAGAGGCAGCGGCGCACCGTGGCACCCTGCCGTTTGGTGGGGATGCGCCGCATGGGTGAGCCCCTACCAATGGAAGGGGGAAACGCCGATGCCCATCCTGTAGCTTGCGGCGTCGGGGGAAGTGTTGCCGATCGCGGTGCCGACTATGGATGAACTCACCAAAGTAAAACCTTACGTACGCATTCTGCGCGAGCTGGCGGAATCGGCGCCCGACGCGCCGGTCATCACCTGCGAAGGCGTGACTGTCACACGAGGTCAGCTCGACAAGGCCAGCAACAGGCTGGCGCGCGCGTTCGAGGCTGCAGGCGTGACGCTGGGAGATTGCGTCACGCTGGCGCTGCCCAACTCCATCGCGTTCTTCGAGGCGCTGCTGGCTTGCTGGAAAGTGGGCGCGGTCCCGCAGATGGTGTCGCATCGCCTGCCGCAAGTGGAGCGCCAGGCCATCGTGGACCTGGCCAACTCCAAGCTGGTGGTCGGCGCCAGCCCGCAGGATCATCCGGGCCGGCAATGTTTGCCGGTGGGTTTCCAACCGGACGCTGCGCTGAGCGATGCGCCGCTGCAAGAGCGCGTGTCGCCCATCTCCAAGGCGGTCACTTCGGGCGGCAGCACCGGCCGTCCCAAGTTGATCCTGAGCGGCACGCCCGCCGAAGGTCCCGCGGGCATGGCCATGGCGTACTTCATGCGGCCGGACGATCGCCCGCTGATCTGCGGCCCGCTGTATCACAACTCGCCTTTCATCTTCTCCATGGGCGGGCTGCTGCTGGGACAGCACCTGGTGGTCATGCCCAAGTTCGACGCCGAAAAGGCGCTGCAGGTGATCCAGGAGCAGCGCGTCACCGTGCTCAACCTGGTGCCCACGATGATGTCGCGCATGCTGAAGGTCATCGAGGAGCAGCCGCGGCGTTTCGATCTGTCCTCGGTGCGCTTGCTGTGGCACATGGCCGCGCCGTGTCCGCCGTGGCTCAAGCAGGCGTGGATCGATCTGATCGGGGCGGAGAAAATCTGGGAGATCTACGGCGGCACCGAATCCATCGCGGTGACCTGCATCAACGGCAAGGAATGGCTCGAGCATCCCGGCTCGGTGGGCAAGCCGGCGTTCGGCGGCGACATGAGAGTGCTCAACGAAGCCGGTGAAGTCGCGGCGCCCGGCGAGGTCGGCGAGATATATATGCGTGGACCGCCGGGCGCTCCGCCCAGCTATCACTACGTCGGCGCGCAGAAAAGGCAGAAGGACGGTTGGGAAACGCTCGGCGACCTGGGCTGGATGGACGAGCAGGGCTATCTGTACATCAGCGACCGGCGCACTGACATGATCGTTTCAGGCGGTGCCAACGTGTATCCGGCCGAAGTGGAAGCGGTGATCGACTCGCATCCGCTGGTGCAATCGTGCGCCGTCGTCGGCATTCCCGACGCCGACCTGGGGCAGCGCGTGCACGCCGTGGTGCATGCCATGCCGGGCATCACGCCCGACGAGCTGCTGCTGTTCATCAACGAGCGGCTGGTTCGTTACAAGGTGCCGCGCTCCATCGAATTCGTCAACGAGCAACTGCGGGACGATGCCGGCAAAGTCCGGCGCAGCGCGGTTCGAGATGCGGTCATCGAGCGGCTCGGTCTGCCGGCGGGAACAGGTCAACGGAGGACCTGACAACAGCCCGGACCGGGCTCATCGCCTGCGGCGAAGCGTGACTCGCTATACTCGCGCGCATCGCTGCAAGGTATCCGATCCGTCTCATGAACCCCATCGACGGTCCGCGCTGGCGGGCGTTGAGCCCTTTGCTGGACGAGTTGCTCGACACTCCGTTGGTGGCGAGACAAGCGCGGCTGCGCCAGATCGCCGCGCAGGATCGTGCGCTCGCCGAAGAACTGGAGAGCCTGCTGGCCGAGCACGCCACGGTGGAGCGAGCCGGATTTCTGGAAGCGGGGCCGTCGTTGCCGTTGCCGGTGGGGCTGGCCGGCCAGGTCATCGATCGCTACACGTTGGACCACCAGATCGGCGAAGGCGGCATGGGTTCGGTGTGGCTGGCGCATCGAAGCGACGGCCGGTTCGAAGGCCAGGCCGCGATCAAGTTCCTGAGCCTGCCGGCGATGGGCCCGTCGGGGCGCATGCGCTTCGAGCGCGAAGGGCATGTGCTGGCGCGCCTGAAGCATCCCAACATCGCGCACCTGCTGGATGCGGGCCTGACCGAATCGGGCCAGCCGTACCTGGTCCTGGAATACGTGGAAGGCCAGCCGCTCGACGCGTGGTGTCGCGATCGCGGGCTCGATACCGATGCCCGCATCAAGTTGTTCCTGCAGGTGCTGGCGGCGGTCAGTCATGCGCACGGCAAGTTGATCCTGCATCGGGATCTGAAGCCCTCCAACATCCTGGTGACGAACGAAGGCCAGGTGAAGCTGCTCGACTTCGGGATCGCCAAGCTCCTCGACGAAGGCTCGGGCGCCGCCGGCGAGATGACACAACTCGCCGGTCGCGTGTTCACGCCGGACTACGCCGCGCCGGAGCAGATCCGCGGCGAAGAGGTCACGACCGCCACCGATGTCTATGCGCTCGGCGTGATGCTCTATTACTTGTTGACCGGCAAGCACCCGACCGCCGGCGGCGTTACGACGCCGGCCGAACGGATGCGGGCCGTGCTCGATACGGAGCCCAAGCGACCCAGCGCCGCTGTCGCAGACAGCGCCGGCGATAGCGAAGTGACGGCCGATGCCTCGCTCCGCGCTCGCATCCTGCGTGGCGACCTCGACAACATTCTGGGCAAGGCGCTCAAGAAAGCACCCGAGGAGCGTTATCCGACGGCGGACAGCCTCGCTCAGGACTTGCAGCGGTATCTCAACAATCAACCGGTCAGCGCACGCCCGGATTCCGTGGCGTATCGCTTGCGAAAATTCGTCGTGCGCAATGCGTTGCCGGTGGCCGCCGCTTCGCTCGTTGTCACAGCCATCGTGGTGGCGGCGGTGGTGTCGTTCCGGCAAGCGCAGGAGGCGACGAGGCAGCGCGATCGCGCGCTCGCGCTGTCGGTGCGGAATGCGGCGGTGCTGGACTTCGTCACCGGCATGCTGACCGAAGTCGCGGCCGACGATCAGCCGGTGCGCGTGTCCGAGCTGCTCGATCGCAGCCAGGAGATCTTGATGGCCAGCTACGGCAACCAGGATCACCAGGCGGCGATTCTCGATCTGCTGGCGGAATATTATTTGTCGGCGGGCAATCCGACCAAGGCGCAGCCGCTGCTGGACCGCGCCTTGGAACTTTCCGCGAACAGCACCGACCCCGCGCTCAAAGCGTCCGTCATCTGTAACAACGGGCATGCGCTGGCGCTGATGAACCAGAGAGACCAGGCGCTCGCAGCGATGGAGCAAGGCATCGCGTTGAGCCAGGTCGATCCGCTCGCCGCGACGCGTTGTCTGCAGAAGCGCGCCTATGTGGCGCACAACTTCAACGATGCCAGGAGCGCGCTCGATTATGTGTTGCAGGCGCAAGCGCAGTTGCAACGAGCTGCGGTCCGCAAGCCTGATATGGAAGCATCCCTGCTGGGCGACATCGCCTATGGCCACTACTTGAGCGGCAACACGGCGGAGGCCGATCGTTACTATGCCGAGGCGCTGGCACGCTATGCGGCGATCGGTCGCGCCGAAAGTCCGGCGACGTTTTCGTTGAGGAACAATTGGGGCATCGCGAGCTTTGCGGCAGGCGACAACCGGCGTGCGCTCGAGAACTACGATGAAGCATTGAGTATCGCCTCGAAACGCGCCTTGCACGGCGAGCTGCCAACCTACCTGCTGAGCAATCGTGCTTTGGCGTTGGCCTCGCTGGCGCGCTATGACGAAGCGATCGAGGCATTCGATGCGGCTTTCGCGGCTGCAACTCGAAACAACAACATGGCGTCGGTGACGCACTCGCTGGTCAATCGCGCCGGCACCTATCTTTTGCGCGGGGACATCGAGCGCGCCGAGCGTGAGCTGGCCGTGGTCGATCGTGACTACGGCGCAATGATTCCAGCCGATAGCGTGCCGGCCGTGTCCATCCTGCACATCAAAGGACGCCTGGCCGCCGCGCGAGGAGAACTGCCCACCGCGCTGGCGCATCAGTCGGCGGTCATCGACTTCTTCGATCAGCGTGGGATGGCGGTCGCTCCGGTCGCGCGCGCATTGAATGCACGCGCCGATCTTCATGTGAAACTTGGGGATATCGAGTCGGCGCGCGCGGATGTCGAGCGGGCGCTATCGATCTGCCGCAAGCTGCAGGGATCGAAGCGCTACTCCAGCTTGACTGGGTTGGCGCTGTTGCAGCTGGCCGATGTGGAAAAGGCGGCGGGCGTCGAAGCGGCCGCGGTCGCCAAGGCCGGGGAGGCTGCGCAACACCTCGTGGAAACATTGGGTGACTCGCATCCCGACACTGTGCGCGCCAAGGCATTCTGATTCAGACGCGCTGGCGATCAGATCAATGACGACGGCGCCTGTATCGCCCGGTGCAGGAAGATGCGAGCTTTCTCCCAATCGCGTTGCACGGTCCGTTCGGAAACACCGCGCATCGCGGCGATCTCGACGAACGAGTAGCCGCAGAAAAATTTCAGATCGACGACTTGCGCCAGCGCCGGATCGATGTCCGCCAGGGTTTCGACAGCCTCGCCGATGCGCTCCAGCTCGCCGTGCTCGGCGGCCGCTTCCGGAATCTCGGTCGGCAGGCTCGTGAGATCGAAGCCGCTGCCTCGCTTCAACGCCTGCCGCGCTCGCGCATAGTCGATGACCAGTCCACGCATGGCTCGCGACGCATAGCCGAGAAAACGCGAACGGTCGATCACCGGCACGCCCTCGCGATGAGCGATGTTGAGATAAGCCTCGTGCAGCAATGTCGTGGCACCCAGGGTCAGCGAGGCGCCCCGCTGTCGCAGCTCGCGCTGGGCGATGCGCCTGAGCTCTCCATACAACGTTCCGAACAGCTGCTGGCGAGCCGACGCATCGCCGGTCTCCGCCGAGCGGATCAGCGGCTCCAGCTGTGTCTGCGCATTGGCCAAAAGGTCAGGCATGGCTTGTCTCGCGAAAAATCGTGTCGGGTTCCGCGGCCCGATTCCGATTACTCCAGCAACGGCCCTCGATTGATGGCCGGCGCCGAAAAACTTTACAGGCGCGCTGGTTGTTCTTAAACGTGAGGATAGTGCCATGGTGTCGATGTGCAGAGCTATTGAAGGTTCAATGAAGAGCAGCGTCGCGGCGGCTTGCCGGAGCGCATTGTCGGTGGGTTTGCTCGCAGTGCTGCTGACGGGCTGCGGCGGCGGTGGATCGGGCGGCGCGTCCGGTTCGACTGGCTCTTCCAACTCCGGGGGCAGCAGCGGTAACACCGGGGGCAGCAGTGGTAACACTGGCGGCAGCGGTGATACAGGTACGGGCGGCAACAACGGCGGCAACAGCGGCGGGCCGGCGAGCATGCTGGAGCCAGTCCTGTATCTCGCCGATCAGGACACGAACGACATGGACGAGCTGTACCTGAGCATTCCCGGCTCGCCCGGCAGCGTGACCAAGATCAATGCGCCGCTGGTGGCCGGCGGCTGGGTGTCCGACTACGACATCCTGGCTTCCGGCAACGCGGTGGTGTATCGCGCCGATCAGAACGTGCTCGGCCGCAACGAGCTGTTCATGACCTCGTTCTCCAACCCCGGCTCGTCCACGCGGCTCAGCCAGACATTGACGCCGAATCGGGACGTGATCGATTTCGAGACCAGCCCGGACGGCACCAAGGTGGCGTATCGCGCCGACGTGGACGCGGATGATGTCTACGAGCTGTACCTCGTCAACGTCGCCAATCCCGGCAATGCCCAGAAGCTCAACGGCGCGCTGCCCCCGAGCGGCTGGGTGCGGGGCAACTATGCCTTCAGCCCCGACAGCTCGAAGGTCTTGTATCGCGCCGATGAGGACACTGCTGGCGTACTCGAGCTGTACCTGGTCGACGTAGGCTCCCCCGGCCAGGCGCAGAAGGTGAATGCACCGCTGACGGCGGGCGGCAACGTCTCCGCCGAATTCCGCTTCTCGGCCGATGGCACGAAGATCGGTTACGTCGCGGATCAGGATACGGACGAAACGCTGGAACTGTACGTGGTTGCGACCGATGCGTTGGGCTCGGCGACCAAGGTCAGCGGGCCGATGGGCAGCACCGGGGATGTGTGCCGCTTCAAGTTCAGCCCGGATTCGCAGCGCGTGGCCTACTGCGCCGACCAGGACACCGACGGATTGATCGAGCTGTACACGGTCGCTCTGAATGCGCCGGGCCAGTCGGTCAAGTTGAATTCAACCCTGGTGGCCGGCGGCAGGGTGCATACCGACTACCAGTTCAGCTCCGACAGCAGTTTCATCGTCTATCGCGCCGATCAGGAGCAGGTGGACATCGCCGAGCTGTACCAGGTGAAGCTTGCGACGCCGGGCGTCACCACCAAGCTCAACCAGCCGTTGATTGCCGGTGGCGACGTGGAGAATTTCCGGTTGACCGGAGACGATTCCCGAGTTGCCTATCTGGCGGAGCAGGACGCGGCCGATGTGTGGGAGATCTACGAGGTCGCCCTGGCTCAGCCGGACACTGCCACGAAGGTGAGTGCACCGATGAGCTCGGACGGCGTGTACTACTTCAAGTATGCCGAGGACTTCACTCGCATCGTGTACACGGCCGCTCAGCAGAGCGCGACGATCGAGCTGTACGACGTGGCACTGAGCCATCCGGGCCAGGCGACCAAGATCAGCGGCCCGATGACCACGGGCGGCGAGGTGTGGGACTTCGTCCTCATGCCCTGATCGGCTGACGCGATGGCGGATCGGGTGCGATCCGCCATCGCTCATTCTCTCCCCGCCGAAAAATTGCCGTACCCGAGACAAGCGCAAAGCACTCGTAACAGCTCGACGCAACGGCGAGCTGGAATCTGACGGAGGACATCGCGGTGTTCGTCTCGGCGGTCAATCTCACCAATGAAGTCATCTTTCAGCGC
The DNA here is from genome assembly GCF_036406195.1 of Steroidobacter sp. Classification (GTDB taxonomy): domain Bacteria; phylum Pseudomonadota; class Gammaproteobacteria; order Steroidobacterales; family Steroidobacteraceae; genus Steroidobacter. Next base: position 306,386 of record NZ_DASWVW010000016.1, read on the forward strand.
ACCGACGATGGGATTCCCATTGGCTTCTACGAGAATGGCCCGCGCTATAGCGTCGGCGCCCGGGTGAAGTTTTGAGGCTTTCTAGGGTTTCTGCGCGTTGCGTAGCTCCAGCTCGGAGATGATCTGCGCATGTTTCTTTCGCGTCAGGTGGTATCCGAACAGGAACAGCGGTGCTATGGCCGCGAAGGCGGCGGGCAGCGGGCCCGCAATTCGTTCAAGAGCGCTGGGTGCGCGATGGCAAGTATTGGACCTCCGCCGGCGTGTCCGCCGGTATCGATTTGACACTGGCTTTGATCGCCGACTTGTACGATGCGCGATGATGGCGCAGCTGGCTATCGAGTATGACCCGCATCCGCCGTTCAACTCGGGCTCGCTCAAGACCGCGCCCCAGGAAGTAGTTGACGCGCTGCGCGCTCCGAAGAATAAATAACGGTCAAAACGGCGCTGAAATAAACGCGGGCCGAGCGATCTGGTGCTCGGCCCATCCTCACGCCGACGCCGCGCGAAACATCCAGTCAGGATGCACATAGGACTATACTGACCGCTCCCATCCCGTCCCGGGACTTGCCTCGACTGCCCGAGCCGCAGCGCGAAGCCAGGAGCATGTCATGACATTGAGAGTCTTTCGTCCGTGTCCATTGCTGGCGCCCTATGTGGATGTCTATTGGGACTACGAAAATCTCACCGGCGAGACCAGCGCGTATCTTTCCATCCTGCCGGATACCGCGACCTACCTGTGTTTTCTCTACCAGGACCCATTGCTGACGGCGCATAGGACCCGGACCTATCGAACGCGCAGCGGCGTGGCAGGATTTCAGAGCTTTCGCAGCGACCTGGGTGGTCCCGGCACCATTTCAGGAGTGACGGCGCGGCTGACACCTTGGGGCCTGAATGTTTTCCGTCGCGGCGTCGTGAAGGAGTGTGCTGACAAGCGCGTCGATTGCCGGGACATCTTTCCGAAATATTTCATCGAGCGCATCGAGGACCGTCTGGCGCGCCTGCCGGCAGCGGAAGACCGCGTCGCATTCATCGAGCAATATCTACTTTCCATTTTCGAGCCATACCACGAGGACTCGCTGGTGCGGCGAGCCTGCGAGCAACTGGTCGCCTCCGGAGGAAACTACAGGGTGGCGGATCTGGCGCGCAGCGTGAGTTTGAGCAAGCGGACGCTGGAGCGCCGCTTTGTCGAGCAGATTGGCGCGACTCCCAAGAAAGTCTCACGCGTCATTCGCTTGCGTCGCGCCATCCTGGAGAAAGCCCGGCTGCCAAATTGGGCCGAAGTGGCGCATGCCGTGGGGTACTACGATCAGAGCCACATGATTCATGATTTTCTGGAGCTGTATGGAATGACACCCGAGACGCTCTATCCACGGATTCGGGTCTCGCCGACCTTTCGGTTCTCCGGCCTGGTGGACCTGGCGGCAGCGCCAACGTCTGTCAGGAACGCGGCGGCCGGCGCCATCCAGCCAAGGGCTTGACTGCCGCTTTTTTCCAATACAACGCGACGTTGCCATCGTTAGCGTTTGGGACGGCACTGATGCCGGGGAGGATGTTGCATGTCCAGCGTAGCCGTCTCTCTGAGAAAACCGACGACCGACCCGACGCCGGAGGATTTCCGCTCCGGCCTGTCCACGCTGCTGGAGAAATTGCCTGCAAACACCGTGCAGGGACATGCGTTCTTCTCCGTCCCCGCGAACGAGCCGCCATGGTTTGATACGGGCCTGGACTTGCGTGCTGGCGAACACGTGACCGTACTCGCCGTGGGGCACGCGGTTCTTCCGAGCGAGCACGATCTGCGTTTCTATCCGGACATGCAGCTTTGGTATCGCGTCGGCGAATCAGGGCATATCTTCCGGGGCACTCGCCAATCGCATTCATTCATGGCGAGCCAGCCGGGACGACTCTACTTCGGCAGCTATTTTCCAGGGGAATGGACCACACGCACGGGCGCCATGGCCGTCGGCACGGAGGCGTATCGGATGATGCAAGGCGGCCTGGAGATTCTGGTGCTGCGCTGGGCAGATCATCCGCTGGATGGATTGAAGCGAATGGTGGCGCTCGGCGATGTGAGCTCGTTGCTCGCGTCCGAGATCGACCGACTGCAGCACGCGGTCAAGCCGCCAGAGGGCTGGGAATATCTGTGGTTTCTCGGGCAGTCCGAAATCTATGGCACAGGACCCGATTCTCCGGCCCAGCGCCCGTCGATTACGTGCTACACGCAGCGGGATGCCGCCATTCTGCACAAGAATGTTTCGGTACCGCTCTCGCCCGACACTCGCCTGTGCTGGTCCTGGAAGATGGAGACGTTCCCGTGCCAGCTACCGGAGAACACGCTGGAGAACCACGACTATCTCAGCATTGCGGTTGAATTCGACAACGGACAGGACCTGGCATTCTTCTGGAGCTCACAACTTCCGGTCGACACCGGCTTCCGCTGTCCCATTCCGACCTGGACGGCACGAGAAACGCACGTGGTCGCGCGGTCGGGCAGCGAATCGCTGGGCCGATGGATGGATGAGGAGCGCCCGCTCCACACCTACTACGAGCGTTTCGTCGGCACGATCGGCAAGCGGGACGAGACCCACGATCCGAGAGTTGTGGCGCCGCCAACGCGCATCGAACGCATCTGGCTGATCGCCAACAGCATGTTCCGGCGGCAACAGGGGCGATGCGACTATGGCGCGATCGAGCTGCAAACGGGCGGCAAGATCATTCGCGTCAACTGAGGCGGCGCGCCTCGACGGAGTCAGCGATCCGGCAGGCCCAGCTCCCGCCGGATCTCTTCGGTGTGTTCGCCGAGCCGCGGCGGCGGCTTCGATAGCGACAGCTGCGCATCGGAAAATTTCATCGGCGAGGGTACCGACGGAACAGTGCCACCGACCACGTCAGGCGCGGGAATGCTTACTGCCATCTGACGATGCTTGACTTGAGGATCCTTGAAGACATCCTCGACAGTGTTGATGGGTCCCGCCGGCACGCCAGCTTGTTCGAGCCGCGCCAGCAGCACCGCGCTCGGATACTTCAGCATCAACTCACCGAGAATCGGGATCAGCACCGACCGCTCGCGCACTCTATCTTCATTGGTCGCAAACCGCGGATCGACGCCGAGTTGCGGACGCTCGAGCACTTCGCACAATTTCCGGTACTGCGAGTCGTTGCCGACTGCGATCATCACGTAGCCATCGGCCACGGCAAAGGTTTGATAGGGAACGATGTTGGGATGGGCGTTGCCCATGCGCCGCGGCACCTTGCCGGACACCAGATAGTTGAGCGCCTGATTGGCGAGCACGCTGACACCCACATCCAGCAACGCCATGTCGACATGCTGGCCGCGACCCGTGCGCTCGCGCTGAGCCAACGCGGCTTGAATCGCGATCGTGCCGTAGAGTCCCGTTATGATGTCCATGAACGCGACCCCGGTCTTTTGCGGCTCGCCGTTCGGATCGCCGGTCAGATCCATGATGCCGCTGAGTCCCTGGATCATCGCGTCGTAGCCGGCGCGCCGAGCGTAGGGACCGTCCTGGCCGAAGCCGGTGACCGAGCAATACACCAGCCGCGGGTGACGCTGCGCGAGCGTAGGGTAGTCGAGGCCGAATTTTTTCAGCCCGCCGGTCTTGAAGTTCTCGATGACGACGTCCGCGCTATCGATCAACTGCAGCACCATCTCGCGATCTGCTGGCTTGCTGAAATCGGCGACCACGGATCGTTTGCCGCGATTGCAGGAAAGAAAGTAGACGGCATCGCGCGTGCCGTCTTCGCGATGTATGAACGGCGGACCCCAGCTGCGAGTGTCATCGCCTTCCGGGGCTTCCACCTTGATCACGTCCGCACCGAGATCCGCGAGCGTCTGGCCGATCCAAGGACCGGCCAGAATGCGCGCCAACTCGACGACTTTCAGTCCCGCCAGCGGAGCAGTCACTTGCTTACCTCAGAAAAAGGCTTGCAGACCCGTTTGGGCGCGGCCGAGGATCAGCGCGTGAACGTCGTGCGTACCCTCGTAGGTGTTGACCGTCTCGAGGTTCTGCGAATGGCGGATGACGTGATATTCGCTGCTGATGCCGTTGCCACCGTGCATGTCGCGAGCCGCGCGTGCGATATCCAACGCCTTGCCGCAGTTGTTGCGCTTGATGAGAGAGATCATTTCCGGCGCCATCTTGCCGCTGTCGAACAGTTGCCCGACGCGCAGCGCGGCTTGCAGGCCCAGCGCAATCTCGGTCTGCATGTCCGCGAGCTTTTTCTGGAACAGCTGTGTTTGCGCCAGCGGGCGGTTGAACTGAATCCGCTCCATGCCGTAGTTGCGAGCACGATGCCAGCAATCCTCGGCAGCGCCCATCACGCCCCAGGCGATGCCATAGCGGGCGCGATTCAAACATTCGAACGGACCGCGCAGGCCGGCGACGCCCGGTAGCAGATGTTCCTCGCCGACCTCGACGCCATCCATGACGATCTCGCCGGTGATCGATGCACGCAGCGACAGCTTGCCTTCGATCTTCGGGGCCGAAAGGCCCTTCATGCCTTTCTCCAGCACGAAGCCGCGAATGGCATTGTCGTGGGCGGCGGATTTCGCCCACACCACGAACACGTCGGCGATGGGGCTGTTGGTGATCCACATCTTGGAGCCCGTCAGGCGATAGCCGTTCGCGGTCTTCTCCGCACGGGTGCGCATGCTGGCAGGATCGGAGCCGGCGCCCGGCTCGGTCAGGCCGAAGCAGCCGATGAGCTCGCCCTTGGCCAGGCCCGGCAGGTACTTCTGCCGCTGCTGCTCGCTGCCGAAGGCGTAGATCGGATGCATGACGAGCGAGGACTGCACGCTCATCATCGAGCGGTAGCCCGAGTCGACTCGCTCGATCTCGCGGGCCACCAGTCCATAGGCCACATACGATGCGTCGGCCCCGCCGTATTGCGCCGGCAGAGTCACGCCGAGCAACCCCATCTCGCCGTACTGCCGGAAGATGTTCACGTCGGTGCGCTCTTTCAAATAGTCCTCGGTGACTCTCGGCAGCAAGGTCTCCTGCGCGAAGGCCCGCGCGGAGTCGCGGATCATCTTTTCCTCGTCGCTGAGCTGTTCATCGAGCTGGAACGGATCCTGCCAATCGAACGCCGGGGTGGGGGACTGAGACATGAACTTGTCCTCGAATTGTGGTGGCGGGCTGGCCCTCATCCCGGCAATTACGCCGCAATGTCTTGATCCGTTCAATAATTTAATGTACCGATATGAGCACATTTTTCGCTCAAAGGCAGGCCCGTGCTCGATAGCCGCCCCCTTCGTTGTTTCGTCGCCGTGGCGCGCGAGCTGCACTTCGGCCGCGCCGCCGACCAGCTGGAGATCGCGCAGTCGGCGCTCAGCCGGCAGTTGCTGGAGCTGGAGCGCAAGCTCGGCGTCCGCCTGCTCAATCGAGGCCGGCGCAGCTCGATTTCCTTGACGCACGCCGGGGCGGCGTTGTTGCCCGAGGCCGAGCTTGCGCTTCGGCAGCTGGACCGCGCCGAGTTCGTCACCAAGCGAACCGCACGCGGCGAAATGGGCAGTATCGACGTGGGCTATGTGCTTTCAGCGGCGCTGAGCGGACTGTTGCCGCAGGTGCTGACGGCTTTTCGATCCGCCCATCCCTCCGTCGAGGTTCGATTGACCTCAATGGAAACGCCGCGTCAGATCGAGGCGCTACGCAGTGGCGCGCTCGACGTGGGATTCATCCGTCCTCGCGCCAACTACCCCGACAGCGTCGAGGCCAGCATCGTGCATCGCGAGCCCCTGGTGGTTGCGGTTGGCAACGAGCATCCGCTGGCTACACAAGATGTCGATGTACGTGCCCTGGCGCGAGAGAGCTTCATCGCCCCGCAGTTCGATGAAGCCTCCGGCTTCGTTGAATATCTTGCGGCGCTTGGTGCTCGCGGCGGCTTCGAACCTCGGCTTGCTCATCGGGTCCGCGATTTCATCACCGCTGCGATGCTGGCTTCGGCAGGTTATGGCGTCGTACTGGCACCGAAGTCCATCGCAGCCATCCAGTCGGGCAATCTCGTGTGCAAGCCAATTCGAGGCTACGACACGATGGCTGAGTTGGCGGTGGCCTATCGAACTGCAGCCGCGTCACCTGCAGCTCGGCTGTTTGTGAATCTTGCGAAAGCAACCGCCACTGCAGTCGGCTCCGTGAAGCGACCTCGTCGCTCTACCGCTAGAACGCGCAAGCGGGCCTGACTGGCATCAGTTCGGCGCCGCGGGCCCTGGGACTTTGGGCTGAATTTAGCCTGGCGTGGCGGTGCATACGCCGAGTACGTCGCGGTGCCGGCGGAACTGGTGGTGCCGAAGCCGCCCCGGCTGTCATTCGCGCAGGCGGCCGCGGTTCCGTTGGTCGCGTTGACGGCATATCAGGCGTTGTTTGTGGATGGCAACCTGAAGGCCGGGCAGAGAATTCTGATCCACGGCGGGTCGGGTGGTGTGGGCCATATGGCAGTGCAGCTCGCGAAGCATGCGGGCGCGCGCGTGTTGGCGACCGCGTCGGCGGACAATCTCGACTACGTTCGAACCATCGGCGCCGACGTCGCCATCGACTATCAAGAGCAGCGATTCGAAAAAGTCACTGGCGAAGTGGACTTCGTGCTCGAGTGAGCATGACCTATCCACTCACCGAGGCGGCGGTGGCGCAGGACGATCTCGGCCGCTTGCACAAGCCGGGCAAGAGTGTGCTGATGGTCCAGCCGCTGTAATAGTTTCAGGAGCTGGCTGCCGGCCGGCGCATGACGACCGGCTGGGGCGCCCGGCAGACAGCCCTGGAACCGGGTCTGGAACCGGGCCCTGGTATCATTGCCGGATGCATAACGCCCGGCCTGGCTCACTATTCCACGAGGCCCTGGACATTCCCGCGTGGCTGGAAGCCGACCGGGACCGCCCCTTTGAAGCACGGTTGCACCGGGATCGTCGCATTGCCGCCGCTCTGCCTGGCTCCGATCCGCTGGATCGAGTGCGCCACTGGTGGCTGGCCGTTCGGCGCGAGACGCCACTTCCTGCCCAGGATACCGAGCTTGCGACGCGCCTGTCGCGAGCCCGGGCGATCATCACATTCTTGATGCTGCTGGTCGGTACACTCGTCGGTGCCGGCACGGCCATGACGGTATTTCGATACGACGGCACCTGGCCAGTCAACGTCGTGACGGTCTTCGCCGTCCTGGTGCTGCTGCAGATCGTGCTGATCGCATTCACGCTCATATTGATGTTGCCCAGAGTCCCGGGACTGCAGGCGCTGCAGAACCTGTTGGGTGGGTTCAATCCCGGGGCACTGGCGGCGGCGCTATACCGCCGAGTGACGCGACAAGACGAGCAACGGGCAAGCTTGCTGGTGTGGCATGAAGCTCGCGGACCGGCCGCGGCTCAGTTCGCTCGCTGGCAGATGCTGGCTTGGTCGCAGTGCGCGGCTGTCGCTTTCAACGTCGCGGCACTGCTGTCCGCGTTTGCGTTGATCGCCTTCACCGATCTTGCGTTCGGCTGGAGCACTACGCTGCGTCTCGACACTGACGACATGCGACGGCTCACTCAGCTGCTGGCTGCACCATGGCGCGAGCTATGGCCGGAGGCCGTTCCCTCTGCCGAGCTGATCGAACATTCCCGATTCTTCCGGTTGGCATCGGCTCCTCCGACGGCCGTTGCAGCGTCGGAGCTGACGGGGTGGTGGCCCTTTCTGCTGGCGGCCATAACGACGTATGCCTTGATCCCTCGCTGTGTTCTGCTGTTGCTCGCGGCCGTGCGGTTGCGAGCGGCCACTCGCAATCTTCTATTGGACGATCCTCGTGTTCGAGCGCTGCTCGATCGAATGAGCGCAGCCGACGTGCAGCTCGGCTCGGACCTCAAAGAAGATGCGGCGGTGTTCCCGGATGCAGAGGCGCAGAGCGCGCCGGCAATGAGTGGCGATGCCGTAGTCATCGTCTGGTCTGGCGCCATGCCGCTTCGTGACACGAACGAATGGACCGCGACACATCTACGATGGCGTGTGACGGAGACACTCGAAGCCGGCAACCGAACTATCGCAGCTGACACGGCCACCATCGAGCGCGTCGCCGCGCTACAGCCGAACACGGTAGTCGTCTACGTTCGTGCCTGGGAAGCCCCGATGCTGGATCTGCAGGACTTCATCCAGGCGTTGCGCGCGAAAGTCGGGCCGCGCTGTTCGCTGATTCTGGTGCCCGTCGGCGCCAATGCCGAAGTTGCCACCGAAGCGCAGCGAACAGTCTGGTCGCGTTGGACGGCGCGAGTCGGCGATCCGGCCTTGTATCTGGAGGTTGGCGCGTGAGCACGCATCCCACGTTCGCCATCGTCGGCCATCCCAACAAGGGCAAGAGCAGCATCGTGTCCATGCTCGCCGAAGACGAAACTGTCGCCGTTTCGCCCGATCCCGGCACCACACGACAAGCTCGTGGCTTCCAGATGCAGGCCGATGGCCGAGTGCTCTACGAGCTCGTCGACACGCCCGGCTTCCAGCGGCCACGAGCGCTGCTCGAATGGCTTCAAGCGCACGAGCGCAGTGCCAGCGAGCGGCCAGCCGTGGTGCGTGAGTTCGTTACGAGTCATGAAGGAGATCCGCGTTTCAAGGACGAGTGCGAGCTGTTGCGCCCGATCCTGGCCGGCGCCGGCATTCTCTACGTGGTCGATGGGGCTCATCCCTATGGCGCCGAGTACGAAGCGGAGATGGAAATCCTGCGCTGGACGGGACAACCGCGCATGGCGCTGATCAACTTGATCGGTCCCGGCGACTACGTGGAGGAATGGCGACGCGCGCTGAATCAATACTTTTCCATCGTGCGGGTATTCGACGCGTTGCGCGCGGACTTCGGCAAACGTCTGGAGTTGCTGCGAGCGTTCCGCGAGCTGAGCGAGCTCGATCAGTCCTGGGCCCGCTCGTTGGAGCAAGCCGTCGAGATTCTGCAGAGGGATCGCAAGGCCCGGCAGGAGCGCGCCGCCGCCGAGATCGCCGACCTGCTCATCGAAGTGCTGTCGGCCAGCGAGTCCGCTCCGTGTCCCGAGGGTGCCGACCAAGTGCAACTCGGCAAGGAGCTGACGGAACGATTGCGTGCGCGCATTCGCCGTAGGGAACACTCGGCTCGACGCGTGGTGCAGGAGTTGTATCGACATCGCTCGTTGCGGATGCAGTCCGCCGAGTTCGATCTGCTCGCGGAGGATTTGTTTTCCGAGCGCAGCTTCTCCATGTTCGGGTTGTCGAATGCACAGTTGTCGATGACCGGCGCCGCCACGGGGGCGCTGGCCGGCGGTGCTCTCGATGCGGCGGTTGGCGGCGCTTCTTTGTTACTCGGCGCTGGCGTTGGCGCCATCGTCGGCGGGCTCGGTGCAATGTTCGGTTCGAACCGGCTGGCGAAGGTTAGATTGCTGGGTGCGCCGCTCGGCGGCCATCGCCTCATCGTCGGTCCGATCTCGGCCACCAATCTGCCCTGGGTCATTCTCGGCCGATCGCTGTTGCATCACCGGCTGGTGGCGGAAACCAATCACGCACGACGCGAATCGCTGGTTCTCGACGCGAGCGCCAGCGAGCATCTCGCCGGCACCATCGACGCGGGCAGGCGCCGTCAGATGGAAAGCCTGTTCCGGCAGATCCGCGAGCAGAGCGGCCTGACGCCACAGCAGCGAGACGAGCTCGTCTCGCATATCGTGGCAGCCATGGACGATGCGAGACAGCGTCCGAGCTAGTACCGACCCGCCTTTTTCCCGATCTCGGTGGCTGGATCTACATCTCGCCACCATCGAGCCTCCCTCCCGCGGGCTGCTCTGCGGCCTGATTTGGCGCGCTTTTGGCTGGTGGGCCCGGGTACGCCCATGGGAGAGCTGTTGCGCCGGTATTGGCATCCCATCGCCGCCGTCGCGGAACTGGATGAGCACCCGATCAAGCCAGTGCGGCTGATGTGCGAAGACCTCGTCCTGTTCCGCACCGGGGAGGGAGCATTCGGCCTGGTCGCTCGCAATTGTCCCCACCGCGGCGCGGATCTGACGCACGGAATCATCGAAGCGAATGGCATTCGCTGCAGCTATCACCCCATCAAGCATCGCGAGCTGTTCACCCAATCGATGACGCTCGAAGAAAGCCGCGCGCTGGGCCGCTCGCTCGCCTACCGGGTCAACGAAACGGCTTATCAGCACCAGCTCGGTCAACCCGAGGCCGTCAAGCGCGAGTATCAGATCGCGATGGGCATGATTCCCGAGGACGCGACCGAGACCCTGTGAGGTCGCGGCAGCCGAACACGTACAGCAAATATCACTATAGAAGGTACTGCTCTTGAAGCTTGCAACGATCCGCCACGATGGCCGGCCCACTGTCATCGCGCGTGTTTCCGACGATGTGGGCGTCGCGCTCCCCTATGCCTGGATGGAGGATCTCATCGAAGCTGGCAATGCCGGGCTCGATGCCGCGGCCCAGGCTGTTGACGACGCGAAACGAGGCAAGGTGCCGACAATGGCGCTCGCGAATGCCGACTGGATCGCGCCCGATCCGCGCCCGTCGAAGATCCTCGGCTGCGCGGTGAACAACAACAATCTGAACAGCAAAGCTTACCAGCCCATGACGGCGCCGATGTTCTTCATCAAAGGCCGCTCCGCGCTGACCGGTCACAACAAGACCATCGACATCAACGGAGGGGGCACCGGGTCTTCGTGTGCGTTTACGCTGTGGCGCCCGTCGGGGAGTTGATCCAGGTCAAGTACATGCGCCGCCGCTTGTGCAAGCTTAGCCGGGGACAATTCACCATTCGGCTTTTGATTCCAACGCAGCACTCATGGCAATACAACTATCGCACTACGAGGACGAGGGGCGGCGCTCGAGCACGGTCAAGAGTGTGGAGGTCACGGTCCAGATTCTGGACGTGCTCACCGAAGCCACCGGCCCGGTCCGGGTCGGCGAGCTTGCCAAGCGGCTGGGCATGACGAAGGCGCGGGTGTCGCGGCACCTGCAGACCCTGACCAACCTCGCTCTCGTTGACCGGGCACGCGACAGCGAGGGCTACGTTTTCGGGCGCAAGCTGCTCAAGTTCGGCCGCGCCGCCGTCTATCGCAGCAATATCGTCGAAATCTGCCGGCCGTATCTGACCGGCCTGTGCAACGCGACCGGTCACACGGCACTGCTCGCGACGCCGACGCGAGGCGGTGCCATGGTCGTGCTTGCCGTGCCGAATCAGTTCGAGCCGGGCGTTACGGTGCATCCAGGAACGTTGCTGGGCCTGCCCGAGTCGCCATCGGCGCGGCTGGTCCACTACTTCGAGAATCAGAAGCCCACGCCGCCGAAGGTGCAGGAGAATCTGCGCACGTATGGCGTCGATTTCGAAGCCAATCCCCGCGGCAGCGGCTTGGGTGGCATCGCTGCACCGATCTTCGAGCCCAGCGGCGCAATCGCCTGCACGGTCGGCATCATCCTGTCCTCGTTGTTGTTGCTCCCTGAACCGCAGCGATCGCTGCTGGAGCCCATAAGAGAAACCGCCCGCGAGATCCAGGCCAGCTACGCGCAAGGTGCCACTTCTCCGTTGATGCCTGCGCCGTCGCACCGTCCCAGCTAGCGTCCGCCAACGCTTCTCTCACGCGGGTTCAGGCGGATATCCGGTCTTTGTCGTAGCCGAGACGCTGCGAAATGGTCGATGCCGTTCGCTTGAGCGCTGCGACGATCTGCTGGCTCTTGGCCTGGAAGGGTTTGTTGTAGCCGAGCGCCGTCAAGGCCAGCACGACATCGCCACTGTGATCGAACACCGGTGCGCTGGCACCCTCGACTCCGGGAATGAAATCCGCGACATATGCGTAACCGCGGCGGCGGATGCGCTCGATCCATTCATCGACTTCGGCTGCCGTGGTCGGTGTGAGCTGGTTGCGAACATTTTCAGCTAGCTCTTGCCGCACCAGCCGGGACGTTGCCGATCGTGACAGATACGCCAGAAACACCCCGCCAGTGGCGGAGCGGGTGAGCGGCATGACCGATCCCAGGCGCAGCGTCGCGGAGACCGGGGTATCGGCACTCACCCAGCGGACCATGGTGGCGCCATGGTTTGCCCAGACCGCCAGTGCCACGGTCTGCTGAATCTCACGACTCAGATCGGCCAGATAGGCGGTCGCGATGGTGACGGGCTCGATTCGTCCGAGCGCGCTCAGGCCCAGCTGCAAGGCGAACGCGCCCAGATCGTAAAGCCCGGTTTCGGCGTGCTGCTCCACCAGTCCCATGCGCATGAAGCTGACCAGGTAGCGATGCGCTTGCGGGGCGGGCATGTCGGCGGCCTGGGCAAGCTCCTTCAGCATCATCGGCCCCTTGGCTGCGGCCAGGCATTCGAGCAACCGCCCGCCCACTTCGATCGATTGCACACCTTGTTGTTCTCGTACTTTCCCGGTCATCTCGGCCTCCGCCATTGACCTTACCAGAAGCGGTGATTACGATTAGATTAATTAGTTACGATAATAGTAATCGAGAAAATCGAGGGGTCCAAAGCACGCTTATGCCTGCTTACGTTGCCAAGCCGTTTCCGTATCGAACGCCGCCCGAGCTGGCCGGTGTGGACCGCGGCATCCATCCAGTGGTCATTGTGGGCGCCGGGCCGATAGGGCTGGCCGCGGCGATCGACCTGGCGTTGCAAGGGGTGCGCGTGATCGTGATCGACGACAACGACGTGGTGTCGGTCGGTAGCCGCGCGATCTGCTGGTCCAAGCGCAGCCTGGAGATTCTCGACCGGCTCGGTGTCGGCGATCGCTACGTCGAAAAAGGGTTCACCTGGAAAGTGGGCCGGGTGCATCACCGCGACCGGTTCCTGTACAGCTTCGACCTGCTGCCCGAGGGCGGACACAAGATGCCCGCGTTCGTGAATCTGCAGCAGTACTATGCCGAGGAATACCTCGTTGACCGCTGTGCTGACTTTCCCGACCTGATCGATCTGCGATGGAAGAACGAGTTCGTGGCTCTGCAACGGCATGACGACCACGTCCGCATCGAAGTCCAGACACCGGACGGCCGCTATTCATTGTCCACGCAATGGCTGATCGCCGCGGACGGCGCGCGCAGTGCGGTTCGTTCAGCGCTGGGCTTGAAATTCGAAGGACGCACCTTCGAGGAAAAATTCCTGATCGCCGACGTCCGGTGGGCCGACGCACCCAACGAGCGCAACTTCTGGTTCCAGCCGTCGTTCGATCCGAGCGAGAGCGTGCTGATCCATCGCCAGGCGGACAACATTTCCCGCATCGATTTCCAGATTGGCTGGGATGCCGACACCACCACCGAGTTGCAGCCGGAGAAGATCGCCGAGCGCGTGCGGCGAGTCGTGGGTGACGACGTTCCGTTCGAGCTCGATTGGTGCTCGATCTACACGTTCCGTTGCGTGCGCATGGAGCGGTTCGTGCACGGTCGTGTGATCTTTGCCGGCGACAGCGCGCACGTCGTGAGCCCCTTTGGTGCACGCGGCGGTAACGGTGGACTGCAGGACGTGGACAACCTGTGTTGGAAGCTCGCTCGAGTGATCCACGGGCAGGCGCCACGCAGTCTGCTGGACTCCTACGACGAAGAGCGCGGTCACGGCTGCGATGAAAACATCATGCACTCCAGCCGAACGACTCGTTTCATGACGCCGAAGACGCCCGTGGAGCGCGATTTCCGCGACGGCGTGCTGGCGCTTGCACCAGAGTTTCCGTTCGCGCGTGCGCTGGTCAACTCCGGGCGCCTGTCCAAGCCGTGCTCGTTGCAAGGTCTTCCATACATCACTCCGGACTCGGCGCCGATGAGCGGTGACATGGTGCCAGGCTCGCCGTGTGACGACGCACCGATGTTGGACCGGGATGGGCGGCCCCGATGGTTGCTCAACTCGTTGGGCAACGAGTTTTGCGTGCTCGTCTTCGACCGGGACAATGCGGCAGCCGAGCGCTACCGCAAGATACTTCGTGAAGCTGGCTTGGCGGCGCGGCTCGTCCTCGTGCTTCCCGCGCAAGTCAGTGCAACGGACAGCGATGCGCTCACCGATCAGCAAGGGCTGGCGCAGGAGCGCTATGGTGGCGAAGCAGGCGTTACCTATTTGATCCGCCCTGACCAGCACGTCGCCGCGCGATTCCCTGGTTTCGATGTGAATGCGATCGGCAGGGCGTATGCGCGGGCCCTGCGCGGAGTGAGCTCATGAGCGATCCAACTGTGACGCTGAGACGGACCGACGGGTTCGCCGGACGCGGTGATGAATTCTATGCAGCGCTACTCGAAGCGCACGAAGGCCTGTCGGACGCCGACAGCGCCGCCTTGAACTCGAGACTGATTCTGTTACTCGCCAATCACATCGGCGATGTCGATGTGATCCGTGAGGCATTGCACGCAGCGCGTGCATCAGTCGACGCTAGCGCAGCGCGCGCAGCAGTCAACACCAGCGCCGCGCGCGCCTCGATTTCGCCCGGGAGAACCTCATGAGCAAGAAATTTGCCTCGCAAGCCGATCTGGAAGACAAAGTCGTGAGCTTCGACCGGCTGTCCGAACATGCCTATGCCTACACGGCGCAGGGCGATCCGAACACCGGCATCATCGTCGGCGACAATGCCGTGATGGTGATCGACACGCAGGCGACGCCGATCATGGCGCAGGATGTGATTCGCCGGATCAGGGAGGTCACCGACAAGCCGATCAAGTACGTTACCTTGTCGCACTACCACGCGGTGCGAGTGTTGGGCGCGAGCGCATACGGCGCGGAGCACATCATTGCCAGCCAGGACACCTACGACCTGATCGTGGAACGCGGCGCTCAGGACATGAAGAGCGAGATCGAACGCTTTCCTCGCCTGTTCCGTGCGGTCGAATCGGTGCCCGGTCTCACCTGGCCGACGCTCGTGTTCCATAAACAGATGACGCTGTTCATGGGCAAGCTCGAAGTGCGCATCATGCAGATCGGCCGCGGCCACACCAAGGGCGATACAGTGGTCTGGTTGCCGCAGGAGAGAGTGCTGTTCTCCGGCGACCTGGTCGAGTACGACGCCACGCCTTACACGGGCGATGCCTACCTGCAGGATTGGCCCGCCGCGCTCGATGCTATCGCCGCGCTCGAGCCGCAAGCGTTGGTGCCGGGCCGAGGGGCGGCTCTCAAGACGCCCGCCGAGGTCGCCAAGGGTCTGGAGGGTACGCGAGCGTTCGTTTCCGATCTGTATAACTCGGTGGCGGCAGCCGCCCGGCAGAACAAGCCGCTTCGCGAGATCTATTCCAGTGTGTACGCGCAGCTGAAGCCGAAGTACGGTCACTGGGCGATCTTCGATCATTGCCTGCCGTTCGACGTCTCTCGCGCCTTTGACGAAGCGACTCAGTATCCGGACCCGCGCATCTGGACGGCCGAGCGTGACAAGGAGATGTGGCAGTCGCTCGAAGGCGGGAAGTAATACCGACGCGACAACTCTCGTCGCTGAAAGCATATCAACGATGTGATAGCGGCCGTCCGGGGATACCGGACGGCCGCTTAGCGTTTCTTGGTGCTCGTGCGTGTTTCCGGAAGGGACTGCGAGCATTCCCGACGAAGAGTGGCAGGACGTCTTCGCACTCAATCTCTTCTCCGCAGTCCGCGTCACGAACGCCGTGCTTTCAGCGCTGCGTGCGTCCAAAGCTGCTTCAGTCGTGAACATCTCATCGACCGCAGCGACGTTGCCTTTCGGTCCTACGGCACACTACGGCGCGGCGAAGGCGGCGCTCGACGCTTATTCGCGCACGCTCGCCGTCGATCTCGCTGCGAGCGGCATCCGTGTGAACGTGGTGACACCGGGTCCCATCGCGACGCCCAGCGCAGACGAGTTGCGGAAGAACTTTCCCGGAATCTCGGCCGATGACTGGCTCGAGTATCTGCCGCTCGGGCGCATTGGCGCTCCGCAGGACATCGCCGAAGTCGTCGCGCTGCTCGTGTCGGCTCGCGGCGCCTGGCTGACCGGCGTCACCTATCGCGTCGATGGCGGAATGACGGCTCGCTGATCGACGGACGTTCGTCTAGGCCCGCGCACAGCGGATTGGAACAAGAGGTTCTGGCGGCCGTTTCTCCTGACAATCCTCATGAGTCAGGAAACATGGCCGCTACCCTCTGGGACGTGGTGATCGTAGGCGCGGGGCCGGCGGGCCTGAGCGCGGCGCTGGTGCTGGGCCGTGCGTGTCGAAAGGTGCTGCTGTGTGATCGTGGCACGCCACGCAACTGGGCGTCGAAGCGAATGCATGGGTTCCTCACCAGAGATGGCATCGAGCCCCGGCAGTTTCGCGAGCTGTCACATCGGGAACTGGCCCGGTATCCGCAGGTGAGATTTCGCTCGGCACGCGTGGCCGGAGCAGAGTTGCTGCCCGACGCCACTTTCCGTGTCACCTTTGCCAATGCAGCGACTGTCCGGACCCGCAAGCTGCTCCTTGCCACCGGTTTGTTCGACCGGCTGCCGCCGTTGCAGGGCATCGAGAAGTTTTTCGGGACCAGTGTGTTCCAATGCCCCTACTGTCATGGCTGGGAGAACCGCGATCGACCGGTGGCGGTGTATGGGCAGGGCCAGCGTGGTTTCGAGATGGCTCGAGCTCTGACCGCCTGGACGCGTGATGTCGTCTTATGCACCAATGACGGTCCCGAGCTGTCCCCCAGAGCGAAACGAGAGTTGCAACGCAACTCCATCCAGTTGCGCACCGAGCCTGTCGCCAGGCTCGATGGAAGCGCGGGAAAGCTGCAACGAATCGTGTTTCGCGATGGCAGCGCGATCGAGCGGTCGGCATTGTTCTTCGATACGCCAAGCACGGAACAATCGGATCTGGCGCGCTCGATAGGATGTCAGTTCAGCGAGAACGGTGGTGTGAAATGCGGGACGCATTCAGCCACCAGCGTGCCAGGCGTGTTCGTGGCAGGGAACATCATTCGCGATGTTCAGCTCGCCATCGTCGCCGCCGCCGAAGGAACACGCGCGGCATTCGGTATCAATCGCGCGCTTACCCGTGAGGACTTTGCAAGGAAGGCCACGGGCGAAAAGCGCGTAGAGCACGCCTTCCCGAAATAGTCCGCCTGCGGCCGGACTAGGACCAATGGCACTTAGTTAGCGCCCTGCAGTGGTTGGCGGTTAGCGGTTGGGGCAGAACGGAGGCCAGGATTTAGCTCATTTGTGGCCAACCGCTATCCGCGAACCGCTGCGACAAAGACGGTTAACCAAGCACCATTGGGACTGGGACCCGGTCCCGCCTCACTGGTCGTTCAGTCAGCGATCCGTGATGCCCGGCAAATCCAGGCCGCGTTCGCGTGCGCACTGAATCGCCATCTCATAACCGGCGTCGGCGTGGCGCATCACACCGCTGGCGGGATCGTTCCAGAGCACGCGAGCGAGTCGGGCGTCCGCTTCAGGCGAGCCGTCGCAGACGATGACCATGCCGGCGTGCTGAGAAAAGCCCATGCCGACGCCGCCGCCATGGTGCAGCGATACCCAGGTCGCACCCGAAGCCGTGTTCAGCAAAGCATTCAGCAGCGGCCAATCCGAGACAGCGTCCGAACCGTCCTGCATCGCCTCGGTCTCACGGTTGGGCGAGGCGACCGAGCCGGAGTCGAGGTGGTCGCGGCCGATCACGATGGGCGCCTGCAACTCGCCCGAAGCGACCATTTGATTGAATGCGCGGCCGAGCCGATCGCGCTGGCCGAGGCCCACCCAGCAGATGCGCGCGGGCAAGCCTTGGAAGTGGATGCGCTCGCGCGCCATGTCGAGCCAGTTGTGCAGGTGAGGATCGTCGGGAATCAGTTCCTTCACTTTCTGATCGGTGCGGTAGATGTCTTCCGGGTCGCCGGACAGCGCCGCCCAGCGAAACGGTCCGACACCGCGGCAGAACAACGGCCGGATATACGCTGGCACGAAGCCGGGGAATGCAAAGGCGTCGCTTACGCCGCGATCCAGCGCGACCTGCCGGATGTTGTTGCCATAGTCGAAGGTGGGAATGCCCTGGCGATGAAAGTCCAGCATCGCGCGCACATGCACCGCAATCGAGCTCTTGGCTGCCTCCGCAACACCTTGCGGATCGGATACTCGCCGCGCGTCCCATTCCTCGACGGTCCATCCGATGGGGAGATAGCCGTTCACCGAATCGTGCGCGGATGTCTGATCGGTAACGGCGTCCGGCTTCACACCACGACGCAACAACTCGGGCAGGACTTCCGCGGCGTTGCCACGCAGCGCAACTGAAATCGCCTTGCCGGTGCGGCGCGAGCCCTCGATGATCGACAGCGCTTCTTCGAGGTTCTGGGCGCACACGTCCACATAGCGGGTGCGCAGGCGGAAGTCGATGCTCGTTTGGCGGCATTCGATCGCCAGGCAGCTGGCACCTGCCATGGTCGCGGCCAGCGGCTGCGCGCCGCCCATGCCGCCGAGGCCGGCGGTCAAGATCCAGCGGCCGCGCAGATTGCCGCCGTAATGGCGCCGACCCATCTCGACGAATGTTTCATACGTTCCTTGCACGATGCCCTGCGAGCCGATGTAGATCCACGACCCGGCCGTCATCTGCCCGAACATCATCAGGCCCTTGCGATCCAGCTCGTTGAAATGTTCCCAAGTGGCCCGGTGCGGCACCAGGTTGGAGTTGGCCAGCAAGACGCGCGGCGCGTCGCGATGCGTCCGGAACACGCCGACCGGCTTGCCTGACTGGATCAGCAGCGTCTCGTCGTCTCCGAGCCGTTTCAGAGTGGACACGATGCGGTCGAAACAATCCCAATCGCGCGCCGCTCGACCGATGCCGCCATACACGACCAGTTCCTGCGGCCGCTCGGCGACCTCGGGATCGAGATTGTTCATCAGCATGCGCAGCGGCGCCTCGGTGAGCCAGCTGCGAGCGCTGAGAGTGCGGCCGCGGGGAGCACGGATGACGCGTGACTTGTCGATCCTGTTCATGGCGATACCTGCTGTCGGCCGGCAAGCGGCCCCAAAAGATCAATGCGTCTAAGACACGATGCGCGGCAACGGCACGCCGACCGAAGCAGCGATGACGCCGCTGCGCACGAGCTCGCTAGCCTGCTGCATATCGGGGTACATATAACGATCGTCCTCGAGCATCGGTACACGCGCGCGCAAAGCCGAGCGCACCGTTTCCAGCGGCGCGCTGGTCTTCAGCGGCGCATGGAAATCGCAAGCCTGAGTCGCCATCAGCAGCTCGATGGCAATCACTGCCGTCGCGTTCTCCACCATTGGCAGCAGACGACGACCGCCATGCGCGGCCATCGAAACATGATCTTCCTGATTGGCGGACGTGGGGATCGAGTCGACACTCGCCGGATAGGCGCGTTGCTTGTTTTCCGACACCAGGGCCGCCGCCGTCACTTGGGGAATCATGAAACCGGAGTTCAGTCCGGGGCGCGGCGTCAAGAACGAGGGCAGTCCTGACAACACCGGGTCGATGAGCATGGCGATGCGCCGTTCGGCGATGGAGCCGATCTCGCACACTGCGATAGCAATCATATCGGCCGCGAACGCCACCGGCTCGGCGTGGAAGTTGCCGCCGGAGAGTGCCTGATCATCCTCGGCGAAGATGAGCGGATTGTCCGAGACGCCATTGGCTTCGGTCGCGAGGAAGGTGGCTGCGTTGCGCAGCATGTCCAGGCAGGCGCCCATGACCTGTGGCTGACATCGCAGGCAATAGGGGTCCTGCACACGCTCGTCATTGAACAAATGCGAGGCCCGCAGCGCGCTGCCTGCCATCAGCTGGCGCAAAGCTTCGGCTGCTTCGATCTGACCTCGATGCCGCCGCAATGCATGAATGCGCGGATCGAACGGTGTGTCGGTGCCGCGAGCGGCGTCGGTCGAGAGTGCGCCAGTCACCAGCGCGCTCTGAAACAAAACCTCGGTTTCGAACAGCGCCGCCAAGGTCACGGCGGTGGAGAACTGCGTGCCGTTCAACAAAGCCAGCCCTTCCTTCGGGCCCAATGCCAGCGGTTGCAGATTTGCCAGTGCCAGTCCTTCGGCGGCGGGCAGGCGGCCCTTGGGCGTATCGACATGACCGACGCCGATCATCGCGGCCGCCATGTGTGCAAGCGGGGCAAGATCACCGGACGCACCCACCGAACCTTGCGACGGCACGACAGGAATGATCTGCGCCGCCAACATCGCTTCGAGACATTCCACCGTCCGTGGCCGCACGCCCGAGGCGCCCTGGCCGAGACTGGCGAGCTTCAGTGCCATCATGAATCTCACGATGCGAGTGGGCAGGGGCTCGCCCGTGCCGGCGGCGTGCGACAGAACGATGTTCTGTTGCAGGCGGCTCAGGTCAGCGTCATCGATGCGCACCGTCGCGAGCTTGCCGAACCCGGTGTTGATGCCATACACCGGCTCCCCGCGCGCCAGGATTCTCTCGATGGCTTCCGCCGAGGATGCAACTGCCGCGCGACATGAAGCATGGAGGCGTGGCGCGGCGCCTCGATAAATGGCTCTCCAATCCTCGAGAGAGGTAGCGCCGGGTTCTATTGCAATCTCGGTCATCGACCTCTCCAGAGACGGGAATGCAGCGGGTTGAAGCCGATTCGGTACACCAGCTCGGCCGGATCGTCGATGTTCCAGACCGCGAAGTCGGCGAGCTTGCCGGCCTCCAGCGTGCCCCTGTCGTTTTCCATGCCCAGCGCCCGCGCTGCTTCTCGCGTCACGCCAGCGAGGCACTCTTCGACGGTCATCCGGAACTGCGTCGCGGCCATGTTCATCGCCAGCAACAACGAGGTGAGCGGCGACGTGCCAGGGTTCGAATCGGTTGCGACCGCCATGGGCACACCATGCTTGCGCAGCAGATCGACCGGAGGTTGCTTCGTTTCGCGCAAGAAGTAGAACGCGCCCGGCAGCAGGACTGCTACGGTGCCCGCGCGTGCGAGGGCTTCGATGCTGGCTTCGTCCGAATGCTCCAAGTGATCTGCGGACAGCGCTGCATGTATTGCAGCCAATCGAGCACCGCCGAGATTGGAGAGCTGATCGGCATGCAATCGCACTCGCAGGCGAAGCGCGCTTGCCACTTCGAAGACGCGCGCGATTTGAGCTGGTGAGAAAGCAATGTTCTCGCAGAAACCATCCACGGAGTCGACCAGTCCTTCGCTGGCCAGCGCGGGCAACATGCCTCGAACCACCTCGTCGATATATGCATCCGCGTTCCCCGCCATTTCTGGCGGCACGGCGTGTGCTCCGAGAAACGTCGTGTGGACGTGAATGTTTCGCATCCGGCCGAGCTCGCGCGCCGTTTGCAGTAGACGGCGCTCGGTTGCCAGGTCGAGGCCATATCCGGATTTGATCTCCACGGCCGTGACGCCTTCGGCGATCAATGCATCGAGGCGGGGCAGGGATTCGGCGATCAACTGCTGCGCTGTCGCAGTTCGTGTGGAACGAAGCGTCGAGAGAATGCCGCCACCCTTGGCGGCGATTTCCTGATAAGTGGCGCCGCGCAATCGCATCTCGAACTCGGTGGCGCGGTTGCCGGCGTAGACCAGATGAGTGTGACAGTCGATCAGGCCAGGAGTGATCCATCGGCCCTCGCAATCGATCTCCTCGCGAGGACGGGCGCCAGCGGCAGGCATTTCAGCTTCGGCACCGGCAAAAACGATGCGATCGCCACGGACGAGTAGCGCGCCAGGCGCTATGGCACCGATGCCGCTCGCGGTGCGCGCCATGGTCGCCAGCCGCGCGTTGCGCCACAAGCGTTCGCTCGATGGTTGTTGGTTTTTCGCCGGAGAGTGCATCCGATGAGGTCCGGTCGTGGCGACGATTTAATGTATAGTCATATAATCGAAGCGGGGATTGCAAGGGGGCTTTGTGCTACGCGCGGCAGCCGCGGCAGTTTCCCGGCAGGGCGGCCGGCGCTGTATTGTTTTGTGTCCTGTAGGTCGCTGTAATGCCTACAGGTCCTGGCGAGGCCCGTGGCAAAGCGGTCGAGGAGGGGTGCGGTTGCAGGAGAAGAAGAAACCCAGGCGTGCGAGCCAGCGGGGCAGGACGGCCGCTGCGGTCACGTCGTTGCATCAGCGGATTCTTGCGGACATCCAGGGCAATATTCTGTCGGGCCGCTGGCAACCCGGCCAACGCATCCCGGTCGAGAGCGAGCTGCAGGAGCAGTACGGCTGCTCACGCATGACCGTCAGCAAGGTGCTCGCCCAACTCGCGCACGCCGGCGTCATCGAACGCCGGCGCAAGGCCGGCAGCTTTGTCAGGAGGCCACAGTCGCAGTCGGCGGTGCTCTCGATTCACGACATCAAGACCGAAGTCGAAGCGCTCGGGCTGCCTTATCACTTCGAGATCCTGGAGCGGCACAAGCGTCGCGCCAGCAAAGAGGATCTGGCGTTGCTGGGCTCGAACGAGCCGGTCACCGTGCTGGAGCTGAGGTGCCGGCATTTCTCCCAGGATCAGCCATTCTGCCTGGAGCATCGCTTGATCAACCTGCAGGCAGTGCCCACGGCCGCGGCCGAATCATTCGCTGAAGTGTCTCCGGGAGCGTGGTTGTTGCAGCAAGTCCCTTGGAATACCGCCGAACACCGCATACGCGCTGCCGGTGCCGCGGCAGAAGATGCCGCGCGGTTGAAAGTCAAAACGGGCATCCCGTGCCTGATCGTGGAGCGAATCACACGAAGCCCGGCTGCCCCGATCACCTTCGTGCGGCTGACCTATCCCGGCAACCTGCACGAGCTGGTGGCGACGTTCACGTCGCTCAGTGCGCCGACATTGCGGAATGCGAGCGGCACGGGTTCTGGGGCCTGACGCTGATGGCGTATGTGTTCGTCAGCACCTACGCGCGTCTGCCGGTGGTTCGTGCCCCGACGGAAGCTTGGCTACAATACCGCCCAAATGAGAGTTCTCATCGACCTGGGCGCCCTTTTCGCGGTCCTGCTGCTCGGCTACCTGTTCTATCTCGTGTTGTTCGAGCGTGGCGCGCTGTACCGGACCAACACCGAGGTCCACGGTCTGGGAGACCGGCAGCGATTGCGGCTGCTGGGGGCGCTGCTGGAGACGCCGCCCCTGCATATCGAATCCTTCCGCGTCATCCGGGAAGGGCCGGAGCTCTACGATGTGCAACTGGAGGCAATTGCCGCCGCGAAGCGTTCGATCCATCTCGAAGCCTACATCTTCTATCCAGGACGGATCTCGGAGCGATTCCTTGCGGCGCTGTGCGAGCGCGCCAGGAGCGGCGTGTACGTGCGTGTGGTGATCGATGCAATCGGCAGCCTGAGACTGCGGAAGTCATATTTCGAGCCGCTGATCGCGGCGGGCGGTCGGGTGACGCGCTATCACCCGCTTCACTTGCATATGCTGCGTCGCTGGAACAGCAGGACGCATCGCAATCTGTTGGTGGTCGACGGGGAGGTTGGATTCATCGGCGGCGCCGGCATCGCCGACCACTGGTGCCGTTCCCAACCGCCGCCCTGGCGTGATTGTGCGCTACGCGTCACCGGCCCGATCGTTGCCGGCCTGCAGGCGGTCTTTGCCGAGAACTGGCTGGAGTCGATGGGTGAATTGCTCGTCAGCGAGGATGCCTTCCCCAACCAGATTCGGGACGCCGCGTTTGTAGACGTAGTCACACCCGGTCTCGCGGTTGGCAGCACTCCCACGGCGGGCCGCTCCACGCGTGCGCGTGTACTCGTTCAATTCCTGCTCGCGACCGCCAGGGAAAGTATCGATATTTGCAGTCCGTATTTCGTCCCGGATCTCGGCATCAGGCAGGAGTTGATCGCCGCGCGTGCACGCGGCGTCCGTGTGCGCGTTCTCACCGGCGGTCCTTACAGCGACCACGGCTTGGTGCGCCGTGCCGGGCGCCGACGCTACGGAGTGTTGCTGAAGGAGGGCGTCGAGATCGCCGAGTACAACTCGCGAATGATGCATGCCAAGGTTTTGCTCGTGGATGGCCGGTGGGCACTGCTGGGATCCACCAATATCGACAATCGCTCGTTCGGACTGAATGACGAAGTCAATCTGTTGGTACTGAGTGAAGCGCTTGCCTCGCGACTGCGCGCCGCGTTCGAAGAGGACTTGAGCCAGAGCACCGTGATCGATCTGCACGCGTGGCTGAATCGCTCCTGGGGCGAACGTATCCTGGCGACGCTGGGTCGCGTCCTGGAACGGCATCAGTGACACGCCGTTTCGATCTCGCGCCGGTGTGGACTCGATCGAGCACGGCACCTATCTGGATACCGACTCCATCGAGCTGATGAAGGTCAACAAGACTTGTCTCGTACCGACGCTGCTTGCTGGTGCGACCGTGGCGGAGCGTGCTCGTACCACGAAGTCGGTACATTGACGACCGGCAAGTTGGCGGACCCGATCGCCGTAAAAGGTGATCCACTTCAAGATGTGACGGAGTTGGAGTCCGTCAGCTTCGTGATGAAGAGTGGGAAAGTCGCTAAGGACTAAGCGGAATCACGGCGGCCGCCGCCGCCTTTCAATTGACCTTCGTCAACAGTTCCCCACGCGCCGCCGCCTAAATTGCCGGCGTTACAAAAAAGCGCGATGGGAACTACCAATGAACTCGCCGGCAATCAGTACTGGAAGACCAGGTTCTGTCATCCACGAGTGGCATCCTGAAGACCTTGCGTTCTGGGCACGCACCGGTAACCGGATCGCCAACCGCAATCTCGCCATCTCGATCCCGGCGCTGTTCCTGGCATTTGCCGTCTGGATGATGTTCTCGGCGGTGGCAGTCAACCTGCCGCGCGTCGGGTTCGGCTTCACGACCGACCAGCTGTTCTGGTTGACCGCGCTGCCCGGATTGTCCGGCGCGACGCTGCGTATCTTCTATTCGTTCGTCGTGCCGATGTTCGGTGGCCGGCGCTGGACAGCCATTGCCACCGCATCGCTGCTGATTCCCGCGGTGTGGCTCGGCATCGCGGTCCAGGACCCCTCGACTCCCTACTGGCACTTCGTGGTCATCTCGGTGCTGTGTGGGTTGGGCGGCGGCAACTTCGCCTCCTCGATGTCGAATATCTCTTTCTTCTATCCCAAGTCGCAGCAGGGTACGGCGCTCGGCATGAACGCCGGCCTGGGCAATCTCGGGGTGTCGGCAACGCAGTTCGTGATTCCGCTGGTGATCGTCGGCGCCGTGTTCGGACCGATGGCCGGCGGCCCGCAGACGACAGCCTCGGGCGAGGCTTTGTACCTGCAGAACGCCGGCTTCATCTGGGTGCCGTTCCTGGTGGTGTGCACGCTGGCGGCGTGGTTCGGCATGAACGACCTGCACGCGGCGCGCTCCTCGTTCCAGGAGCAGGCGGTGATATTCCGCCGCAAGCACAACTGGCTGATGTGCTGGCTGTACATCGGCACCTTCGGTTCCTTCATCGGCTTCTCGGCCGGCTTCCCCATGCTGATCAAGACGCAGTTCCCTGGCGTCGACCCGCTGATGTATGCCTTCCTCGGCCCGCTGGTAGGCGCGCTGTCGCGCTCGATGGGCGGCTGGCTCTCGGATCGCTACGGTGGCGCAGTGCTCACGTTCTGGGTGTTCGCGCTGATGATTGTCGCTGTATTCGGCGTGCTGCACTTCCTGCCGGGCAGCGCTGGCGGCGGCAACTTTGTCGGCTTTCTCGCGTGCTTCATGTTGCTGTTCGTGCTGAGTGGCATCGGCAACGCGTCCACCTTCCGCATGATCCCGGTGATCTTCCGCACGCTGCACGAGCGCAGCGCCGAGCAGATGGGTGAAGCCGGTGGAACAACCGCGCTACGTCAAGCCGGCATCGAGTCGGCGGCGGTGATCGGCTTCAGCTCCGCGATCGGCGCTTATGGCGGATTCTTCATTCCGAAAAGCTACGGCACTTCGATTGCATTGACCGGCGGCCCGGCCCTCGCGTTGTACGGCTTCATCATCTTCTACGCGACTTGTCTGGTCGTGACATGGTGGTGGTACTTCCGGCGCGGCGCGGAGGTCCCGTGCTGAGCGGGCGCGACCAGCCCCATGACGACTGCGGAACGAGACCAAGGTAACGAGACTGATTCATGAGTTATTTCCTCGATCGATTGCGGTTCTTCCGTAGAAACGCACAGACCTTCGCCGATGGGCACGGCGTGACTCGCAGCGAGAGCCGCGGCTGGGAGGATGGCTATCGCGCCCGCTGGCAGTACGACAAGATCGTACGCTCCACGCATGGCGTGAACTGCACCGGTTCGTGCAGTTGGAAGATCTACGTCAAGAACGGCCTCGTCACCTGGGAAACCCAGCAGACAGACTATCCGCGCACGCGGCCGGATCTGCCCAATCATGAGCCGCGGGGATGTCCGCGTGGCGCCAGCTATTCCTGGTATCTATACAGCGCGAACCGGTTGAAATATCCACTGGTGCGCGCGGCGTTGGTGCAGCTGTGGCGGCAGGCGCGCAAGACCCTGTCTCCGGTCGAGGCATGGGCCAGCATCGTCGAAGATCCAGCCAAGGCGAAAACATACAAGTCCCGGCGCGGCATGGGAGGCTTCGTCAGGGTGCGATGGGACGAGGCCAACGAAATCATCGCCGCTTCCAACCTGTACACCGTCAAACGTCACGGCCCGGACCGCGTGCTCGGCTTCTCGCCGATTCCGGCGATGTCCATGGTGTCGTATGCGGCGGGCGCTCGTTACCTGTCGCTGCTCGGCGGTGCGTGCCTGTCGTTCTACGACTGGTATTGCGATCTGCCACCGTCTTCACCGCAAGTGTGGGGCGAGCAGACCGACGTTCCCGAATCGGCCGATTGGTACAACAGCCGTTACATCATCGCCTGGGGTTCCAACGTGCCGCAGACACGTACCCCCGACGCGCACTTCTTCACCGAGGCGCGTTACAACGGCACCAAGACCATCGCCATCACTCCCGACTATTCGGAAGTCGCGAAGCTCACCGACCACTGGCTGCATCCGAAGCAGGGCACCGACGCGGCGCTGGCGCAAGCGTTCGGTCACGTCATCCTGAAGGAGTTCCATGTCGAGCGGCCCTCGGAGTATTTCGTCGACTACTGTCGCCGCTACTCGGACATGCCGCTGCTGGTGCGGTTGGAAAAGCGCGCCGACGGTCGCTTGGTGCCGGAACGTTTCCTGCGCGCCAGCGATCTGCGGGAGGTGAACGAGAGCAACAACCCCGAATGGAAGACGCTGGCCATCGACGAAATCAGCGGCCAGATCGTGGTGCCCAAGGGATCGGTCGGCTTCCGCTGGGGCGAGACCGGCAAATGGAACATCGAAGCGCAGGACAGTGCCGGCCGCGATACGCGGCTGCAGCTGAGCCTGGCGGGCGCCAACGACGGCATCGAGGCTGTCAGCTTCCCGTACTTTGGAGGCGTGGAGCATCACGCGTGGACTGCGTCGACTCACGGCGAAGTGTTGGAGCGCAACGTCCCGGTACGCCGCTTGACACTGGCCGATGGGACCGAGTGGCGCGTGGCCACGGTCTACGACCTGCTGCTTGCGCAGTACGGTGTGGATCGCGGTTTCGGCGGCGGCAACGTGGCCAGCAGCTACGACGAAGACGTGCCGGGCACACCCGCCTGGCAGGAACGCATCACAGGTGTGCCGCGCGCTGAAGTGATCCGGATCGCGCGTGAGTTCGCCCGTACCGCGGACAAGACGCACGGCCGTTGCATGATCATCGTCGGCGCCGCGATGAATCATTGGTTCCACAATGACATGAACTATCGCGCGCTGATCAACATGCTCGTGATGTGCGGCTGTGTCGGCCAGAGCGGCGGCGGCTGGGCGCATTACGTCGGCCAGGAAAAGCTGCGGCCGCAAACAGGCTGGCAGCCGCTGGCGTTTGCGCTGGACTGGAGCCGGCCGCCGCGGCAGATGAACGGCACCTCGTTCTTCTATTTCATGTCGGATCAGTGGCGCTACGAGAAGCTGGAGGTGAAGGAAATCCTTTCGCCGCTGGCCGACCCCTCGAAGTACACAGGCACGTTGGCCGATCTGAACTTGCGCGCAATTCGCATGGGCTGGCTGCCGAGCGCGCCGCAATTGAATCGCAATCCATTGAAGGTGGTTCGCGAAGCGGAGCTGGCCGGCGTTGCTCCGGCGGCCTACGCGGTGGAACAGTTGCAGCGTGGCGATCTGAAGTTTGCGTATGCCGATCCGGACGCGCCGGAGAACTTCCCGCGAGTGATGTTCATCTGGCGGTCGAACCTGCTCGGCTCGTCCGGCAAGGGGCACGAGTACATGCTGCGGCATCTGCTCGGCACGCGCCATGGACTGCAAGGCAAGGATCTCGGCGAGAGCGGCGCGGTCAAGCCGGAGGAGATCACGTGGAGGGATCCGGCTCCGGAAGGCAAGCTCGATCTGCTGGTGACACTGGATTTCCGGATGTGCACCACCGCGCTGTACTCGGACATCGTGCTGCCGACCGCGACCTGGTACGAAAAGGACGATATCAATACGTCCGACATGCATCCGTTCATTCATCCGCTCTCCAAGGCGGTGGACCCGGCATGGGAATCGCGTAGCGATTGGGAGATCTTCAAGGGCATCGCCAGGACGGTGAGCGATCTGGCGCCCGGCGTGCTGGGCGTGGAGAAGGACCTGGTGCTGGTGCCGACTCTGCACGACACGCCGAATGAGCTGGCCATGCCGCTGGGCGTGCAGGACTGGGCCAAGGGCGAATGCGCACCCGTGCCGGGCCGTACGCTGCCGGCGATGGCGGTGGTCGAGCGCGACTATCCGAACCTGTACAAGAAATTCACCTCGCTCGGGCCGTTGCTGGAGCAACAGGGCAATGGCGGCAAGGGCATGCAATGGAAGACCGAGGAGGAAGTCGAGTTTCTCGGCAAGTTGAATCACCGCGTCACCGAGGAGGGCATCAGCAAGGGCCGGCCCGCGATCGTCAGCGCCATCGATGCGTGCGAAGTGATCATGCACCTGGCGCCGGAGACCAACGGCCATGTGGCGGTGAAGGCCTGGGAGTCGCTGGGCAAGATCACCGGCCGCGAGCACACGCACCTGGCCGTCAACAAGGAACACGAGGCCATCCGCTATCGCGACATCCAGGCGCAGCCGCGCAAGATCATTTCCTCGCCCATCTGGTCGGGCCTGGAGGACGAGCACGTCAGCTACAACGCTGGCTACACCAACGTGCACGAGCTGATCCCGTGGCGCACGCTCACCGGGCGCCAGCAGTTCTATCAGGACCACGAGTGGATGATCGCGTTCGGCGAGGGGTTCATGAGCTATCGCCCGCCGGTGGATACCAAGACCGTGTCGCCGTTGATCGGCAAGCGCTCCAACGGCAATCCCGAGATCGTCCTGAACTGGATCACGCCGCACCAGAAATGGGGCATTCACAGCACCTACTCGGACAACCTGCTGATGCTGTCGTTGTCGCGTGGCGGGCCCATCGTCTGGATCAGCGAGGACGATGCTCGCCTGGCCGGCATCGAGGACAACGACTGGATCGAGCTGTTCAACGTCAACGGCGCGATTACCGCACGCGCCGTCGTCAGCCAGCGTGTCATGCCCGGGATGGCGCTGATGTATCACGCACAGGAACGCATCATCAACGTGCCCGGCTCGCAGGTGACCGGGACCCGCGGCGGCATGCACAACTCGGTGACGCGCGTAGTGGTCAAGCCGACCCACATGATCGGCGGCTACGCGCAGCTGAGCTACGGCTTCAACTACTACGGCACTACCGGAACCAACCGTGACGAGTTCGTGGTCGTGCGCAAGATGAACAAGGTCGACTGGCTGGACGGCGAGCCGGCCGCGACGGAGACGATTCGATGAAAGTCCGCGCCCAGATCGCGATGGTGTTGAACCTGGACAAGTGCATCGGTTGTCACACCTGTTCAATTACCTGCAAGAACGTGTGGACTTCACGCGAAGGCGTGGAGTACGCGTGGTTCAACAACGTGGAAACCAAGCCGGGCATCGGCTATCCGAAAGAATGGGAGAACCAGGACAAGTGGCACGGCGGCTGGGTGCGCTCTGCGTCCGGCCAACTGCTGCCGCGCGCCGGCGGCCGGTGGCGCATGCTGGCGAAGGTGTTCGCCAACCCGGATCTGCCGCAGATCGATGACTATTACGAGCCGTTCGATTTCGACTACCAGCATCTGCATCGCGCGCCCGATTCGCAGCATCAGCCGACGGCGCGGCCGCGCTCGCTGATCAGCGGCGAGCGTATGCAGAAGATCCATTGGGGACCGAACTGGGAAGAGATTCTCGGCACCGAGTTCGCCAAGCGCGCGCAGGACCGGAATTTCGATGCCGTGCAGAAGGAGATCTACGGCGCGTTCGAAAAGACCTTCATGATGTATCTGCCGCGCCTGTGCGAGCACTGCCTGAACCCGGCGTGCGTCTCGGCCTGTCCGTCCGGAGCGATCTACAAGCGCGAAGAGGACGGCATCGTGCTGATCGACCAGGACAAGTGCCGCGGCTGGCGCATGTGCGTCTCGGCGTGCCCCTACAAGAAGATCTATTACAACTGGAAGAGCGGCAAATCGGAGAAGTGCATCTTCTGCTATCCGCGCATCGAGATGGGCGAACCGACCGTGTGCTCGGAAACGTGCGTGGGCCGCATTCGCTACCTGGGCGTGATGCTCTACGACGCGGATCGCATCGAGCAGGCAGCGTCAGTGGCGGCTGAGCAGGATCTGTACCGTGCGCATCTGGACTTGTTCCTCGATCCGCAGGACCCGAACGTGATCGCGGCCGCGCGTCGCGAAGGCATTCCCGACAGCTGGCTGGAAGCGGCCAAGGCGTCGCCGGTCTACAAGCTGGCGATCGACTGGAAACTGGCGTTGCCGCTGCACCCTGAATATCGAACCTTGCCGATGGTCTGGTACGTGCCGCCGCTGTCGCCGATCCAATCGGCGGCCGAGGGCGGCCGGATCGGTATGAATGGCGAGCTGCCGGATGTCGCCTCATTGCGGATTCCGGTGCGCTATCTCGCCAACATGCTGACCGCGGGCGATGAGCGTCCGGTGATTCGTGCGTTGGAAAGATTGCTGGCGATGCGAGCGTGGCGCCGTGCCAAGAACGTCGATGGCGTCGAGGACCACGCCGTGCTGGACCAAGCCGGCTTGACGGTGCACCAGGCGGAGCAGATGTATCGCTATCTGGCCATCGCCAACTACGAGGACCGCTTCGTCGTGCCGAGCGCTCACCGCGAATACGCCAACGATGCCTTCGGCGAACGCGGCGGCTGCGGCTTCACCTTCGGCAACGGTTGCAGCGGCGATAGTCCGGCTGACTTGTTCAGCGCGCGCAAGATCACCACCCGTGTGGTCGGCAAGCGAACCACGCAGGAGGCGCAATGAAGTTGCTCAAACTGATCAGCACGTTGCTGGACTATCCCGATGACGAGCTTTGGGAGCATGGCGAGGAATTGCTCGCGGCGGCGGCGGAGGTGGACTTGCCCGCGCCGCGCGGGACGGCGCTACAGGAATTCATTCGCACCTTGCTGGAGCAGGATCCCCTGACCAGCCAGGATGCCTGGCTCAGCACGTTCGATCGCGGCCGCTCCATGAGCCTGCTGCTGTTCGAGCACATCCATGGCGAGTCGCGTGACCGCGGCCAGGCCATGGCGAACCTGCTCGAAGCCTATCAGCGCGCGGGCCTGGAACTGACCGCGCGCGAGTTGCCGGACTATCTGCCGCTGCTGCTGGAGTTTCTATCCACGCGCGCGCCGTCGGAAGTGCGCTTCTGGCTGGTTTATATCAATCACATCGTCGGCATGCTGGCCGCGCGTGCTGCCGAGCGGCACAGCCCGTATGCGCTGCTGTTCGAGATCCTGGTGGAGCTGGCCGAAAGCCAGGTCGACATGGAGACGCTGCGCCACCGCGCCAGCGAGGAGCCACGCGACGACACACCGGAAGCGATGGATCGGCTGTGGGAGGAGGAAGTGGTGCGCTTCGGCTCCACGCCACCGGATGCAAACGGCGCACCGCCCTGTCGTCCTGCTTTCGCCGCATCTGCCCGAGCACAAGGCCAGCCCAGAGTTCCTTAAAGCCATGAGTCACCTGCATCTGTTCGCTTTTCAGATCTATCCCTACATCGCGCTGGCGGTGTGCCTGATCGGCAGCTGGATTCGTTACGACCGCTCCATGTACACGTGGCGCACCGGTTCCAGCCAGCTGCTGTCGGATCGGGGCATGCGCGTGGGCAGCAACATGTTCCATGTCGGCGTACTGGCGATTCTCGGCGGCCACCTGGTTGGCTTGCTCACGCCGCATTCGGTGTACGAGTCCTTCATCACTCCTGCGCAGAAGCAGTTGCTGGCGATGTCGGTGGGCGGCGTGTTCGGTGCCATGTGTTTCGTCGGCATCGTCATCCTGCTGGTGCGGCGATTGACCAATCCGCGCGTGCGCGCCACCGGGACCCGCGGCGATACGATGGTGCTGGTGCTCTTGTTCGCGCAGTTGGTGCTTGGCCTTTACAGCATCGCCGTGTCTCGCCATCACATGGACGGTGGCGTGATGGTCGCGCTGGCCGAATGGGCGCAGCACATCGTCACGTTCCGAGGCGGTGCCGCCGAATTCATGGTTGGTGTGCACTGGGTCTACAAGGCGCACGTGCTGCTCGGCATGACGCTGTTCCTGATCGCGCCGTTCACGCGCCTGGTGCATATCTGGAGCATCCCGGTGAGTTACTTGTGGCGTCCGTACCAGGTCGTGCGTCGCCGGCAGGCTGCGGTTGTGATGAGTGACGAGAGGCTGGCTGACCGATGAACGCAGCCGTGCATGAATCATCCCTCGGACAGCCGGCACCGTGCCATCTGTTCGTCGGCGATACGGCGATCAGCGAGGCAGACATCGCGCGCGAAATGCAGTATCACCGCGCGGTTCGGCCGCAGCAGGCACGAGCCGATGCGGCGCGAGCATTGGTGATTCGCGAGCTGCTGTCCCTGGAAGCGGCTCGGTTGGGATTGTCGGAGTCCATCGAGCCCATCGGCCAGGAATCCCGCGAGGAAGCGTGCATTCGTCAGTTGCTGGAACGCGAAGTCGGCAGCCGCGTGCCGGACGAAGACGAATGCCGGCGCTACTACGAGCACAACCGAGCCCATTTTCGATCGCCCGATCGCCTGCGCATTCGTCACATTCTGCTGGCTGCGCCGGCAGATGACGTCGCTGCGAGGCTGCGGGCTCGCACGCTCGGCGAACAGTTGATCGCCGAGCTGCGCCGCGCGCCCTGGTCGTTCGCCGATCTTGCGGCACGCCACTCGGATTGCCCTTCGAAAAGCGACGGCGGCGAGCTGGGATTGCTGGAGCGGGGGCGAACGGTGCCGGAGTTCGATCGGCAGGTGTTTCGTCTGCAGGTCGGCTTGGCGGCGTTCCCGGTGGAATCGCGCTGGGGCTATCACGTCGTCAGCATCGACGAGATCGTGCCGGGCGAGCCGCTGGATTTCGCACAGGTGCGCGAGCAGATCGCGAACCGCCTCGAGCTGCAAGTGCGACAGCTGGACATACAGCGCTTCCTGATACTGCTGCGCGACCGCTATGGCGTGCGGGGTCTGGACGAAATCGAGGCGGCGGCTACATGAGGCGGGCCGCACGAAGCGCCGGAGTTTTCCTCACCTGACATACAAGATCAGCCATCATGCAGAACATCTCCAGCGTTTCCAGCGGCCAGCAGCAGCGAGCGTTGTGGCTCAGCACGATCGCATTCACCGCCTGCTTCGCGGTGTGGATGATCTTCTCCATCATCGGCATCCAGATCAAACAACAGCTCGGCCTGAGCGACACGCGCTTCGGCCTGTTGATCGCGACGCCGGTGCTGAGCGGATCGCTGTTGCGCATCTTCCTCGGAGTCTGGGCCGACCAGCTCGGCGGCCGCGTGGTGCTGACGTGGGTCATGCTGTTTGGCGCGATCGGCACGTGGCTGCTGACTTATGCCACTACCTATCCCGAGTTTCTGGCGGCCGCGCTGTTCGTCGGCGTGGCCGGCGGCTCGTTCTCGGTGGGCGTGGCGTATGTTTCCAAGTGGTTTCCCGCTGACAAGCAGGGCACGGCGCTGGGCATCTTCGGCGCCGGCAACATCGGCGCCGCGGTAACCAAGTTGCTGGCGCCGATGGTGATGGTGGCTGCCGGGTGGATCACGGTCGCCAAGCTCTGGGCGGTGGGCCTCGCCGTGATGGCCGTGTTGTTCTACCTGCTCAGCCAGGATGATCCGTCGCTGGCGGAGCGCCGCCGTGCCGGCGTGCGCGCCATGCCGTTCAGCGAGCAGATGGCGCCGTTGAAGAACATGCAGGTGTGGCGTTTCTCGCTGTACTACTTCTTCGTGTTCGGCGGCTTCGTGGCACTGGCGCTGTGGCTGCCGCGCTATCTGGTCGGTGCTTACGGCATGGACGTGAAGACCGCGGGCATCATCGCCGCCGCATATTCGATTCCGGCCAGCATATTCCGCATCGTCGGCGGCTGGATGTCAGATCGCCTCGGCGCGCGGGCAGTGATGTATTGGACGTTCGGCGCATCGGTGATCTGCACGTTCCTGCTCGCATATCCTGACACGCGGTACGTCATCAAGGGCATTGAGGGCGACATCGCGTTCCATCTTGCCATTGGCGTGGTGCCGTTCACGGTGCTGGTGTTCGTGCTCGGCTTCTTCATGTCGCTGGGCAAGGCCGCGGTCTACAAACATATCCCTGTCTACTATCCACAGCACGTTGGCGCGGTGGGTGGTGTCGTCGGCATGATCGGTGGTCTGGGCGGCTTCGTCCTGCCCATCGCGTTCGGCGCGATGAACGATCTGACCGGTGTGTGGACCAGCTGCTTCATGCTGCTGTTCGTCCTGGTGGCGACCGCGCTGGCGTGGATGCATGGCGCCATCCGTCGCATGGAGCATTCGCGCTTCCCGCAGATCGGTCGCGACACCGATCTGCCGGAGATCATGAATGCGGCCAGCTCGCAGCCCGGCTCTCCGAAAGCAAGCCGCCAGCCTGCACGGGTCGGTCCCGATCACGGCGCGGCTGCTCCCGGCACGTAGACCATCGAGCCGTCTTTCATGCGGCAGGCGATGCCGGCCTCGTGCCCTTCGCCGCCGCCGATTTCACCGCGCTCTGGTAGCGGTCGATCTTCTCGCCCTGCTTGATGACGATTTCCATGTGGGCCTGGCTCGGGTTGCGGATCACCGTGACGTTCTCGGCGCTCCGGGGTCGCAGCGTCTACCTGGGATCGAAGCTTTCAGACGCTTCGGCGAGCACGCTGGGATCGATGAGATTCGCCAGGACTTCGCGTGAGCGGGCAGGGCGGCCGGCTTGGGCGGCGAGCCATTGTTCCTGAGCGACCAGCACGTCGAGCAGATCGTCTGGCAACGCGGCTGGGAACCGATGATGCGGCCAACTCGCGGCGACGAGATCCAGGGGATAGCCGCTGCGTGCGGCCACCAGGGGCCAAATCTCCTGAGGCGCAGTTTCACTTCGTCGAGCGGCATCGATCAGAGCACGCAGCAAGCGAACGATCTGCACCCGCTTGTCTGAATCG
Organism: Steroidobacter sp.; assembly: GCF_036406195.1. GTDB lineage: Bacteria > Pseudomonadota > Gammaproteobacteria > Steroidobacterales > Steroidobacteraceae > Steroidobacter. The sequence goes on from NZ_DASWVW010000016.1 coordinate 341,711, forward strand.
GCGAGCGCCTGCGCCGTGGTGTTGAGGTTGAAGAGCTCGCGGTAGATGCGTGGGTTCTGGAATTCGATCGCATCCGCACCGAGCGCTGCGAAGGCGCGTTCACTCTCCGGCTCCCAGATGGCGATAGCGTCGACTTTGCCGGCCAGGATGGCTGGCGTCATTTCACGTGGCCGTAGTGGAACAATGACAACGTCGGTTTCGCCGAGATCGATACTGCCCAGCATACGGTGCAAGAAATAGGCGGCCGACGTGTTCTCGAACACACCGATGCGTTTACCGGCGAGATCGGCCAGCGTGGCGATTCCCGCCGAGCGCCGTCCGACGATTCGATAGATGCCTTCCGCCACGGTCATGATGATGCGCAGGTCGGGATTCTCGACCGAAATGCGCAGGGCCTGCGTTTCCGCTTGCCCGGCAACATCGGCCGCACCGGGGAAGGGATCGAATCGATCGATCGATTGCGCATCCGGCGCGTCGTCCTTGAAGAGATTTGGAACGCCGCCGGGTCGCAGCTTCGTCTGGCGCGGCAACAGCACTTCGGTCGCATAGAAAACAGGACCCATCTCCATCACGTCCGGCCGCCCGACGACCCGCAACGTGTCCTCGTCGCGTGCTTGTGGCGGATGCGCGCCGCTCGCAAGGGTGAGAGCGAAAAGGATGGCGGCGAAAGATGCAGGACGAATGCGTGCTCGCATGGGCGCGAGGCTATCAGACATGAGTCAGCGAGAGCGACCCTGTTCATCCGGGCGAGCGGGGCATTGATCACATCCCGCTATCGAAAGTAATTCTAGAAAGCATTGGATTGCCGCATCGTGCCGTGTCACCTTCTGTTCAATAACGATCACTGACTCAGGTGGGGGATGAGACTTATGAAGAGTCAAGGGATTCGTGCGCGCGTTGCGTGCGCAGGGAAATCTGTGAATACGACGAACGAGATCAGCCGCCCCAGTTTCCGAACGGATTTTTCCGCAACATGTGTTGCAGCCCTGCTCGCCGCGGGAGCGCTCGCGTCAGCAATGTCCGCAAGAGCGCAAAGCGTGGAGGCGGAGCCGGTACTGACGGAAGTCGTCGTCACAGGCACGCGCATCTCCGGTTTCAACACGCCGACGCCCGTGACCACCCTCGGCATGGCTGAATTGGCCGAGCGCGGCGTGCGCAATTTCGCCGATGTGATGTACGACATTCCGGCGCTCAAACCGGTGCAGAACACCGGACAAACGAGTCAGCCGATCGGTGCAGCCAACCTCGATCTGCGCGCGCTGGGCCCGAATCGCACACTTGTCATGCTCAACGGGCGCCGCTTCGCCGCTACGGATCCCACCGGTGGTGTGGACGTCAATGTGATTCCGGCGGCTCTGATCAGCCGTGCCGAGATTGTCACGGGCGGCGCTTCGGCAGCCTATGGTTCGGACGCAGTGTCCGGCGTGGTGAACATCGTTCTGGATACCGAGTTCGAAGGCATCAAAGGCGATGTGCAGTACGGACAATCGACCTATGACGACAACGAGACCACGGGCGCGTCGCTGTCGATGGGCGGCGCGTTCATGGACGGCCGCCTGCGCCTGCTCGGCTCGCTCGACTATTTCGAGAACCTCGGTCAGCTGGCACAAAACACACGACCGTGGGCGAGAGGGGATTACGCCATCCTCACGAATCCAAGGTTCGGTCAGCCCGGCGAGCCGCGCCAGATCATTTCACCCGACGCACGCTTTACTCAAATGACATTCGGCGGCGTCACCGCGCGCAACAGTATTGCAGCGCTGCGCAATCTCCAGTTCGGACCGGGCGGAGTGGTGATGCCATACGAGTTCGGAACGAATATCGGCGGCGTGTACATGACCGGTGGCGATGGCGGCACGCTGTCAGCGACATCGAACATCGCGCCCGAGATCGAGCGCCGTTCCGGATTCGGGCGCGCATCGTTCGCGATTTCGCCCGATCTGACGGTCTATGCCGACGCGCTGATCTCGCGCGCCGATATTTTCTCCGACGGCACCACGGCCACCGACAACGGCACGCTCGTCATCCAGCGGGACAACGCATTCTTGCCGCAGCAGATTCGAGACATCCTGATTGCGAACGACGCAGACTCGTTCCGCATGGGGCGTATCGCCGGAGAGGATGGTGCGTTCACGAACACCGTCGAGAACGAAGTCGAGCGCTATGGCCTCGGCTTCGAGGGCCACCTGCCGGGGAGCTGGAAATGGGATGCGTTCGTGCAGTACAGCCGCACGACGTACTATCGCGAGGACGGCAACAATCGTGATGAGCAGCGCTGGCTGCTGGGATTGGATTCGGTGATCGATCCCTCGACGGGCGACCCCACCTGCCGCGCGCTCCTGAACAATCCCAACGCTACGGATGCCGACGACCCACGCCGCAACATTCGCGATTGCGTGCCCATCAATGTGTTCGGCGCGGGCTCCATCAGCCAGGCGGCGCTGGACTACTACAAGGGCGTGGCGTGGCTGCGCTCGGAACAAACCCAGACAGTCGTGGCCGCGAACTTGGAAGGCTCGCCCTTCAGCACTTGGGCAGGGCCGGTGGCAGTCGCGTTCGGCGCCGAATATCGCGACGAGAAAATCGAGGCGAACAACGATGAGCTGTCGCAAGCGTCGGGCTGGAAGACAGTCAATCCGAAGGGCCTGAATGGCAGCTTGGACGTGGCCGAAGTTTATGCCGAAGCGGTCGTGCCGCTGCTGGATAAGGCGGCGTTCGCGGATCTGCTGGAGCTGAACGCCGCGGCGCGCTTCACGGACTACTCGACCAGCGGTCAGGTGGAGACATGGAAGCTCGGCGTGAACTACGCTCCCGTGGAGGATCTGCGCTTTCGCACCACGCTATCGCGCGACATTCGCGCCGCGAACATCAACGAGCTGTTCTCCGGTCAGAATCAATTCATCAACACCATCACCAATCCGCTCACCAATCTGTCGCGCTCCACGCTGCAACTCTCCGGCGGCAATCCGACCCTGACTCCGGAGATCGGCGATGCGTTCACGATCGGCGCGGTGTTTTCACCTTCCTGGATGAGCGGGCTGCGCCTGTCATTCGACTACTACAACATCGAGATCGAGGATGCGATCACGGCGCTGAGTGGCCAGCAGATCGTCGATGGCTGCTTGCGGCGCGGACAGTCGAACCTCTGCCCGGCAATCACCTTCGATGGTGATGTCATCATGCGTGTCGAGGCGACGTTGATCAACGCCGCTCGGGTGAAGACCTCGGGCTTTGATGTCGAAGCGGTCTACACCGTGCCGCTCGGGGCCGGAGATTTCAGCCTGCGCGGCCTCGTCACCCACGTCGATGAGCTTTCGGTCACCAACGACGGCGACACGGTCGACTATGCGGGGCAGGTGGGAACGAGCAGCGCGCTGGGGCCAGCGAGCGGCGCGCCGGAATGGCGCGCGACCCTGAGCACAGCGTACCGCACCGATCGGTTCGCAGTCGGCGCGCAGGCTCGATATATCGACGGTGGAATTCGCAACGCTGCATGGATCGAGGGTGTCGATATCGACAGCAACACCATCAGCAGCCGCACCTATGTAGATCTCAACGGTAGCGTCAACTTGAACGAGAACTTCGAGATCTACGCGGTCATCGACAATGTGTTCAACCGGACACCGCCGCTGACGCCCAACTCCATCACCGCGCCGAGTTATGCCTCCTCGGCTTTCTATGACCGCATCGGCCGCTTTTACGCGATGGGGGCGCGCTTCAAGTTCTAGCTGTTCGGCTCGAAGCGCATCGCAGCCGCTTCGTTCGCACGCCGGCTTACTCGTGATCGATCGATTGCTCGTTCGGGAGGCCGGAGCGCGAGGCCGGGTCGAGGCACCGGCGCATCCAGTTTGATGCGGCAGCTCGACGCCAGTACAGTATCAGCCCTGCTGATCAACTGGAGCCAGCCGATGCAGGAGCCCGTGAGCCGCCCGAACCAGCGCATCCTTGCCGATCGATCCGTGTCCGAGATCGGGCTCGGTTGCATGAATGTCAGCCATGCCTATGGCATTCCGCTGGAGCCGGCCCAGGCCAGGCAGCTCTTCCATGCGGCGCTGGATCTTGGCATCGATCATTTCGACACTGCGGCGCTGTACGGTTTCGGGCGCAATGAGGAACTGATCGGCGACACTCTGCACACCGTTCGCCAGCGACTGTTCCTGGCCAGCAAATGCGGCATGACCGGTGTCGACGGCAAGCGCGTCATCGACGGCCGGCCCGAGACGTTGAAGCAGACCTGCAAGGAATCCCTGCGGCGCCTGCGCACCGACGTCATCGATCTGTATTACCTGCATCGCTGGGACAAGCGTGTGCCGATCGAGGATAGCGTCGGTGCGCTCGCCGATCTGGTTCGTGAAGGGCACATTCGCTCCATTGGCCTATCGGAAGTCTCCGCTCAAACGCTGCGCACGGCGCATGGCGTGCATCCGATCGCAGCTGTCCAGAGCGAATACTCTCTGTGGACGCGCAACCCGGAGATTGCTCTGCTCACCACTTGCCGCGAGCTTGGCGTCGCGCTCGTCGCTTTCTCGCCGTTAGGGCGTGGGTTCCTGGCGAATGGCATCCCGGACCCGCGGGATTTCGTGGAGAAGGACATTCGCCGCACCATGCCGCGCTTCAACCCGCCGCACTTCGGGCGCAATCGCCAATTGCTCGATCAGCTCAATCGAATTGCCTGGGAGGCAGGCTGCACGGCAGCGCAGCTGTCCATCGCCTGGCTGCTGGCGAAGGCACCATTTGTGCTGCCGATCGTCGGTACGACGTCGATCGCTCATCTCGAAGAGGACATCGCTGCGTCAAAGGTTCGGCTATCGACCGACACGATCGACAAGCTGGAACAGCTGATCAACGAAGACACGGTCAGCGGCGCACGGTATCCCGCGGAAACGCTGGCGGAGATCGACACGGAAGAGACACTGCACAATTGAGCTTGTCAGCCGACTGGCATCGCTGAGCCCGCGACAGGTCCTCACAGAGATGCGGCAACCGACGCGATCAGCTCCCGGAACCATTGTTGTGCCGGGTGCGAGTTGCCGCGTCGATGCCAGATCAGATCGAACACGACTTCGGGCAGCTCGATCGGTGGCGGCAGCATCACCAGCTTCCGGCTGGCGGGTGAATTCAGCGCCACCCGTTTCATGAGGGTGGCCGTCATCCGCGTCCGGGCAATGATCGCCGGAACGGCGAACATTTGTGGGAGCGTCAACGCCAGCGAGCGTCGCTTGCCCGTTCGCGCGAGGGCCTGATCCACCAAGCCGTATCGTTCTCCTTCAGGAGAGACGAGTACGTGCGGCAACGCCAGCCACGTTTTCATGTTCAAGCCACGTCTGGCCGCGGGATGATTGCTGGCGATGACGGTGACGAATTCATCTCTGAGGATGGGGCGGGTGAAGATCCGGCCGTCCATATGCATCGGCGGCACGCCGACCGCCGCATCGATCGTTCCAGCATCCAGTAAATCCACTGCGTGGTCGCGATCAGTGAAGGCATGCACGCTCAACGATGCGCCGGGCGCCTTTTGCCCGAGCGCTTCCAGCAGCGCAGGCAGCAGTACGAAAGCAGGGTAGTCGGACAGGCCGATGGTGAAGGTCTGCGATGCCTCTGCCGGCACGAACTCCGGCTTCTTTACCAGAGTGTGCTCTATCTGGCGAAGGGCCCGAGACAGCGGCTCGGCCATATCCCTCGCGCGAGGCGTGGGCACCAAGCCAGCGGCGCTGCGCAGAAACAATGGATCGCCGAACAGCTTGCGTAGCCGCGACAGCGCGGCGCTCATCGCCGGCTGGCTGATCCCGACACGGGCAGCGGCGCGCGTCACGTTTCGTTCGCTCACCAGCGCGTCGAACGCGACCAGCAGGTTCAGATCGATGCCATGAAAATCCATGCTGTGAATATCCACTCATTCGTCATATTTGTTGGATCGATTGTACGGGGAGTCCAGAATTTCGCCATCCAGGGGTTCCAGCAGATCGGCCAGTTCCCTGCGTCGCACTCCTGAAGCTCGAGACACATCATGAAGACAGCCCTCATTCATGCCTTTGGCGGACCGGAGCAGGTGACTCTCGGCAACGCGGATGAACCTTTGCTTCAGCCTCACGAAGTGCTGGTCCGGGTCGCGGCGGCGAGCGTCAATCCTTTGGATGTGAAGATCGTCGCTAGCTACATGCAGCAGGTCTTTCCGGTCGAGTTTCCGTATGCAGTGGGCACGGACTTCAGCGGAGTGGTTGCGGCCATTGGCAATCAAGTCACGAATGTAAAGATGGGTGACCGCGTTGTCGGCCGGAGCTCGCCGGTCCGCGGTGGCGCGTTTGCCCAAGGCGTGGTGATTCCAGCGGTGGATTTGTGCGCTCCTGCTGCGAATATGAGCTTCGAGCAGGCAGCAGCGCTACCGACGGCGTTTGGCACGGCGTGGCAGGCGCTGTTCGATGTCGGAGGTTTGCAATCCGGACAGCGGGTGCTCATTCATGCCGGCGCGGGCGGCGTTGGCAGCTTCGCCATCCAACTGGCCCGTCGTGCGGGAGCGCACGTCATTGCCACCGCATCTGCTGCGAATCTCGATCTCGTGAAGGAGCTGGGCGCGCACGAAGCGATCGACTATCGCGTGCAAGGCTTCTCGCACCTGAGCGGCATCGAGCTGGTGCTGGACACGATCGGCGGCGAGACATTGGAGAAGTCGTGGGCGGTGCTGCGGCCCGGCGGGCGCATTGCCACGCTGGCGGATTTCGCGATCCAGGGGCAAGACGGCAAGACGGGCGAGTTCGTGTTCTTCAAGAGTGCGACCGCTGCGCTTCCGGAAGCCATGAAGATGTTCGAGGCGGGTCAGCTGCAGGTCGTCGTCGATTCGAGCTTCGCGCTGGAGGAGGTGCGTGCGGCGCTGGAGAAAGTGGCTACCGGGCACGCACGCGGCAAGGTGCTGATCCGCGCGAATCACTTGGATTGACATCGTTCACTGCACCCACCGAGCTGGCACGTCGGCAGGGCCGAGGCGGGCAGCAACGCCCAAGCCTTGTTCGCACATCTGTTGGAGTGCGAGTTGGCCTTACTCGCTGCTACTTTCCAAAATCCGCTCGTTGCGCCGCTGAGTCTCCGGCCAGTCCTCGTTCGCACGCATGATCAGATAAGCGTGGATGGCGTCGGCATCGGCTTCGCTCAGCGACTCCGAGAAGTTTCCCATGCCCATGCCGATGTAAGCGCCGCGTAGCACGATGTCTTTGAAGATCTGGTGGGTTCCGGGTGCCATGTGGCGCAGGTCGCGGATCACGCCGCCGGCGACCGCCTGCTGTCCATGACAGTTGGAGCAATGCGCCTGGTAAAGCTGGCCGCCGAGCCGGACTTGATCTGCAGTGGCCGTGGGTGGCGGCGGTGCTGCGATCGGTGTTGCGGGGGGCAGAGGAGGGAGCTCGAGTTTGGCGTCCAACTTGAACGCGAGCAGGCGCGCATCGGAGCGATGCATGTTCCTGCCGGCGCGAAACTCGCGCATCGCTGCGCCGCCGCCCCAGCCCGCATTCACGGCAATGTACTGTTCGCCATTCACGGTGTAGGTGATGGGGCCGGCAATCGGCACGTTCTGCACCGGCATTTCCCAGAGCTTGTCGCCGTTGTCGGCGCGATAGATCACCAGCTTCATGCCGACGAGACTGCCCTGCACGACCAGGTTCCCGGCCGTTGCGAGCACGCCGCCGTTGCCTGGCCGACCATACTCCACGCGCCACTTTTCTTTCTGCGTGACTGGATCCCATGCGGTGAGCCAGCCTTTCTCACGTTGGGCCGCGAGCTTCAGCAGCTCCCGGCGCTTCTCGTTCATCGGCCCGCCCCAACCGTTGGTGTTGCGCAGCTGCCGTGGTTTGTTCACGTCGAACGCCGGATCGCGCGAGTACACCAGCCAGGTTTCCTGCACTGGAAAATAGGCAAGCCCCGTGAGCGGGCTGTACGCCATCGGATTCCAGTTGTGTCCGCCGGCCGCACCAGGCGTCAGCAACACCGGCTCGTCAGTGTAGAACGAGTGAGGCTTGATCGCGGGGCGGCCAGTCTTCAGGTCGATATGCGAGGCCCATTCGTTGGGCACATATTTCTCGGCCGAGATGAGCTCGCCGGTGATGCGATCGAGCACATAGAAAAAGCCGTTCTTCGGTGCCTGCATCAGCACCTTGCGTTCCGCGCCGTCGATTTTCAGGTTGGCCAGAATCATCGGCTGCGTGGCTGTGTAGTCCCACTGCTCGCCAGGGACTTGCTGGTAGTGCCACACGTATTCGCCGGTGTCGGCGCGCAGCGCGACGATCGACGCGAGGAACAAATTGTCGCCACCGCCCGGGCTGCGATACGCCTGCACCCACGGCGAGCCGTTGCCGGTGCCTATATATATGAGATCCAGCTCCGGGTCGTAGACGATCGAATCCCACACGGTGCCGCCGCCGCCGAGCTTCCACCACTCACCGGTCCAGGTCTTCGCGGCCATTTCCATCGCGGGCGATTCGAAGCCGAGCTTCGGATCGCCGGGAACGGTGAAGAAGCGCCACAGCTGCTGGCCCGTCTCGGCATCGTAAGCGGTGACATAGCCACGTGCGCCGTAGTCGGCGCCGCCATTGCCGATCAGCACTTTGCCATCGAATACGCGCGGCGCGCCGGTGATCGAGTAGGCCCAGCTCTTGTCGAATGTTTCCTGCGACCAGACCGGTTTGCCGGTCGCTGCATCGAGTGCGATCAGGCGGCCATCGATGGTGGCGATGATGATCTTGCCGTTCCATGCGGCGAGGCCGCGGCTCACGACATCGCAACAGGCGACCGCGCCGCGCTGGCGGTCGACTTCCGGATCGAAGCGCCACAACTCTTTGCCGGTGGCGCCATCGAGAGCGATCGTGATGTTCCAGGAGCTGGTCGTGTAAAGCACGCCATCGATGGCCAGTGGCGTACCTTCGACGCCGCGGTGGGTGCTGAGGTCGTAGTACCAGGCCAGTCCGAGCCGGCCGACATTGCCGTCATTGATCTGGGTCAATGGACTGAAGCGTTGCTCGCCGTAGTCGCGACCAACGGCCATCCAGTCTCCCGGATGCTGGTCCGTTTGCAGCAGGCGCTCATGATTGACCTGCGCGGGCTGCGTTGGCTTGCTGGCGGTGCTGACGTTCTCCTTCGAGCAGCCGCTGGTGATCAGCGCAAGTGCCGCGCTCAGCAGCGCCAGCTTCGATGTCGCGGGACGACGCTGCGTGTGGCGTCGAGAATCATCGTCAAATGAACGCATGAAATCTCCAGAGGCCGCCACCCCCTGGGCCGCCCTGAGAGCCATGATCGCACATCGGGTATACAGGTTCGTTTATTCACTCTATTCGAGTGATTGCGGCACAGCCGACCCGGCCGGACATTCACCTCATGCCGCAGTTTCGAGGCGCATGGGTGGTTCCGCAAGCATAGGCTGAGCCGCGGGCGAAGCCTGATGGAGATTGAACGCGGAAATCGCCTCCAGTGCGCGACTCGACTGCTGCTTGAGTGCGGCGGCAATCTCGATCACTTGCTGGGCCAGCGCAGCGTCTTCCTGAGTGAGCCGGTCCATGTCGGCAACTGCGACGTTGACCTGCCCGATACCGGCCGATTGCTCGCGGCTGGCGGACATCATTTCTCCCATGATGTCGCTGACCCGCTGCACCGATGTGACTACTTCCTCCATCGTCGTGCCGGCGTCCGCGGCCAGGCGCGAGCCGCTCTCGACACGTTGCAGAGAGTCGTCGATCAGCACTTTTATTTCCTTCGATGCCGTGGCCGAGCGCTGCGCAAGTGCACGCACTTCCTGCGCCACGACCGCGAACCCGCGGCCGTTATCACCGGCTCTTGCGGCTTCCACGGCGGCATTCAACGCGAGCAGGTTGGTCTGAAAGGCAATGGAATCGATGATGCTCAGAATGTCTCCGATCCGGCGCGATGCCACCGCAATGTCTTGCATGGTATCTACGACCTGCTGCACCACATCTCGCCCGCGCTGTGTCACTTGCGAAGCCCGCTGGGTGAGCTGGTTGGCTTGCGTGGCATTGTTCGCATTCTCTTGAACGGTGGCGGTCAGCTCTGACATCGATTTCGCCGTTTCCTCGAGTCCGGACGCGTGACTGCTGGCGCGCCTGGAGAGCTCTTCGTTGGCATGCGCGATCTGGTTGGCGCCGTCGATCACGGCGCCCACGCCCATGCGTGTGTCTTTCAGCACGCCGATCAGCTTGGCGTTCATCTGGTTCATCAGCCGGATGACCCGATTGGTTTCGTGATCGCTGCTGGGGGCGAAAAGGCTGTTGATCTCGCCGCCGATGATTTTCACTGCGGTGTCGCAAGCGTCACGCAATGGCTTGGAGATGGTGCGGGCGACGTACGAGGCATTGCCCATGGTGAGCAGGCAGGCCGCTATGGCCGGCAGCCATGCAAGCTCGGCGTACTGACCACCCCATGCTGAGAGACTCGCGGTTGCGCAGATCGCCGTGACCAATCCCAGGGAGATCAGGTACGAGCCGGTCGCGATCGAAATGCGCGTAGCCGACTTGAGGCGTCCTAGAATTCGCGTGTCGAGAACCTCACCTTCGCGCAGGCGGATATGCGCCGCTCTGCCCAATCGCATGTTGTTATATAGCGCGGCCGCCTCGGCAATTTCCTGGGTGCTGGGTTTGACGCGTACCGACATGTAGCCGACGATGCGTCCGCCTTCGAGCATCGGCGTCACGTTGGCACGGACCCAGTAGAAGCCGCCGTACTTGCGACGATTCTTGACCAGCGCGGTCCATGCCTTGCCTGCACGGATGGTACGCCACAGGTCCTCGAATGCAGCCGGCGGCATGTCCGGGTGCCGCACGATGTTCTGGGGCTGACCGAGGCATTCCTCGAGCGAGAACTGACTGCTGTCCAGGAAGGCCTGGTTGGCGTAGACGATGCATCCCCGTGTATCGGTGCGGGTGATGATCACCTCTCCCGGAGGAAGGATGTATTCTTCGTTGGTAACGGGTCCGTTGTCTCGCATGGCTCGCCACACTCACTCGGCACTTCTTTTTCTGTTGACAGAGCCACGGTGCATGCCAATGCACAGTGACCCACCCCAGAACCGTTGGCCAGTTCCCGTGTCCTACGCAATATGTCTTACGGCATTGCGGCAGCTACCTTGAGAAAAATCATTCAACAATGTGATTTTCGTCATGATGATCGGGGGGTAAGCCGGCCGGCTCGGAGACGCAAGCAATATTTCCAAGGAATACTTTCGATGTCCTTGGCCGAATGTTTCCTGACGGCAGCTGCTGCGTTGCGACATCCGTCCAGCCAGGCACGGTCGTCGCAAGTGGGGTTCAGCTTTCCTGCCCACCCGTTCGTTTCTGTCGGGTCCTATAGGCCTTCGGCGACATGCCGGTTCGCTGGGTGAAGAAGCGGGAGAAGTACGCCGGATCGGCAAACCCGCACGCTTCGGCGATCAAGCCGACGCTCATGCCGGTATAGAGCAGCGAGCGCTTGGCTTCCAGCAGTCGGCGCGCGTTGAGCAGGGCGAGCGGTGAGCTGGCCGTGCTTCGGACGCACGCTTGCCGCAGCCGTTCAGAGCTGACGCACAGGCGCTTGGCATAGTCGGCGACCTGCATCGGGGCGCGGAAGTTTGCTTCGATCAGCGCCCGGTACTTGGCGGCAAGCACAGAGTCGGCGCCTGTCCTGCGCTGCTTGTCGGGCCGCAGCTGCAGCTTGCGCCGGAGTGCTGCAACCAGAATGCTCATCAATAACGCTTCGGCTACGGTCCGTCGCCCTGGCAGGTTGCTGCGGAACTCTTGCATCAGTGACGCGAAGTTCGTCACCAGCATCGCAGTGGTATCCGATTGCAGTGCTATGGCGTCAGGCTCCGTCAGCACGGGCCGCAACTCGGCATGCTGATCAGCGATGCGCTCGATCAAGGCGCCAGAGGCGGTGAGGATCCAGCCATTCGTTGTGGGCTTGAAATCGAAGCCGTGCACACAGGCCAGCGGTACCGACAGCAGCGTGTTTTTGTTGAATCGTTTCAAGTCGCCTTCGGCGTAGAAGGTCCCGCCACCGCGAGTGACCAGCAGGAAGTGATGCAGGTCCTGGTGCGCGTGCGGCCGGATTTTCCAATCGTGCAGGCGGCTGCGCTCGGCGATGGATTCGACGTGCAGGAAGCGCTCGTCGACGTCGTGCGTCGCCTCGCCATAGAGAAAGTATTGAGGAATCTCGCGTCGCGCCACGGTGCGCTCCCAAACCACCCCTGACCATGCTATCCCGTGCCGGGTCTCGGTGGGTTGGGAAATGTCCAAGAAGTCGTGTCATTTCTCCATCGTCACCCGAGGGCCCGGCGCGGCATCTTGTCCGTGTCTTCGGGGGGTGGGTATGCGGACACAGGTTGCGATCATCGGGGCGGGCCCGGCGGGGCTGCTGCTCGGCCAACTCTTGCACAAAGCGGGGATCGAGGCCGTCATCCTCGAACAGCGCACGCCGGAATATGTGTTGGGGCGTATCCGTGCCGGCGTGCTCGAGCAGGGCACGGTCGACATTCTCGATCTGGCCGGAGTCGCCGAGCGATTGCACTCGCAGGCTTTGATCCACGGCGGCGTCGAGCTCGCGGCCAACGGCCAACGGCTGCGCATCCCGCTGACGGATCTGGCCGGCAAAGCCGTTACCGTCTATGGCCAGACCGAAGTCACACGTGATTTGATGGATGCTCGTGCCGCCAGCGGCGCGCCGACCATTTACGAAGTGGAATCAGTCGAACTGCACGATGTCACTGCCGCGCGGCCCGGGGTGACGTTCGTTCACGAGGGCAGCAAGCAGCGGTTGGATTGCGACTTCATCGCCGGCTGCGACGGCTATCACGGGGTGAGTCGACGCTCCATTCCTGCCGAGGCTCTGTCGGTTTTCGAGCGCAGCTATCCATTCGGCTGGCTCGGCGTGCTGGCCGACGTGCCGCCGGCGTGGGACGAGCTGATCTATGCCGACTCCGAACGGGGCTTTGCGTTGGCGAGCATGCGCTCGGCGACCCGGGTGCGCTGTTACGTGCAGTGCTCGCTCGACGACAAGGTCGAGCAATGGAGCGACGAGCGCTTCTGGAACGAATTCCAGCAGCGCATCGGGGCAGACGTGGCCGCTCGCATGGTCACGGGAAATGTGCTGGAAAAAAGCATCGCGCCGCTGCGCAGCTTTGTGGCCGAGCCCATGCGCTACGGCCAGTTGTTCCTCGCCGGGGATGCCGCGCACATCGTGCCGCCGACCGGCGCCAAGGGACTCAACCTTGCGGCCAGCGATGTGTTCTATTTGTATGAGTCATTCAACAGTTACTATAAGAACGGCTCGCGCGCGGCGCTCGATCAGTATTCGCAGCGGGCACTTCGGCGGGTATGGCAGTCAGTGCGCTTCTCCTGGTGGATGACCTCGCTGCTGCACCGGTTCCCCGATGAAGATCCGTTTTGCGGACGGATTCACGGTAGCGAGCTGGAGTATCTGTTCAACTCGAGCGCCGCTCAGCGGGCCCTGGCCGAGAACTACGTCGGCCTGCCGCTTTAGCCGGCCCCTGACTCCTCATCCCTTGCAAGATCAATAGGGAAGTCCCCGGGAGCAGTTCAGGAGATATCCCATACGCAGCGCACCACGACTGGCATAGGCTTGCCAGCCGGGAGGCGTTCCCTGGTCTCGGGCCGGATCGCAGCAAACCAAGTCGAAGTGCGTAATCCGGGGGACGGGTGGGCTCATTCGAACGCGAGTTGTCGTCGCAGCCAGATCAAACTGCGGGCAACCGCTTACTAAGAACAATAATAGTGGACCTCGCGGGGTTCTCACTGCTCGCGTTGGGAATCGTGGTTTGCCTCGGCTGGGCCATCGGCGACACCACGCTGATCCAGTTGCGGCCGAACTGGGTGCCGCTGAAGTTCAATGCCGCCGTGGGATTGGGGGTAATCGGCGCGGGCGTCGTATTGCTGGTGCATGGAGCGCGCCGCTCGGCACGGGCTTGTGCGCTATTCGTGTTCGTGATCGGCGCCGCCTCGGTTGCTCAATACCTTCTGCAGATCGACCTGCACATCGATGAGGTATTCGTACGAGCGTACATCGTCGAGCCCGGTTCTGTGCCGGGGCGGATGTCGCCTGTCACGGCCCCGCTGCTTGCCGCCTGCGGTGTCGGACTGTTCATCATCAGCTTCCCGCAATCGAAGGCTCGTTCGACGCTGGTCGGGCTCATTGCCTCCCTAGTGTCCGGCATCTCGGTCACCGCCCTGATTGGCTACGCGACACAGACGCCGGCGGCCTACCTGTGGGGCGCCTTGGCCGGCGTTGCCATGCATGCCGCTGGAGCGCTGGTTGTCGCGGCCGGCGCGCTCGGCGTTCTTGCATTCCGTCCCGAAGATAAGCTGCTGCCGCACTGGGCGCCGTGGGCGGCGCTCATTTGGGGGCTTGCGTGCACTGGATCGCTCGGCGGCGCCCTGTTTCAGCATCTCGCCGACACGCCCGACTCGATGACGCCGGAGCTGACGATCCTGATCGGTTCCGTGCTCTCGATTCTGATGGCGTGGGCATTGCATTCCCGTCACCGGCTGGCCGGTGCATTGGCGGCGAGCGCCCGCTCCGAAGAAATGATGCGAGGAATTCTGCGGGCGGCTCCGGACGCGATGCTGATCGTCGACGCGCACGGGTGCGTCGTGCTGGTCAACGACATGACCGAAAAGCAGTTCGGCTACACACGCGAGGAACTGCTCGGTGAGTCGGTGGAGCTGCTGATGCCCATGAATATACGCCAGTCGCATGCCGCACTTCGCGAGGAGTTTTTGGTCGCGCCGAGCGCGCGGTTCATGGGCGAGGGCCGGGAGCTTCTCGCCCAGCGGCGCGACGGCACGCAGATTCCAGTAGAGATTGCGTTGAGCCCGGTGAGCTTCCTGGGCAGCCGCTATACCGTCGCGGCCGTGCGCGACATCACGCTTCGTCGCGAGACTGAGCAGCGACTGCGCGAGTCACTACAGGAGAAGGAACTGCTGCTGAAGGAAATCCACCATCGCGTCAAGAACAATCTGCAGGTGGTGGCGAGCATGCTGGCGCTGCAGGCCGACCAAGCCACGGAGCAGGCTCAAGCTCCGCTGGAGGACTGTCGCCAGCGAGTCATGAGCATGGCACTGGTGCACGAGAAGCTGTACGGCGCGAAGGATCTGCAGCGTATCGAGCTTGGCGAGCTGGCGCGCGAGATCGCGACGATGCTGATCAGCGAAGGGGTCGGTCCCTTGATCCGGGCCGAGTTCAACGTGGAGCCCATCGCGATCGACATCGAGCGCGCCGTGCCGGCGAGCTTGATCATGAACGAGTTGATGACGAACTCGCTGAAGCACGCCTTCAAAGGCCGCAGCTCCGGTCTGCTGCGGGTTGCCGTGCGCCGCTGCGGCAACGACGAGGTGTGCATAGAAGTGGCCGACGACGGGGTCGGCGGCGTTCAGGCGGACAGTTTTCGTACCGGTAAGACGCTGGGCATGACCATCGTGCGCAATCTGGCGAAGCAGCTGGATGCGCGGCTGGCGGTTGGCAGCGGGCCGGGCGCGACCATATCAATCACTTTTCCAATCGATCGAGGGCAGGAGCAATGACGGCGCCGAGCATACTCGTGGTCGAGGACGAGAGCCTGGTCGCGGAAGAGTTGTCCATGCGGCTGAGACAACTCGGCTACGATGTAGGCGGCGTCGTCGACAACGCGGCCGACGCCTTTTCATATGTCAGCGTCGTCAGACCGGACCTCGCGGTGGTGGACATCCACATCAAAGGAAATCTCACCGGTATCGATGTGGCGCGACGCTTCCGCACCGATTTCGATGTGCCGGTGGTATTCCTGACGGCGCATGCGGACTCGGCAACGCTCAAGGATGCGACCTCCACCGAGCCATTCGGCTACATCGTAAAGCCTTTCGACAAGCGCTCGCTGGCGGCCACTCTCGAAACCGCCGTCCGCCGCCGCCGGGCCGAGCAGAAGCTGGCCAAGATGGAGCGCTGGCTGGCCGCGACCATGAACAGCATCGGCGATGCAGTCATCACGATCGACAGTGAGCTGCGCGTGAGCTTCTTCAATCCGGTCGCCGAGCGGCTGTCCGGGTGGACGCAGGCGGATGCCATCGGCAAGCCGGCCACCGAGGTGTTCAATATACGTCTCACGTCGGGAGCGACGTTCGCCAGTATCATCGAGCAGGCCATGCGGGAAGGCATCGTGCTGAATATCGACGAGGCGACGCTTACCCGGCGTGACGGCAGCACCACGTCGATCGATGATTCCGTCGCGCCGATCCGCGATGAGAGCGGCCGCATGACGGGCCTGGTCATCGTGTTTCGCGACGCCAGCGTGCGCAAGATGCACGAGCAGCAGATTCGACAGTTGAATGGCCAGCTGGAGGAAAAGGTTCGCCTGCGCACCGCGCAGCTCGAGGCGCTGAACGACGATATGAGCTCGTTCGCGCATAGCATCGCTCACGACCTGCGTGCTCCGTTGCGTGCAATCAATGCCTTTGCCAGCCGGATCGTGAGCGAGCACAGCAGCGGCCTGTCGGGCGAGGGGCAGCGGCTGCTGCAAGTCGTGACGACTCAGGCGATGCACATGTCGACGATGGTCGATGATTATCTGCGGCTGTCGGGACTGACGCGCGTCGGACTCGCGCACGAACAAATCGATATGACGGAGCTCGCGAAAGAGGCCTGGGCTGTCGCCATCACGGGCGTGCCAGAGTCGCCTGCGCTGCATCTCCAATCGCTGCCGCCTACCTACGGCGACCGTGGGCTGTTACGACAGGTATGGGCCAATGCGTTGTCGAACGCCGTGAAGTTCACTCGCGATGCCGTCTCCCCGGAGGTTCGTATCACCGGGCGCGAGGATGACAAGGTGGTGCGCTATTGCATCGAGGACAATGGCATCGGCTTCGACCCCGCGCACGGCGGCAAATTGTTCCGGGTGTTCGAGCGCCTGCATGGTCAGGATGGCTACGAAGGCAACGGCGTCGGTTTGTGCATCATGCAGCGGATCGTTCATCGGCACGAGGGCGAAATCACGATCGATGGGCAGCCCGGGAAGGGGGCGCGATTGGAGTTCTGGTTGCCGCGACGGCGGTGATGGGCGCTGCGGACGTTCAGTTGCTCTTTGAGCGCTTTGACGACTGCCGCTTGTCGGCTACATGCGGCCCTGCGGCCCAGGTACGATCGCGTTGAGCTCGATCTGATTGGCCTGAAGCAGCTGTCTGGCGCCCTTGCCGATGGGCTCGAACAGAACAGCGGCATTGTTCACGGTGGCGCCCTCTGCACGCAGCGCCTGGGCCAACTCCAACATCTTTCTGCCTCCCGTGGTGCTGTCGTCTATGAGGATTCCGGTCCGATTCTTGAGCGACATGTGCAAGGGATAGTCGAGTATCAGGTGGCTGCGATTATTGCCGGTGGGATCGTTCCCTTTGTCGCAAACCCCGAGCACCAGTGGTTTGCGGGCAAGGACCGCAAACTCGTAACCCAGCAAGGGCGCACCCTCTTTCGGAGTGGCTACAAAATCAAAGGCAAGCAATTCTTCAGCCTCGAGATGGGTGAACAGGATCCTGGCGTACTGCCGTGCCACCTCGGGGTCGGTCGTGCTGCCAATCACATCAATGAAGGCTTCGGCGGCAAAGGTCCGGCGCTGACCTACGTCGATTTTCGCATTCAAGGTGTGTTGTATCAGCATCTCCTTCAGGCGGCTCTTGTACTCCGGTTCCTCGCCTAGTGCCGAACGGATCCTGCGCATGAACCCGTTCGGGGTGGATGGCTTGTCGGCATCCCAGGTCACCTTGACTCCAAGGCTTTTTAGGGCCCGAAGCGTGGCGTCGAGACGATTCCGGGCGAACCACTTTGCGGCCCATGGAGGGAGCAAGCCAACCGCATCCAGAATGAAGATCAAACTGGAAAATGACAGCAGACACAGGATGGCGCCGCTGATCAGTACGCCAAACATATTGTTGAAGTCGATGGTCATTTCTCTGAGGTCCAAGGTTCGGTCAGTAGATGAGACTTCTCAGTGCTCGTACCCGCGACGAAGCCGCGACCGGCGCCGGGAATCGTAGTTCCATGATGCCCTTCATTCTTGCAGAAGGTGCGCCGTGCTGTTTGCAAAGACCCGCCCATATTCTGCAAGTGCGGAGCGCATCGAGTTTGCATCCGCGTGCTCGGACACCTGGAGGCGTTGAGAAATTGGCGATGAGGGTTCGCTTGAACCGCCGCCAGGTACGAATATGTCACCCACCACTGCATCGATGCCGTGGCTGCGCATCAGGGAACCGTACAAACCTGCATCCAGGATGGTAACTCCCGGCAGCACCGGCTTCACGTACAGACAGGAACGGATGCCTGATGCTTCGCAAGCCAAGAATGACTTGAAGCGTCGTTCCGGAGGTGTCGTGCCGCGTTCGAACTTCACCCATTGAGTTATGGTGGCCGAGCTCAAATAAGCTACGACCTGCCGCCGCCAATCCGGACTCTCGATGATAGGAAGTAGATCGTCTTGGCGAATTTCCCGCTTGGTCGCGAATTGAATCCAATTGTCGAACGCCAGCAGGCTCTGGATCAATCGGATGGTCTTCGGGCGTGTTGCCGAGTCCCAGCACTCCGAGAAACAGCCGATCGAAAGGACGGTGCCATCACGCCCCCTGACGAACCGACCATCCGCCTCGAGCTGATCCAATATGTCTTCAGGTGAGCGGGCTGTGCTCGAGACGGGCCGTTTTCCGAGTTGCAACCCTTCCGTGGGAAGGTAGCAGTAGCTGCAAGAGGAACTGCAACCAAGCTCGAGGTTCAAGAACAGGCGAGAGCGGTCGCCGCTTATGAACAGGTCCTCATGGGGTCTTTGCATGAACAAAGGCTAGTAATTCCTCGTGAATATCTGCGGGCGTGCGCAGTATCCCGTCCGCACCGATGCAGTGAATGACTTTCCAATTCGCCGCTGTCGTAGCGAGAGACCGGAACTGTTCCAAGGCGGCCTGCAGGTGATCCTTGGATTCCTCCTGGAGGTCATGGGTCTTATCGGTATAGGAGCGCTTTTCCTTTAATTTGACCAGCGATTGCGATGAAGCAACCGAGGAGTCGAGAAGGAACACGATATCCGGCTTGGGGAGTCGAAAAATCTCATACTCGACATGTTGTATCCACTGGGCCAGGCTGGCGCGGTCCGCGGGGGCAACCCTGGCGCTTTGGTGCGCGACGTTCGAGGGGGTGTAGCGATCGCATATCACGGTCTTGCCCGCGGCCAGTGCGGCGGCCAGTTTGTCGCGTGCCTCAAACCGATCGAGCGCATATAGAAGTGCCGAGAACTTGGGGTTCACTTCGGACAAGTTGCCATAGTCGCCGTGCAGATAGCGTCCGACCTCCGCCCCAAAGAACGACGTTTCATATTGCGGAAACCGAAACAGCTCGGTGGCGATGCCAGCCTTCGTAAGCGCATCGACCAGAAGCTGGCTCTGAGTCCCTTTGCCGCTTCCGTCAATCCCCTCCAATGCGATCAGTCGACCTCGAGTCATCGTCTTGCTTGCTCTTGAAAATTGACTGTTGCCGCAGGCGAGTGTCCGCGGCAGTGAGTGGCTATTGTGACAGAGGCCGGGGGCAGGGCACGAATGCAGTGCGCCGGTACCCGAGTAGACGAACGGCAGAGGGGTGGGTTGTCGCGGGCTCGAGCCGATATTCGACTGCAGCCGCGATCAGTCGCTGCGTTGTCAGGCGAAATTTCGATAAATCAAATAGTTAACGACAGAGACCCAGCAGGGTCGGCCAGTTTGTCTGCATCCGGTCATCGCTTCATAAGCAAGCGGCCCGAGGATTGCTCCTCGGGCCGCCGTATCGAAGTCACTGCGATCAGCAGCTCAGAACTGATTCATCGTGTTGTGGATGCCGCCCGCCTTGAGGGCCGCTTCGCCAGCGAAGTACTCCTTGTGGTCATCGCCGATGTCCGAGCCGGACATGTTCTGGTGCTTGACGCAGGCAATGCCCTCGCGAATTTCCTTGCGCTGGACACCGGCAACGTAAGCCAGCATGCCGTCTTCGCCGAAATAGCCCTTGGCCAGATTGTCCGTGGACAATGCAGCCGTGTGATAGGTCGGCAACGTGATCAGGTGATGGAAAATGCCGGCATCGCGGGACGCATCGCGCTGGAAGCTTTGAATGCGGCGATCGGCTTCCTTCGCCAGCTCGGTGCCGTCGTAGTCGGCGCTCATGAGCTTGGTGCGGTCGTAGGCCGAGACATCGATGCCGTCCTTGCTCCAGGCATCGAAGACCTGCTGACGGAAATTCAGCGTCCAGTTGAACGACGGGCTGTTGTTGTAAACCAGCTTGGCATTCGGCACGACCGCGCGAATGCGATCCACCATGCCCTTGATCTGGCCGATGTGGGGCTTCTCGGTCTCGATCCACAGCAGGTCGGCGCCGTGTTGCAGGCTGGTGATGCAGTCGAGCACGCAGCGATCTTCGCCGGTGCCGCTGCGGAACTGGAACAGGTTGCTGGGCAGGCGCTTGGGGCGTAGCAGCTTGCCACCGCGATTGATGATGACGTCGCCATTTTTCATGGTGTCCGGCGTCACCTCTTCGCAATCCAGGAAGCTGTTGTACTGATCGCCCAGGTCGCCGGGCTCGCGCGTGTAGGCAATCTGTTTGGTCAGGCCGGCACCCAGGGAATCCGTGCGAGCAACGATGACGCCGTCATCCACGCCCAGCTCCATGAACGCGTAGCGCACGGCGCGAATCTTGGCGAGAAAGTCTTCGTGCGGCACGGTGACCTTGCCGTCCTGATGGCCGCACTGCTTTTCATCCGACACCTGGTTCTCGATCTGAATGCAGCAGGCGCCCGCTTCGATCATTTTCTTGGCCAGCAGGTAGGTTGCTTCGGCGTTGCCGAAGCCCGCATCGATGTCCGCGATGATCGGCACCACGTGAGTTTCGAAATTGTCGATGCGGCTCAGCACCTGCTTTTCCCTGGCCGCATCTTTCGCGCTGCGCGCCGCGTCGAGCTCCCGAAACAGACCGCCGAGCTCACGGGCATCCGCCTGGCGCAGGAAGGTGTACAGCTCCTCGATCAGCGACGAGACGGCTGTTTTTTCGTGCATCGACTGATCCGGCAGCGGGCCGAATTCCGAGCGCAACGCGGCGACCATCCAGCCGGACAGGTACAGGTAGCGACGCTTGGTCGAGCCGTGGTGCTTCTTGATGGCGATCAGCTTCTGCTGACCGATGAAGCCATGCCAGCAGCCCAGCGATTGGGTGTACTGGCTGGCATCCTTGTCATAGGCGGCCATGTCCTCACGCATGAGCTTCGCGGTATAGCGCGCGATATCCAGACCCGTTTTGAAACGGTTCTGCAGACGCATCCGCGCGACATATTCTGGGCTGATAGCGCTCCAGCTCGGACCATTCTGGGCGATGACCGCCCCGGCTTGATCCGCGGTGTTTGCATAGTTGGACACAGACCTACTCCTATCTACATGACGGACCTGGCAGCACCGGTCCCACGAGCGGGTTCCGAGCTGGCCACGGAGGAGGCAACGATAGCCGGCGGCGATCCCGACGTAAAATATATGATTAATTCTATATCGATACGTTAAATGTATCGATCAAGGGGCCGCTTGCCCTGGCGCACAGCTGCAGGGGCGTAAGGGAGGGCGTCGCGTATCCCTGCTGAGCAGGGCAGAGCGAGGAAGAAAGCAGCAGGCAGGGAGCTACACGCCGGTGGGACCGCGCGATTCCGGACTGCCGCGCAATGCTGCTTGCGCGGCGAATATGTGTGATCGCATGACGGAGGCAGCCCATTGCGGATCGCGCGCTTCGAGTGCGCTCACGATTTCGAGGTGATGTGAAGCACTCCGCAGCAGGTGCTGTGGCTCGTACCTGTTGAACGTCTTGAGCATCATCGGTACTTCGAGGAGCGCGGGCAGCAGCGCGGCGAGGCGCGAGTTGCCCGAGAAATCCTGTAGCGTTTGATGGAATGCGCTGTTCAATTTGCCAATTCGCTCGATGTAACCCTCCGCGCGCGTGGCGGACTCGTGATACTGCTCCTCGGCCAGACGGCGCAGCTGCGTGATCCCTTCGCGAGTGATGTGCTCGCAGGCACTCGATGCGCCATAGGGTTCGAGCAGAGCGCGCAGCTCGAAGACGTTGCGTGTGTCTGCGTCGGTCCATGGCGTGACGACGGCGCCGACGTTCGGCAGTACTTTGAGAAATCCTTCCGCCTGAAGACGGCGCAGTGCCTCTCGCACCGGCGTGCGACTGACGCCCAGTGAATCCGCGATCTCCTGCTCGGTGATGCGCGAGGACGAGCCATAACTGCCGCGGACAATTCCGTCCCGCACCATCGCGTACGCCCGATCAACTGCCTGTGCCATAGGTGCAGCCTGCGTGGATTCTATGCACCATAATAGTGCTAAGTAACCAAGATTGTACGCGATATACCTCAAGGGTGCCCATATAACGCCAACTATTGCGTTTCAAACAACAAATTGCATACGATTTGTCATGGACGCTGGCATAGAAATCTTAGAAGTCGGTCCACGCGATGGGTTGCAGATCGACCCGGTGATCCTGCCGACGGACACCAAGATCGAGCTCATCTCTCGCCTGCTCGCCGCAGGGCTCAAGCGCATCGAGGTCGCCAGTTTCGTCAATCCCCGCAAGGTGCCGCAGATGGCGGATGCGGAGCAGGTGCTCGCTGGCCTGACCCGGCCCGAGGGCGTGCACTTCACCGGACTGGTCCTCAATCGCCGAGGTTTCGATCGCGCCGCCGCCGCCGGCTGCAACGAGATCGGCATGGTCGTGGTCGCGAGCGATACGTTCAGCGTGCGTAACCAGGGTGTGAGTACTGAGGAGTCGATCCTCGGATGGCTCGGCGTGGCGCGCGCTGCGCAAGAGCAGGGTATTCGCGCGCAGGTCACGATCTCGGCCGCATTCGGATGTCCGTTCGAAGGCGAGGTGCCGCTGGCTCGCGTGCTGGAGATCGCGACACGCTGTGCGGAAGTCGAGCCTTTCGAAATCTGTTTCGCCGACACGATCGGAGTCGCCGTGCCGAGCCAGGTCACCGAGTTGCTGACACAGGCTCGCGCGCGTCTGCCCGGTACACGCTTGCGCTGTCACTTTCACAATACGCGCAACACCGGAATCGCCAATGCCTGGGCAGCGGTAGAGTGCGGCGTGTCGGCGCTGGATGCGAGTGTCGGCGGCATCGGCGGCTGTCCGTTCGCGCCCGCGGCGACCGGCAACATCGCAACCGAAGATCTCATCTATATGCTCGATCGCAGCGGCGTCGCCACCGGCGTCTCGCTTGCAGGGCTCATCGAAACGACGAAGTGGCTGCAACGGCAACTCGGGCGCGAGGCGCCGGGCATGTTGCACAAGGCCGGCGATTTTCCCAAGAGAGCACTCCAGTGACATACCGATTAGGCGTCGATGTCGGCGGCACATTCACCGATCTGCTTCTGGTAGACGAGGCGAGCGGCGAGACGTGGTCCGCAAAGGTGCCGAGCACGCCGGCGGATCAATCGATCGGAGTGCTCGAGGGTCTCGAGCGCGTCTGCGCCAACGCAGGAATCTCGCCGACGCAGATCGATCACGTCATGCACGGCACGACGGTTGCGACGAATACCGTGCTGACCGGGACCGGAGCGAAGTGCGGATTGGTTACGACGCGCGGATATAGACAAGTGCTGCAGATCGCGCGCTCTTACGTGCCGGGCGGCCTCGGTGGCTGGGTGATCTACAACAAGAGCCTGCCGATGGCGCCGCTGTCTTGCACGATCGAGGCGCATGAGCGCATCAGCGCCCAAGGTGAAGTTGTCGAGGAGTTGAACGAAGCGAAGCTGCGAGAGGACCTGCGCAGTCTGCGTAGCAAGAATATCGAGGCATTGACGGTCTCGCTGATCAATGCGTTCGCGAACGATGCGCACGAGCAGCGGGTGGCACAGATCGCGCACGAGGAGTTGCCGGGAATTCCGGTGTCCCTGTCGTCACAGGTCGTGCCGGAGATGCAGGAATACGAGCGAACGGTGACCACCGTCGCGAACTCGTATGTGCGACCGAAGGTCGCGAAGTACGTGCGCAACTTGACGGCGAAGCTTGCTGAGCGAACCAAGTCGGTCAAATTGCACATCCTGCGCTCCGACGGCGGCCTCGCGTCAGCAGCGTCGTCCGAAGAGTTTCCAGTCAATCTGCTGATGTCGGGGCCGGCGGGCGGCGTCACCGGTGCGCTGTGGATCGCCTCGCAGGCGGGGTTTCCGAACCTGCTGACGCTCGACGTCGGTGGCACGTCGACCGACGTCGCACTGATCCAGAACGGAGAGCCTCGGCTGCGGCGTGAGACGACAGTCGGCGATGTCACCGTGCGCGCCTCGTCGGTCGACATTCGCACAGTGGGTGCCGGCGGTGGCTCCATTGCGCACGTGCCCGAGCTGACGAAGGCGCTGCGTGTCGGGCCGCAGAGCGCAGGCGCCGATCCGGGACCGGCCGCGTACAACAGAGGTGGCCAGGAGCCGACCGTTACCGACGCGAACGTCGTGCTCGGTTACCTGCCGGAGATGCAGCGACTCGGTGGCGACATGGTTCTCGATCGCAAGCTCGCTGCAAAGGCAGTGCAGAAGGTTGCCGATGCGCTGGGGCTGTCGCTGCAGCAGGCGGCGCTCGGCATTTACAACATCGTCAACGAGAACATGACCGGCGCACTGCGCTTGGTCTCGGTCGAACAGGGCTACGATCCGCGTGACTATGCCTTGATTGCCTTCGGTGGTGCCGGGCCGCTGCACGCGAATGCACTCTCGCGTCTGCTCGGGTCGTGGCCCGCCATCATTCCACCGGGTCCGGGCGTGTTGTGCGCGCTCGGCGATTCGACCACGGCCGTGCGTGACGAACGCTCGCGCACCTTCGTGCGTACCTTCAAGTCGATCACAGCGAATGAGGTCGCGCAGATCCTGCGCGACCTCGCCACCGATGCGTCGCAGGGCTTGAAGCAGGAGGGCGTCCCGGATGCCGACATGCGCACGAGCTACCAGGTGGAGGTGCGCTATCGCGGCCAGGGTTTGCGGCTCAGCGTCGATGTGGACCTCGAAGATCTGGAGCGGCGAGGCCTGATCGCGATCAGCGAGAAGTTCGATGCCGAGCACAAGCGTCTGTTCACGTTCACGCTGGAGCTTGATCACGAGCTCGTGACGCTGCGTGCCGCCGTGCGTGGCAAAACCATCGAGATCGAGCGGCGCGCAGTCAACGGTGGCGGCGAGGATCCGAAAGGCGCGGAGGTCGGGACGCAGGCCGTGTACATGGATGGCGAAGATCTGACCGCCATCGTGTACGACCGCACGAAGCTCGAAGCCGGTAACGTCATCCCGGGTCCTGCGATCGTCATGGAGATGGACTCGACGACGGTCATCCTGCCGGCGCATCGCGGCGTCGTCGATGCCCACGGCAACATCCTCATCTACCCCGACTCGCATCCAGTGCTGTAAGGCGAGCGTCGCTCGACAACCATCCAGGAACACCGCCATGCCTGCCCAGCTCGTCCAGCGCAATAACCAGCCCTACAAAAAAGTCCCCGTCGACACGGTGACCATCGACATCATCGAAAGCGCGCTCCGCAACGCGCGCTTCGAGATGGACACGGTGCTGTTCCGCACGGCCATGTCGCCGGGCATTCGCGAGCAGCACGATGAGTTTCCGATGATTGCGAACGTCGAAGGCAAGATGGTCGTCGGCCAGTTCGGCTCGTTCATTCACGGCTTTCTGCAGGGCTACGACGGCACGATCGAAGAGGGCGATATTTTCTTCACGAGCGATCCGTACTCGGTGAACGGCGCGATCTCGCACGCCAACGACTGGTTGATGCTGATGCCGATCTTCCGCGAGGGCCGCCTGCTCGCGTGGACGGCGATGTTCGGTCACATGACGGACGTGGGCGGCAAGGTCCCGGGCAGCTTGCCGACCGACGCGCGCCAGATCTACGAAGAAGGCATATGCGTTCCGCCAGTGAAGATCTACAAAGGCGGCGAATTGCAGCAGGATGTATTGCGCATCATCTTGCACAACTGCCGGCTGCCGCATTGGAATCTCTCCGACTTCAACGCGATCGTCGCGGCGCTGCGCACGGCCTCGCAGCGTTGCTTGCAGATCTCGCAACGCTTCGGCGACGACATCTTCTATTCCGCGCTGGATGCGATGCTCGAGCGGAACAAGCGCGCGATGCGCGAGCTCATCCGGCGCACTGTCCCGGAAAAGAAACAGCACTTCGAGGACTACATCTGCGACGACGGCCGCGGCATGGGGCCGTACAAGATTGCATGCGCGATGTGGCGCGAAGGCGATAAGTGCATCTTCGATTTCGCGGGTACCGATCCGCAGTCGATCTCCTCGATCAACTTCCTGTTGAACGAAGAGATGTTCAAGATGTTCGCGGGCGTGTACATGATCATGGTGTTCGACCCGCAGATCCTGTTCAACGACGGGTTCTACGATCTGATGGAGGTGCGCATCCCGGCGGCCACGCTGCTGAAGCCGCTCAAGCCCGCCGCGCTGTCGTGCCGCACGCACGCGCTCGGGCGCATCTTCGACGTTCTCGGCGGCCTGCTGGGGCAGGGCAGTCCCGATTTCCTGTGCGCGGCCGGATTCTCCGACAGCCCGCACTTCATGTACTCGGGCTACGACAAGAACGGCGAGTGGTATCAGCTGTACCAGATCACGTTCGGAGGCATTCCCGGCAAGCCCTTCGGCGACGGGCCGGACGGTCATTCGCTGTGGCCCTCGTTCACCAACGTGCCGAACGAGTTTCTGGAAAGTTACTTTCCGCTGCGGATCGAAACGTACGAGACGATCGCCGACAGCGGCGGCCCCGGCAAATTCCGCGGCGGCAACGGTTTGCGCATCGGCTATCGGTTCCTGGAGCCCGGCGAGATCTCGATTCACGACGACCGCTGGCTCACCTATCCCTGGGGTGTGAACGGCGGACTGCCGGGCCAGCGCAGCAAGAAGACGCTGGTGCGGCGGGACGGCTCGCAGGAGTTGCTGCCGTCGAAGGTCGATCGCATCAAGGTCGACGCAGGCGATCTGCTCTTGTCGGATACGTGGGGCGGCGGTGGCTGCGGCGATCCGTTGGAGCGCGACCCTTCGCTCGTGAAGTTCGACGTTGAGGCCGGTTTGGTGACGCGTGCAGGCGCCCGTCGTTATGGCGTCGTTCTGAACGATGACGACAGCGTCGATGAAGCTGCGACCGTGGCCTTGCGTCAGCGCATGGCGTCCGAGCGCGGGCCGAAGCAGCTGTTCGACCGGGGATTCGAGTCTATCGACGAATTGAAGTCGCGCTGCAAGGCAGAGACGGGGCTTGAACCGCCGCAGCAACCACAGTTCGTCCATTGGACGCAGCGTGGTGCCGTATGACCGAGGAACGTTTCAAGAACGGCCCGCTCTCCGATCTGCGCGTCATAGAGCTAGGAACGTTGCTCGCGGGTCCGTTCTGCGGCCAGCTGCTCGGCGACATGGGCGCTGAAGTCATCAAGATCGAGCCGCCGGAGCAGGGCGATCCGCTGCGGGTATGGGGGCGCGAGAAGGCGCACGGCAAGTCGCTGTGGTGGCCGGTCGTCGCTCGCAACAAGAAATCCATCACGCTCGATCTGCGCCGCCCCGAAGGGCAGCAGGTGTTGCACGAGCTGGTCGCGAAGACCGACTTTCTGCTCGAGAACTTTCGTCCGGGCACGCTGGAGAAATGGGGCTGCGGCTACGACGTGCTCGCGAAGATCAATCCGCGGCTGATCATGATTCGAGTCTCGGGTTATGGACAGAGCGGCCCGTACTCGCGTCGCGCCGGCTTCGGAGCGATCGGCGAAGCCATGGGCGGCCTTCGCTATGTCTGCGGGGATCCGAGCACTCCGCCGTCGCGCATGGGCATCAGTATTGGCGATTCGCTTGCAGCAACATTCGCGTGTCTTGGTGCGCTGTCGGCGTTGCATCACCGTGACGTGACGGGCAAAGGCCAGGTCGTAGACTCCGCGATCTATGAAGCCGTGCTCAGCATGATGGAGTCGCTCATCACCGAGTACGACAAGACCGGGTACATCCGCGAGCGCACCGGTGCGGTCCTGCCGAACATCGCGCCGTCCAATGTCTATCCAACGAGCGATGGCTCGATGGTGTTGATTGCCGCGAACCAGGACACGGTGTTCCAGCGACTGACGCAGGCGATGGGACAGCCGCAGCTTGCGCAGCAGCCGGAGTTCGCGACGCACGTTGCTCGCGGCGAGCGGCAAAAGCAGATCGACGGGATCATCGGCGATTGGACACGCACCAAGACCTGCGCCGAAGTGCTGCGGCTGATGGAGGAGTTCGGCGTTCCTGCGGGCCTGATCTATCGGGCGCCGGAGATGCTCGAGGACCCGCATTTTCGAGCCCGCGAGGCCATCATCTCGGTGCCGCATCCGGATTTTGGCGAGCTGAAGATGCAGAACGTCGCGCCGAAGCTGTCGCTCACGCCCGGTCGTGTGCGCTCACCGAGCCCGGGTCTTGGTCAGCACAACGACGAGATATATCGCGGACTGCTCGGCATGACCGCAGATCGTTACGCGCAATTGCAGGCAACGAAGGTCATATGACTACGCATCCCGGCGGCCCGGTCGACGCACGAGGCTACGGCGGAAGTCTCCAGCCGGGCGTGCATCCCGCGTTGCTGGTGATCGACTTCGTCCAGGCGTATACGCAGCCGGACTCGCCGCTTTACGCCGGACCCGATATCGAAGGCACGCGCCAGGCCTGCCAAGACCTGCTTGCGCTGTGTCGGAGCGCGGTCGTTCCCATCGTGCACACGAACGTCGCCTACCACGATGGCGGGCGCGACGGTGGCGTGTTCTTCCGCAAGGTGCCTGCGCTGAGGATTTTCGAGCGCGGCGCGCGATCGCCACTCGCCGAGTTCGCACCGGGCCTGAGTCCGGAGCACGGCGAAGTCGTCATCACCAAGCAATACGCCAGCGCTTTCTTCGGAACCACGCTTGCTTCCACGCTGACCGCACTGGGTGTCGATACGTTGCTGATCGCGGGTGTATCCACGAGCGGCTGCGTGCGTGCGACTGCAGTGGATTGCTGCCAGCACGGCTTCGTTCCGCTCGTGGTGCGCGATGCTGTCGGCGACCGTGGCGCCGGACCGCACGAAGCGAATCTCTTCGATCTGCAGACCAAGTACGCCGAGGTCGTAACGCTCGACCACGTGCGTACTTATCTTGCTGGGCTCAACAAAACATAAGGGGAGGCTTTTATGAAGCGCCGTGCACTGCTGACACTGTCCTTGGCGACTACACTGGGAATGGGCCATGCCGATGCGCAGGAATCGGCCACCACCCTGGAGGAAATCGTCGTCACCGCGCGGCAGCGTGCGGAGAAGATCGAGGATGTGCCCGCGACGATCCAGGCATTTACGGCCCGCGATATCCAGATTGCGGGCATCGAGAGACCGACTGACTTCATCGCGCTCACGCCTGGACTGGCCCAGGTGCAGACTGCGGAGGTCGGCGATCTGCAGCTCAGCATTCGCGGCCTGAATACCGGGCGCGATGCCGAAACGAATTTCGCGCTGGTCGTCGATGGCGTGTTGCAGACAAATCCCACTGCCTTCAACCAGGAGCTCGCCAACGTTCAGCAGATCGAGGTGCTGAAGGGGCCGCAGGGCGCCACCTACGGGCGCAACGCGGTCGCGGGCGCGATCATCATCACGACGCAGAGGCCCGAGAAGGACTTTGGCGGTAGCGTCGACTTGGGTTATGGCAACAACGACACACGCAAGGCGCGCGTATATCTCACTGGCGGCAGCGATGCGGCCCAGGTCGGCGTAAGCGCCTTCTATCGAGAGACCGACGGCTTCTTCGAGAACTCGTTCCTGGGCTGCGACGATTGCGTCGACTACTTCAAGGAATACGGCGTGACGCCGCGGCTGATCGTGCCGATGGGCGACAACGGCGAGCTGGACGTCAAGGCGAAATACTCGAAGCTCGAAGGAGGCGCGATCAACTTCAACGCGACCTTCGCGCTGCCGTTCTTTGCGACGTTCACGGGCAATCCGGACTTCTTCCAGGACGTGAACGATCACCATTTCAAATACATCAACAACATCGTGCCGAAGAACGAGCAGGAGAACAAACAGATTTCGGTGAAAGGCGAGTGGAACCTCGACGTGGGTACGCTGACGGCGTGGGTTGCATACAACGATCAGACCAACTTCTTCATCACGGACGGTGCGAGCGCAGCCTTCGGGCTGTACGCGCGCACGGCTGAATGCCAGGCCGACATCGCTGCTCAAGTCGGCGGCCCGCTGCCGTCGCCGACGTTCTACGCAGGTGCGGACTCCGTGCTGCCGCCGTATGGACCGTCGCGTTGTGACGGCTATCAGTATCAGCAGCGCGATCAGGAAGACGCCTCGGTCGAGATCCGCTTGGCTTCGCCGGCAAACCAGGCGTTTCGCTGGCTGGCGGGTGCGTACTACGCGGACATCGATCGACGCGTGGTCGTCGCGCAAGGTGGTGATCTAGGCATCGGCCTCATCGAGCAACCCTTCGTGCCTGGCACCGGACCGAATCCGACGGATCTGCTCTACGACGACGACCTGAACAGCAAAGTATCGGCGGTGTTCGGCCAGATTGCTTACGACGTGGCGCCCGGGGCCGAGCTCGCGCTGGGGTTGCGCTACGACCGGGAGGAGCGCTCCGTCGACAACAATGTGCCGACAGGCGCGCAAGCGTTTGCGCAGACGCCGCTGTTCGGGCCGGGGCCGACCGCGCCATACATCAATCCTGCGTACACCGTGAATCCCGCGCTCGCGACGAGCGGCATTCCGAGTCGCGACAAGACGTTCAGTCAACTGCAGCCGAAACTCTCGTTCAATTGGAAGTTCGCCGAAGACTGGGCTGCGTTCGCGTCGTACGGTTACGGATTCCGTAGCGGCGGCTTCAATTCGACGGGCAGCAACGCGACGATTCAAACATTCCTCGGCGGCCTGCGCTTCGTCGATGGGGCCGGCAATGTAACGACGACCCCGGCACTGGTCACGGAGGGAATCAATTACGACGAATATAAGAAAGAAGTGGCGAAGGCGGCGGAGATCGGCTTGAAGGCGGAGTTGCTCGATCGCAGCCTGTCGCTGAATCTGGCCGCGTATCACACCAAGGTCGAAGACATGCAGATCTTCAACTTCCTGGTCGGTCCGTTCGGCCTGCTGCGTGTCGTGATGAATGTCGACGAGGCGACACTGCAGGGCGTGGAGGGGAATGTGCGCTGGCGTGCGAATCAGTACGTGAACTTGTTCGCGGGCTTTGGCTTGCTCGACAGCGAGATCGACCGGTATAACGGGCGCCCATACACAAAAGGCAACCGCGTCCCTTACGCGCCCGACTACACGGCGACGGCAGGCGTGGATTTCACCGTGCCGATGGGCAACTCGGGAATCTCGTTCATCGCGCGTCTGGACGCGAGCTTCACTGGTGAGACTTGGTTCAGCGCCGTGCAGGAAGAATCCGTCGTCACGCAGTTCGGCGTGCCGGGCGACTACTCGAAGACGAGTCGCGATGCTTTCACCGTGTTGAATGCACGCGCCGGAATTTCCACTGACCAGTGGCAGGTGATGGCCTGGGCCCGCAACCTGACCGACGAGGACTATCTGGCGGAGGTGATTCCCGCACCGGAGTTCGGCGGCGGGTTCGCTCACCAGGCGCCTGGTCGGGGGTTCGGACTGGATCTCAAGTATTCGTTCGGGCGCTGATCCCCGGACAGTCCAGAGAATCGAACGCCAGCCATTGAAGGCAGGATTGGAGTGGCACCGGTGCCTGTGCACCGGTGCCACTCGACGGCGCAAACTGCGGCTCGGTATCCCAATCATTCCGGGACGCGCGGGATCGGACTGTCCGCCGATGCTGCTACTGTGATCATTGCCGATGATGGGCCCGGCATCTCTGCGCATGCCGCTGCGTCCTTGTTCGAGCGATTCCGCCGCGGTCCCAATGCTTCTGGCCCCGGCGCAGGGCTCGCAATCGCGAAGTGCATCATGGAGCGACAAGGTGGACACCTGTCGCTCGACACGAAAGCGGCCCGCGGGGCGTGTTTCGTGATGGAGTTTCGGGTGGCTGAAAATCCCGGTGATGCGCGCCAGCGGCTGCGTGCTGTCATCCCTCTATGAGTTTGCGCTGTCGCGCCTGGGCGAGCGCGGCGTAGCGACTATTGACGCCGAGCTTGCCAAAAATGTTTTTCACGTTCCACTTGACCGTGTTGGGCGAGAGGTTGAGCGTCAGGGCGATGCGTTTGGTGGACATCGATTGATCGAGCATGCTCAGAACCTGCAGCTCACGCGGTGTAAGTCGCGTGTCGTCAGGTGAGTTCGTGTCGTCCCGCGTGCCTCCGCCGCCTCCGTCCGCAGATCTCGAGACAGCCACGATGTGCCGGGCGAAAGAGGCGACAGATTCTGGCAGGTCCTTCGTGCGAGAAATCTCGTCGATCTGGCGCAGCAGCGCCGGGCCGTGATCGATGAATGTTCGTAACATGCCGAGGCGCGCGCCAGCGGCGAGAGCGCTACGCAAGCTGGCGTGGGCAGCGTCGGTGTTTCCGGAGGCGGCATGAATGCGTGCCGCCAGCAGATCGCAATCCGCCAGCCGACCTGCGCGACGAAATCGCTCATACCATTCTCGCGCGATCACGCAGTGAGCCAGTGCCTCCTCATGCCGGCGCTCCGCCAGGCTCACGCTTGCGCGGGCTCTGGCAGCAATCGCAACGGTTTCGCAATCGGAGTGCGATGTTTCAGCTTGCCGGCGGACATGCTCCGCTAGCGCATCGCGCGCGGCGATGGCACCCGGCACGTTGCCAATCTGCAGTTCGAGCTCGACACGCAACCCCAGCACTGCCGCAGTCGCCCGGGCGAAACCCGCCGCGGCAAAGTGCGCATGTTGTGACTTCAGGAAGTCCATGGCGTGTCCGCGTTCGCCCTGCAAGGCATCCAGCCGCGCCTCGCAGAGCGTCGCCTGGATTGCAGTTTCGGGTGTCGAACGCCTGAGCATGTCCATGCGGTTGGCCAGCAGCTCGCGGGCACCTTCGATGCAGTTTGTTTCATAGCGCGCGGCCGCAAGCAGCGCCGCACAGATGCTGGCGGAGATAGAACGGCGGCCGTGCGCTGCTTCTGCTCGGGCGAGGAGATCGTCGCCGAAGCTGATCGTGGCGGCGCAATCGCCGCTGTACCAGTGCGCCATCAGCAGCACGGTCTCGGCGATCAGCATCATCTCGTCCGAGCGCTCATGCTGTGCGACTGGATGAGTCGAGAAAAGCTGCCAGGCCTGGTCGAACCGCCCCCGAGCAACCAGGCCGAGCAGCATGGCCGTCAGACGCGTCTGCCGCATCATTCGTTCGGTCAGCAGATTTTCGGGGATGCGATTTACGTCTTCGAGCAGATCCGCCGTGTCGTCACGCTGTGTCTTGACGATGGCGCGCACCAACTCGACGCGAGCTGCCAGCGCGGGATTCTCGATTGTCGCGCTGTGCGGCACGCGGTCGAGAATCTCGCGTGCTTGCTCGGTTCTGCCGGTCAAAGCATGGGCGAGCGCACCGAACACTGGCAGCAGCGGATGCGGAATCTGCAGCTGAGCCGGAATCTGTTCGAGCCAGCGCACGAGCGGGCCAAGGTGGCTGAGGCGGGTTTGCTCCAGTGCCAGGCGTTCGACCAGTTCGATCGCGGAGTAGGGGCGCCCGGACAGGGTACCGTGACGCAGCACTTCCGGCAGCAGGTCCTTGTCCGCGAACCAGCGGCAGGCGCGCTCATGAATCTGCGCGACAACGTCGGCGCCTCGACGTGCGAGGCGCTCGGCGAGTACGTCGGAGAACAGCGGATGAAATCGGAACCACGGTTCGCTGTCGTCAGTGTCCACGGGGAAGAGAAAGAGATTCGCACGTTCGATCTCTTCGATCGCCGTGGCGGCGTCGCTCCTGCCGGTCACATGGCTGGCAAGCGGCGCACAGAAGCGACGAAACAATGCGAGCGGTTCCATGAACTCCACCAGTGCCGGCGACAGCTGCGTCAGCACGTCTTCGGCGAGATAGCTGCGCAGATCGCGCGCCTGTAGTACCAGCTTGCGCAGATCCACGGCGTGCGGCGATCTGCCATTCAGAGCGATCGTCACGAGCTGCAGGGTTGCGGGCCAACCTTCCGTCACGTCGTGAATCAATCGCGCCTCGTCGGTGGAGAGTTTCCTCGCCAGATTGCGCTCGAGAAAATTCATCGACTCGTGAAAGTCGAACGGCAGATCGGTGCACTCGATCTCACCGAGCTGTTCCATGACGCGCGATCGGCTCAATCTCAGGGCGGGTGTGGCGCGAGCGGCAATGATCAGGTGGACGTTGTCCGTCCCCATGTCGAGAAGGCGTTGCACGAGTTGATGCGCGCGTGGGTCTTCGACGTGATGGAAGTCGTCGATGATCAGATAGAGCTCGCGCGACGCATTTCTCGCCTCGTTGATCAGAGCGCGGATGACGGCTTCGTTGCCCGCTTCGGAATCATCGAGCATCGAATCCTCGGCGTGCGCGGCAAGTCCCAGTTCCTGGGCCGCCACCAGCAGATAACTGCGAAAGGCCGGTAACAGTCGCTCGTCCGGGCTGAGCGATAGCCAGGCGACGTCGTGGCCTTCCTTGAGGAGTTCCTGGCGCCACTGGGCGAGCAGGATGGTCTTGCCGAATCCCGCGCTGCCGGTGACCAATACCAGCCGTCGCTGCCGAAGCATGCGTAGGCGCTCCAGGAGCTGGCGCCGAGGCACGATCCGCGCTCCGATACGCGGTGGCGCCAGCTTCGTCGCGAAGAGAAGAGTGTTCAGCGTCACTTTGTTCGCTTGGCTCGATTCCCCGTACCCACACCCTACCCCGCAGGTAGGGGGAGGCACAATTCACCCGCAGCTATGCTGCCACCAAAGTCAGCTGAAGGGGAGCAGCATTGTCACTGGTCATAGAACAACGAGGCCCCGTGGGTTGGTTGCGCCTCGATCGTGCCGACGCGATGAATGCATTGAACGCCGGCATATTGCGCCCGGCGATCGACCAGCTGCACGGCTGGGGAGGCGATGCGAGCGTGCGCGTCGTGGCAATCACTGGAACGGGCCGAGCCTTCTGCGCCGGCGCGGATCTCAGGGAGATCCTGCAGCCCGCGGCGGCCGACGGCAAAGATCTGCTCGATCTCGGTACGCAGTTCTATGCGGCGTTACGAAACTTTCGCAAGCCGCTCATTGGTGCCGTCAACGGGGTGGCGTTGGCGGGCGGACTGGAGATTCTGCTCGCTTGCGATCTCGTGATCGCCGCCGAGAGCGCCCGGTTTGGCGACGCGCACGCCAACTACGCGGTGCTGCCGGGTGGAGGCAGCACTGCGGTCCTGTCTCGAAGGCTCCCACCGAACGTGGCGAAGTACCTGTTGCTCACTGGAGAGACGCTCACGGCGCTGCAGCTGCACTCGTGGGGATTCGTCAATGAAGTCGTACCGGACGCCGATCTGGTCGCGCGCGTTCAGCAGCTCGGGGAGGCGCTCGCCGCGAAGAGCCCGCTGGTACTTGCTCGATTGAAGGCGTTGGCAAACGCGGCGCTCGACCGCAGCGTCGCAGATGCGCTGCTTTTCGAGCAACTGGAGTCGCGTGCCCACATGCACTCACACGATTTCCGGGAAGGTCTCGACGCGTTCGCATCGGGGCGTCAACCAAAATTCGAGGGGCGTTGAATGCAAGACATCTATGTCGTCGGGGTCGGCATGACACTGTTCGGTCGTCATCTCGACAAGTCCATCAAGCAACTGACGGCCGCGGCGGTGGAAGAGGCAGTGAATGACGCGGGGTGCGATCGACGACGCATCGGTGCAGCGTTCTTTGGCAACGTCGTGCAGGGGTACATGGGGGGGCAACAGTTCATTCGCGGTCAGGTGGCGTTGGCTCCGTTGGGGCTGCAAGGCATTCCCGTGTTCAACCTCGAGAATGCATGCGCCACAGGCAGCAGCGCGTTCAATCTGGCGATGAACTACCTGCAGGCCGGCAGTACGGATGTGGCGATCGCAGTCGCCGCCGAGAAGATGTATTCATCGGACAAGGCGAAGATGTTTTCCGTGTTCGATTCCGGCTGGGACATCGATACCCCGGAGGAGAACGAACGCACGCTGCTCGCGATGGGCCAGGGCGTCGAAGTGCCCGAGGGCACGACGTCGCCCAAGCCCTATAGCCGCTTCATGGATATCTACGCGGCCTACGGCCGCCAACTGATGCGGCTTTCCGGTGTGACTCAGCGCCAGCTCGCGATCGTCGCTGCAAAGAACCATGCACACGCGGTTCACAACGAACGCGCGCAATACCGTCAGGCAATGACGCCGGAAGAAGTGCTCGCGGCGTCGCCTATTACCTATCCCTTGACACTGCCCATGTGTGCACCGGTATCGGATGGGGCCGCCGCCATCATTCTGTGCACTGAAGAAGCGCTAAAGCGTCATGGATTCGATCGCCGTCGTGCGGTGAAGGCGCTTGCCAGCGTCATGCGCTCGGCGACCACGAGAGACGCCGACGATCTCGATAAGCACGTTACTCGCCTGGCCGCGCTGGGTGCGTATGAGCTGGCCGGCGTCGGTCCTCGAGATATCAATGTCGTCGAGTGCCACGACGCCACTGCCATCGGCGAGCTGGTACAGATGGAGGCGCTCGGCATCTGCAATCGAGGCGAATGCGGTGCGCTGGTGGAGTCGGGCGCGACCAGCCTCGGCGGACGTGTGCCCGTCAACCCGTCCGGCGGCCTGGAGTCGAAGGGACATCCGATCGCGGCGACCGGCCTCGGACAGATCTTCGAGCTGGTCCAGCAACTGCGCGGTGAATGCGGCCCACGTCAAGTGGTCGGCGCGCGGCTGGCTCTTCAAGAGAATGGTGGCGGATTGTGGGGCGTCGAGGAAGCAGCCGCCCATGTCGGTATCTTCGCGCGCGTAGTCTGATTTCGACCAGGTTGAATTCCTTAGGGTGGTTTCGAAATGAACATCACGCCTGCGACTGCCGAACAGGAAGCCATGGTGGAAAGCTTCCGCAAGTATCTGCACGCGGAAGTTCGTCCTGTCGCTCACGCCTACAAGGATCGATTGATTCCTCGGGGAACCGTGCTGGAGCTCACGCAGGCGATCGCCGATTTCGGCCTGCCAGGTGGCGCCATTGCCGAGGAGCACGGTGGCCTTGGCCTGCCCTGGGTGACCCAGGCGATGCTCTACGAGGAACTGGCTCGCACCAGCGCCGACCTGGCGCTGGTGGTGATGATCAATCTGCTCGCGGCGCCGGCGTTGCTGTCGGCACGCCCGGAGGTTCGCGATCGTTACCTGCCAGGACTGATCGCGGGCAAGTCGATCGCGTGCTTTGGCGCTAGCGAACCGGGTGTGGGGTCCAACGTCGCGGACATTCGCACCCGCGCTCGCCGCGCCGGCGATCACTTCATCATCAGCGGCGAGAAGACCTGGATAACGAACGGTAGTTACTCCGATTTTCTGATCTGCACGGCACGCACCGGCGAGCAGGAGCTGTCACACATACTGATCGACCGTGAGGAGCACGGTTACGAAGCACACAACATCGACAAGATCGGCTTCTCGTCGCAGTCGACTGCCCAGATCTTCATCAACGACGCACGTGTGCCGGTCGGCAATGTAATCGGCGAACAAGGAATGGCGCTGCGTCACACGTTGATCATGTTCGAACGCGCCCGGGCTCACGTAGGGCTCACGTCTGTAGCCATCATGCGCGAGGCGCTGGCGGCATCGATCGAGTACGCCACGCAGCGCGAGCAATTCGGAAAAAAACTGGCTGCCCACCAGCTCATCGCTGCAAAGCTCGCCGAAATGGCGACGCACGTCGATGCGTCACGGCTGCTGTGCTACCGAGCGCTTGCGTTGATCGATGCCGGCGTGCGTTGCGACGTGGAGTCTTCCATGGCGAAGTGGTATGCGACCGAAATGGCGGTCAAGGTGTGCCGGGACGCGGTTCAACTGCACGGTGGCAATGGAATCACGCGCAGCTTCAACCTCGAATCGTATCTGCGCAACGCCATCATCATGCCGATTCCTGACGGCACCACCGAAATTCAGAAGCTCATCATCTCGCGCGGGCTCACCGGCGTGGGCGCGTTCGTCTGAACTGAATCAACCTAGAGGCTGGCGATGGAACTACGGAACAAGGTAGCGGTGATTGCTGGCGGCGCGTCCGGTCTGGGCAGGCGTACCGCCGAATATTTCGTGCATGAGAAGGGCGCGCGCGTTGCGATATTGGATCTCGACGAAACCAATGGCGAGAGCCTCGCGGCCCTACTTGGTGAGCAGAATGCGATCTATTGTCACGTGGATGTCAGCGACGAGGCGTCCGTCGCCGCGGGTATCGCCAGCGTCATAGCGAAGTTCGGCGCCATCCATGCGTGTATCAATTGTGCGGGCGTACCGACTCCGATGAAAATTCTCGACAGAGAGGGCAAGCCGTCCGGCTGCGCGCGCTTTGCGAAGACGCTCGCGATCAATCTCGCGGGCACCTTCAACGTGATGGCTCACTGTATCGAGCACATGGTGAAGAACCCGCCTTGCGATAGTGGCGAACGTGGTGTCGTGATCAATGTCGCGTCCGCTGCAGCCTTCGAAGGTCAGGTGGGGCAGACGGCCTATGCATCGAGCAAGGCGGGAGTCGTGGCGCTATCTCTACCGGCGGCCCGCGAGCTCTCCGCAGTCGGCATCCGCGTCAACAGCGTGGCGCCCGGGCTCTTCAACACGCCCATGGCGCAATCCGTCAGCGCCAAGGTTCTCGACTCGTTGCTGAGCATGATCGAGTTTCCCAAGCGTTTTGGCGACATGACGGAGTTCGCCAGTCTGTGCGCGTACCTGTGCGAGAACGCCTATATCAATGGCGAGTGCATCCGGCTCGATGCAGCGACGCGCCTGCGGGCGAGGTAGTTGGATACCCTCCCGGCGGGGTGGGTTCCACGGCGCGTATTTGCGCGAAACTGCTTGCGAGTCGAGGTAGAGGACGCCGGGCCATTTCATTTGGATGACAGGAACGTCTGCAAGAAGAAACATTCAACCGATTGGCAGGGGGGTATGATGAGAGCGACAGCACGTTACGTCGGCGCTTCGGCGCTGATTGGGTTCTGCGCAGCCTCGCTGGCGCAAACCCGACAGGCTGGCGGCGAAGCGTATGGCCTCGAAGAAGTCATCGTCACTGCGACCAAACGCGAGCAAAGCGCGCAGGACGTCGCGATCTCACTGCTAGTCAGCAGTGGCGAGGAGATCGAACGAAGTGGCCTGCGGGACCTGGAGGGGCTCAGCAGCCAGCTGCCGAACGTGAATCTGGCGCGCACCGGCATCAGCGATCTGCTGGTCATTCGCGGCGTCGGCTCCGGCATCAATCTCGGGTTCGAGCAATCGACCGCGACATTCGTGGACGGAATCTATCACGGACGCTCGCGAATGGCGCGCGGCGCGTTCTTCGATCTCGAGCGTGTCGAGGTGCTGCGCGGGCCGCAGAGCACATACTTCGGTAACAATGCGATTGCAGGCGCGTTCAACATCGTTACCAGACGACCGACGCAGTCGTTCGAGGCGAACGTGCTCGCCAGTTACGAATTCGAGCAACGGGAGTCGGTCATCGAAGCCGGACTCGGCGGTCCGCTCTCTGACACCTGGAGCATGCGTCTGGCGGGACGCTGGGCCGATATGGACGGATGGATCGAGAATCTCGAGACCGGTGGCATGGAGCCGAATCGACGGGATGCCGCTGGGCGCCTCACCACGGTGTGGACGCCGAGCGAGGCGTTCACCGCGACATTCAAAGGCGAGATCCACGACACCGAGATCCAGTCCGGGGCAATCCCGAACCAGCTGATCAACTGTCCCGCCGATCCGGCGTTCGGAGCGTCGGCGCTGGCGCCGTTCCGGCCATGCAATCGCTATCAATCGCTACCGAACTTCGAGGCCGAACTGGACGATCGTCGCGCGGTCGAGCGCGACGGAGGGAGCATGCGGGGGCATGAGCTCGTGCTGACGCTCGATTGGCAGACGCGGCTGGGTATGCTCTCGTCGGTGACCGGGTACACCGGCTTCGATTTCGAGCAGGACACCGACTCGGACGGAACCCCGTTGCGTGTGCTGCAGATCGGTTACGACGAGGAGATGAAGCAGACCAGCCAGGAGTTGCGATTGACTTCTTCGGGCGAGGGGCGCGTCGAGTACCTGCTCGGTGCGTACTGGCAGAAGGAGACTCTGCAGTCCGGTGCGGTGCTCGGCCAGCACGTTCAGCAGGCGCTGCCTTTCATATTCGCTCCGCTCGGTGAGATGGGGCAGGCGCTGCTCGCCGCTTCACTGCCGACGTTGCCCTGGGGGCAGGAGACTTTCCTCGATCAGGACTCGGAAACCCGCGCGCTGTTCGGCAGCCTTACCGTCCATGTGACCGACCAATGGTCGGCAATCGCGGGCGTGCGCTGGAGTGAGACGCGGAAAGATGCGTTACAGCGCGCCGCACTCTACTCGATCGACGGTGTCAACGATCCGTACGGTCACAATCGGGGTGTGCCGCTCACGGGAATCGCGCTCGCCGCTGCGAGCGGAGTGACCGGGACCGTGCCACACACGTTTACCGGCTCGCGCAAGGATGACGATCTGCTGCCATCGTTGACGCTTCAATACTCGCCGTGGCAGGACTTGATGTTCTACGCCTCGTTCGGCCAGGGTTTCAAGGCGGGCGGATTCGACGGCACGGTCTTCAGCAACGATCGCAGCGCCTGGCAGTTCAATCCGGAAACCGTGGACGCCTACGAAGTCGGCATGAAAGCGCTGTGGCGGGACGCGGGCGTGACCTTGAACGTGGCCGCCTTTCGCAGTACCTACGATGGTCTGCAGCTAGCGGTGCCAGTGTCGGTGGGCACGGCGATCGCGGTGGTCACACGCAATGTGGCGGGGCTCGAATCGCAGGGGTTGGAGCTCGATGCGCTCTGGACTCCCAGCTCGAACTGGCGTTTCGGAATATCGGCGGCGTGGCTGGATGCGTCCTATGAGAATTTCGCCAACGGCCCGTGCACGGTGCTGCAGGGTATGCTGACGCCGCCCGGCCAGGCATGCTTTCAGAATCTCAGTGGCGAGGCGCCGCCTTATGCGCCGCGCTATAGTGGCCGCCTGTCGGTCGGTTCGAGATACCCGCTCGGATCGACCGGCCTGCAGTGGACCAGCGAGCTATCCTATAGCTTCACCGATGAGTTCGACGTGCTCACCAGTAACGAGCCCTACGTCCGTTCGCCGGCCTATGAAAAACTCGATGTACGGCTGGGATTGGGTGATCCGGGCGGGCGGTGGGAG
The DNA here is from genome assembly GCF_036406195.1 of Steroidobacter sp. Taxonomy (GTDB): domain Bacteria; phylum Pseudomonadota; class Gammaproteobacteria; order Steroidobacterales; family Steroidobacteraceae; genus Steroidobacter. The sequence goes on from NZ_DASWVW010000016.1 coordinate 383,016, forward strand.
CTCGCGGCGTTGGTCCGAAACGTGACGGACGAGCGCACGTGGAGTTGGGGCCAGCAACTCGGATTGGGGGCCGGCCATTTCCAGCTGATTGCGGATGCGCCGCGCACGGTGGCCCTGCAGGGGCAGTATCGCTGGTGACGTTCGTTACAGTTGGCTCGTGTATCAGTTGGGGATGAGGCGTGCGACTCGCGGATCACTTTGACGCTGCCGTGGCACGATGCCCGGATGAGATTGCGCTGTCGGACGGAGTGCGGAGTTTCCGGTATCGAGATGCCGCTCAGTGGGTGAACAAGGTGGCGTGCGCGCTGCGCGCCGATCCGCAGCTGTCGCCGGATATGAACGTCGCGATCTACTGTCCGAACGACGCTCGGGTGCTGTTGCTGATGTTGGCGGTGAATCGCGCCGACATGGCCTGGGTCGGGGTGCATGCACGTAACGCGGTGGCCACCAATATCGCAGTGCTCGACCAGGCTGACGTCGAAGTCGTCTTCTTTCACAGCGACTTCGAGTCGGTCGTGGGTCAACTGCGGATGGGACTGGCGAAGCTTCGCAAGCTCATCTGTATCGACCGCGAGTCGACACACGGGCCGCATCTTGAAAGTTGGCTCGCGGAGAACCAGGCGGCGCTGCAGAGCACGCCGGAGGATCCGCAGCGTCGGTCCTTCATCCAGCCGACCGGCGGCACCACCGGGCCCGCGAAGGGTGCCGAACATTCACACCGATCGCTGGAAATGGGCCTGCTGGCCATGGTCGACGGCTTCGACATCGAGCAGTCGTCGCGGCATCTCATCGTGGCGCCGCTTACGCACGCTGCCGGAGCCATGGCAATGGCGTTCCTCATCTCCGGTGCGCAAACGGTGATTCTTCCGGGCTTCGATCCCGCGCTGGTCCTCTCGACCATCGCTCGTGAGCGCATCACTCATTTGTTTCTGCCCCCAACGGCATTGTACGCGTTGCTCGCTCATGCCGACGTGCAGCGGACCGACGTATCGTCGCTGCGGGCGCTCATCGTCGGCACCGCTCCCGTGGCGCCGGAGCGCTATGCGGAAGCGATTCGCGTGCTCGGCCCGGTGATTTACGAGGCGTACGGCCAGAGCGAGTGCATGTTTCCTGTCCTGATCAAGAAGCCGGCTGATTACATACGCGCGGATGGCACATTCGATGAAGCAGTGCTGCGCGCCTCGGGGCGTCCGCTGCGGTATGCGGTCGTCGAAATCATGAGTGAGGATGGCGAAATCCTGCCGCCGGGGCACAAGGGAGAGATCGTAGTGCGATCCTCGATGGTGATGAAGGGCTATTACCAGCGCCCGCAGGAAACGGCGGAAGTCTGCAAGTTCGATTGGCATCACACGACGGACATTGGCGTGAAGGACGAGCGTTCGTTCTTCACGATCGTCGATCGCAAGAAGGACATGATCGTCTCGGGCGGCTTCAACATTTATCCGGTCGAGATCGAGGCGGTCATCCTCTCTCATCCGGCAGTGCAGGACTGCGCGGTGATTGGCGTGCCGGACCCGAAATGGGGTGAGGCCGTCAGGGCCGTGCTGCAGCTCAAGCCCGGCCGACAGGTGACGGCGGAGGAGATCATCGCGCTTTGCAAGGAGCGGCTTGGCAGCGTGAAGGCGCCCAAGGCGGTGGAAGTCTGGCCGCATCTGCCGCGCAGCGTCGTCGGCAAGGTGCTCAAGAGCGAGATTCGCAAGAGATTCTGGGAAGGTCACTGGCGTCAGGTTTGATGTTCACCCTACAGTGACGAATTTTCGACGAAGAGCATAGCGCGATGGGTATAGTGCGGCGCGCGTGTCAACAAACGCCGTTCGCATGCCCACCGTGCCGCAATACACACGAGGCCGCGACCACATCGGCCATGGCGGTGCCCACCGACTTGAAAACAGTGATGTCGGTGGAGCTCACTCGACCGGGAATCGCTTTATTGGTCAGAGCGTGCAGATCTCCGACGATCGCGTGCTCGTCGATGGCGCCCTCGGCTATCGGAATCAGTACATCGCCAGCTTCGTCGAGCACGTTCGTGGTGACATCCGCATAGACCAAAGACTTTCGAATCAGGGCCGTATCCGACTCGCGTGCTCGAGGGGAGAAAGCTCCAACCAGGTCCACATGCGTTCCGGCGCAGATGAAAGCCCCTTCGAGAATCGGCTGGGTTGCCGAAGTCGCGCAGGAAATGATATCGGACGCGCGCGCTGCCTCTGGCAGATCGCGCGCGACGCTCAGTTGCCTGGCGCCGAGCAACGGCCGCAACGCTTGCAATGCCAGCGCAGCTTTGTCGGCATCCCGGCCCCAGATCGCGACAGATTCGATCGGGCGAACCACGCAATGGGCGAGCGCTTGCGTGATAGCTTGCGGGCCGGTCCCGACAATAAGCAGACGCCGTGCATCGTCGCGGGCTAGATAGCTCGCTGCGAGCGCCGACACAGCAGCCGTCCTGCGCCGAGTCAGCTCGGTGCCGTCGAGCACGGCGGTGGGAGCGCCTGTTTGTCGATCAAAGAGAATGACCAGGGAGTGAAGATTTGGGCGGTTGCGCGCGGCGTTGCCGGGAAACACGGTCGCAAGCTTCGCTCCCAGCAAGGACGATCGGTCCCATGCCGGCATGAGTGCGAACAACTCGTCGCGGCCATTCAATGGGTCCAGGGACAGGATCGAGCGGGCTGGCGCCCTGAAATCCGCACGAAAAGCCAGTCGCAGTCCTTCGATCAGCCGCTCGAACGACAGCCGGCGAATCTGTTCAGCGTCGATGAACTGCATAGACCGGATCCGATTTGTCCTTGCGTCCGAGCACGAAATTCGAGCCCAGCAGTCCCTCGCCCCAGGTTTCATTGGTGGGGCTGTCGCGATTCCAGTCGAACACGATGTGATGGTGAGCGATGCGCCATTCGCCGGCGCGGCGCTCGAAGCGGTGCAGGTGGCGCAGCGCAATCATCGAATCGATCGGCATACCCTCGCGAGCGAGCCGATGGAAATGAACAGCATATGCTTCGCACCTGGCCTGATCTGCGTGAACTTCAACCAATGTGTTGAGGATGTGATGTGTCGTGACGCCGATGGATCCGAGCATCGTCATGGCCAACTCCACGAAGCCCGACGCCGGGCCGACGAACACACCGGCGTGATCGGCGGTGGCATCCGGGTGGTAGAGGCTGCTCAGCAAGTCCCGGTCGCAACGGTCGGCGGCTCGTGCGAACTTGTAAAGCAGCTCCTGAATGGCCAACTTGTCGATCCACTCCATCACGTTGATTTCGTGCATTGCTGCCTCCCGGGATGCGATACGACGCGAGGCACTATCGACGCACCCGGGCCCGTGGCGCGAGTCGTCGAAACAGATGACGTTGCGGCTTTTAGCGACGAGCTGCCAGGGTGCGTGCGGCGGCGATCGCTTTTGAGCGGCTGGTCACGTGGAGCTTGCGGTACAGTCGTCTGCGATGAGTGACGACCGTGCTCTCGGAGATCTCCAGATGCCGCGCCATTTCCTTGTTGGTCAGACCATCGACCAGGAACGAGAGGATCTGCGACTCGCGGGGACTGAGCGCGGATAGATCGCAGCGGTTGAGTCTTTGCTCGGCGCTTGCACGCTCGGCGGTCGACTGGGACGTGTCTAAGGCGGTCCGCAGTAGCGCGCGCTCGGTGGGTGAGAGCAGGTGCTCGGCCTCGATGCCGAGGCGATAGAGAGCTGCGGCGCCCCCTGCCGCATCGATCAGGGAGCGACGCATGCCGGCGGGCACTCCGTCCTGCAGCGCCGCGCGAAGCGATTCGAGCCCAGAGCGCGGATTTCCCAACGCGCACTGAGCCATGCCTTTCTGCAGGCGCACGCAGACAAGCAGTTGGACATGGCCACGTTTCATCAACGCGGGCTCGAGCGTCTCGAGTCCGCGCAGCGCATCGTGAAAGCGGCCTCGCGCAACAGACAGCACGGCATTCGCGTGCATGGCTTGGGCCCATAAGCCAAAGCGGAGGCTGGAGCTGGGGCCGCGAGCAGCGGTGAGCTCGATCATTCGCGGATCGCTGGCATTGTCCTCTGCGTCGGCAAGCCGGCCGGCCCGCGTGAGCAGCAGGATGCGCTCGATGAGGATCAGATCTCTCAGTCGGCTCATGCCGCGTCGATGTGCAACTTCGTCAGCCCACTTCAGGCGTGCGAGGGCGGTATCGATTCCAGACGTCGCCATTGCCAGCAATGCATCTGTGCGAACTGCCGAAGCCCAGATGTCGAACCAGGTGTCCGAACTCTCGAGCTGCGGCAGGGCTGCATCGAGCAACTCGCGGGCTTCGCTCAAGTCATCTCTGAAGTAGCGGACTTCTGCCAGGAAGACCGACAGTGGGCAAGCGAGGCCGTTGTCCGAGCCCAGCACACGCGTCGAGAGGTTCATGGCCGTCCAGAACGTCGCCTCGGCAGCCTCGATTTGCGCGCGTCCGAGAAGAGCAAGTCCGAGATTGAGGTGTCCGAAGATCTCCAGATAGTCAGCCTCGATCGAGCGGCAGCGTATCAGGCCCGCCTCGGCGTGGCATGACGCTTCCAGATAGTCGCCCGTCGCGTACGCGGCCTGCGAATGCAGCAGGTGAATGACAGCAGCGACGGCCGGATCCGCATTTGGTTCGGTTTGCAGGCCGTTTTCCAGCACTCGCAGGCGTGGGATGTCTGCAGCACGATCTTCGTAGCCGCACAGCAACAGATCGACAATGAAGCCATCGGCGGATAGGTCACGCTCGCCTTCCTCCCAGCTCGTGAAGCCTTGAGTGCGCGCGCGCAGTTCTTCGAGCGCGACGCGCGCCAGGTGAAAACGTCCTTCCTTTGCGAGCAGCATGGTGCGCGCGAGTTGCAGTTGCGAACGTTCCCCGGCAAGGTCGGCGGACAGCTGCGTGAGCTGGCGCATGGCGGGAGTTCCGCCGTTGAGAATCACGCGCCATCCGCCTGCATGCTCGATGAGACGGCGGCCGAGCTCGGCGTTCGCAGCCAGGTTCGTGTGGTAGATCGCTTCTTGAACGTACCCGGCTTCGAGAAACCATTCGCCGGCGACTCGATGCAACTGCCGGATCGACGCATCGCCGCGGCGACGCCGGTACTGCTCCTGGAGGAAGTCCGTGAACAGCTGATGCAGCGTGAACCAGGTATGTTCCGAGTCGGCCGGTGAGACGAACAGATTGCGCCGCTCCATCTCACTCAAGAGCTCCCAGCCGTCGCGGCGATCGCAGAGCCGATTCACCAGGTCGCCGTTGAAGCGCCGCGCGAAGGCAACGCTGGTCAGTACGTCCTGAAGAGCAATGGGCAGACTGGTGAATACCTGCTCGGCGAGATATGTGGTGACCTCCGGCGTCCTGCCGGTGAAGGAATCCAGACTCTGCGTCGGCCGTTCGGCCGAGAGGCAGACCTTCGCGAGTTGCAAGGCCACCGGCCATCCGTCGGCGTGATGCATCAGAGCGCGCAATTGCGGGCCCGGGATCTCCCCGAATTGTCGCTGCGCCTCGACAAAAGTGAAGCGCAGATCGTGCATGCCGAGCCGGCAGAGAGCGGAGGCGCCAGTGTACTTTGCGAGTGCCAGCGGCGGGCGCACCCGGCTCGCCAGCACTGCGCGCCAGGGTGCGGGCAAGTTATCGAGAAAGATTTGCAGGAGGGATGCGTACGCAGCGCTGTCCGCGCGGTGCAGGTCATCGATGAAGATCACGCCGGCGCTTGCCGCAGACGACATGCGATTCAGCAGAGCGGCGAGTAGGTGGCGTGGATGTGGTGCCGCATGGTGAGCGTCGCGCTCGGCGAGGACATCTCGGACATCCATACCAGCGGCGCCGAGTGCAGCGACCAGATCGCCCACGAAGGTAACCGGGTCGCTGTCCTCCTCATCGATCGACAGCCAGGCCACCATCAACGAACGGGAATGGCAATGCTCGTGCGACTGGGACATCAAAGTGGTCTTGCCGTATCCCGCCGGCGCTTCCAGGAGCGTGAGCCGGGCCTCGCCCACCGCGATCAAATCGACGAGCCGCACACGGTAGAGCAGGTTCGACGCGTAAGGCGGAGGCGCCAGTCTTGCGTGGATGACTGCCGACGTGGCGATTGGGGTTCGGCCCGATGGCAGCTGCTGCACTTGTGATATCCCCTCCGGAGAGCCTCGAGGGAGTCTGGCCTGCGGGCCTGTCTCAGGCAACACCGCTCGTGTCGCCTGTTTCGATGACTTCTGCCCGATCACGCCCGGCCGCTAGGCTCGCTGCTGGTCGAATTCAGCCAGGGCGAGGGGAGTCATGACGAAACCGGCGACAGGGGTCGAGTCCGAGGCGCAGGCGCAGAGGGAACCCTCTGGTCTGCTCGGTCAAGGCGAAGACGGGCTCTTTCACCAGAGCTGGTATCCGATCTGCCTGTCCAGCGAGGTCGAGCGCGGCGCCGTCATCGGCCGCGACTTTCTGGACGGTAAGGTCGTAGTGTTCAGGGGCGAGGATGGTGTCGTCAGCGTAACCAGCGCCTTCTGCCCGCATCTCGGTGCGAATCTCGCGTGCGGCACGGTCGTCGGCAACTCCGTTCAATGTGCCTTCCACCGCTGGGAGTTCGATCGCGACGGCGCTTGCGTACGCACTGGAGTCGGGGACCCGGCGCCGCGTGTCGCGAAGCTGTTCGCTTTCCCCACCTGTGAGCGCTATGGAATCGTGTGGGCCTTCAACGGCACCGAAGCGCTGTGGGCGTTGCCAGGCTTTGATCGTCCGGACAGCGAGCTGGTGTTTCATACCTATTCCATGCAGCCCTACACCTGTGATGGCTGGACGATCTCCTGCAATACGCCCGACATGCAGCACATCAAGGTGGTGCATGGATTCAACTTCCATGGCGCCGATCCGCACGACCTGGTCGAGTGGCAGCAATGGAGTCACTCCTATCCGCTGAAGGCATCCTTCGGCGAGGGCACGGAGGTCGACTGGCGCATAGGCATCCACGGCACCAGCATTTACTTGCAGCAGGGCATGGTCGGTGACTGGTGGCTGGGCATCATCGTCGGCATGTCCTCGCCGCGACCGGGACACTCCATGCCCTTCGGTTGCGTCGCTGTCGAGAAGGGCGATGGCAGTGCCGCGCGCAACCGACTCAATCAGGAGCGCGCGCTGTGGGCAGAAGCCTATGGCCAACGGATCGCAGCGGAAGACGCCGGCATCCTCAACACCATCCGCTTCCGGCCGGGGGCGCTCACACGAGCCGATCGCACGCTCGCGCAGTTCTTCCGATTCCTGCGCAACTACCCGCGCGCTCATCCCTCAGCCTCCTTCATTCGTTGACGTCAGGGTGTAACAGTGACCCCACTTACTCCTGAAAAGCTGCGCGAGGCGTACTTCCGAATGCGCCTGATCCGCGAGTTCGAGGAACGTCTGCGCACAGAGATTGCAACTGGCTGCGTGCCGGGCTTCTCGCATCTGAGTGTCGGCGCGGAAGCGGTGGCTGTCGGTGTTTGCGACACCCTGAGCGCCACCGATCAGATCAGCAGCACGCACCGTGGCCATGGACAGTGCCTGGCAAAGGGCAGCGATCCGCGGGAAGTGATGGCAGAGATCTTCGGTCGCCGTGCCGGGCTGTGCCGTGGAAAAGGTGGCTCGATGCACCTGATCGATGTCGAGCGCGGCTTCCTCGGCGCCAATGGAATCGTCGGGGCGGGCGTTCCGCTCGCGGCGGGCGCGGCGCTGGCCCACAAAGTGCTCAAACGAGATGGCGTCGCGGTCGCTTTCGCCGGTGATGGGGCGTCGAACCAGGGGGCCGTCTTCGAGACGCTGAACCTCGCCGTGGTGTTCAAGCTGCCGATGCTCTTCGTGTTTGAGAACAATGGCTTCAGCCAGTTCACATCCGCCGAGTACGGCTTGGGCTGCGGCGACCTGCTGGCACGCGCGCAGGCTTTCGGAATGCCGGGTACACGGGTGGATGGGACGGACTTCTTCGCCGTTCAGGACACGGCCGCCATGGCGATTCGCCGCCTGCGCGGCGGCAGCGGACCGAGCGTGATCGAGGCGACGATACCGAGGTTTCTGGGGCATTACGAAGGCGATCCACAGGCGTATCGGATTCGCGGGGAGATCGCTGCCGAGCGCGCCCAGCGCGATTGCCTCCAGCACTTTCGTGAGCGCGTGCTGCGAGAAGACTTGTTGAGCGAGTCGGCTCTGGCCGAGCTCGATACCCAGGCGTCGGACGCGATCGAGCAGGCGGTCCACTTCGCCAAGCAATCGAGTAGTCCAGATCTCGAAAGCGAGGTCCTCTCGGACGTGTACGTCTCCTACTGAGTGCAGCCACGATGCCACTGAAAACCTATCGCGAGGCCATCACCACCGCACTACGTGAGGCTATGCGCGACGATGCTCGCGTTTGTGTACTAGGCGAGGACGTTTCCGGCGGCGCGGGATGCGCCACCGGCAGACAGGATGCGGTTGGCGGCGCATTCGGCGTCACCAAGGGACTGCTGACCGAGTTCGGTCCGCTGCGAGTGATCGACATGCCGATCTCGGAGACGGCGTTCGTCGGCGCGGCCATTGGCGCTTCGCTGACAGGCCTGCGACCGGTGGTCGATCTCATGTTCGCGGACTTCGCGGGAGTCTGCTTCGACCAGATCTTCAATCAGGCCGCCAAGATCCGTTACATGTCTGGCGGCAAGGCCGCCGTGCCGATCGTCATTCGCATGGCTATGGGCGGCGGGCTGACCGCCGGTGCGCAGCATTCGCAAACGCTGTATCCGCAGCTCACGGGAATTCCAGGACTCAAGTGCGTCGTTCCCTCGAACGCATACGATGCGAAAGGACTGCTGGCAAGCGCCATCGCCGATGAAGACCCCGTGATCTTCCTCGAGCACAAGGCGCTCTACTCGACCCAGTGTGAGGTGCCCGATGAGCCGTATCGAATCCCGCTCGGCAAGGCGAGCGTGGTGCGCGCGGGCACCGACGTGAGCCTGGTGACGCTCGGCGCCATGGTCCAGGTGGCGGAGGCCGCTGCGACATCCCTGGCGCTCCGTGGCATCAGCTGCGAGATCATCGATCTGCGTACGACGTCGCCGCTCGATGAGGTAACGATACTGCAAAGCGTTAGGCGCACCGGACGCTTGGTCGTGATCGACGAAGCGCCGCCGCGTTGCAGCATAGCGTCGGACATAGCGGCTCTGGTCGCGCAGCGCGCGTTTGCTTCGTTGCGCGCGCCGCTCGTGAAGCTTACGGCGCCGCATTCGCCCGTGCCATTCGCGCCGCAGCTGGAGAAGCTCTACGTTCCCGATGCCCATCGTGTCGGGGCGGCCGTGGATCACTTGATGAATGAGGGTGGATGAAACATGTCGGAACCGCTGTGTGCAGTGGCGATGCCGAAGTGGGGTATCGAGATGCAGGATGGAACCATCGCCGACTGGCATGCCCGAGCAGGTCAACGAGTTGCGAAGAACGATCCGCTGCTCGAGGTGGAGACCGCCAAGGTTGTCAACGTGATCGAGGCGCCAGCATCCGGCGTCCTGCTTCGTATGCTCGTCGGCAAGGGAGAAGTGCTGCCGGTCGGAGCTTTGCTGGGCGTAATCGGCGACGCCCAGACAACGGCGTCCGAGATCGATCGTTTCATCGAAGCTTATCGGACGCGACGCTGACGTCGGCCTTCGGATGAGCGGCTCGCGTGCGACACACATAAAACGACACGAAAGAACCAGGTGGGGGGATCAGCGAATGCCTCGTCAACAATTGAACCGCGCGCCGCTCGGCGCGCTCGTACTGGCACTGCAGTCGGTCAGCGCCGCGGCACAGGCGCCGGTCGAATCGGCTATTTCCTCGGGTCTCACGCTCGAGGAGATCGTGGTGACCGCACGTGGCCGCGAAGAGAATCTTCAGGATGTTTCGGACTCGGTCTCGGCGTTCACGCGGGCCGACATCGAGGCGCGTCAGCTCACCTCGCTACAGGATTTCGCTGCGATTACGCCTGGCGTGCTGATGGTGCGCGATCAGGATCCTGGTACCAACATCATTACCGTTCGCGGCGTGAGCGCCAACCGCAATCAAGCTGCGTCCATTGCCTACGTCGTGGATGGCGTAGCGCTCGCGGACAGCGAATTCTTCACGGCCGATCTGTTTGGACTGGAGCGGGTCGAGATCCTCAAGGGCCCACAAGGCGCCCTCTACGGCAAGAACGCGATCGGCGGCGTCATCAACGTCGTGACGCGGCAGCCTTCGCGCGATCCGGGGGGACGATTGCAAGTCGGCTATGGCAACGGCAATCAATACTCGGTGGACGGCCTGGTGAGCGGCGCGCTCGGCACCGAGCGTGTGCGGGCCCTGGTTGCCGGTTCATACCGCGATTCGGACGGCTACATTCGCAATCGCACCCTGGATCGCAACGTCGATTTCCTGCGCTCCACCAATCTGCGCTTGCGACTGATGGCGGATCTCACCGAGGCGCTGTCGCTCGATCTGCGCGCCAACTACATGGACGAGGACGCCGGCGCGGCTTGGGCAACGCCATACCCGGTAACCCAGATCACCGGTGGGCGGCTCGATCCGGACATTCTCGATGCGCCGATCGCGGATTTCCTCGGCTCGGGGCGGCGTGAGTGGCGCGGTGTATCGGCGACGCTATCGTACCAGACCGCGCACGGCACCTTCGCTGCGACCAGCGGCTACGATGACTATTCGAAGTTTTGGGAAGGCGATCTGGATGGAACGCCGTTGCCGATCGTGCAGCCGGTATCGCAGCCGATCGACCTCGAGGTGTTCACCCAGGAACTGCGCTTTACCTCCAGCGGCAACGATCGCTTCCAGTGGATCGTCGGTGCGTTCTATCAGAATACCCGGCGCGATCGTCTCGACTACTTCAGCCGCGCGCTGCCGGTCCCCGACGTGCTTTATTCCTCGGATGCGGATCAGATGGCGGCCTTCCTGCAGGCCAGCTACCGATTCACGGATCGGTTGCAACTGCTCGCGGCGCTTCGTTACGACGAAGACCGCCGTGATGAGATCGCGACCATACCGGCGAGCGCCGCGGTGGTCCGCTCGCTCGATGCCAGCTTTCACAAGTGGCAGCCGAAGCTTTCGCTCTCCTACGATCTGACGCCCGAGCACATGGTCTACGCGACGTATGCCGTGGGCTTCAAGACCGGCGGCTTCAATCCGCCGGCCGGGCCCACCGATTCCTTCGCCCCCATCTACGGGCCCGAGAGCACCAAGTCCTATGAGATCGGCGCCAAGACCACATGGTTCGACAAGCGCCTGATCGCGAACGTCGCCGCCTTCCTGCTCGACTACCGGGACAAGCAGGAATTCGTGCTCACTCCGACGTTTTCGCAGGCGACCTTCAATGTGCCCGAGGTGGATGTCGAAGGTCTCGAGCTACAGCTGAGCGCTCGTGTTACCGATCATTTGAAGCTCGACGCCGCTTACGGCCGAACGGCCACGCAGATGAAGGATTTCCGTCCCTCGAATTTCCTGGGGCCGCACGATTACAGCGGCAACCACACGACCTACACACCCTCCTACAATTTCAATGGCGGCGCGGAGTACCGGGCATCGCTCGGCTCGAGCAATCTGGCCGTGAGCCTGCGGCTCGACTACAACCGCGTGGGGCGAACTTTCTGGGAGGTCGACAACGTTCTGTTCACGCCAGCCTACGACTGGCTGGATCTGCGGCTGGCGCTCGAAGGCGACGGCTGGTCGATATGCGCCTGGGGCAAGAACGTCACCGACGAGCGCTGGGCGGTCAGCGCCTATGGTCAGCAACAGGTCTCGCTGCTCAATGTGCTCGGGGTGGATGAGTATTTCATCAATCCAGGCGCCCAGTACGGCATGTCCGTGATGTTTCGTTTCGGGGCGGATCGCTGAAGCATCGCATGCGCCGGTCCAGCGCCGCGTTGCGGTGCTGGACCGGGCCTGGCTCGAGACCTCAGCTGGACGCCTTCGGAAGGCGAGCAACGAGCTCTATCTCGACCATACATTCCTTGAATGCGAGGCGTCTCACCTCGACTGCCGTGGCGGCAGGCGTGTGGCAACCATAGGCGGTGGCTCGCACGTCATTGGCTGCGAGCATCTGCTCCATATCCGTCACGTAAATCATTTCACTTAGAACGTCCTGGAAACTGGCGCCATGGGCTTCGAGCGTGCGGCGAATCCTCTCGTAGGTCTTCGTCATCTGTGCGCGCATGTCGCCTGGAAACAGCGGCACGAACTCCTCGTCCATCGCGGTCGTTCCTGCGATGAAGAGGTAGTGGCCGTCGCACGTCGCCTGGGCGTATGCAAAGTTCTTTTCGACGGACGGGACGAGATGGAAGGTCGATATCCTGGCTGGTAGATTCATTGCGGTTTCTCGTGGAAGGTTCAGGGCGTTTTCGCGCGCAGGCATGGGCGCAGATGGGCACTTTGAATTTCAGCAGCACGCTGCCGGGCATCCGGACGCCACCCATCAGGCAGCCCGAGTCAACCAGCAGCGCGCCGTACGCTACGACCGGCGTTCCACCAGCTTCCTCACGTCATTGACGTTGATCCATTCCATCTCGGTCCACAGTCGCTTGAACTCCTCTTCCGTAACGCCGATCGGTGTCACCGACACTTCGATCTTCAGGTGACAGGCCTGCGGGCCGCAGGGTGTGACTCGCAGGCAACCGACGTAATCCGTGCCGGGCAGGGCGGAGCCGTCATCGACGATTCGATAGCGATACATCATGGCCGCCTCGTCCAGCTCGAGCAGCTTGACGACGACCGGCAGGCCGGTGCACGTGTAATAGGTCTTCAGCGAGCCGACCTGGTTGCGCGGCTCGGCGAACTCGACGCGCTGGATCAGGCGTCCACCAGCCAGACACTGCATTCCTTCCCAGGAGATGTGATCCCAGACGGCGCGCGCCGGCGCCTCGATACGTGTGGCCAGTCCGACGATGCTCATGCGATCCCCTTCATGTCTGCGCGACGGACGGAAGTGATCGCATGGCCGGGCCGGCGTGGCAATTCATCGAAATAGGGGACGGACCTGGTCACGACACCCGTGCCGTCGGGTCAACGGAGTCACCGCTCGACGAGCGGCTTCGAATTCTTGGTGCTCTCTCCGTTGCTTCGCTTCGATTCGTTGTCGTGGTGATTCCCTGCCAGAAAATCGCGAAAACGTTGCCCGAAGATTGAAAGAGGCCGCTCCACGGAGCGATGCAGGTAAATGTGAAACGACCGGGACCTTTCAAGCGGCACGGCGACGAGGTTCGGAAAAGCGTTTCCCGCCATTGTGAACTCATCAACCAGCGCAATACCGCAGCCCTGTTCCGCAAGCGCGCACGCCGACTCGGCGAAGCGCGCGACGGTCAAGAAACTCGGTTTGATGCCGGCCTGCGCAAAGAGAGATTCCACTACTTCGCCGTGCGGCGTCGTGGGTTCGAAGCCTATGATTGGCTGATCAGCGATGTCCTCCGCCATCAACCGCTGCTTCTGTGCCAATGGATGCCCGCGCGGTACTGCGCATACCAGAGTACCCGCGGTGAATGCGTCGGTCTCGATCTGCGGATGAGTGATCGGGAATATCGTGCAAGCGCATTCTCCCTGACCGAAGACCAGATACTCGATCACCTGCGACACCGACAGGATATCGAGCTTTATGGGAAGCGATGGATACGCACGGCGCAGGCGTGCCAGAGTGCTTGGCACGATGAATCGACCAAGGCTGGGCGAGGAGCCGACAACGAATCTTCCCGTTTGCCCGGTCACGATACGCTGCACGAAGTCATTCAAAGAAGCGAGGTGCGAATGCAGAGACTGCACTTCGCGAAAAATTGCCACCGCCTCGGGTGTGGGTTGCACGCGCCCCTTCTCGCGGTTGAAGAGCTGAAGTTTCAGCCGCCCCTCTGTGTACTTGATCATGCGGCTGACATTGGGCTGCGACACATTCAGGATTTTCGCCGCGCCGTTGATGGAGCCTGTTTCCATCACTGCGCGGAAGTATTCGAGCTGCTTGAGAGTGAGCTGCATGGCTTTTCGTCGCAGGAGAACCGAAGTATGTAGTTAAGTGATACCAGGTAGACAAAATGGAAATGGCGCCTCGGCATGCCTAGCTCGTATTTTTTGCGAATTGCGAGCTTCCGGAACACCGAGATGCGGGAAAGTTTCAATGGTAAAAGAATTTAGCGAAGTCGAACAACAGTTGATAGATCCCATGATCGAGCGTGCTCGGGCCGCGATGCACGAAGTGAAGGATTACGATCAGGAGCGCGTCGATCGGCTCTGTCGAGCGCTCGGTTGGGCGACCGCGAACGAGAAGACCTTTTCGCGCATCGTGCAGATGAGCATCGCCGAGAGCGGCTTGGGCGACCCGGAAGGCAGGAAGGAGAAGCGTAACAAGATTATCGGCGTGCTCCGCGACGCCTTGCGGCAGAAGAGCGTCGGTGTGATCGAGGAGTTGCCCGAGAAAGGCATCGTGAAGTACGGCAAGCCGGCCGGAGTCATCGCTTCGTTGGTGCCGACGACGAACCCGGAATTGACACCGCCGTATACGGGTATCTATGCACTGAAGTGCTTGGATGCAGTGATCTTCTCGCCGCATCCGCGTTCCCGCCGTACGACGTACGAAATGGTGAACGTAATGCGCGAGGCGCTGCGTCGCCAGGGCGCGCCGGCGGATCTTTTTCAATGCATCGAGCGGCCGAGCATCCCCCTGACACAATGCCTCATGGCTAGTTGCGACTTGACGCTCGCGACGGGCGGCCAGCCCATGGTGCGTGCCGCGTACAGTTCTGGCAAGCCTGCGTACGGTGTCGGCGCCGGCAACTCGACCATGGTCATCGATGAAACCGCCGACATCGATATCGCAGCTCGAAACACTCGCATTTCGAAGACCTCGGACTTTGGTTCAGGATGCTCCGCCGACGGCAATATTCTGATCGATTCGCGCGTGTATGCGCAGATGATCGAGGCCCTCATCAGGGAAGGAGGTTATCTGGCAAATGCAGACGAGGCGGCGAGGATCGAAGAGGTTCTGTGGGACGAGCACGGACATCGCACGCCAGACACCGTCGCTTGCCCGCCGCAAGTCATTGCAACTCGCGCCGGCTTCACCATTCCAGCAGACCGACGTTTCATCATTGTCGAGAACGATCGAATTGGAAAGGAGCACAACTACTCGCGAGAGAAGCTTACGACACTATTGGCAGTCTATCGCTACGAAGGGTTCGATCAAGCACTCGAGTTCGTGCGTCGGATCTATGAGGTGGGCGGCAAAGGGCATTCTTGCGGCATCTACTCGCACAATGACGATCATATCGATCGGCTCGCGCGGCTTGCTCCCGTAAGTCGCATGATGGTTCGTCAACCGCAGTCCAAGGCCAATGCAGGCTCGTTCACCAATGGGATGCCGATGACATCGAGCCTTGGTTGCGGTATTTGGGGCGGAAACATCACGAACGAGAATATTCACCTCAAGCACTTCATGAATGTCACTTGGGTCAGTCGTCCAATCCCGATGGATCGTCCACCGGACGC
Source organism: Steroidobacter sp. (assembly GCF_036406195.1). Taxonomy (GTDB): domain Bacteria; phylum Pseudomonadota; class Gammaproteobacteria; order Steroidobacterales; family Steroidobacteraceae; genus Steroidobacter. The sequence goes on from NZ_DASWVW010000016.1 coordinate 398,448, forward strand.
GGAGCTGTTCGGTGAATTTTACAACAGTGAGACCTGGTGACCATGAAGGAAACGATCGCAAATCAGTTGGTGCGCTATCTGGAACGGCGCGGTGTTCGACACGTCTTCGGGCTGTGCGGTCACACGAACATCGCTGTGCTTTCTGCCATGAAGGACAGCAAAGTCGAGTTCGTGAATGTCAGACACGAACAGGTGGCTGCACATGCCGCGGATGGCTATGCACGCGCCTCTGGGCGCGCGGCGGTTTTGTTGACGCACCTAGGTCCCGGGCTCACCAATGCAGCAACCGGAGTCGCGAACGCGGCGTTGGATTGCATCCCGATGGTGGTCATCGCTGGAGATGTTCCTTCGCACTATTTCGGCAAGCATCCACATCAAGAGGTCAACCTACATGCCGATGCTGCGCAATGGGAAATTTTCCGGCCCTTCGTGAAGCGGGCCTGGCGCGTGGATCGACCCGAGCTGCTCCCGGAAATTCTCGAGCGCGCCTTCCAGCTTGCAGAGACAGGGCAACCAGGTCCGGTTCTCATAGATGTACCGATGGATGTCTTCTCCGCTCAGATCGAGACGATGTACTTCGAGCGGCTAAATGCAGATGCTCATGCTGTCCGCAGGCCTACTCTTGATCGCCACACAGCGGTAACCATCGTCCAAATCCTTGCAGAAGCGCGCAGACCGGTTCTCTACGTCGGTGGCGGCATCCTCCTCGCCAAAGCATCGGAGGAATTGCGACAGTTCGCCGACCACATGCAGATCCCCGTGGCCCATAGCCTGATGGGCAAAGGAGCCCTCCGGGACGACCATCCGCTCGTGCTCGGCATGACAGGCTTTTGGGGGACGTCGCTGGTCAACCAGGAGTGTCTGTCTGCGGACTGGGTGATGGGCCTCGGTACTCGATTCAAGGAAGCAGACTGCAGCTCCTGGTATCGCGACTACACGTTCAATATTCCTCCGACGCGTCTGATCCACATCGATCTCGAAGCGTCTGAACTCGGGCGCAATTTTCCCACGGAGATCAGTGCAGTCGCGGATCTCAAGTCCGCCCTGGCTACGCTGAACGAAGTCGCGAGAGAGCTCTTTCCGGGCGGAAGGAAGCGCCCGGATGCGGTTCGGCGCATCGCCGAGTTTCGAGCAGAGTTCGTGGAGCGCAATCGCCCCATGGCTCAGAGCGATGCGTTCCCGATGATGCCTGAGAGGATTCTCGCGGAGGTAAGGGCGGCGTTGCCGCGCGACGCGATCATTACTACGGACGTTGGTTGGAACAAGAATGGAGTTGGACAGCAGTTTCCGATACTGACTCCCGGTAGCGTGCTGACACCCGGTGGATATGCCACGATGGGCTTTGGTCCGTCCGCTGCAGTCGGGGCAAAAATGGCTTGTCCGCAGCGAGCGGTCATTTCGCTCGTCGGAGACGGGGGATTCGGACAGAACCCGGCAGTGCTTGCAACAGCGGTTGAACAACAACTCGCAATCGTCTTTCTCGTGATGAACAACAATGCCTTTGGAACCATTGCAGGCTTGCAGAAGGCGGCGTTCGGTACCACGCACGGGACGCAGTTTCCGACGAACGTGGACGGCTGGCATGCTCAGAAGCCGGACTATGCGGAAATCGCGCGAGGCTACGGGTGCGAATCCGAACGTCTACGGAGTGCAGCAGATCTCGCGCCGGCCCTTGCGCGAGCTCTGTCTGCGCCGGGACCGTACGTCATCGACGTGCCGATGAAGAACAATCCGACGCCGACTACCGGACACTGGAACATTCTGGATATCTACTGCCCAGACAGATTGGTGGTTCACGCCGCGACAGACTGACCGTTTGTCGAACGGCGGGCGCGTTCGCCAACCAACAGGCCGGGAATCGCCCCAACTGACGATAGCAGAACCGAGGAAGCAATGAGTGCACGAGTACTGGTGATCAACGGTCCGAACCTCAACATGCTCGGCAAGCGGGAGCCAAAGACCTATGGCACCGAAACGCTTGCGCAGGTAGAGGCGAAATGCAAACGCGTGGGGGCAGAGTTGGGACTGGAGGTGACGTGTTTCCAGGCCAATTCGGAAGGACTACTGATCCGGGCGATACACGAGGCGCGCGAGACGCAGGATGGCATCGTCATCAATGCGGGTGCCTACACCCACACGTCGATTGCAATACGTGACGCGCTGTCCGCCGCGGAAAAGCCGATTGTCGAGGTGCACCTGTCGAATGTGCATGCGCGCGAGTCTTTCCGACACATCTCATATATCTCGGCAATCGCGATTGGGGTGGTGGTTGGTTTCGGATCGCTCGGCTACGAGTTTGCGCTCAAAGCTCTGGCACAACGGTTTCAGATCGGGGCGTAGCCTGCCAAGACGGTTCAATTCTCGGGTGGGTCGGGTGGATACAGGGCGCAGCGTGCGGTGACCAGACACTGGCGGGCAAACTCTTCCGGACCAAGTCGCAACTGCCGATCTCTATTGGGAAGCTCGATGGAGTATGGCATCGAAGGCATGTTGGCAAGGATGCCCGGAACATCGATGTTCCCCTCGCCAAGATATAGCCGCCCTTCGCGCGCGATGGACTTGAGCGAGGCCTCGTCAGTTGCGTAGTTCGCGGGGCCATCGCAGATCTGCGCGTAGTGAAACCACTCAGGGGGGACACTGGCTAGTTGTTCCGGTGTGCAATGGGAGCGATCAAAATGTAGCGTGTCGATGCAGATTCCAGCATTGTCGCATCGTGACGCGCTCACGATGTCTATTGCGGCGCTGAGAGTGTTGATGCTGGCGAACGTCACGAATTCCAGGTCGACAGTGATGCCAAACGGCCTGGTCAGCTCACACAGCTCAATGAACCGATCGAGCACAAAGCTGCGACCATCGCACCAGACACTGCACAATAGGTGTGCGCCACCCAGCTCGGCGGCGGCTTCGATGGCGGGTAGATAACTGCGCACATCGACGCCGGAATAGATGCGGGCCAGCTCGATGTCCAGCAAGCGCACACCGGTCGACGCGAGCGCGGCCTTCGTTCGCCGAAATAGGGCTCGATCCTTGCCGAGTGCATACGTGATTTCGTTTGGCAATCCAAGGGGAATGGCTCGCAAACTGACATAGTCATAGCCCGCGCGCGCAGCAATCTCCGTGAGCTCCGGTGGAGCCTGATCAAGCAACGTGAGGTGCGCGAGTGAGAACCCGAAGGCGCGACTTGCTGGGCGACGCGCCACAGCGGTGTGAACTGGAGCTGGCATACATTGGACCGGCCACGCTAGGTCCAAGAAATCTACTCAGCGCCTCGGTCATGCAGAATTTCCAATTTGTCGGTCGTGCATAACGCATCGGAATGCACGACGTTGCATAACAGCTCGGCATAACCTGGCTGCGAAAGCGAAATGGCTGCACAGGCCTGTCTCGAGTACTCTCTGAGCGTGAAGCGCAGGTCAATGCTCCCCGAGTGCCCAACAACAGTCGAAGGTGCGGTGTGAAGCACGCGATCGTCAGCGCCTCGCTGGCCGGTAGTCTGCAGCGAAAGATCGAGGCTATTGCCGCCGCCCAGTACGAGGGATTCGAGCTCTACGAGCCCGATCTCACCGTATCCATGCTGACGCCAACACAGATCCGGAACTTCATTGCGTCGTGTGGTCTACGCCTGCTGTCGCTGCAACCCCTGCGAAACATCGAAGGTCTTCCGGTCGAGCAATTCAGGCTGCGACTACGGTATGCGGAGCGAAAACTCGACCTTGCAGCGGAACTCGGCGCGGAGATGGTCATTGTTGCGAGCAATACCGGGGCCGAGGCGCTCTCCGATGATGCACGTGCCGCCGATCAAATGGCCCAGCTTGCCGAGCGTGCGCAGCAACGCGGAATTCGCATCGGGTACGAGGCGCTTCCGTGGGGACGTCACGTGACCGACTATCGGCATGCGATGAAGATTGTCGAACACGCGCGTCATGAAAATCTCGGCGTCGTATTGGACGGCTTCAACATATTGAGCGTTTGCTCCGAAGTGGATGCGATTCGCCATCTAACGCCAGAACGCATCGCCATGGTTCAGCTGGCCGACGCCATATCGCCGTGCGCCGACATACGTCATCACAGTCGACATCACAGGTGTTTTCCAGGGCAGGGCGCGCTACCTCTACGGGACTTCGTCAGCGCGGTACAGGCATGTGGTTACGATGGGTGGATATCGCTCGAGATATTCAACGACGAGTTTCAAGCCTCTCGCATCGACTTGACCGCGCTGGATGGCCGGAGGTCACTTACCTGGCTCGGCGTGCAAGAAAAACGCACCCCTGGTGTGGCGGCGATCGATGGCAACGTGCAAGGTCTCGAGTTCATCGAGTTTGCCACTGATCCTGATAGCCAATCGGAGCTGACCGCGCTTCTTGGGCATCTCGGTCTTACCGAGACGCATCGTCACAGGTCGAAGGACGTGAGTCTCTATCGTGCCGGCAATGTCGACATCGTCGTCAATCGAATGCGCGGCAGCCATGCCGCTGACTACTATGACAAGCATGGAACTGCGGTATGTGCGGTCGGTGTACGAGTTTCCTCTGTCGAGCCCGTCGTGGCGTGGGCCGAATCATTGCGATACGAGCGTTTCGAGAGCGACGCCGAAGTGGGCGAGCTTCGTCTGCCGGCGATACTCGGACCGGGAGATGTCTTGTACTATCTCTTGGAGGAAGACCCGCGCGGACGTACGTATCGCGACGTGGATTTCGTTCCGACCGGTGCTTCTCCGGGCGTTCAAGTTGCCTCGGTCGATCATCTCGGCCAGGTGGCGCGATCGGAATACTTCCACTCAACGTTACTATTTTACCGCACCATGCTCGGTCTTGATGCGGCGGCGCCTGTGGATCTCTGGGATCCGCATGGTGTCGTTCATAGCAGAAGACTGCGCAATGCATCCGGTGAAATTCGTATCTCACTAACAACCACGCGAGCATGGGCAGCAGCTCCCGGGCGATTCATCGATGCCTTCGGTGGAGCAGGAATCCAGGAAATCGCCATCGCGTCGGCGAATCTCCTGGACGTAGCTCGGCGTTTGCCGCGCGAGGCGATCTTGCCGATCCCCGCGAATTATTATCGCGATCTGTCCGCGCGGAAGCCGTTGGATGTGCAATTGCTCGCAGATCTCGAGCAGTTCAACGTCCTATATCACGAGGAGCAGACGGGGGCGTATCTGCAGCTCTACTTGCGCCCTGTCAGTGGGCTCTTCTTTGCGATCGTTCAGAGGCTGGGAGATTACGACGGATGCGGGGAGGAAGATGCCAGGGTGAGATTGGCTGCGCAGGAGGAAGATTGGCGCCGCGTACTCGCGGGCCCTTCACGGTCAGGTTCCGACTAGGCGCAGCGCGTTGCTTGCGGCGAGCGCGATCCACGATGAACGGATCCAGTGCTCGGCGAATTGGATTGAGATAGTCCTGCTAACTCGGCTGTGCTCGTCTTGCGTAGGATCTGTTCGAATGCCGTGCTGATGTTGGATCGAGAAGCGAACAGATTGCGGTGGCAGAAGAGCGGCAAGGATCCGGGTTCGGCTAATGGGCGCACGACAAGTTCGCTGTAACCGGCATCATGTGCGGACATTGCGTCGACAATCGTGAGCCCCATACCGTTCGCGGCAAATGCGCACGCGCTTTCTGCGAAGCGGACGAACGTCGAGACGTTAAACTCAATGCCGGCCTGCTCGCACATCTGAGCGATTATCTGGCCATGCGGGCTCGTGCGCGGAAATGACACGAGGCGCTCACGTGCCAGGTCTGCCAGGGATACCGCATTCTGCGTGGCCAGTGCATGTTGACTCGGCAGTACCGCCACCATGGGAATGCTGCCGAGAACCTCGTGCGTCAAATTGGGGTGCTCGACCTCATAGACGGTGAGCACATACTCACCCCGACCACTGACCAGATACTCGGGTACTTGATCCACTGAGAGAGCATCGAATTGAATGATCAATCTGGGATGGGCGTCTTTCAATAGGCGCATTGCTCGCGGGATGAACCTACGTGCAAGAGACGGCGAACCTCCAATGCAGAAGATCGCGTCATCGCCGGCTTTGAGTTGCCTTATGACGTGTTCGAGACGTTCAATCCCACCATGAATCTGCTGTATCTCTCGATACAGAACGTTGGCTTCCCTCGTTGGAATCAGGCGTCCTCGCACTCGGTCAAACAGCGGAAAACCCAACCGAGATTCGAGATGCTTGACGGTCTTGCTCACCACGGGTTGCGAGGCGTGCATCATCTCCGCCGCTGCAGAAACCGTGCGACCAACCATGACGGCGCGAAAGATCTCTATGTGTCGCAAGTTGAGCATGCTGTCCCTCGTGACAGAGCATCGACAACGTGGTCCCACAACGCAAATGCCAAAGCCGCCGTCCCCTATAACTTGAAGACATAGGCATGAGGGTGCCCTTCTGGAAGCTATTCCCTGGGCACATAGGGCACGCTCAATTTCTAAATGGCGGTGAGCCGTGGCGCCCTCTACGATGAAGACGTCCATTAGCGGCGCATGACCATGCAACGTAAACCCAAGAGTTTCCTTCTCGGCCTCATTGGCAGCGGGATTTCCGCTTCGCGCAGTCCACTGTTGCATGAATACGAAGCGGCGCGACAGGGGCTTCAGCTCGTGTATCGCCTGGTTGATCTGAAATCTCTGCAGATTCCGATCTCGAGCCTGGGAGAGCTGCTGCGGTGGGCCGAAAACTTCGGATTCGACGGATTCAACGTAACTCATCCTTACAAATCAGCTGTCGTTCCGCTGTTGACTTCGATGTCCGAGGAAGCGGCTGCCTTTGGCGCGGCGAACACCATTGTGCTTAGAGATGGGAGTTGGGCGGGTTACAACACCGATTGGTTCGGCTTCGCGGAAAGCCTGCGCCGCGGCTTGCCTGGTGTTCGAGTTCGTCACGTCGCTCAGATCGGGGCAGGCGGCGCGGGTGCTGCAACGGCTTACGCGATGTTGATGTTGGGATCAACGCGCGTGGGTATTTTCGACATTGATTGCAATCGTTCTAAAGCCCTTGCACAGATGCTTCAAGGGAAGTTTCCGACCCGCGAGGTTTTCGCTGCTGCCAATGTTGAGCAGGCGATCAAAGGCGTCGATGGGGTAGTCCTGGCTACACCAGTAGGTTCGATGAATCACCCTGGAGTGCCGTTCGATCCTGCTCTTCTGGATTGCAGGATGTGGGTCGCCGACGTGATTTACACGCCTGCTGAGACGCAGATGCTCGCTGCTGCTCGCGCACTCGGATGTCGCACCATCAACGGTGGCGGCATGCTGGTCTTTCAAGCTGCGGAAGCATTCAGACTTTTCACGGGCCACGCAGCCGATTCCAGCGAGATGATGTGCTGCTTCGAGCGGCAAGTGAGCCAATTGGAGTCGAGATGGCAGACAAGCGATGACGGCTATATACGATGAACAACTGCACACAGCATTTGTACGAGATGACATACAACGGTGTGAATCGACTCGGCTGGTGGCGCCGGGGCTATCTCACCCTCAGCGCGACACGCTTGCATTACGTCGGTGACGGAACGGTCTCGCAGTGGCCCGTCATCCCGCGGCGCGGGCGAGAGTCGCGAGGTGCTCGGCGTGGTTATTCCCATGCATCAATCTGAAGCGAAGTTGGACAAGGCGCAGCGTTGGTGGAACACGGAGATCATCGAGATAAAGCCCGGTGAGATTTACATCCGTGGCTATCCTATTCAGGAGCTCATCGGACAACTCAGCTTCGCCCAAATGATCTGGTTGATGCTCCGGGGCGACATTCCCAGCACGGCGCAGGCTCACTTGCTCGAATCCGCATTGGTGGCAGCTGTGGATCACGGCCCGCAGGCACCTTCGATAGCCATCGCCCGCATGGCTGCGACTTGCGGAACAGGCCTGAATAACGCAATGGGATCAGCGATCAATGTACTCGGCGATGTGCATGGAGGCGCGGGTCAGCAATGTATGGAGCTGCTTCAGCAAGTCAATGCACGATCGGAAGGTGGCGTCGATCTGGCAACGGCGACCTCGTTCGAGCTGGATGAATTCACCAAACGTCACGGCAAGATCATTCCGGGATTTGGTCATCGATTCCACCTCGTCGATCCTCGGGTGGCGCCGTTGCTCGAGCGCGTCAAACGTGCTGTCGAGCGAGGTGACGTGCGAGGGGCTCATTTTGCGGTTGCCGGCGCCATCCATGATGCGTTGAGACATCGCACAGGGCGAACGTTGTCAATGAATATCGATGGCGTCACTGCCGTCATCTATTGCGAGCTCGGGTTTCCGCCGCCCTTGGGACGCGGTTTGTTTGTCCTGTCGCGCTCGGTCGGCATTCTTGCTCACGCGTGGGAGCAAGAGCAGCGCGGTGAGCGAATCAAAGGCCCCATGCCCAAGGAAATCCCATACACCTACAGCGGCCCTGCGCGACGGCATCTCAAGAACCCCGTTTCTTCGTAGATGCAGCTGCGTCCGATCCCCGAGACTTTCGCGAACATGCACGCGGGCGACTTCATTGCGTGTCCAATATCGCCGAGGGCGAGCTTCGCCGCTCTGTGAACACACATTGAGCGCAGCCGCCATCGCAGAGCTTCGACGTAATCGAGGAGCGCACGGCGCGCGCATACAAGGGTTGCAAGCGTTCCCATGGCGTTGACAATGTACCAACAGGTACATATTGTACCGCCTCATCCGGCTCACCGAGCCGGCGGATCAAAGACGAGGAGAGGGGATATGGCCCATGCGACCGATTCGACACGCGTTCCGGACGATGTTGACCCACACGGAACGACTTCGGTGCAGCGGCACGTGCGCACTGATGGCCAGCTGAAAGTCGCAGTCTCCGCGCATCACATTCTTCACGCCATCTCCGCATTCCGTGTGGGTCTTTGTCATTTCCTCGCACTCTCAGTCCTCTGGCTGCTGTCGGCGGCGGCCAGCGCCAAGGTCGACGATGTGCCGGCGGTGCAGGTCGTGCCACGCGGCGATCCAGTGCAGATCTCGAGCGGTGCCGTGACAGGGAAGACACTTGCTTCAGGCGTCAGTGCGTATCTCGGGATTCCGTACGCCGCACCGCCGGTGCGCGAGTTGCGCTGGCGCGAGCCTCAGTCGATCCAGTGGCAGGGGGTATTCAACGCGGACCGCTTCATGCCCGAGTGCATTCAGCCGCTTCGCCGCAAGAACATGAACATGTACTTCGGTGAAGAGGCCACCAGCGAGAACTGCCTCTATCTGAACGTGTGGGTGCCGCCGGGGGCAAGACCGGACGCGAGGCTGCCGGTTGTCGTCTATATTCATGGAGGGGCCTTCACGATCGGATCGAGCGGCATGGCGCTTTACTGGGGCGAGAGCGTCGCGCAGCGTGGCGCCGTCTACGTCAGCTTCAACTATCGGGTGGGTGCGATGGGCTACATGGCCCACCCTGAGCTGACGGCAGCATCGCCGTTCAAACAGTCTGGAAACTACGGCCACCTCGACCAGATTCACGCGTTGAAATGGGTCCGCGACAACATTGAGAAGTTCGGTGGTGATCCAAGTAAAGTGACCATTGCCGGGCAGTCCGCGGGGTCCATCTCCGTCTCTTTGCTTCAAGTGAGCCCGCTCGCAAAAGGGCTGTTCTCGGCGGCCGTGGGACTCAGCGGCGCCACTTGGAGCGATGGCGGCGAGGGAATTCCTTCCTTGCAGGAGGCCGAACGCACGGGACTGCGCCTGCAGACCGAGCTCGGGGCGCATTCGATCGACGAGATGCGCCAGCTTCCCGCTGACCGCATTGCGGCCTTGCAGCTGGATTGCCAGCTCGGCTGCGGTGGCTCGATACGGATCGGATGGGCGAACCTCGATGGTTACTTTCTCACCGCCCAGCCCAAAGAGGTTTTTGCCAGACGTGAGCAGATGGACGTGCCGCTGATCCTGGGTTACACGGCCGACGAGTTCCCGAGCAAATTGTATTGGGTGAAGGACCTGAGCTCGTATCGCTCCGTTGCTCGAGAGCTCTTCGGGCAGCAGACCGACACCTTCCTGAAACTCTTTCCGGCACGAACAGACGCGCAAGCGCGAGAGATGGGAAGACTCGCTTCACGGGAAGGTGGGATCGGGCGCACGATGCGCAACTGGGCTGTAGTGCAGACGAGCTTCGGACAGCAGCCTGTGTACCTCGCGCTTTTTTCCCGGACGCACCCATACGTTGCTAATGTTGCCATTGCCGATCAGGATCCCTCGACAATCGGCGCCTATCACACTGGCGACGTGCCCTACTGGCTCGGAACACTCGATTCGCTGAACCTCATCCGCAAGACGCGCGAATGGACGGCCGCGGACCGCGCCTTATCGAACGCCATGCTGGGCGCGTTGGTTTCGTTCGCACAGTCCGGCGTCCCCAGCTCTGCTGAGCTTCATTGGCCGGCGTGGGGTCCCGCGAGCGAGGCCTATATGGAATTTGGATCTGGCGCACGACTGCAGCAGGCGAGTGGCGAGCAGTCACGCTTCATGGCTGCCCAGCCACATGCACAACCCACTGCACCCTCCAACTCGCCGGGCCTGCGGGACTGATGTGCTGTCGAGATCGTGCCAGGGGCATATTGACCAAGAATGTACCGAAAAGTACATTGTGAATGGATGGGCCCCTCCGGCCGCTAGCGTTCTCGCGGCTGCCGGGCAGGTCTCAGATATCGTGAATGAAGAGGTGCTTGGCGGCCTTTCTTCGTCAAGCAGGCTGCTTGAACGAAGCAGCGTCGACTCGCCCGAGCGGAGTCGACATGCAGAACAGACAACTCGAACCGGCGCCATCTCTTGTGACCAACAACGGCACGATCGGTCCTGAGCGATGGTCGCGGCTTCAAATGCTGGTTGTCGCACTGTGCTTCGTCATCAACATGCTCGATGGCATGGACGTCTTGATCCTGTCGTATGTGGCCCCGGCGTTTTCGGCAGACTGGAACATCGCCCCGGATGAGCTCGGAATGCTATTCAGCAGCGGGCTTGCGGGGATGGCAGCGGGAGGAATTCTGATCGCGCCGCTTGCCGACCGATTCGGCCGCCGCCCGTTGATCATCAGCGCGCTGATCGTATCCTCCGTTGCCATGGTGTCGAGCGGGTTCGTGGAGACGCTGGCGCAGTTTCTGGTGCTGCGCTTTGCGGTCGGAATCGGCATCGGAACCGTCCTGCCGAGCATGGCCGCGATCGTCGCAGAGTACGCACCGGAGAAGCATCGCAGTTTTGCCGTGGGTCTATTGCAGGCGGGCTATCCGGTCGGCGCGACGATTACTGGCTTTGTGGCGGCAACGGTCATACCGATTCACGGTTGGCGTGCGACGTTGATCGGTGCCGGCCTGATCTCGGCAGCAATGGTGCCGTTGACTATGTTGCTGTTGCCAGAGTCGGTACAGTTCCTTCGCGCCCGCATCTCGCAACCACATGGGAAGATGGCGGAGGCGAGTACCGCTCTTCGCTTTGGATCGAGCGGTGTCGCAGGGCTTGTGTCGGAAGGGCGCTTCGTAGCCACTTTGCTGCTGTGGACCGCGGTCTCCCTCGGTTTCATGACTCTGTACTTCATCATCAGCTGGATTCCGAAGCTCGCGATTGCGGCAGGTGTTAGCGAATCTCACGCGATCTATACCGGCGCGATCCTCAACATCGGGTCGTTCTCTGGCACGATCCTCATCGGCAGACTCTCGACACGACTCAAATTGCAGAATCTGGTTTGCGCGTTTCTCGTGAGTGCCGCGATTGTGTTGGCCGCATACGGCTCCATACCCATGCCCGCGATTCTCACGCTTTTCGCGGCGTTTATCGTAGGCTTCTTGCTTCAGGGCGGCTTCAACGGGCTCTATCCGCTGGCCGCCTCCGTCTATCCCGCGCATGTTCGTAGCACGGGCATCGGCTGGGCTATGGGAATCGGGCGCGTGGGCGCCGTGCTTGGACCCTTGCTTGGTGGTGTTCTGCTGGCACGCGAGGTGCCGTTAGCGGCAATCTTTGCGGTCTTCGGCGTACCCGTGTTGCTTGCGGGAGTCTGCGCGCTTTTTGTGCGAGCAGCCGATCCAGGCGAGCGAGCGGTTGCGACCTGTCCGGGCGGCTCGCGTCAGGGAGCCACGTAACGCACCACCGTATCGATCACGATCTGCCGTCTGGTGGCGAGGGCTGCCTTTGAAGTCATGTCATTGCCAAAGATCGTCGACAACGTGTATCGATTGGCGACGTGATGAAAGCACAAGGCGCTGATCGTGATGTGCAGCGCAAGTGGATCGATACCCGAACGAATGACGCCCGCCTCGACGCCGCGGTTGCAGATCTTGCGCAGCGTTTCGATAGCGCCAATATTCAGCTGGTTCAGATTCGGGAGCTCCGCCGTGTGGCGCGCATGATGGATGTTCTCCACCATCACCAATCGCACGAATTCTGGATGATCGTGATGGAAGTCGAACGATACGCTCACCAGCGCAACGAGTGCATCGAGGGGTGCAAGCTTGTCGAGATCCATGCTCGCATCGAGCGCACGCAGCTTGCGGTAGTTCTCCTCGATCACCTTGCGGTATAGGCCCTCCTTGCTCCCGAAATAGTAGTAGATCATCCGTTTGCTCGTGCGGGTGACCTGCGCAATCTCGTTCACGCTCGCTCCGCTCAAGCCTTTCTCGGCGAACTCCCTGCTCGCGACGTCGAGAATATCGGCCTTGGTGCGTTCCGGATCGTTGGTGCGCGATGGCAGCTCGCCCACCGGACGCCTCTTGAGTTTGCGCACCTTCGGCACCGAAGGACTCGCGTGAACGTGTTTGTCCCGGGCCTGAGCGGTAATCGGCTTTGCGATTTTCACGGCTGCACATTCTAGAGGCTTCGACCTGGATCCGCATCATCGAAGATCTATGTCTACGAGATCCGGCTCAATGGGGCAGATGCCGACAACTCCGCGAGGCGTTGTTGTCGAACCAGCTAACGCCGACCTTTCACAGGATCTTCCGTTGACAATGTACCGAGAGGTACATAACAATGTTGGCCCCATCACGGCAGGTAGGGTTCTCGTGAGATCTACGAAACAGCAGTGCTTCTCGGACGGGCGCCGGATGCATCGTCATTGCGAGAAGCCGGCGTGAGCAAAGTGGAGATCGTCGTCGCGGGAGCCGGTGCGATCGGCCGGCGTCACGTCGAGCTGATACAACGAAGCGAGCGCTGTCGCCTTCTCGCCATCGTCGATCCGGCTGATGCCGCCGCTGAGCTGGCAGCGCGCGCCGGGGTTCCGATCTACTCACGGCTCGCCGACATGTTGTCGAATCACCGGCCCGGCGGCGTAGTGCTGGCAACGCCAAATGCCGTCCACGTTGAAAACGCGCTCGAGTGCATCAAGGCTGGTGTCGCCACATTGGTCGAGAAGCCAGTCGCACACTCAGTGGCTGCGGCCATGCAGTTGTGTGAGGCAGTCGAGGCTGCCGGAGGGCGATTGCTCGTGGGCCATCATCGTGCCCACAGTCCAGTTCTCGCCCGGGCGCGCGAGGTTGTCCGCGCCGGGCTGCTCGGGACACCCGTGGCGGTGGTCGGAACCGCGTTGTTCTGCAAGCCCGACGCATATTTCGAACAGGCCGCGTGGCGGAAGGAGCCGGGAGGGGGGCCGATTCTGATCAATATGATCCACGAGATCGGCAATCTTCGCTCGTTGTGCGGCGAGATAACTTCCGTGCATGCGTTCGCTTCCAACTTCACGCGACGCTTTTCCGTGGAAGACACCGTCGCGATCAATCTCCGCTTTGCAAACGGCGCATTGGGAACATTCATGCTGTCAGATACGGCCGGGTCGGCTCGCAGCTGGGAGCAGACCTCGGGGGAAGATCCGGCGTATCCGACGCATCCGGACGAGGACTGTTACTTGATCGCGGGTACGTGCGGATCGCTCGCCATTCCCACGATGCGCCTGCGTAGATACGAGCGCGAAGAAGACAGGTCGTGGTGGAAACCGTTCGCGACAACAACGCTTGAGCTGCGCCGTGCCGACCCGTTGCAGTGCCAGCTCGAGCACTTCTGCGCCGTCATTCGCGGTGAGGCCGAGCCTTTGGTTACTGCGCGGGATGGATTGCAGAACCTCCGAGTCGTGGAGGCCATCTCCGCAGCGGCCCAGACCGGCCGAGTCATCGAAATAGTCACCGACCCCCGCAAGAGCATCGCGCCGGATGCGATCGTCGGCACTCCGGGCAGTTCCCAATCAACCCCGAGCCCATTGTGACGTGTGACCTATGATTGACTTTGGCCTGACCGATGAACAGTCGCTCCTGGTCGCTACCGTTCGCCGTTTCATCGAAACCGAGCTTCAGCCATTCGAGAAGGAGGTCGAGGAGACCGGAAAGCTGGACGAGCGCCATGCGAGGACCATCTTCGAGAAGTCGCGAGCTTTAGGCTTGTACGCGACCAACATGCCCGCAGAGCTTGGAGGGGGCGGGCTCTCGGCCGTAGACACCGCGCTCGTCGAAGAGCAGTTCGGCCATACCAGTGACATTCTGATCCGACGAGCCTTCGGTAACGTGTACGACGTGCTCCTGCTCTGCGACGACTTGCAGCGTGAGCGCTGGCTGCTGCCTGCCATTCAAGGCCGGAGAACGTGCTCCATCGCGATCACCGAGCCTGGTGCGGGCTCCGATGCTGCCGGCATCCGTACGCGCGCCAATCGCGATGGGCAGGGATGGCGCCTCACGGGTTCCAAGCACTTCATCAGCGACGGCCTGTTCTCGGATTTCTTTATCGTTTCAGCTGTGACCGATCCGGCTGCCGGCAGCCGCGGTATCTCGCTGTTTCTGGTCGATAAGGATCTGCCTGGAGTGAGAGTGGGCAAGGACCAGCCCATGATGGGACTGCGTGGCACGAGTCACGTCGAGCTCTTCTTCGATGACGTCCAACTGGACCAAATGACGCTACTCGGCCGGGAAGGGGAGGGACTGCGAGCAGCGCTCACAACGCTCGGTCGCGTGCGACTGATGCAAGTTGGAGCCCGCGCGGTGGGCAAGGCTGCTCACGTCTTGGCGCAAACGATCTCCTATGCGGGTGACCGACACCAGTTCGGCCGTCCACTGGCGGACTTTCAGCTCGTGCAAGGAATGATCGCGGACAGCGTCATCGACGTGGTCTCCGCGCGGCTGTTGGTGCGGCGAGCTGCATGGGAGCTCGATCAGGGCCGCGATGCACGCGAACTGATCGCGATGGTCAAGGTGCATGCAGCGGAAGCTTTGGGTCGTGTCGTCGATCGCGCGGTGCAGATCCATGGAGGCATGGGTTTTGCCAAAGAACTGCCGATCGAGCGGTACTTCCGTGACGCCCGGGTCTATCGCATCTTCGATGGTGCCTCCGAAGTGCACCGGGTGGCGATCGCACGCGCTGCCGTAAAGGCCGGCGCTCGTGCTTTCGATGAGGGGTACTAGCGTGCGGCGTGCGCAGTTCATATCGGCCGATGAGGCAGCTCGCGTTATCTGCGATGGCAACACCGTTGCTCTCGTCGGCGGCGGCGGCGGTCTTCTCGAGGCAGCGCATCTGTTCGAGGCAATCGAGCGGCGCTTTCTCGCTGCAGGCGAGCCCCGCAACCTGACGCTGATTCACGCGCTCGGCTTGGGTGACCGGAACACGACCGGTCTCAATCGCTTCGCCCATGAAGGCTTGGTTGCGAAAGTTGTAGGCGGTCACTGGGTCTGGTCGCCACGCATGCAAGCACTCGCGCGCGAGGAGAAGATTGCAGCTTACGTGCTGCCAGCCGGTGTGCTGATGCAGTTGTTTCGCGAAATCGGTGCCGGGCGGCCGGGACTCCTCAGTCACGTAGGTCTCGGAACGTTCATCGATCCGCGCATCGAGGGTGGCCGCATGAATCACTCCGCCCGAGAAACTCTCGTCGAGTACGTCACGATCGCAGGCCGGGAGCTCCTCTTGTACCGCGCGTTTCCCATCCATGTCGCTATCGTACGCGGCTCCCTCGCTGATGAAGATGGCAACATCAGTGTGCAGAACGAGGCCGCGAAGCTCGACGTGCAGGCAGTGGCACTTGCGGCTCGCAACAGCGGTGGAAAGGTCATCGTGCAAGTGAAGCACCGCGTGCCTGCTGGGTCCATCCCGGCACACCAGGTTCACATCCCCGCTGCCTGGGTCAGCGCCATCGTGGTGGATCCGAAGCAGCGTATCACTTACGACATCGAGCGAGACGCCGCAATCAACGGCTCGCAGCGGTGCGCGCCAAGCCCGCAAGCACCTGCAGTCCTCGATGTGCGCGAAGTCATCGCGCGACGCGCATTCAGGGAAATCAGCGACGGTGCTGTGGTCAACTTTGGGTTCGGTATTCCAGATGCAGTCGCACGTCTACTCGTCGAGCGGGGGCAGCAGCAGCGCGTCTTCACAACGATAGAGCACGGCATCTACGGCGGTGAGCTCATGACGGGCATGCAATTTGGCTTCTCGCGAAACGCGAGCGCCATGATCGATGCACCCACGCAGTTCGACTTCTACTCGGGAGGGGGGCTCGATCTGGCGTTTTTGGGCTTTGGCGAGATCGACGGCCGCGGCGACGTAAACGTCTCGAAACTCAACGGCACGCCGATCGGACCCGGTGGGTTCATCGATATCGCGCACAATGCACGACGGGTCGTGTTCTGCGGCACCTTCGATACGAGGGGCGCTCAGGTGAGCGTCGGTAATGGTCGGCTCTCCATTCTGCGCCCAGGCACGATTCGCAAGCTCGTGCGCAAGGTTGAACAGATCAGCTTTTCAGCCGCCAGTGCGCGCTCTCGGGGGCAAGAGATCACTTACGTTACGGAGCGCGCCGTCTTCCGTCTCCTCGATGGTTCCGTCACTCTGACGGAGGTTGCTCCTGGCTTGGATATTCGTCGCGACATCCTCGATCAGATGGATTTCCAGCCGCAAGTGCTCTCGGCCCCGCTGCTGATGAACGCGGCAGACTTTGGCGCCGATCCGGCGGCGCAGGGCAGTTCACAGATCTCATGAGCCGATCATCACGCGCCGACGCATGAGCTTCCTACCGATTTCCCGGACACCTTGTTAGAGGTGACCATCCATCTCGGGCCTGGCTACACCATGCCCGAACGCTGGCGACCAATTGCGCCCGGTCGCAACAACTGTTTCGTCGTCGGTTCGGATGCCGGCGGCGAACGCCTGCCTGACGCGCAATCCAACCTCCTTGCGATGACGCCGAGAATGAGTCCCAGTCTTGCGCGCGCCCTGTTTCATCGCGCCGATATCGGAAACCGAGAGGTACAAAATACGGGTGTATGGACGAAGAGATTCACCAGGTATGGCGTGGTCTGGTTCGTTCATGCGGAACAATGTCCTCTTGATACGGAAAAAGTGGAGTTGTTTTACCGAGAAAATACCGAAAAAACAGAACGTGCGGTGGCCAGCCGGTGCTCTCCGAGCGATAGGAGTGTGATCGCATTGACAATGTACTTGGAGGTACATACTGTATCACGCAGAGTGCTGATCGGGGCCTGCCCGACATACCCCAGCCACTGTCAGCAGTCGAACGGTGTTCATCGATGTACGTCGCATGGACTTTCAGAACGACGGCTCGCTGAGTGCATTAGACGAGCCAGAAACAAATTGACCTAGGGGGAAGCAATGTCTGAAAAGACAAGAGATCTACTGTCTGCAACGACGAAGAACCTACGAGCGGCTACTGTGTGCATGACAGGAGGGCTGGCGCTCATATCCAATTGCGACGCGCTTGCCCAGAGCACAGATGCTACCCAGTCCTCGGCGAGTTTCGCGCAGGAAGCGGCACCCACCGAGCTCGTCGAGATCGTCGTCACGGGCAGTCGCATTGCGCGCCGCGACTATGTCTCGGCGAGTCCGATCACGACCGTGAGCGAGGAATTCCTCCAGGATAGCGGCGAGGTTGCGATCGAGCAGGCGATGAACGAACTGCCCCAGTTTCAGCGCGGGCAAGCGTCGACTGGCAGCAGCAACATCGCCGCCGGCGGGCGCGCAACCTTGAACCTGCGAGGACTCGGTGACAGCCGCAACCTGGTGCTGCTGGATGGCCGGCGCCTGCCATTGGCGAGCGCCTTTGGCGTTGTCGATGTCAACATCATCTCTCCGGGGATTCTGCAGAACATCGAGACGATCACAGGCGGTGCTTCGGCTGTCTACGGCTCGGACGCCATCTCGGGCGTCGTGAACTTCCTGCCAGTGCGCAAGCTGGACGGCCTCAAAGTCGACGTGCAGTACGGCAACTCGACCAAGTGGGATCATGCGCTGAAGGACATCTCGCTGACCGGCGGCAGCGCGTTTGCGGAAGGCAGAGGCAATGCGTTGGTATCGCTGAATTATTCGTCGCGCGAGACTCTCTATGGCTATCAGCGTCCCCGCATCTATGGCGCGATGACGCCCTCCGGTTTCATAGGGCAGGGCTCGTACGTGGCCGCCGGCGCGAATCAGCCGAGCCAGGATGCTGTCAACGATCTGTTTGCAAGCTACGGCACGACGGGCAATGTTCCCAGTTCCAGCAATTTCGGCTTCAACGACGACGGCACCTTGTTCAGTCAGAACGCGGGATGGAATTACCAGGGTCCGCTTGGGCCGACATACGGAATCGTGGGCGGTGCGGTGCGCTATTGGGGGTGGCTGCCCGCCAGCCAAGTGAATGGACTGGAGCGCTATTCACTGTTCTCGAACTTCGACTACGAGCTCACACCCGGGGTAACGCTGTATACGCAGATTCTCTATGCGGATTCCTCAACCTTTACGGACGGCGCTGGTGCGCGCACGCAGTTCGGCAGCGCTTTGAGTCCCGTGCTGACGGTTCCCGTTACCAATCCGTTCATTCCCGCCGATCTGGCCACTCTGCTGGCCTCACGACCGATGCCCGATGAGCCGTTTCGCTTCAGCGGCAGATATGTGGGCGTGCCCAACGATCAGTGGGACGAGCAGTATTTCACCGGCCAGATCCTGAGCGGCGTCCGCGGCGAGTTTGGCTTTCGCGACTGGACTTGGGACGTCTACGCATCGGTCGACAGAACCCAACACGTGCAAACGCAGCTGAATGCCGTGCTGCGCGATCGCGTACAGAGACTCTTGAATGCTGCCGACGGCGGGCTTTCACTGTGTGCAGGCGGCCTGAACCTGTTCGGACTGAGCAACGCGCTTTCGATTTCGCCGGAGTGCCGCGATTTCATCCAGACCAGTGCCACCAACCGGGAGCGACTGAGTCAGCAGATCGTGGAAGCTAGTTCTCAGGGCACCCTGTTTGGTTTGCCTGCGGGCGATGTTCAATTCGCGCTGGCCGCCAGCTATCGCAAGAACACCTATAACTTCGCCCCCGACGCCAATTACGCGGCGGGCAACATCGAGTCGGTCGTCGGAGGTCAGAAGAGCCGGGGCGAAACCAAGGTGCAGGAGTATTCGGGCGAGCTGCGCATCCCGGTCTTGCACGAGCTGCCACTGGTGAACAGTCTCACCTTCGATGTCGCTTATCGATACTCGGATTACGAGATCTCCGGGGGCGTATCGACATACAAGACTGATCTGGAATGGTCACCCATCCGCAGCATACTGGTGCGGGGCGGCTACTCGCGGGCGATTCGCGCGCCGAACATCGGCGAGCTGTTCAGCTCCCCGACCGGGGGGCAGGTTGGATTCAACAACCCGCCTGCTGCCGGCGAACCCTGCGACTCCCGCGGCTCCGCGCGTAATGGCGCGAACGCCGGACAGGTCAGTCAACTGTGTGTCGAGACCGGCATTCCGGCCGCCGTGATCGGCAACTTTCAATCCCAAACCGTTGCCACGGCGTCGGTGTCGTCGGGCAATCTGGATTTGACCCCCGAGACTGCCGACACGTATACGGCGGGAATCGTGTTCTCCTCGATCGCCGAGTCAGCGTGGCTGTCGAAGCTGTCATTGTCCGTTGATTACTTCAGCATCGACATCAAGGACGTTATCGGCCCGGTGAACGGCTTGTCGGCGCTGAACAAGTGCTACAACCTCGATGGGAGCAATCCGACCTACAGCCCGAGCAACGTCTATTGCCAGCTGATCAATCGCGATGCAAGCGGGCAGCTCGTGCTGATCCGCACGCCATACATGAATCTCGGTGGGCGCCGTACCAAGGGGGTGGATATCGCGCTCGACTGGAGGTTACCGGCGAGCATTCTTGGAATCCAAAGCGACGGCGAGTTTTTCCTGAACAGCAACATCGGCTACATGCTGTCGTTCGAGGATGCGCTATTCCCCGGCGATCGCTTCGTCGATTCCGCGGGTACCAACGGAGCGCAGGTCGATTCGCGTCCCAAGAGCAAGCGCTTCACGACGCTGGGCTACCGGCAAGGTCCCGCACAGGTCTCACTGCATTGGCAGTACATCTCGGCAATGAGAGATCGCTCGATTCTGACGAATCCGGCTTCGACCGTGGTCGGCTCGCCCTCCTACAATAAGTTCGACCTTTCGGGCCGCTACCGCTTGAATGACGGGGTCGACGTGCGCTTCAGCATTACCAACTTGCTGGACGAGGCCCCGCCTTTCGCAGCCAGCGGTCAATACACGGACGGCGGCGTCTACGACATCATCGGTCGCGCCTTCACGCTGGGAGTACGGATCACAATGTGAGTCACGAGTGCGGTGAAGACCTGCGGCGTCCATCCTGGAGAGCTGTAGGTTCTTCACCGCATCCCCGCTTCATCCGGGGACGAGGGTCGTTGCGAATCGATACTTAGCTAACATATCAGGCATCTAGTGGCGCAGCCTGGCCTCAAAGAAGAATAGCGGAAATATGGCCAGCGCGACTTGGAGACACGCTTGAGTTTGACAAACTAACATATTAGACTCATCCGCCAATACAGCGACCTCCGGGGGGATGGTGTCCGCACAGCCTGTAACCGTGCCGCGTGCCGAAGCGATGGCGGGCTCGCTGGGTGAGATGCTGTCGGCATCGGCGGAGAGGTTTGGCGACAAGCTCGCGGTCATCGCCATCGACCGGCAGCTGAGCTTCCGGGATCTGGAGCGGTTGTCATCGCGGCTTGCTCGGGCGTTGGTTCAGCAGGGGCTGCGGCGCGGCGATCGTGTCACGTTGTGGGTCGAGAACGGCTGGCGTTGGATGGTCGCGTACTACGCCGTGCTGAAGCTCGGTGGTGTCGTCAACCCTTGTAACATCCTGCTGACCGCCGATGAGGTTGCGTATATCGCAGGCGACTGCGGCGCCCGGATGGTCATCGCCGGCCGCGACAAAGTAGATACGTTGGCAGGGCGCCTGACAGCGACGCTGATTGCCGACCAGCCCTGCGACGGTCCGCTCGATCTGGATACTTTGCTAGGCGAGCGCGAGTCGGATGAGTACTCGTCCTTCAGCTCCCTGGAGCCGCTGGACATCGCGACCATCGCCTATACATCGGGAACCACCGGACGCCCCAAGGGCGCGGTGCTGTCGCATTCGACCATCCTGATGAACACCGCGATGACGTCGCTCATGCACGGTCGCACTTCTAGCGACTGCGTCGTCTCGGCTTTGCCATGCACGCACGTCTACGGCAACGTGGTGATGAATAGCGCCGTGATGTGCGGAATGACGCTCGTGCTGTTGCCTCGATTCGACGAAAGCGCGGTGTTGCAGGCGATACAGCGTCATCGGGCCACCCTGTTCGAGGGTGTGCCGACGATGTTTTATCGCCTGCTCAACTGCGAGCTGGAGCGCTTCGATCTCACGTCGCTGCGCGTTTGCACTGTCGGCGGTCAGACGATGCCGGTGGCGAAGATGGTCGAGGTGGAGCGGCGCTTCGCCTGTCCGTTGCTGGAGCTGTGGGGAATGACCGAGCTCGGCGGATTGGGCACCACTCATCCGCACAACGGCCCGCGCCGTCTCGGCTCGATTGGCATTGCGTTGCCTTACCTGCAGACGAGAGTCGTAGCGCTCGACGATCCTTCCAGAGTGTTGCCCGACGGCGAAATCGGCGAGTTGTTGGTACGTGGTCCGCTGCTGATGCAAGGCTACTTGGACAATCCGGCGGCAACCAGCGAAACGATTCTCGACGACGGCTGGATGCGCACGGGCGATCTCGTGCGCAGCGACAGCGACGGCTATCTCTACGTGGTCGACCGCGCCAAGGAAGTGATCATCAGTGGCGGCTACAACATCTATCCGGCGGAGCTCGAGCGTGTCATCGCGCAACATCCGAGTGTCGCGATGGTGGCGGTAGCGGCGATGCCTGATGAACTGCGCGGGCAGGCACCGAAGGCATTTGTAGTGGCGCGCGACGGCATGAGCTGCTCGGCGGAAGACATCATCGAACACTGCCGTCCGCTGCTTGCCGGATACAAACTTCCCCGGGCCGTCGAACTGCTCGATGACCTGCCCAAGACCAGCACCGGCAAGATTCTGCGCCGGGCGCTGGCCACCTCGACGATCTGAATCACCCAGGAATGCAGCCGTGAACTTCGACCAGCACTATTCGATGACCATCGATGGCAAGGCGCACGACAGCGAGCGCAAGCTCGATGTGATCAATCCGGCCACTCGCGAAGTGATCGCACGCGTGCCGGATGCTACCAGCGAACAGCTCGATCTCGCCGTCGCCGCCGCGCGCCGTGCGTTTGTGACTTGGAGCTCGACGCCGCTTGCCAAGAGGCAGCAGGCGCTGCGTGCCATCGGCGACGCGATCGATGCTCATGCCGAGGACTTCATGCGTTTGCTCACGCGAGAGCAGGGCAAGCCGCGCGCGGGCGCGGAGTGGGAGATTCGCGGATCGGCAATCTGGTGCCGTGAAATTGCGAATCAATCGCTGCCGGACGAGATTATCGAGGACAGCAGCGAGCGGCGCGTGACGACGCAGTTCACGCCGATTGGCGTGGTCGGTGCAATCACGCCGTGGAATTTCCCTGTGCTGCTGGCGATCTGGAAGATCGCACCGGCGCTGGTCACGGGCAACTGTATCGTCGTCAAGCCCTCGCCGTTCACCCCATTGTGCACCTTGAAGCTGGGGGAGCTGTGCAGAGACCTGTTGCCGGAAGGCGTGTTCAGTGTCGTGAGTGGCGGCGACGAGTTGGGCAAGTGGATGACCGCGCACCCCGGCATCGACAAGATTGCTTTCACCGGCCACACGGACACGGGCAAGAGCGTGATGCGATCCGCCGCCGGGACGCTCAAGCGCATCACGCTGGAACTGGGCGGCAACGATCCGGCGATCGTGTTGCCTGACGTGGATCCCAAGGCGGTGGCGCCGCAGTTGTTCTGGGCGGCGTTCCAGAACAATGCGCAGTTCTGCAATTCGACCAAGCGGCTGTATGTGCATGAAGCCGTTTATGACGATGTGCTGCGCGAGCTGGTGGCATACACCAAGACAGTGAAGGTCGGCGATGGCTCGCAGCCCGAGACGCAACTCGGTCCGATCCAGAACGAGCCGCAGTATCGAAAGGTGCTGGAGTACTTCGACGATTGCGTGAGCAACGGATATCGCTTCGCTGTCGGCGGCGTGGTGGATCGCAGCGCGCGCGGCTGGTTCATTCCAGTCACGCTCGTCGACAACCCACCGGAGAGCTCACGCATCGTCGCTGAAGAGCCTTTCGGGCCGATCCTGCCTGTACTCAAGTGGCGTGACGAGGATGACGTGGTGCGCAGAGCGAACGATACGCGCTATGGCCTCGGCGCGTCCGTGTGGGGCAAGGATCTGGAGGCCGTGCAGAGGATCGGCAGCAAGCTGCAGGCGGGCACGGTGTGGCTCAACGAGATTCATCAATATTCTCCGCACCAGGCATTCGGCGGACACAAGGAATCCGGCATCGGCTGCGAGAACTCGTTGCATGGCCTGGCCGAGTACACCAACTGGCGGACCGTCACGCTCAACAAAGTTGCATTCGCCAAGCAGGCGGGTGCCGCCGATCGCGCGGCCTGAGCCGGCGTAGCGGGAGAAGCGTCAATGGAAATTCAAGCCGCGGTCGTCAGCGCACAGGGCGGCGCGTTCGAGATCGAATCGTTGCAGTTGGCCGAGCCTCGCGCGGACGAGGTCGTCGTGCGCATCGCCGGCGTGGGCGTCTGCCACACCGATCTGGTGTGCCGCGACCAATACTTTCCCGTGCCCCTGCCGTGCGTGTTCGGTCACGAAGGCTCGGGCGTCGTGCATCAAGTGGGCGAGGCCGTCACTCGCGTGCAACCGGGCGATCATGTCGTGCTCTCATACAGCAGCTGCCAGGCTTGCTCCAGTTGTCTTGCCGGCAAGCCCGCGTACTGTCACAGCCTGTATCAATACAACTTTCTCGGCACACGCGTGGACGGCACGAGCGCGCTTTCGCGCAACGGCAAGAGCATGCACGGGCACTTCTTCGCGCAGAGCTCGTTCAGCACGTTCGCCATGGCGTCCGAACGCAATGTCGTGAAAGTGCCGGAGGACGTGCCGCTGTGGCTGCTCGGGCCACTGGGCTGCGGCGTTCAGACGGGCGCCGGCGCGGTCATCAATTCGTTGCAACCAAGAGCGGGAAGCGCGATCGCAGTGTTCGGCGCCGGCACCGTCGGCCTGAGCGCGATCATGGCTGCGAGACTCAGTGGTTGCGCAGTCATCATAGCCGTCGATCCTGTGGCTGCTCGCCGCCGCCTCGCGCAGGAATTGGGCGCAACGCATGTGATCGATCCTTCCCGCGACAATGTCATCGAAGCCATTCGAAACATCACCGGCACGGGCGTGAACTATTCGCTGGAATGCACCGGCCTGCCGGCGGTGGTTCGGCAGGCGGTCGACTCGCTCACGTTGACGGGCATGTGCGGGCTGATCGGCGTGTCGCGTCTCGGCACGGAAATCACGCTCGACATGAACGGCATTCTGTTCGGCCGAGGCGTGCGCGGCATCATTGAGGGCGACAGCGTGCCGCAGGAATTCATTCCGAAGCTGATCGAGCTGTATCGACAGGGGCGTTTTCCGTTCGAGAAGCTCATCACGCCGTTCGACTTCGCACAGATCGAGCAGGCGGTGGCCGCCTCCGAGCGCGGCGAAGTCGTCAAGGCCGTGCTCAAGATGCCCGGCGTTTGATACCTCGGCGCGCCGCGCGGAATGCCCTGCCGTGCGGCGCCAATTCCCAGGGCGCCCATCTTCCAAAGAGCGTAGCGATGAATGCACGCAGCACAGGCATGCTTGCGGTGATCGCCCCGATGCTCCTGCAAACCACGGATGCGGCCCCGACGGTCGGCTCGACCACCGTGTTGGGTACAGTTGCAGGTGCGAGGATCAATCCTTGAACGAGTCGGCGCTCGCTTCGTTTCGACTCGATGGCCGAGTCGCGCTCGTCACGGGAGGGGCAGGGGGAATCGGATTGGCGGTTGCGCAGCGGTTCGCCGCGGCCGGCGCCAGCGTCGCGCTCGCCGATATGAGCTCTGGAGCGCTTGGCACGGAGGTCGAGCGCCTCGCGGCGATGGGAGTCGATGCATTCGGCGTGCAGGCGAACGTCGGCATAGCGGCCGAGATTACCGCCATGGTCGATGCGGTCGTGGAGCATTACGGTCGCATCGACATCCTGGTCAACAATGCCGGCGTGATGGGCCGCACCGCGCCACTGTGGGAATTGACGGATGAAGATTGGTATCACGTGATCGATGTCGATCTGACGAGCGTGTTTCGCGTGACTCGCGCGGTGGTGGCGCACATGAGAGCCAGGCGCTCAGGATCAATCGTCAGCGTTGCCTCGATCGCAGGCAAGGAGGGCACGCCGCAACTGGCACCCTACTCGGTGGCGAAGGCCGGCATCATCGCTTTCACCAAGGCGGTGGGCAAGGAGTTGATCGTCGATGGCATCCGCGTCAATTGCGTTGCGCCTGGCGTGGTCAGCACGCCATTGCTCGAGCAGTTGCCACCGCAAGCCACTCA
This sequence comes from Steroidobacter sp., assembly GCF_036406195.1. Classification (GTDB taxonomy): domain Bacteria; phylum Pseudomonadota; class Gammaproteobacteria; order Steroidobacterales; family Steroidobacteraceae; genus Steroidobacter. The sequence goes on from NZ_DASWVW010000016.1 coordinate 424,208, forward strand.
GCTCATGTTGAGCAAGGCGCCCATGGGCCGCTTCGGCACGCCCGACGAAGTGGCCGCCGTGGTGCACTTCCTTGCCTCTGACGCTGCGAGCTTCATCACGTCTCAATGTTTCGATGCCAGTGGCGGGCGAGCGACGTACTGAACTGCGTCGCTGCCACATTCAACGGCTACTGCAGAGTGATTGCTGTCGCTTCTGCAGAGGGCTCCGAGCGTCGAGCTCCGGGCTGCGTCCTCGAGTGATCGAATTACGGGGTCGGCGCCTGCGAATCCAGCAGTCCACGCGATTTCAGTTCCTCCCAGAACTCCCGAGGAATGCGCGGCTGCAGTGCCTCTACATTGGCCAGGGTTTCAGCCACGGTCTGGCCGCCTGGAATGACGCTGACCACCACCGGGTGGGCCAGCACGAACTGCAAGGCCGCGTTGTGCAATGACACTCCGTACTCGGCGCAAAGGTCTTGCATGCGGCGAACTTTCGCGACGACTTCGGCTGGAGCGGCCGCATAGTTGTAGGTATCCTTGCCGGCCAGGATGCCGGAGTTGAATGGCCCGCCGATGACGACGCCCACCTGGCGGCGCTGGCATTCCGGAAACAAGGTTTGCAGCGGCTGTTGTTCGAGCAACGTATAACGTCCGGCGAGCAGGAACAAGTCCGGATCGAGCAGCTCCAGCATGCGCGCGCAGGGCTCCCATTCGTTCACGCCCGCGCCGATTGCATCGACCGCCCCGGAGGAACGCAATTCGCTCAGTGCTCGCCAGCCGCCCAGATCGATCAGTTCGCGCAGGCGAGCTTCGGCGCTCTCCCGGCTGCCATGGACCAATGCGTCCACGTCATGCACGAACAGGATGTCGATCCGATCTACGCCCAGCCGTTTCAGGCTGGCTTCGTGGGAGCGCATCACACCGTCATAGGAGTAGTCGTAGACGAAGCGAACCTGCGGCGTGTTCACAAAGAAATATCCGTTCACTTCTTCCGGCGCGCAGGGCTCCAGCAGCCGTCCGACTTTGCTGGAGAGCGTGAACGAGGCTCGCGTTTGCCGGCTCAGCAGGCGGCCGACACGCATCTCGGACAGGCCCAGGCCATAGAACGGGGCGGTGTCGTAGTAGCGGATGCCGCTGTTCCATGCGCTCTGCAGGGTCGCGTCACATTCCTCTTCGGACATGGCACGTAGATAGTTGCCGAGCGGCGCCGAGCCGAAACCGATGGGGCTGAACGACAAGCGCCGTCCGGCGCGCGTGGTGAACTGACGAGGTGCGGACATGGTCGGCTCGCTGCTGATTTGAAGCGAATCTAACATATCAGAGCAACCGATGACAGAGGTTGGCCGCATGAGTCCTCAGTCAGGACATTGGCGGGTAGTCCAGGTTTATTGCGATTGTGGTGGCTGAAAGAGGACGTCGGTGCGGGTGTGGCTCTCGTTGTGATGATGCAGCTAATATGTTAGTGTCATTGCGGGTAGTGACTCAAGGTGGCTCATGAGCGATTCCGACATACCGCGCGACGCTTGGCGCAACCCGCGCTATGCGGCCGGCTCTGCGGCTACGCGCGCGGCGGAATCGCTCTTGCGTGGAAGCGAGCTGCGGCGAAGGCTTTCGAACGGCTTCGCGCTGGGCACATTCATGATCGAGCTCCCGACCCGCAATGCATTGAACGCCGTCGCGCTCGCGGGCTTCGATTTCGTCGTGCTCGACATGGAACATTCGGCGCTCGATTTCAGCACGTTGGAGGCCGCCATCGCGGCAAGCAACGCAGTCGGTCTGGCGACGCTGGTGCGGCCGTGGACTACGGCGCAGGGCGTCATAGGAAAAATCCTCGACTGCGGTGCGAATGGAATCATGGCGCCTCATGTGCACTCCGCCGAGGGTGCGCGCGATATCGTTGCGCAAGCGCGCTTTTCACCCAAGGGCAGTCGCGGCTTCTCGCCTATATCGAGGTTCGACTCGTTGAGCGCGCCTTTGCACCAGTTGGCCGAATCGGTAATGGTCGTGGTGCAGATCGAAGGGCAGGAAGGGCTGCGCCAGGTCGAGAGCATCGCCGCGGTCGCCGGAATCGACGCGGTGTTCATCGGACCCTACGATCTCGCGCTGTCATTGCAAGTGCCGCCGGGCAGTCCGGAGGTCTTCGCCGCGGCCGGGCGAATTGCCGATTGCGTCGCGGCTGGCGTTCATCTCGGTTTGTATATCGACGATCCAGCAGCCTGCGGGCAATGGGCGCGGCGGCGTTTCGCGCTCCAGTGCGTAAGCTTCGACGGACGAATGTTTGCTGACGCCGCGCGTGCTGTCGCGTCGCAGGCCCGAGACTCGCTCAGGTCGGATCGATCGATATCTTCGAACAACAACATCCAGGAGAGCCGATGATTTCTACGGAGGTACCGGAGATCGCCCGGCAGTGCGCCGCGCAGCTGGCGCAGTCGGAGCGCATCAGAAAACCGGGCCGGCCGCTCACGGAACGCTATCCGCAACTGACGCTGGCCGAAGCCTACGCCGTCCAGCAGCTCAACATCGAGCACCGGCTGCAGGGCGGCGAGCGCATCGTCGGCCACAAGATCGGTCTCACGGCCAAGGCCATGCAGCAGTTGTTCGGCGTCAACGAGCCGGACTACGGTCATTTGCTGGACACCATGGTTCACGACGCCGCGCGCCCGCTCGATCTGAGCGAGCTCATCGATCCGCAGATCGAAGTGGAGCCGGCCTTCGTGCTCGCCAAGCCCTTGCGAGGGCCGAACGTCACGTTGGCAGACGTGCTGGATGCCACGGATTATCTGTGTGTCTCGCTCGAAGTGATCGACTCCCGGATCGAGAATTGGCGCATCAAGCTGCAGGATACTGTCGCGGACAACGGCTCGTCGGCGCGTGTGGTTCTGGGAAGCGCGCAGGTGAAGGCGCAGGGGCTGTTGCTCGATGATTTGATCACCGAGCTCGAAGTCGACGGCAAGCTCGTGGAGACGAGCAACACCCGCGAAATTCTGGGGCATCCCGCGAACGGCATCGCGTGGCTAGCCAATGCGATCGCGCCTTATGGCGGCTCGCTGCAGGCGGGGCACGTCGTGCTGCCCGGCTCCTGTACCAAGGCATATCGCTTGCGCGGCCATCGCAAGGTGACCGCTCGAATTGCCGGCCTCGGTGAAGTGACGCTCGCGCTGGCCAACGAGCCGGCGCGCGTGGGCGAGAGTTGAGAGCGGAGAGACATTCATGCCAACAGCAGCTCAGCTGGAAGCAACCATCCGTACCTACTTCGATGGCTGCAACGAGGCTGACATCGACAAGATGACCGCCTGCATGGAAGCCGACGCGGCTCATTATTTCCCAGCCGGTGCGCCACAAGGCCCATTCCTCGGGGCGCGATCGATCGCCGAAGGCTGGGTGCGAGCGGTGCAGGCGCTCGGCTCGATCTGGACCATCGATCGCGTGCTGGTCGATGCCGCCCGGCTGGAAGCGGTGATAGAGTGGACGCACTTCAAACCCAAGCTCGGCACCTACCTGCGAGGCGACGAGTGGTACGTGTTCTCGCCGGCCGGCAAGATCAAAGAGATCCGCGCGTACTATGCGTGTCCGCCGCCGCCTGTTTCGGAGGCGCCGCGCAGCCATGAGCTGGGCGGAGTCGACTACCACGGTCGCGGCTATCCTCATGTGCCGCCGGCGGTTCGTCGCAAGGGTGAGCAATGAAAATTACCGCTGCGCGCAGCTTCCTGTTGGTCGTGCCTGTCGGGCGCGAGATCGCGGACAGCATGCAGTCGGTGACCACGGTGGAGCTCGTCGGCCTCGTCATCGATACCGATGCAGGCGTTTCCGGTACCGGGTATACGGTGACCGTCGGGCATGGCGGTCGGGTGATCCGGAGTGTGCTCGACACGTTGTTCATCGACGATCTGATCGGCAAGGATCCGAACCAGGTGCGCGAAATCTGGCAACAGCTCTATTTCGGCAAGTCACATTGGATCGGTCGCGCCGGGGCCACCACGATGGCGCAGTCAGCGGTGGATATCGCGCTGTGGGACATCCTCGCCAAAGCCGCCAACAAGCCGCTGTGGCAACTGCTCGGCGGCGCCCGCTCCAGTGACATTCCCATCTACAACACCAATGCCGGCTGGTTGAACTTCTCTGTCGATCAACTCTGCGCCGAGGCCGAAGAACTGCTGGCGGAGGGGTACACCGCGCTGAAGATGAAAGTGGGGCGCGATAGCGTCGCCGAGGATGTCGCTCGTGTCGGTGCCGTTCGCAAAGCGGTCGGAGATCGTGCCATGCTGATGGTAGATGCGAATCAGCGTTGGGACCCGATGCAGGCGGCGGAGGGCGCGCGTCGGCTCGAAGAATTCGATCTGGGGTGGCTGGAAGAGCCGTTACACCCGGATGACGTGCCGGCGCACCGTGCATTGAAACAACGCACCTCGCTGCCCATCGCCTTGGGCGAGCACGTCTACACAGTGCATGCGTTCCGCGATTTCATAACGAGCGGCGCGGTAGACGTCGTGCAAGTAGATGTATGCCGTGTCGGAGGCATCACGCCGTGGCTCGAAGTGGCATCACTGGCGCATGCGCAGGGTTTGCGTGTGTGTCCGCATGCCGGCGATTTGATGCAGGTACATCAGCATCTGGTGCGCGCGATACCGAACAGCTGGCTGCTGGAAGTCATTCCCTTGTGGCGGGTGGGGCCGTTCCAGCAACAGATCCAGTTGGAGCGAGGACGGTGCATCGCGCCGATGGCGCCGGGCGCGTCCACCGATTTCACGGCGGCGGCATTCGAGAGGTTCAGCGTGTCATGAGTCGAGCGTCAACGAAGTTTTTCGCGCGTGAGCTCGGCTTCCCCGAAGCGCCCGTGGCGCTCGAGGATGGCAGCTTTCTGTTCGTCGAGATGAGCCCCGAGCGCGGTTGGATCGTGCGCATCGCGGCCGATGGCAGTCGGTCTGTGATAGCCAAGACTGGCCGGCCCAATGGCCTGGCGATGGATCGCGAAGGCAGCCTCTGGGTGGCGGAAACCGCCCAGCGCGCCCTGCTGCGATTGGACATGGCCGGTGGAAGCGAGGTGGTCGCTGAGCGATGCGGCGCCGAGCCGTTCCTGTTTCTCAACGATCTCGCGTTCGCGCCCAATGGCGATCTGTATCTCACCGATTCCGGCATCGCCATCGACGAGGTGGTGCCGGGAGGAGAGCTCGCGCCCAACTATCGCCAGTTGCGTTACGACGGACGCGTCTATCGCATCGAGTGTCACAGTCGCGCCGTCGAGTTGTTGGATCGAGGCTTGCAGTTCGCCAATGGATTGGCATTCGGGCCGGACGGTGCGTTGTACGTGGCCGAGACGCTCAGTGGCAACATCTATCGTTACGCGCCGCGCGGCGAGCGATTCGAATCGCGACGGGAATTGTTCGGCAATGTCATAGAGCACTTCGATCCGGCCGAGCTCAAAGGTCCCGATGGCATGAAGTTCGATGCGCTCGGCAACTTGTATGCGTGCGTCTTCGGGCAGGGCGATGTGACAGTCCTGGATCGTCAGGGCCGAGTCGTCGAACGTCTGAAGATCGATGGCGCGCTGCCGGCCAACCTGGCCTTCGGGCGGGGCGAACAGCGTATCTACGTGACCGAAGCGCAAACCGGAACGGTACAGATTCTGGAGGTGGCGGCGATGGGGCTGCCGCTGCACGGTTGAGTGCAGCGGCGTTAGTCGAAGCGCAGCGGCCGACGACCAAGCGTCATGCGGCCAAGCCGCCTCGTTGGCTCGTCCTGCTGCAACGGGTAATGCGTGCCTTTCAAGAGCCGCGATGCCAGGGAACCTCACCCGCCGCTGGCGGCACGAGATAAAGACCCGCTCCCTCCCGACGCGGGAAAGGAAAGCGGCCGCGACCGGTCGGTGGCTGCTGCTGCAACTCTCGCAATTTCTGTTCATCGATGCTGATTCCGAAGCCGGGGGCTTCGCCGAGAACGATGTGGCCGTCTTCGATGTAGCTGCTGACCTGCAGACAATGCTCACGCCCCGGGTCGACCACTTCCATCATCGTATGGTTCGGTAGCGCCGCGGCGACCGATGCCATGAAGTTTGCCTGACAGTTCATCATCGACACCGGCAGGTGATAGAGCGACGCGAAGTTGGCTATCTGCCGGCAGCCGGTGACGCCGGAGTGCAATAACGAGATGTTGAGAATGTCCGCCGCCCGGTTCGCCACCAGCGGATATACGTCGGAAAGATTGTTTACGTTCTCCCCCGTCGCGACCGCCGCACTCACTTGCGCCGACACGGTACGCAAACCGTCATAGTCCCAACGGCGCGCGGGCTCCTCCACCCACAGCAGATCGAATTTTTCCTCCAGGCGCCGGATGTATCGCACGGCCTGTTTGGGAGACCAGTATTCGTTGGCGTCGATCATCAGTTGCGGCTCGGCCGAGGCGATGCTCAGTGCATCGCGCACGATGCCGAGCCGACGCATATCCGCATCGATGTCGAGGCCGACCTTGAGCTTGCCGCTGTCGATGCCGAGCTCGGCCATGCGTCGATAGAAGGCGAACAACTCGTCATCGGACAGACAATAGTCGAGCCCGCTCGCATATGCCTTGACTCTGCCTTGCGCCGCGCCCAGCGTGCGCCACAGTGGCTCATCGGCGAGCTTGGCTTTCAGATCCCACAGTGCGATGTCGATGGCGCTGAGCGCCGCGTTGCCTTCGCCGCGATTGCCGGTCTTGTGCAGCCAATCGTTCATGCGAATCCAAAGGCCAACGACGTCGCGCGGATCCTCGCCCTCGATGGCGGGAAACAACATGCCGACACTGCCGCCACCGAAGCCGAGCGAAATGCCGGTGATGTTCTGGTCCGTCTCCAGATACAGAATGGAGCCGGGCATCAGCTCGACGCCTTCGGGCAGGTTGGCATCGCCGACGGCGCGATCCATGCGCATCAGATACTGCTCGATCCGATAGCCAGTGATCTTCATGCCGGGGTCGCCGAGGTGGAGGGCGCGGTGGCCGGATCGATGACGATGCCGTGGCCCGGTCGTGTGCCGGTGACGGCCCGGCCACACTCGATGCGAACATCGCTGTTCGCGGCAGGTTCGAAGCGGGTGTCTTGCAGCAGTTCCGAGCCCACTTCCACGCTCGCACAATATGGCAGCGCCGCCGCGAGATGCACATTCAGATTGCCCGGGGATGCTGCAAGTATCACGGGCAGCTCAAAAGCATAAGCGGCATCGGCAATCCTCAATGCTTCGCTGATACCTACGCGACTGGTGTCGATCTGCACGTAGTCGAGACTGCGATGATGCAGGTGAGGTAGAAAGTCGGCGGCGCTGCGCAGTTGTCCGCCTGCACAAACGCCTGCTCGGATGCTCGTGGAGATGCGCTCGAGACCGAGAAAATCCGTGTCGTGCGTGGCTCCTTCCACCCAGGCGAGATCGATCGTCCATTCGATCCTGCGCACTGCGCGGATCGTTTCCTTGGGTGACCACGGGCCGCGCACATCCAGCATCAGATCCAGGTCCGACGGCTGCCGGCCCAGCGAATCGCGAATCGTCGCGAGCCGGCTTGCGTCCCGTGCCGGAGAGCCGCTGCTCGATAACAACACTCCTCGGATACCACTGGAGGCGAGCTGTACGCACCACTCCTGGAGCGAGGTGCTGCCGTCGTCATCAGGCGCACGAACGTGAACGTTCGCGCGCGGCTGCAAGCCGCCGAGTGCGCGCCACAGTGGTTGATCATCTCGTTTTGCTTTCAGATCCCACAGCGCGATATCGAGTGCGGCGATGGCTTCGCCGAGCGCGCCACTGCGTGCTTGATTGATTCGGCTCAGCCGTTCCCACGCGGCTAGCGTCGCTCTGGCATCCGTGTCCACGAGCGCTTCGTTCGTGAGTTGCTGCACGGCCGGCGCGAGCACGGCGGGCACGATGCTTACTCCCGTCAATTGTTCGTCGGAGAGCAACTCCAGCGCGAACCGTGAGTGCTCCGGGAGTTCAGAGATTCGGCAGCCGACGATCTTCACTTGCGCTTCTTCGGGCTCGCGTCGTCCGAGAATTTGGCCAGGTCGCCTTCGATGGCCTTGGCCACCATGGTCAGATGGATGCGCATGGCCGCGCCGGCGAGCTCCGGGTCGCGAGTACGGATAGCATCGACGATGCGGCGATGTTCGGCGAGCGTATCGTTCGGGCGTCCGTAGACGGGCAGGGCATGGTACCGCGGCCGGTCCAACACGGCGCGCGTGCCATCGAGCAATTGCAGGGCGCGCGGCGACCCGACAGCTTCCATGAGCATCGTGTGAAACGCCGCGTCGAGATCGTCCAGGCGATCCATGTCCTTGGCCCGGATCGCGGCGGCTTGTGCGTCCACGTTTGCGTCGAGCTGCTTCAGCAACTCGTCGGAGGCGGTCTGAGCAATACGCCGCACTGCTTCCACTTCCAGTCCCGTGCGAATGAGCAAGCTGTCCCGGATATCCTGAGGGCGAATGGCCGCAACGTAGCTGCCACTCTGAGGGACGACATCGACCAGTCCCTCTGTGGCGAGTCTCAGGATCGCTTCGCCAAGCGGCGCACGCGACACGCCGTACTGCAGTGACATCTCGTTCTTGTCCAGGCGCGTGCCGGGAGGCAGTCTCAGATCGCGGATGCGTCGGCGCAGGTCGTGGTAGACACGCTCGGCCTTGGAGTGGTCTTCGGTTTCGCTGCTCGGTGCTGCCTGCTTACGTTTTGCCATGAGGCCGATTCGTCCAAGTGGCGCGTGGTGGCGCCGGAATGGCACCAATTGTAGCGTCGCCACGCGGGGCATAGGCACGGAGTCCTGGAGGTTCATTGTTGTGGTCAATCTAACATATCAGTAGCGTTCTGCAAGCTCGATGCTTTTCCGCCAGGCACTGCTCGGCGAGCAGCGCGCGGCTTCGGTTGCGGCGCTTCCGCACTGGGTTACATATCCGCAGAGCCATATTTTAAGCTGTATTCATCACGCCGCGACACCAAGCGTCAGCGAGCCGGCCGCCTCCGAGCCGGCGGCGCCGGATCGGTTGAGGAGTGCGCTAGCGGCTGCTATGCTCAACTAATATTCTAGATTCTGGTGCTAGCCCCAATGGCGTTAGCGCCCTGCAGTGGTTGGCGGTTAGCGGTCAGGGCAGAACGGAGGCCAGGATTTAGCTCATTTCTGGCTAACCGCTATCCGCTATCCGCGAACCGCTGTGACAAAGACGGTTAACTAAGCACCATTGGTGCTAGCCCCTGCTCGCCGTGTCGCTGGCTAATCGCACATACATATAGTGAGTCGAGCATGCCTGGGGCGGATTCAATGCGGGTGAAGTCGCGATTCGGGAATCCGTGCAGTCCGCAGCGGGGTGCTCGCCGCCAGGCCGATTCGGGGCTCGCGATTCGATGAGCAGCACTTGCGCCCTCCCGGATCGCTCGGTCACCGGGGAGAAAGTCTCGGACCGGCGCGGCCAGCTCTCCTGGGCACTGTTCGAGTTCGGCCGTTCTCCCTATCTCAGCCTGGTCTATATATTCGTTTTCCCGCCGTACTTCGCTGCTACCGTGGTGGGCGACCCGGTGGCTGGGCAACAGTTGTGGAGCCTCTCAAATACCATCGGCGGTGCTTGCGTCGCGTTGCTGGCGCCATTGCTTGGCGCAATCGCCGATCGTACCGGTGCGCGCAAGCCATGGCTCGGATCGATTGCGACAGGTATCGCGCTGGCCTGCTTCTCGTTGTGGTTCGCGATGCCTGGTGCGAACGGTGGCTTGCCGCTGTGGGCCATCGTGTCGATCATCGCCGCGCTCGTGGCATTGTTTCAGTTCACCGAGGTGTTCCATAACGCGATCCTGCCCTCGATCGTGAGTACCGAGCGCATCGGCAAGCTGTCGGGCCTGGGTATCGCGACCGGCAATCTCGGCACGTTGATTGCGCTGGGCATCATGCTGTTTGCCGTCGCATTGCCGGCGAGCGGCATTACGCTCGGTGGCTGGTTGCCGGCGAAACCGTTGTTCGGACTGAATGTCGGCCTGCACGAACACGAGCGCATCGCCGGACCGGTGGCAGCGCTCTGGTTGCTGATCTTCATGACGCCATTGCTGTTGTGGACGCCTGACCGCGCTAACACCGGCGTGCCGATCGGCAGGGCGGTGCGTACGGGCTTGCAGCAGTTGCTGATCACGCTGAAGCAAGTGCGTCGCGAGTCCAATGTCGGTTGGTTTCTGATCGCGCGCATGCTCTATACCGACGGCAAGACGGCGATTCTCGCTTACACTGGCATTTATGCCGTGGGCGTCTTCGACTGGCAACTGACGCAACTGCTGTTGTTCGCGATTCTGCTGACACCGTTCTCCATCGTCGGAGGTTTCATCGGAGGTTGGCTCGATGCGCAAATCGGCACCAAGCGGGCCATCCAGATCGCGATCCTGGCCACCTGTGCGTGCATGGCTGCTGCGGTTTCCATCACGCGAGAGACCGTTCTGTTCATTCCCGTCGCGGCGAGTTCCGTGCAAGTACGCGGGCCGCTTGCATCGTTCGGCTCCTTGCAGGAGCTTGCATACATTGCGGTAGTCTCGCTGCTGGCAGTCAGCATCACCGCGGCGTTTTCCCTGAGTCGCACGTTGATGGCGCGCATCTCGCCACCCGCGATGATGAATCAGTTCTTCGGTCTGTACGCCTTGTCAGGCACGGCAACGGCATTTCTCGGTCATGCGGTGGTTGGCTTTTTCACCCGTTTCAGCGGCAATCAGCGTATGGGATTCGCATCCACGGTCCTGTTGTTGATCGCCGGCTGGCTGGTCCTGTTGAAAGTTCGCGACCACCGGATCGAAGCCGGCGGAGCCGAGACTGGTGTGGCACGCCGAAGCCGAGCACGAAAGCGGCGAGCGTGCCGAGAATATTGAAGGCGTTTCGATAGCTCATGACGACGGCTCGTTCGTCGTAACCTCGCGCCAGCTCCGCTCCAAGCGCGGCGTAGGGCAGAGCAAATGCCGAGAACGACGTGCGCAGAAGGATGAGAACGATCAGCGCATACGTGAATTTCGCCGCGGTGGTTTCGAAGTCCGGTACCGAGAAAATCAATCCTATGGCAAGGGCCAGTGGTACCGAGTCCGCGAACATGAAGGGATGGCGTCGTCCTCAGCGGCTTCGGCTGCGGTCGGAAAGATAGCCGAACAGCGGCGTCGTGCCGGCTTCGAGCACCAGGGTGATCGCCAGCGCCAGCCCGGCAAGCGAGCCGGCCATGGCGCAGGTGGTCGTCAGATAGAACAGGAGGAAGGTGTTGACCACGACTCCCTGGATGCCATCGGCCACATCGCCCAGGGCATAAGCGGCCTTGCGCCGGATGGTCAGCGGTGCATCGATCGGTTCGTCCTGCGCCGTTGCGATACTTGCGCAGGGGGAAGACAGGTTTGTCATGCAACTAAAATATTAGAAGCTGTGGCCGGCCAGGCGGGACGAGGCCCTGTTGGGGGAAGGCACCTACGCCTGGCGCGTTGTATCCAGGTTTTTTCTCCGAATTTTGGCCAAAACTCAGCGACCTGGCAGATGCTGCATTGCCAGCCACGCTGGCCTTGCATGTCATCGAGCTCTAAACTAACATATTAGCTAGGGTTCGAGATAATGATGATGCCGTCCTGGGGGAAACATGCGTTCGACTATCGGTTCGAGAAGTTCCGCCATGGTGGCGGTGAGTGCACTGGCGATGTCGGCCACCTCCTGGGCGGCGGACGAACCCGCGGGATTGGAAGAGGTCGTCGTCACCGCGCAGCGACGCACAGAGAATCTGCAGGATGTGCCCATTGCAGTCTCGGTGCTTACCGGCGACATGCTCGCCAACAAGGGCGTCAGCAACATCATCGATTTGCAGTATGCGGCGCCTGGCTTCACCGCGGCCGACTACGGCTCGGCCAATGTGCTGAACATCCGCGGCATCGGTCGTAGTGCGGTCGATATCGAACTGCCATCGGGCGTGGTTCTATATCGCGACGGCTTTCCGACGTTCCCCGGCTATTTCCAGAACGAGCCGTACTACGACATCGCGGCGGTCGAGGTTCTGCGCGGACCGCAAGGCACGTTCGTCGGCAAGAGCGCCGGCGGCGGCGCGATCTTCATCAGAACGGCCGCGCCGGACCTGTCGAAGTTCGGGGGCAAGCTCGAACTGGAGGGTGGCAACTACGAACAGTACGGTGGCACCGCTGTCCTCAACGTCCCGCTGAGCGACACCTTCGCCGTTCGCATCGCCGCTCACCACGAGCAGCGCGGCGAACCTTTGGTCGATTCGATCACCGGTCCGTATACCGGCGACCCGGGCACGCCCGATCTCACCAGTGTGCGCCTCGGCGCCTTGTGGCAGCCGACCGGCGAGCTCAACGTCCAGCTGCGCGTCGATGCGAGCGATCTGGATTTCGGCGGCAATATCACCAGTTCCTACGGCTATCCGCTCTATCATCCGGTCAACAATGCCGATTTTCAGTACCGCGACCGGTCGATCCGCACTGTCGCCAACGTCCGTTACACGTTTGCCAATGACATGGTCCTGAGCTCGGTGACCGGCTATCAGCGAGTGCACACCAACAACAATTTCGATCGCAACGGCAGTCAGCCCGACTACAACCGCTTCGACAGCCAGGGCATTTTCAAGCTGTATTCACAGGAGCTGAATCTCATTTCGCCGGAGGACGTGGGGCCGTTCTCCTACGTGCTCGGCGTGTTCGCGCAGCGAACCGAGAGCGACATCTTCGACTGGACGCGGCGCGGCTTCAATATTTCCTTCGCTCCGGGCTATCCCATCATCGGGCTCGGCGAGCCCTACCTGAAGAAGGAAGACGACCTGTCCGCGTTCGTGGATGTGAAGTTCGCGCTGACGCAGCGGTTGAAGTTGCAGATGGGCGTGCGTTACAGCAACTACCAGCTCTCCAACCATACCAACGTCGTGCTGGGCGATTCGCTGAGCCCACCGACCATCCCGCTGTTCGTCGGCGATCAGCGGCGCGACGACGACGATGTCGATGGCAAGGTGTCGCTGACGTATGAGCTCAGCGACGGCAACAACGTGTATGCGATCGTCTCGCGCGGGCACATCAACGGCGGTTTCAACATCATCGGCGGCGCGCCCTTCGATCCGGAGGAGATCTTCAACTATGAAGTCGGCTGGAAGGGCACCTGGGCCGACGGCAACGTGCGTACCCAACTCGGCGCCTACTACCAGACGCTCTCCAACTACCAGGCTCAGTTCGCGTCCGAGGATCTGCCGAGCCAGAACATCCTCAAGAACGCTGAGGGCGACAGCAAGATCTACGGCGTGGAAGCTTCGCTGCAGGCGAAGCTCGGCGGCTTCGGCTTGGATTTCGCCGCGGCCTACCTGCATAGCGAATTGGGCACGTTTCCCCGGGTCGTCGATCCGTTCAATGGCGGATTCATCAGCATCTCCGGCGGCCGCTCGCCGTTTTCTCCCGAAGTCACGGTGAATGTCGGTGCGTCCTATGCGTTCGACGTGAGCAGCGAGCTAACAATCACGCCTCGTCTCGATCTGTCGTATGTGGACGAGTCCAACGGAGCCCTGATCGAGCATCCGGCGACGTTGCTGCCGTCACGCACGCTGCTGAATGGCGGTCTACGATTCGACATGGGGACATGGTATGCGGATGCGTGGGTCACGAACGCCACGGATGAGCGATACGTGGCGGGCATTCAGGACATCGGGAATATCTGGTATCCGGGAGCGCCGCGCCAGTATGGAATTCGCGTCGGCTGGGTGTTCTGATGCGAGCCCGTACTGTCCAATAGTCCGGACGCCTGCTGCAATTCCTCCTGACGCTGCCTGCCGGCTGGATCAACCGCCGGCAGATCGAGGCGATCGAGTCGTGTAGCCTTCAGGCATTCTTCACCAAACTCCACTGCGAGCCCCGAGTACTTGATGCCGCCGAACGGCACGCGTGGGGCGATGTCCGGGCCGAGCACATTGCTTTCGACATGCCGTCGCCCATCGGCACCCGGTGCACAAACCAGCCATTTGCCAGCATCCGGGCGTCAGCGTCTTGGAGCAAAGCGCAGCGCACTTGTACCAGGGCGAAGTTGGCTCGACACGCACTTGTACAAGGACGCTGTTGCCTTGACAAAGCTGGGAGATGAGTCGGAAAGTCGCACGACACAGAGCACCGACTTGAAGCGCAGTGACATGAAAATTTCCAGACGCGACACTTTGAAGGGTCTAGCTGCCGCCACTGCTGTGGGCGGGCTGGCCGCTTGTGGGCGCAGTACGTCACCACCTGCGCAGACGAGCCGCAACGACTTCTACGACGTCGTGGTAGTCGGCGGCGGCTTCGCCGGAGTCACAGCTGCGCGAGATCTCTCGTTTCGAGGGCGACGTACTCTCCTGCTTGAAGCACGCCCCCGGTTGGGCGGACGCACATTTACCTCTGAGTTCGCCGGCCACCGGGTCGACCTGGGCGGCACGTGGATCGGCGTCGAGCAACCTTTTGTCTGGGCAGAGCGGATGCGCTACGGAATCGGGTTGGCCGAGAGCGCTGCATTTGCACAGCCTCAGCAAGGGATCTACCTCGCGGGCGGCAAACGACATCAGGTAACGCCGGAAAAGTACGCCGAGCTGTTCGCTTCCGGTGCGCGCAAATTCCTGGCGCCGGCGCAGGAAGCTTTCCCGCGGCCTTTCGATCCGTTCTTCTCCAAGGCTTACGAGCGTTTCGATCACCTGTCGTCCGCGCAAGCGCTGGAAGCACTGAAGCTGTCACAGCCCGAACGCGACATCGTCAGCGGCTTCGCGGCTATCAACGGCCATTCGCACCTCGCCGAGATTGGCTACCTCGACCAGCTCAAATGGTGCGCGCTCGGCGCCTACGATCCGCTGCGATTGTTCGAGAACTGTGCGCGCTATCGGCTCGAAGGTGGAACAGGAAGCTTGCTCGACGCCATGTCCAATGACTCACGCGCCGAAGTACGCCTCTCGAGTCCGGTTACCGCGATTGTTCGCGAGAATGACACTTACAGAGTCGAGATCGAGGAGGGCGGCTCGGTAGGCACGCGCGCTGTATTGTTGGCTGTGCCTTTGAATGTGCTCGCCAGTCTGCGCTTCGAGCCGGGAATTTCGGCCGAGAAAATGGCCGCCAGTCGCGAGCGCATCACAGGCAGCGGCACGAAGCTGTACGCGCGCCTGAAGGGCACTCAACCTGTGTTCTCCGCGCAAGGGCCGGACAAAACCCCGCTGACTTTTCTTTGGTCCGAGTACGTCGACGAAGACAGCCAGATCGCAGTGGGCTTCGGCCCGGATCCGAAGTTGCTCGACGTCAATGACACCGAAGCTGTGCAGAAGGCCGTCGCGGCGTTCGTTCCAGGCGCTGAAGTTCTCGAGTCTACCGGCTACGACTGGAACGTCGATCCGTACTCGCAAGGGACCTGGTGCATGTACCGTCCGATGTTTTTCTCAAAGTATCTGCGCGAGCTGCAGCGACCCGAGGGTGGGCTGTACTTTGCTGGCTCCGATATCGCCAATGGCTGGCGCGGCTTCATTGACGGCGCAATAGAGTCGGGCATGAGCGCAGCACGACAGATCCATTCCGCACTGAACAGCTGAGAGGACAACTCGCCATGGCGCGATCCGAAGAAGACGATATCCGAGCAGTGATCCAGCTCTACATTGACGGTGCTCGCGAAGGGAACGTCGAGAAGGTGAAGCAGGCCTTTCACCCGCAAGCGCGCATGAGTGGCTACCTGCAAGGGACTCTGCTGATCGCCGGTCCGGAGCCGTTCTATGAGGCGGTCACCAACGCGCCGGCTCCAGTGAAATCCGGCGAGCCGTACAAATCCGAGATCGTGCGACTGGACGTGGCAGGGCCAGTCGCCAGCGCAACGCTCGAGGAAGGACCTTATCTCGGCATGCAGTTCACGACTTTTTTTCACCTCATTCGGGTGGAAGGTCGCTGGCAAATCGTCAGTAAGACCTTCATGCATCGCTGATGACTACTCATCGACTCGTCGCTGCGCTCGGTGTTTCACTACTGGGCGTAATTGTGTGGGCAGTATCTGTCGTGGCAGCCGAGCCAGCCAAGACGCCGTGCGACATCAGCCGAGGTGAGCGCGTTTTTGCGAAGTGCGCGATCTGTCACAGCCGGGCTCAGGATGTGCCTTCACCGGCCGGTCCCAATCTGGCTGGCGTGATCGGCCGCAAAGCGGGCACTGCCGCAAACTTCAAGTATTCGTCCGCCATGAAAAAATTCGCGCGTAGTTGGTCAGCGGACGAGCTTGACCGATTCCTCCAGCAGCCCGCATCGGTCGTGCCGGGCACGACCATGGCCTTTGCTGGCTTGAGCAATGCCGACGATCGCCGAGCACTCATCTGTATACTCGCGACTCCGTCCCCGTGAAGATCGGAACCTCGCTTGCGAGTTGTCGGGGCGCCGGTCGGGCAGATCAGCGCGCCCTGTATCACTAACGTGAGCGTCTGGACTGTTTCAAAGGATTGCTCGACGAAGTTTTTTTGCTCGTTGTAGCTGGATGGTCCGCTCGCCGTTGCCGAAGAGCCGGTCCTTCGGCGCACGCCGATTCCTGATCATGGATCGAGATATAAAGTATTCGGCCAGCTTTCGTGCCCATTGTGGAGGCCCAGGCGTCGCTCGGTGACCTAGCCATATTTGCTTGCCCACCTCGCCGTCGGTGCGCTTGAACCCCGTCAGCCTGCTCAGGTTTACTCGCCGAAGGGATCAGGCAATTTGGGGATAACAATGACGACGAACCGATTCTGCAAGCGCGCGACGCCGTCGATCGCCGCCCTGTCCGCTCTGCTGAGCTCAGTGGGATTGGCACAACCCGCCGACGATGGGACTGATCGTGCAGAAACGGCCGAGACGGCCCAGGCGACGCCGGGCGACACCGTTGCTGAGATCATCGTCACCGCTCGTAAGGGCGGTCGAGGCGAATCCGTGCAGCGAATCCCTGAATCCATCAGGGCGTTCGGTTCCCAAGAAATCGAAAGTGCCGGACTGACCCGCATCGAAGATGTGGTCGAGCTCACGCCGAATATTGTTCTGCAGCCGTCCTATCGTCTCGGTGTCGTCAACTTGTCGGCGCGCGGACACTCGACCCCCCAACAGGGTGACTCGCCGATCGTGATCAACTTCGACGGAGTCCAGGCCCCGGCGCAGGATTTCATCAACCAGGACTTGTTCGATATCGAGCGCATTGAGGTCGTGAAGGGGCCCCAGCCACTATACGGCGCTGGAGCTATCGCCGGTGCGATCAATATCATCACCAAGCAACCAAGCAACGAGCAGCAAGGCTTTGCCAAGATAAGGTATGGCAACGCAGACGCGGTTCGTGGGGTGGCCGGATTCGCTGGTCCGATCGTCAACGACAAGGTCTACTTTCGCCTCTCCGGCGTTCACCAGCGCCGCGACGGCTACATCCAGAACACTTTTACGGGCGATCCTGTCGATTTCCTGAAGGAAAGCGCGATCCGCGGTTCATTGCACGGCGATTTCAATTCCGTCCGTGTCGATCTGAAGGGAGCTTATACTCATACGGAAGCCGGAGCGTCCTACTATGAATCCTTTCCTCTGATTCCGGATCCAGTGCCCCAGATCGACTCGCTGTTCGGCGGCCGCCTCGGCCGCCTGGGCAGCGATATCAGCGACGCCAGATTCGAGAACAGCAGCAGTACCCCCACCGAGGAAAGCCGGGAGGTGCGGACTGCTTCCGCCAAGGTCGAGGTCGATCTGGCCGACGGCATCCTGACTTCCGTCACCGGCTACAACAAGAGCACGCAGAGCGATTTCGGGGATCTGGATTTCCAACCGGCCGACATCCTGCTGCAGGACGTGCGTTACGACGTGAGAGTCTTCAACCAGGAGCTGCGGTTCGCCTCGGATCCGGGTGAGCCGTTTCGCTACGTCGTGGGCGGATTTTTTCAGAAGCGGAAGATCTACAACCAGGTCGTAGTTCTGCTCGGCGACTTCACGACCGGCTACAAGACGTTGCAGGCGGCCCGCACCAATCCGCTGAACTCGGTTCTGACGGACGGCCGGGACGACGTCAGCAGCGACGCATTTGGGGCGTTCCTCAACGTCGACTATGACATCACCCAGCGCCTGACGCTCAACGTGGTTCTGCGATATGACACGATCGACTACCAAACGAGCTACGCTGGCGAGAATCCTGCGTTCCTGGCGATGCCACTTGCCAGCGCCAGCCAAACATTCGATCAGTGGCAGCCGAAGTTCAATCTTTCCTATGAATTGGCCGACGACGTACTCGCGTATGCAAACTATGCCCGCGGTTTTCGCAGCGGCGTCCCCAACCCGACAGCCGCTTACGCGGGCGGGCTGCCGCGCTTCATCAAACCCGAAACCTCCGATGAATTCGAAGTGGGTGTCAAGTCGTCCTTCTTCGATCGGAAGCTGCAGCTCAACGCTTCTGCCTTCATCTCTGACATTCACAATCGCCACCATTACTTCTATGGGGCCTCGCTACAGTCGATGACGACCTATCAAAAGGCGCGGGTCAAAGGCATGGAGGTGGAGCTGAATGCACTGCTGGCGCGAGGACTCGAGCTGCAGGTAAGCGGCGGTTTGATGTCCGCGAAAATCGATTCGCACGAGATCACGCAATACACGGATTTTACGACGGGTGCAGTCGCCCTGACGGTCGATAACCGTGGCAATGTATTGCCCGACACGCCCGAGCGAACTTTCAATGCTGCGCTCCTTTACAGGACCGCCGTGAGCAGCAGCCTCGAGGGCACGGCGCGGGTCAGTTGGCGCTACACCAGCAGGATATACTTCGACACCGAAAACCAGATCTCTGACACCGGCGGCAAGAGCTTTCTCGACCTGCGCGCGGGACTCGAAAGCAGCAACACCGGTTGGGGAGCGACTTTGTTCATGGAGAATGTCACCGACGAGCGGACCTATACCAACTACGCCTACTCCGGCGGGCAGGGGAACTATCTTCCGAATCAGCCCCGCACCTATGGGATCGAACTCGACTACAGATTCTAGTATGGTCGCAAAGGTCAAACGACGCCCGGCGATATCCCGGATCGCTTTGGGCTGACCTTGTCGATGGGTGTCGAGTGATGGCGGTGGCTAGGTGGTTGCCAAGTTTCTAAGGCCTGAAACGCGCGTCCCTCTGATCGACCGGCCGCGGCTGGTCGATCGGATGGCGGCTTTTGCGGCACGCAAATGTACACTGCTTCATGCTCCCGCCGGCGGAGGAAAAACCTATTTCCTGACGCAATGGCTCAAACAGCCCGAGCTACATCGGCATCAGGTATTCTGGATCAGCCTGGATGAGCAGGATGCCGATCCTCAGCACTTCCTCGCGACCCTGGCGGCATGCGTCAAATTTTCCTTTCCTGCAAGCGCTGCCGTTGCGCTCTCTGATCACATCCGAGCCGCGGCCCACACCCTGTGGTCGGCCTTTCTCGAGCTGAGCCCGCAGGCGATCATTATTCTTGATGATTATCATGTCGCTGAATCGCAGGGGCTCAACGCGCTGCTCGGTGTCCTGCTCGAGCGGCTTCCCTCCGGCATACACATTGTCATCGCGAGCCGCAGTCTGCCCGCGGTGCCTATAGGGCGCTTGCGGTCGCAGGGACAAGTTCTCGTCATCGGTTCTGCAGAGCTCGCCTTTGACGCCCCTGAAAGCCGCGCGATCCTCCAGGGCCATATTCCCGAGACGAAGGTCGAGGCCGTGGCGCGCGAGCTCGCGGGCTGGCCGGTGCTCGTCCAGCTCGTGGCCATCAATGCACCTGCCGGCCTCGATCTGCGCAGCTCGACCGAGGCCATCGATTGTGCATGGGGGGACATATCGAGCTTCGTCGAGAGCGAGATCATGGGACGGCTTTCGCCCGAGGTGCGCAGGGCGGCGATCCAGACATCCGTCGCCAGAACTGTCACATTGGATCTGGCGAGCGCCATCTGCGACCGCGAAATCGACACGGATTCGTACTACGCGCTGACCCGCGCCTTTCCGGTCGTTCCCGCTGCGAAGGCAGACGCAGGTGGCTTCTGTCACCATCCAGTGATATCGCGCTATTTGCAGGAGTGCCTCGCCGCGCTCGGCCATCGGATGGTGACATGTTGCCACCAGCGCGCGGCCAACTGGTTCCTGTGTCAGGGAGATGTGGCTGGTGCTGCCTTCCACATGGCGGCGACCGGCGACTTCGATGGCATCGCAACGCTGATCGAAAACAGAGGAGCCGTCCGGATTGCTCTGATCGACGGCTTTCCCGAGCTGGTGAAGCTTATCGAACTGCTGCCGGCCGAGACGATCATGAAACGGCCTCGGCTTCGCCTGGCACAAGCCTGGATTGCGGCAAAGAACGGCAATGTCGCTGCAGCTCGTCAATGGGCCACGGCAGTTCAGACCAGCGCATCGAGCTTACCGATCGACAACACGATCAAGCGTGAATCGCTGTTCGTCGACAAGATGATGTGGACAGTTTACGAGGAGAATTCGATCGGCGCCGACGCCCTGCAGGAGATCGAGGACATTCGCGCGCTGATGCCGGATGACGATCAGTGGTTCGCGAGTTGGATCAACAACTTGCTCTGCGTGATGTACACACGCCGCGGCAACCTGATGGCTGCCAACGAAGCAGCGGCGCAGGCGCTGACCGGCTACCGCATGATGGGCTCGCTGTATGGCGAGGTCTTCATGCGCGGCCATCAGGCGATGATCTCCATCATGTCTGGCCGGTTTGGCGATGCCGCTCGCCAGGCTGAAATGGCAGCCTCGCTGACCGAGGCGAATTTTTCGGCCGATATCGGGTTATCGGCGATGATCGACTTCCTGCGCGGCCACATAGCTTATGAGCGGAATGAATTCGCGCGGGCCAGGCAACTCCTGGCGCCTGCGCTCGAGAAGATCGGGTCGGCGGAGACCTGGGTCGAGCTCCACGCCTTGGGCGCCGCGACGCTCGCGAAGATACATTTCGAGGAGGATTCCCGGGAACAGGCCTTTGCCTGCCTCGACAAATTGCACCTGGTTGGTGAGCAGCGCGGTCTCCGGCGCTTGCAGTGGCTGGCCGTACACTGCCGTTTCGAGCTTTTGCTCTCTGCCGGCGAGCGCTCCCACGCGCAGGCATGGGCGGAGTGCAATGATATCTTCCTCGCAGCTGCACCTTCGTTCGCAACGTGGTTCGAGGGTGAACGCGCAGCCCTCGCGAGAATGCATTACAGCCTGGTGCAGGCTGACGATCGCGAGAACCTGCAGGAAAGACTCGAGGACTTTGTCGAGGAAGCCGAAGCGCTGGGCCACAAGCGCGCAGCGGTGGAGGCATTGATCCTCCTGAGCCGGCTGTTCCACGAACGGCATCGGCATGACGATGCAAGAGCGTCCATTGAGCGAGCTCTGGCGCTTGCCGTTCCCGAGATGATGCTGCGCCCTTTTCTCGAGAACGGCGCACCGCTCGTCGCCGTGCTCAAGTCGATGATCCGCTCGATCGGTATCAAGTCGCTGCTGCCTGCGACACTTTCCTTCATCATCCGGATCATCGCGGAGGCGGGCGGCCTGCCACAAGGCGGTAGCGGCGCAAGCACGATGTTCAGCGAAAAAGAGCTCGAGGTGCTCGGCGATCTGGTTGCGGACAAGTCCAACAAGATGATCGCGCGGCATCTCGCAATTTCGGAAGCGACCGTGAAATTTCACCTGGCAAACATCTACCGCAAGCTCGGGGTCAATACCCGAGCTGACGCGAAGACCATCGCGCGCGAACGTCGTCTTGTGAGTGAATGAGAACGTCGACGGCCTCCTAGCCGTTTTGGTGCCCGTCCCTAGCCTGCGATGGCGTTTGCAACTGCATCGATGCCCGCGATGATGCAGGCATGGTAGCGATTCATGCGCTGCGGGGGCCAAAAGATCATGAGAATCGGCGTGGACGTCGGGGGGACCAACACCGACGCGGCGGTTATGGACGGAGCGAGGGTGCTTGGCTCGACCAAGGCATTCACTACCGAGGACATTGCGAGCGGTGTCACCGCATCGATCGAGAGTGTGCTGAAACAGGTAAAGCTGCCCAGCACATCCATCCAGTCCGTGATGATCGGCACGACGCAGTTTACCAATGCGTTCGTCGAGCGCCGTCGACTGGCGCCGGTAGCCGTCATCCGGCTCGGCCTGCCCGCCAGTGCGAGCCTGCCGCCTCTCACGGGCTGGCCGAGGGCGCTCGTCGAGGCCATCGGCAGCAATGTTTTCCAGTTGCACGGCGGCAGCGAGATTCATGGCGGCGACATATCTGCGCTTGACGAAGCTGGCCTGCGCACAGCCCTGAGGCAGATCCAGCGTCGTGGCATCACATCGATCGCCATTTCCTCGATATTCTCTCCGGTCAATCCCGCCATGGAAAAGCGCGCGAAGGCGATTGTGGAGGAGGTTTACCCGGCAGCCAGCGTGACACTCGCGAGCGACATCGGACGAGTTGGATTGATCGAGCGGGAGAATGCCGCTGTCATGAATGCATCGTTGTCCGAGCTCTCGCGTCAGGTGGTTGGCGCATTCAGGGCATCACTCAGCGACCTCGACATGCAGTGCCCGTTCTTTATCAGTCAGAACGATGGCACCTTGATGAGCGCCGACTATGTCGAGCGTTATCCCGTGCTGACGTTTGCCTCGGGTCCGACGAACAGCATGCGGGGCGCGGCTTATCTGTCCGGCGAAGAGGACGCCGTAGTGATCGATATCGGCGGCACAACTTCCGACATCGGGGTTCTGCAGAAGGGATTCCCGCGTGAATCCTCGGTGCCTGTCGACATCGGCGGCGTTCGCACCAACTTTCGGATGCCCGATGTGCTGGCGCTCGGTCTCGGCGGGGGCAGCATCGTTCACACGGATGGCGAGCTCAGGATAGGGCCGGACTCCGTGGGTTTCCGGCTTTCACGGGATGCGCTGGTCTTCGGCGGACGGGTCCTGACGACAACCGATATCGCTGTTGCCGCCGGCCACGCGACGATCGGTGATGTATCTCGCGTACGTGGCAAGATTCCGCAGGCGCTCATCGATGCGGTGACCACCAAGGTTCACGAGATGCTCGAGGCGGGTATCGACCGAGTCAAATCCAATTCAAAGGACGTGACCGCGATCCTTGTCGGAGGCGGCAGCGTGCTGGTCTCTCGCCGGCTAAGGGGCGTTTCGCGCCTCATCGTGCCCGAGCGATCCGCCGAAGCGAACGCGATCGGTGCGGCGATTGCCCAGGTCGGAGGCGAAGCCGACCGGATATTCCTGTACTCGGACGTCGGCCGTGAAAGGGCGCTGTCGATCGCCCGGGCCGAGGCTTGCGACAAAGCAATCAAGGCCGGCGGAAAGCCCGACACCGTCAAGGTGATAGACGTCGAGGAAATCCCTCTGGGGTACGGATCGGGCGGCGCTGTGCGGGTACGAACCAAAGTTGTTGCTGATTTAGTAATGGATGCCTGAACGTGGACGATCATTCTTTCAAGCGCGCGCCGCGCCCGTCGACGATCTCGCTGGGGGATCTTGAGGCCTTCGGGCGTGGTGCTGCGCTTCTCGGAGCCGGCGGTGGTGGCGATCCGTATGTCGGCCGGCTGGTTCTCGAACACGAGCTGAGCAGGGGAGGCCAGATCGAGATCGTCGAGCTCGCCTCCATTGCAGATGACGCTTGGGTGGTCCCAGTCTGTGTGATGGGTGCGCCTACCGTGATGATCGAGAAGGCGCCAAGTGTGGATGCGTTCGTCCTCGCGCTGCGCAAGCTCGAAGAACGATTGGGCAAGCGTGCCGACTATCTCATTCCACTGGAAATCGGCGGCATCAATTCCACCGTGCCGCTGGCCCTGAGCGCACGCTTGGGTCTGCCCGTCGTCAACGCGGACGGCATGGGGCGTGCCTTCCCTGAAATTCAGATGGTCACCTTTGGGATCGGTGGGAACAATATTTCCCCGATCGTTGTCGCCGATGAGTTCGGGGATGTGATCGAGGTTACTGCACGATCCAACCTCGTCGGCGAGCGGCTGTCCCGGTCGGCTGTTGCGCAGATGGGGGGAAGCGCCCAGGTAGTCCTGTACCCGATGAGCGGACTTCAGGCCAAACGTACTGCAATCCCGGATACGCTGAGGCTGGCGTTGGACATTGGCCGGGCGATCACGATCAACAGCGATGAAGCGCCCGAGGATCGTCTTTTTGCCGCGCTCGGAAAACTGGATCGACCTCGTCGAGGGTGCGTTCTCTTCAAGGGCAAGGTGTCGGATGTGCAGCGGGAGACACGCGGCGGGTTCAACTTCGGTACCGTAAGAATCGAACGTCTCAGGCACTCCGAGGACACGCTGGAAATCGTCTTTCAGAACGAGAACCTGGTCGCCTATCACAACGGCGTGCCGGTGGCACTGACGCCGGATATCATCGCAATCGTGGACAGCGAGACTGCCGAGCCGATCACAACCGAAACTCTGAAATTCGGTCAGCGCGTCAAGGTTCTCGGGATCACAGCACCCGATCTTCTGGTGACACCCGAGGCCATCAAGGTGGTTGGTCCTCGCGCCTTCGGCATCGATCTCGATTATGCACCGCTGCGCATCGGCGGGTCGCCCTCGATCGCAACAGGCGGATAGCATGGCCAAGATAGACGAGCTGACCGAAGACTTTGCGCTGGAGCCGGTGCCGTCGGCAAGCACGGTCAATGGCGTGCGGGTTGCCATGGTGATCGTTGGGTTCACGATCACACTACCGATCTTCATCGCCGGTTCCAACATCGGCCTGTCACTCGGCTTCATGAATGCTACCGCCGCGTTCCTCGGCGGTGGTTTCATACTTGCGATGATCGGCTCGCTGACCGCCTACATCGGTGCCAAGACGCGGCTGTCCACGTATGTCATCACCCAATTCTCGTTCGGCCGGCGGGGCGCGCGCGTCGCGAACGGGGTGATCGCGATGGCACTCTTCGGTTGGTACGGCGTCACGGCGGAGCTCTTCGGCAAGGCCTGCCAGAAGGCAATACTCGACCTTTACGGCCTCGATCTCGGTGTCGTTCCGCTCAGCCTGGTTGGCAGTACGCTGATGGTGTTCACCGCCATCTGGGGCTTCAAGGCGCTCGACAAATTGTCAGTTTTCGCGGTGCCGTTGATGGGTGTCTTGCTGGCCACGGCGGTGCTGTTCGCGCTGCGCTCGACTTCGTGGCATGAAATTGTAGCCACCAAGGGCGACACGATAGGTAAGGGGACCGCGACCTCGCTGGTGGTAGGCAGTTTCATTGTCGGGGCGATCCTGCTTCCCGATTTGTGTCGCTATGCCAGACGGTCCTGGGAGGGCATTGCGGCTGCGGCCGTCTCGCTCGGTGTAATCTTTCCGATCGTTTTCTACTGCGCAATGATCCCGAGCCTGGCAACGGGCAAGAATGATCTGGTCCTGATCATGATCGGCTTGGGTATCGGTCTGCCAGCCCTCGCGCTATTGATCTTCGCAACGTGGAGCACGAACTCGCACAACCTGTACTCGACGTCTTTGACACTGGCGTCGCTCTTTCCGGCGATCAAGAAATGGAAATTGACGGTGGTCGCCGGTCTTGC
The DNA here is from genome assembly GCF_036406195.1 of Steroidobacter sp. Classification (GTDB taxonomy): domain Bacteria; phylum Pseudomonadota; class Gammaproteobacteria; order Steroidobacterales; family Steroidobacteraceae; genus Steroidobacter. The sequence goes on from NZ_DASWVW010000016.1 coordinate 449,650, forward strand.
AGGTACGGCTATCGCCGCCGCTGGAATCACCGACCATTTCGTCGCGTTCCTATTGTTGCTCGGCACCAGTATCCCGGCGATCGCCGGAATCTACGCGGCAGACTTTTTCGTAATCAGTAAACAAAAGTACACGCCGCAGCGTATGCGAACGATACAGAACACCAACCCCTGCGCGTTCATTGCGTGGATTGGCGCGTCCGGCTTTGGTTATGCGACTGAGCAGGGGCTAGCCGGAGGTATCACTGGTGTCACTTCTTGCGACTCCGTGCTGATCGGCTTCGTCCTTTATGTGGTCAGCAGTCTGGTCCTGTCTTGGGCACTTCCGCAACAACAAATTGTCCATTGACGCGACCATCGCTGTGGTCCACGAACACGGCATCAACTCGGCGCCAGAGGAAAAGGCACGTCGTGGCCGACCTTTACCCTTTCTCGAGGCGCACTGGACAGCACTGAGTTTAGCGCTGGCGGGCCAATCTCCGCATCCTTGATGTGAGCGAGATCAAATCCCTCTCGATGATTACCAATGGCGATCTCACTGCTGCCGCGGGTTGTGTCATTTGCCTGCGGGTGCGTGACGCTCAATTCGCCACACACAGGCCGGCGTAAGAAACATGCACCGTGGGATGTCGGCGACGAAACCAACGTCGCCGGTTCGCGTAGTGGCGCTGGCCCAGGCTTCATCAAAGACCGCCAGATCTTGACCGGTCGCAACTCGGGAGAGTAGAAAACTACCACGGCGGCCTCGGAGCAAAGGCACGTTTTCATCGAACGAGGCGCTGGATAAACATGCGCGGGCATTACGACGACCGATCCCGACTGCGGCTCGAGAGTGATGGTTTTGGAACCATCGCGAATTCCGGTTGGTCTCGCTCTTATTTATCTTCATGAGGAGTGAATCGTGGGTCTTAAAGTACGCTGGATCAGGACGGTCGGATACGATACCCATAATCAGCGCCTGGCCGATGATTTCGGCAACGTCCGCAATCCCGGAACGGATATCGAAGTCGTGTCGTTGAAGAACGACTCGGTCACACATCATCTCGAGTATCAGTCCTACGAGGGGCTGGTGACGGCGGATATTGTTCGGGTGGTCCGGGATGCCGCCGTACAGCAGTTCGATGCTGTGGTCGTCGGCTGCTTTTACGATCCAGGGCTGATGGAAGCGCGGGAAATTTCCGGGGATACGGTCGTGGTGGCGCCCTGCCAGGCGTCAGTCGAGCTGGCGATGTCGCTGGGCAACAAGTTCTCCATCATCATCGGTCGGCAGAAGTGGGCCGATCGCATGGAATCGCGCATCCGTGAATATGGATTCCACCATGGGCTGGCGTCATTTCGGGAGCTTGGGTTGGGGGTTCCAGACTTTCACAAGGATCGCGCTGAGACGGAACGGCGGATGATCGCCGCGGCACGCAAAGCAATTCAAGAAGACCGAGCAGAAGTGATCATCCTCGGCTGTACGCTCGAGTTCGGGTTTTACCGAAAGCTGCAGGAGATTGTCGGCGTGCCGGTGATCGATTGCGCGCTTGCAGCCTTCAAGCGGGCGGAAGCTTTGGCAGATCTCAAGCGACGCTTCGGCTGGAAGCCGAGTCGGGTGTGGGGCTGCGAGCCGCCGCCCGAAGACGCCGAAATCCACGCATGGAATGTCTTTGCACCGTCTCTTGTGCCTATTGGCGGACGGGTGTGGAACCCTTGGGAGCAGTGAGCGATCGCAACGGCAGAGAATGCGTACTACCGGCCTGTGGTCGCATTCGCCGAAGATCTGGCCCGGGCGATCGCCTGGGTTCGGCTATCGAGGCTCAGCTTCGAGAAGATTCGCTTCAGGTGAAACTTGACGGTGTTCTCCGTCATCCCCAGAACCCGTGCGATCTCCTTGTTGGACCTGCCGCTGGCTAGCACCTCGAACACTTCCCGCTCCCGTCCGCTCAGATGCTGCTGTCCATCGATTGCGTCAGCGGACGCATTCTTGACCGTAAAGCTCGCCAATAGATTCTTGGCGAAGGTGGTGACGAGGATGTCGACATAGTCATGCCTCGATGACTTCACGACGGCTCGCAACAGTGGGACGATCTCGCGAGAGCGCTCGAACGGCAGTGCGATTCTTTCCGGGGCTGCCATCGTGAGCCCCTCGATCAGATCCGCGATTGCATCGATCCTGTTCCCGGATCGCTCACGAACCAGGGCGCGGATTGCGAGCGCATCGATCAGGTAGATCGCGGCGCTCGTCGCCCGGCAGCACTTCATCGCTCCGTCAAGTGCTTTGAGGGCGGCAGCGCGATCGCGATCCAGATGATATCGCGCCAGCGCCAGGCGGCTTTCGACATACGGCCGCCAGAGGAACGGCTCTTGCCGCCAACAGTCCTCCGGCAACGCCAGCGTGAGCTGGTGAGCAATGATGTAGTCTGCATCCCCTGCGCCGTGTCGAAGCGATTGCGCGTCGGCGAGCAGATCGAGGCGACGCAGGCCGCGTTGGGATGCTATGCGACGTGCCCTGATGATTGCCGGCTCTGCACAGTCGTGCTGTGCGCATTCCACTTCGAGCCCATTGGCATAGAGCTCGAACCAACCGTCAAAGGCCTCGACCTGCTCCATGTCGGTGAGAAACGCCGCCCTCTGCGAGCCGGTGAGGCGGCCTCTCCAGTGGTGCAGAACTGCCCTCAGCAAATTCGATTGCGCCTTCAATCCCGGGTCGGAGGCGAAGTTGTCCACCGCCATCCGATACGCCGCACCGAATTGCGCTTCGGCAACTTGGAAACGCCCCTGGTAGAAGGCCGCAAGACCGGCATGCAGCAGGCTGTAAGTGAGTCCAAGCACCGTCCTCGCGCGACGCATGATTCGCATGGCTTCCTGCGCATGCGTTTCCGCCTCGGCGATCCGGCCTAACGCCAAGGCTCCGAGGCTCTGCTCGCAGGCGAGAATGCCAATCGTGAGGTGATCGGACTGCGGCTGTTTCGCCATGATCGCGCCGAGTCGCTCGAGATTCGATGGGCGTCGTTGATCCTCATAGCCGTCCAGCAAGGCGCCGACGTTGATCAAGTCGCGCGCCAGCTTCGATCCCGCCGCCGCGCCCACGCCCGCATCCTGGACCGTTTCATAGATGGCTCTGGCATCTGACAGCCGGCCGTCCTTCAGGTGCAGATAGGCCTGTGCGATCTGAATTCTCGAATACTCGGGCATTAGCGCTTCCGGGATGTTCCGGAGCAGATTGCGCAAGTATCCGATGCCGCCAAAGAGGATGAGCTCCCATGCGCCCGCTTGCTCGATCAGCGCAGCACAGCGTGCGTAGTTCCCTGCCGCGCGGGCATGGCGCACCGCTTCTGGCAAGTCGCCATTCTGCTCATACCAGCTCGACGCATTGAGGTGCAGTTGACGGATTTCTGCAGGGAAGCACCGGCACAGTTGGTCTTGCAGATATTCAGCGAACAGATGGTGATAACGAAACCATCCATACGGCTCGCGCAGCGGGACCAGTAGCGCGTTGAGATGCTCGAGGCGAACGAGCATGTCACGACTATCGGCACGTCCGATCACGGCATCGGCAAGCGACGCATCGAACCGCTCCAACACTGAGGTTTTCAAAAGGAACGATCGTTGGTCGTCGGTCACGCTGCACAGGACCTGGTCGGTCAAGTAGGCGGCGACATGTCCGGAGTCGCCCTTGAATCGCTGCAGAAACGCGAGCCCTTCATCGTCGGATCGAAGCAGGAGCCTGGCGAGTTGAAGGGCGACCGGCCAGCCCTCCGTCTTTGCGTGGAGCAGATCCAGCGCCGTCGGAGTCATCGTTCGATTCAGCACGCTCTCGATGTCATCGCGCGAAATACGAAGCGCGTCCGCGTCGATTTCAGCCGCGACCCCGGCGGCGAGCAACCGCGAAAGGTCGAGATGCGGCCGAACGCGGCTGGTGAGAATGATCGTGAGGTTATGCGGTGCCGCGCCGACAATGCTGGCGAGGGTGCGATCAACCGCGGGCCCGCTGACGCGATGATAGTCATCGAGAACGAGGACGATCGGAGTGGGAAGCTTTGCTATCGCTTCCAGCAAGCCCGACATCGCGGGGCGCAGGGCGCTATCCATCAGCCCTTGCTCGGCGAGCGGCGCCAGCCATCCCAAGTCGAGGTTGGCCTCGCGCAGTGCGAGGATCACGTATGAGAGGAATTGCAGCGGCTCGGAGTCCGCTTCGTCCAGTGAAAGCCAGCCTACTTGGGTTCCGCGCGACTTTTGACGATCGCGCCACTGACCCATCAGGATCGACTTGCCAAATCCGGCCGGCGCCAGGACGAGTCCGAGCCGCTTGTTCAAGAACTGGTCTAGGCGTTCGAGCAGGTGGGCGCGCTCCAGCAAGCCCACGTCGTGCTTCGGTGGGTCGAACTTCGCCCGAGTCAGCCATCGTTGGCTTGGGCTCTCTGCAACCTCGCTCACCATCGTATCTGGATCCGCGCCCGCCTGGTCGAGCCAGTGTAGCGTGGAAACCCAGTTCAATCGAACCGCCAGACGCATGGGTCCCGCCCACCCAATGGGTGGTCACGCATCCCTCGAACGGGTAGTTCAGGGTCTTCTGCCGCGGACCCACCCACATTTCACGCTTGCTCTATCCAGATAATCCAAGCCGCACGCGAGGAATTGGCGCAAGACTGCAGCCCCTGGATCGACACGAAAGATCGATGCCTATACATCGCAGGGGAGAGGTGCAACATGCAACGTTTGAAATATCCATTGGCGCTCGGCGCCGCTTTGGGCAGCAGCTGGATGCTCACGTGCGCCGCATATGCCCAGGGCTCGTCAACCGACGCAACTGCCGGGCCTGATTTGGAGGAGGTGATTGTCACGGCACGCATGCGCAGTGAGAGCCTGCAGTCGGTACCCATCGCCGTGTCGAGCTTCGGTGAAAAAATCATTCAAGACGCCGGCATCGAGCGGCCGGCCGATTTCATCGCACTGACGCCGAACGTCTCGATCGCCGAATCCCAGCAGCCGGGCGTGAACTTCATCAGCATCCGCGGCGTCTCCCAGATTCGCAACGGCGAGTCCCCCGTGGCGGTGGTGGTCGACGGCGTGCTGCAAACCGTGAGCAATCAGTTCAATACGGATCTGTTCGACCTGCAACAGATCGAAGTTCTCAAGGGCCCGCAAGGCGCGCTGTATGGGCGTAACGCCATCGGCGGCGCCATAGTGATTACGACCAGAGAGCCTTCGAACGACTTCGAAGGACAGCTTTCGCTGGGCAGCGGCAATGGTGGTCAGGCCAAGGCGCAGCTCGGAGTCAGTGGACCGATTGTCGAGGACAAGGTCTTCGCCAGCATTTCCGGCTCGTTCAAGAACCGCGACGGCTATCTGAAGAATGTTTTCTTGAACAACAAGGTCGACCCCTACAACAGTCGATCCGTTCGCGGCCGCGTCATTCTGTTGCCGACCGAGACCTTCAAGGTCGACTCCCGTGCCTCCTATGACAGAACCCATGCGGGTGCGCTCTATTTCACGCGTAACAACGTGGATGCCTCCGGCTTCTACGTGTACTACCCGAGCGTGCGCTCGGATGCGAGCAAGCCGGGTTCGCCGGACGATTACGGGCCGCCGCTCAACTCCAACATCAATGGCGACGCGTTGCGAGAGATCTTCTCCACCGCCCTGAAACTGGATCTGGAGACGAGGCTGGGCACGCTGACTTCAACCTCGTCCTACGACACGGTTGCGGAATGGGATACGGGCGACGCCAGTCCCTACACAAGTGCCGTTGCGGGAACTCAGTCGAGCGATTTTGACTACCACGTCAAGAGCACGGAACTGCGGCTGACTTCGCCGAGCGAGCAGCAGTTCCGCTACATTCTTGGCGCCTACTATCTCGATCTGCATCGCGTTGCCCAGCGCAACAATGGCCGGGACATGGGCAGCGGCGTCGTGCTGCTGGGCTACAACGACGCCTCGACGGTGAATCCGTCGACCAACAATACCGCCGATGACAATAACCAGCGCTCCTACGCGTTCTTCGGTCAATTGAACTACGATCTGACGGACTCGTTGGAACTCTCCGGCGCCCTTCGTCATGACCGCGATGAGCGCGACACTCTGAACATCTCGCATCCAAAAGACGCCAATTCGTTCGCAACCTATACGCCGGTCGGAACGCCGGGGAAGTATCGCAAGGCTACCTTCGAGGCTTGGCAGCCAAAGGCTACTCTGCGCTACAAGATCGACCCGGGCTCATCGGTCTACATCAGCTATTCGCAAGGCTTCCGCAGTGGCGGGTTCAATCAGGATGGGGTGCGTGAGGTTGCCCTGAGAGCCAATCCGAACAGCACGGTCACCGATGACTACCAGAAGGAAATCACCACGACCTATGAGGCGGGCTGGAAAGCTCAATTCCTGACTCGCACGCTGACGGTGAATAGTTCGATCTTCTATACGAAGTTTGAAGACGCTCAGTATTTTGTGTTCATTCCCGAAGCCAGCGCGCAGATCATCACCAATATCGATGCGGCCGACATGAAAGGCTTCGAGGTCGAAGTCAACTATAGGCCGATATCCGGTTGGGAAATCTTCGGCAACATTGGCTATACGGACGCCGTCATCAAGGCCTATGCCGCTCAGCCGGCTTCCGTCGACAAGACGATGCCCTATGTTCCCAAGCTGGGATTCAATCTCGGCACTCAGTACGCGTATCCGCTGACGGATACGCTCGAGTTGATCGCCCGTGTCGACATGCATCGCAAGGGCAGCCAATACTGGGAAACCTCGAATACCGCGGGCGAGCGCTCTGCCTTCAATCTCTACGACGTGCGGCTTTCGCTTGGCGACACGATCAACAAGTGGCGTGTGAGCGCCTGGGCCAGAAACGCCTCCAACAAGAAGTACAACGCCGAGTTCGTGGCGGGCGGCTTCACCTACCCGGCTGAGCCCAGGACCTTCGGTCTCGACTTGGATTACCGCTTCTGAGCCGGCCGGCGACGGTCAGCTGTCGAGCCGCAGCAGGCGCGGCAGCTGACCGGTTCGACGCCGCTGCTCGAGCCCGAACACAAACGGAGTAACAGTCTTGCGCGCAGCAACTGATGTCGGGGGAACTTTCACCGATCTCGTCTACTACGAAGTCGACCCGCAGACCGGCCACAGTGGCGGGGTGAAGCTCGCGAAGGTCGACACCACGCCGCCGAACTTCGAACAGGGCGTGATCAATTCCCTGGAGAAGGCCGGCATTTCACCCGCCGCACTCGAGTTCTTTGCGCACGGCGCTACCGTCGTCATCAATGCGATCACGGAGCGCAAAGGAGTGAAGACCGCGCTCATCACGACCGCTGGCTTCCGGGACGTCCTCGAGATCGCTCGCGGCAATCGCCCTGACCTGTTCAACTTCGCCTTCCGCAAGCCCAAGCCTTTTGTCGAGCGGCATCTGCGCGCCGAACTGGTCGAACGAACTTCGTTCAAGGGTGAAATCCAGCAGGGCGTTCAATTGGATGAGCTGCCGCGGATGCTCGAGCGCTTTCAAGCCGAAGGTGTTCGAGCGATCGCCGTCGCCTTTCTGCACTCCTATATGAACCCGACTAACGAGCGGCTGGTAGCAGCCCGCATCAAGGAGCTGTGGCCTGAGGTATCCGTCCTGGCGTCGCATGCGGTGAGCAGGGAATGGCGAGAGTACGAGCGGATCAGCACCACTGTGCTGTCTGCCTACGTCCATCCGATCACCGAGAAATACATTGAATTGCTGGAAGCGAAGCTGGCGACATCCGGCTTCGCGGGCAAGCCCTTCATAATGCAATCGAATGGTGGCATTGCCACGGCCAAGGCCGCCAAGCAAAACCCGGTGACGATGGTTGAATCCGGGCCGGCCAGCGGAATCTTCGCGGCGGCGTACATGGGCAACGCGATCGGCGCGCAGAATTTGATTGTCCTGGATATCGGCGGGACCACGGCCAAGTGCACGCTGGTCGAAGACGGCGAGGTGAAGGTTTCGACCGAATATCACATCGAAAAGGATCGCAAGAACCCAGGCTATCCGATTCAGACTCCTGTCTCGGAGATCGTGGAAATCGGCAATGGCGGTGGATCCATCGCGTGGATCGACGGGGGCGGGAAATTGCACGTTGGCCCGCACTCGGCGGGAGCGCGGCCTGGGCCGGCGGCGTACGGGCGCGGCGGCGTCAATGCCACGACAACTGACGCCAATCTGGTGCTGGGGCGCATCGATCCAGCGAGCTTTGTTGGCGGAGAGCGCGAGCCCGCGTGGGCCGCAGTTGATGCGGCATTCTTGCCGCTGCAATCAGCTTTGAGGATGAGTCGCGAGGAAGTCGCACGGGGTATCATCCGGATCGCCAACGCGAACATGACGCGTGCGCTGCGCCTGGTTTCGATCAACAAAGGCTACGATCCGCGGGACTTCGCACTAATGGCCTTTGGCGGTGGGGGTGCGATGCATGCCGTAGCCTTGGCAGAGGAGCTCAGGGTTCCTCATGTGATCATTCCCGTGAATTCCTCGGTGTTTTCCGCCTGGGGGATGCTCCTGACCGACCTTCGCCGCGACTATCTGCGCACCAAGCCCAAGCCGCTCCGCGATGCTTCGGCCGACCTGGTCGCGACATTCAGTGCGCTCGAAGCCGATGCCCGCGCTGATTTTGCGGATGACGACACGCCAATCGATCAACAAGAGCTGACATTCGACTACTACCTCGACATGCGCTATGTCGGGCAAGAGCATACGGTCAAGGTGCCTTGCTTCGGCATAGCGGCTCGCCAGCCCGACCTTGCTGCAACGGCGCAGGCCTTTCACGCGGCGCACGAGAAGCGGTTCACCTATCGGCTCGACAGCGCGATCGAGCTCGTCAACTTTCATTTGGTCGCCAGGATGGTGGTTCCCAAGCCCGCGCTCACCGAAAAGATGAGAACCGGCCGCAACCTCGATGCCGCGATTAAGGGTCGTCGCCGGGTCGACTTCGACGACCACGGCGTGCACGACGCGACCATCTACGATGGCTTGCTGCTCGAGCCAGGCATGGAATTCTTCGGTCCTGCGGTAATTCAGGAGCCTTCCGTCACCTGCGTGGTGCCCCCTGGGAACAGGGTCACCATCGACGCTTTCGGCAACTACCACATCCATCTGCCTTGCGGCGGGGAGGCCTGATCATGACAGCCAATGTTTTCACGTTGGAGATCATCAAGGACTCACTGGTCGCAGTCGGCGACGAAATGTTCAATGCAATGCTTCGGACCAGCATGAGTCCGATCATCTATGAGAGCACCGACTTCGCGGTCGGGGCCACTGACGCCTCAGGCAACCTGCTGGCCCAGGGCAATGGAGTGACCGCCTTCCTCGCGGCGCTCGACACCGCCGTCACATCCACGTTGCAGCATCATGAGCCCAGCGAGATCCGGCCAGGCGATGTCTTCATCACCAATACGCCCTATGAAGGAGGCGGTACGCATCTCTCCGACGTCGCGATCCTGATTCCGGTGTTCCATGGCGACACGTTGATTGCCTGGACGGTGAACAAGGCTCACTGGACCGAAGTTGGGGGCGCCACGCCGGGCAGCGTGTCGACGACTGCGACCGAGATCTTTCAGGAAGGTCTGCGTTTCACGTTCGTCAAACTCTACGATCGGGGCCAGTTGAATCAAGCTCTGGTGCAAATCATTCGCGACAATGTTCGGCTTCCCGACTCGACGCTTGGCGACATGCGTGCGGGTGTGGCGGCCGCGCGCGTCGGCGAGAAGCGCATCCTGGAACTGGTCGCCAAGTATGGTCGCGCCTCGGTGCTGCGCGCCATGGATGAACTGCTCGACTATGGCGAAAGGATGACTCGAGCCGCGTTGGCGAAAATTCCCCACGGCGTCTATTGCGCTGAAGATCTCATCGAGGATGACGGCCTGGGCAACGGCCCCTTTGCGGTCAAGGTGAAGGTGGCTGTGAGCGCCGACAAGATCGTGGTCGACTACACTGGATCGGCGCCGCAGGCTCGCGGACCCATCAACTGCTCCTACGCGGGTCTGATCACCGGCGCGCGTTGCCTCTTCAAGGCCATCACCAATTCCGAGATTCCAGCCAACGGCGGGTGCTTCCGCATGTTGGACGTGATCTGTCCGCCCGGGACCCTGCTCAGCGCCATCGAGCCTGCGCCCGTCTCGCTCAACTACGAGGCGAGAAACGCCGCGATCGACGTGTTCTGGAAAGCGATCGCGCCGGTCCTGCCGGATCGTCTGCCGGCCGGGCATCAACGCTCCGTCGGCGCCACATTTATTGCAGGCGAGCATCCTGACAGCGGCGAGTTCTTCGTGATGGGCGAACCGCTGGTCGGCGGTTGGGGGGCATCCCAGGATTGCGACGGGGATAGCGGCCAGTTCTGTTGCTCGAACGGTGAAACCTTCAATATTCCCTGCGAGCTGTTTGAAAGCCGCTACGGATTGCAGGTCGTACAGTACGCCTTTCACGACCAAGATGGCGGCGCTGGCGAATTCCGCGGGGGCAAAGGCGTTGTCCTCGACTACCGAGTGACGGCAAAACAAGTCTATCTCACCTATGCGGCGTCACGTACCTCATCGCGACCATGGGGCGCGTCGGGAGGGCAGGACGGCTCGAACAACTATGCCGAAGTACATCGTCGCGACGGATCGATCGAGCGTTACAACATGTGCACCACGGTTGCGGTGAAGTACGATGAGATCATCCGCATCTATACCGGAACGGGCGGCGGTTATGGTGATCCGGCCGCTCGCCCTCGTGAGCGCGTCGAAAGCGACCTGAAGAACGGCTTCATCACTCTCGCTCAGGCTGCCGAGCACTACGGCTATCGACCAACCTAGCCGCCTCGAGCCGGAACACGCGCCGTGCAGGAGGCTGCGTAGGCGGCCGGACTTCATTCAGCGTGCCGCGCCAGGCAAAGGAGATCGTATCCCTTCATCTCTTTGGGCGGCGGCGCCGGATAGGCTCGCTTGCTGTGAGTCAGGCGGGTGCGGGCAAGAGCGGCGGCGGAGAGGACCGTGAGGGGAGTGGAATCGATCACGGGCACGTTCATGCCTCGCTGGCGGAGGGCGTCCTCCATCATTCGGTCCATGTCTTGAAAACATCCGCACCCCAGGACGATCACGTCGGCTCCGTCCTCGACAATTGCCGCGGCGGCGCAGTCCACCAGTCGTTCGAGCGTGGCTGTGTGGTCATCCTCAATTGCGAGCACTGGGATGTTGGTCGGTCGCACAGAGGCCAATTTGCTATCGAGGCCATACAAACGAGCTTTGATTTCGTACGTCACCCGGCGACGCTCGAGCGTGGGCAGAACGCTGAAGCGGTGGCCCAGCATCGCGGCGTAGTGCATTGCCGTTTCCCCTATGCCGAGCACTGGGATGGATACAGCTTCGCGAACCGCGTATAGCGCGGGATCGCCCATGCAGACGATCACGATCGCATCGGCTCCGTCGTTCTGGGCGCGGATGGCGTTCTCGATGACTCCCGCCCCGCAGAGCAACTCGTCGAACTCGCTTTCGATGGAAGCGGGTCCACGGGTGATGTGGGATTGGGTGATCCGCAACTCAGGACCTTCGAGATGGCGCAGGCCGGCTGCGAATTCGAACTCGGTCGTGGTTGGCACGATGAGGTGGACCGTCACCATTGCGAATGCCTCCGGGTGAGAGCGCATGTTAGAAAAGACTACTATACTATAAATTATGCTATATTCTGCAACGACAAGGCGGCGTGCACCAGGCGCTGCGGGCGGTCAAGAGCAAGGTCGAATGGCACGCAAGCGAACTTCAGGACGCAAAGACAGGATCAACATCGGCCCGGCCGTCCGAGTGAGGCGCAAAGAACTCGGCCTGACGCTGAAGGAGCTGGCCGAGCGCTCGGGTCTCTCGGTCGCGTTCATATCCCAGATCGAGCGCGGGGTGACGAGCCCGTCCATCATCTCGCTTCTGCAAATCTCGGAGACGCTGGGCGTGGCAGTGAATTACTTCGTCGAAGCCACGCAGAAGGAGTGCTTGATCAAGCGCGGGACCGACCCCGAATACATCGAGGTCGACTCCCCGATCACCTATATCCGGCTGAGCAATGCCTTTCCGGAGCAGAAGCTCGAGCCGCTGATCTTCGTTCTGCCTCCAGGCCATGTTTCCCAGGCTGACAGTATCGGGGAAAGACATCTCGGCGAGGGCTTTCTGTACATGTTGAATGGCTCGGTCACCGGCGAATACCGGCGCACGTCCTTCACCCTGAAGGCTGGCGACAGCATGCACTACCAACTCTCGAGCTCGCTCTCCCTCAACAATCCCAACAAACGCGAGGCAAGAATCTTGTGGGTAGGTTCTGTTGTCTTGTTTCCACAGGCGAGCTGACATGAGCTCACGGCATCACTACGCGGAACCTGGGCGAGCATCGACGCCGACGAGCGGACCGCGAGTGGATGTCGCTGCGCCCGATGAGGGTTACCCTGCCGCGACGAGGGCGTGGTTCGCCGTCCTCATGCTCATGACTCTCTACGTCTTTTCTTATGTAGACAGAACCATCCTCACGTTGCTGGTCGATCCGATCAGACAGGATCTGCAGATCACGGATACGCAGATCAGCCTCCTGCACGGCTTGGCTTTCGCTCTGTTCTACACCCTTCTCGGCCTGCCGATCGGTCGGCTGGTAGACAGTCGTCACCGTATCGGCATCATCTCTCTGGGCGTCCTGATTTGGAGCGTGATGACTGCCGTCTGCGGGTTGGCAAAGACCTTCTGGCAGTTGTTTCTAACGCGAATGGGAGTCGGAGTGGGCGAGGCGGCCCTTTCGCCGGCCGCCTATTCGATCATCAGCGACTACTTCCCGCCCGACAGACTGTCGCGCGCCCTCAGTATTTATGTCATGGGCACATATCTTGGGATGGCGTTGGCCTACCTAATCGGCGGCGGTGTCATGGGCACCCTGCACGGCTTGCCGGCGTTTCAGTTTCCCATCATCGGTCCGCTCGAAGCGTGGCGCGTTGCTTTCTTGATCGTCGGTTTGCCTGGGTTGGCGCTCTGTGTGCTGGTGTGGACGGTTCGGGAGCCGCGCCGGCGTGGCGCTCTTCGGAAAGCGGGAGCCCAAGTCCGGTCCGTCCCGCTCCGCGAGGTTTTATCATACGTCGCTCTCCATCGAGCAACGTATGTAACCCATTTCTTGGGATTTGGGCTGCTCTGTCTGCTGATCAACGGCATGGCGCTGTGGACACCCACGTTCCTGATTCGGCTCCACGGTTGGAGCGTCGGGCAGGCCGGCGCCGGGTACGGCTTGATGATCGGGATTTTCGGAGGAGCCGGTGTGGTCGCCGGCGGATGGTTCTCCGATCACCTCCAGAAACGCGGCGTGCGCGGCGCCTGCTTCGTCGCCGCTGCTATCGGATCGGCTTGCGCCATCATTCCGACGGCGGTGATGCCGCTGATGTCTTCGAGCGCTTGGGTGCTGGGGCTGATGGCGCCGGCGCTCTTCTTTGGAAGCTTCCCATTCGGGCTCGCGGTGTCGGCGATCCAGCAGATCACCCCGAATCAGCTGCGGGGGCAGGTATCTGCCATCTACCTGTTCTTTTCGAATTTGCTCGGAATCGGTAGCGGGCCTTTGCTGGTGGCGCTAGCCACGGACTACGTCTTTGGCAACGACAGCGCGCTCGGGTATTCGATGTCCATCGTCGGCGGCTGCGCAGCGCTCTTGGCTACGGTTGTGCTGCTCGTCGGTATACGACCCTACATCTCGAGCCTCGAGCGCGCCGAGGCTTGGAAGCGCGAGAGCACCTGAAATGCCCAGTGTGCAAGCACCCGAGCAGCGCGTGGCGATTGTCACCGCAATGGGGACGATTACCGTTGGCATCGACGTCGCCGCGGCTCCGGTCACAGCCGACAACTTTCTGAAGTACGTGCGGTGCGGGCTGATCGGCGGCACATCGTTCTACCGCATTGCTGCGCCTTGCAACCAAGCCGCGGAGAAAAACAAGATCAACATCATTCAGGGAGGGTTGAGCGAAGACCTGCCGCCGCCATTTTCTCCGATCGAACATGAGCCCACGTGTCGGACGGGCCTGCGGCATCGCAAAGGCACTCTCTCCATGGCGCGTCGCCGCCTGGGATCCGCTGCTGGCAGCTTCTTCATCTGTCTCGGCGATCAGCCGGAGCTGGATCACGGCGGGCGACGCCACCCGGACGGGCAAGGATTTGCGGCATTCGGTCAGGTCCTGGACGGCATGGAAGTTGTTCGTGCAATCTGGATGTTGGCCGAGTGTGACTTGATGCTCCGCCAACCCGTCCCGATCCTCTCGGCAGCGCTCATGATGTAGCCTGGCGATGCGGCGCGTGGTTGGACCGAGTGCCATGTTGAGAGTCCTTGCGTCGAAGAGCTTGATGATGTGCTGCTGAATCGAGTGTCGCGAGCAACTCGAGCATCGGCGGCCACGAGAAGAACCGATTTGAATGGAACGCAAGCCGCTCTGTATTTGCCTATGAGCGATCGAATGGCCCGGTGCTTCCAGTTGGCGTTTCGTGGCGTCCAAGGCCCGTTCGACGACTGACGCGTACCAGACCTGACATCTGCTGGTTCAAGTCGACCATGCAGGCCGGCGCAAGGTCGAGGGCAGCTGTCGTGACATCACGCACGTGCCGCTCGTCCTATCCATTTTTTGACGCGACCCCACCCACGCCGGCCCCGGCGCTGGAGGTCGACGCGTGTAGTCTAGCTACCATAAACGACTACATCCCGGGGAAAAACATTGCGTATCGGGATCGACGTGGGCGGCACCAACACTGACGCCGTTCTGATGGATGGCCGCCGGCTCGTCGCCTGGGCGAAGCGTCCGACGACGCGGCCGGTCGAGACCGGAATCATGGCCGCGCTGAGCGCGGTCATCGCCGACAGCGGCATCGCGAGCACCGATGTTCGCATCGTAATGATCGGCACCACGCACTTCACCAACGCATTCGTGGAAGCCCGAGGGTTGCTGCATGTCGGCGTGATACGGTTGGCAAGTCCTTCGGGTGAGGCGTTGCCACCGATGATCGGATGGCCGGGACCACTGCGAGAGGCGGTCGAAGGTCGTACGTTCATGCTCCCCGGCGGTTACGAGTTCGATGGTCGGGAGATTGCTCCATTCGACGGGGCGCGCGTGCGCGAGGCGGCGCGCCAGTTGCGGCGTCAGGATCTGCGGGCCATCGCGATCAGCTCCGCCTTCGCTCCGGTGAATTCGGGCATGGAGGAGCGGGCAGCGGCCATCGTGCGCGAAGAGTTCCCCACAGCCAGCATTACCCTGTCGAGCAGCATCGGGCGAGTCGGGCTTCTCGAGCGTGAGAACGCCGCGATCATGAATGCTTCGCTGGCCTCGCTCGCCTCGGAAGTCGTCGTCTCGTTTCGGGAAGCGCTGCAGCGGCTGGGGATCAAAGCGCCGTTCTTCGTAACGCAGAACGATGGCACGCTCATGTCGGCGGACTGCGCAGAACGCCTGCCGATTCTTACGTTTGGTTCCGGGCCGACCAACAGCATTCGCGGCGCGGCGTTCCTGACGGGGCGTCGCGATGCAATCGTCATCGATATCGGCGGCACGACCAGCGACATAGGCGTGCTCGCCAAAGGCTTCCCCCGCGAATCTTCATTGTCAGCGGACATTGGTGGCGTGCGCACCAACTTTCGAATGCCGGACGTGCTCGCGATCGGTCTCGGCGGTGGCACGCGCGTGCATTTGCCGTCGCGACTGTTCGACGCCGCGGGCCTTTCGGACTGCGATTTCGCCATCGGTCCGGACTCGGTCGGTTTGCGCCTGCCGCAGGATGCTTACTTGTTCGGCGGGGAAACATTGACCATGAGCGACGTCGCGGTTGCGGCGGGCTTCGCTGACTTCGGCGATCGCCAACGGGTGCCGAGCTTGTCGCAGCCGGTTCGCGACGCGATTCTGGCGCGCGCGCGCCTCATGATCGAAAGCGGCATCGATCGTATGAAAACAGCGAGCGGCGACGTGCCGGTCGTGGTTGTAGGTGGGGGCGCGTTCCTGCTTCAAGAGACTCCGCGCGGAGCATCCACACTCGAGCGGCCCGAGCACGCTTCAGTAGCGAACGCCATCGGTGCCGCGATCGCTCAGGTCGGCGGTGAAGTGGATCGGGTGTGCTCGTACGCCGCAGGCGGTCGCGAGACTGCGCTTGCTGAGGTTCGCGCAGAGGCAGTGCGTGTTGCGGCGGCAGCGGGCGCGGCGCCGGCAACGATAGAGATCATCGATATGGATGAGGTCGCCCTCAACTATCTGCCCGGCGAGACAGTGCGTGTTCGCGCTCGGGCGGTAGGCAATCTGGAGTTCATTTGAATGCGTGGCATGCGCGACGTTGCGTCCGATCAAATTGAGGCAGCATCGATTCGAGGCGCGCGCGAGCTGACTGTCGATGACGTGCGAGACATGGCCTTGGGCGCGTCATTCCTCGGTTCCGGCGGCGGTGGCTCGCCACGAGCAGTGTTGCTGCAGCTGGAGGCGGCGTTTGCCGCAGGTCAGCGCATTTCGCTGATCGATCTCGCCGCAGTGCCGGACGATGCGCTAGTTGCGCCATGTGGCTGGATGGGGGCGCCCACGGTGTCCGATGAAAAATTGCCAAACGGCTCCGAAGCGGCTCGCGGCTTGCTCAGGCTGGAACAGGTCAAGCACCAGCGCGTGTATGCCGTGTGTCCGATCGAGATCGGGGGTAGCAATGGGCTGTCTCCGCTGCTGCTGGCGGCGCAGCGCGGCCTTCCGGTGGTCGACTGCGACGGTATGGGACGTGCATTTCCTGAATCGCAGATGGTCATTTTCAACGTCCACGGCTGTACTGCAAATCCGGCCATCGTCACCGACGACAAGGGCAATACGTTCGTGTTCGATGCGGCCAGCAACGCCGAGGAGGAGCGAATCCTGCGCGTCATGTCGATTGCGATGGGCGGCGCCTGTCACGTCATCGACTACGCGGGCAGCGGGTATCAAATGAAGCAGCATGCCGTGCGTGGCACGGTATCGCTCGCCATTTCGATTGGCCGGGCGCTGCGGCTAGCGCGTCGTGCGGGTCAGGACCCGTTCCAGGCTCTGATCGACTGTCTACGCAACTCCAGCTATTACTGCTATGGCGGGGTGCTGGTCGATGGCAAAGTTGTCGATCTGCAACGCGCAACCACCGGCGGCTTCGCGGTCGGCCGCTGTGTCCTCGAGGCGTTCGAATCCGCCGAGCGAATCGTGGTCGAGTTCCAGAACGAAAATCTAATCGCGCGTCGCGACGATGCCGTGCTCGCATCGGTACCCGATATCCTGACCTTCCTCGATCGTGAGACCGCCGAACCTGTGGCCACCGAGCAGCTGCGCTACGGCCAGCGGCTGAAGCTGGTCGGTGTGAGTGTGCCGCCGATCCTGCGCAGCGAACGCGCACTTGCCGTTCTTGGGCCGCGGGCTTTCGGCATCCCTGAAGCCTATCGACCCATCGAATCCATCCAGGGCTGGTCGCATGACCGATCGCTTCTGCATTCACCCGCCCGGGCCTGAGCCTGCAGCGGTAACCAGGGGAGACAGAGCTATGAAAAAGACATTGGCAGGTATCGCAGCTTCGAGCGTGATGATGACGCTGCTACCTCAGTACGCGGCAGCGCAGGACGCAAGCGCGCTCGAGGAAGTCGTCGTCACCGCGCGCAAGGTGGAGGAGAATATCCAGCGCACGCCGGTGGCGGTGACTGCGCTGACCAGCAGCACGCTCGAACGCCTCGCGGTGACGAACCTGAGCCAGATTGACCATCTCGCCCCCAACCTGCAGGTCAGCCCGGGCTACTCGGGCAGCAGCAGCGGCGCCAATTTCTATATTCGCGGCATCGGCCAGACCGATTTCGTCGCGACCTCCGACCCCGGCGTCTCCTTGTATCTCGACGGCGTGTACCTCGGGCGCACCATCGGCGCCGCCATCGACACTGCCGATATCGCGCGCATCGAAGTTCTCAAGGGACCGCAAGGAACGTTGTTCGGCAAGAACACGATCGGCGGGGCGATCAACGTCGTTTCGCAACTGCCCGATCCCTCGCGCGGCGGCTATGTGGAGGCCACGCTCGGCAACTTCAACCGCACCGACGCGCGTTTCTCGGCCAACATGGCGCTCGCGGGCAATCTGACTGCGAAAGTTTCCGGCGTCTTCCGCAAGAACGATGGTTTTGCGAAGCGTGAGCTGGACGGCGTTCGACTTGGAGACGCCGAGGATATGAGCGGTCGCGTGCAGCTGCTTTGGCGGCCAGGGGATTCCACCGAAGTGCTGTTCAGCGCCGATGGATCGCGCCGTCGGGCGCACATCGCGGCCCATGGCGCAACGAACGTGGCCGCAAGTGCGGGTGGCGACTACTTCCAGCAGCTGACGGGACTCAACGTGCTCGACTTCCCGCCTTCAGCCGACCGGCGCACGGACAACACGACCAGCGTTCGACCGAATGACGATGTCGACGTGCTGGGCGCCTCGATCGAGGCGACCTGGAGTCTCGGCGGCGTCAGCCTGAAGTCCATCACCGCGTATCGATCCATGGAAAGCGAATCGGCGTCCGATTTCGACGGCACGCTGGCGATCTACAACGACCAGGAGGTCGGTCAGGACCAGGACCAGGTGAGCCAGGAATTCCAGCTGTCCGGCGCCACCGAGCGGATCAAGTGGCTGCTGGGCGCGTACTTCCTGCAGGAAAACATCGACGAGTCGATCACCAACCGCTACTACGCCTACTACGCCTTCCTGCCGTACGGAGCCGGTGCCACCCAGAACAACCACCTCGAGACACGCAGCTACGCGGCGTTCGGGCAGGCGTCCATCCAGCTCACGCAGCGATTGAGTGCGACAGTCGGAGCGCGCTGGACCCAGGAGGAGAAGGTATCGACGCTGAGCAACTACGATCTGGCCGCTCCCTTCCGGGTGACAGGTAAAGAGAGCTGGGATAACGTCTCGCCACGACTGGGTCTTGAATTCCAGGCGACCGATGACCTGATGCTGTACGTCTCCGCGACGCAGGGCTTCAAGAGCGGCAGCTTCAACGGCCGGCCGGCCGCCGGCAACCAATTTACTTCCTACGACCCGGAGGAAGTGCTGGCCTACGAAATCGGCCTGAAGTCGCAGTGGCTGGACGATCGCGTGCGGATGAACATAGCCGGTTTCTTGAACAAGTACGAAGACATCCAGCTGCTGACCGTCGGCGTCGACTCGGGTGGCAACCTGTTCTTCCCGGTCGACAACGCGGGGGACGCCGATATCGCCGGCTTCGAGGTCGAGCTGCAGGCCCGCGCCACCGATCGGTTGACGCTCACCGGCAGCATCGGCAACGCCGAGGAAAGCTGGCAGCGCATCGCGCCGGTGGCGTTCGTGACGGAACGCACGCGACTGCCGAGCCTGTCGCACTGGAACTGGCGCTTGGGCTTGCAGTACGAGCAGCCGATCGGCAGCCAGGGTTCGTTGATTTTTGGCGGCGACTACAGCGAGCGTTCCAGCTATTACCAGACGACGATCAACTCGCCGTTCGAGCAGGAAGACGGCTATGGGCTGCTCAATGCGTTCGTGCGCTATGCGTCGGCCGACGGCCGCTGGGAGCTCAATCTCTGGGGCAAGAACCTGACCGACGAGACCTACATCACCTGGGCGCAGGATCTGATCGCCATCGGTGACTCGCACACCAGCGTCTGGTTCGGGCGTCCGCGTGAATACGGCGCCACGTTGCGCTTCAACTTCTAGAGAGAATTCCCTTGAGCAAGCTGAGTTCGCTGGTAGAGGATTTCTCGACCAAGCCGGTGCCGGGCGCGCAAACCGTCAGCGCCACGCGCGTGGCGCTGATCATCATCGGCATCAGCATTGCGCTGCCGGCATTCGTCGGCGGCGCGCAGCTGGGGACGGCGCTCGGGTTCGAACGGGCGGTGCTCGCCTTCACCGTCGGCGGCCTGATCCTGTCGGTCGTTGCGAGTCTGACGGCTCTGGTGGGCGCCCAGACGCGCCTCAGCACCTACATGATCGTTCAGTTCGCGTTCGGCACGGGCGGCGCACGGCTGGTCAATGCGATCTTCGCCGGCACGATGATCGGCTGGTTTGGCGTCAATGCAGCTCTGTTTGGCGACGCCATGGTCGCTACTGTCAACCAGATGTATGGTGAGCCGGGCGTGTGGCCGCTGTATGTGGCGGGCGGCAGTGCGCTCATGGTCCTGACCACGGTGTTCGGTTTCAAGTCTCTTGATCGATTGTCGCGGATGGCCGTGCCATTGCTGCTCGTGATCCTGATAGCCATCATGGGTTTCGCACTCTCGCACGGCGAGTCTGCAAACTTGTTCGCCGCACGCACGCCGACCATGAGCGTCGGTCTGGGCATCTCGGCCGTGGCTGGCGGCAGTATGGTCGGCGCCGCCTGCATGCCGGACATGACGCGCTATGTTTCGTCACGGCGAGGGGCCGTCGGCAGCATGTTTGTCTCGTACGGAATCGGAGCGCCGATCATTCTGCTGTCGGCGACGATACCAAGCCTGGTCACCGGTGAGATCGACTTCATGAAGATCCTGCTGGGCCTTGGCCTGGGGCTGCCTGCGCTGTTCGTGCTGGTGTTCGCCACGTGGACGTCCAACGCAGCGAATGTCTATGGAGCTGGCCTGAGCTTGGCTGCGAGTTTCCGCAACGTGCGCAGCTGGCAACTGACGCTGATTGCCGGTGCTCTGGGCACTGGTGTCGCGCTGTCGGGCATCATCGAACTTTTCATGCCGTTCCTGATTGGTCTCGGCGTGCTGATGACGCCTGTCGCGGCGATCTACGTGACCGACTTCTTTCTGGTGGTGCACGGCAAGTACGACGTGGCGACCCTGGAGCGTGGGCCGTCCATTCGATGGCCGGGCTTTGCGGCATGGGCCATCGGTTCCTGCACCGGGTTGTTGACCGCCAGCCAGCACCTGACGCTCACGTTGATTCCAGCGCTGGATGCATTGTTGCTTGCGGGCGTTGTGTACTACGGTTTGATGCGCTGGCGGGCTCCGCACCGCGCGGCAGAATGTGGGAGCAGTTCGTGACACTCGAGATTCACACGATTGCGCCGATCGTCGAGTCATCCGCCATCACGCTGGCGCGGTACCAGGCGCTTCTCGATGTCGAGTGCGCGGACCAGGTTGGAGTGCGTGTCGTCGGCCGCATGCTCGATGCCGGGCCGACTTCGATAGAGAACTTCACGGATGATGCCTTCGCGATTCCAGGCGTATTGCGCGCCGGTATCGCATCGCAGGCTGCCGGGGCGCGCGGCATCCTGATCGACTGCATGCTCGATCCCGGACTTGCAGCGCTACGTTGCGCGCTGGAAATTCCCGTGGTCGGTGCCGCCGAGATCGCATTCCGGCTGGCCGCTACTCTGGGGCACGCGTTCGGCATCGTTGATATCCGTGACGATACCGGCCCGCTGGTCGAACAGCAGGTTCTATCGATGGGGCTGCAGGATCGCTTTGCAGGCGTGCGCGGAACCGGGTTGCACGTCGCTGAGGCTGCGGCGAGTCCCGACGAGACTTTCGCACGAATCGTGGAAGCGTCACGTCGAATCGTCTGCGACAACAATGCCGATGTCATCGTGCTCGGGTGCACTGAGTTCTCACAACATGCGACCGCGCTGCGACAGGAACTTCTCGCCCGGAAACTCAATGTGCCGGTGATCAATCCAACTCGCCTGGCTATTGGCACACTCGTCGCCATCGAGCGCTCAGGCGTCGCACATAGCAAGCGCGCATACCCGACACCGGCAACACGCAAGACACTGCGGGGCTACGACCTGCCGCAGCTGTACGACAGGGCGCGGGACTGAAGAACTGCCGCTGCGGCAGGCGATGCGAGCGCACGAGGGGAGTGCATCAATTGAAAACGATCTACAGTTCAGCTCATCGAGCACACCACGCGGGCAGCGAGCTGTTTGGGAATAAGGTCGTCCCCTGTTACGAGCAGCCCGCGCGCATAGATGCGATCCTCGCTCAGGTCGTCGCGGCGAAGATCGGTCCGGTGCTCGAACCCAAAGATTTCGGCCGCTCACCGATTACAGCTGTGCACACTCCAGACTATGTCGACTTTCTGGAACACGCATGGCAGCAATGGTGTGCGGCGGGTGGCGAGGGCAACGCGGTCTGCAGCTGCCGGCCGATGCCCGACATGAGTCGCCGGATACCGACCTCGATTTACGGCCGGCTCGCCTATTACTCATTTGATTCGACGGCGCCGATCACTGCAGGCGTCTGGTCGGCGGCATATGCAGCGGCCCAATCGGCGCTGACGGGTGCGCAGCTGTTGCTTCAAGGTGAGCGAGCGGCGTTCGCGTTGTGCCGTCCGCCTGGCCATCACGCGTCGAGCGCCTACCTGGGTGGTTACTGCTACCTCAACAACGCAGCGATCGCTGCGCAGTCGCTGGTCGCAGACGACATGACGCGGATCAGCATCCTCGACGTCGACTACCACCACGGCAACGGCACGCAGTCGATTTTCTATGCGCGCGGCGATGTGCAGTTCGTGTCGATTCATGCCGACCCGAATGAGGACTATCCGCTGTTCCTCGGCCACGCCGAGGAAGTCGGCGTGGGTCGCGGTGTGGGCTACAACGTGAATCTGCCGTTACCCCGCAACACGGAACCGCAGCGTTGGTTCGAGACATTGGAAGTCGCTTGCGAACAAGTCATCCGCCATCGGCCGGACGCGCTGATCGTTTCGCTCGGCGTCGACACTTACGAGCACGATCCGATTGCCAGCTTCAAGTTGCGCTCCGCCGATTACCTGCGCCTGGGACAGCGCCTGGCGGCGCTCGGGTTGCCGACGCTGTTTGTGATGGAGGGCGGTTACAATCTGGACGCCATCGGTGTTAACGTCGCCAATGTCCTGCTTGGCTTTGACGCCGCGCCGGCGGTGAAGGCTCGATCGATTGCAGGGTAAATCATGGTCTGCTGAGTGAGTACGCCGCCCCCTTTTCCAACGCATCTCACACTGGCGACTACGCGCCTCGCCCCACAGGACCGTGACGAAGGCCATGTTGTCCGTCGCCGTTTGGTCGGCTGTTTGGACCAGGTGCTGACGCATCGTTTGACGCTCGTCCACGCAGGCGCCGGCTACGGCAAGACGAGCCTGCTGATGCAGTGGTTCAAGGAACTGCGACGCCGGCGCGTGGCCACTGCCTGGCTGACTCTCGGCGAGGATGAATCGAGCCCGGCCATTTGCCTCGCCAATATCGTCGCCTCGTTGGTGGCATTGCGGCACATCGACTTCGATCCCGTATCGAGTCTCGGCCGGCCGGACGAGCGCATTCCGCTGCCCTCGATGGTGGCGGCGTTCGTCAACCTGACACTGGCCCGCCAACAGCCTTTGGTGTTGCTGCTCGATGAGTATCAGCGTGCGCAGTCCACGGATACCGATGCGCTGTTCCGCTCGTTGCTTCGTAGCTTGCCGCGGCATGTCCATTTCGTGATCGCTTCGCGCGGGCCGCCGGCTTTCGATCTGGAGAACCTGCGGGCTCGCGATGAGCTCATCGAGATCGCTGCCGCGGATCTGCGGTTCTCGACAGAAGAGGTTGCGGCGCTGCTGGCTTCATCCGGTGCACAACTGAGCAACACGGAAGCATTCCGGCTGACCGACCGTACCGAAGGTTGGCCCATCGCCGTGCAAATGGCGAAGCTCTGGTTGCGCGGCGACGAGCGGCGGGCGCGTTTGGTGACGGACTTCTCGGGCAGAACTACGGACTTGGCGCGTTACCTCGCGGAGCAAGTGCTCGGGACGTTGCCGGACGAAGTGCAGCGCTTTCTGCTGCATACCTCGGTTCTCGAACGCATCAATGGCGATCTCGCGAACTGCATGACCGGCCGCCGCGACAGCTGGCGGATGCTCGAGGAGCTGCATGAGCGCGATCTGTTCGTTACGGCCGACGGTGACGAGTGCCGCTGGTTTCGCTATCACACGTTGCTGCGCGATTTTCTGCTCGATCGTTTGTCGCGACACGACCCGGACGCCGCGTTGCAGTTGCATCGACGGGCGGCCGACTGGTTCGCGGTGCAGGGCCAGCTCAAGCAGGCGGTGCATCATGCGCTGGCCGCTGCCGATCACGAGCTTGCAGCCAGGTTACTGATAGACGCTGGCGGATGGCGGCTGATCATGGATGGCCGCTTCAACCTGATTCGTCAAGGGATCGATGCCCTGCCGCCGGCAACCGTGCGACGTCATCTGCCGCTGGCCCTCGCGCAGGCATTCCTGTTCGTCAAGGCGGGCGATATGACGCGCGCCCGCGAGTACTTCGCCAGTGTCGATGCGACCGGCCGGGACGGGGAGGGAGACGAGGATCAAACGGCGCGGCAGATCGTCAGGCATATCATCGAAGACTATTCAGATCAGCCGGCCTCGCTGCGAGAAGTCGCTCGGCTGCAGGCGCTGCGGGCGCGGATTCAGCGCCACGACAACGTGGTCCATGCGGTGCTCGCTGATTCGCTGGCCACCAAGTATTACGAGCTTGGAATGTTCCGCGAATCGCTCGAGTGCTGCGATGACGCCATCCAGCGCTACCGTGTCATGGGCTCGTTGTACGGCGAGGTCTTTCTGCGTTTCACGCAGTCCAGAGCGCACTTTGCACGCGGTCGACTGGAAGAGGCGGAAACACTGCTGCGGCAGACCGAGAAGGAGATCGAGCTGAATTTCGGTGCGGGTGTCGACATTGGCGCGCATAGCTCGATCTACATCGCCGAGCTGCTGGTCGAGCGTGGGCAGCTCGAGGAGGCATCGGCCCGGCTGGATCGGGCGCTGCCCATCGTGGAGCAAAGCGAAGGCTGGTATGAGCTCTATGCGGCGGCATATGCAGCCGCAGCCGCCATCGCATGGCAAATGCAAGGACTCGACGCAACGTTGGCGGTTCTGGAGCGGGCTCGCCGCATCGCAGGCGTTCGCTCCATAGCGCGATTGAAGATCTTTGCCGACGCCGCGTCAGCGCACTATCTTTCGCTCGGTAGCTGTTCTCACGACGCCCTCGGGATTGAGGGTGCATTGGCGCAGGTTGCCGAGAGTGAGCTCGCCACCTACCCACAGCGCCTCGGAATCACGATTGCCATCGCGCGCGCGATGGCGGCGCTTGCTCAGGGTGGCAGTGAGATTGCGATCGAGTTGATGGAACAGTTTGTTGGCCGTGTGGAGCGCAGCGGTGATGTTCGCACGCTGGTAACGCTGCTGCTGGTGTCAGCGCAGGCGAGGCTGGCCTGCGGCTGTACGGATGAAGCTGCGACGACACTGGATGCAGCAATTCGCGCGGGCGCGCTGACAGGCATTCGACGGCCGTACATCGAGCACGGTTCGGCGCTGGCGTCGTTGATCGATCGTGTGCTGGCGGGCGATGTGATTCTGCCTGCAGACCGCTATCGCGACAGTTTCCTGCGCGAGCTGCGTCGAGATTTGCAGCGTGCCGAGCGACGGCGTGGATCCGACCGCCTTCTTCTGACACCGGCGGAACGCGACGTATTGCAGGAGCTCGATCGTGGATTCTCGAACAAGGAGATTGCACGCAGGCTCAAGATCTCTCCCAACACGGTCAAGTTTCATACGCGGGGGCTCTTTTCCAAGCTCGGTGTTTCAACGCGCGACGAGGCGGTGCGAATCGGTCGGGAGCGTGCGCTGCTGTCGATAGTGTCCCAGCGCGCCACGAAACTATTGTGAGATGACGAGCGGCAATCGTGTTCTGTCCGCCTGAGGGTATGCACGACGGCTATGCCGCAGACCACCCCACACCATCGACGCCGCCAGCAGCGCTGCTGCCGGCAGCGGGCTGATCACGGGAACTCGGTAGTTCGCCTCCGTACGCAGGCGCTGTTCCAACTCATCGGCGACGCCGAGAAAGCCTGTGCAACCCAGCACGATGGTATCCACACGATCCTGCACGATCATGCGATGCGACTCCAAGTAGAGCAGCTCCGACAACTTCGCCAGGTTGTGTTCGATCTCCAGCACCGGCACGTCGATCGTTCGTACGCTGACGAGCTTCTCGGCAAGGCCGTAGGCCCGTGCATGCGCGAACAGCATCGGACGCACGCTCTCGAGCACCGATACACAGCCGACACGGTGGCCCATCATTGCCGCAAAGTGCAAGGAGGCCTCGCCAGGGCCGACTACAGGAATCGAGACCGCCTCGCGCGCCGGCATCAATCCCGGGTCGCCCATGCAATCGATGATGACGGCGTCGATCCCGGCCTGCTCGGCTTTGAGGGCCTCTACCACTACTTGCGGTGCGGCCAATGCATCGTCGATGGGATTTTCGATCGAAGCCGGGCCGGCCGCTAGCGCGACGATGTCGAACTCGATGCCCAGGTCGGTGAACTGAACGACCTCGGCGAGCGTCGCCCGGCGTTGTTCCTCCGAGACGTCGCAGAGCGGAGTGACGATGCGAATCCGTAACGGATGTTTGCCTACCATTTGCAGCTCCCAGCCGGTCGATGCCGTGCGATCGAGGTGCGATATCCAGTTCTCGGATATGCCAGATCGGGTGCGCTGTCGCAATGCACCTACCCGATTGCGCCCCCCACACCACCCGCTTAGGGAGCCGCTGGCTTGAACGGGTGGCTGGTCCGATCGAAATTGTCACCGTCCATCAGGCTGCGCCAGCCGGTGCCGCGCCTGGCGCTCATGCACCGCGGGCAGCCACCTTTGTCAATGGAGAGTCGTTCACGTTCGCGGCCGGGGCAGGGCTCATCGCGGAGGCCACCCCGACGATGTATGACGACGATTGGGTCGACGTGCACTTGAAGTATTACGAAGATGGCGTTACCGGGCGGCGTCGACTGATTGGTGGCAACATCTCGACTACCCACACAAGGCCCCCTGAGGGTTCACCCGCCAGTGGCGGTAGCAGTGGCGTTGTCATCTCGGGTCGCCGGGGCTATGCGGTCGAGACGAACGTCAAGGCCAAGGTGCTCTGACGAGATCGATCTTGGCGCCATACGCGAACTCGAGGAGCGCTGGCGAACTTAGGGCATGACGTTAGCCGCGGCACGATCGCGAACGTACTGAGCGAACAATGACATCGAGCCAGCGCCCGAACGAGCGCAGAGAAGGGCGGCTCGTAACGTCATTGTCAGCCCTGCTCAGCCCTGATCAGCCGATCCAGGCGCCGTCGCACGGCGGCGGTGGCGACATCGCCGGCCAGGAATTTCGGTTTGGCGTCCCAGAAGCTTTCGCCATTGAGCATCTGTTGCTGGCCTTCCAGCATCCATTGATCCTCGTTGGTGAAGATCGCCTGCGTCGTTGCCCCGAGCTGTTCGGTGAGCATGCTGTTGTCGAGCTGAAAGTCGCGCGCGAGGGCCCAGAAGTAATGCGTGGTGGTTTCGGTTTCGGGCGTCAGCAGATGCGTGGCGCGGATCTCCATGCCTTCGCTGCGCGGCGCGCCCACTGCAGTGACTCCGACCTTCAATGAAATCCGGCAGGGTGCTTGCCAGCGACCGTCGGCCCAATGATCCACATGCTCTTCGCAATTGCCGCGCAGCTGACCGAACAAAGCTGATGGCGCGCCGTCGGGTGCAAAACGTTCGGCGAAGATGACGCCGTCTTCCTCCCGCAGCACCGTCTTGGCAAGCGTCAGCGCCTCGCTGCCCAGCGTGCTGTCGTGGAGGAAGTTGACGTGGGCCGCATCCATCAAGTTGTCGAGAGCCAGGCCGAAGTTGCAGGCCAGATGGAGATAGCCTTTGCAGACCGCGTAGCGATCGGGCTGCCCGAGATAGTCATATTCCTGTCCCGCCTCGGCAGGGTTGGCCAGATCGGGATTGCCCATCCAGATCCATATGAGCTGATGGTGCTCCACGAGGGGAAAAGTGCGCGTGCCGATCTGCGGCGGCGGGCCGTCGCTGTTCGGATTTTTCACGCAGCGACCGTCCGGCCCGAACTCGAGCCCGTGATAGCGGCAACGCACGCGTTCGCCTTCGACCAGGCTTCCATAGTGCAACGGTGCGAAACGATGCGGGCAGCGCGCGGTCATCGCGACGGGCGATCCGTCCGCGCGCCGGTAGAACAGGATGTCCTGGTTGAGCAGCTTCCTGTGCATGAGGCTGCCGGTGCCCAGTTCATCGGTCCAAGCCGCCACGTACCAGGCATTTTGCAGAAAGGGCATTCTCGATCTCCCCGATGCTTTAAAAACGATACCCGATTTCCACGCCGTAATTCGCGCCCCGGTTGCGCTGGTAGCCGTCCAACCCGGTCGGGTGAGCGGTCTGTTCGGCCGATTGATAGTCCGTCGGCAGCTTCTCGTCGAGCACATTCCTGCCCCAGAGCGCCGCGAACAGCCCGCCTGGATAGCGCTCGAAGGTGAGCCGTGCATTGAGCATGTTCAACGGGTCGCGCTGGAATTGATTCAGGATGTCCCAATACATTTCGCCCTGGCGCAGATAGTCCACGCGCAACGCGCCGCGCCAGCCCGAACTGAATGTCCAGTCGTGCGTGAAGCCTAGATTGAAAGTGTAGTCCGGAACCTTGGGCATGTTGTTGCCACTGGCCGCCGGATCGGGAGTGTAGTGGCCGATCTTGGTATCCATGACACCCACGGCACTCTCGATGCGGAAATTGTCCGTGACGCGCCACGTCGAGGCGATCTCGAACCCCTTGGAAGTCACCTCGTCGATGTTGGTGACTTCATTGGTGATGGTGGCCGAGTTCAGGAACAGGAATTGCGCATCCTGCAGTTTGGTCGAGAACGCGGCGATCTCGAGGCCGACCCGGTTGTCGAACAGACTCGCCTTCAATCCCACCTCGGACGTTTCCGCGACCTCCGGCCCGAAATATCGATTGCTCGCCGCGATCGTGTTGAAGCCGCCCGCGCGGAAGCCGCGTCCCCAGGAACCATAGACCGAGGCGTTGGGCGAGACGCGATAGCGAGCCGTGACTTTCGGTTGCAACTCGTCCGCCTCTTCGTCGGTCGCGAATTCGCCCAGCGCGGGTGCGATGAAATCCGAGACCTGCCGGTACTCATCGCGGTCGTAGCGCAGGGCCAGCGCCAACTCCAGCTCGGGCAGGATGTCATACGCAAGCTGGCCGAATACGGCGTAGTTTTCGGTGGTGTTGTAGTCGATCACATGCTGCGCCAGATTGTCCGCGACCATGTTTGCATCCAGGTCGAGGAATCCCTGGGTGTTCACGTCGAAGTCCAGCTCGAGGTGGTAGGCCCCCACGATCCAGCGCAGCCGGCTGTCGCCGCGCGAGGTGAAGCGAATCTCCTGCGAGAAGCCGCTCGTGTCGTAGCTTTGATAGACATTCACGAGATCGAACTGCAGGAAGTCGAAGTCGGAATGCAGCACCTCGAAAACATCGACGTGCGCCAGTGTGAACGCGAGCGTGCCCACATCGTTCGCCCAAGTGGTGCGGAAGGACGCTTCATTGAGCTCGCGAGGATTGGAGCCGACGAAGTTGGCCAAGGGGTCGAAGCTCGTGTCGTTCGGGTCCGTACCCACGGGGATTGGATTGAGCGCGTAAGCCGGATCCGGCCCGTCCGTGTCCGAATAGCGATAGTTGAGATCGATCTCCCAAGCCGAAGAGGGCGTGAACAGCAGTCGAGCGCGCGCTGATGTGTCTTCGTAGTGATCCATCGCCAGGCCGGTTGTCGCGTTCTTGATGTCGCCGCCTTCCCGATCCGTGCGCGAGATCGAAGCGGAGAAGGCCAGGCGTTCTGCTATCAGCGGACCGCTGATGGAGCCGCGGGCCGTGACTTCCTCGCCACTGGCATAGCCTGCGCGAACCTCGCCTTCGAGCTCATCGCCCGGCCGCCGCGTCACCATGTTGATGGCGCCGCCGATGGCGTTGCGGCCGTAGATCGCTCCCTGCGGGCCCTTGAGGACTTCGATCTGCTGCAGATCCAGCCCTTCGACATTGAGCTGATAACTGCTCATCTGCAGCACGCCATCGACGACGATCGCCGCCGGCGGTGGTCGGTACTGGACCTGGGTCATGCCCCGGATGCTCAGAAAGTTGTTGCCCAGGTTGAGCGCATTGTCGAAGTAAACATTGGGCACCAGTTGCGCGTAGTCGGCGATGCTTTCGATGCCCGCTTCCTCGATCGTTTCAGCTGTAAGCACCGAGACCGCGATGGGCACGTCGCGCACGTCCTCGGCGCGCTGGCGAGCGGTGACGACGACTTCTTCGACGATTCTGGCATCGCTGTCGGCGGAAGCGGCGTTGTGCGAGACGAGCGCCGCGACCGATGCGAGCAACGCCGGACTCGCGCGGTTGATTGCATTGTGAATCACCGTAATTCCCCCCATGGCCGTTGTTCGACCTATAGTTCTGCCCGCGAATCGAGCGAGCCGGATGGCGGCGGGCAGAGACACCCTAACACAGTTAGGTGGCGTTGTCCTAGAGGGTAAGCGCATCGCGCGTTAGCCGCTCCGGTGCCCCGCCGACATTGCGGCGGGCCGACAGCGGCTGCTATAGTCCGGCCATATTTCCTTCCACTACAGGTACATGCGTTCGCGTCCGCGCCGACGGCCAGCTTGCGTTCATCCATGCCAGCTCCCTCTAACGGTGCAAGAATCAAGCGCGGCGCGGCCAGGCAAGGCAACGTGATCCCGAAGAGTTCGACCAAGAAGAGTTCAAGATCCGCACGCAAACCCGCGCCCGCTCGGGCCGGCGCCAGCGGCCGCGACTACGGCAACGTACAGGCCATCGCGCAACGCATCCGCTCGATTCGCAAGCGCAAGCACATTTCGCTGGATGCGCTCGCCGCCAAGGTGAGCCTCGACAAAGGCTATCTGTCGCGCATCGAACGCGGTGAGAAGGCGCCGTCGGTCGCGACCTTGCTCAACATCGCGGCGGCGCTCGATCTGCAAGTAGCACAACTGTTCGGTGAAACGACTACAGCCGATGCCATCACCGTGGTGCGCGCGAAAGAGCACGTACAAATGCAAGCCAATCGCGAGGATGCAGCTGCCTCCTACGAAGCGATCTTGCCGGCTAGCGCCAACCGGCGCATGAGCCTGTTCATGATCGATCCTTCGCACCTGGCGCCGATGGAGAAAGTGGGGCATCCGGGCGATGAGCTGATCTATGTGATCTCCGGGACGATCGATGTAGTGTTCGCGGATCGGACGGTGACTCTCGCTGCGGGTGACACCGTGCATTTCCCCGGGGATGTGCGCCACCAGATTCGGCGTGTGGGAACGCAGTCGGCCAGAGCGCTGGTCATCGTCGCCAACGATCTGGCCGATGCGCGCAAGTTGAACGGCGAGCGGAAGTAACGCGATGGCGCTGGACAGAAAACAAATTCTCGCCGCCGCCTTCGAGCTGTTGGACGCCGAAGGTCTGGAAGGATTGACCATGCGTCGCCTGGCGCAATCCATGGATATTCAGGCCCCGTCGCTCTATTGGCATTTCAACAGCCGTCGCGCATTGCTCGAGAGCATGGCCGACGCCATGCTCGACGAAGTGGCGCGCCGCTCGTCTGGCGAAGAGGATTGGCGCGAGGTGGTACTGCGTATCGGACGCGAGACACGCGCCGCGTTTCTCGCGCATCGTGATGGAGCGAAGTTGTTCGCCGGTACCTATCCGATTTCGGAGAACGTCTTTCGTGCGGGGGATGCCATGATGACGCCGCTCAGGAACGCCGGACTGTCGCCCACGATGGCGGGCTGGGCGACGTTCACGTTGATCTACTTCGTGATCGGTTTCGTCATCGAAGAGCAGTCGGTCGAACCCTTCGAGGGCAAGGTTGCGCCGGACGTGAACCTGTCGGCCGTGAGGCAGTCCGCTCAAGCCTTCGCGGAGCAAGCAAGCCATCCCACCCTCGCCGAGGCTCTGCCCAACATCCTGGATGAGGATTTCGACCGGCGCTTCGAGTTCGGCCTGGACCTGATCGTGCGCGGCATGCAATCTCATCTGCAGGAAGCAAGCCAGAGCGGCGCTAGTGCAGGCGGTCCGCGACGATCTCGCCGTCGCGAAAAATCATCTTGAGGTGCGTTTCAGGCTTGGTGAGGATGCTGATATCGGCGAGCGGATCGCCATCCACAAGTAACAAGTCCGCATGAGCACCGACCGCCACGCGGCCGATCTCGCCGCTCAGCTGCATGAGCTCGGCATTGATGGAAGTGGCGGAACGTAGCGTTTCGAGCGCTCCCGAAACTTCCGCGCGGAACACCAGTTCGTGCGCCTCCCGTCCATGCAGGTCGCCCAGCAGATCCGTGCCGAAGCCGAGGCGCACACCCGCGGCTGCGCAGTTCTCGATGGCTTCAGCGCCCGAGCGCTCGAGCTTCATGCACTTGTCACGGGATGCGGGCGGAATCGGGACGACACCCTGTAACAGCCAATGCGGCGTTCCCAACGTAGGCACCACGAAGGTGCCGCGCTCGGCCAGGAAACTTGCGGTATCCGCGGTTATGCCAAGACCGTGTTCGATCGAACGAACCCCGAGTTGCGCGCACCTTCGTGCCGCGTTGTCGGTCAGCGAATGGGCCATCACATAACTGCGCCAGCGCGCAGCTTCCTCGATCGCCGCGATGATTTCTTGATCCGTGTATTGATCCATCCAGATCGGGTCCATGGGCGAGAGAACGCCGCCCGACACCATGATCTTCACCTGGTGAGCGCCGGTTCGTAGCAAGTTACGAACCGCGACGCGGACGTCGTCGGGCCCGTCGACAACCACCGTGAGCGAACCTTCGTAGGTTTCGCAGCCACATGCAAGCACTTGCGGGCGGAAGTCGCCATGCCCACCGCTTTGCGAGAGGGCTTTGCCCGCAACGAAGAGTCGCGGACCGCGAATGAGGCGCTCCTGTAGCGCGCGCACCAAGCCCATATCTGCGCCGCCCGCATCGCGCAGCGTAGTGAATCCTCGCGCCAGCATGTCTTCGAGATAACGGCGCGCATATTGCGCAAGATGCGAAGGCATGAGGCGATCGATGGCCGCAATGTCCACGGCTGGTGAGTTGCAGTGGAAATGCGCATCGATGAGGCCCGGCATCAAGGTCATGCCGCGACCGTCGATGACTCGTTCGTGCGGTTGAATGGCTTCGCTCGCGCCGATCCTGGCAATGCGGCCGTGTTCGATCCACACCGCGTTCGCGTCGCTGCCGAGCCTGTCGACGCCGTCGAAGATTCTCACATTGGCAATGACGAATAGCTGCATGCTGCCTGACTCCGCTCTTGCATCCCGCAATCTAACAGTGATAGGTTAGGTTGCATAGAGGGCCACGGTGGAGGGGGAGCCGCATGTTTCTTCGTCAGTATTGGTACGTCGCCGCGTTGTCGCGGGACATCGGCCGCAAGCCGGTGACGCGCAGGATTCTGGGCGAGGACCTGGTCTTCTACCGCATGACCGCGGGCGATGTGGTCGCGCTGCGCGACCGGTGCCCGCATCGACTCGCGCCGCTATCTCTGGGTGAGGTGGTGGGAGACGAGCTGCAATGCCGCTATCACGGCATGCGCTTCGGCAAGGACGGCAAATGCACCGCCGTGCCTGGCGAAAACTTCATCGCCCCCGTCTTGTGCGTGGATACCTTCCCTGTCGCGGAGCGCCATGGGCTGGTCTGGATCTGGATGGGCGAGGCGGCCAAGGCGGATCCGGCTCAGATTCCGGAATGGCCTTGGATGGAAAAAAGCGACTTCGTGCATCTCCACATGGACGCCAGGGTTTTCAACGCGCCCCTGTTCGCCATCGTCGACAATCTGCTCGACCTCACTCACATCCACTTCACACATCGTCTGCTGGGCGCCGACAATCTCGTTCACGATTCGGAGCCGATGAAAGTCTGGCGCGAAGGACCTAGCGTGCACTTTTCGCGCAAGCTCAAACGCGTGGTCAAGCCCGGTGTGTACGCCGAGACGCGGGGATCCTTCCACCTGCCATCCGTTTGCTACACGCGTTCCATGTTGCGCGAGGAAGAAAGCGGCGAACTGCTGCCTGCGCCGATGACACATGTGATGCACGCATTGACGCCCGCGACGGCGGAGAGCACGAACTACCTCATTATTCGCAGCTGGAATGCGCTGACCAAGCCCCAGGATATCGCCCAGCTGACGGAGCAGAGCCACGTCACGATCGAAGAAGACCGAGAAATCGTGGAAGCGCAGCAACGCGTGCGCAACGCGAGCCCCGGCGTAAGCGATCGTCTCATTCGCGCCGACGCCGCTGCTGTCGATGCCCGCCGCATGTATGCGGAGGCCCTGCGTACCGAAGAGGCGGCGGTGGCCGCCTGAGCCAACATCGGGAGAATCTCATGTCCTCGCAACAACGGCATCCGGTCCAGATCGTGCGAGATCTGTTCGATTGGTATAACGAGACCATCGCGGCAGGTCGCGCCGCGGTCACGCGCGAAGATGTGCAGCGATATTTCACGGACGATGCGGTGATGATCACCAATGAAAAGGTCAAGTGCAGTGGCATCGATGCGCACTTTCATCATTTCCAGGATATCGCGCGCAAGATGAGCGCGATGGCGATCCGTCCATTCGACATCCTGGTCGAAGAAGGCAACCGCGCCGCAGGTTACTATCGCATCGACTTCAAGGACAAGGAAGGCAAGTCGGGCACGGTGCTCGACATGGCTTTCTGGGAGTTTCGGGACGGTAAGATCGCACGCATGGTGGAGCTGGTGGACTTCGTCGGTCCCCGCGTCGAGATCGAGAACTATTGAGAGAGCGTGGACACGATGGTCGACTACTTTCAGGAGAGCAGGGCAGCGATTGACGCGCGCGTCGATGCCGATATGCGGCAGAGCGCGGCAGCGCTGGACGTTAAGGATTCGCGCGAGCGCGTCGCTCTCGCTTGTCGCCTGCTCGCGGACGAGGGCCATGCGCGAAGCCTCGCAGGTCAGGTGACGGTGCGCGTCGGCGATGGCACGTTCTGGACCAATGATTTCAGCTCGGGTCTCGCCGGCGTCAGCGCGGACACGATCCTGCGCATTGACGATCGCATGCAAGTGGTCGAAGGCGAGGGCAAACCCAATCCCGCGATTCGCTTTCATCTCTGGATCTATGATCGGCGGCCCGATCTCGCCAGCATCATTCACACGCATCCGCCCGCCGCCTCCGCGCTCAGCATGGTCGGCGAGGAACTGATCGTGGCGCACATGGACGCCACCATGTTTTACAACGACTGCGCCTTTCTGGCCGAGTGGCCGGGCGTGCCCATCTACAACGAAGAGGGCCGTATCATTTCCGAAGCGCTGGGCGACAAGCGTTCCATCCTGCTGGCCCATCACGGGCTGTTGACGACCGGGCGCTCCCTCGACGAGGCGCTGTACCTCGCGATCTATCTGGAGCGCGCTTGCGAGATGCAGCTTGCCGCGAGCGCCGTCGGTGCAATTCGTCCCATCGACCCTGCCCGCGCCGCCGAAGGCCATGCCTTCATGAGCAAGCCGGCCATGATCTCGACTTCGGTCAACTATTGGCTGCGTCAGGTCAGACGCCGTCACCCCGACGCGCTGGCTGTCCCTGCCGGCCGATAAGGCTGAGATTCGTCCCTGCGCAATGGCAATGTCACTTCAACTCTCCGTCGGCTGCGCGGAGAGGCAGAAGCCGGGCAGGTAGGCTGGAGTCTCAACCCAACGGCGGCAGTCCCTTCACGAACACAGCATCCACGAAACACCAGCTCCACAAGCATGGGAAGCTGGACACCCATTCAGTTTAGAAACGACGACGCTGGGAAGCTGGACACCCATTCGGGCGCTGGGAAGCTGGACACCCATTCAGTTTAGAAACGACGGAGGCTGGGACACGCCTGCCGAGGAGGGCATCGAGAGACATCCATGCGAGGGGGAGCATCGAGGGAGAGCATCGAGGGACACCCATCATCGACGGGCGGAAGCTGGGACACGCACGCAAGAGATCCTCCGGGTGCCTACCATACTCACCGAGAGCCTGCCCTGCGCATTTCTGGTGAAGTCGCCTGTTAACCGATACCGGAGACGCGAAGGGCGCTTGTCACCATGGACGCATGGGCTATGCTCGAAAATCGCTCGTTTGTCTCGAGGACACGCCGTACTACCATGTCGTCGCACGCTGTGTGCGCCGTGCCTGGTTATGGGGCTACGACGCGTACGCGGGCAAGGACTACTCACATCGAAAAGCGTGGGTTCTGCACCGTTTGCGCTGCCTCGCCGGCAGCTTCGCCATCGATCTGTGCGCTTACGCCATTATGAGTAATCACTATCACCTGGTGCTGCGAGTGGATCGGCAGCAGGTGGCACGTTGGAGTCATGCCGAGGTCGTGACGAGATGGACTCGACTCTTCGGCGTGCCCCCCTTGATCGAGCGCTGGCAAGATGCCGGTGTCAGCGCCGGCGAACGGAGAAAGGCAGAGCAGCTGATCGAGGAATGGCGTCAGCGATTGGCCGATATCAGCTGGTACATGCGCTGTTTGAATGAACATCTGGCCCGGCGAGCCAATGCTGAAGATGAGTGCACCGGCCGATTCTGGGAAGGGAGATTCAAATCGCAGGCGCTGCTCGATGAGACAGGCTTGTTGACGGCCATGGCCTATGTGGACCTCAATCCAGTACGCGCAGGCATTGCGATGACGCCCGAGGAGTCCGAGTTCACCTCGATCCACGCGCGCTTGCAGCAGTTCCAGGGTGAGCGGCCGGTGCCAGCACGGACGAAGAAGGGGAGTAGGGGTCGTGGAAATCATCCAGGGGTGCCGCCGCTCCTGGCTTTCAGAGATTCGAGCGATCCAAATCGCAGAGCCATCCCGATGAAGTTGTTGGACTACCTGCACCTGCTCGAATGGAGCGGACGACAGCATCGCGCTGGAAAGCGCGGGGTCGTGGCTGGGGACTTGCCACCAATTCTCACTCGACTAAGGATCGACCCGGACGAATGGTTAGGCATGATGCGGCCGGCCGGTAATCGCTTCGGGAGGGCCATAGGTCGACTGGAGCGACTGCAATCGCACGCCAGGCATCTGGGCCAGTCTTGGATTCGAGGGCTTCAGGCGGCGCGGAGACTGCGGCTGGCGTAGTCAACACCGCAGATCGGACACGGTTCGATCGAGGATTCTGGATATCAGCACTTCCGTATAAGGTACCGAACTATCTAAATCGGTATACCCATCGAGGAGGTACGGTTCGATGCAAACTGATGGATGTCCACGTTCCTAATGATCCACGTTCCTAATGTCTGCGTCAGACGCTGAAATCATGGGACAACATGCGACCGTCCTGGATTGCGAGGTGAATCAATGGCTAATGACAAACGATGCGTGGAATCTATGGCGCGGCCGGAACCGGAGCGCTTGGCAGCTGGCGAGTTTTCTTCGTGGCTTCATCTCACTCGCCGCGCGCTGCGCTTCAAGAACATCGATGTCAGGGTGCCTTGCCGAGAGTGCGTCGCTTGTTGTCGTTCGTCGATGTTCATCCACATCGGACCCGGGGAGACGAGGACGCTCGAGCGCATACCGAAAGCGCTGCTGTTTCCCGCGCCTGGATTCCCGAAAGGTCACGTACTAATGGGGTACAACGAGAAAGGGGAATGTCCGATGCTCATCCATGGAAAGTGCTCGATCTACGAGCATCGGCCCCAGACCTGTCGCGATTACGACTGCAGAGTGCTAGCCGCAACCGCCACTGAGCTCGATGAGACGTCGATGGCTGAGATCGCCGCGCGAGTGCAGCAATGGAAGTTCGACTTTCTCAGCGATCAGGCTCGCAGCGAGTACAGCGCGGTGCTCGCCGCCGCGGATTTTTTACGGAAGCACAGGAACACGTTGCCTCCCGGCACGTTGCCCCGCAACCCGACTCAGCTTGCGGTTCTCGCGATCAAAATATACGAGATATTCGCTGAACCGGAAGAAGGAACAGGCGGAGGTGCGGAGGGCCGGCGGCCGGACAGGGAGATCCTGCAAGCGATCTTGCAAGCAATTGAGAAGTCCGAATCTTGCGACCCGTAATAGCGCCGCGGATGCCGATACCCTGAAATCGGTGGCATTTCCAGTAAATGCGTGCCCGGGAGTGACCATCGCGTTCACGCGTCGTTGGATGGCGGCACTCCGATCTGCAGGGCCGCTGGTGCGACTCGCGGCGTGATCGACCTTGATGACTATCGGTTGCAATCCCACTGCCGCCGCCTATATCAGCTCCCCGCTGAAGCGGTCAAGGATTTCTTGGACACACGGTTGCGGGTAATTCGATTCTCTCAGGCCGCCAATCTGGTATTGGCGGCGTAGTACGCTCGACGCACGTGCGCCGGTGACTGATGCTGATGCCGTTCGATCATCCAGCGCT
>NZ_DASWVW010000017.1:0-55000 GCF_036406195.1 Steroidobacter sp.
GGTGCGCATCCTCACGTATGTGGGATTGCTGTATCAGGACCTGATCCACACGAAACAGATCGAGCGTGGACGGCTGCCTCCGGTGCTGCCGATTGTGTTGTACAACGGCGAGTCCCGCTGGGGCGCGGCGCAGGAACTGGCAGCACTGGTCGAGCCCGGACCGGCAGCGCTGGAGATCTACCAACCGCAGGCGCGCTATCTGCTCATTGACGAAGGATGCTATCGGGCCAGCGATCTGCCGCTGTGCAACCTCGTGGCAGCGCTATTCCGGTTGGAGAACAGCCGCAGTCGCGAGGAGATCGATACCGTTCTGGGGGCGCTGGTGGAGTGGTTGCGGAGTCCGGAACAGAGAAGCCTCAGCCGCGCGTTCGCGCTGTGGATCGGCAGGATTATACTCCCCAAGCTGTCCGCCGAACCGGTGACGGGCATAGATGACTTACAGGAGATGCGCACAATGCTGGCGGACCGAATCCAAGAATGGGGCGAGGAGTTCAAGCGGGAAGGTATGCAAGAAGGCATGCGGGAGGGCATGCGAGAAGGCATGCGAGAAGGCATGCAGGCCGGCGAAGCGCAGCTGCTGTTACGGCAGTTGCGCAGGCGATTTGGCGAACTGCCCGATTGGGTTCAATCCCGGCTGCGGCAGGCGCCCTCCGAACAGCTGGAGTGCTGGGGTGAGCGGCTGCTGGAGGTCGACACGCTCGACGCGCTGTTCGAGGGTGAGTGAAGATAACGGGGCTTTCTTCAATAACCTCGTTCTTCGCAGCAAGTAGCGAGAGCGGTGTCGTTGTCGGCGCTGCGAGCACAATCGATTCCGGCGCGGTCGGCGCGCCAATCGCGCCACTCCGCATCACCAGCGCCGAACAGATCGCGCAGCTCTTTGCCGGCGCCCGCCATATACGCTTCGGTACCGCTGCAATAGCGGGCGATCAGACCAGCAGCGAGACAATGCGTCCGCAAGTCCGGCAAACCGGCAGGCACTTTCTCCTGCACGACAGCTTTCATACAACCGTAGGATGATTTGGCCGGCCTCGCCGGCCGATTTGGCACCGTCGCGCAACCAGCGAGAATGAAACTTGCCAACGCCAAGGTGAGCCACCGCATGGCCGGCATGCTTCGCGACGGCGTCAACCCGTCTGCGGACAGCCGCGCAGTTCCAATCTCAGAATCCGGCTCTGCCCCACCTGAAACAAACTGGTATCGATGGTCTGCCCGGGCTCCTTCAGATCCACATCGATCCAGAACACCGAGCCGGCCCGCTTGCGGTCACTGATCTGCGGCGTGAGTCCGATGGCGCGAACTTCCTCGGCGCGGCGTTGCGCGCGTTGATAGTCGGAGAACACGCCGAGGGACAATACATTCGCCGGATCGCTGCCCGGCATCAGATAGACATCCGTGATGCCGTTGTCGTTGATTCTCTTGAGCGCGGCCTCGGCAGCATCGCGCGACGGAAAGTCCCGCACGCTCACCCAATAACCAGCCCACAGCTCGCCCTGCTCCACTCGCTGCCGCGGCTGAAAGCCCATGCTGCGCAAAGTGGCCTGTGCCTGCGACGCCTGGCCAAGATCGGCAAATGGACCAACGCTGGTGCAGCTCAAAGTATCCGCACGCGCAGCTGATGGCGGCGAGCGCGGGGTCGGAGCCGAAGATTCCAAAGGCTCGACTTGCGGCGGGACCACCTCACGCACGTCCGGCACGTCGTCTTCTTCGTCCTCCGCCGGGCCCGCCTGCGCGCCGTTCTGGGCTTCCTTGGCGAGCACGATGCGCGGCGGCGGCGCGGCCACGCGAATCGGCACGCGATCGAGGCTGCTCACATGCACATCGATCACCTGGGACCAGATGAAGTACAGGGCATTGACCAACACCAACAGCAAACAGAACGCACGCATGTACTAGGAATCCATCAACGCCGCTTGTTTTTTCCCTGCTGGCTGCTCTCGCCCCAATAGGCTGCGATGTCGGCAACTTCCGCCGGCGTCAGTTGCAACGGCTGCTTGTGCTTGACCTTGCCGGCCACGATGTCGCGAATCAGGCTCTCCAGCGACGCGGCGCTTTCGCCTTCCCAGTCATCGGCCTCGTGGCACGCGATGCACTTGGCCTGCGATACGGCCTTGCCTGCCTGAACGTCGGCGGCGACCGCGGCCAGCGGCGACAGACCGAGCGCCACGAGCGCCGTGCCTGTAAGCAGTTGTCGGGATCCAGAGCGGGTCATCCGAGCATCCTCTGATTCACGGCCCTGTTCACATCGAGGGCCGTCGCGCATCGAACCGGCCGGATGATACACGAAGGCCCTGCCCCGCCGAGGCAGGCGCGAATCAGACATCGGATGATTCAGCGGGCGATTTCGCTGGGAGTCACGTGCGTGGATCGGGGGCAGCGGCGTCGGGCTGCGCTGCCACTACCGCCAGGCCGCGCAGCACCAGATCGGGAATTTCTCTGCCAGGCGAATGGATTGCGCCCTGGATTTGCCCGCTGGCCCCACCTGTAAGCAACAGGACCGGCGGCTCGCCGAGCCGCTTCCGCATTGTTTCCAGCGCACGGTCGACCAGCGCCGCGAGGGCTTGCACCGCACCCTGTTGAATCGCGCCAAGGGTATTGTCGGCGAACAACTCGTCGCCGGCCCGGCCGCCGGCGGCGCGCTGGGCAATGTCGCTGGTGTTCTTGAGCAGGCTGGACACCATCAGCTCCGGCCCGGGCACGATCACGCCGCCCAGATGCTGGCCACTGGCATCGAGCCCGTCGATGGTCATGGCCGTTCCCACGCTGACCACGCACAACGGCCGCGGTTCAAACGCCCGGCCGCCCAACATGGCGAGCCAGCGATCGACGCCGAGCTTGGCCGGCTCGGGATAGGCATTGCGGATCCCCGCCTGCTGCGCAGGCGAGTGAACAAAGCGCGGCTCGATCTGCCACGCACCTGCGAGTGCTGCTTGCGCCACGTCGGCCATGCGCTTGCCGCTCACATTCGCGATGAACACCCGCTCCATTCGCGGGCCCGAGCCCAGGATTTGCTGAATGAAATCGTCGCTCGTCCAGTTGGCGTGCACGGCCGCCGACTGCTCGGCGATCTCGTTGCCAGCCAGTCGCGCCCATTTGATGCGCGTGTTGCCAATATCTACGAGCAGCGCCGTCATCAACCTTTCACCGCGCGCAGGCTCACTTCCCCCGAAACGAACCTGCGCAGCTCGCCATCAACGTCGACCAGCAGCGTGCCGTCCGCATCGACCCCCCGGGCCGTGCCGAGCGTCGTCTGCGAACCGCTGAGCACCTTCACGGGCGCATTCGCCAATGTGTCCAGCTGCTGCCATTCATCTTTGAAGGGCGCGAAGCCCTGCACCGTGAACGTGCGTAGCATCTCCAGCAACTCGGCGACGATCGCGCCGATCAGCAGGTTTCGAGTCGGAGTCCGCTCGTGCATGATTTCGTGCACGTCCGCGATCAATACGGCTTCGCGTTCCGCCAGTTGCATGCGGACGGTCGCCGGCATGTGCATGTTGATACCGATGCCGATGATCACCTGCGCGGGCCCGGCCGACTCGCCGCGCATCTCGATGAGGATGCCGCCGAGCTTGCGGCCCTGCCATTGCAGATCGTTGGGCCATTTCAAACCCACGCCTTCGATGCCAAGCCGCCGCAGGCCCTTCACCACCGCCACGCCGACCGCCAGGCTCAGCGCGGAAAACGTCGGCGGCGCTTCGGCAAACTGCCAGGCCAGCGACAGGCAGATGCCGCTGCCGAACGGCGCCAGCCAACTGCGCCCGCGGCGACCACGGCCGGCGTTCTGCACTTCCGCCGTACACAACTGAAAATGTCCGGGCTGCGGCAGCGGCAGATCGGCAAGAAAGCGATTGGTGGAGTCGACGGTCAAGAGCACGTCGGCTCGCTCCATCAGCGAGCGGCTCGCGGCGGGCAGCGAGCCGAGGATGGCCTCCTTGTCCAGCAGATCGACGGCGCGCGGCAAACGATAGCCCTGACGCGGCACCGACTCGATGTCGACGCCCAGCGCCTTCAGCGAGTTCATCAGTTTCCAGATGCCGCCGCGGGAGATTTTCAGCTTCTTCGCCAGCTGCTCGCCGGAATAGAACGTGCCTTCGGCCAACAGGGCGAGCAATCGTTGCCGCCGTGCCTGCGCCTGGGTCTTGGGGGGCTGGGCCTTGCTGCTGGTGGGCATTCGACTACCGGCGTAACAGCCAAAGACGGCGGGCCCGGCTTTCGGTGCCGGTCCACATGCGCTCGATGTTGGCGCGATGGGTATAGCAGACGAACACTGTCATGACACAGCCAAAAACCAGCAACGCCATCGGCAGCTCGGCCTGCGT
Source organism: Steroidobacter sp. (assembly GCF_036406195.1). Lineage (GTDB taxonomy): Bacteria > Pseudomonadota > Gammaproteobacteria > Steroidobacterales > Steroidobacteraceae > Steroidobacter. Next base: position 4,317 of record NZ_DASWVW010000017.1, read on the forward strand.
CAACGCCAGGTACGCGGGAAACGAGGCCACGGCCAGCATGGTGCCGAGCCCCACGAACCCGGTGAGCATCACGGTCACCAGCCAGACCATGAACACCGGCAGGACCGCGGTCGGCTGCAATCCAACCAGCACGCCGATCAATGTCGCCGCGCCTTTGCCGCCACGGAAGCCATACCACACGGGATAAACGTGGCCGAGCACGACCGCACTCGCGCAGGCGACCGCCAGCCAATCGCGCGCGACCTGCGGATGGATACCGATACCGGGGAGATTCATGGGCGGCAGCAGAGCCGCCGCGAGCCAGCCCTTGCCGACATCGATGACCATCACCCAGGCCGCGAACGACCAGCCTTGCGTGCGCAGCGCATTGGTGCCGCCAGCGTTGCCGCTGCCGAGTTTGCGAATGTCCACGCCGCCGCGCAGTTGGCCGACCAGCAGGCTGCCGATCAACGAGCCCAGCAGGTAGGCCAGCAGGGATTTGACGCCGAGTTCCAGCATATTGTCGAAATTATAGTCGTTTCTTTTTTGGCAGATGCAGCTCGGCGAGCATGCATCTCACGCTGCCGCCGCCCAGCTTCTCGATGGTCGGGATGGCGGCAGCGACAATGGGACCGGCGCTGCTCTCGAGTGTAGCCCGCTGCTCGGCCGTCAATACGTCGCGCGCCCGCGCCGACATGGCCACCACGCTGCCGCTCAGGGACGAGCCCAGTTCCAGCATGTTGCCCGCGAAAGCGTTCATCTGGTCCATCGACAAGTCGATGACCGTCCTGCCGGTGCCGCGCAGCTGATCGAAAACACCCTGGCGCTCGTCTTCACGAATCGCGCTCAGGCACACTGCGGCGAAACGCTCGCCGACCGACATCAAGACATTGGTGTGATAGATCGCCGCGCCGTTGGCGTCTCGCGCTTCGAACGCCACGATGTCGTAATCGAGTTGCTGGGCGAAGTCACCCAGCACGTCCAGGTCGGTACGAGGTGAAACGCAGGCATAAGCCACGTGATGAATGCGATCGAGTACCAGGCTACCGGTGCCTTCCAGATAGCGGCCATCATGTTCGTGGCGCGTGAGGTCGATCAGCCGCGCAGCGTGAAAGCCATGCTTGGCGCTCAGCTCCTCGATCAGCTCGACGCGCCGTTCCAGCCGACGGTTCTCGGCCAGCATCGGGTACAGCACCACCGTGCCGTCGGCGTGAAAGCTCACCCAGTTGTTCGGGAAAATGGCATCCGGCGTGTGCGGCTCGGGCGTGTCGTCGAACACGTGGACGGTGACACCGGCCTGTTCCAAGGCGCGGGCCAGGCCCTCGAACTCGCGTAATGCCGCGGCTTGGTTAGCCGCGTCGAGTTGCCCCGAATCCAGTTGCTGAAATGCGTTGGACGGCTGGGTCTGTGGATTGCCGGCAAAGGCCACCGGCCGGATCATCATGACATCCGTTGCCGTTTGTCGGTCAGTGAGTCGATCGGCCAGGCCCATGGGCGCCCCCTGCAGTGAGGCCGCCATTATCGCCCCTCAATCGATGAAGTCGAGGACGAAACGCGTGACCAGCCGCGCAGCACCGTCGATCCGGCCGCGCGCAACCAGTGTGGTGGTGGGCACTTTGGAGTCGAAGCTGCGCGAGATCCAGCCGCTGGGCTGCGGACGCTCGACGCCGCGATGCACATCGCAGTGCAGCTCCTTGGGCAGCATCATCGAGATCAATACGTTGCCGCTGGACACCCGGACGTCACGGCCATTGGCCAAGACGTTGCACTGCTCTGCGAAATGCCAGAGCACTTCCACGTCGTGCGAGCCGCTGCCCAGCAATTCGTCGGTAACCTGCAGGCGCGAGGACTCTTTCTCGAAAAGCAGCTCGCGACGATGAGTCACGGGATGTTTGAGCCGCGAGTAACCGTCATGGCTTGCGATCCAGCGGTCGGCCAGCGGCGTGCGCTCGATCGCTATCGCCTGCGCCTGTGCATGTTTGATCCACAGGAAGTTGCCGCCGCTGACGGACTGATCGACGCCATCGACGCGCACGGTGTTGTGCGCCGAAGTGCCCTTGAAGTAGTCGCGCCACATGCGGTTGGTGTGATACGCGTAGGTTCCCGGATCGATCAATATTTCCCGGCCGCCGACGCTCAGCGTGAACGACAACGCATCGGCATGACCGTGCGCGGCGATTGATAGATAACCGAGCGGGCCGGCATCGGCGACGATGCGCACCTCGCGATCGGTTTCGAAGCGATCGCCCAGAATGTAATAGCCCGCATCCGGGAAATCCTTGCGCACGGGCAGCGACACGTTCCCCATCTCTATAGCTTGAAACTTACCCGCCGCCGCATCTCCCAGCAGCCAGCGCGTCTTGTCGTCGAGGTGACCGGCCTTGAACTTGAGCTCGGCGCAGTCGAACAACACCGCGCCAGTAGCGAGCAACGAGCGATATACATCCGTGGCATCGGGATCGAGCCGCGCGATGATGGCGTCGTCGGCATCACCGAAGTTTGGCACCTGTCCGCCGCTATCCATGATGCTGGCAATGTACTGCAACATGCCACGCAGCCGATCCCAGTAAGCCGCACCGAAGTCGCAGCCATTGGCGCGGGCGATCAAGCCGCTGACGATCATCATGTCCGCCACTTCGTGATGATACCAATTGGCCTGCTCGCGATTGACGCCGTCTGAAGCAATCTGCAGCAGGGCCTCGTGCTCCAGCTCACGTTGCGACATGTTCTTCCAGCGCCGGCTGCGCTTCCACAGCGGCCACGTGAGCGACGCTATGAACAGCCCCATCAATTCGCCCAGCAGATGATTGTTCGCCGACGAATAGCGTGAAAAGTGCCCCGCGATGAACTCGCAATGCTGATAAACGCTGGTCAGCCAGCGCTGCCTGAAGGCTTCACCCGCGGCACCTTCGAATACCGGCGCAGCGTCGCCGCCCAGCAAGTGCCAGGCAAACGACCAGTTCACCAGCCGGATCGCATGTTCCAGGCTGCTGGTCCAATGCACCCCTGAAGGGTAGGGACATTGATCGAACCACGACTCCAGCAGCGTTCGGCATCCGTCCTGATACTTCTGCTCACGAGTGAGATGCCACGCTTGCGCCAGCGTCACCAGTTGCGCGTGCCGGCTCGGCTCCCACAAGTATTTGATATCACCGACCAGCGACTCGTCGCGATAGTTCAGGGTCTTGCCGAAGCGCAATGGCGCCTGGCGCCCGGTCTTCGGATCGCGATTCCACTGCGGTGGAAAGCCCAGCGCGGCGGCCGGCATTGCGAACACCGGAAAGCGGCCGGCGAGAATCTCATCGGCGGCGCGGCGATACTTATCTATATTGAATGCCGTCGGCAGCGTCGCCACCCAGGGCGCGCCGGTTCGATCGCGCGCGGGAGCGGGAGGCACCGAAGAATGCAGACCGAACTGCTCGACGCTGGCTTGAACGCGCTGTTTGACCCGGTAGCCGACCTCCCACCCGCTCATCGCCGACAAACGGTGCAGCTTCCACTTCAGGCTCATGGCGCACGCCTCACGCAATGTTTCCGTGGACACGCGTGTTGTCGAGCAGTTCTTTGACCTGCGGCCGATGAATGACGAAAGGCGTCTTGCCGCGGGCGGTGCGCTCCAGGGCGGTCACGCTGCGAATCTCCACTTGCATGCTCACGGGCAACTTCTCTCGGGCGTTGTGCATCAACCGGTCGCGATCACGCTCGCTGTACTCTTCGGTCGGCAGCACCTGGATGATCACCTTGCCAGCGCTCTCCTGAATCACCTGGATGCGCTCGATGTTGGCCACGTCGCGCTGGAAATGACTGATGCCCGTCACCTTCACGCCATCGGGAGTGATCAGGATGTCGCTATCCCGGCCCAGCACGCCCGAAAACGTCCGCAGACCCAGCGCCAACTCTTCCAGCTCACGCTCGCCCCACTGCGCTGGCACGCGAATCAGATCTCCAGTGCGATAACGGATCAACGCCATCGATCGATTCCACAGCGGTGTGCCCACGATTTCATACAACTTGTGCTCGCCATCCATCCCGGCCGATTCGAATTCCACGTGGGCATATCCGGGTAGGAATCGATACTCGTCTGGCGACGTCGCATACGCGAACGCAACGCGCTCGGCCTGGCCGTAGTAGTCGAGCACACGGCAACCGAGAACATCTCTTGCCACCTGCCATACACGCGAGTGCAACACCTCGGATGAACACAATACGGCCGGAATGCGCACACGGCGTCCAGTTCGCCGCAATAGGAAGCACAAGGCTTCGAGCGAGGTCGGATAGCCGAGCAAACAATCGGGAGCGAAGTCCTCGATAGCTTGCGCGAAATGCTCGATAGTCGCTGCATTCAAGTGCGTGGACGACAGCACCAGTCGACTGCCGCCGCCGGCGTAGATCCAATACGGGGGTTTCAAATCGTTTGGATTTTTGATGCTCTCGGTGCGCAGCACCGCGCAGCGCGCGGCGCGGGCATCCACCCCGACCTCTTGCATCATGCGATCGATACAGACCTGCTCGAACACCACCGAGCGCAGCGATCTCAAGATCTGCAAAGGCGCCCCGGAAGTCCCGCCCGTGCTGGCCTTGATGGTGAACAGCCGCGAGCCCATCTGAAAATCGGCCAGCGCGGCACGAACCCTGTCCTTCGTCAGCAAGGGCCAGCTGGCGATGTCGGCGCCGCCGCGCACTTTTTGTCCATAACCCGTGCGACTCGCAGGCCAGAGCACTTCCCTGAGCCGAGCGAGCATCCACTTGCGGCGCTCCTCCAGTCCGGCCTGCTCGAGATGCGTCAGCTCGCGCTGCGCATCGGCATAGAACAACGGATTGCGACGCACCGCCGTGTCGCCCACCTGGAGCAGTTTGAGTTTCTTTACCAGCGCTTGCATGCCTGGTATCACCTCGTGCTCAGCCGGGCGACTGCGCGACGGCCATTGCCGTTGGCGAGCGAGCGATACAGCGCGCACATGCGATTCGAGTAATCCTTCACACACAACGGTTCTACCGTGGCTCGCGCCAGCCGGGCCATCTGCATCCGCTCCGCGTCGTTGGACACCAATCTCTCGATGGCCGCAGCCAACTGCGGAATGTCACCAGGAGTGACCAGCAGGCCATTCGCACCGTCCACCACATGCTCGGGAATGCTGCCGACCGGAGTGCAGATGGGCGCCAGGCCCCAGGCCATGGCTTCCAGCAGCGACATGGGTAACCCTTCGGCGTGCGACGGCAAAACAAACGCATGCGCCGCCGCCAGTAGCCGGTCACGCTCGGCCGGTTCGACCCACTCGCGAATCTCGACTGCATCCTGCAGCGCGAGCTCGTTGACGCGTGTACGCAATCGCTCAGTGTCGCCATTGCCGGCGAGCACGAACTCGACGCGAGCGCGACACTCTGGCGACAACTTGGCAACAGCTTCCACAAGCTCGAATGGCCCTTTTCGAGCGGAGATCAGTCCAAAGAAAACGAAACGCACCTTCTCGCCCGCAGGCCGTTCGGGCACCTTCTCGGGCAGCACCACCGGGTTTGGCAATACCAGGATGCGTTGCTGAGGAATCCCGATCGATACGAAAAATGTCCTCCAGCGCTCGCCCAATACCACCAGCCGCTGCGCCCGCGCCAGTGTGTCGCGCGTGAATGCCTTGGCCGCTGGAGACATCTGCGCCCAGTATTGCTGATAAGCCGCACCGTGCGCGTGCATGATGACGCTAGCGCCGCGCACCATCGCTATGCGCGCCAGGATGATCTTGCGAATGTTGCTGGCGCCGCTAGCGAAGTGAATGTGCACTACGTCCGGACACTGGCGCAGCTCCAGGGCGAACCTGGCGAGCGCTTGCGCGAAAGTCACCGTCTTGGCCCACTTGCCGCCATCGACCATGGTGGCGATGTGAGTCGCGCGCACGTCCTCGGGCAACGCGTCGAGCAGTATCCGTTCCACGCCTGAAACGCCGCCGCGCACGTTCAGAGCAGGACCAAGCATCAAGACGTTGGCTGGCTCAGACACCGTTCACCGCTCCACGCGCACCCAGTATTTGTTGATAAGCAGACACCATGCCTTCCCACGAGAATGACTGCTGGACACGCGAGTTTGCCGCGGCGGCCATGCGGGTTCGCAACACGTCGTCGAGTCGCAGCTGGTTCAGCATTTTCGGCAGCTGCCGTGGCAGGTCGGCGACGTCCACGATGAATCCCTCCCGGCCATGCTCGATCATTTCCGCCGCGCCACCGGTCCGCGTCAAAATCACGGGCAACTGCATGGCCATCGCTTCCAAGGCCGCGTTCGAGAATGTTTCGGAGAGCGAGGGCAACACGAAGACATCGAACGCTCGCAAGGCAGCGCGCACATCGGACAACGCGCCGGTGAACGTAACTGCGCTGGAGATCCCTCGTTGCTCGGCCCGCTGTTCCAAGGCCGCTCGCATTGGGCCGTCACCCACCAGCATCAGATGCGCGTCGGCGCCCAGCGCCCGCAATTCGGCCACCGCATCGATCAACGGCAATTGATTTTTCTCGGCCACCAGCCGCCCCACCGTACCCACGACGAATGCGTTCTCGCCGATGCCGTGCATCGCTCGCTGAGTAGTGCCCTCAAACCACGCCGCCGAGAACCTGCTGAGGTCCACGCCGTTGTAGATGACGCTAGAGCGCGAACGCATCTCGCTCTCGGCGGACAACCAGGCATGGCGCTGCAACTCGCAACCGTACACAGTCCAATCGAGATACCGCAGCACTCGGATATAGAAGCCGCGCCTCCAACGAGCCCCACGGCGCAACTCGGTGGTATTCATCAAGCCAATGGTTCGCGGGCGATGGCGCGACCAACGCGTAGCAGTCACAACGTAGAGCGCCGGGTAGAGATTCACCGATACGAGATTGCGCGGCCGTTGCTCTTCGATGAGCTGGCGCAACGCGGCGTTCGCCTTGAGCGAGTATCGGCCCTGCCGTGCCAGGAAGAATGTCGCGACGCCGGCAGCGATGTCCTCGAGCAAGGTCGCCGGTTCGTTCAGATACGCGATGCCAACCCGCATGCCGCGCGTGGCGAAAGCGTTGGCCAGGCGAACGGTCTTTCGCTCCGAGCCGCCGACCGCAAGATTGTTCAGCACGAACAACACGTCCAACGCATCGTCGCTCACGGCCGGCTGCGGAGCAGCGAGCTTGCGATCGAGCTGTGGTTGGGCGCTCGCCATGATTCAGCCGCTGGTGCCGTAACGCAGAACCTGCGAGGTGTCGCGAGCCGCCAGCATTTCCAGATTGCGACTCGCGATGCGCGTCGCTCCGAACTGCGCGATGGCGTAAGCACGGGCGCGATCGCCGATGCGCTTTCGTTCGGCGTCGTCGCTCAGCAAGCGCTGGATGGCTCCGACCATGTCGTCCAGATCGGTGGCCGTATGACCGAGCTGGCGATGTTTGATCAGTGAATCGGGATCGAAGAACGCCACCACCGGCACGCCGCGCACCCAGGCTTGCAGGAAGGTGTTCGGAAAGCCTTCGATCTCCGAAGTGTTCAGAAACAGTTTCGCGCGGCTGAACAGCGTGCCCACCTCGGTATAGGGCACGGCGCCGGGGAAGGTGAGATTCGGAATCGAGCTCGCGGCTTCGCTCACCGTCCGGTAGTAGTCGTCCGCTCCGGGCAACGCGCCGCCGGCGAGCGTGAAGCGTACATCGGGCAGGCGGCGCGCCAGTTCCAGCAATACTTCAGGACGCTTCACCGGCCGGAGATTCGACACCCACAGCACATCGATGTCCTGGTCCGGCTGCGGGCCGCTCGGCATTTCCACGGCCATTTCGAGCACTTCGCTCTTCAGGCCGTAGTTCTGCTGGAGCAGCGTGCGCTGCTGTTCGCTCTGCGCCACGATGAGATCGGCGTGACGCAGGCCGTATTCATAGATCTTGCGATCGCGCCAGAAGCGGATCAGCTGTTTGCCTGGAATACAGGCCAGGTCGGAGGCGATGCGCGCGATGAAGCGTTTGCCGTTGCGGCGACAGAACCAGGCCGTGATGCCGGTGGCCACTCCGGCCGGCGATTGATAGTAGATGTCGGCGTCGACCTCGCGCATCGCGCCAAGCATGCCGGTCATGCGCGGATGTGCGAAGCGCAGCACCGGAATGCCATCATCGCGTCCGTAAGGAGCAACTGCACGAATGCCATCCACATCGGTGACGCGACCCTGACCGTGATCGTGCACGATCATGGACACGTCGTGTCCCAGGTCGCGCCAGGCCTGCGCCAGCAGCACATGTTGCACGGATTCACCGCCCACGTACTTCGCGTCCTTCAGCCCGGCCAATTGCGGATAGTCGTCGAGGCCGACAATACAAATCTTCATCGTTGCTTCCACGCAGACCCATCATGGGACATCAATGACGGACGGCTCCGATCCAGCCATACGGATCCGGTCGCTGAGTGGCGACGGCGGGCCGATCCACAACCACCGGTTCCGAAACAGTCTCGCGTGCGATCAGCGCGAGGCGCATGGTTACGCCGGTGTATGCCCAGAAATAGATCCAGGGGCCATAAAGGTCCACGAAGAAGGTCGCGCTGGCGAACGCCAGCGTCGAGACCACGAAACCCGCCAGCAAGGCGCGCATGTGGGTCGGAGCCGCGGCAAAGGATTGCAGCGCCGTGCGTACTGGAATGACCAGCAGCAGCACGCTGCAGATCAGTCCCGGCAGCCCCAGGTTGAACCACTGCGACAAATAATAGTTGTGCGGCGAATAGCGGAACGGCATGACCCAGTAGGAATTCCAGCCGAAGCCGGTGAGCAGGGTCAGCGGATGCTCGAACATCACGGCGATGGCGGTGGACCAGATCTCGGTGCGGCCCGACGAGGTGCCACTCAGATCCTTGGTGCTGAACTGGCCGATGACGCGCTCGTACAGCAGATCGCCGAAACCGATGCTGACCATCACCACGATCGCCAGCAAGGCGCCGCCAGTCAGCACGCCCCACCGCAGCAGCTTGCCCGCCGACAGATACCGACGGAACAGATAAGCGCCAAACACGACCGCAAACAACGTCGCGACGAACGCGCCCCGTGACACCGTCATCAGCAAAGTACACGCGGTGAGCACGGCTCCAGCAATCCAGAACCATCGCCACCATCCTTTCACTGCCACCGCCATGGCGACTACGGCCGGCAGCGTCAGCGCGACGAACGCGCCGTACTGGTTCGATTCGCCCACCGCACCCTGCACGCGCCCGTCGCCTCGGCGCTCGATGTCGCCGATCTGCACATAGCCCAAAGCGTCCAGCACTGCGACGGCATGCGATACGATCCAGGACAGCAGCAGGCACTTCAGCACGAACACCGCATCCTTCTCGGAACGCACGCCGTAGAAGAACACCAGGAAGAACACCAGGAAGTCGACCATGCGATTCTTCAGATCGAGGGCACTGCGCAGCACGTCGTATCTTGGATAGTCGATGAACAGGACGATGGCCAGGTAGGTAAGAATGGAATAACCGATCAACATCACGAACGCGGTGTTGATGGCCGGCAGCTGAATCTTGAACCTGCGCCCGACGGCGTAGCTGAACACCAGCCCGCTCACCAGCAGATACAACAGGAAGTTCTTGATCTTGACGCCCGGCGCCGGGCCGGGGTCCCAGTTGAACACGCTGCTGAGGGTGAGAAACAGCGTCAGCGCGGCGAGCAGGAAACGCATCAGAGCGCACTCCGTGGGCACCGAGGGCTCGGGACCGATCGCTCGCCATCATTGCGCTGCAAGCACTGCACGTACTCATCCACCTCGGTAATACCGCTTCTTTATCCAGAGCAAGTTGCATACCAGCAAAAAAAAGACAGGCAAGAAGCGCTAGTGGCAGTCACCCGGCACAGCAAATGGCCGAACTTCTTGTAATTATTGCAACCGCAGGTTCATTCCTTACATCGACAAGTACATTCACCCACCGCGCGCGCCCGGTCCTCGATTTGCTCTTCATCCCGCCATGCGCCGATGCGTTGCATGGAAATGCACCGCGGCCGCGACGCCTCGGCGCGACATGCCATTCGCCACCAGACTTACGCCGTCCTTGATTTTCAGCAGCTGCTGCATCAATGGTGACAGCCTCGCCTGCTCGACAGCTCGGCGCGGCATGTAGCCCAGTACGCGCATAGTCTGCAACGCCAGCGATTCGATGGCGACCAGCTCGCGCGGCGTCAAGCGAGTTTCGAACTTGCTGAAGTTGTCGCGAACGATTTCGGCGCGGCCTGCGGCATAACCGCGCCTCTCGACCGATTGCGACAGCTGGGTCAACCCCACGAAGAACGGGACATCCAGAAACATACAAATGCGCCGCAGCTGCGCTTCAGGATCCTGCAACAGCGCCTCGAATCTCACTTCCAGACAACGCTCCGGCATGCTGGAGCACTGGCGATGCGCGGTCAGCACATCTTTGCCCCAGCGCCAGGCCGAGCGCCGGATATCCTTGCCCCAGGCTTTGCGCATCGAGACGCAATGGTCGCGCACGTCCCGCACGATGTGCACGATCCGGGCACTGGGGAAATGTTTTACGAGCAATGGAATGTGACGAACATAAGCGGGCGACTTGTCCGCCCAGATGATGCCCGAGCCGGGCCGGACATCGAGTTCGTAGCGAGCGAAACCTTCGAACAGGCCGCTAACGTCGAAATTTCCGTCGCAGGCCGCGCGCCAGTCCTGCCACCGGAATGGGCGCCGATCCGCCGGGCGAAAATTGAAATAGTGATTCGCACCGCTCAAGTCGTTCGCGAGGCGCTCGAACGCTGCGGCGCTCGCCGGACTGCCGTAACGCTGCACCCATTCGTCGATGAACGGCAGGAAGTCCGTCTCGGCCGCGAGCACGCGAATGCGTGGATGATTGCTCAACAGGCCGCGCAGCAACTTGGTGCCCGAGCGAGGCATGCCGATGATGAACAGCGGACCTTCCCAGGCGCCCGTATCGACGGTTGCGTCGACGATCGCCTCGTGAAAAACGTGCTCGGGATACTGTTCCAGCGTCACTGTAACACCTCGTCCTGGGAAGTGACCTACTTGTAACCACTGGACCAATGCGTCGGCCGCGCCCAAAGTTCAGGCGCCTGCCGTCGCAGATCTGCGTCAATTCGTCAGGATTTAGCGGGAATGCTCTCGGTTTTACGTAGTCGCCCCACCACAGCGACGGCTTCCGGAACGCGGAATGCGAGCAACAACATGATGAACAGGCTCATGAACACCGTGGCGCCGAGAACGACGCCGACCAGCCCAAAGTGATCGAGCCAGAACGAGCCATAGAACACCACCGACGCCAACAGCGCCGCCAATGCCACGCGGACCAGATCGCCCCAGCGCGCCAGATCTTTTACTCCGATGTTGTAAGCAAGCATGGTGCTGCGGCTGAGCACCACACCTTCGGTCCATCGCGAGATCAGGAAAGCCAGCGCGGCGGCCGGCAAGCCCCATATCGGCAGCACCGTGACCAGCAACAGAAGATTCAGCAGGATGGCGAACAGGCTGCTGGTCACGATGGGTGCGGTCTTGCCGACTGCGCGCAACGCCACGCCGAAATCGAACACCTCGCGCACCAGCACCAGCAGATAGATCTGGAAGATCAGCACCGCCGGTTCGTAGCTGGGCGAAAACAAAGTGACCACGAAGGTGTGAGCGAACTCGAACAGCACCACGCCGGCGGCGGTCAATAGAATCATCGACACCACCGTCGAACGACGCCACAGCGACAGCGCGCCCTCGCCCTTGGTGTTCTTCAATGCCGCAAGCTCCGGCAGCACCGCATCGGATACCGAGTTACGCAGCACTCCAATGACCGGCTGGATGTGAGTGCCGATGGCATAGTGCGCCAGCGCGACCACGCCAAGGGTCTTGGTAACAAACAAGTTGCCCAGCGACTTGTTGAGCGTGACCAGAATCAAGGCCAGACCGACGGGCAGACAGTAGCGAAACTGCTCGCGCCAGCAGGACTCCTGGGCCACGGCATCGATCTGACCGATGCCAACGGCGCGTCGCCAGGCGACGAACGACACCAGCAGACGGGTCGCTTCCAGCGCGATCAATGACCAGACGATGGGCATTACATCGCGCCAGATCGAGGCCGCGGTCACCACCACCAGGATGCGCGCGATCAACCGGCCGGTCGTGTAAGCGAACACGGGCGCCGGCCGCTTCAACGCCAGCCAATAGGATTCCCAGAAATCCAGATTGACGAACAGCAACACATAGATTGCCACCGGCAGCGCGACCGCACCCAGGATCGCGCCGTTGGCGAAGTAATCCGCGAGCAATGTGCCACCGACCACCAGCACGCTGCTGCCGAGTGTCATGGCGACCGCCTGCCGCACCATCTGCCGCACGCCGTTCGGGCGCGACGGCAGGAAGTACAGCAGGCTGCTGTTGATGCCGAAGGCGGAGATGGTGGTCAACAGGCCGGCGTACAGCAGGAACTCGCGATAACGGCCGAACTCTTCGACCGTCAGCAGCCGCACCAGCAGGATGGGACTGATGACCACCAGTCCCTGATTCATGAACCGCGTGATCGAGATGATGGCGGTTCGACTGACTAACCCGGCGATGGCTCTACTCCCGTGGCGGCGCCGATGCCTGCGACGGCAGGGCGCCAGTGGCGCGCCATACTTGTGTCAGGCCGTCCCGGCCCTGATAGACAACTTCGAACTGCGGTGAGTGCAGCACGGCGTCCATGTCGCCGCGCATTCCCTTGCGCTTGTCGCTCTGATTCTCGCCGCTGCCGATCACGAAGATGCGATTGCCTCGCTGCTCGCGCAACAGATCCTGCAGCATCTTGGCGCTGCTGATGACGCCGGAACGAGTATAGAAATCGCGGATCTGGCCGTCGACCAGCTCCACGTAACGGCGCGCGTGATGGCGGCTCATCAGCCAGTAGTCCACCTTGCCGAGATAATACGTCTGCTGCAACACGTCCTCGGCGAGGATCACATCCGCGTCCACGATGTTCTGCGCCTTCATGAACTCGGCCGCGCCCTTGTGATCCGGGTGCGATTCGTAGCCGGAGTTCACCGTAGCCGCGACCGCGACAGGGTCGACGACCAGCACACTGGTAATACCCGCGGCTACCATGTGCAAGGGTCGCCCCTTCAAAGCAGCCACCTTTCGTGCGGCCAGCCTGGTCTGCACCCAGTCAGTGATCTTCTGCGCGAACGCGAAAGCGCAGACCATCATCGGCAGCAACGAGGCCGCGGTGTAACGCGCAGGCATGTTCCAGACGAAGAAGCCGAGAATGAATACCGGGATCCAGACTCCAAGCACGCCCAACAGCACGTAGTCGGTGACCCGGCCCCGCTTCATCAAGCGCCACAGCCCCCAGGCCAGCGCCGCCAGCGCAAGCACACCGGCCACTTCCGAGTAGGAGACCATGCGATAGTACGGCCAGATACTAGGCTGGCCGACCAGCGCACCGATGACCTTCTTCAGCGAGCCTGGCGTCGAGGCCAACAGACTGAAATGAATCAGCGCCAGTATGGCGCTGCCGAGCGCGAAGATGCTCATTCGGCGCCAGATGCGCGGTCCGCCATGGCGCCGCGCGAGCACCGCGGCCGCGATGAACAGCAACCCTGCCAGGTGATAGTACAGCCTGAGCTGCAATGTCAGCCCGGCCAGCAGCAGGATTGCGACGCTGATCGAAGCGATCCGCTGTGGCACGGCGCGCGCCAGATGAATGGCGAAGAATGCGATCGCCAGTCCGGCGATCCACAGCGCGATTTCGAAAGTCAGCGCGAACGCCGCCGGCGCACGGCTGCGATCCCACAACGGCGGCCCGAGATCGGCTGCATATTCCGGCGGCGGCACCGGATAGTGCGAATCCACCCAGCCATTGATGAGCAGATAACTCAGCATGACGATCGCCGCGGCGGCGCTGCCATACAGCAGCTTGCGCAGATCCCCTTGCAGCAGCCCAGGCATCAGGAACAGCAGGATGGTCGTCACTGCCAGCGCCTGCAGGTCGATGCCGATCACCAGCGCCACGACGGCGCCTATCAACCAGCCGATGCGGCCACTGCGCTCCCAAGCGAAGATACAAACCATGCAGGCTGCAACCGCCGCCATCAGAAAGATATACATGCGAGCCGTTTGCGAGTACCCGATCATGGACGGCAACAACGCCACGGCGGCAGCGAACGCGAGATTCCAATACGGGCGCAGGAAGCGGCGGCCGGCGAGCCAGGCGAGATAGATCACCAGCACGCCACACAGCGCCGAAGGCAATCGGAACGCCCATTCCGATTCGCCGAACAGCTGCACCGAGGCGGCCATGAGATACAACTGCGTCATGCCACGCGGATAGAACATGCCGCTGGGAAGGATGGGTGCGCCCTCGCGCACGATACTCATCACGGCCATGGCCATGGTTTCTTCATCGCCATGCAGGCCGACGTTGTCCAGACCCCAGAAGCGCAACCAGGCACCCATACCGACGATGACGAACAGCATCACTCGATGCGCCAGCTGCTCCTGCTCGAGAGGCGCCGTCACGCGGAACAGGTCGGAGAGCGAGCGCATCCACTGGCCGACATATGTCGGCAGCGTCGGAATCACCGGCGACAACCCGCGATTGGCAGCGTCCGAGAACATCAGTGGCCCCTTGGTAGTGATTGTTCTAGTAAGCCTTGTCGGTCTTGAATAGTTTCGGCACGGTCAGGACCATGATCTTCAGGTCCAGCCACAACGACCAGTTGCGCAGATATTCCAAGTCGTAGTGCACGCGGGCCTGCATGTCCTGCAGCTTCGGCGTCGGTCCGCGAAAGCCCTTGATCTGCGCCAGTCCGGTGATGCCGGGTGGAACCTTGTGACGCACCATGTAGCCCTTGATCAGCCTGCGGTATTCCTCGTTGTGGCCGACCGCATGCGGGCGCGGCCCGACGATGCTCATGCGTCCCTGCAGAACGTTGATGAGTTGCGGCATTTCATCCAGTGAGCAGCGGCGCAGGACACGCCCGATGCGGGTCACACGAGCATCATTGCGTCGCGCTTGATCCAGCCAGCCGTCATCTTCAGTCACCGTCATGGTGCGAAACTTGTAGATCACGATCTCGCGCCCATCCAGGCCATAACGCCGTTGCCGGAACAGCACCGGCCCCTTGCTGGTCAACTTGATGGCGGCGGCGATGGCCAGCAGCAACGGTGCCGTGAGCAGCAATGCACTGGAAGCAATGACCAGGTCCAGCAACCGTTTGGTCGCGCCCTGGTAGCCATGGAACGGGCTTTCTCGCATCGCGATGACCGGCACGCCGAGAATTTCGCCGGTGCGCGCCTGGAACTGATCCGAGATCACAACGTCGGGTAGATAGTAGAGCGATACGGTAGTGTCGCCGAGCTTGTCGAGCAGGTTTTGCACGCGCCGGATGTGTCGGATCGGCAGCGCGATGAAAATCACGTCTATCGCGTTCTTCTTCACGTATTCCGGCAACTGCGACAGCGGCCCCAGCAGCTTCTGATCGTCCGTGGGTTCGAGCCGCTGCGCGCTGCGATCGTCGAAGAATCCTTGCACTCGCATGCACAACTCGGCATGGCGCGAGAACCGTTCAGCCAGCTGCCTGCTGGAATTGTTATATCCGGCGAACACGACCTTGCGGCTGTTGCTCGGCCGGCACAACACGCGACGTGCCACTTCATCGAGCAGCAGCATGCTGGGGATCAGCAGCGCCGGCGTCGCCACCGCCCACATCAGCATCAGCGGCCGCGAATATCGCGGCGGATAGCCGGCGACATAGCCGATTACCAGCAGAGCCAGCAGCAGTACCGCCCAACGGACCAGCAGACCGAGCGACACCACCTTGCGCGGAGCGATCAACTCAGCAGCTGGCGTGCGCGGCGACTGCAACAAAGTGATGGAGAGAATGGTGACGATGATAGTCACCGCACTGAAGTAATTCGTGGCCGCAGTGCCGGTCAGCTCGGCCAGCACATATAAGGTGAGAATAGATACAGCGGCGGGGGCGGCGGCTCGCAGCGAGAAAAAGATCGCGGCCAGCGCCGACTGCCGCTTGAACAGCAACGGCGGCGTGACGTCATACGTCGCCTGGGGCGTTGCCCTGGGACTGGGTAGCTGTGGGGGAACGCTGGTGTCGGGAAGCTTTACTTGTGATAGCGGCGGCGGAGGCGCGCCGGTCAGCTTGACTGTTTCCCGGACCGCGCTGTCTGGCACTGCGCTCATTCAATGGAATCCAACGAACTCTCTGAAACATCGCCGGATCGAGCCGGTCGATACACTAAGAGCAAGATGCGTACCACGAACGCGCGAACGCGAGCATTGTTCAAATGCCCGCGTTTTCTCCGAAACAACTTATCTGGCCGCTTGGCCCGTGTCGAGCCGGCGCTCCGATTACACTGCGCCTTGTAGAACTTACTTGTTCAAAATTTACTTGTTCAACTTGGGCGATTCCGGCGAATGCGGCGCATGGCCTTCCACCTCCGCGGCCATGCGGTGCAGCCACAATTCCAGATTGGTGTAGCCGCTGTCGGTCACGGTGTTGGGATTCTCCGGCAACTTCAGCGTGCGACGGTTCTGCGCCAGCACGGGCCAGCCGCCACCATTGCGCTGACAGCGGTCCGTGCCGTTCGGCGCAACGCAATTGATGATGCGACCCGTGCCGTTACGTGTCTGCTCGATGATGCGACGATCGGCGCTGTCGCGGTCAGCCGGTCGCGCGCCCGAATAGCGCAGCACGTGCTCACGCACCACGTTGTCGGATGTCGGCATGGTCGTCAGTCCGGCAGGCCAGGCCAGCGGAGAATTCGAACGGAAGTTCGCTAACGTCAATGAGCCATAGATGGCACCTGCGATCGACCAGGCATCCGAGCTCTTGCCCTCGGGCGCGAGATTGTCGGCGAGGAACACTTTGGCACCGTTGCGTAGAGTCGACGCGTCGGCGCGCAAACCAATCGGCGGCTTGGTGCCTTTGGTATCCGGGCCGCGCACGAACACGTTGCCGACCACCGAATTCTGCGTGACATCGCCACGGCTCTGAAGATCCACAGCCGTATTGCCCCAGTTATAAATGAGGTTGTTCACGATGACGGTGCGTGTCGCTGCAGTCATGGGCAGGCGCGACTCCATGCTCGCGAACAGGTTGCCGGCCAACGTTGCATTGCCGTCCACCGGACCGAGCAGCACGCCGAAGCCATGCTTGCCCTCGGGATGAATCGAGTCGTGCAGCGGCTCGGCGAAGATGTTGTTGATCAGGCTGATGTTGTTCCAGTACTGCCAGGCGCTGGCGACCTCGTCGACCGACCAGGTGAAGGTGCAGTGGTCGATGACGATGTTACTGATCGGCGCGGTGGCCGGCGCTTCGATCTTCAACGCGTCGCGATTGCCGGGGGCCTCACCGCCCGGATCGTCGCCGGGCCGGACGCGAATATGCTGGACCAGCACGTCGGAGGTCTTCACCAACAGGCCCGCGCCGCGCAGCGTGATGCCGGGCGACGGAGCTGTCTGGCCCGCGATGGTGATGTTGGGATGGCGCAGCGTGAGATCGTCCTCGAGACGAATCGTGCCGGACACCTCGAACACGCAGACGCGCGGCCCCTTGGCATCGACGCAGGCCTTGAGCGAGCCGGCGCCCGAATAGTTCAAATTGGTCACCCGATGCACCGTGCCGCCGCGGCCGGCGGGCGTGCTGATGCCGTGACCGATCGCGCCGGGCAGGACCGGCACGGCATTGGCGAGCGGCGCCACCGCGCAAGCCAGCGCCACGGCAGCGGCAAGTCGGCGAATCGATGGTTTCATGGCGGGAATCTTCTTAGTCGTCATTAACGCACTTGCTCCGTCAAGAGTTCAACAGCGGCCACTGGCCTGCCGCGAAGGTTCTGCAACCACACCGCTCCGCGCAGCGCTTGCAATCCGCAGGAAAACTTACAAGCGCGGTTGCAATGGTTACATCGGCCAAGCCCTGAACGCCGCCGCGGCGGTCCCAGGCTCACGTAAGTCGATTGCCTGCGAGGAATTGCAGACAGCGTGTTGTCCGCCCGGCGCGAGCGAAGCGCCGCTTGCCCAAGAAATTCCTGCGTGTCGGGCACTGAAAGTGCATCGGATGCGTTGGGCTTGGACATTTCGAGAACTGAACACGAATGGAACGACGAACCGCGACCCTGGCTCAGCGCGAGTACGATCTGCTCATCATCGGAGGCGGTGCTTTCGGTGCCGCCGCCGCGCGTGACGCGGCCTTGCGCGGCTTGAGCACTGTGCTGCTGGAACGCAATGACTTCGGCAGCGGCGCCTCGGCGGAATGTTTCAAGATGGTCCATGGCGGCATTCGTTATTTGCAGCATGCCGATGTGCCTCGCCTGCGAGCCTCGTGCCGCGAGCGCTCCGCTCTGCTGCGAATCGCACCGCATCTGGTGAGCCCCCTGCCCATCGCCATTCCCACTTATGGCTATGGACGCAGCGGCAAGGCATTTTTGGGCACCGGTGCTCGCGTATACGACTTGCTGACGCTCGACCGCAATCGCGGCATTCGCGATCCGAATCGTCAGATCGGCAACACCCGGCAGCTCTCGCGCAGCGAGCTGTTGGCGATGTTTCCTCATCTGCAAGCGTCCGATCTGACCGGCGCCATCGTGTTCGAAGACGGCCAGATGTACAACGCCGCGCGACTGGTGCTCGCCTTCGTCAAGGCAGCGGTCGCTGCCGGCGCCGATGTTTGCAATTACGCCGAGGCGAGGCAGTTTCTCTGGTCAGGCAACAAGGTGCGCGGCGTGCGCGTTCGCGACCAGCTCAGCGGCGATGAATTCGACGTTCGTGCGCGGCTGACGCTGAATGCGGCGGGGCCTTGGGCCGACTATCTGCAAAGCGATCCCGAACACTTCGGGACTACCCGACGCCTGCCCTTCTCGCGCGATGCGTATTTCATCATCGAGCGCGAGCCCGGCTCTGCCTATGGCATCGCCATTCAAGGCTTGAGCCGTGACAAGGACGCGCTGCTCGGGCGCCAGACCCGTCACTTGTTCGCCGCGCCCTGGCGCGACAAGACGCTGATTGGCGTCTGGCACAAGTTGTTCCCGGAGTTTCCGGATCTGGCCTGCGTGCAACCCGAGGAGATCGAGGCCTGGATGGCGGAGATCAACACGGTCTATCCAACGCTGCGGCTGCGACCCGATGAAGTGAGCTTCGCGCATTGTGGACTGGTGCCGTTCGGCGAAACGGCCACGGCCACCGAGCTGAGTTTCGGCAAGGAATCGCGCCTGGTCGATCATCGACGCACGCACGACGTGCACGGGCTGGTCAGCCTGGTGGGCATTCGCTTCACCATGGCTCGCGTCGACGCGGCGCGCGCGCTCGATCTATTGCTCAAACAGTGGGATCGTGCGCCCGCGGCGTCCGCCAGCGATCGAATCGCGTTGCCCGGCGGCGAGATCGAAAACTTTGCCGCTTTCGAGGCGGCGGCCAGCCGTGCCTTGCCCGCAGGGGTCCGACTGCAGAGCCTGCAAGGACTGCTGCGCAATCATGGAACCGGCTATCGCGCGGTGCTCGACGCAAGCGGCGGCTCCACCATCGTCAATATTCCGGGCACCAGCACTCTTGCCGCGGAAGTTCGTTATGCGGTGAGCAATGAAATGGCCGTGCATCTGGACGACGTGGTCATGCGCCGAACAGACCTTGCCGCCGGCTCGCACCCAGGCCGGGCAGCATTGCTCGCCACCGCGGCCGAGATGGGCCGATTGCTGTCATGGTCAGCCGAGCGTTTGCATCAGGAGATCGCCACGACGGAACGCACTCTGCAACGGCATTTAGCGCGCGATTCCAGCTCGACGGCTGCACCAGATCATATGGAGCCTCGCGCCACTGACGCCGCCAGTGCGACGGCATCGTCAGCGAGTCATGGCGCGATGCTTGCAAAAACCATGGTAAGAGCGACTGCATGACTTATACCTCGACAACATCTGCTCAGAAGTTGCTCGTAACGGGGGCGACCGGTTTCATCGGCTCGCGCCTGGCGTTACGGGCCCATCAGCTCGGCCTGGACGTACTGGCGACAGGTCGCGCCGAGCTGCATATCGAAGTCGAGCGCCTGCAGGAGCTGCGCGCCGCCGGCGTCCGAGTCGAGACCGGTATGCTGCAGGATCTCGCGCTGGTCGATCGCCTGCTGCAGGATCGCGATACGGTGATTCATCTGGCCGCCGCCCAACACGAGGCCGAGATGCCCGAATCCTACTTCCGCGCCATCAACGTGGACGCCGTGCGCACGTTGCTGTCGGCTTGCCGCAATCACAACGTGCGTCGCTTCGTCTATGGCAGCACCATAGGCGTTTACGGAGATGCGGGCGAATCGTTGCTGGACGAAGACAGTCCGGTGCGTCCGGATAACGTCTACACCAACACCAAGCTCGAAGCCGAGTCGGTGCTGCGATCGTTCGAGAACGACCTGGAAACCTGCATCGTGCGTATTTCCGAAACGTACGGTCCCGGTGACCGCCGCCTGCTGAAATTGTTCCGCAGCATCGCGCGAGGCCATTTCGTGATGATCGGCAGCGGCAACAACCGCCGGCAGTGCATCCACGTCGATGATCTGGTTCGAGGGTTGCTGACTGCGGCCCAACATCCCAACGCCGTGCGGCGGACTTTCGTGTTCGCCGGCAGCGAGATCATGACGACGCAGGAGATGGTCCGGCGCATTGCGCACGTGCTCGACCGCAAGCCGCCCCGCCTGCAATTGCCGATGTGGCCCTTCGTTGCAGCCGCTGGAGTCATGGAGACCACGCTACCGCCACTGCGCCTCGCGCCGCCCTTACACAGCCGGCGACTGGATTTTTTCCGCAAGTCTTTCGTTTTTTCCACCGTCCGGGCACATTCGTTGCTAGGCTTTCAGCCAACGATCGATTTTCTGACCGGGGCGGCCGACACGGTCAGCTGGTACCGGGCTCGCAGCTTGCTGCCGCGCCCGGACGTGACTGAGGTCACCAACCGGCAATCGGCTTGAACACTATGTCAGCGTACTTTCACAGCTCATCCTTCCGCTCGCGCCGGCGTCCGCACCGGCCGGCGACTCAGGACCTCGACACGACCACCGACGTGCACGAGGAGAATACGGCTGACCTCGCGCCTGCCACCGCCGACATTGTTCCTGGCGAAATGCCGCGTGCCACACTGGCAGCCCCTGCGGAGCACCGAGCGGCGCCCACTCTCACCGAGTCCGCAACTCCTGCGACTGCAGCTGCCACGAAAGATCAGCCGCCGGCGCCAACACTTACCGTGGAGCCAGTGACTGCGCCAGTGACTGCGCCAGTGACTGCGGATGTGCCGCCGGACCTCGTCGCGTCGACGGCAAAAGTTTCATCGTTACCGCCGACGGTCGATATATATAACGGCCCGCCGCTCACTGCTGCCAGGCCGGCAGCACCTGCAGCTTCGACGGTCGCCGCGGCTCGCAAGATTTCCACGCTCAAGTCGTCGGAGTCGCAGCGTCCCGCGCTGGCACCGGGCAAAGTGCTGTGCGACCGCTACTTGCTTGAACAAGTCATTGGCTGCGGTGGCACTGCCATCGTTTTCCGCGCACGCGACATGCTCTCCGCCAAGGGTACCGCGCCGAATCTGCAAGTCGCGATCAAGACGCCGCGACCGGAGCTCGGCAACCCGCAACGCGCGGCGATGCGGCTGAAACACGAGTTCGAGCACGCGAAGTTGCTATCGCATCCGAGCATCGTGCGCGTCCTGGAACTGCACGAGGACGAAGGCCGCAGCTTCATGACCATGGAACTGGTCCAGGGCAAGCTGCTGTCGCAGCTACTGCGCGACTGGACCATGATGCCCCAGCCGCTCGCTCACAAGATCCTGCGCAAATGCGCCGAAGCTTTGCAGTACGCGCACAGCCAGAACGTCGTGCATGGCGACTTCAAGCCGGGCAACGTTTTCATCACGCCGGAAGAAGACGTGCGCATCGTCGATTTCGGCACCGCCGCCGGCCCGACTTCCAGCGATTCACGCATTCCCGCGGGCACGCCGACTTACGCAAGTCCTGAAGTGCTCGCCGGCGGGACGCCCGATGTACGCGACGATGTGTTCAGTTTCGCTTGCGTGGCATACGAAGTCCTGACCGGCCAGCACCCGTTCGGCCGGCAATCTTCGTTACAAGCGCGTGACGAAGGGAAGATTCCGCCACGGGCATGGAACCTCTCGACCTCGCAGTGGCTCTCATTGCTCTCGGCCCTGTCGTGGACGCGCGAGCAGCGTCCCGACAGCGTCGAGGATCTGCTGACGCGCCTGAGTGCCGACCAACCCGTGATGGCAGCGCCGACGCCCGTTCATATCGACCCCGAGGAAGCTGTGTCCGCTGAACTGCCCGCAGATTTGATGCCGAAGCAACGCAGCTGGGGATTCTTCGCTTTCATCGGGTGCGCGCTACTGGTGACGTATTTCGCGTTTCAACGGCGGAATGCTCAGGAAGACGTGACGCCCGCGCCTGCTATCGTGCCTGCCGCGGTCTCCTCGCCATCGGTTGCGCCACCCAAGCCAGCTGCACAGCCCGAGACAGAAGCAGCGGCGCTGGCACCCGAGAAAGCGGAGGCGCCCGCCAAGAGCTCAGTTGCAACAGCGAGCGCTGCGCCGGTCGCCACGAGAGCACGGCCCGCAGCACCGCCGATCAGCGAAATCTCGTTCGAATCCTCCAGCATCGTCACCAGCGAGGGCTCGGTGGCCGCGGTCTTTCTCATCAAGCGTTCGCAGCCGCTGTCGGGCCGCGTCAGCGTCAGCTGGAAAGCAACGAGCGGCACCGCCGATGCCGGCATCGACTTCGCTTCGAACGCGTCCGGCACCGTGACCTTCGCCGACGGCCAGGCGCAACGTGCCATCTACGTGCCGTTACGCAACGATCTGCTTGCCGAACAAGACGAGTCGTTTTACGTAGAACTGATCTCGCCGAAGTCGGCGCGCCTGGGTAAGACGGTGCGCGCCGAAGCCATCATTCGCGACGACGATTGATTAAGTCCCTCAGCCGCGAATCGCCACCGCGGCGACTTTCTTGCTCAGCACGTTCACCTTCTTGCCATACATCCGGAACACGATACGCATGCCCAGCTCCAGCACGCTGGTCACCGCGAGCCCCACGTAGTTCAGTGGATTCTTCCAGAACACGTACAGCTGCAACGCAAACGGCTTGATGTCGCGAAAGCCGCCCAGTTGCAACAACTGCCCCAGGCTGTATTCCGTGACGATGTAAAAATGGTCGATGTTGTGCGCAAGGTTTTCAGCGCCCACGAAAGGATTGGCGCCATTCATCGCATACACGATCACGCGCCCACCGGGGCGAAGCGCCGCGTGGCACAGCTGCAGGAACTCGATCGTCTCCTGGTGGGTGAGATGATTCAGTTCCTGCTCGG
Source organism: Steroidobacter sp. (assembly GCF_036406195.1). GTDB lineage: Bacteria > Pseudomonadota > Gammaproteobacteria > Steroidobacterales > Steroidobacteraceae > Steroidobacter. The sequence goes on from NZ_DASWVW010000017.1 coordinate 27,603, forward strand.
GAATGATCACGTCGAACTGGCCCTGGCATTTTTCCAGGTACGGGAACGCTTCGGCGGCCTCGCACGGCAAGTTGTGGCGCCGTGCGTGCTCGACCTTCGCCGGATCCGAATCGATGCCGACCACGGATTTGTACCCCGCCTGCGCCAGCACGTTCAGCAGATAACCCGGCCCGCAACTCACCACCAGAATTTTCGCGGCTTTATCGGCCGGCAGATGCGGCAGGTAGTTGGCCCGATAGTAGGCAGCGAACGAGCTGTAGCCCGCTTCGATGTCGGCCGGCGCCTGCCAATAGGAATCGAACGGTTCCAGGCGAGCCGCCAGGACACGGCGTTGCGGCGCCGCGCGCTCGGTGACAATGGGCTGAGCACTCATGATCGGATTCCCCAGAGCGAACAAAGGTCCCGAAAATTCACGACCGCGTAGACAGCGGCCGCGAGATCAAAGGGCTAAATACCGCGTGCCGTCGGATAGTTCCCCCCAATGGATCCCCCATGCACACGAGTGCCGACATGGCGGTCCAGGCATGGAACTTGCTCCTGCTAGCAGATCATGCGCATCCTTCTTTGCAACTACGAATACCCACCGCTCGGCGGCGGTGGCGGTGTGGTCATGGCCGCGCTCGCGCGCCAGCTTGCGCGTAGTCATGAGGTCACTGTGCTCACGTCGCGAGCTGGAGACCTCGCCGCTGAACACCGCGACGATGGCGTGCGCGTGTTGCGCGTTCCCGTTTTCTTTCGACGCGAGCTGGCCGTGGCGAATTTTCCATCCATGGCTGCTTATCTGCCGACTGGCTTCTTGCGCGGGCTGCGCTTCGGGCGCAAAGACTTCGATGTCATGAACACGCACTTCGTGGTCCCCACCGGTCCCTTGGGACATGCGCTGGCGCGCTGGCAAGGCGTTCCCAATGTCTTGTCGGTTCATGGCGGCGATCTGTTCGATCCGAGCAAACGCAGCTCACCGCACTTGCATGCGCCACTGCGAGCAGCCGTGCGGTGGATGCTGCGCTCGGCGGATGACGTGGTCGGTCAATCGCGCGACACCGTTCGCCATGTCACCGACTTGTATGGCGTGCGCCGGCCCGTTGAATTGATTCCGCTGGGCATCGACCGCCCGCCGCCAGTGCCTCCGGCCTCGCGCCAGAACCTGGGGCTGCCGGCCGATGCGTTCGTGATGATCACCGTCGGCCGCCTGGTGGCACGCAAGGCGACGACACAGATCATCGACATGTTCGCCGCGAGCAACCTTCCCAACGCGCATCTGGTGATCGTCGGTGACGGTCCAGACGCGCCCGCTATCGACCAGCGCGCAACCGAGCTTGGCGTTCGCGACCGCGTCCACATGCTCGGTCTGGTCTCTGATGTGGAGAAGTACGCCGCATTGTCCGTCGCCGATGTGTTCGTCACCGCCAGCCAGCACGAGGGCTTCGGCCTGGTGTTCCTCGAAGCCATGGCGTTCGGCCTGCCGGTGCTGTGTTACGACCGGGGCGGGCAGACGGACTTCCTGGTCACGGGTGAAACAGGCCACGTCATCAAGTTGAACGACCAGGAAGCATTCGTGCGCGCGCTCATTGAATTGCATCGGGACCGGGATGCGCGCGCCCGTTATGGCCAACACAATCGGCGGCTGGTCGAGAACTATTTCATCGACACCTGCGCGGCTCGTTATGAGCAGGTCTTCGAACGGGCCATTTCACACCGGCGTACCGGGACGAGCCGCAACGCGCCGCTGAACCGCATGGACGCTAGTGCCTCCGACCACCCTCCAACCGCCAATCGCTAACCGCCAACCGCAATGTGTGGCATCGCCGGTATCATCAACTCAGATCCGCAACGTGAGCAGGCGCTGCGCCGGATGCTCGGCGCACTCAAACATCGCGGTCCGGACGACGAAGGGATCTATTCCGATCGGCATGCCGCGCTGGGCCATCGCCGCCTGTCCATCATCGATCTGGCGGGCGGCCAGCAACCGCTGTACAGCGCGGACCGCTCGCTGGTGCTGGTCTGCAACGGCGAAATCTACAACTACCGCGAGCTGCGCCGGCGCTTGGCACAGGATGGCCATCGCTTCCTGACCAACAGCGATTGCGAAGTGATCCTCGGCCTGTACCAGCGTCATGGCGAGCAACTGCTGGATCACCTGCGCGGCATGTTTGCATTCGCTCTTTGGGATGCAAAGAATCAGCGCTTGCTGGCGGCGCGCGACCATCTTGGCCAGAAGCCGTTCTTCTACAGCGCCGGCGAGCAAGGCTTCGCGTTCGCTTCCGAGATCAAAGCACTGCGAGCGCTGGACCGGCGGCGTCAGCGAATGAATCTCGCCGCGCTGGATCAATATCTGGGCCTGCGGCTCATCGACGCGCCGTTGACCATGTTCGAGGGCATTCACAAGTTGCCCCCCGGCCACTTGCTGACGTTCGAGCCAGGCGCCGCGCCGCGCATCCGCCGTTATTGGCAGTTGCGCCAGAATCCCAAGCTGGCAGGCAGTGAAGAACAGTTGCTGGATGAGCTGCAAGCCCGACTGCAAGAGACGTTGCGCCTGCATCTGGAAAGCGATGTGCCCGTGGGCGCATTCCTGAGCGGCGGCATGGATTCGAGCCTGCTGGTGGCCATGCTGTCTCGTGACTTGAAGGTGCGGCGGCTGCCGACCTTCACCATGGGACTGAATTATCAGCGCTTCGATGAAGCACCGGCCGCTCGCGCAGTGGCCAGGCTGTTCGACACCGAACATCACGAAGAGCGCGTGCGACCCGAAATCGCCGCGCATCTGCCCGATCTGGTTTGTGCCCTCGACGAGCCATCCGATCCCTTGTCGTTATGTACCTGGTTGCTCGCGAAGTTCACTCGGCAGCATGTGAAAGTCGTCATTGGCGGCGACGGCGGCGATGAATTGTTCGGCGGCTACGATCGCTACTATGGCAATCTCTACGCCGCGCAATACGGCCGTCTGCCGGAAGCCCTGCGCCGCAAGCTGCTGGCACCAGCAATGGCGATGATTCCCGAATCCGGCTGGTACAAGAGCTTGGGACATCAGCTGCGCTGGCTGCACCATCTGTCGTTTCATTCCGGCAGCGCCCGCTACGCAGCCAGCCTGAACTATTTCTATTTCAACCCCGACAAGCGCCGCGCACTATACACGCGCGAAATTCGAGAGCGTTGGCCGAATCTCGATGCGGAGGCGGCGATCCGCCGTCCCTATGAAGAGTCCGAAGGCGGCGAGCTCGATCGCATGCTGTACGCCGACAGCCTGGTGCGTTTGCCCAATCATCCAGTGATGATCACCGATCGGATCTGCATGGCTCACGGACTGGAGGCGCGCAGTCCGTTCATGGATCACGAGCTCGCCGGTTTCGCGGCGCGCCTGCCGGCAGCGATGAAAGTACGTGGCGGAAGCCTGCGCTACATTCAACGCAAGCTCGCGGCCCGGTATCTGCCGCCGGAAATTCTCGATCGCCCCAAGCAGGGCTTCTCTTCGGCCCTGCCCTATCTATTGCAAGCCGAATACACGCGCCTGTACCAGACCTGTCTGAGGCAATCGCAGCTGGTACAGGATCGCGTGCTCGACCGGCACGCCATCGCGCAACTCGTCGACGAGCATCTGGCCAGGCGGGTCGATCACGGCAACCGGCTATGGCTGCTGATCAACGCCGAGATCTGGTATCGCATGTGCATTCTCGGTCAATCCAAAGAAGACCTGCGCCGCGAACTGGTCGCGGACGAGCGCAACACGCGCCGCGTCGGCTGAGCATTCCCTGTACCGGTGACCTCGAACGTCTGCACGAAGCCTATACGTCGCTCGTGCGTCGCTCGTGCGTCGCTCGCCTCGGACCGACGCCGGATTGCGACGTTTTCGCTATTGACGCCGGTAGAGCACATCATCGTCCTTCAGTGCTACGACCTGGTCTTCCGGGCGCTCGAGGTGGAATTCAATCCGATGTTCGTGTTCGCTGCCGTACCCCTGCCCACCCTGGTTTCGCGCCTGCCCATCTCGCTGCGTCCGCCGACCGATCCAGTCGCGCCGGCGACGACAGGCGCCAGCGTCGGAACATCATGACCCGTCAAGATATCAGTCCACTGCGCGCCGATCTGAAGCGTCGCTATGCGATGACGACGGGAAGTACACTGCGCCGTGTACTCACATTGGCGCGCGCTCCAGGCACGCACGCCGTGCTGGTACTGCGTTTCGGACAATGGAGCCAGCGCCAGCCCGCACTGTTGCGACTATTGTTCGATCCGCTCTATGCCATCCTGGATTTGTTCATCCAGGCGTTCTGGGGCATCGAGATTCCTCGCCGCACGCGCGTGGGACCGGGGCTATACATCGGTCATCACGGCGCCATCACGGTCTCTTCGGGCGCCGTCATCGGCCGCAACTGCAACCTGTCACAGAACATCACTATCGGAGTTTCGGGCCAGGGCGGCAAGCGAGGCGCGCCGACGCTGGGCGACAATGTCTACGTCGCACCGGGCGCGCGACTGGTGGGCAAGATCAACATCGGCAACAACGTGAAAATTGGCGCCAACGCCGTCATTTACAAGGATCTGCCGGACAACGCGATCGCGGTGATGGAGCCGGGCTTCAAGATCATTTCTTTTGCCGGCAACCGATCTGCGGATAGCGGTTAGTGGTTGGCGGTTAGTTCTGTCACTAACCCCCAACCGCTAACCGCCAGCCACTAGAAAGATTCAACCCCAGACCGATTCATCATCGGTCTGAGGCGAAATCCCCCTGAGCACTCTTCTTGGCGTCGTTTCTTCGGTCAGCGGGCATACGAGTAGTACGCCGCTTCTTCTTGCGCCTCGGATCGATTCAACACCACCCCCAGCAAATTCATTTCCTGTAGCAGTTCCTTGGCACCGCGCAAGGCATCGCGGCTGGTGATGCCTTCGGCGACCACGAGCAGCATGCCATCCACTTGCGGCGCGAACGCCAGTACATCGTCGGACGCCAGCACCGGCGGCATGTCGAATATCACGATGCGCCGTGGCGCCTCCGCTTCCAGCGCTCGCACCAGCTCATCCATGCGTGGCGAAGTAAGTAGCTCCGACGCATTCGCGACCGCCTGGAAATTTGGAATGACCGCCAGGCGCTCGATTCCGCCCGGCGAGTAGATGATCTGTTCGAAGGTGGCGTCGCCGAGCAGGAAATCGGTCAGGCCGCGCTCGCCCAGGCTCTTGTTCAGTCCAATATAATCGGCCACTTTCGGCCGCTGCAGGTCCAGATCGACCAGGAACACCCAGGTGTTGGAATCCTGCGCCAGCGCCATGGCGAGATTGATCGATGTGAGCGTCTTGCCCTCGCCCGCCGTCGCGCCGGTGACCGCGAACGAATACCACTGGTTGGCTTCGAGCCGACGCAGCATGCGAGTGCGCAGAATCTTATAGGCGCGCAAGGCACCGGGATCGGTGATATGCGGGAGAATATGGTTCTCCTCGAGCACCGCCCGCTCCAGCGTGACCGGCTGAAAGCGCCGCACGCTGGCTGCATCGACGGCCGGGGGCGGCACACGCCGCAGCCGCGGCCGGTTCCCCGGGTGCTCAGGCGAGGCAGGACGTTGGTGGCGTTCCGCCGTCTTGCGCACTGCCTCTTCAATGATGCTCATTTGCGTGCCTCGCTGTCGGGTCAACCGCGCTCAAATAATAGCGCCTCAGGCAATGAATCTAACAACTACCGCTGCGATGGCGATCGCTGCAACCATGGCACCAGCGGTCGCGGCGTAAGCCGGTGCCGCGGCCTTGCGGCCCTTGCCAGCTCGCTTGATCACAGGCACCGCGGTCAACGGCGCCACGCCCAGGATGTCCTGAATATCCCGAGCGCCACGCACGGTGGTGTCGAACAGCTGCGCCAGGATCACTGAAGTAATGGATGCAATCACGCCGAGTACCACGGCGATGATGGCGATGCCCAGGCGCGCCGGCTTGGCCGGTTCTTCGGGAATCTTTGGCGACGACTTCACGCGGAATTTGTCAGCGGTGCCGCCGGAGATGGCAGCCTCGCTGACTTCTGCATCCATCTGCCGCCTCAACAGCTCGTCGTACTTGGCGCGAGCGCTGGCGAGATCGCGAGTGACTGCCTGATATTCGCGCTCGACTTCCGGGGCCGCGACAATTCGGCCTTCCAGGCCGCTCAATTTGGCTCGCAATTCCATGGCTCTAGCCTGCAAGGCTGCGAGTTGCGTATCGGTAGCATTCAGCTGAGTCTGTAGTTGTACTGCCATGGGCGAGTCGGCGAAAACACTTCCGTCTGCTGATTCACCCGAAGCAATTCGAGCTTCCAGCGCTTGGATGTTACGCACGAGGCGCTGTACGTCGGGATGGTCTTCGCTGTAGCGCTGACGAGCTTCGGCGAGGATGGAGCGCTGCGTCTGCAACTGCGCCTGCAACGACTGGCCGCCGGCGGAACCTCCGGCTTTCAATTGATCGATCTGCCGCCGCAGCATGATCAGGTCCGGATGGCTCTGATCGTATTGCACGCTCTTGCGGGCATATTCGTCTTCGAGCGCTCGCAGACTGGCGGCCTCGGGATTGGCGGCGCGCGCCTGCTGCAATTGAGCAACCAGAAATACTCGCTCCCGGCGCAGTGCCTGCATCTGCGTCTCGACGTTCCGAATGTCGCTCTCGGTACGATCCATCACGCTGAGGTTCATTTCGTTGAGCTCGGGCAGCTTGCCCGCGTTCTTGGATTTGAATTCGGCCAGCTTGGCTTCCAGGCCTGCCACGTGCGTGCGCATGCGCTCCGCTTCGCGGGCAAAGAACTTGGCTCTACCGCCGGCCTGCCGCGCCCGATCGTTGCGATTCTCTTCGAGGAAGGCGTTCACCAGCCATTCGGCGCCTTGCTGAGCACGCTCCGGACGCGCGTTGTCGTAAGCGACGGTGAACGCGGTCACCACATCGCGCTCGCGACCGGTATTCGGGTCCAGAATCGGCACGGTGACGATGTCGACCTTGATGTCACCTCGCAACTTCGCCAGCGCGCCCGAGGGATCTTCATCCTGCTCGTCGTAGAGCTTGTGCTCGCCGAGCAGCCTGGCCAGATTGCGGTCGCTCAACACTACGGTGCTGAGGCTGCGCACGTACTGGTCCGCATACGGCGTATCGTCAGGATCCTGCGCCAGCGAATTGGGATTCTGTTTGATGTTCTGCGCACCCTCGAGCTCGATCTGTCCTTGCGAGCGATAGACATCGGGCAAGCCGAGCGCCAGGGCGATGCCGAGCGCGATGATGGGCAGCCCCACCATCAGCAACAGCTTGCGACGCTTGCGCAGGGTGCCCAGATACTCGCCAAAGCCGGCGCTGTCCGGCTCGCGGCCGGTCGAGGAGGAGGATGGCGTCTGCATGTTGCTAGTGGTTCAGATCGTTGATGACTCGAACACCGATTGCTCGACTGTGATGCCGTTTTGCAGCGCGCAGCCAGTCATTCGGATCGCTTGGGTTCGTACACGATGCCGATCAGGAACGAGTTCGCGGTCCGATCGGAAGGCTCGTCTTCGTATTCCTGCCAGCGGTAGTTGTACGTGCCGATGAGCGACCACTGCCGCAGCCAGCGCCACTCGAAACCCAGCTCGCCGATAGCGTACTCGCGCGTCGGGTACGTGCCGTCCTCGACCTGCTCGTCGCGTGACAGGCGAGCGCCCACTCTGAGGGCAACCCGTTGTGTGACATCGTGATCGAGCCTCAAACGCAACTGATAACGCTCCACCACGGTTCCCGCCGACACCGGCCCGACGCTGCGCGTGAAGTCCAGAAACAACCTGTTACGTTCGCTGGCCCACTGGCCACCCGCGCCACCGGTGACATTGGTGTCACTCGAACCGCGCTCCGGTTTGGTCTGTTGCGCGCCGATCCGGACATACGCGCGCGAATTGGGTGAATACTGTGTATTCCATTCAACCTCACCGCCATACGCATCGGTCTTGGCGGTGGTCTCATACTGGAACGCCACCGCTCGCACCAGCACTGCCGAGCGCGGCGAGGTGAGGAAGCCAAAGCCGGCGCCAGCGCCCTTTTCGCTGAAGTCTTGCTGGAAACCGGGCAACTGGCTGTCGAAGTCCGCCTTCAGGTAATGGGCATTCAGCTCCATGCGGTAACGCTGCGAGATGTCGTACTCGAAGGACGGCGCGATTCGATAGAAGTCGCGGCGGTTGCGTGTGAGGAAGCGGCCCGAGTCGCCTTCGGTAGGCTCGCCCAGTCCGCCGCCCTCGCTCACGTCCGGCAGCTCGCTGCGCGTCACGTCTTCGTGAGAATAGGTGAAAGGAACATCGAAGCGCCGGCGCGGCGTGACATCGGAGAAGCCAGCTGTCAGGTAATAGTTGTTCGCGTCCTCGCTTTTCTCGTCCGGGAAGTAGGTCGAGTTGATGCGCGGTGTGATTTCGAAGGTGGTGCGTGGATCGACCGTCCTGAAAGTCACACCGATATCGGCCTCGCCGCCGGACACGTCGACTTCCTGCCCATCCTGATAGAGGCGGAAGTTGTCGCTGTAGCGATAACCGGCCTGCACGCGCGGCGCCACTTCCCAATTGGCCGCGCCGGCGCCGCACGCGACGCAGAACGTAGCCAGCCCGAGCGGCAGCACTGTTCCCAGGTTCGTTCCGTTCGATTTTGATTTAAGGCACAACAACGACGTCTCCTGCAATCAGCTCGATGTTGGTTTCCAGACGACGGCCGCGCACCACTTCGGGATAGCGGAACGCCATTGCGGTTTGTTTCTCGCCCTGGCCGCGCAACACGATGATGTCGTTGGTGGCCGCGAACGGCGTCGTGCCGCCGGCCATGCTCAACGCCTGCATGATGTTGACGCTGGGATTGACGATGAATTCGCCCGGCTTGTTCACCTGACCGAGCACGAAAATCTTGTTGCCCTTGATCTCCTGCACCGAGACGGTGACCACCGCACCGGAGATGTATTTGGCGAGCCGCTCTGACACCAGCTTGTTGAGATCGGCGACGGTCTTGCCACGCGCATCGACCTCACCTACCAGCGGAAAAGAAAATGCGCCGTCGGGACGCACCAGCACCGTACGCTGCAGGTCCGGCTCCTTCCACACGGATATTTCCAACGTGTCGCCGGGCTTGATGACATACGACGCCTGTTGTGCGTGCACGGCCTGCATGCCAAGCACGAACATCATCAGCATTCCCCACACCCATCGCATTTTCGACATCGATGCTGCTCCTCCAAACATTCGCCTCACGCTGTAGCCCTGTATCACCGTTTCATCACGTTGGCCTGTCCTTTGCAGGTCACGTGCCAACGATGCAACGGATCGTTCGCCCGGGGGCGCTGCGACGTGGATACAAGGCTCTGGCGCCGCGTTGTTGCTACACCCTTAGAAGGGCGAGCGTGTGGGCGAAGTTCCTGCATCCGCTGCGAGCGCGCGAGCCAGGACATGTTTGTAAGAAGGTCGGGAAAAACAGGATGAGCGGTGCAAAAGTTACAACCAACGCGGAGCCGACGAGCGAAGTCTCGCTGTCGCCGGTAACCAATGCTGCGGAAGCGGGTGGCGCTGTCTGTGATGCTCCGCGCCCACGGCTGTCGGTCATCGTGCCGCTTTACAACGAGCAGGAGAGCATCCGCCCGTTATACGCGGCCATCGTGCAGGCCCTCGGCGACATCGGCTGTACGTTCGAGATGGTGTTCGTCGATGACGGCAGCCGCGACCAGACAGCAGAGATCGCCCGCGAGATCGCGCGCTTCGACTCGCGACTGCGACTGGTGAAGTTCCGTCGCAACTACGGGCAGACGCCGGCGATGGCGGCGGGCATCGAGCATGCGCGCGGCGAGATTCTCGTCACCATGGACGGAGACCTGCAGAACGATCCGGCGGACATTCAATTGCTGCTGGAACAGATCGAGGCGGGCTACGACATCGTGGTCGGCTGGCGGCACAACCGTCAGGACAAGCTGGTCACACGCAAGATTCCCTCGCGAATTGCCAATGTACTGATCGGCAAAGTCACCGGCGTGCCGATTCGTGACAACGGCTGCTCGTTGAAGGCTTTCCGCGCCGAGCTGATCAAGAGCATTCCGCTCTACTCGGAAATGCATCGATTCATTCCGGCCATGGCCTCGATTGCCGGGCCGCGCGTGGCTCAGATCCGCGTGCGCCACCACGCGCGCCGCTATGGACAGTCGAAGTACGGCCTGTCGCGCATCTATAAAGTTCTGTTGGACCTGATGGTCATCAAGACGGTGACCACATTCGCGTCGCGTCCGTTGCGCTGGTTCGCGCTGTTGTCAGTGCCGCTGTTCCTGGCGTCGTTCGCGATGCTGGCGCATACGTTCGTCACTCTGGTGACGGGACGAGCCCAGGCGTCGCTGCCCCTGGCCGGCACCGGAATAATTTTTCTGGCATCGGCGACGATCCTTTTGTGCAGCGGTGCGTTAGCTGAGTTGATCTATTCACGCGGCGACATCCGCGACAACGAGTTTTTCCGTTTGACACAAACCATTCAGCGCCGCGGCTCCGCCCAGCCGAAGCCGCGACCCTCGCAACCAGTGACGACCATCCCATCATGAGCACTCAGTCCCAGGCAGCTTGCCCGACAACCGCGCTACCCTCGGTATCCGTGATCGTGCCCGTCTGCGGGCGGCGTTCGGAGCTGCGGACGCTGTACACGCAGTACAAGGCCGGCATCGCCGCCGTCGGCCTGCCCTTCGAATTCATCTTCGTCCTCGACGGCGACCGCACCGACGCCAGCCGCACGCTGCAGCAGATGCTGGAGGAAGGCGAGGATTTCACGATGATCAGCCTGACGCGCAGCTTCGGTGAGGCGGCGGCATTGATGGCGGGCTTCGAGCGCGCCTCCGGCAGCGTCATCATCACCTTGCCGGCGTATCACCAGATCGAGCCGCAGGACATTCCCAAACTGGTCGCGGCACTCGGCTCCTCCGACATGGCGATCGGCTACCGCTCGCCGCGCTATGGCAACTGGCTCGACCGCATGCGTCGCAGCGCCTTCCATGGCCTGGTCAATTTCGTCACGGGCTCGCGTCTGCAGGACATCGGCTGCGGGGCCCGCGCCATGCGCCGCCAGGTGTTCGAAGAAATGGACTTGTACGGCGACCAGCACCGCTTCATGGCCATCCTTGCCGCGCGCCTGGGCTTCCGCGTCAGCGAAGTGGCCATGCGTCAGTCGCCGCAAGATCGCCACGAGCGCGTGTATCGCCCCAAGGAATACGCGCACCACGTGCTCGACCTGTTCAGCATTTTCTTCCTGGTGCGCTTCACCAAGCGGCCGTTGCGCTTCTTCGGCATGCTGGGGGCGGCGACCTTTGGCATCGGCGCCGCGGTGATCGCATTCCTGAGCGTGCAGCGCCTGTTCTTCGACGAGAAGCTCGCCGACCGCCCCGCGCTGCTGCTGGGAGCGCTGCTGGTGGTGCTGGGCATGCAGGTGTTCGCGCTCGGCCTGCTCGGCGAGCTGATCATCTTCACTCATGCACGCGGCATGAAGGACTACCGGGTGCAGGAAGTGATTCAGTATCCGGAAACCGTGGCTTCGTCGGCCGAAGTCACGGATGTCGAACCGGCAGATGGCCGAAACAGGGAAATCCGGCAGACCGCGCCGCCAGCGATGACGGCCTGAGCCTGCGCCGACTCGCCGGACTCCGCCGGCGGGTCGTTCGTTCCCGTTCCGGTGGCGATGGTGAGCTTCACATCGTCGAGCACGCGTGGCGGCAATTCATTCGCTGCCGCGGTCGAATAGATCATCGTCACCTCCGACAAGCGCCGGATCGCGGCCGCCGCCTGATTGCCGGTCAAGAAGTGATGCGCGCGATGGATCAAGATGCAATGCGGCCGGCCGGTTCGATCGTGCAGCGCCTGCAATTGCAGCAGCAATGCGTCGACGAACACAGGCCGCGTTTCCACGGGGAGTGCGGCAAGATTGATTTCAATGCTGTGTGTGGGCGGCTCCAGCGCCGCCAGAACATCCGTCAAGCGCGGCGCTTCGTGCGCGTCGCCCCAACTGCTCATGTTGGCGAAAGCGCCGCGTGGCGATGCCACCGGCACATTCCGATCGGCACCGATGACACAGCATTGATAGTCCTGCTGCATCAACTGCTCCAGCAGCCGGTTGCAGATCAAGGCGCGCGCCACCTCATCCGGACCGGTAATAAGCACCGAATCCCGGCAGGGCGAAAGCGTGATCTCCCGATCATCTTCGCTCGTGCCCAACAGCACGCGGCGGCGAGGCACCGAGCTCGCCAGGTCGGTCGCCATCAAGTCGCGCGCCAACTCGAGGAAGCCGTCGCAATACGCGCCATCGGTGACGCGATCGGCCGCCTGCTTGACGGACTCGGCGGCGTTGCTCACCACCACGGCATGCTCGGCCCAGGCCAGCATCGGCAGATCGTTCTCGGCATTGCCGATCGCCACCAGGTTGTGACGCGACACACCCAACTCGCGCAGCGCTTCGTTCATGCCCGAGGCCTTGTCGATGCCAGGCGGCAGGATCAACAGCGAGTCATCGTTCATCACCAGCTCGTAGTCCATGTGCAGCTTCAGCTTGCGCAGCGACGCGCGCACAACGTCCAGGTGCTCCGCGGTGGTGCTGATGATGGAGCTGCCCACCGACAGCGGCGAGATGCGCCTGCGCCGCAATTCCTGGAGCAGGATTTCCGGCGGCGCCTGGCCGAGGATTTCGGATTGCCGTGTCGCGGTCCGATGCAGAACTGCGCCATTCTCGGCGACGATGTAATCGAACAGGCGCGCTTCGGGAAAGACTTCCAGCAAGCGCCGCAGCTCCCGGCCCGTGACCAGGATCAACTTGCGTCCCGTGGCGGAAAGCTCACGCAAGACGTCGATGCAACGCTCGTCGCAACGTCCATCGCGAGCCAGCGTTCCGTCAAAGCCTGCGGCTAGCACCACGTATCGCATTACATTTCGTCTCGGCGCCCGGCTCTCCCCGAGCAAGGCGCCCTGCAGTTCAGCCTCTAGTGAACAGCGTGTCGTATGCCGCCAGCAGGCGCGGCACTTCGTGCTCCCAGGCGAGCGAATTCTTCACTCGCTCGCGGCCCCATTCGCCCATCTGCTTGCGCCGCGGCTCGTCATCGAGCAGCAGCACGATCTGTTGCGCCATGTCGACGGGATCATTGCGCCTGGCGTACAACGACGCCTGCTGCGCCGAAACCCGCCCCTCGGTCAGGTCGTACTGGACGATGGGCTTGCCCAGCGCCATGTACTCCATGATCTTGTTCATGGTGGACTTGTCGTTCATCTCGTTGGCGACATCGGGATTCACGCACACGTCCGCCGTGTTGAGCATGGCGAGCAACTCGGCATCCGGCACGCGGCCGGTGAAGGTCACGAACTCGGCCACGCCGAGCTCCTGCGCCAGCTTACGCATCGCGTCCAGCTCGGTGCCGCCGCCTACCAGCCCGAACTGAATGTCGGTTCGCCCCATCTCGTACACGATGTGACGGACCGCGGCGAGCAGCCCGTCGATGCCCTCCTGGCGGCCCATCACGCCGACATAGCCGACCAGGTACTTGCGCCCGCGCTTGAGCTCCAGTTGCGGCGGCAACACTTTCAAGCGCCGCAGGTCCGGTCCGCTGCGCACCACGAATACCTTGCTCGGCTGCCGCCCTCCCCGCTCGATGGCGATCTTGCGATACGACTCGTTGGTGGCCACGCACACGTCGGCGGTGCGAAACGTCCAGCGCTCCAGCGCCAGCATCAGCCGGTAGAACACATCGCGGCGCTGGAACTTCGCCTCGTACAGCTCCGGATTGATGTCGTGGTGGTCGAACAGGAACTTCTTGCCGAACAGCTTGTAAAAACCGCCGATCAGAAAAATCATGTCCGGCGGATTGCAGCCGTGCACCACGTCGAAGCCGCGAGTGACCAGCACCTTCAGCGACAGCAGGAACTCGGCCGCGAGCGCCCAGCTGTATTCCAGCGCGTAGCCGAGCGGACCGCTGGCTTCGAACGGCATGGAATGTCGATAGATGGCCACTCCGTCGATCTCTTCGAAGCTCCTTTCGTAACCCTTGCCCTTGGGACAGATGATCGACACCTGATAGCCATTGGCATGCAGCGTGCGCGCTTCCTGCCACACACGCCGGTCGAACGGCAGTGGCAGGTTCTCCACGATGATGAGCACGCGCCGGCGGTGCGCTACGGCCAGGCCAGCGCTCATTGCCTGGGTTTGTTCCTCGGCATTCGACATGGTCCGCTACCAGCACACGCCCTGATAGGCGGCGCGATACGCATCGCGGTCGGGCAGCATGGCAATGTCCAGCAGCAGTTGATCCGGACGCGTGTGAGCCCGCAATGCCGCGAGCACTTCGGGCGTTTTCATGGCCACCACCAGCACCTCGGAATCGCGCACCAGCGCGTCGAGATCGGTGGTCATCAACGAGGCAATGTGGGGAATGCTCTCCTCGATGAAACGGCGATTGGCGCCGATCAGCCGCGCCACGTTCACCTGAGGATCGAAAATGCACAGCGGCAGGCCCTTGCCGATGAAGCGCTCGGCCATGATCACCATCGGGCTTTCGCGCAGATCGTCGGTGCCGGACTTGAAGCTCAGCCCGATCATGCCGACCGCGCGGCGGCCGCTCGCCAGCACGCGCTCCACGGCGTGCTCGATGTGAGCGGCGTTGCTCGGCAACACGCTGCTCAGCATGGGCAGCTCCACATCGTTGTTCTTCGCCAGATATAGCAGCGCCTTCAGGTCCTTCGGCAGACACGAGCCACCGAACGCGAAGCCGGGCCGCAGATAGGCCGAGGAGATATTGAGCTGACGATCCATGCACAGCAGCTTCATCACTTCGTGCGGATCGACGCCAGCCGACTGCGACAGCCGGCCGATCTCGTTGGCAAACGTCACCTTCAAGGCATGGAAGGCATTGCACGCGTACTTGAGCATCTCTGCGGTGCGCACGGAGGTGTGTACGAACTCGCAGGGCAAATGGCCGAAGATGCTACGCAAGGCGACGACGGCATACTCGTCATCGGCGCCGATGACTGTCAGTGGGGGATTGTCGTAATCGTTGATCGAGGTGCCTTCACGCAAGAACTCCGGCTGGAAACACAGGCTGAAATCGCGCCCCGCCTGCAGGCCGGAGGCCGCCTCGATGGCCGGCTTGATGACTTCATCGAGCGTGCCGGGCTTGACTGTCGAGCGCACCACGATGATGTGCCGAGTCTGCTTCTCCGGCAGCACTGCGCCGATCTGCTCGGCGATGCGGGTGATGGCGGCCAGGTCCTGGTTGCCGTTCGAACGAGCCGGCGTACCGACACAGACGAATGAAATGTCAGTGGCAAGAATTGCATCGCGCACCGAATCGGTCACGCTGACGGTGCCCCCGCGCATCACGGCGCGTGTCAGCTCCTGGATGCCCGTCTCGACGATCGGCGCCTGACCACGGCGCAACAGCTCCAGCTTGCCGGGATCGATGTCCACACCGAACATCTCGTGGCCGTCGCGCGCCAGACACGCCAGCGAGACCGCGCCCACATAGCCGAGGCCGAAAATGCTGATTCGACGCGGCGAGCCCGGGGCGAGATCTTCATCTTGCGCGCTCTCCCGCAACCAGCCACGGCGAGCACGTTGTGCCTCGGCGCTCACGTTATCGATCTGCAACGCCATCACTTGCCTCCGTAATGAAAGTACCGAGCGACGCTTCGCGCCAGCACTCGGTTCCCTTCAGAACGGCAAGTTCTATGCCGCCATTACGCACAGCGAAAAAGCGTCGCCATGCTGCGTCAGGTGTTGCTGTCGCCAATGAGCGAGATGCCTTGAATCGCAGGGTTTTACGGCGCTTCGAGCGTCAACTGTCTCGACGCTGGAAATTGCCTACTTTCACAGCGCCGAAAAAACTTTCTTACAAAGGAACTCGGCCCGCGCTTGAAGAATTTGCATCTCACGCACGACGACACGCGCGTGCGAGTTGGACAGCGAAAATCGAAGCAGGCTTTTCAACTCGAGCGTGTGGTTATTCTTCAGTCGGCTTTTCAGTCGAATCCTTTCAGTGGTTTTTGGGGAGAGATTACACAGTGGACGCACCGATAACGCTGCACGAGAACGGCCTCGGCAACCTCCTCGGGCGCTCGCATGCGATGCATCAGGTCTTCGGCTTGATCCAGCGCGTGGCGCCCACCGAAGCCACCGTCATGATCATGGGTGAGAGCGGCGTCGGCAAAGAGCTGGTCGCCGAATGCATTCACAACCTGAGCCACCGCGCACAGGGCCCGCTGGTCGCGATCAATTGCGGCTCCATTCCCGCATCGTTGATCGAGGCCGAGCTGTTCGGCTACGAGAAGGGCAGCTTCACAGGCGCTTCGCGCTCGCACGCCGGCGTGTTCGAGCGCGCCACCGGCGGCACATTGTTCCTCGACGAAGTCACCGAGATGCCGCTGGACATGCAGACGCGCTTGCTGCGTGTGCTGGAGACCGGCCGCTTCTATCGCGTCGGCGGCACGCAGGAGATCAAAACGGATATTCGAGTGGTGGCGGCAACCAATCGCAATGTCACCGAGGCGGTGGCCAATCGCCAGCTGCGCGAGGACTTGATGTATCGATTGGCGGTGTTCCCGTTGCACATCCCGCCATTGCGCGAGCGCCCTGGCGATGTGCCTTTGCTGGCGGAATATTTCCTGAGCACGCTCAATCGCGGCAGCGATGTGACCAAACGTTTCTCGCCCTCGTTCCTCGAAGCATTGAGCGCGCGCCGCTGGGCAGGCAATGTGCGCGAGTTGAAGAACACCGTCGAGCGCAGTTTCATCCTCGCCGACGAAGTTCTCGACGTGGACCTGTCCATCACCATGCCGACTCGAGCCGCCGAACCCATCGAACCGCCGCGCCCGGCCGGCGTGCACGTTCCTCTGGGCTCACGGCTGGATGAAGCCGAGCGCTCGCTGATCGAAGTCACTTTGGATTATTGCGAAGGCGACAAACGCCGCGCCGCCGCCGTGCTCGGCTGCAGCCTGAAAACGCTCTACAACAAATTGAACAGCTACGCCCGCGAACGCGCCGAGCACGAAAGCATCAGTCGCCACATTCCAGGCGTCGGCACCAGCGTGCCCCTGCCGGGCTGACTTGCCAGAGTTTGATTTACACGAGACCAGCACCCGTCATCGATCGACCCGCTATCGGCCCTCTAGCAGAGGGCCGCTCTTTTATGTGCGCGGATTTCTGATCGATGGGCCGGTCAGCCGGCGGCGACCGGGGCGATGACGACGATGCGGTCGCGGCTGGAGACTACCGAGCCGCCGGGTTTCTCGATGGTGACGGCGAACAGCGCCGGGTCGCGGATCTCGAGCTTGGCGGTGATGGGAATGATCACTTCGCGTTGCCCGGGAGGCACGTCGAACACGCCGCCGTCCACCGGATAGCGTTCATCGCGCGTGCTGTCGAAGATCCACAGCTGATATTGCTGCTCGTCCGAGTTATTGGCCTGCAGACCGCGGAAGCGCAGATAACCATTCTGAGTGCGCGGGTCCCAGACCACATCGCCGGTGACGCCGCTGGCGGCCGGGTCCTGCGTGGTTTGCCAGGTCCGCGTCAGCACGCCTTGCTGGGCGAGCAGTTGTTCCCGCTCCTGTTCCAGCGTGGTGGCGACGACAGGCGTCTCGGTCGTCGGATCCTCGCCCATCTGCAAGCGCGGCCACCAGCCAGCAATCGCGATCAACACGCTCGCAGCGGCGGCGAACCAACCCACCTGGCTCTGCCAGGACGGCGACTTGCGGGATGAACGCTGCGATGGCTGCGCCTTCGGCGCCGCAGTGATAGAAGGAGCCGGCGTCGCCGAGCGCGAGCGCCCGGCGATACTGATGACTCGCGGCTGCGCAGTGACCTGTCGCGACGGCGGCGGCATCGAGGCGGCGAAGGTATCCGCCTGCATCATCAGCCGTTCGCGCAAGTCGTCCGGCATTTCCTCCGGCTCGTGACTCTCCACGTCGCCGGCGAGCAGCAACGCCGCGGCGGTATATTCGAAGCGACCGGCATCGTCGTACTTCTCTTCGGAGAGCAACTGCTTCAACTCGGCGCGTTCGGAAGAGTTCAGGCCATCCACGGCTCGCTGCACCAACAGTTCCACCAGCCTGGGGTTCTGCATGACCGAGTTGCTCATGAGCGCACCCCGTCGGAGGCAGCATTCTGTATGCCCATCAATTCACGTACCTGGATCAACCCACGACGCATCATGGTCTTGACTGTACCGAGCGGCATTTGCAGCACATCGGCAATTTCCGAATGACTCAACCCCTGCAGGATGCCAAGCTCCAGCACCTGCCTTTGTTCCGGCCGTAACTGCATCACCGCGCGCGCTGCCGCTGAAGCTTCGGCACAGACCTCGGCGCTGTTGCCCGAATCGGCGAAGCCCAACGAATCGATGTCGTCCGTGGATTCGGTGCGTGCCTGGTGCGCGGCTCGCCGCATGCGGTCGATCAACCGGCGCCGGGCGATGGTGGCGACGAAGACTTTCTCCGAGCCTTGCGCGGGATCGAAACGGCCGGCGCTGCGCCAGACATCCGTGAAAATTTCCTGTACGGCGTCTTCAGCATCGGCGCGGGTGCGCGTCAGACGCCGCGCAATCGACCAGATGAGACTGCCGAATTGATCGATGCACTCGTGCACGGCACGCGCATCTCCTTGTGCGACTCGAGCGAGTACGGAGTCCGTCATTCGGGGGCGGCTCTGAGCTGTTGTGGTTCGCGTCGCATCGTCGTTGGTCAGTGCGATTAGCGAAGTGTAGGGAGCCGGAAGTATAGCGGAGACTGTCACTGCAATTCGCCAGCCCGTCAAAAGGTTGATCGGATGTTTAAGGGATACTCGCAAGCACTTATTCGCCGGGGGTCCTTCGATGGGATTCATCGGTATTCGCGTACGCCAACTCGATCACATTTTTGCTCCCGTTTATCCCGGGCACGTTCAGCTTCACGCCCGTAACCATCGATGCATGGCCTCGCACATCCCTTGTAGTGCCGCGCGAAGGGACCTAGACTCCTCTACCAGACGTTTGTCTGGTACCGCCCTGGCCAGGGCGCCAGCGCCACTCGCACATGTCCGACCTCACTCGCAAGCAATTGGAAGTATTGGCTTTTATCCGTCGCTTCATGGAACGCGACGGGCTGCCGCCGACCCGGGGAGAAATCGCCGCAGGCCTGGGGCTCAGGAATCGCCAGGGCATCGATCAGCATCTGCGTGCCTTGCAGAGCAAGGGCGCGCTCGAGCTGGTGCCGGGGATCTCTCGCGGCATTCGTTTGCGGGAAGAATTCTCCTCCGCGCCGGCCGGCACCACCGGATTACGTTCAAAGCGCGCTACCTTGGACTCGCCCACCCCGGACTCGATGAGCCTGCCGTTGCTGGGCCGGATCGCCGCCGGCGCGCCCATCCTCGCGGCTTCTCATATAGAAGAGCATGTCACCGTCGATGCGTCGCTGTTCAGACCGCGCGCCGATTTCTTGTTACGCGTGCGCGGCGACAGCATGAAGGACGCGGACATTCTCGATCGCGACCTGCTCGCCGTCCATCAAACCTCACAGGTTCGCAGCGGCCAGATCGTCGTCGCCCGCCTGGTCGATGACGACGAGGCGACGGTGAAGTACTACCGCCGGCAAGGGCACACCGTGTGGCTGGAGCCCGCCAACGCGGCATATCGGCCCATCGAAATCGATCTGCGTGAACAGGAACTGTCTATTGAGGGACTGGCGGTAGGAGTCATCCGCACTACGCTGCTGCCCCTGAAAAGGGGACAGATTTAATTTGTCCATGGAACATGAGCGGTGATCGAGCCATGGGGGGAGAAATTAAATCTGTCCCCTTTTCAGCATCCCGGGCCGAGACGCTGGAGCAACTCGCGCGGCTGTGTCGCAACGGCCGCGAAGGGCCGCCGCCACGGATCGAGCCCAGCGGTTCGGCCAGTCTCGATGCCGTGCTTCCCGGCGGCGGCTGGCAATCGGGCACCGTGGTCGAGCTGATGCCGGTGAGCGATGGCATCGGCGAGCTGCGCTTGTTGATGCCCGCGCTGGCGAAGATCACGCAAAGCGAACGGCACGTGGCCATGATCGCGCCGCCTTATATTCCTTTCGCTCCAGCCCTGCTTCGCCATGGGCTGCGGCTGGAGCATCTTTGGATCATTCGCGCGCAGAGCACGACCGATGTGCTGTGGTCCGCGGAACAATCATTGCGTTGTAAATCGTTCGGCGCGGTATTGGTGTGGCCGCAGACGATCCGCGATCGCGAGGTGCGGCGGCTGCAACTGGCGGCTGAGGCCGGCAGCAGCATCGGCTTTGTTTATCGCTCTCCCGCCGCGGCCCGTGAATCTTCGCCCGCTGCGGTCCGGCTGCGGTTGCAAGCGGCCAGCAATGGCGAGCTGAGCATCGATATCGTCAAGTGCCGGGGCGCGCGGGCCGGCATGTCAGTTGAAGCGGTTAGCGGTTGGCGGTTAGCGGATGGTCAGAACAGCACAGCTGTTCTCGCACCGGAAACTGATATCTCCACTGCCCCTCCTCACCAACCCCCAACCACCAACCGCCAACCGCTGTGATGCCATGCTCTGGCTCTGCATCACCCTGCCCCAGTTGCCTCTCGAGGCTTTGCAATGCGAGCACAGCGAGAAGGCCACTGTCGTGACGGTGTTGGAAGGCAGCGTGCGCTCGGTGGTCTGCTGCAATCCCGCCGCCGAACGGGTCGGATTGAAGCCGGCCATGAATTTCACCACGGTGCTGGCGATCCTGCCGGAAGTGATTGCATTGGAACGCCGGCTGACCGCCGAGCAAGCCGCGCTGGAACGTTTGGCGGCCTGGGCTTATCAATTCAGTGGCACGGTGATCCTCGGCGAGATGTTCACTGATCTGCAGCGAGCCCGGACCACGGCGTTGTGGTTGGAAATCGGCGCCAGCCTGCGTCTGTTCGGCGGCTTCCGCAAGCTCATCGAAAAACTGGAAGCCGAGCTGCGCGAGCTTTCCTATAGCTATCAGCTCGGCATCGCGCCGACGCTGGAAGGTTCGGCATTGCTGGCTCGCACAGGCGTACGCGTCGCGATCACCACTCTGGCGGCGCTGCGCGCGCGAATCGATGTCATTTCCGTGAGCTGGTTGAATCTCGACCCATGGATTCCGCAGCAATTGCAGACTGTCGGAGTACGTACGGTCGGAATGCTGGTGGGGTTGCCTCGCGACGGCGTCGCCAAGCGATTCGGACCCGAGGTGTGCAATTACCTCGATCGGCTCATCGGCGCCGCGCCCGACCCGCGGCCCACCTACCGCCTGCCACCGAAATATCACGCGCGTTTCGAGCTCGATGCGGAGGTTCATAGTACCGAGGCATTGCTGTTTCCTCTGCGTCGCATGCTACGCGAGCTCGTCGGCTTTCTGCGGGCTCGCGATACCGGAGTGCAACGGTTCACGCTGCGTTTCATTCATCGCGATAGCGTCGCGACTTCGCTGGAGATCGGCCTGTCGATGCCCGATCGCAGCAGCGAACGTTTTCTCGCGCTGACACGAGAGCGGCTCGAGCGCACGGCACTTCCCCTGGCATCCGTGGCGCTGGAATTGTCGGTCGACGAGTTCGCCATGCCCACCGGTTTACACGTGGACATGCTGAGCGGCTTCACGGAGCAAAGCGAAGATCTTCACCACACCATCGATCGGATCGCCGCTCGGGTGGGCGAGACTCAAGTGCATGGAGTCAAGGCCGTCGCCGAACATCGCCCGGAGCACAGCTGGACCACGGCAGATCCAGGCGAAAAGTGTCCCCCTCTGGATTTCCCGGATCGGCCGCTGTGGCTGCTGCCCGAGCCCAAGCCCCTCCAGCTGAGCGGCATGCCGGCGCTTGCCGGTGCCGAACGCATCGAAAGCGGCTGGTGGGATGGCGGAGATGTACGGCGCGACTATTTCATCGCGCGCACCCAGCAAGGCGCCGCGCTGTGGATCTTCAAGGATCTGCGCGATGGCAGCTGGCATCTGCATGGGTTCTGGTCCTGAGGTCGAACCCCATGACTCGAACGCCAGCTCCTCTCTCCTCTCCCCTCACCCCAACCCCTCTCCCAAAGGGAGAGGGGCTAAGAAACATCTTCTGGCTCCCTCCCCTTCTGGCTCCCTCTCCCCTTGTGGGAGAGGGTCGGGGTGAGGGGTGGGAGAGGGTCGGGGTGAGGGGTGGGAGAGGACCGGTGTCTCCATGACTCGAACCATACCTTCACGCGAGATCCAATACGCCGAGCTTCACTGCGTCAGCAACTTCACGTTCCTGCGCGGCGCGTCGCATCCGGGCGAGCTGGTTTATCAGGCCTACAACCTCGGCTACTCGGCGCTGGCCCTGACCGATGAATGCTCGATGGCCGGCGTGGTGCGTGCGCTCGAAGCCGCCGAGGACTGCGGTTTGAAGCTGATCATCGGCGCGGAATTTCGCTGTCCCAACGATTTTCACGTGGTGCTGCTGGCGCCCTCGCAGCGCGCCTATGCGCAAATCTGTCAGCTCATCACTCGCGGCCGTATTGAGTCGACCAAGGGAACTTACAATCTATCGCGCGGTGATTTCGAAAAAGACTTGGGCGAATGCCTGGCGCTGTGGGTCGCTCCTCGCAATGCGCGGCCTTCCGAGGCGCGCTGGTTACGTGAGTTCTTTCC
This sequence comes from Steroidobacter sp., assembly GCF_036406195.1. Classification (GTDB taxonomy): domain Bacteria; phylum Pseudomonadota; class Gammaproteobacteria; order Steroidobacterales; family Steroidobacteraceae; genus Steroidobacter. The sequence continues at coordinate 50,168 of NZ_DASWVW010000017.1, forward strand.
GGACCGCGGCTGGATCGCGGTCGAGATGCTGCGTCAGCCCGACGACGCGCAGCACCTGGCGGCGATGCGGCGGCTGAGCCAATCGTTTGGCTTGCCACTGGTGGCCAGTGGCGACGTTCACATGCATGTCGAATCCCGCCGCGCATTGCAGGACACCGTGACTGCCATTCGGCATGGCTGCACAGTGAAAGACGCCGGACATCGTTTGTATCCCAATGGCGAACGCCACCTGCGGCCGCGGGACGTGCTGGCGGAGCTGTATCCCCCCGACCTGCTCGACGAGACATTGAAGATCGCGGACCGCTGCGAGTTCTCGCTACGCAGCCTGCAATACAACTATCCGAATGAAATCGTCCCCCCGGAGCTCACGGCCATCCAGCATCTGCGCAATCTCACCGAGGCTGGCATCAAGAAGCGCTGGCCGCAGGGAGAGTCCGCCACAATCCGGAGCACAATTGAAAAAGAGCTTGCTCTGATCCAGCGCAAGCGCTACGAGCATTTCTTTTTGACGGTGCACGAAATCACCGAGTGGGCGCGCTCGGAGCTGGCCGATGACGGCACGAAGAAAAAACCCATCTTGTGCCAGGGCCGCGGCTCGGCCGCGAACTCGATCGTCTGCTATGCGCTGGGAATCACCGAAGTCAACCCCGACGATATCAAGGTGCTGTTCGAGCGCTTCTTGAGCGACGAGCGCGACGAGCCGCCCGACATCGATGTGGATTTCGAGCACGAGCGCCGCGAGGAAGTGATTCAGCACGTCTACAACAAGTACGGACGGGCGCGCGCGGCCATTGCCGCCACTGTCATCACTTATCAATCGCGCAGCGCCATCCGCGATGTCGGCAAGGCCCTGGGCTTGAGCGAGGACGTGGTCGGCCGGCTCGCGAAATCGCACGCGTGGTGGGACAGCTGGGAGCGGTTGTATGCCAACATCAAGGCGCAGGGCATGCACGTGGATGAAACCGTCATGCAGCGGCTGTGTCTGCTGGTGAAGGAGCTGGTGCGTTTCCCGCGGCATCTATCGCAACACGTGGGCGGCTTCGTGATCGCCGAGGAGCCGATCAGCGAGTTGGTGCCGATCGAGAATGCCGCCATGCCCGATCGCACCATCATCCAATGGGACAAGAACGATCTGGAAGAGCTCGGCCTGTTGAAGGTCGATGTGCTCGCGCTGGGCATGTTGACGGCCATGCGCAAGACTTTCGAGCTGCTGGCCACTGCAGGGACAGGCCCCACGAGCATGGAGCAGATCGAACGCGATGACCCAGCGACTTACGACATGATCTGCCGTGCCGACACCGTCGGGGTTTTTCAGATCGAGTCCCGGGCGCAGATGAGCATGCTGCCGCGGCTCAAGCCGAGGAAATACTATGACCTGGTGATCGAGGTCGCGATCGTGCGGCCCGGGCCGATCAAGGGCGGCATGGTGCATCCGTATCTGCAGCGCCGGAACATGAAGCCCGCGGAGGTTCCCTATCCGAGCGAGAAGTTGCGTCCCGTGCTGGAGAAGACCTTGGGCGTGCCCATCTTCCAGGAACAGGTCATGCAGATCGCCATCGTCGCCGCCAATTTCAAACCCGGCGAAGCGGATCAGCTGCGCCGCGCGATGGGAGCCTGGCAGCGTAGCGGCAAGATGGAGATGTATCGCGACAAGCTGATGAGCGGCATGCTGGACAACGGCTATACACCGGACTTCGCCGAACAGATCTACAAGCAGATCCAGGGTTTCGGCGAATACGGCTTTCCGGAATCGCACTCGGCGTCGTTCGCGCTGCTGACGTACTTCTCCAGTTACCTGAAGTGCCATCATCCCGCGGCGTTCATCGCGGGGCTGATCAACAGCCAACCCATGGGCTTTTATCAGCCAGCGCAATTGCTGGAGCAGGCGAAGCGCCAGGGCGTAAGAATTCTGCCTGTAGACATCACGTGCAGCGACTACGACTGCACGCTCGAGCCGGATGGAGAGCGCGACGACCCGAATGGCCGCAGAGTCCGCTGGCATGCGATCCGACTGGGCATGCGCCTGGTGAAAGGTTTGCGCAAGGAAGACGCAATGAACATCGTCGCCGCGCGTGCGGTCGCGCCTTTCCAATCAGTGCAAGATGCGGCATATCGCGCGGGATTTAGGTCGCGTGCCGCGAAAGCTCTCGCATTGAGCGGCGCATTTCGCAGCTTGAGCCAGCATCGCAATGAAGCTTTCTGGAATGCGCTGGGTATCGAAAGTCTGCCAGGCGCGTTGGCGGGACATGCGGCCGCGGAGTCCGCGCCTTCTTTGCCGGTGCCGACCGAGTGGGAGGAGATCCAGCGCGACTACCGGCAGATGGGTTTGAGCACCGGGCGGCATCCAATGGCGGTGCTGCGACCCAAGCTGCGTGCGTCAGGAATTGCCACTCGCCGCGAGCTCGACTCGATGCGCCATGGCCGCACCGTTCGCGTGGGCGGACTGGTCACTCACCTGCAGCATCCGCAGACGGCAAATGGCGTGATCTTCGCGTCGCTGGAAGACGAGACCGGCATCAACAACATCATTTTCTGGCCGGCGGTTTTCGAGCTGTATCGACAACGCATCCTGCAGTCGAACTTCATGGTCGTGACGGGGGAATTACAGAGCGTGGAATCGGTCGTGCACGTGGTGGCGACTGAAGTGGAAGATTATTCCCACTGGGTGAGAACACTGCCGCGCAAGTCGCGCGACTTCCACTAACACGGGGAGCGGTCGCACGAACGGCGACCTTCGGAAATCTATCTTGGGAATCTATCGGAGAGAGAAACTCAGCTGGCAGCGCGCAGCTGGTTGAAATGCTCGGCAGCCATGTCCTTGCGGAGCACTTTGACTGCCTCGGCACGCTGGCGTTTCGAGGCGCTCACGGCGGTCTTGGCCACCTTGACGTCGATGACCTGGGCTTTGACGAGCCGACGGCGTTCCAGCGTGTTCATGTTGTTCAACCCCTGATTACCTGAAGCAATTGGTTGGTTGCTGTAGCGCAGCGATGCAATCGCACCTGAGCAAAAAGCCCCGACGGAATACTCCGTCGGGGCTTTCGCTACATTTAAGAGCCTGGCAGTGACCTACTCTTGCATGCCCGCAGGGCACACTACCATCGGCGCAAAGCGTTTTCACTTCCGAGTTCGATATGGGATCGGGTGGTTCCCGCTCGCTATTGCCGCCAGGCAAACTGGCTCACGTCGTGGCCGACATCTGCTGTCGACCACAGTGAATTCGGAGTTGTTTTGACAACATTTCGACTCAGGACTTCGTTCAAAGAACCGATGTCACATTGAGTATCAACAAGGTCCAGATAAAACCCAAGCTGATTGGGTGTTATATGGTCAAGCCTCACGGGCAATTAGTACTGGTTAGCTCAATGCATTGCTGCACTTACACACCCAGCCTATCAACGTCGTAGTCTGCGACGGCCCTTTAGGGGAATCGAGTTCCCAGGGAAACCTAATCTTGGGGGGGGCTTCGCGCTTAGATGCTTTCAGCGCTTATCCCGTCCGCACATAGCTACCCGGCAGTGCCACTGGCGTGACAACCGGAACACCAGAGGTGCGTCCATCCCGGTCCTCTCGTACTAAGGACAGCTCACCCTCAAGTTTCCAACGCCCACGGCAGATAGGGACCGAACTGTCTCACGACGTTCTGAACCCAGCTCGCGTACCACTTTAAATGGCGAACAGCCATACCCTTGGGACCTGCTACAGCCCCAGGATGTGATGAGCCGACATCGAGGTGCCAAACTCCTCCGTCGATGTGGACTCTTGGGAGGAATAAGCCTGTTATCCCCGGAGTACCTTTTATCCGTTGAGCGATGGCCCTTCCATACAGAACCACCGGATCACTAAGACCTACTTTCGTACCTGCTCGACCTGTCCGTCTCGCAGTTAAGCACGCTTATGCCTTTGCACTCTAGAGCGCGATGACCGACCGCGCTGAGCGTACCTTTGCACTCCTCCGTTACTCTTTGGGAGGAGACCGCCCCAGTCAAACTACCCACCATACACTGTCCCCAATCCGGATTACGGACCTAGGTTAGAACTTCAAACATTCCAGGGTGGTATTTCAAGGTTGGCTCCACCTGAGCTAGCGCCCAGGCTTCAAAGCCTCCCACCTATCCTACACAAGAAGGTTCAAAGTTCAGTGTAAAGCTGTAGTGAAGGTTCACGGGGTCTTTCCGTCTTGCCGCGGGAACGCCGCATCTTCACAGCGATTTCAACTTCACTGAGTCTCGGGTCGAGACAGTGTGGCCAGCGTTACGCCATTCGTGCAGGTCGGAACTTACCCGACAAGGAATTTCGCTACCTTAGGACCGTTATAGTTACGGCCGCCGTTTACCGGGGCTTCGATCAAGAGCTTCGCCTTGCGGCTAACCCCATCAATTAACCTTCCGGCACCGGGCAGGCGTCAGACCCTATACATCCACTTGCGTGTTCGCAGAGTCCTGTGTTTTTGATAAACAGTCGCAGCCACCGATTACCTGCGACCTTCAACAGCTTCGGGAGCAAGTCCCTACACCGTCGAAGGCATACCTTCTTCCGAAGTTACGGTATCAATTTGCAGAGTTCCTTAACCCGAGTTCTCTCAAGCGCCTTGGCAGATTATCTGCTCGCCCACCAGTGTCGGTTTACGGTACGGTCCAATGTGATCTGAAGCTTAGAGGCTTTTCCTGGAAGCGGGGCGTTACTCACTTCGGCTCACGTGGAGCCTCGTCATCACACCTCGGAGTTAATGAGCTACCGGATTTGCCTGGTAACTCCTCCTACATGCTTAAACAGGGAACCAACCCCTGCTGAGCTAGCCTTCTCCGTCACCCCATCGCAATCACACCGGGC
>NZ_DASWVW010000017.1:60000-67569 GCF_036406195.1 Steroidobacter sp.
TGGGTCTTCACCGGATCGAGGATCTTGAAAATCTGCTCCTGATAGGTGAGCGCGTTCTGTTGAATCTGCTCCGGCGTCAGCGGCGGACGCGTGGCGTTGCGTCCGGATGGGTCGCCGATCAACCCGGTGAAATCCCCGATCAAGAAAAACACGTCGTGGCCGAAATCCTGAAAGCGGCGCATTTTGTTGATGAGCACCGTATGGCCCAGATGCAGATCGGGCGCGGTCGGGTCGAAGCCGGCCTTGACCCTGAGCGGCTTGCCCCGGCGCAGCTTCGCGAGCAGCTCGGACTCGAGCAGGATTTCATTGGCGCCGCGCTTGAGCTCGGCCAGTTGTTCTTCCGCGGTTGGATGGGCGACTGACAGCATCGGATTTCCAGCGTGCCGCGAAGGGCACGATAACGAGTGAACGAGTTCGAATACCGGCGACTTTAGTCGCTCGGAGCGGTCCGGGTCACGAGTGTGAGCTTCGGCGGACCCGCGGCCCATTTTCGTGAATTGATTCGTGGGTTGACGCGAGCGGCGCGATTCTTCAAATTTGCGACCTGGTTCATTTACTTTAACTTATCTACGCATGTGCTATGCGCGAGTCTAGGCGGGCTGGACCCTTGAATTTTCCAAGCGGAATGAAGAAGGGCTTTCAAGGCAGTCCCAGTTCCGGGCCCAGCGCCAGGATCGCGTTCGACTACAAACCACAGCAGCGCACGCGTCCCAATCACGCGCGTTGGTTTGTTTCCGGCCTGGTGCTGCCGCTCATCGGCGGCATCGTCGCGTACACGATCGCGACGCGCGAAGATTCGTTCGTCGAGCCGCGGCCGCCGGCCCTCAGCGTGGCCAACCTGCCGCCCATCGAAATCGAGAAGGTGACCATCCCGGCGGCGATGCCGCCCTCGGTGCTCGGTGACACGGTCGAGTTCGTGGTCCGTCGCAACGACACGATGGACCGCATCTTCCGCCAGCTGAAGCTGAACCTGACCGACCTCGCCAACCTTCGCAACCTTCCCGACGTCCGCGCCAGCATCGATCAGCTGCGCGTCGGCGACACCATCACGCTGGTCCACGATGAAGGGCTGCTGCAATCGTTGACCCGCCGCATCAGCGAGACCGAGATCCTCTCGGTGACGCGCGTCAACGAAGGCTTCAGGTCCGAAGTGATCGAGACGCCGCTGGACATTCAGGAAGTGCAGGCCGAGGGCACGATCGAATCGTCGCTGTTCGTGGCCGCACGCGCCGCGGGCGTCAGCCCCGAGCTGATCCTGCAACTGGCCAACGATATCTTCGGCTGGGAGATCGATTTCGCGCTCGATATCCGCCCGGGCGACAAGTTCCACCTGGTGTACGAACAGAAATATCGGGACGGCAAATTCATCGGCAACGGCCGCATTCTCGCCGCCGACTTCCTCAATGACGGCAACCTGCATCGCGCCGTCTACTTCGAATCCGCCGACGGCAAAATGGCCGACTACTTCGCGCCCGATGGCCGCAGCATGCGGCGTCAGTTCCTGCGCGCGCCGCTCGAATTCACGCGCATCAGCTCGAACTTCAATCCCAAGCGCCGCCATCCCATCCTGAACACCATTCGCGCCCACAAAGGCGTCGATTACGCCGCCCCGACCGGCACCGTCATCAAGGCGGCCGGCGACGGCAAGGTGAAGTTCGTCGGCACCAAGGGCGGTTACGGCCGCGTAGTGGTCCTCGAACACGGCGCCGGCATCTCGACGCTCTATGGTCACATGTCCCGCTTCGCCGGCGTTCGCAACGGCCAGCGCGTCCGCCAGGGCACTACGATCGGTTATGTCGGCAGCTCGGGTGCAGCGACGGGTCCGCACCTCCATTACGAATATCTCGTGAACGGCGTACACAAGAATCCGCGCACCGTGCGCCTGCCCGATGCCGCGCCGATTTCCGATGAGTATCGAGCCGAATTCCTGACCAAAGCCGGGCAGTTGTTTGCCAAGCTGGATCGCGCGGGCGCGGCGCAGGTGGCTTCGACCCTGCCTCAGTAACCTGACAGGTCCCAGACCGTCCCCATCTACTCCCCTCCCGTAAGGCGGGAGGGAATCAAGAATTCTTCGGAGAGCAGCCCCTGGAAGGCCCCCGTGCCTGCGAGATCTCCGCAGGTCGCGATTTTGTGACGTGATCACCGACACGCGCGTGTAACACATTCGCTGCGGTGCGCGTAGTATTCTCGATGTCCCACCAGGACGACGGGCGACCACGGTTTCATGCTCGATGTGAATCTCAAGGCTCCCGAGTACTACATCAACCGGGAACTGTCCTTTCTCGAGTTCAACCAGCGCGTGCTCGCGCAAGCTCATGACGAGCGCCTGCCGCTGCTGGAACGCATTCGTTTCCTGGGCATCTCCTGCTCCAACCTGGACGAGTTTTTCGAGATTCGCGTCGCCAGCCTGAAGCAGCGGCAGGAGCTGGGCTCGGTGGCCGGCGGCTCGGACGGCATGAGCGTGCCCGATCAGTTGCTGGCGATTCACGAGCGGGCCGCGGCGCTGGTGCAGGATCAGTACGAGTTGCTGCACCAGCTGGTGTTTCCGGCGCTGGCGGCGGAGGGCATCCACTTCGTCAACGCCAAGACGCTGATGCCGGAGCAGCGCAAATGGGTCGGCGACTACTTCGCCAAGGAAGTCGAGCCGGTACTTACGCCGCTGGGTCTCGATCCAGCCCGGCCGTTTCCTCGCATCCAGAACAAGAGCTTGAACTTCATCGTGCGGCTGTCCGGCAAGGACGCGTTCGGCCGGGACGCCGAGCTCGCGGTAGTCCAAGTGCCGCGCTCCCTGCCCCGGATCATTCGCTTGCCGCCCACCGCCGGCGAGCCAGGCAAAACCTATTTCGTGTTCTTGTCCGCGGTGATCTCGACCTTCGTCGCGCAGTTGTTCAGCGGCATGAAAGTGGAAGGCGCCTGGCAATTTCGCGTCACACGCAACAGCGATCTGTTCGTCGACGACGAAGAAGTCGACAACCTGCTGCGCGCCATCGAAGGCGAGCTGGCGCAGCGGCGCTACGGTGCCGCCGTGCGCCTGGAAACGTCGCAGGATTGTCCGGAAGACATCACCAGCTTCCTGCTGCGCCATTTCGCGCTGAAGCGCGATGATCTCTACCAGGTCAACGGCCCGGTGAATCTCAACCGCTTGATGGCCATCTACGACCTGGTCGACCGGCCGGACCTGAAATATCCCCCGTTCACGCCGTCCATCCCCAAACGTCTGGTCGCGAAGGAGGATATGTTCGCGGTGATGCGTGAGGGCGAGATCCTGCTACACCACCCTTTCGAGTCGTTTGCACCGGTCATCGATTTTCTACGTCAGGCGGCCGCCGATCCGGACGTGCTCGCCATCAAGCAGACGCTCTATCGCACCGGCCCGCAATCGCCGGTCGTCGACGCGCTGGTGGACGCGGCGCGCGCGGGCAAGGAAGTCACCGTCATCATCGAGCTGATGGCCCGGTTCGACGAAGCCGCGAACATCCAGCTCGCGACTCGCCTGCAGGAAGCCGGCGCGCACGTCATGTATGGCGTCGTTGGCTACAAGACGCATGCGAAGCTCATCATGGTTGTCCGCCGCGAGCGCGGAAAACTGCGTCGCTACTGTCATTGCGGAACGGGCAACTATCATCCGAACACCGCCCGCGTATACACAGACTACGGTCTGTTCACGTGCGACGAGGCGATGGGCGAAGATCTGCACGAGCTGTTCCTGCAGCTGACCAGTCCGACGCGCGTCGCGACCATGCAGAAGATCCTGCAATCGCCGTTCACGCTGCACGAGGGGCTGCTGGAAAAGACGCGGCGGGAGATGGGGTTCGCGCGTGCCGGCAAGCCCGCGCGCATCATCGCCAAGATGAATGCGCTGATCGAGCCACAGATCATTCAGACGTTGTATTCGGCCGCGATGGCGGGCGTGAAAATCGACTTGATCGTGCGCGGCATCTGCGCTCTGCGGCCGGGATTGCCGGGCATTTCCGAGAACATCACGGTGCGTTCGGTGATCGGCCGTTTCCTCGAACACTCACGCGTCTACTACTTCCACAACGACGGCAATCCCGAGATCTTCTGCGCCAGTGCCGACTGGATGGAGCGCAATTTCTTCCGGCGCATCGAGGTGTGCTTCCCGATCGAGCGCAAGGCACATCGCGATCGCATCGTCGAGGACCTGGAAACCTATCTGGCGGATAACGAGCAGGCCTGGGTGCTGGGCCCCGATGGCCGATACGAACGCGCCACGCCGGGTGACGCACCGCCCGTGAGCGCGCAGCAGGTCCTGCTGCAACGCTATTCGGAGGAGAGAAGTGAATAATGACCAATGAATAGTGACTGGCCAGGGGCGTTCTTTGCGACAGTGGGAAAAGCTCCTCTGACCAGTCAATAGTCAACCAGTCAGTAGTCACTTCGTTCTTGATCAGCTCACGCGCAGGCGGAAACCGGCCGCTTTCAAGTATTCGACCTCGTTCTCCAGATCCGTGGCGGTCAGCGGATGCGTGTCCAGCCAGCCCTTCGGGAAGGTGATCTCCAAGGCGCGGGCTTTGGGCTGCAGCTCGATCCTGGGCAGCGCCTGCGCGCTTCGGCCTCGATGCAGCAGCACCGCCAATCGCAGAATCACGATCAGGAACTGCGCCTTGATGTGCCACGGCGGCGTCAGATCCTCCAATGCATCCAGTTGCAGCTTGCGGCGGTGAGCACCGACGATGTACGCGAGAATTTTCTGCTCTTCCTGCGGAAAGCCCGGCAGATCGGCGTGCTCGAGCAGATATGCGCCATGCTTCTGGTAATGCGAGTGCGAGACGTCCAGTCCGATTTCGTGCAAGCGTGCCGCCCAGGACAGCGCCAGCTCCGCGAACGGATCATCGAGCTCCCAAGTGGTCTGGGTCCGTCGCAAGAACTCCAGCGCCGTCGCTTCAACACGCGCAGCCTGCGCCTGATCGACGTGATAGCGGGCCTGCATCGCGCGCACGCTGCGCAGTCGCGCATCTTCGTCGGTGAACCGTCCCACCAGGTCGTATAGCAATCCTTCGCGCAAGGCGCCCTCGGCAACCTTCATCGTCTTGATGTCGAGGACGCTGAGCAATTCCGCGAGAATGGCGAGCCCGCCGGGAAACACCGGCACGCGCTCCTCGGCCAGCCCTGGCAAGCGCAGCTTCGAGAGATCTCCAGCACGCAGCAGTTGCTCGATGAGCTGCTCTACGTTCTGTGGTGTGATGGTGCCGTCGTTGCCAGAACGAGCGGCACGCAGCACGTCGCTCACCGAGCGGATCGTGCCGGACGAGCCCGCCGCGTGGTCCCAACCATAATCTTTGAACGTCGCCTGCACCGGCTCCAGTTCGAGGCGAGCGGCGAGCCGTGCGCGCTTCATGCGCTTCTCCGTAACGGCGCCGTCGCTGAACAGGCGGGAGCTCATGGTGACACAGCCCATGTGCAAGCTTTCGAGCTTCTTCGCGTGCAGCCCTTCGCCGATGATGATCTCGGTGCTGCCGCCGCCGATGTCCGCGACCAGGCGTCTGCCCGGCTCGCTCGGCATGGTGTTGGTAACGCCGAGGTAGATCAGGCGTGCTTCTTCGATGCCCGAAATGACTTCGATGGGATGGCCTAGCGCTGAACGCGCGCGGTCCAGGAATGCCCCTTTGCGTTTGGCCTTGCGCAAAGTGTTGGTGCCGACCACGCGAACGCTCTCGGCCTTCATGTCGCGCAGGCGCTGGCCAAATCGCTCCAGGCAGGCGAGCGCCACGTCGATGGCCTCGCGCTTCAGGCGACCTTGTTCATCGAGTCCCGCACCGAGGCGCACGGTCTCGCGCAAGCGATCAAGAACGGTGAGCTGCCCGTGCGAATGACGGGCCACGATCATGTGGAAGCTGTTGGAACCGAGATCGACGGCCGCAATGACATCGGGAACCTTGCGGGCCATTCGACTTCAGGGGCGACTTCAGGGCCGACTTCAGGGGACTTCAGCGACGGATCGGGGCGAAGCCGCCGAGGCTACATCGAGAACGACGAGCCGCAGCCGCAGGTCGTCGAGGCATTCGGATTGCGAATGACGAACTGCGCGCCTTCGATGTCTTCCTTGTAGTCGATCTCGGCGCCGGCAAGGTACTGGATGCTCATCGGATCGATGAGCAGCGTAACGCCGCCGTTCTCGACGCGCGTGTCGCCCTCCTCCAGGTTCTCGTCGAACGTGAAGCCGTACTGGAAGCCCGAGCAGCCGCCGCCTTGCACGAAAACGCGCAGCTTCAGATCGGGGTTGCCTTCCTCGTCGACGAGCTCCTTCACCTTGCTGGCGGCACTGTCGGTGAAGACCAGCGGCACCGGCGGTGCATCGTCAGCGGGGTGGGAAGTGTTCTCTGCAACGGCGCTCATGGCGTCTCCTGGTAAATCTCGGTCAAACAGTCGTCGGATGCAGGATTATCCCACCGCCGCCGTCGGATTCGCCGACGCGTTCGACGACGCCAACTTGATCAGCAGGGGTTTTTCATCAGCTTTCAGCGGGCGCAGTTCACCGTTGATGGTGGCGCCCTGGTGCATCTCGAGCGCCTGGTAGCGAACGTCGCCCACGATGCTCGCCTTCGGCTGCAGTTCCAGCAGTTCATCGGAGTGAACCGGGCCCTCGACCGTGCCGTTGATGATCACGTGGCCGGCCTGCACCCGACCGATCACCTTCGCCTTCTCGCTGATGACGAGAATGCTGTGCCCTCCCTCGGGCGCGACGACGTCACCCTGGACCTCGCCGTCGATGCGCAAGCCCTCGGTGAACCGCAGTTCCCCGACAATCACGGTCCCCTCGCCGATCAGGGTGCGGATCGGCGGTTGCTTCTTCTTTGTGAACATCTCGTTCTCCGTTCTTCGGTCGGTTGGTGTGTCGGTCGTGGTGCGGGGCGGCAGGCGTTGTTACAGCTTGGTGGTCTGGCTCGTGCGGACATTGCCCTGGTTGTCCGTGACCTTGATCGTGAGGCTCTTGACGACCGCGGCCTCGGGATGCTCGATGAAGCCCTCCAGGCGCACCGACTGGCGCACCTGGAATGCCTTCGCGCCGCCCGGCTGAGGATGAGACCACGGTTTGCCGTCGAGCGTTCCGCCGAGGATGATCTCGTAGCGACCGCTGAACTCGGGCACATTGCGGCCGATCTGCATCAACAGGGCCTGATATCGAGTTTCGGTGGGGGATCGGGTCTGCGCCTTCAGCGCGCGCACGTTCAGGCCCTGGCTGCCCGTGGACGGCAGCAGTCGCTCGAAGAAGCCGAGGTCGGCCTTCAGTCGAAGGTTCTCGGCCTCCACCTGCTTGAACTGCTGAACCAGGCGCTCCTGCGCCACCTGCTCGGCGCGCAGCAGGCTCTGGGCGGTGTTGGCGATCGACTGGGCGCCCTCACGCTCGGAGCGGAGCTGGGCCACCTCGTCACGCAGGCGAACCAGTTCGGCCTTCGCGTTGCGATCGAGCCCGGCGATGTTCTTGCCGAACTCGAACGCCCAGAGACCGATGGCGGCCGAGAAGCCGAGCATCAGCGCCAGCACCACCCATCGCAGCGGCCACGGCAGGTGGCTGCGCACGATCATGCGCGGGGCGCTGATCGAGAG
>NZ_DASWVW010000018.1:0-84897 GCF_036406195.1 Steroidobacter sp.
AATGGATTGGAGCCGTATGCCTATCTCTGCCGCCTGTTCGAACGGTTGCCGCACGCCAAGACCGTGGAAGACTTCGAGGCTCTGCTGCCGTTCGGCACATTCGATCTCAAGGCACAATAACGGGGAAGATCTCGCGCTTACGGTTGCCACAGATTGGAGATTGTTCGTTATTTAGCGCAGCCCAGGTGGGCCAGCCTCCAACTTTACCGCGGACGGGGTAGGTGGAACACGTTGCCGTTTCTACCCGGATTCCTCGGCGCACTCGCGCCCCGAATTGGCCGCGACCACGTGCGCGGCCGCCGGGTGACCGGGATCGATCCCTGATCCAGCCCCCGGCGAAATGAGCGTCGACTGGGGGCGGGCAGGGGAGTTGCCCTGAGCGATATCCGCTCCAGCGTTTGCAAGCGTTCGCTGCCCCTGTCCCATGAGTTCCAAGCCGCAAGTGGCGTCACTGCGAGGATCGTAAACCTCCTTGCGGGTGGCAGACGGTAGTGAATGGCATTCGGTGGCGGCCGCGCGACGCGCGACAGAAATGGCTAGCACGCGGAGCGCTAGAGGAGAGTGTTGGCGCGTCGTTCTGTAGTGGCGAATTTTTTTGGTCTAGTGGCGAATCATGGGGGCCAGAGGGGATTCATGGGGAAGGGTGTGGCTGCAAATTCAAGTGTTTGCGCATAAGTTATTGAACTATAAGCGGAACTTACGTTCGAGTCCCGTCCGCTCCGCCAATCCTTTGTGAACCTCCTCAATGACTTCCGCGCCCGACGCCGGCGCGGAGTGACCAATTCGCTGCCCAATTCGCCTGCGCCGGGCGCCGGCGCAATGTTTGTTCCCTCCGCCAGGCCTGCGGCCGGCACAATATTTCTTCCTTCCGAACCACTGCTGTGCGCAGCGCTGCCGTGCGGGCCTGCGGCCCAGCGGGCTCGCGGCAGACAGTGTAGATGAGCCGGTGTATTTCGCTGCCAGACTGGCGGTCTACATCGCCGAGATGGTCGGACTGGCGATTCTTGCCGTGAAGCTGCTTAGAAGCGCAAGAGAGCCAAAGTAGTATGACCTTCATGCTGCGATGCTTGGCTGGGTTGGCAGGTGCGGTATCAGGCACCATCATCGCCGTGGTCATGGATCTCACCATAGAGCAGGGCGCCGCCGACGTGGGGGAATAGCAGATCAGGATCTGAACAGTCGCGTGTACTGAGATTCGTGGCGTGCGCTTGCCAGTCCCTGCAGGATAGCGCAAGCGCCGATGTCTTCGTCTTGAATGCGGAGCGCTTGCGTCGCGAACTGCTCCAGTTGCGGAATGAGAGCATGCAGAATGTGTTGCCCCGCGCTCTGACCGAGCGGCACGAGTTTCACTGCGGCGAGTACCTGATTTTCCGCCCACGTCCAGGCATACGCCTGCAGCGCGTCGTGTTCCGAAACGTTCCAGCGAGCGCAAGCGAGAGCGAACATCGCGGCATAGCCGAGCTCGGCGGGCTGTTCGTTCGAGAGGCAATCGCCTGCGCCCAGTTCACGAAGGACGCGGGCGAGCGCGGCACCCATGTGGCGATCTTCGGCGCGCAGTTCTTCTGTTTCGCGGGCTGCCAGCAGGAAGCGGTTCCAGCGTTGCAGCCCTTGGGCATCGCCAGCCACGCCAGCCCGGTGCAAACGAAGCAACACGGGCAGATCAAGCGTGGCGACGGCCCGTTGCGCTACGCCGCCAATCCATTCGAGCGCGCCAGCTTCGTCTTTGACCCAGCCGGCTTCGACGGCATATTCCAGGCCTTGCGAGAAATGAAACGCGCCGATTGGCAACGCGGGGCTGGCCAGATGCAGAATGCGCAGCAGACGTGTGCTAGCCGTGTGCATGCGCCGCCAGAATGGAGTGGGCATGCGCGCCATATGCGCCGGCTTCCGGTTGGAACGGCGCTTGCTCGATCACCACCTGTAAGCCGAGTCCGCGAACCATCTCGTCCAGCACGTGGTCGTGCTGATAACGAACCCAGCCCGCTCCGATTTGCAACGCGACGTGCCGATTCCCCAAGTGATAACTCGCGCGGCACAGGGCCAGCGGGTCGGCGGCCCGCACCGTCGAGACTGTTTCGGGCTCGGCGACGACTGAGACGACGCGACCGTCATCTGCAAGTAATAGATCGCCGTCGCGAAGCACCGAGCCGCGTTCGAGAATCAGGCCGACTTCTTCGCCGGTTTCCAACGCAGTGCGTAGGCGACTCTTGTTCCGCAGCTGGAACGGCAGCACCAGCTTTGCATCGGCGGGACGATCGGAAGCAGCGAGTTTGCGGGTGATGTTCAGCACGGCGGCACTTCAGAAAAGAAAATAGCGTTGCGCCAAGGGCAGCACCTTGGCCGGTTCGCACGTCAGTAAGTGACCGTCGGCGCGCACTTCATAGGTTTGCGAGTCGACCTCGATTCTCGGCCGATAATCGTTCAGCACCAGATCGCGCTTGCGCACGCTGCGCGTGCCTTGCACCGCGACCAGTCGCTTGTCGAGTTTGAGGCGCTCGGCCATGCCGTTGTCGAGTGCGGCTTTGGAAACAAAGCTGACGGACGTGGCGGCGCGCGCCCGACCGAGCGCGCCGAACATCGGCCGGTAGTGCACCGGCTGCGGTGTAGGAATCGACGCGTTCGGATCGCCCATCGGCGCGGCGATAATCATGCCGCCCTTGATGATCATCGCGGGCTTTGCGCCGAAGAACGCCGGCCGCCACAGCACAATGTCGGCGAGCTTGCCGGCCTCAATCGAGCCCACTTCATGCGCGACGCCATGAGTCAGCGCCGGGTTGATGGTGTACTTGGCGATATAACGGCGAACGCGAAAGTTGTCGTTGCGCGCCGTGTCCGGTGCGAGCGCGCCGCGTTGCACTTTCATTTTGTGCGCTGTCTGCCACGTGCGCGTGACGACCTCACCGACGCGGCCCATGGCCTGCGAATCCGAAGAAATCATCGAGAACGCGCCCAGGTCGTGCAGGATGTCTTCGGCGGCGATGGTCTCTCGACGAATTCGCGATTCGGCGAACGCCACGTCCTCGGCGATGCCGGGATCGAGGTGATGACACACCATCAGCATGTCCAGATGCTCGTCGATGGTGTTCACCGTGTACGGGCGCGTCGGATTGGTGGAGGAGGGAAGCACGTTGGCTTCGCCGCACGCTTTGATGATGTCCGGCGCATGGCCACCACCCGCGCCTTCGGTGTGATACGTGTGAATGGCGCGGCCTTTGAACGCGGCAAGCGTGTCTTCGACGAACCCAGATTCGTTGAGTGTGTCCGTGTGGATCGCGACCTGCACGTCGTAGCGCTCGGCCACCGCAAGGCAGTTGTCGATGGCCGCGGGCGTCGTGCCCCAGTCCTCGTGTAGCTTCAATCCCATCGCGCCGGCTTCGATCTGCTCTTCCAGCGGCCGAGGCAAACTGGCGTTGCCCTTGCCGAGCAGCCCGAAATTGATGGGCAGCGATTCCACTGCCTGATACATGCGTTCGATGTACCAAGGTCCGCAAGTGCAGGTGGTGGCGTTGGTGCCGGTCGCAGGCCCGGTGCCGCCGCCGATCATGGTTGTAACGCCGGACATCATTGCTTCTTCGACCTGCTGGGGGCAGATGAAATGAATGTGGGAGTCGATGGCTCCCGGTGTGGCGATCAAGCCTTCGCCTGCGATCACTTCGGTGCCGGCGCCGATCACGATGTCGACGCCCGGCTGCACGTCCGGATTGCCGCCCTTGCCGACGCGAACGATGCGTCCATCCTTGATGCCGATGTCGGCTTTGACGATGCCCCAGTGGTCGATGATGAGCGCATTGGTGATGATGGTGTCGACGACGGCGGCGGCGTTGCGCTGGCTTTGCCCCATGCCGTCGCGGATGACCTTGCCGCCGCCGAATTTTACTTCTTCGCCGTAGATCGTATGGTCTTGTTCGACTTCGACGATGAGCTCGGTGTCGCCCAGGCGCACGCGGTCGCCTGTGGTGGGGCCGTACATCTCGGCATAGGCAGCGCGGCTGATGGAAGTCATAGCGGGCCCATCACTTTCTGATTGAATCCGTACACCACGCGATCGCCCGCGTAAGCCACCAGCTCGACTGCTCGCTCTTGTCCTGGCTCGAAGCGGATTGCGGTGCCAGAGGCAATGTTCAATCGGTAGCCACGGGTTGCCGCACGATCGAACTGGAGAGCCTCGTTGGTTTCGAAAAAATGATAGTGCGAGCCAACCTGAATGGGGCGATCGCCCGTGTTGGCCACTTTGATCCGCAGCGTGGCTCGGCCTTCGTTGAGCTCCAGCTCGCCCGCGGCTGGTAACATTTCACCGGGTATCATGTGTCCTCGCGTCGTGGACTCAGGCGATGGGCTGATGGACGGTCACCAGCTTGGTGCCGTCTGGAAACGTGGCCTCGACCTGCACGTCGGGGATCATCTCGGCAATGCCATCCATCACGTCGTCGCGAGTGAGGATGGTCGCTCCGTAGCTCATGAGTTCCGCCACGCTCTTGCCATCGCGCGCGCCTTCCATGATCGCGGCCGAGATCAGTGCGACTGCCTCGGGATAGTTGAGCTTCAAGCCGCGCGCTTTGCGCCGTTCGGCGAGCAGCGCGGCGGTGAAGATCAGCAGTTTGTCCTTTTCTCTCGGGGTCAATTCCATAGCATGTCTCTGCGGTGCCTGGCTCAGGTCGCCCAGATTCGTGGCGGCGTTGTCGGACGATGGAGCAACTGAGGGCGCAATGTTTGCCAGCGTTCGATGAAGGCCTGCTTGATCGGTTCGCCCTGCGCGGCCAGCGCACGGCAGATCAGGGTTTTGTCCACGAGCGTCACACCCGTCTCGACACCGGTTGGGGTCAGTTCGCGAATTGTGTCGACCATGGCGCGAGTCGCGGGGTAGGCGATCATCGTGCCGATGGCCTGGTGACCGCCGAGTCCCCACGGGTTGCCCTCGGCAATGCGCAGTCGATCAATGAGCAATGGCGCGCCATCGACCCACAGCTCGAGGTGTAGATGCAGCTCGCCCGCAATGAACGGCTGTTTCCGCGCCGGCAGGCCCAGGCAGGCGATCTCCCATCCGATGAACTTCGCGCCCGCACTCAATTCGATGCGAGTGGTGCTGCGGACCTTCGCTTCGGGATAGAAGATGCTTTCCTGCGGCAGCCACTCCAGCGTCGTGTCGTGCGAGCGAAGGAATTGTTGCTGTCGTGCCGTGCGGCCATCGCTACGATAGAACTTCGCCGCCGCGGGCGTTGTGATCAATGCGTGCCCGCCCTCACGAACATCGACGTTCAGGGTCAGCTCATCTCCACCGACAACGCCGCCCGGCGGGTGAACGATGTATGCGTGGCAAACGTCGTCCTCGGGATAGAACGGGCGCTGCACGAGCAACGGGCCGCGGTGCTGCCGCTCGACAATGCGAGTTCGTCCGGCGCGCCGGGCGAACGAGAGTTGCAGCTGCGCTCGCCACCCCTGAGCAGATGAATGTTCGAGGCTCACACTCATACTGTCAGGTGCTGGCGCACGAGATCGTCCGTCAACTGCGGGATGTTGCCGCTCGCCACGACGCGGCCCTTGTCGAGAATGCGGAACTCGCTCGCCACGCGCCGAGCGAAGGGCAACTTCTGTTCGACCAGCAGCACGGTGAGGTTCGCCTCATTGTTGAGACGAAGAACGATGTCGCCGATCTCGTGCACAATGTTGGGCTGGATGCCTTCGGTGGGCTCATCGAGAATCAACAAGCGCGGTTCCAGCACCAGCGCACGGCCGATCGCGAGCTGTTGCTGTTGACCTCCGGACAGGTCTCCGCCACGGCGACGTAGCATCTTCTTCAACACCGGGAACAGTTCGAAGATCTGTTCGGGAATATCCCGCAGTTTGTTACGGCGCGCGGAGAGGCCGATGCGCAGATTCTCCTCGACGGTGAGCTGAGAGAAGATCTCGCGCCCTTGTGGCACGTAGCCGATGCCCAGGCCGGCGCGACGATCGGCTGCGAGACGGCCAAGGTCGTGCCCGTCATACATCATTTCACCGCTCGAGGGCAGCAAACCCATGATGCAACGAAGCAGGGTGGTCTTGCCCATGCCATTGCGGCCCATGAGACAGGTGCACGAGCCCGCGGTGATGGTCATATCCACATCCCAAAGAATGTGGCTGCCGCCGTAGAACTGGTTGAGGCGCCTGATTTCGAGCATGGTCGTCTCCGTCACTCGCCCAGATACACTTCCACGACGCGAGGATCGTTCTGGACTTCATCGATGCTACCTTCCGCCAGCACGTGACCTTCGTGCAGCACAGTGACCTTGCGCGCAATGGAGCGGACGAAGTCCATGTCGTGTTCGACCACCATCACCGAATGCTTTCCCGCCAGTGACAGCAGCAGCTCGGCGGTGCGTTCCACTTCCTGTGGCGTCATGCCGGCGACAGGCTCGTCCACCAGCAGCAGCTGCGGTTGCTGGGCGAGCAGCATGCCGATCTCCAGCCATTGTTTCTGGCCGTGCGAGAGCGTGCCGGCGCGCATGTCGCGACGATCTTGCAAGCGAACGGTTTCGAGCACCTCTTCAATATGTGTGCGTTGCCGGGCATCGAGTGGTGAGGCCAGGGTGTTCCAGATCGTCTTGTTGCCTGCCACCGCCAGTTCCAGGTTCTCCATGACGGTGTGCTGCTCGAATACGGTGGGCTTCTGGAATTTGCGGCCGATGCCGGCTTCGGCGATCTGCGGCTCGGTCAGGGTCAGGAGGTCGGTGTTCTGGCCGAACCATGCCGAGCCCGCATCGGGCCGCGTCTTGCCGGTGATCACGTCCATCATCGTTGTCTTGCCGGCGCCGTTCGGTCCGATGATGCAGCGGAGCTCGCCGGCGTCGATGTAGAGCGTCAAGGCGTTGAGCGCCTTGAAGCCATCGAAGCTGACGCTGATGTCTTCCAGATACAGAATCGTGCCGTGCGAAGTGTCGCCCGGCGGCGGCCGCTCGCTCTTGGCGCCGGCGCCAAAGACCTTTTGCCAGCCATTGCGGAAGGTAGCGCTGGCGTTCATGCAGTCACCGCCTGTTCAACACGCTGACGAGGCGCGAAGCGATCGGCTAGCCCAACAACGCCCCGCGGTAGGAACAGCGTGACGATCACAAACATCGTGCCGAGCGCGTACAGCCAGAGCTCCGGGAGGGCAGCGGTGAAATACGTCTTTGCGTAGTTGACGAGGACTGCGCCCGCGACGGCGCCGTATAGCGTGCCCCGACCGCCCACCGCCACCCAGATCACGATCTCGATCGAGTTGATGGGCTGGAATTCGCTGGGATTGATGATGCCGACTTGCGGCACATACAGCGCGCCTGCAATGCCGGCGAGGACAGCAGAGAATGCAAATACCCAAAGCTTGTAAGATTCCACGCGATAACCGATGAACCGCGTACGACTCTCGGCGTCGCGAATCGCCTGCACGACTCGCCCAGCCCGCGACAACGTGATGTAACGACATGCCAGGTAACCAAGCCCCAGGGCCAGCGCCGAGGCTAGAAACAAAGCTACGCGCGTGCCTGATGCGTTGATGTCGGCCCCGACGATCTCCTTGAAGTCCGTCAGGCCGTTGTTGCCGCCAAAGCCCATGTCATTGCGGAAGAACGCGAGCATCAGCGCGTATGTCAGCGCTTGAGTGATGATGGACAGATAGACGCCCGTGACGCGCGAGCGGAAGGCAAGCCAGCCGAACGCCAGCGCCAGCAGGCCCGGCGCGATGACGACCATGACCGCGGCGAACCAGAACATATCGAAGCCGTACCAGAACCACGGCAACTCTTTCCAGTTCAGGAACACCATGAAGTCCGGCAGCACCGGATCGCCGTAGACACCGCGCGTGCCGATCTGCCGCATCAGATACATACCCATCGCATAGCCGCCGAGCGCGAAGAACGCGGCGTGGCCGAGACTCAAAATGCCGCAGTAACCCCACACGAGATCGACGGCGATCGCCAGCAGGGCGTACGTCATGTACTTGCCAATCAGCGTCATGGTGTAGGTCGACAGGTGCAGGGCCGATCCTTCTGGAAACGCCAGATGCATGATCGGCACTGCCACGCCCACGGTGAGCAGCAGCGCCAGAAACACTTGTGTGCCGCGCTCGCCAGCGACGAGCCGGTTCCATACATTGGAAGAAACAGATGTCTGCATGTTCAACCCTCCGCGGCTCGGCCTTGCTGTGGAAACAGGCCGCGCGGCCGTCGCTGGATGAACAGGATCAGCGCGATCAGCACCAGGATCTTCGCCAGCACCGCGCCTGCCCAGGGTTCGAGGAATTGGTTCACCACGCCGAGCGACATGCCGCCAATGAGCGTGCCCCACAGATTGCCCACGCCGCCAAACACGACCACCATGAAGGAATCGATGATGTAGGTCTGGCCGAGGTTCGGGCCGACGTTGGTGAGCTGACTCAATGCCACGCCGGCGACGCCGGCGATGCCGGAGCCGAGCCCGAAGGTGAGGGCGTCCACCCATTCGGTGCGTATACCCATGGATTTGGCCATCGCGCGGTTCTGGGCCACTGCGCGGACCTGCAAACCGAGCGGTGTCTTCTTGAGCACCAACTGCAGAATCACGAACACGATGAGCATGAACAGCACGACATAGAGACGGTTGTAGGTGATCGAGAACGCTTCATTGATTTGCAGCGAGCCCGACATCCACGAGGGCGTCTCTACCGGGCGATTGTTCGCGGTAAAAATGTCGCGAACGACTTGTTGCAGCACCAGGCTCACGCCGAAGGTGGCAAGCAAAGTTTCCAGCGGGCGCCCGTACAGAAAGCGCACCACGCCGCGCTCAATGAGTACGCCGACGCCGCCTGCTACGACGAACGCCACCGGTATCGCGACCAGCACTGATGCGCCGATGTGCTGCGGCATGAGCAACTGCACGACGTAAGTGGTATACGCGCCGAGCATCATCAATTCGCCATGCGCCATGTTGATGACGCCCATCACGCCGAAGGTGATGGCCAGCCCGATCGCGGCGAGCACTAGCACCGAGCCGAGGCTCAAGCCGAAAAACAAGGTTTCGAGCATGCTGTAGAAGCTGCGCGAATTCTCGATGCTCGCGAGAGCAGCGCGCGCGGCGCTACGCACTTTCTCGTCAGGCTCGGCGTAGCTGCCATCGTCACTCGTCGAGACGAGGGCAGTCAGACGATTGAAGACTTCAGGATTCAGACTGCCTTTGAGTTGCTCAACGGCGCTCAGTCGTCGGGCCGCGTCCTCGTGACTCAGGTCGGCGATGGCGAGGCCGGTGCGAATGGCCTGTCGAACCGACTCGTCTTTTTCGTCTTGTTGGCGAGCTCGTAGAATCGAAATGCTGTCTGCGTCCAAAGAACGCAGCATCTCGTTCACTGCGCCCAGCCGTACCTCCGCGTCAGGGTCGGTGAGATCGAAGCTGGCCAGCGCGCTTCGCAGGGTCCTGCGCAGCTGATTGTTGGTGGTGATCTTGGAGAAGTCCGCAGTGTCAGCGGTTCCCGCGGGTTGCATGGTCAGTGCATCGCGTAGCTCGAGGCTGGACGCCTGAGCGACGCCGATGAACACGCGTTTGTCTGTTTTGCGGTAGTACAGGTTGCCTTCGAGCAGCGCGTCCAGCACAGCGCGAGTGTTGGCGTGCCGCACGCCGATCAACTCGCCGGCGGCGCGCTCCTTTTGTTTGAAGTTGCTGGTCGTCAGGGCGCTGAGCGCTTGCTCGAGCGGGGGCGCCTCCGCTGCAGCAACCGCATGCGAGAGCGCCGCTAGGAGCAGGATCAGGAGCAGCGATCCCGGGCGTAAGCCCGGGATCGCAGTCATCATGCAGCTGAGAAGTTTCACTGCGGACCTGTTACTCGTAGTTCTGGCCGGAGCACTTCTTGGTCTTGGTGTTGTAGTTGCCGCACTTCAGGCTGACCCAATCGGCCTCGATGTCCTTGCTGCCAGGCAGGAAGTCGGACCAGGCATCGCCCGGCACCAGGCCTTCGGTCTGCCACACCGTGTCGAACTGGCCGTCGGCGCGCACTTCGCCGATCAACACCGGCTTGGTGAGATGATGGTTGGGCAACATCCTGGCCACGCCGCCCGTCAGGTTGGGCACTTCGATGCCGATCATCGCGTCGACCACCTGGTTCACGTCAGTAGTCTTGGCTTTTTCCACCGCCTTGACCCACATGTTGAAGCCGATCACGTGCGCTTCCATCGGATCGTTGGTGACGCGCTTGTCGTTCTTGATGAAGGTGCGCCATTGCTTGATGAACTCGGCGTTCTCCGGCGTATCGACGCTCATGAAGTAGTTCCAGGCTGCCAGGTGGCCTACCAGCGGCTTGGTGTCGATGCCGGAGAGCTCTTCTTCACCCACGGAGAAGGCCACCACCGGAATGTCCTCGGCGGAGATCTTCTGGTTGCCGAGCTCTTTATAGAAAGGCACGTTGGCATCGCCGTTGATGGTCGAGACCACGCCGGTCTTCTTCCCCGCTGAGCCGAATTTTTTGATGTCTGCGACGATGCGCTGCCAGTTGGAATGGCCGAAGGGCGTGTAGTTGATCATGATGTCCTCGTCCTTCACGCCCTTGGACTTCAGATAGGCTTCGAGGATCTTGTTGGTGGTGCGCGGATAGACGTAGTCGGTGCCGGCCAGCACCCAGCGCTTGACGCCCACGTCGTTCATCAGATAGTCGACCGCCGGAATCGCCTGCTGATTGGGCGCGGCGCCGGTGTAGAACACGTTCTTGGAGGACTCTTCGCCTTCGTACTGCACCGGGTAGAACAACAGACCGTTGTTCTTCTCGAACACCGGCAGCACCGACTTGCGCGACACCGAGGTCCAGCAGCCGAACACCACCGCGACCTTGTCCTTCACCAGTAACTGCTCGGCTTTTTCGGCGAACAGCGGCCAGTTGGAGGCTGGATCGACCACCACCGGCTCGAGCTTCTTGCCCAGCACGCCGCCCTTTTTGTTTTGCTCTTCGATGAGCATCAGCACGGTGTCCTTGAGCGTGGTTTCCGAGATCGCCATCGTGCCCGACAGGGAGTGCAGCACGCCGACCTTGATGGTGTCGGCCGCCTGAGCGGCGCTGGCGGCCAGCAGAGCGACGGCGGCGGCGAGCTGTTTGAGAGCGCCCGTTGTCTTGAATCGTTTGCGCATGTTGGTTCTCCGAAAGGCTAGATCTGGACTTGCAGGCCGACGCCGATCTGGGTGTTGTCGCGGCCCAGGTTGGGGTCGAAGCTGGAATCGATGTAGAACAGCGTGACGCGCGCGTTGAAGTCCTTGATCAGATAAGTGAGGTTCAACTCGCTGGTGGTCTGGTCGATGTCGCCCAGCACGCCGTAGTCGTAAGTGGTCTCGCCGTGCTTGGCGAGCACCTGGAACTTGCCGATGCCGACGGTCTGCGGGAACACATAGGCGCCGAGGACGTAGAAGCCGTCGCTGGAGTCGTAAGCGAGCGGAGCGGCAGGGCTCGGATAGCCGCCCAGGCCGTCGTACTTGGCGTACTCCGCTTCGACCGTCACGACGCCGCTGTTGGCGAGTTTCTTTTCCAGCAGGAAGTCGACGGAGTACGCGTTGTCACCTGCGGCAGTTTGGGCCGCGATGCCCAAGGCCAACAGATCCTTCTCGCCGTAGTAAGTGCTGTTCAGGTAATAACCGCTTTCGGGGTCCCAGAAATCCAGTTGCACGCGGCCGGCGTACAGCACGTCCGAGCTGCCTTTGCTCAGGCCTTGCACGTCGAACGCGCCGGCGGACACCTTGGCGATGCCGAACTGGCCCCAGTACATCACGCCGTCGTTGCGGCCTTCGGTCTCGAACGGATAGCCGTCCTGCACGCCATCCCGGTAGACGCCCCAATGATTGGCGTAAAACGGTCCATACAGATTGGCGCGATCGCTCGGCGGCAGAAATCGGCCCGCCCAGATGTTGAATTGCTCCGAAAAGGAAAACTGCGCGACCGCGTCGATGACACGCATCGATTCCGGCGTGGCGCCGCCCGCGTTGTAGTCGGTGTTGAACATCAGGCTGATGTTCTCGGTCACCTTGCCGCTGATGTAGATGCGCGCGCTGTTCAGCTCGAAATCGCTGATGTCTTCGCCCAAATCCGGATCGGTGTGCGTGAAGCTGGAGCGCACGCCCGCGCCGACCGAGATGGGAGGCAACGTCACATCGGCTGCCAGAGCGCCGCTCACAGGTATCATCAGCGCGGCGCTGACGGCGGCGGCGCGCCACCGCACGGCGCCTCGGAAACGGATCGATTCACGTCGCATGTAAGCTCCCTTAGCTGTGGTTGATTGTTCGAGTGGCCAGATGGGTTGAAAGCTATGCGTGTACGCCGTGCACGGGTACGCGTCATTTGACGTACTCGCGGTCAGGGCATCTGAGCTGTTTGACGTAGAGACAGCGGCCGCGCGCTGTGGATGATCCATCCCTGTGCATGGTTCGTGAACGATGCACCTGAATGTGGCGCGAACCTGCACCAGCTTCGGCGTCGCAGGCCCGTCCGCTGCTCCAGAACGTGGCCTGGCACATCGCTTGCTTGAGGTGAGCCCATCGATGCAAGAACACTAAAGAATGACGGCACGACAACGGATCGTTCGCGAGCGCCGGCAGTACAACCAATGGGTGGCCAGCCAGACGCTCGAAGACTATGCGCTGCGCTACACGGCGGATCGCGCGCGCAAGTCGGCATTCCGCGTCGGCAACACGGCGTTCGGCCCGATTGCTTTTCTTGCCTGCGAGGCCATCGGCGGCGCGCTGACGATCGCCTATGGATTCCCGAACACGGCATGGGCGATCGTCGCGTTCTGCGCGCTGATGTTTCTCATCGGTCTACCGATCTGCTCCTACGCGGCTCGCTACGGCGTGGACATCGATCTGCTCACGCGCGGCGCGGGATTCGGTTACATGGGATCGACGATCACATCGTTGATCTACGCGTCGTTCACCTTTCTGCTGTTCGCCATCGAGGCGAGCATCATGTCGCTGGCGCTGCAGATGCTGTTCGGCATTCCGCTGGCCATCGGTCACTTGATCAGTTCGCTGATCGTGATTCCGATCGCCATCTATGGCTTCAGCTTGATCAGCAAGATGCAGCTGGTGACCCAGCCGGTGTGGATCGTGCTGCAATTCCTGCCGATCGCTTACATCGCCTGGAAATCTCCGTCCGAAGTCGCGGCGTGGACCGGCTTCACCGGCGAGCAGGGTTCCGCGGATGGCACACTCGATCTGCTGCTGTTCGGCATGGCGGTGTCCATGCTGTTGTCACTGCTGCCGCAGATTGGCGAGCAGGTGGACTATCTGCGCTTCCTACCCAATCGCGACCGGCGCAACCGAGTGGCGTGGTGGACGGCGTTGATCGCATCCGGCCCCGGTTGGGTGTTCATGGGCGGTTTCAAGTTGCTCGCGGGCTCATTCCTTGCGTTTTTGGCGATCCGCCATGGCGTGTTGCCGGCGCAGGCGGACGAGCCCACCGGAATGTACTTCCTCGCGTTCCGGGAGACCGTGCAGTCGCCGACGTTTGCGTTGGTGTTGACTGGCATTTTCGTGATCGTCTGCCAGCTCAAGATCAATGTGACCAACGCTTATGCAGGCTCCATCGCGTGGTCGAATTTCTTTTCGCGCCTGACTCACAGCCATTCGGGCCGCGTGGTGTGGCTGGTGTTCAACGTGCTGCTCGCTCTGCTGTTGATGGAGACCGGGATCTTCAATGCCATCGAGAGCATCCTGATCATCTACGCCAATTTCGCCGCCGGCTGGATCGGCGCACTGACGGCCGATCTCGTGGTCAACAAGCCGTTGGGATACAGCCCGCCGTACATCGAGTTCAAACGCGCGCATCTCTACGACATCAATCCTGTCGGCGTCGGCGCGCTGTTGCTGTCCATCGTGTTCTCCAGTCTGGCGTTCCTGGGCGTGTTTGGAACGTTTCCACAGATCCTCTCGCCGTTCGTCGGGCTGCTGGTCGCCTTCGTGGCCGCGCCGGTGATCGCTTGGGCGACCAAGGGTCGTTACTACCTGGCGCGACAACCCGAGGGGTTGCCGGAAAATGAGCCGGAGATCCGCTGCACGATCTGCGAGAACGTGTTCGGTCGGAATGACATGGCCATGTGCCCGGCGTACTCGGGCGCGATCTGTTCTTTGTGTTGTACGCTGGAAGCGCGATGCCACGATCTGTGCAAGACCGACAGCCGTTTCACTCAGCAACTGCACGGTTTTTTCGCGAGCATTCTGCCCGCGCGCGCGGCGCTGGCGTTGAGTACTCGCGGCGGGCACTTCTTCGGGCTGCTGATCGTTTTCAATCTCGCGATCGGCCTGCTGCTGTCTCTTATCTATCATCAGTACAGCGGCACGACCGCGACGGACCGAGAAGCGATCCGCATGACCTTGTGGCTGGTGTTCATCAGCTTGTTCGTGCTGAGTGGCGTCGCGGCCTGGCTCATCGTCCTGGCGCACGAAAGCCGGCGCAGCGCCGAAGCGGAGTCGGCACGACAGACTACGATGCTCATGGATGAGATCGAAGCGCACAAGCGCACCGACGCGGCCTTGCAGAAGGCGAAGGAAGTCGCCGAGGCGGCCAACGTCGCCAAGACGCGTTACATCGTGGGCATCAGCCACGAGATTCGCTCGCCGCTGAATGCGATCTTCGGCTACGCGCAGCTGCTCGAGCGCGACATGGCAGGCCCGGCGGACAATGCTGCTCGCGTGATCCGTCGCAGCGCCGAGCATCTCACCAATCTGATCGACGGTTTGCTCGATATCTCGCGCATCGAGAACGGCATGTTGCGGCTGAATCGCGACAAGGTGCAGCTGGTGGAGTTTCTGGATCAGATCGTGGACATGTTCCGGCTGCAGGCGTCGAATCGCGGCATCGAGTTTCGTTACCAGCGGCCTCCGCATCTGCCGGCGCACGTGTTCACCGATCAGAAGCGGCTGCGCCAGATTCTGATCAATCTGTTGTCCAATGCGATCAAGTACACTGAACGCGGTCATGCCAGCCTGGTAGTGCGCTATCGCAATCAGGTGGCCGAGTTCGAGATCTCCGATACCGGCGTCGGTATCGCGGAGGCGGATTTGGAGCGGGTATTTCAGCCTTTCGAGCGTGGCGAGACGCCGACAGTGCGCGCGGTTCCAGGCATCGGGCTCGGCCTCACCATCACCAAGCTGCTGACCCAGATCATGGGCGGCGAGCTGCTCGCGCGCAGCACGGTGGGTGAGGGCACCACGTTCACCGTGCGTCTGCTGTTGTCCGAAGCGATGCACGCCGTTCATCAAGCGACCGAAACGGGGCGCATCACCGGTCATGACGGACCGCCTCTGAAGGTGCTGCTCATCGACGACGATCCCGCGCACCTCGACATCGTTCGGCGGCTGTTGCAACCATTGAAGTTCGATGTCGTCACCGCGCCGAACGGCAGGACCGGGCTTGCGCTGGCCATGGAACATCGTCTCGCGCTGGTCATGATCGATATCTCCATGCCGGATCTGTCGGGCTGGGAGGTGGCCAGGCAGTTGCGACAGACGGCCTCGATCGGCCCGATCAAGATCGTCATGGTGTCCGCCAATGCTCATGAGTACAGCCCGGGCGGTCCCGATTACCCGCACGATGGCTTCGTGATGAAGCCGGTCGATATGCACGCGCTGCTCGATTGCATTGCCGGGCTGCTGGGCTTGCAATGGATCTACGAGACGGGCGGCGACGCGGCGGAGGAGCTCGCCGAAGTCTGCGAGCTGCCGCCGGACTCGCGACATCACATCAACGATTTATATCAACTCGGCCGGATCGGGCACGTGCGCGGGATCCAGGCCAAGCTGCGTCAGATCGAAGCGGACGATCCGGGGAGCAAGGCCTTCATCGCTCACCTGCAGTCCCTGGTCGCGAATTTCGATTTGAAGCGTTACATGAACGTGCTGGAAACCATGCGCAATGATGAATCCTAACGAAAGCACGCGACGGGATACCGTGCTGGTCGTGGACGACACGCCGGAGACGCTCAGTTTTTTGACGGACACGCTCGATCAGGCGGGCTTCACTGTGTTGATCGCCACCGACGGCGACAGTGCGTTGGAGCTGGTCGATCAGATCACGCCGGATCTGGTGCTGATGGATGCGGTGATGCCGGGCATCGACGGCTTCGAGGCCTGCCGGCGGTTGAAACGGGAGAAGCTGCTGTCACATCTGCCGGTCATCTTCATGACTGGGTTGAGCGATACCGAACATGTGGTAGAGGGGCTCGCGGCGGGCGGCGTGGATTACGTCACCAAGCCCATCGTGATCGACGAATTGCTGGCGCGCATTCGAGTGCATCTCGCTAACGCGAGAATCGCGCATGGCACGCACGCTGCGTTGGATGCCACTGGCCGCTTTCTCTTGGCCACGGATTCGAGCGGGCAGTTGCTGTGGTGGACGCCGAAGGCGCGCGCGCTGCTTGCCGAGCTCTTTCCGGCGCAGAATGATCGAGCAGCGAGTTTGCCGGCTGAGCTGGTGGAGCAACTCATGCGGCTGCGTGGCGAAGGATCGAAGAGCGCCAGCAGTGCGACCATGGAGATCGGGGCGCGACGGCTGGAGATTTCGGTGTTGAGCCGTATCGGGCCGGATGAGTTGCTGTTTCGACTTGCCGAAGTCGGTACTCGCAACGATGAACAGGTGTTGCAGCGGGCGTTGTCGCTGACCAGTCGCGAGGCGGAAGTGCTGTTGTGGATCAGCCGAGGCAAGTCGAATCGCGAGATCGGTGAGATTCTCAGTATCAGCCCGCGGACCGTGAACAAGCACCTGGAGCAGGTGTTCGTGAAGCTCGGCGTCGAGAATCGAGCCGCGGCGGCGGCTCGGGCGGTGCGCACATTGGCGCGTTAAGCGCAATGGCACTTAGTCAAGCGCCTTTCGCAGTGGATAGTGGTTGGCGGTTGGTGGTTAGACAGAAATGAGCCATGCTGGCCTGCGTTCCGCACTAACCACCAACCGCTAACCGCCAATCACTGGGCGGTGGGGCGCGGCTTTGGGTTGCAACATGCCCTCGCGTTCGATAAAGGCGATCACTTGATCCAGGCCTTGGCCGGTTTTGAGATTCGTGAAGATGAACGGCCTTTCGCCGCGCATCTTGCGGGCGTCGCGGTCCATCACTTCGAGTGAGGCGCCCACATAAGGGGCGAGGTCGATCTTGTTGATGATCAGCAGGTCCGATCGCATGATGCCCGGGCCGCCCTTGCGAGGGATTTTGTCGCCGGCGGAGACGTCGATCACGTACAGGGTGAGGTCGGACAGCTCCGGACTGAATGTCGCGGCGAGGTTGTCGCCGCCGCTTTCGACGATGATCATGTCGAGGCCTTCGAAGTCGCGCATCAGGCCGTCGATGGCGGCGAGGTTCATTGATGCGTCTTCTCTTATCGCGGTGTGCGGGCAGCCGCCCGTTTCCACGCCGCGGATACGCTCGGCGGGGAGGGCCTGGCTGCGAATCAGGAACTCGGCGTCTTCGCGGGTATAGATGTCGTTGGTGACCACGGCGATGTTGTAAAGGTCGCGCATGCGCTTGCAGAGGCTGTCGACCAGGGCGGTCTTGCCCGACCCCACCGGGCCGCCGACGCCCAATCGCAATACCTCGGCTTTTTGCATGTCGTGTACCTCGCCTGTTGGTGGCGGGAGTATCTTATGGTTTGAGTGGCAGGGGCCTACGTCATTTGACTCAGGGCGCGTTTGTTGTGGTAAGGGCATGCTGCGCCTCGTTGCCGCGCTTCCGCGCAGCCTCGGCCAGAAGGTTTTCTTTTTTTCGCGCTTCGCGCGGCGGCCGGAGGGAGACGGATGTGTTTCACCGGCCGGCCTTGATGAGCGTTCGAGGGCATGTTTGATAACGTCATGGCACTTCGCAAATCAACCTCGAGATTATTGGTGGCGC
Organism: Steroidobacter sp.; assembly: GCF_036406195.1. Classification (GTDB taxonomy): domain Bacteria; phylum Pseudomonadota; class Gammaproteobacteria; order Steroidobacterales; family Steroidobacteraceae; genus Steroidobacter. The sequence goes on from NZ_DASWVW010000018.1 coordinate 17,829, forward strand.
TGCTCCTGCCGGGTGTAGCGGTGGCGCATACGGGTGGGGAGGTACACAGCTTTGTGGCTGGGGTGATGCATCCGCTGGGTGGGATGGATCACTTGATGGCCATGCTCGCGGTGGGATTGTTGGCGGGGTGCGCGGGCGGGTGGATGCGATGGGCGTTGCCGGCGACCTTCGTGGCTGCCATGGCGATGGGCGCAGTGCTCGGAGCGAATGGCATTGAGACGCCGTTGGTTGAGGTAGGCATCGCATTTTCGCTGGTCGCCTTCGGGGCGGCGTTGGTGACGCAACGAGCTTTGAGCGCACCGCTGATGATTGTCTTCACCGCGGGCTTCGCGATGTTTCATGGGCACGCGCATGGCACAGAGATGGGTGCGGGGCTCGCGGCGTTGCCGTATGCGATGGGATTCATGATCGCGACAGCTCTGCTACACGCAAAAGGCGTATTGCTTACGACCAGCAACCTGCTCTCGCTAAAGCAGCTCACTCTGCGTAAATGGAGCGGCGGCGCGATCGCAGCTGCAGGCATAGCGTCCTTCTGCGTGACAATCGTTTCCGCATAGGCGAACTGGCAAGAAAACCGCCTCGGGCCAGCGCCGCTTGGTATGGCGCCGCGGCCGAGAATTTCCAGCTGGTTGTGCGTGCTTCGTGGTTCGCCACTTCGACATCGAGGTTCTTGTCGGCCAGCTCCCGGCCCGCGCAGGTTCCCAGCGTGTATGTCAGTGCATAGCCCGAAAGAACCCCTGTCTTTTAACGACACACCGTACTCGATCTTCATGATCGAGATCTGCGCCTACGCAGCATCGCGAATTTGCGGCTCAAGGGAACCCGGCCGCCTTTCTTTCCTTATGTAGTGTCCTCTGCATACTTCGTATTTCTGGTCTTCTGGTGCGCATCCAGCAGGGTGCAGCGGGCTCCGCGGCAGTATCCATTCTGATGACGCCTGCAAGAGAAAAAGTGAGCGATCGAACTTCCTTCGCGCGGCGCCTACCCAAGGCAGCGAAGCGCACTGCCGGGCGCACCAGCGCGCCGCAGGTGCCTGCCAATATCCGCGTATTCGACGTCGATTTGAGCCGGGAAGAGCGCGCCCGTATCCGGCATAGCCTCGGCGCGAAGCTCGGCAAGTATGCAACTTCGATCGAACGCGTCACCGTCCGAGTTCGGGATGTGAACGGTCCGCGCGGTGGTATCGACAAGTTGTGTCGCATCAAGGTGGTGTTGAGCGGTCTTCCGAGCGTGGTCTTCGAAAGCCGCGCGCTATCGTTGAAGCCTGCGATCAACGGCGCACTCTCCGGCACGGAGCGGGCTGTTCGCCGCAGCGTACAGCGCCGACACACTAAACCTATCAAGGTGGCAACCAGGGGCGCACTTCGCCCGGACGGTTGACGCATTCGAGGAACTCGCAGATGTCTCTCAAATGGTACGTAAGGCCACGCATCGTGGCGCTGAACTCCACGACCTCCGTGCTCGATGCCGCACGCGCGATCGAGCGCAATAACATTGGCGCTGTCGTCGTACAGGAAAAAGGGAGCGTCGTCGGCATCGTAACCGATCGGGATCTCGCGATTCGCGCGCTTGGCCGCGGGCTCGATCCGCACAAGACGACCGTCGGCGAGGTGATGACTTCAGGTGTCGTATCACTCGCACCAAAGGACACTCTAGCGAGCGCGATTCGGCTCATGGAGAAGCGCAACATTCGGCGTATTCCGCTCGTGGAGGGGGGACGCTTCGTTGGTATCGTGACGCTCGATGACCTGCTCCTCGATGAGGCTGCGCCAATCGATCGCCTGGCCGCGATCATCGAGGCCCAGATCGGCGAGGGTGGGCCGGCGAGCACCGACAGATCGCCCGCGAGGCGGCGCAGTGCCGCGCGCGCCGAAGCGACCTACCGGCGCGTCGTCAATCAACTGCGTACCGACACCGGCCTCGAGGACGGGGATCAGGCGGAGACCGCGCTCGAGATCGTCCTCGAAGCATTGGTGCGAAGACTTACTCCTGGCGAGGCCGAAGACCTCATTGCGCAACTTCCTTCGCTCTTGCAGCCCGCGCTGTATGCGCTCCCTCTCGGCCCTGACAAGACCGTTACGCGGGAGACGATCGAGCGGCAGCTCGTGCAGCAACTCGGTGTGGAGCCATCGGGCGCGGCAAAACTTCTCGCCGCCGTTGGTGCGCTGATCGCGCAAACCGTCAGCACCGGCCAGATGGAGGACGTGCGGAGCCAGCTTCCAGAGTCGTTGCGCGAAGTCTTTTCGGAAGCGCCCATCAGGGCTGCCTCATGAGCGGATTGTCGTCAAACGAGCGCCAGAATCTCGCCAGAATGCTGTGTGAGCGCAAGGAGATCTTGCGCGAAGAAATTCGTGTGGGCCTCAAGCGCATGCGCATAGAGGGCTATGAGGACCTCCTGTCCGGCACGTCGGATGCGGGCGACAGATCCGTGGCCCAGCTGCTGACTGACATCACAAACGCGGAAGTGGTGCGCGACGCGTCCGAACTGCAGGATATTTTCAGGGCGGAGAATCGCCTTGCGGCCGGTACTTATGGCACGTGCATTGATTGCGGCTCGCAGATCCCTTACGCGCGTCTCGCTGCGTATCCGACCGCAAAGCGCTGTTTGCGCTGCCAGCGGATACGCGAGGCCAATCGCTCGTGAAGTCCGGTAAAAGGTTTGACAGTATGAGCTGCGCTGGTGTGGCGGACTCATTGAACAGGATGATGCCAGTGATGACGGCGCAGACCGTGCCGATTCCTACCCAAACCGGATAGGCTGTACCCGCAAGGCGAGTCCGAGGAGCGTGAGACTGGGCAAAGCTCGGGCAAAGCTCGCAAAGCTCGGACACCCATCGACTGATAGGGAACGGACGCCAGTCGTGGATCTCGTGAGCATTCCCTTGGGGCGCATCCTTCCGTGGAATACGCCGAGGAGCGAGTAAATGGAGCGGCGGCGCGATCGTAGCTGCAGGCATAGCGTCCCTCTGCGTGACAATCGTTTCCGCATAGGCGAACGTGGGCGGACACCATCGCATCACCAGCCATGAGCGCCAGCGCCTCTCGCCGCGACGTCAACTGAAGCTTGGGCTTCTTTTCGTTCTTCATTTGGGTCTCCGTTCACGCCACGCCACGCCACGCCACGCCACGCCACACGGCCAGCTTGTATTTATTTCGTCGTGGCGAATCCCGTGAGGTCGCGCCTGCGGACGCGACGCTTACGTCGACCGCTTCAACGCTTCATGAGTCGTTCAATAAACTTGTCGCGCTCAATACTGAACTGGCGGCATTGCTCACGGAGCCACCTTACAAATGTCTCCACCTGTGGGCTATCCCCGGTTCCGGACAGGAACACGTAACGACATGGGGCGCGAAGCGGTGCGTTGACTACGGGCGCCAGCCGGCCGGCAACGATGTCGTCCAGAACAAGTGCGAGACGCGCGACCGCGACGCCCTCGCCGGACCGCGCGGCGGCGATGACCAGGTCGGCAGTATTGAAATACCTGTTCTTCTGGTTGCGGGGCCGCTTGGAACGTAGCGACTGCAGGTATGTGTCCCACTCGGTGCTTTCCGGCGCGCCGTCCCAAACCGCGCCATCGTGCAGCAACGTGACGGCAGACAGATCGAATGAGCGCGCAAGCCGGCGGTTGCGCGCCAGGAACTCAGGACTCGCAACGGGCAGGATGTACTCGTCCATGAGCACTTCCGCTCTCAAGTCCGTGTAATCGACCGCATCGTAGCGGATCGCGGCGTGCAAGCCGTCATCGAGGAAACGCTCCTGGTTCAGGGCGTGGTATTCCGCGGCCAGGCGCAGGTCGAATTCTGTGTGCAGGCGAAGAAAGCTGCCCAACCTCTGCATGAGCCAGCGGCTGGCGAACGATGGTGCGCAGCTGAGGAGAAAAGGTCCACGTGACATGCGGACACTGGCAATCGCCTGCTCGATTCGCTGCAAGGCCGGGCCGATCTCCGCTTGCAAGCGTCGACCTGCGCGCGTCAGCTCCATGCGGTTGGGCCGTCTGTTGAACAGCTTGCATTCGAGCGTTCGCTCCAGTTGACGAATCTGCTGGCTGACTGCTCCCTGCGTGAGATGAAGCTCTGCGGCGGCCCGGGTGCACGAGCCGTGTCTGGCCGTCGCTTCCATGCAGCGCAGCCACGTGATCAACGATGGGGTCAGTCTCATGGCATTAGCGTAGCTAATGAGCTTCCGTACTACAACGCGCTTGCTGTGCGTCGGCCCCGTCCGTGATCATCCGATGAAGCGCCGCATTTGGCGTGATTCGTGGTTACCGCCGTGGTCTGTACTATCAGGAAGCCGTACCTGCTGTTCTTGGGCGATGTCCGTGGAGATGCAAACGCCAAGACTGCGTTTGGCTTGCGCGATTGGTGTCCGTCCGACTGCGTCGCCCAGTGGCGGCTGCCGGGCGGCGACTGCGACGTGGGATTGCCATGGCTCAATCCGGCCGCGGCCGCCAGTCGCGGCGCAAAGTCGCTGGTGTTGGCGGTCGCACCCATTGGGGGCGTACTGCCTGATGCGTGGAAGCCTACGTTGTTCGACGCGCTGGATGCTGGTCTGGATCTCGTCAACGGTCTGCACGACCGCTTGGTGGACGTGCCCGAACTGCGGGAGGCTGCCCAGCGGCTCGGACGCAACCTGCTCGACATTCGCCGGCCTAGTGGTCGCTTCTCCGTGGCCACCGGGGTCAAGCGTAAAGGCAAGCGGCTGTTGACGGTCGGCACGGACTGCGCGCTTGGCAAGAAATATACAGCGCTTGCACTGACTGCAGCACTTCGTGCCCGGGGAGTGCCAGCGGAATTTCGCGCCACGGGACAGACCGGCATCCTGATCGCCGGAGGTGGCGTCCCCATCGACGCAGTCGTGGCCGATTTCATCGCGGGCGCTGCCGAGAGCCTTTCGCCGGAAAACGATCCTGATCACTGGGACGTTGTCGAAGGACAGGGCTCCCTGTTTCATCCTGCGTACGCTGCCGTGACGCTCGGTCTCATCCACGGAAGCCAGCCGGACGCACTCGTGCTGTGTCATGACCCAACCCGGCTCACGTTGAATGGCTATCCACACTTCCGGACTCCCGATTTGCGTGAGGCGATAGCACGCTATCTCGACGCGGCGCATCTCACCAACCCCGCCGCGCAGTTCGTCGCGATCAGCCTGAACACCTCTCATCTGTCTGAGCAGCACACCGCATCTTTGCTCGCTGAATTGGAGCAGGAGTTCGGGTTGCCGTGCTTCGACCCCATGAAGCAGGGGATCGAACGCGCCGTGGAACGGATCGTTGCGCTATGACCATTACGATCTCCATCGCCACGGTCCAATGGGAGATGAACGAGCCGTTCGCGATTTCGCGCGGCGTTGTATCACGCGTCGAGGCCGTGCTTGTCACGCTCGTCGACGCCCAAGGCAATCGTGGTCGCGGAGAGGGTTATGGAATTGGTTACGAGGGCGAGACGTGCGCCATAATGCAGCAGCAGCTTGCTGGCGTGGCGCGTCACGTGCGGGCAGGCGCAACACGTGAGGAACTCTTGGAGCTGCTGCCGCATGGCGGCGCGCGCTGTGCGCTGGACTGTGCCATGTGGGACCTCGAAGCCAAGCGCAGCGGGCGGCCAGCATGGGCGCTCGCAGGACTCTCGGAAGTCCACTCCTTGACGACGGCCATGACGATCGGCATTCGCTCGCCGGACGCGCTGCGAGTGGCCCTGAATCGCTACGGGACGTATCCGCTGCTCAAGATCAAGGTCGGAGCAGACGAGCCGCTCGAAACGCTGCGCACTGTACGCGAGATGGCGCCAAGAGCGCGCCTGATTGTGGATCCAAATCAGGCGTGGACGTTCTCTCAGCTAAGAGAGTATGCGCCGGTCTGCCGCGAGCTTGGAGTCGAGTTGATCGAGCAGCCCCTGCCGGTCACCGCCGATGAGGATCTCAGGGGCTATTCGTGCCCCGTTGCACTCTGCGCCGACGAAGCCGTGCACACCCGGGCCGATCTTCCCGCAATATTGGGGAAGTACCAGTGCATCAACATCAAGCTGGACAAGACGGGTGGGCTGACCGAGGCGTTGTTGCTCGAGCGGCAGGCTCGCGCAGCAGGGCTGAGCACGATGGTTGGCTGCATGTGGGGGTCCTCGCTTGCCATGGCGCCAGGTTTCATCCTCGGGCAGTTCTGCGATTTCGTAGATCTGGATGGCCCGTTGTTGCAGAAGACTGACTGGCCGGATGCCATTTCCTATAACCAAGGTTACATGTCCGCCCCGCGGCCGTCGCTGTGGGGCTAGCGTGTCCAATTCATCAGGCATCGATCGTTTCTTCGCGGAGTAGACAACATGAGCTTTCCCCAAGGTCGAGTTTGTGCCGCCCCCGGGTTGGCATTTCATCACCGGCTCTTCATTTGCGGCGCCTCGCTGCTGGCAGTCGCCACGCCAGCGGCCGCACAGTCCGAAAGGGTTTCTCAGTCCGTGGGCGGTCTCGAGGAGGTGGTGGTGACCGCACAGAAGCGCAGCGAGAGCCTGCAGGACGTACCGATCGCCATCTCGGCGGTTGGCGCCGAGGAAATGGTGCGATCGAGGACGCTGCAGGTCCGCGATCTTCAGGCTCAGATTCCGAACGTCGGCTTCGGTGTGCGAGACAACAAGGATACGACCATTTCGATTCGCGGCATCGCGGACAACACGCGTAACGTCGGCTATGACGCACGCGCAGGCGTCTACGTGGATGGTGTGTACGTTGGTCAGTCGCAGGCGATGAATCAGGGATTGCTCGACCTGGATCGCGTCGAAGTGCTGCGCGGTCCGCAGGGAACCTTGTTCGGCAAGAACACCGTCTCGGGCGCGATAAATCTCATTACCAGGAAGCCCGACGCAGAGACGCGCGTGGAGCTGGGGCTCGACGTCGGCAACCTTGGCCTCTTCGCCCAGCAAGCCCTCGTGAATGTGCCGCTCGTAAGCGATCGCCTGTTCTTGAAGGTGTCCGGTCGCAATGAGCGCAGCGACGGCTACATCAAGAACCTTCACAACGGCGATGACCTGAACGGTGAGAATACGACGAGCGGTCGCGTGCAAGCACGCTGGCTCGCTACCGAGCAGCTGGAAATCAACCTCTCCGCTGATGTCCTGCGCGAGCATCCTCACGGGGTGACCAATGCGGTTGCCACCGGTGGACCTGCTTTTGAAGAAACGGGCAGTGTTCGCCGCATCAACATGGATGCCCAAGGCGATTCGGACCGTACCGTTGAGGGTGCCGCGTTGACCATCGATTACTCGCTCGGCTCCGGTCGAACGCTTACCTCCGTAACAGCGTACCGTGGCTCCGACGCTACGCGTCCGGTCGATGAGGACTATAGCTCCGCGGACAGTCTGGCATCCGACTTCGCTGACGATACGAGCCAGTTCACGCAGGAATTTCGCCTGGCGTCCACGAGCGAGCGCCTCGACTACGTCGTGGGCCTGTACTACATGGACCAGGACCTCGAGACACGACACGGCGCGACCGGAGGCGTGGACCTCGGCTTGCCGGGCTATAGGGTCGTGACGTCGGGCACGAGCAAGAATCAGTCGTATGCAGTCTTCATCGATGGCAATTATCACATTACGGACGACCTGACTCTCACTGCGGGCGGCCGCTACACCCGAGAGACCAAGGATATCGCTTACAGCATCAACGGCGGACCGCCGCTGTTCATGAATCTGGACAGTTTCAAGGACAGTCTCCGCGATTCCAGCTTTACCCCACGAGTCGGCTTGTCATACGAGTTCGTGCCGGACGTAATGGGCTACGTGATGGTGAGCCGCGGCGCCAAGAGCGGAGGCTGGAATGCTGATTTCATCACTACGACGGAGCAGATTGCATTCGGGCCCGAGGAGGCGACGAACTACGAGGCTGGACTGAAAAGCACGCTGTTCGATCGCCGGCTCCGCATCAATGCAGCGATATTCAATACAAAGTATACGGATTACCAGGTGTCGCAGTTCGTTCAACTCTCAACGGGAGGGACGCTCATCACCTTGACGAACGCCGGCGAGGTGACTTCACGTGGTTTGGAGCTCGAAATGGCCGCCAGCCTGACACCGCAACTGCAGTTGAATGCCAATCTCGGGTTGCTGGAGGCCAAGTTCGATTCGTTCAAGGACGGCGGCGGCCCGGGTGTGCACTACGACGGCAAGACCCTGCCATATGCGCCGAAGGTGAGCGGAGGTCTAGCGCTGGACTATCGTTATGAAGAGTTGTCGGCCGGTGCACTCGACTTCAGGGTGGACTATTCATACAAGGGATATCTGTACTCCAATCCGAATAACGGCGACCAGTTCCGATCGCCGGGATACGGGCTCGTCGGGGTCCGCGCCGGTTTCAGGACCCACGACTCGAAGTGGGGAGTCTATGCCTGGGCGCAGAACCTGACTGACAAGCTCTATTCCAATTTCAACGGATTGTCCTTCCTTGGGGTGCCGCGTGCCGACATCGGGCCGCCGAGGACCTACGGCTTGGAGTTGCGTGCGAAATTCTGAGCCCGAGCTGGAAAGGTCTGTCGATGCGCGTACTGGTAGCCGGCTTTCAGCATGAGACGAACACCTTCGCGGGTTCCGTCGCCTCGCTGGAGAGCTTCGTGCGCGGTGAGATCTTTCCACGTTTGGCGCGCGGCGCCGACATACTGGCGCTGCGCGGCACGAATCTCCCGGTTGGGGGCGCGCTGGAAGAGCTGGACGCTGCGGGCTATACGGTTTTGCCTGTGATCTGGGCGGGGGCCTGTCCGTCCGGGCCGGTTACGCGTGAGGCGTACGAGTCCATCGTGGGAGAGATCGTAAGCGCCGCCCGCGCGAATGCGAATGTGATCGACGCCGTGTATCTGGATTTGCACGGTGCAATGGTCGCGGAGCACGTGGACGACTGCGAAGGAGAGCTCTTGCGCCGCCTGCGGGCCGTTCTCGGGACCAAGGTGCCGATCGTCGCCAGCCTGGATCTGCACGCGAACGTAACTGAGAGCATGCTGCAATTGGCCGATGCGCTTGTTGCGTATCGAACCTATCCGCATGTCGACATGGCTGAAACTGGGGCGCGTGCGGTGCGAGCGCTTCGAGGCCTGCCAGGTCACTCGGATCGACTCCAGGTGGCTGCGCGTCGCGTACCGTTCCTGATCCCGGTCAACTCGGGCTGCACGCTCTGTGATCCGGCCAAGTCGATATTCGAGGAACTCAGTGCGTTGGAGCGCGCGACGGGCTGCCTGTTGTCATTCACCCCGGGTTTTCCGGCAGCAGATTTCCCGGGCTGCGGTCCAGTGGTGTGGGGATACGGCTCAGATATGTCGGAGCTCCAGCGCGCAGTCGATTCGCTTTTCCAGCGTATCGTGGAGCGCGAGTCCGCATGGGCCTTGGACTTGCTCACGCCGCTGGAGGCCGTGCGCGAGGCGCAACGGCTTGCGCTGCACGCAAGCCGACCGATAGTAATCGCCGACACACAGGACAATCCTGGGGCGGGCGCAGATTCTGATACCACTGGGCTACTGCGGGCGTTACTGGAGTGCGGCGCGAAAGACGCGGCGCTTGGGCTTCTCTGGGATCCGCTCGCTGCGGCGGCCGCCCATGAAGCAGGCGTTGGGAGACGAATCACCCTGGAACTCGGGGGCCGTTCGGGATCGCCAGGCGATGAGCCTTTGGGCGGGGAGTTCCGCGTGGAATATCTCTCTGACGGCAAGTGCGTGTACGAAGGGCCCATGATGACCGGCGCGAGGCTCGATCTGGGGCGCATGGCATGCCTTGCGATCGACGGCGTGCGTGTTGCCGTAAGCTCGGTCAAAGCTCAAATGTTCGACCGGGGCCTGTATCGTGTCGTCGGGATCGAGCCCGAGCGTATGAAGATCCTGGTGAACAAGAGCTCTGTGCACTTTCGCGCCGATTTCGGTCCCATCGCCGAGCGGATTCTGGTCGCTCGATCGCCTGGACCCTTCACCGCCGATCCTGGCGATCTCAACTGGAAGCGCCTCGCGCCGGGCATCCGTGTGCGACCCAATGGCCCGGCGTTCCGCAACCAATCGTAAGGGGGAATAATAATGAGCGCTCGCTGGATGTTGTTGGCCCTATCACTTCTATTTCAGGTTGCGCCTGCGGGCGCTCCTGTATCCACATCTACGCAAGCAGCTCCAGGCGCAGGCACAGTGCGGGACTGCGCATCTGCCGCGGGGGTTGATTTCTCGGCCATTCCAGATGCCCCTACGCACATCAAGTCTGCGCAACGAGTAGAAGCAACCGAAGTCGTGCCGGCGCATTGTCTGGTGCGTGGGTATATCGCGCCGCAGGTCGGCATCGAGCTGCATCTGCCTCTGCAGGGATGGAACGGCAAGTTTCTGGAGGTCGGATGCGGCGGCTACTGTGGGGTGTTCTTCTCGACCCACTGTCACGGGCCGCTGCGCCGAGGCTATGCATGCATTGCCTCGAATATGGGGCATGACTCAACGGCCACCGATGCCAAGTGGGCCTATAACGATCTGCAGGCCCAGATCGACTGGGCCTATCGTGCCACGCACGTGGCGGCCGTGGCCGGAAAAGCGATCACCGAATGGTTCTATTCGCAGGGTCCATCCCGATCGTATTACACAGGATGCTCGACCGGCGGGCGTCAGGGCCTCATAGCTGCGCAGCGCTTCCCCGATGATTTCGACGGCATCGTTGCAGGCGCCCCGGTCGTTTATTTCGCGAGCTACCCGCTCGACCTGCTCTGGCCGTTGCAGGCACTCACGGGTGCAGACGGCAACTTCGTGCTTTCGAAGGCCGATGCGCGGCTCCTCCACGATGCAGTCCTCGCCCAGTGTGATCTCGACGACGGCGTGAAAGATGGAGTCATTGGTAACCCGCTGGCGTGCCGATTCGATCCGGCGGAACTTCAGTGTCGCCGCGGGCGCAGCAATGCTTGCCTGACTGAGTCACAGGTGCGGGCGGTCCAAAGCGTATATGCCGGGCCAAAGGTCACAAACGCGCGGCGGGCTTATCCGCAGGGGGCCATTCCGGGATCAGAGCTGAACTGGGTCAGCGACCAGCTGAGCTTCACGAGCACCGGGCGGGATCTGGTGCTCGAAGGATTTCGCTACATGATCTTCATGCCGGCACCCGGCCCGACATGGAACCTCGGGCAGTTCGACTTCAACAAAGATGTCGCGCGTACCAACCTGTTTGCGGCGCTGGCCAGCGCCAACAACCCCGACCTCCGGGAGTTCGCCGGCCGTGGCGGCAAGTTGATTTCATACTTCGGATGGCAAGATCCTTCTCCTCCCGAAGTGGTGGACTATTACGAGACCGTCGAGCGCACGATGGGCGGACGTGACGCCACGCAGGACTTCTTTCGTCTGTTCATGGTGCCGGGCATGGACCATTGCACGGGCGGGGCTGGTCCCTTCGCGATAGATTACCTGAGCTATCTCGAAGACTGGGTGGAAAAGGGCAAGGCGCCGGACGTGATGATCGGGGCTCACGTACCAAAGGCCACGGGACCGGAGCCGGCTCGGGAACTGATCTTTCCACTCGATCCATCGATCCCGGTCACGTTCACACGCCCTGTGTATCCGTATCCGATCAGGGCCGTGTATAGCGGTGCGGGAGATCCGAACGATGCCGCGAGCTTCGTGCCAGCGGATGTTCCGCAGTGACGAAGGCTGCAAGATCGTCCGATGCATTGCTGGCGCTGACGGTACTCACCCTCGCGTACCTCATCGCTTACTGCGATCGAGTGATCGTGATGATACTCGTCGGGCAATTCAAGCGCGATCTGGGGTTCACGGACTCCCAGATCGCGTTGTTGATAGGCTTCTCGTTCGCCGTCTTCTACGCCGTGGCCTGCCTGCCTCTCGGCCGGCTCGCCGATCGGGTGAATCGTCGCAACCTCATCATGGCTGGCATCGTCTCGTGGAGTGCCGCCACGGCGGCGTGCGGTCTGTTCACCGAGTTCACGGGACTGTTCATCGCCCGCGTGTGCGTTGGGGTCGGGGAGGCTTGTTTGCTGCCGGCGGCGCTGTCAATGCTTGCCGACCTGTTTGGGCCCCGTACTCGTAGCAAGGCAATCGCGATGTTCATTTGCGGCGCGCCGCTCGGATCTGGACTGGCGTACCTGCTCGGCGGATCGTTACTGCATCGCGTGGAGACCGGAGCGATCTCGCCGTTGATGACATTCACCGAGTTTCCATGGCAATCGATATTTGCCGTTCTCGGACTCCTGGGACTGCTGATCGCCGCGGCGCTGATGTTGGTGGATGAGCCACGCCGTCAATTCGATGCACGAGCCGCCAACGATCGGGTCGAGGGCCAGTCGCTCATCGGCCTGCTCAGGGGTAACGGCGCGCTGATCGTTGGCATCGTGCTTGGCCCATCGATCATATCGATGGCCTTCTACGCTCTGCTGTCGTGGGGGCCGACCATGATGGTACGGCGGTTTGACTGGACTGCGCAGGATATCGCCTTGTGGTTCACGCCGCTGGGCGTTGCCTCAGGACTCGCGGGACCTTGGATCGGCGCGCTGACCGGTTCGTTCCTGGTGCGCACCTGGAAGCGCTCGGACGGATTGATGCTGGGCGCCGTTTGCCTGGCGATCGCCGCCTGTCCGCTGGCGTTGACTGCCGTGACGATCACGAACGCGGGGATGGCCGTGGTCTTGATGTTCACAGCGACGAGCATCCTGATCGCGGCCCAGACACTGCCTCAAATCGCGATTCAATATGTGATTCCGGGCGACTCTCGGGGTCAGTTCACGGCGATGTTCGTGTTCGGCACCAACGTGATCGGCTTTGGCTTGGGCCCGTCGATCGTCGCCGCGTTGACCGATCATGTGTTCCACGAGGGAGGAAATCTTCACATCTCACTGGCGATTGTCTGCATATCGGCGGTCACCATCGGGGCTCTGGTCACTTTGACTCGCCTGTCGGCTTACAGACTCCAGGCAGCGATGCTCGCGCCCGAGCAACGAAACTGAAATGAGGATGGGTATGCGACCCAGCTATGTCTCCGGCGTCAGCGATCTGCCGCTGTTGTTCAAGACCGTCGGTGCGGTGCTTGAAGATGCCGCCTCGGAATGGCCGTCTCATGAGGCTCTCGTGTGTCGACATCAAGACATACGCTGGACCTACGCACGATTGAACGAGGAATCGAACCGGCTCGCGGCCGGGTTCGTACGGCTGGGATTGCAGCCAGGGGATCGCATAGGTATCTGGTCGCCGAACTGCGCAGAATGGGTCGTGACCCAGTTCGCCTCGGCCAAGGCGGGCCTGATTCTAGTCAACATCAATCCGGCATTCAGAACCGCCGAACTGACCTTTGCGTTGAACAAGGTGGGCTGCAAGGCGCTGGTCATTGCGCGCAGCTTCAAGAGCAGCGATTACGTCGCGATGATCCAGCAGATTGCACCGGAGCTCGCGCACTGCGAGCCCGAGCAGCTTCGGGCCGCTGAAGCTCCCGCCCTGCGCAACGTCATCGTCATAGGACGGGATCGCCCCTTGCCAGGCTGTCTTTCCTTCGAAGAAGTCGTGAACAGCGCCCGGCCGGAGGATCACGAGCAAGTGCGCGCCCTGTCCACGACGCTGCAGCCGGACGAGCCCATCAACATACAGTTCACCAGTGGTACGACAGGCCTGCCAAAGGGCGCGACGCTCACCCACAACAACATTGTCAACAACGGCTTCTTCGTGGCGCGACGCATGAACTTCTCAGCGGCGGACCGACTGTGCATCCCTGTTCCGCTGTATCACTGCTTCGGCATGGTCATGGGTGTTCTCGGTTGCGTTACGCATGGCGCGACAATGGTTTTCCCAAACGAGGCCTTCGAGCCTGAAAGCGTGCTGCGCGCCGTACACCAGGAACGCTGTACGGCGCTGTACGGTGTGCCGACGATGTTCATCGCGGAGTTGGACCATCCGGACTTCGCTCGTTACGACTTGACGAGTTTGCGTACTGGAATCATGGCTGGAGCACCTTGTCCGGTGGAAGTCATGAAGCGGGTGGTCTCCAGAATGCACATGCGTGAGGTCACGATTGCCTACGGAATGACCGAAACGAGCCCGGTAAGCTTCCAGAGCAGTGTCGACGACCCTCTCGAGCGGCGTGTCTCCACCGTTGGACGCATCATGCCCCATCTCGAGGTGAAGATCGTCGACGCCCAAGGACGCGTCACGCCACGTGGCGTTGCGGGAGAGCTTTGCACTAGAGGCTACTCAGTCATGCGGGGCTACTGGGACGATCCCGAGCGTACCGCCGACGCAATTGATGCAGCGAGATGGATGCACACCGGGGACCTCGCTGTGCTGGACGAGGAAGGTTACTGCAAGATTGTCGGGCGGGTTAAGGATCTCATCATCCGCGGTGGGGAAAACATCTCCCCGCGCGAGATAGAGGAGTACTTGTACCGTCATCCGAAGATCCAGGACGTAGCGGTTTTTGGCGTGCCCGATGCACGCTTCGGCGAGGCCGTGGCTGCCTGGATCCGTCTCAAGCCAGGCGAGAGTTTGAATGAAGCCGAGATACGCGAGTTCTGCGAAGGGCACATCGCCCACTACAAGGTGCCGAAATACATCCAATTCGTGGAGGAATTCCCGATGACGGTGACCGGCAAGATCCAGAAGTTCGCGATGCGGGAACAAATGAAGACAGAGCTGGGGCTCAGCGAAGTCACTACCGCCTAGCGTAAGACAGCCACAGCGATAGGTTCGTGTACGCTCAGGTTTTTACAGACGCGTGCCGCGCGTTATAGGGATCACGGTAGCCCGCGGGGGAGGTGGCGAAGCGCACGGACACAGAGATTCCGAAGTGCCCGAACTGCGAAGCGCTGCGCCTGGCGCCGGACTCATAACGAGTCAAGCTATAACGAGTTGTTATGCCTGGGATGCCGAGCTTGCGCTATTCGCACCAAGTCGGCCAGCGTACATTTCTTCCGCAAGTGCGCCCATGGGTTTCAACAGCGGGCCACGACGGAGTTACGCATGGCCTCGATCCCAATGGGCGACATTCCCACCTGGTATGCCGATCGCCTCGGTGGCGAGCGGTTGTGCGTCGTTCATCAGGAGCAGAGATTGTCTTGGGCCGACATGGCAGTGCGAGCCAATCGCCGCGCATCTGCATTGAAGCGGCTTGGCGTCAAGAAGGATGACATCGTCGCGCTGGTGTTGCCGAATGAGAATGCCGTTTTCGAGTTGGCGTTTGCCGTTTGGAAGCTCGGTGCCACTCCGTCAGTGATATCGGCTCGACTGCCAGGGCATGAGCTCGAGGCGGTTCTGGATGTCGCGTGCCCGCGCGCGATCTTCGCTTCCGATCCGGCAATCCGCCAGACGACGGGCGCGCTGCCCGCTGACTATGGACTGCGTGAGGGAAGCGACGAGACGCTGCCATCGGTCGTCGGAAATCATTGGAAGGCGATGACTTCAGGCGGCTCGTCGGGCCGACCGAAAATGATAGTGGATCTCGGCCTCGGGGCTGTCGATCCGGAAGCGCCGCCGCTCAACATGCCGCGAGCCGGAGCGGTTCTCAATGCCGGGCCGCTTTGTCACAACGCGCCGTTCACGTTCATGTCGATCGCGCTTCATCACGGCAACAGCGTCGTGAGCATGCCGCGGTTCGACGCGGAAGAAACATTGCGCCTGATCGAGCGGTATCGCATTGCCTGGGCCAATCTGGTGCCGACGATGATGAGCCGGATCTGGAGCCTGCCCGAGGAGGTGCGCGCGCGCTATGACGTGTCATCGCTCGAAGCGGTATGGCATACGGCGGCGCCGATGCCTGCCTGGTTGAAGCAAGCCTGGATCGACTGGCTCGGACCGCAGAAGGTCTGGGAAATCTATGGAGGCACAGAAAGACAGGGCAACACGGTCATCAGCGGCAGCGAGTGGCTGACGCATCGAGGCTCGGTCGGGCGCCCTATCAATTGTCACATCCGTATTCTCGGCGAGCAGGGCGAGGTGCTTGCACCGGGCGAAATCGGCGAAATCCATCTGCTGCCATTCACCGGCGCTGGCTCGACCTACCGTTATCTCGGTGCAGAGCCGCGACGCTCGAGCGATGGCTATGAAACGATCGGCGATTTCGGCTGGCTGGACCAAGAAGGCTTTCTCTACATCGCCGATCGCCGCGCCGACCTGATCATCCGCGGCGGCATGAACATCTATCCGGCCGAGATCGAGAATGCCTTGTCGGAGCATCCAGGCGTGGAGGTTGCGGTGGTGATCGGCTTGCCCGATCGCGATCTCGGCTCGGTGGTTCACGCCATCGTCAAGCGATCCCCGGACGCTGAGGCCGAGATGAGCGCGGATACGCTGAGCGCGTTTCTCGGGACAAAGCTGGCGAGATACAAGCTTCCAGCCAGCTATGAATTTACAGAACAGCCGCTGCGTGACGAAGCAGGAAAAGTGCGGCGTAGCCAGCTGCGCGCTGAGCGCATCGCCTTGCGGGCGGCAGATCGATAAGCCCCCGAGTCGATAAGCCACGAGCGGTCGATTCCAGGAGAACAATCATGGCCATGCTCGAACCAGGCCTGTTCGCCGGGAGCAATATCCCTGACGACACGCGTGCAGTGGCGGCGGCAGTCAAAGCGCGCATAGCGAAGCTTCCGCCGGTGTGGACGGCCAACCATGCCAAGCCGATGCGTGACGCTCGCCACGCCGGTATTGGCGATTTTCCTCCCGTCGTGCGGTCCCCGAGAGCGCAGACGATTCATATTCCAACACTTTCCGGCGATCTCCCACTTCGGGTGGTGGCCTCGCCGGCGCCCAAGGGTATCTATCTTCACATTCATGGCGGCGGTTGGTTCATGGGCGCGGCCGATCTGCAGGATCCCAAGCTCGAAGCGCTCGCGGATGACGCTCAGCTGGTTTGTGTGAGTGTCGACTATCGCCTCGCACCCGAGCATCCCTATCCAGCGGCGCTGGAGGATTGTGTCGCGGCGGCAACGTGGCTGGCTGAGAATGCAGCACGCCGCTGGGGCGCGGATCGGCTCGTCATTGGTGGAGATTCATCCGGCGCTCACCTGGCGGCGCTAACGCTCCTGCGAACGCGCGACACTTTGAAGCGTCGCTTCATCGGTGCGCACTTCATCTTCGGCTTCTTCGATCTGGCGCTGACACCTGGCGCCCGGCAGTTCGGCGAAGAACGCAGCGTGCCTCGCACCGGTGACCTGCGTGGCTTCGTGGACGCGTTCATCGGTCCCGATCGCGATCGGCGCTCGCCGGATGTATCGCCCCTCTACGCCGACCTGTCCAGCCTCTGTCCGGCACTGTTCGTGGTCGGCACCGAGGATGCGTTGCTTGATGATACGATGTTCATGCACATGCGCTGGCTCGCGGCAGGAAATCCCAGCGAGCTGCACGTTTACTCCGGCGCACCCCACAACTTCGTCGCCATGCCCTGCCGCGCCGCTGTCGACGCGCATGAGAAGGCGATTACCTTCATCCGACGCTGCCTTGACATCAAACATCCTCATGAGAAATGACGCCGCAATGAGCGGCCGCGAACGAGCGATCGAAAATCACGACACCACCGCGGTACGTGAAGGCTTTACCTTCGACATCGCGGCTCTCGATGCCTGGATGCAGGCGAATGTCGAGGACTATTCCGGGCCGCTCTCGATCGAGCAATTCAAAGGTGGCCAGTCGAACCCGACATACAAACTGGTCACACCGGGCCGATGTTACGTACTGCGCCGCAAGCCGCCGGGGCAACTGCTCAAGGGTGCCCACGCTGTCGAACGTGAAGCGAAGGTGCTGACCTCGCTCGGCAAGGCCGGCTTTGCCGTGGCGCATGTCTATGGACTTTGCACCGATGAGGACGTCATCGGCACCTGGTTCTACGTGATGGCGATGGTCGAGGGTCGGATTTTCTGGGATGCGGCCTTTCCTGGCATGCCGCCGGACACGCGAG
Source organism: Steroidobacter sp. (assembly GCF_036406195.1). Taxonomy (GTDB): domain Bacteria; phylum Pseudomonadota; class Gammaproteobacteria; order Steroidobacterales; family Steroidobacteraceae; genus Steroidobacter. The sequence continues at coordinate 35,688 of NZ_DASWVW010000018.1, forward strand.
CCGCGCATTTCGATGCGATGAAACGCGACGCTCGCCCGGCTCCACAGTCTTGATTACGAAGCGCTGGGTCTCGCTGACTTCGGCCGGCGCGGTAACTACATCGAACGGCAGATCGAGCTGTGGTCGAGGCAGTATCTGGCTGACACCGAGGCCGGGCGCGACGTCCACATGGATCGGCTGGTCGAATGGCTGCCGGCGAATATTCCATCGGGCGATGAGACCAGCGTCATTCACGGCGATTTCCGCTGCGACAATTTGATCTTCCATCCCACCGAGCCGCGGATCGTCGCGGTGCTGGATTGGGAGTTGTCGACGCTGGGGCACCCCGGGGCGGACTTCGCCTATCACGCCATGATGTATCGAATTCCGCCCCACATCGTAGCGGGGCTGGGTGGAGTGGACCTCGCTGGGTCGGGCATCCCGAGCGAGGCGGACTATCTCGCCGCGTATTGTCAGCGCCGTGGGATCGAGCGCCTGCCGAGCTATGACTTCTACATCGCTTTCAATTTCTTCCGCCTCGCGGCGATATTCCACGGCATCAAGGGCCGTGTGCTTCGAGGTACCGCAGCCTCGGCGCAGGCCCGCGAGCGTGTGGCTGTGCTGCCGCAGTTGATGTCGCTCGCCTGGGCGCAGGCGGAGAAGGCGGGCGCTTGAGCGCCGTCATGGGTCGTCGTTCTTTGCCACGATGGCCTCGCCTCGCACAACCTCGCCAATGCCCTCGACGTTGACCCACAAGGCGACGCGCAGACACGCCTCACCGGCATATTGAACCTCCTCGAGGACTTCGGCGAAACAGGTGGGCGTCGTCAGCACCGGCGTGATGGAGGTGAAGCGCACGGACCAGCGCCGTACACTGGACGGCCCGGCCCAATCGGTGAGAACTCTGCCAAGTTGAGCCATCAACAACATGCCGGGTACGATGACATCGTCGAACCCGTTTGCCCGGGCCGCGTCTACGTCGATGTGGATGGGATTGTGATCTCCCGAGCCGCCTGCGAAGAGCGCGAGCTGCGTGCGGCTGAACCTGCCTGGAGACAGGGGCGTCAGTCGTTCAGTCATGGCTTGCGTATGATGCCGACCATGCGCGAGCGGACACACAGCTCGTTGCGTTGATTGAACGCTTCGGTCTCGACCACGACGAATGTAAGCCTGCCTTGTTTCTTCTCATAGCGATCCACCAGACGCCGATGCAACACGATGTCCTCGTTCGCATGGATGGGATGGAAATATTCGAAAGTCTGCTCGCCGTGAAGCAGTCGGGTGGGATCGATGCCGAGCTCATTCGACCAGGTTTCGGCTCCGAAGGCCAAGGTGCCCAGCGTATATAGGAAGGTTGGCGGCGCCAGCGGGCCAGGTAAGCCCGCTGCGGTCGCCGCCGCTGTGTCGAAGAATAGCGGGTTGGTCTCGCCGACCGCCTTTGCGAACAGCTTCAGCTGTCCCAGCTCGACGCGCATCTGGCGTTGCGAGTGGTTCATTGCGCCGGTCTCGTGCGGTCATGAACGGGGGTAGTAGTCGTCGAAGGCTTGCGACTCGAGTTGCCACACAAACGCGCGGCTCAGCTTGCCATTTGCTATTTCATAGACGCACAGCCGCGGCACGATCAGCGGGGGCTTGCCGGGGCGGGTGTGCTGCTCGTTGATGAGGGCCGCCACCATCGTATCGCCGACCACCAGGAGGGTGGGCGATCCCACCAGCTTGATGTTGCCGCCGTTCAATTCCTGCAGGCGCAGCAGGTACTTCACGGCTTCTTCGGTGTTGTTGATGTTGCCCGAGAGCTCGGAATTTCCCGCGATGTAGGCCGGCTTGTCCTTGGCGTAGAAGCGTGCCATGCGCGCGATACCTTCGGGACCTCCGGCGCCATACGCCGCGTAGTAGTCAGTCAACAGTTGGAAGTTCTCACCGGGCGTGGCCATTGCAATTGCTCCTGTTGGACGATGAACCGAAGTGGCGTCAGCGATGAAACGTCACGGTTTCGCTGATCGGAGCCTTGTCGAGCGCAAAGGTGTTCACGGGATTGCCGGGCTCGCGATAGCCGAACGAAATGCCGAACAGCATCTTCAATGCGGGATCGACGCCGAGGACCTCGCGGGCGGTTCCCGCAAACAGGCTGAGCAATGTTTGCGGCACGCCGGCCAGTCCGTGCGCCGCCAGCGAGAGCAGGAAGGTCTGGCCATACATGCCGACATCTCCAGCCACGCGCACAGTTTCATAAACCGGGGCCATGAACAGCAGGGCGACACTCGGCGCGCCGAAGAACTCCAGGTTGCGCATGATCGCGAAGCGACGCTGCTCGGCCGCATCGCGTGCGATGCCGGCTGCCTGAAAATAGGCTGCTCCCTGGGCCTGCTGGCGTTGACGGTAGACGCCGTAGAGATCGTCATAGTTGAAGGGGAAGTCGGGAGTGAATCGTTCCTCGGCTGCCGCCGCGAGCATTGCTTGGCTGAGCTTGTCGCGCGTCGCGCCGGAAGCAATATGGACCACCCACGGCTGAACGTTGGAGTTCGATGGCGCGTAACGTGCATCGTCCAGCACGGCCCGAAGCAAGGCATCGGAAACAGGATCGGGAAGAAAGCTCCGTGCGGATCTGCGACTTCGCACGACGTCATGAAACAGTCTGGTCTCGGGCATCTTGTCCAGCTCCGATATCTTCATCAATGGAAATGCCGCCGCGCTTGCGGCGGATCGAGGACGTATCTAGTTGCGCATCGCGGCTGTGACCGCGTCCGGCTCGAGCGGCGTTCGCGTCGCCAACGTCAGTCGATTCATCGTCATGTAGTAGCCGATCGCGACGATCGCCTCCACGATCTGCTGGGCATCGAAATGGCGAGCGGCGCGTTCGAATACCTGATCTTCCACCTCACCTCCGCGAATCACCTGCATGCCGAAAAACAGCAGGGCCTGGTCGGCTTCGGGAAATGCCCTCGATGACAGGTCCAGCGCCTGAATCGCATCCAGCATCGCGGCTGTGGCGCCAACTCGTTCGGCGATCGGGCGATGCTGAGACCACACGTACTGGCAACCGTCCATGCGCGCGGCGAGCAGAATCAACAGCTCGCGTCGCAAAGCCGGAAGTGCCTGCTCGGTCATGACGGCGCGCCCGAGGCCCAATTGCGGGAGCACGCATGTTTTGGCGTGCGCCATCATCGATATGATGTTCAAACGCATGGGGGCTGCGCGCAGCGTATCGCCGACGGGCCCCTCCATCGTTTCAATATCGACCAGCGGCAGTCGGTTATCGGCGGTGATCTCGGTGGCCATATGTTTTCTTTTCCTTTCAGCTGCGGTAGGCGATCAGGACCGACCGGCGGTGCGGTAGTCGCCGAAACGCCCGTCGCGTTGATCGAGCGCACCGGTGATGCTCTTGCGCAGCTCGGCGACGTAAGCGATCACTTCCGGGGTGAACCACGCCTGTGCCTGCACCTCCGTGCCGGCGCGAATACCGGTGCGTATTCCCATCGCCTCCATCTGACGATGAAGCGCACGCTTGTTCATCTGTTGCAGCGGCGGGGGCACCCTGGCCACTCGCTCGGCGATATCGAGGACCGCGCTCTCCAGTTCATCGGGCGGGAAGGAGCGGTTGGCGAAGCCCCATTCGGCGGCTTGCGTGCCGGAGATCGAGTCGCCGGTCAGCATCATCTCCATCGCGCGGCGCATGCCCAGCAGCCACGGAAAGACCTGATTGTCGGGCGGGCTCATCAGCCGGATCGGCGGATAACCGATTTCGGCGTCGTCGGCGACGTAGACGAGATCGCACGAGGCGGCGAGCTCGCTGCCGCCGGCCAGGCAATAGCCATGAACCTGCGCGATCAGCGGCTTGGCCAGATCCCACAATCGGAAGCAGCCCTCGACGACGTGGCGTGCCCAGTAACCGATGCCGGGCGCGGTATAGTAGGGCGTGCGCCGCTCGCCGCTGTCCTGCACCGAACCCTGCGTCAAGTCATATCCTGACGAGAAACATCTGCCGGCACCGCGCAGAACGATCACGCGAATGTCATCATCGACGTCCGCCTGCTCGAGAACGGCGAACAACTCCCGCCGCAGCTCGTTGCTCATGGCGTTGCGCTTGTGCGGGCGGTTGAGCGTCACACGCAGGATGGCGTCGCGAGGACGGTCGAGCTGCAGGAATTCACACGGGCCATAGCTTTCGGTCATGTCGTGAATCCCTCGTTCCCCTTGCTGGTTGACCGGTCCTGGCCGGCCGGAAGATCAGCAATCTACGCGGGGCGGCCTCTGGCAAACAGGCGGCGGCAAGGCATCCCGGGCATAACGTCTCGTTATATCTTGCGTCGGGGGAGGCGATGGTATTCTTGGCCATCGAAAAAGGGGCGGCATGAACATCCTTAGTCTCAGGTATCTGCTCAAGATCGCCGAGCACGGCAGCATCACGCGCGCGGCGTCCGAGCTTCACATCACCCAGCCGGCATTGACTCGTCACGTCGCGCAACTCGAAGGGGTGTTGCGGGTGAAGCTGTTGAAGCGGCACGGGCGCGGGGTGTGTCTCACCGAACCGGGGCTGCTGCTCAGCGCTCGCGCCAAAACCATCCTGGCGGACATCGACGATCTGTCGGAGGCGCTGCTGGCGCGTCAGACCGAGCCGCAGGGGGAGCTGTCGGTCGGCATGCCTTATTCCTGGTCCGAGAACATCACCGCGCCGGTCATCAAACAGTTCCACGATCGCTATCCGGACGTGCGGCTCAAGATCATTGCCGATTCCAGCGAAACGCTCGAGAGCATGCTCAAGGAGCGGTACATCGATTTCGCGGTGCTCACGATGGTCGAGGACAGTCCCGAGATCGATTCGCGCCCCATCGTGCACGACCGCATCTATCTGCTCGGCGCCAAGGGGAGTGGCCTGGCCCAGATGAAGGAAGTGCCGCTTGCCGAGCTGGCGGCGCGGCCCATCATCCACCAGCACAATGCGACGGTGGTGGTCAAACGGCTCAATCAACGGCTGACGCGCTTCGGTCGAGAGCAGAATGTGGTGGTCAAGTCGACCGCATCGATGATGCTGGAGCTGGCGGAACTGGGCGTGGGTTTCGTGGCGATGCCCGGATGCGCACTGAGCTCGCGACGCTACGAGCTGGAGACAGCGCCGATCACCAACTTTTCAATCACGTGGACGGTCAGCACGCTGCGCACGCGGCCCTCGAGCGCCGCCGTAAAAGCGTACGAGACGCTGCTGCGGCAGGCGATTCGCACGCGGATGTCTTCCGGCGAGTGGCCGGGCGGCACCTTGGTCAAGGGTGCATTCTAGGCGCGTCTTTGCCGACCATGCCGCGTGAGATGGCGAGGTCGAGATGCGCACCCGCGTCCATGACGAGCGTTTCGCCGGTAATGATGGCCGCTTCATCGGAGCAGAAGAATGCGATGCCGCCGGCGATATCCTCTGCCGATGCGGCGCGCTCGAGCGGCATGCTATTCGCCACTTGCTGCATTGTGGTGGCGTAGTCCTCCGGCGAGAAGCGCTCCTGAAACCAGCGCGTCCCCACGAAGCCGGGGCATACAACGTTGATGCGAATGTGCGGGGCCAGTGCGCGCGCCAGTGTTTTCGTCAGATTGATGAGGGCAGCCTTGGACGCGGCATAGGCGGAGCAGGAGCCACCGCCAAACAGTCCGGCGATGGAAGCTACGTTCACGACGGCGCCGCCGCCTGCGGCCCTCATGCCCGGCGCCAGTGCGCGGATCATCTGGTAGGCGCCGGTCACGTTGGTGCGAAAGATATTTGCGAAATCCTCAGCCGACAAGCCATCGAGCTGAGCGTGCGGTACGAACTTCGTCGCCGCCGCATTGTTGACGAGGATGTTGACGGTGCCGACTTCCACTGTCGCCACAGCCGCCAGCCGGCGACAGTCTTCATCGTTGCATACATCCGCTGCGATCGCCGCTGCTCGTACGCCAAGCTTTCGGCACTCGGACGCAGTCTCTTCTGCAGCGTCGCGGCTGACTCGATAGTTGATGGCGACATTGGCTCCGCAGGCCGCCAGCTTCAGCGAAGCGGCGCGACCGATGCCGGTGCCGCCGCCCGTGACAATGGCTGTCTTGCCGCTAAGGTCCACAAACATCTCCAACGATTAGTAGTCGAACACGGCCGCGACGTCGCCAAAGCCCTCGAAGTGGGCGCTGATCGCTGCGTTCGGCCTGGCGGTCAGCAGCGCTGATGGCGAGAGCGTGGCGAGGATCTGACCTGCGCGAATGCCCTGCCGCTCTCGCGCTGCGTTGGCGCCGACGAACACAAGGATGAAAGGATCGACGACGGGATGGCCGCCACGGATGTCGCCCACGGTCTCGTCGCCCTGCTTGGAGACGATGCGCAGCTTGCTGAAGTCGAGCGACTGCCATTCGGGATAAGGCTTGCCGATCACAAAGCCGCCGCTCAAGGTGTTGTCGGCGTACGCTTCGAAGGGGCGTGCAGCGAATTCCTGCATGTCGTTCACGTCGAAACGGAAGGCAAGAAACTCGATGGCCGGCACCGCCTCCGTGGCCTGCGCCACTTCCTCATAGGTGTAGGGGCGCTCGCGCGGCGGCAGATCCTTCTTGGCGCGAAACACGATCTCCGGCTCCCAGATTCGAATGCGAGACATTTCACGCGTGATATGCGCGCCTGACTGAAGCAAGTTGAAGATCGGCGCGATCAGATTGGGCTGGCCTGCCTTGAATGGAAAATAAAGCTTCCATCCTTGCACCGGTCGTCCCAGCCCGTGAGCCAGACCGTCCAGAATCTTCTGCACGTCGAAGAAGGAGGTGGGCTTACAGCTTTCGGGAAAGCCCTTGAGCGGCGCGGCGGCCGTGCCGCGATAGAGGGAGATGATGATCTTCGCTGCTTCATCGGCACTTGCTTGGTCCACGATTCAAACCCTTTGGCGGTTGAGTGGCGTGCGATCGTATCCGTGCCCTGGTGCTCGCAACTAGGCTCGTTCGGGACATCGGAAATATAACGTCGCTGCCGGTTGACGCCGCGGCGAGCGAATGGCGGCACGCTGTGAGCGAGCGCATATCGATTGGTTATGGCCCGGATAACAGGGTCGTACTATTTGGGGGTCGCGCGACGCGCTATTCTCCCGACAGAAAAAGGGGGATCGCATGTCTGAGCTTGCGGGTAAGGCTGCGTTTGTGACGGGTGCCGCCAGCGGCATCGGGCGGGTGACCAGTCTAGCTTTGGCGGCGCGGGGCGCTTTAGTGTGGGTAGCAGATTTCGACCGGGCGGGCTCCAACCGCACCGTCGAGCTGGTTGCGCAAGCCGGCGGCAGGTCCGAAGCGATCCTTCTGGATGTCAGAGATGAAGCGCAGTGGCAGAGGGCATTGGCTCTGAGCGACGGTCGTGACGACGCTCTCGCCGTCCTGGTCAATTGCGCCGGCAAGTCCATGTTCGCCGACACGTTCTCGATGCCACTGGAGGATTTCCGGACCATCATGGCCATCAACGTCGAGGGCACGTTCCTCGGCATGAAGCACGCCATTCCCAGGATCGCGCAATCGGGCGGAGGCGCCGTCATCAACATCTCCTCGCTCGCGGGGCTGAAAGGCATCCCCGGGATGACTGCCTACTGCGGCTCGAAAGGTGCGATCCGTATGATGACCAAGGCGGTGGCGCTCGAGTGCGCCGGGCTGCGTAACAACGTCCGCGTCAACTCGGTTCACCCCGGCGTCGTCGATACGCCCGCCTGGCACAAGCACGATCCGGATGAGCTCGCTCGCTCGCAACGCGGCGCGCCAGAGTCCCACAGTCTCGACCCTCATGAAGTCGCGAAAACGATGGTACCGATCGGTGTCGCCTGCACCGCGGCCGAGGTCGCCGAGACCGTTTGCTTTCTCGCATCGGATGCGGCCCGGCACATCACCGGTGCCGAGATCGCCATCGACGGCGGCATGACAGCTGGTTGAGGACGCCGCATGTCTGAATTCACAGCAAGAGCGGCGTTTGTGACGGGTGCTGGCAGCGGCATCGGGCGGGCGATTGCCAGTGCATTCGCGGCGCGGGGTGCTTTCGTATGGGTGACCGATTTCGATCAGGCGAGCGCCGAGCATACGGTTGCAGTGATCAGGCAGGCCGAGGGCCGGGCGGAAGCGATCCGGCTGGATGTCAGCAACGAAGCGCAGTGGCAGGCGGCCCTGGCCCGGTGCGACGCTCGCAGCGAGGGGCTATCCGTACTGGTCAACTGTGCAGGAACGTCTCGCGTTACCGACACCTTCTCGATGCCGCTCGAGGATTTCAGACGGATCATGGCGGTCAATGTCGAGGGAACATTTCTCGGCATGAAGCACGCTATTCCGCGGATCGCGAATTCAGGTGGCGGCGCTGTCGTCAACATCTCGTCGCTCGCGGGCCTGAAAGGCATTGCCGGCATGGCCGCCTATTGCGGCTCGAAGGGTGCGATCCGCCTGATGACCAAGGCGGTGGCGCTGGAATGCGCCGGGCTCCGGAACAAAGTGCGTGTGAGCTCGGTGCACCCTGGATTGGTCGATACGCCCGCCCTGCGTAAACATATCCAGGACGCCATTCAGGCCGGCCATGGCAGCGGGGCGCACGACGTCGATCCCGATGAGATCGCAAAGACGGCGGTGCCGATCGGCGTCGCCTGTTCCGCGGCGGAGGTGGCTGACACCATTTGCTTTCTCGCATCGGACGCGGCGCGGCACATCACCGGTGCCGAAATCGCCATCGATGGTGGAATGACGGCTGGCTGAAGCGTGCATTCGGGCACGGAGCAGGGCCTCGTATAGTTGAATCGAGCGTAGCCGCTTCCAATGGCTACGCGCATTCCGTCTCTCGCCTCGCACGCCAAAGACGAGCCAGGCGTGCCCAATGTAATCATGAAGAGGATGAGGCATGGATCTGTTTGATCTCACCGGTAAGGTCGCCGTCGTCACTGGCTCGTCGCGTGGCATCGGCCGTGCAATCGCCGAGGCGTTTGCAGCCGCCGGCGCGCGTGTTGTCATCTCGAGCCGTAAACAACCGGCTTGCGAGGAAGTCGCGGCAGCGATCAATGCAAAGCATGGTGAAGAGCGCGCGATCGCGATCGCGGCTAGCATCTCCGATAAGACGGCGCTGCAGATGATGGTTGCCGAAACGCGCGCGCGTTTTGGCAAGATCGATGTGCTCGTCTGCAATGCCGCGTCCAACCCGTACTACGGACCGATGGCGGGGATCAGCGACGAGCAGTTCCGCAAGGTCTTCGACAACAACGTCCTGGCGAACCACTGGTTGGTCTCCATGATCTCACCCGAGATGATCGAGCGCCGGGACGGCGCGATCGTCGTGGTCTCATCGATCGGCGGACTGATCGGCTCCGAGGTGATTGGGGCTTACAACATCTCCAAGGCCGCCGATCTACAACTCGTGCGCAATCTCGCAATCGAATTGGGTCCGCACAGTGTGAGGATCAACGCAATTGCGCCAGGCGTCATTCGCACTGATTTTGCGCGCGCATTGTGGGAGGATCCGGCGGCGCAGGCCGCGCTCGAGCGCGCGACGCCGCTCGGTCGAATCGGCGAGCCCTACGAGATCGCGGGGGCGGCGGTGTTCCTGGCTTCGAAAGCCAGCACCTATATGACGGGCCAGATCGTCATCGTCGATGGCGGTTCGACGATTCGCGGCAGCCTTTGAAAAATCCAGGGGCTTGCCGAGCGACCCATACATATCTCTATGGCTCGCATAATGCGCATGACCTAGTTTACAGTCATACCGACACTTAGACTTTCCCCCTACAAATCCACGGTCTGGCTTCGCAACCGACCGCAATAAGTCAGGGGGAAGAACGTGAGTGCTCATACATCGAAGCTGGTTGGCGGCCTGATCCTATCTACCACGCTGAGCTCGGTATCGTCGTTCGCGCAGACGGAGGCTGCCGACGGTGAGGACACTCCGGTTCAGGGGCAACTCACGGAGATTGTGGTGACGGCCCAGCGTCGCGAACAGAACATGCAGGACACCCCCGTGGCAGTCAGCGCGTTCGACGCGGAGTCGCTGAAGGCCAGCGGCGTGACCAATCTTCAGGAGCTGTCGCACGTCGCTCCGTCGTTGCAGGTGTCCAGCACCGCGGGCGTGTACCTGCCGTTCCTGCGAGGCGTCGGCAACAACAACGGAACCGTCGGCAACGAGTCCAGCGTCGCGACCTATATCGACGATGTTTACTACACACGCCTTTCCACCGCATATCTTGCCCTAGGCAACATCCAGCGAATTGAAGTGCTGAACGGCCCGCAAGGCACGCTCTTCGGCCGCAACTCCTCGGGCGGGGCGATTCAAATGTTTACTAGGGACCCGAGTCAGCAGGCCGAGTTCAATGCTTCCATGGGCTACGCCAACTACGACACGGTGAGCGCTCAGCTGTACGCGTCGATACCCCTCACGGACACTCTGTCTTGGAACATTGCCTTCGGCGGATCGGATCAGAGGGTGGGCTGGGGCAAGAGCCGCACGACCGGGCAGGACGCGAATCTCGCCGAGACCTTCACCGTTCGCACCAAGCTGCTGTGGGAGCCGAGCGATCGAACGATGGTGAAGATCGTTGGCTTCTATGCCGATTCGACCAGCGACATCGGCTCCGTGCAGGACTTCTATGAAGGCACCTACGGCGCCACTCCCGCGGGCGGTTTCCCGGGATATCCGGCGCCACCGGCGCTGCTGACTTCGTTCAAGGAGGACTCCGACACTTTCTACGACAACCGGCTCAACGCTCGTAACGACGCCACCGAGGAAGGTTATGGCGGATCGATTCGCATCGATCAGGACGTGGGGTTCGCCGAGCTGGTGTCGATCTCGGCGTTCCGCAGGTCCGAGGGCAATTATCACGTCGACCTCGATTACAGCGAGCGAAACTTCTATCACGCCGACCTGGGCAACATGGACGACCAGGTGACGCAGGAATTCCAGCTCCGCTCCAAGCCCGGAGCGATCAGCTGGATGGTGGGCACCTATTATCTGCACTGGAAGGCGGGCTACGATCCGGCGACCGCCGAGGGGGACCTCTTCAACATTCTGGTCGCACCCGGCACCATCTACAGCGTCTTCGGCATTCAGACTGTCGACAGCTATTCGGGTTATGCGCAGGCCACCGTCCCCATCGGGGATCAGACGAATGTGACGTTGGGTGCGCGTTACACCGAGGATGAAATGGAGGCTCGTGGCCGGCAGACCTACACCATCCCCGGCGTGGGGGTCGTTTCCGCCGCTCCCCCGGGGCTGCCCGATCCTTACACCGATTCGGCGAAACCCAGCGCTTTCACCTATCGCGCCGCTATCGACCATCACTTCACCGACGATGTCATGGCCTATGCGTCCGTCAGCCGAGGTTACAAGTCCGGCGCGTTCAACACGCTTCCGCTCGCCACGCCGGCTGCGCGGCCCGAGACTGTGCAGGCATACGAGATCGGCTTCAAATCCGAACCTTTCGATCGTCGCGTTCGCATCAACGGCGCGGCGTTCTGGAGCGATATCGAGAACCCGCAGGTTTTGACGACTGTCACGACCGGCGTCCTCTCGGCCGTGAGTCTCACCAATGCGCAACGTGCACGCAGCAGGGGCGCTGAAATCGCAGTCGAAGCTGTTCCTGTCGTCGGGCTCACGTTGCGCAGCGCGGCCACCTATTTGGATGCCGAATACACGGAGTTCGACAACGCACCGTTCTTTTCCGGCGGCCTGGTTCCGGGATCGACGATCAGCGGTCCGGTGCTCGGCGACGCCAGCGGGTTTCGCATGGCCAACGTGCCTGAGTGGCGGTTCGACGCCGGCGCAAACTACAACTGGATCACCGGTGTCGGTGAATGGGTCGGCGACATCGGCGTGTCGTACACGGGCGCGTATCCCTGGACCGCTGACAATCGTTTGCGCGCAGAAGAGGTCACGCTCGTGAACGCCTCGCTGCGGTTTACTCCATCTTCTATGGACTGGATGAGCTTCAGTGTGTGGGGCAAGAACCTGGGCGACGTTCAGTATTATCTGATCGGACAGGAAACGGCGGGTCCGGTCGGCACCGGCGGCTATGTCACCAGCCCTGCAGCGCCGCGCACCTATGGCTTCACGGTTTCAGTCGAGTTCTAGACCATGTCATCGACGGATCCCAACGTTTTCATGCGCTGGTCGATCGGCGCGGTAAAGATCACGCGCGTGCTCGAATTGCCGCCGGTGAGCGCGGATCCGGCGATCTTCATCCAGACCGACAAACAGGCCATCATCGAGCGACGAGCGTGGTTGTGCCCGGACTTCGCCGAGGAAGACGGCAGCATCAAGCTGCACTTCCAGGCTTTCATCATCGAGGCCCGGGGGCTTCGAATCCTGGTGGATCCGTGTATCGGCAACGACAAGCCGCGCAGCCACCCCGCGCTGAGCATGCTGAACAATCCCTTTCTCGAGCGCCTCGCCGCGGCCGGCTATCCGCGCGAGAGCATCGACTATGTCCTGTGCACGCATTTGCATGTCGATCATTGCGGATGGAACACGATGCTGGTCGACGGCAAATGGCTGCCCACTTTTCCCAATGCGCAGTATCTGTTCGCCAAGGACGAGTATCAGCATCTGCAGGTCGACGATCACGGCGATGCGCGGGCGGTGCTGGAAGATTCGGTCAAGCCCATCGTCGATGCGGGTCTTGCCAGATTCGTCGACCCGGATCATGTGATCGTCGACGAAGTGCGACTGCAGCCGACGCCGGGGCACACGCCCGGACACTGCTCGGTCGTCGTCTCGTCCCAGGGACAGGAAGCGGTTATCACCGGCGATGTCCTGCATCACCCGGTGCAAGTCGCCATCCCGCACGTCGGAGACAACTTCTGCTGGGATCAGCAGCTGGCGACTTCGGCACGCCGGCGCTTGCTGGAGCAGGTGTCGAACCGCAAAGCATTGCTGCTTGGTTCGCACGTCTCCGGGCCGACGGGCATCTATCTCAAGCCTGACGGCGACAGTTGGACGATCGATGGCACGGCCAATGAAGGCACGGGGCGCGACTGACTGCGATACAGCGAGTAGCACGCGTGCGCGACTACTCGAAGCGGCGGTGAAGATCGTGCGCGAGACGGGTGGTACCCGCCTGAGGCTGGACGAGGTAGCTCATCGAGCCGGGGTGAGTAAAGGCGGTCTCCTGTATCACTTCCCCAGCAAGCAGTCGCTGCTCAGTACCCTGGTGGCAGACTACGTGCAATGCATGGAACTGCGCATTGCTGCAGCGAGCGAGGCGATTGACGATAGTGACGATGCGAGAGCGCTCAAGGCCCGCATCGTTGGATTGCTGGGCGACAACGGCTTGGCGAGATGGCCCGGAGCGGCCTTGCTGGTCGCGCTTGCGAATCCGCCGTTGATGGAGTCCATTCGCGGGCACATTGTTTCGGATGCGCGCCACTTGATTGCCTCCGATGCCCATTGCGCCCGTGCCGCAGTCGTTGCACTTGCCTTGGACGGCGTGATGCTGCGCGAGGCGCTGGACGTTCCCGGATTCAGCGGTGAGCAGCACCAAGCGCTCGTGGATCAGCTGATGAAGCTCGCGGATGAGGCCTGAGCGCTGCGTAGCCGGATGCGTTGGTTCAGCCTGGGGCAGGGGATGGTTGAACGGCTAACGTTTGAGCAGGCGTTCGAAGTGTTGTGGCCCGGCATTCCGGCGGGATTCCTTCGAGCGCGATGACACGAATGTTGAAGCACGTCAGTTCCAGCGCGCCAGGACTTGGGGTCAGCTGCACGACATCGGCTTTGGAGCTTCCAAGGACGGCGACTGAGCAACTCCAGGAGCAAGCGATGGAGGTGCTGAGGGCCATTCTGCTGATGTGCCCGGGCAATCGGGGGAGCGGTCGCGAGCAGTGACCGTGCCTGAAGGCGAGCGTGCCGACGATTTGGTCGCACGGCCAACAGGCATGGCCGCTTTGACTCCCGCCGTAGCGCTGGCTAGTCTGTGTGGCGCCCGAAGCGCAGCGTGCCCTTCGCGAGGTCACCGAGTCACGCGGCAGACAAACTCGCGGAGTCTGCGCCAGCCGCGCGGCCACTGCGCACTACGTGCGGTCGGGGCGAGCGGCTACTGTAGATCTCTGCAGTCTTGATGCGGCCCGTGCAGGCTTCAATGTGTCATTGTATATTTCCAAAAGCAAATATCGTTGGTATTCTGAGATCCCAACACGACCGGCCGATAGTAACCAATAACGATATGCCCGGGACCAACAGGGACGGAAGGTGTCGAACGATGTCACCAGTTGGAAGAAGCAGCGCTCGACTGACGCGAGCTGCGCAGTCTGGAATCGCCCAGGTTCTCTTATTGGTTCTCATCGCAGTGTGCAGCGCAAACGCACCTGTACTTGCACAGTCCACGGATGAGGAAATCGCGCAGCTCAAAGCCGAGATCGAACGATTGAAGGTCGAGAAGGAGCGGCTCGAACTTCAAGCGTACATTCTTGCCAAACAAAACGAGCTCACCACGTCTCGAGCCGAGAGCGAGCTGGCCGAGGTCAAAGCGCGAGCCGAAGTGGAGAAGGCAATTGCGGACGCCTCGAAGGGCAAAGCCTCCGCGGAAATCGATCGTGAGTTTCTGCTGTTCGACAAACTCAAAAACGTGGACTTCTCGAACCTCGGGGTGGCGGGAGACTTTACGGCAGCTACCGGTATCCCGCCGTCGTTACGGGCCAAGGTGCAGGCGGAGCTCGCGCTCGAGCAAGCCATCCAGGATCTGTGCACGAGCGATTCCATCCGTCAAGTCATTGAAACGAAGACTCCAGGGACGGCTCCGAGGATCATCATCGACGATGGCGGTGTGATGTTGGCTGACATTGCCGCCGGTGTGCTTGCGTTTGAACAACTGAAATTTTCCAAGGATGCGTTGGAACGACTCACCGGTGTGTCGATGGACGCGGCCGTCGGTGGAGCGCTCGCAGCCATTCAGGGACTCGGACTGCTGAGCAGTGCGACCCGATTGTTTCGAACCGACACGCAAGCCGCCGCGGAGGATGCGACCTTCGACGTCTCGTACACGATTCAGCCCCTGACCGAGAAGTACTGCAAAGGATCTGAAGTTCTCAGGGCCAAGCACTTGACGATCGGCGACCAACTCAAAGGGGAAACGGACAAGATTCGGACGACCATTCAGGACCTCCAAACGGCGCTCCGCCAGGCTCAAGAAGATCAGCAGTCACGGCAGGCGTCGCTGACCGAGCTGCGCAAAGATCCGAAGAAAAAGGACCAGGTGGCGTTGATCGAGCGGCAGGAGCGAGAGGCAGCCGCCGTCATTGAGCAGGCGCTGACCGTCCAGAAGTCGCTGAATCCCGAGGCTATCAATAACATGGCGTTTGCCTTGCACGCAAAATCAATCCTGGAGCAGCCGACGACGTTACTGCTGCACGTACAGGTTAGAGGCGAAGCGCGTCGCGTGGTCAAGAAGAATGCATGGACGTCTGCCAAAGCCTTCGCAACGGGCAGCGCGCACGTCCGAATGACCGTGCGCAAGGCGAGCGGTGAGCTATGCGCGACCAGCGCACGCTATGTTGACGCCGCGCCCGTTGACATCGTCAAGTTGGCGGCGGGGACAGTTCCGCTCGACTTAGCGCAAACAAAGCTGAAGGCGGACTCTCAGTCTCAGCCGGCGGCACACCCGAAGGATGTTGCGAAGGCGCCGTGAGCGATCTGGGTGAGCGTCGAACCGACGAGTTCTGGTAACCCAAACCGGCGAACACTGGGGCGGGTGTCCACGGGTTCGGCTCTTCAATCGCTTGGCCCCCCCTGGGAGACGGGCGTGCTGCGTGTCGAATCCATGCGTCCTCCGCGTTTGCATTTTGGGCAAGCGCGACCAACCGCGACACGGGCGTGCTCGAGCCGTGGTTTTGTAGGCTCGGGGCACTGCCGCGCGGCTGCTTGTTTCTTGCGTCAACGCCCTTCTCGTTACATGGACTGATCTTCAGCCGCAATGATGGGAGGGATGATGCTCCGACGAATCGTACAAGTTCGGGCGCATGAGTACATGCAAGACGCATGGCAGCAGAAGTCGTTTGGGGCCGCGGGGCTGCAACTCGAAGCGAGCGTCAAGGTCCACGGCATGGATTTCGTGGAATCACTCGCGCCCATTCCAAATGTCAACAAGGCGGATCTGTGGGCGGCGGGACTCACCAGCATGACCCGAAAGCGTCCTCGCAATCGTCCGGCCGCGTCCACCTATAACATCGTTGCGTACTTCGAGGACGAAGATGCCATCTCGCGTCTGGCTATGGATCGTCGGCACGAAGTGATCGGGGTGTATGTCGACCTCGAGATCGAGCCGGCAGCGCTCGGGACGTACCAGGGTTCGGCGGCGGTCGGTGGCGAGACAGACGTCCAGGGGCTCGCGAACGTGCCGCTACTCTCCAGTCACGGACTCACCGGGCGCGGTGTGCACATCGTAGTGATGGATAGCGGCATCGATCAGAATTTCGTACCGGTATCGGAGCAGGGGTGGGCTCCGGCGGACATCGCTTATCAACCAGGTACGGCTGATGCGCATGATCCGTGGTTCGGCCACGGGACCATGTGCGCGCACGACGCGCGCCTGATTGCTCCCTTGGCGACCTTTCATGACTATGCGGTCCTGCGTCGCAAGGGCGCCAAACTGCCCGACTATCTGTCAGACGTCGCGAATGCCTATGCGCACTTGATCGACCAGATCGATGCCGACGGTCCCTGGGCCGGGCATCCCGTGGTCGTGAACAATAGTTGGGTCGTCTACAAACGGTCGGAAGATTTGCCGGTCGGCGCGCCAGGCAACTACAGCGCGAATCTCAATCATCCCGTCAATCAATATATCGGTACCGTCGTCTCGCTTGGGGCCGATGTGATCTTTGCCGCGGGCAATTGCGGCAAGCCCCGGCCGGACACTCGATGTGGCTTGAGCGATTTTGGACCGGGCAACAGCATTCACGGCGGCGCCGCGCATCCTGATGTGATCACCGTAGCCGGCGTGACGACGGATGGTCGTCGTTTGGCCTATTCGAGCCAGGGCCCAGGAAGCATCAGTTCGCGCAAGCCGGATGTTGCCGCTTGTACGCACTTCGCGACGAGCAGTGCCTGGCCAAAGCACAGTGGGACCTCGGCGGCAGCGCCCGTGCTCGCCGGCATCGTGGCGGCAATTCGAACGCGGGGAGCTGCGCGTGGAAAATCACCGGCTGACTTGCGAGCACTGCTACAGCGCACTGCGCGCAACCCTTTGGGTTCCGGATGGAATCAGGAACTGGGCTTCGGCATCGTCGACGTGGCGGCGACGCTCGAAGCGCTCGGCATGACCGCGCCGGCTACAGAAACCGTGATCGTGACGGCGCGGCGCAAACGCGTGTCGCGCCCGGTGCGAACAAGGAAATCTGTCAAGGCCGCACAGCGGAAAGCAACGAAACGGCCGAAGAAGAAACGGGTGCCGAAGAGATCGAAGTAACGAACAACTATAAGTAACGAACAACTATAAGAAAGGGGAACCATGGCTACGATCATCGATACTGCACTGGTCGAGAATTCCAGTGAGGCTCGGACGGAATTCAATCTCGTCCACCTGTGCTGGTACGCCGGAACGGCGCTGGTGCTCATCGCGTTTGGACTGTTCGCATCGGAGATACGCGACCGCTCGGAGCTGGGGTTTGCCGTGTGCTTGAGCGCATACTCGATAGCCGCGATGGTTTGTGCGATCACGGTGAATGTGAAGCTCAAGAGACGCACGGTGCTCGCGGGAGTCCTGGTTGCCTCGGGCAGTGTTACGCTCGGCTATGCAGTGCTGATGTTTCAGAAAGTGGGTGGCTGGTGGGACTACGGTCAGTTCGTGCCGTTGCTCTCTGATCGGTTTGAATACTCCTTGCTGACGCTCACCGATCGGTTCTTGTACAGCCCGCTGCTCGCGGTCTGCGTGGTGATCGTCGCGAGTCTGATCGGCATCTGGCGCTTCAAATTCCTGCCGCTATGCGTGCTGACGACCTTGGGGTGTTGGTACATCGTTCTCGATTTCCTGCGGCCGGATCAACGGGAGGCACTGGGCTTTACCATCATTCTGATAGGTAGTGCGACAGTTGCAGTTGCGTGGTTCGCAGACAATCGAAAGGAAAGCGCCAACTACGGATATTGGTTGACCAAGATGGGCATGTGGATCCTTCCCATTGGATTGACGATATTCTTTGACGAGTATCCCCTGGAGATGTTCTTGTTCGCGCTGGCCAATGTTGGTGTCATGCTGGTCGCGCTGTATCTGCGACGCCCAGCAGGGCTGCTAGGGGGAGCGGCTGGTGTGTTCTACTACCTGAACTATCTTTACACTGAACACTTCAGTGACAGCCTGGTATTCCCATTTGTCGTGATCGCCTTGGGCGTCTTTGTGGTCTGGTTGGGATGGTGGATCCACGTTACCCGGGTGCCGCTTGAATCGCTCTTGCCCGGTTTACTTCAGCGATGGCGGCCTAAGGGGAGAACTGACCCGTTCGATTATGCGGCATAGGTCTCGCGCAATCGCCAACCACCCTGGCGCCGTCCAGAGCCATCGTATTCCATTAAAATCAGTCGCTTACACGCGCTATCTGCGTAGACCGTTGAGTCTACCAGCTCACCCTCCCAAATTTCCGGTAACGCCGATCGGTCAATCAGTGACCCGCATTTGACAACCTGAAGTCGAGGACCCTCTACTCCCCGACAAAGAACCAGGCGGTCGTGTCATTGACGAGGCCTGAATTCTGGCGCGTGCTGGCGTTGCGATCTTGACTGAGCGGAGCACGCGACTTAAGTATGAGCCTCAATCAGTGGGAAACTTTCTGAGATCGCGCGGGGCCGTCAGGCCATGTGCCCCTGCTATCGAAGGGCAGACATGTCGATAGAGCAAATACGAGCGACCCGCTCCTTCCTGCGCGAGTTCATCGAGGCCGTTCCCGGAGCGGTGTACGCGAAAGATCGCGAGGGTCGAATCCTGCTCGGGAACGCAGGATTCGGCGAGGCCGTCGGGTGGCCATCGGGCGGCTTCCTCGGCAAGGACGATCTCGAGCTTCTGTCCGACAAGGAGCTGGCCCGCGCGGTGATGGAGAATGATCAACGGATCATGGCCGGGCGCACCCGATGCCAGGTCGAGGAGCAACTGCGAGCATCGGACGGCACCACGAGCTACTGGCTGTCGACGAAGGCCCCCTTTACCGATGAGGACGGGAAAGTGGTCGGGCTCGTCGGCGTCTCGATCGACATCACCGAGCGCAAGCGCCTCGAGGAGCGGGAGAAGCTGCTCGCGCGGGAAATTGAGCACCGCAACAAGAACCTGCTTTGTGTCGTGCAAAGTGTCGTCCGGCTGACGAGAGCGCCCACGGTAGAAGCCTTTCGCCAGGCCGTGACCGGCCGACTCGAGGCGATCAGTCGAGCCGAAAGCGTACTGATGCGCGAATCCCTCAAACCGGTGAGTCTCAGCGGCCTGCTGCTCGAAGAACTGGCAGCCTACGACATCAATACTTCGAATCGCGTTCGGCTGGCAGGTCCTCCAGTGTACGTACGTGCGGAGGCCGGGCAGCCGCTCGCGATGGCGTTCCATGAGCTGGCCACGAATGCCGCCAAGTATGGCGCGTTCGCAGAGGATTCGGGTACGCTCGACGTGACCTGGGACCTGCCGCGCGGCGGCACGTTGCTGGAAATCGAATGGCGGGAAATCAGACGCTCGCCGGTAGAGTCACCCATAGGATCACCTGTTCGACACGGCTTCGGCACCCGATTGATTCGATCGATCGTGGAGCAGCAGCTTCGCGGGACCATCTGCTTCGCCTGGGAACCGACCGGGCTTCGCTGCACGATCTCGATTCCGATGCAGAGCGTTGCGCCGAACTGAGATCGATTGCCCGCGTTTGTTCTGCCTGCAGGGGCCAGGCAGGCATTTTCTCGACCAGGAATATTCGCGCTGCGACCTGATCTCTTGGTGAGCTTGGCGCTGTCCGCCACAATGCGACGATCCCGACGTGAACGCCGATTGAATTTCGACCGCGCAGGTCGACGATCAATGCCGCGAGCTTCGCTGGAACCGCTTCAGAGCGCCCAGCATGTCCAGGACCCCGAACCAGGAGCACTGAAGGTTCGAATTGGGCTGTCGAATCTCTCGGAACTGGCTTTCTGGGGCAGTCCAAATCAGCAGTTGCCTCAGCTTACTGAGATGCCCCAGCGGCCGCAGGTCGGTAGCCGATGTTCCTGGATGAGCAATCGCTCCAAATCAGGGAGCTTCCCCACGGCGTCGATCCATTCCTGCGAGGCATCATCGAGCCATAGAAAATTGAGCCATTGTTTGCTCTCGATCTCAGTGGCTGATTGCCCCGAAGCAATCGGATAGGCCTCACGCTGTCCACGCGGAATCTGGATTGGTGAGGCGGCAAGCGGAGGACGATCGCTCAGTGAATACGTCACTCCGGCTGCCCGGGCCACTTCAAAGTCATCCGCCATCATTTCCTCACTGCTCGATGTCGAACTACTTGCATTTTTGATCTCTAGCATCAATGGTGCTTGGTTAACCGTCTTTGTCGCAGCGGTTCGCGGATAGCGGTTAGCGGTTAGCCAGAAATGAGCTAAATCCTGGCCTCCGGTCTGCCCTAACCGCTAACCGCCAACCACTGCAGGGCGCTAACTAAGTGCCATTGTCTCTAGCATGCTCGTTCATTCGTCGAGAGTTGCGCTCGCGACCAACTACGATGTATTGCGCATCATGCCCGAGTCGAATAGAGCGGTAGCGCTGCTATGAGACTTGTTGTTCCAGGGGTTCCCCCGCGAGATGCGCGAGCGGGAGATGCACTGTGCAACCCTGATGCACACTGAGTCTAAATACGAAGAATGCAATTTCATTGATGGGCTTTGGCGGTATTGAGCGAAATGCCGATTGTCGACGGGTTGGGCTCGGCTCGGTAGGAATGCTGTTCTTCCCCGCAGGTTGCTCGCATCCATCAGGGATTTTCGCAGCGGCAGCCATGCCGATCCTCCTCCATGGGTTTTTCCCGCACAGTTGTCTGCACGCGATTGGCGCAGGCAGAATGCCGAGGTTCGGATCGGCAGTGTCGAGGTGGACAGGTGGCCCGGATTCCGTTGAAGTTGGATCGCCAGCGCGCCGAAGTGCAGGCTCACAAGCTGAGTGCGCCCTCCAGCTATGCCGGCGCCATTCCTCGGCAGGGAATACTGAGCAAGGTCTTTGCGACCACGGTGCCGCGCCTGGTCCTGCTGCACGCGCCGGCAGGCCACGGAAAATCGACGACCCTGCAGCAGCTCAAGGCATTGTGCGACGAGCGCGGATACCAGACCGCCTGGTATGTCCTCGATGAGGCCGACAATGACGCCCGTCGTTTTTCCGTGCACTTTCAGGCGCTCATGGCCTCTCTCACGGGCGATTCCGCCGCGGACGGTTTTGCCGGCGAGGAGTTCGCGACCGAGACGGTAGCGGTGGGGCGCTACGACTGGGTACTCGACCGGCTGTTTCGCGTCGGTCGCCCGGTGGCCGTATTCCTCGATGATTTTCAGTTCCTGACCAACAAATCGATTCTCGGCTTCTGTCGCAAGCTCTTCGAGCGGTTGCCGGACAACGTGAGATTCTTCATCGCGTCCCGGTCGCTGCCGGAGATCGGATTGTCGCGGCTGTTGGTCGGCAATCGGGCACTCATCCTGCGTGCCGAGGATCTGCGCTTCTCGTTCCAGGAGGTCGAGCGGTTCTTCGAGGTTCACAAGGATACGAACGTGACGAACGCGGAGATCGAGTCCATTTACTGCCGTACCGAGGGATGGCCGGCGGCACTGCAACTCTTCAAATTGAGCCTCGCGAGTCCATCGGTTCGCAGTTCCCTGGAGGATGTCTCCGCCTGTCCGCCGCGAGAGCTGACCGATTACCTCGCCGATAGCGTCCTGTCGCTGCAGCCACCGGACTTGCAGGACTTCTTGCTGCGAACGTCGTTGCTGACTCGGTTGACCGCGCCGCTTTGCGATGCCGTGACAGGGCGCACGGATTCGCAGCACGTATTGAAGGAGTTGGAGCGCTCGGGGCTGTTCGTCAGAGCGTTGGATGCTCAACGACGGTGGTTCACCTATCACCCGCTGTTCTCGTCGTTTCTCATCGAGCAGCTCATCAATCGTTCGAGGTTCATCGGGCTGGAGGTGCATCGGACGGCCGCGCGCTGGCACATGTCGCAGGGCAATTTCGAGGAGACGCTGCATCACGCGATCGAATGCAAGGATTTTGCACTCGCCGTCGAGGCATTGAACATCTGGTCTTCGCGGCTGATCGCGGACGCGCAACTGGCAACCGTGGAGCGGTGGTTCGTGCGGCTCCCGTTCGGTGAGGTCGCGAAGCACCTCGACCTGTCCATCAAGACGGCCTACGCGTTGGTATTTCTCCGGCGCAAGCAAAAGGCGCAGCCGCTGCTGCAGTTTCTCGCGAACCATCGGGCGGGCGGGAGCGTGGCGGGCACGACCAACCCGGACATCGTGCTGGCAATGGCGGCGGTATCGGTCGATGACCTGGAAAGTGCCTTCGCCATCATCGAGCGGGTATCGGTTTGCAACTGCAGTCCCGAAGGCTTCAGCGCCTTCGAGTTGGGCGCAGCGGCCAATCTGACCAGCTACCGCGCGATGACACTTGGAAATTTCGAGGAGGCGAGGGAGTACCTCGCGTTCGCGAGCGCATACAACGAACGGGGCAGTGCGACTTTCAGCCGCGGCTACACGCTCGCCGTGACGGGTGTCATGCAGATCCTGAGTGGCGAGCTGAACAACGCACTGGCGCGATATCGGGAGGACATGGCCGAGCAGGAGTTGCATCTGGCCGAGTCGTTTGCCCTCGCCGCGCTCGCTTCCTGCTATCTCTGGGCGCTCTATGAGGCCAATGAGCTCGAGCTCGTGCAGGCGGTGTTCGGGCAATATCACGACATCATCGCGGAATCGGCGCTGCCCGACTTTCTCGTTGTCGCCTACCTGTCGGCGGGGCGCGCGCACGAGGCTCTGGGTCAATCGATCCAGGCCACCGAGATCCTCGATGAGCTGGAAAGCATCTGCTATCGCAATGGATGGAGCCGCTTGATCGGCTCGGTCAATTGGGAGCGGGCGAGGCGTTCTCTGGTGGTCGGCGCAATAGACCAGGCGCAAGCCATTGCCGCCCACTTCGCGAGCAAGGAGGAGGGACGGCATGGCCGCTGGCTGCCGTTCTCGGAGGACATGGAAGGGGCCAGCTTGGGGCGGATCCGGCTGGCGATTCACGCCGGCAATTTCGATGCAGCCTCGCGAGCGTTGAATGCCGAGTTTGAACGGCAGCCCGCTCGCGTGCGACGTCGAATCAAGCTGCATGCCCTCGATGCGCTGCTCAGGAGCCGGATGGGGATGCGCGAGGCGTCGAGCCGCGCGCTGCGTGGAGCGTTGCAACTGGCGGAACCTGGCCGCTACGTGCGTGTGTTCGTCGAGGAGGGACCGGCATTGCATCGCCTGTTGCAGGACGAATATCAGGCGCTGGCCGCGGCGCATATGCCGCGGGAGGCAAAGGCCGAATCGCAGCAGCAGTTTCTGCGGGTCCTGTTGCAAGCGGCGGGCATCGACGTGGCGCAGGCGGTGGAGTCGAGCCCGATGCCGTCTTGCGAGGCGCTCACGAGCCGGGAAAAGCAGATCTTGCGTTATCTGGCCAACGGAGTGTCGAACCGGGAAATGGCCGAACGCATCTTCGTCTCGGAGAATACCGTCAAGTTCCACCTGAAGAACATCTACTCGAAGCTCCAGGTCAATACGCGCGTCCAGGCGCTCTCGGCGGCGCGCCTGATGGGACTGATCGGCTGATCGCTACGGCCGCGAGCCGGCCTCCTTCTCAATACTCATTCAAAAGACTACCCGGTCGGGTGGCGCGGCTACCCGCGGCCCGCGCCTTTAATTCCCCTCGGATCGAGGGGGAGACGCATGATCGACCGCAGGTTTTGGGAGTCGCTTCGAGACCAGGCGAGCGGTGGCGTTGCCACCGAGGTGGCGGACGGTTCCGGCAAGCTCATCAACATCGACAACGGCGGCACGCTCACGGACATCTGCGTGATGGAGGGCGCCAGTGTCTGGCGCACCAAGACGCTGACCACACCCTACGATCTTTCCAAATGTCTGCTGGACGGGTTGCGAAAGGTATCCCGTTCCATCTATGGGCAGGAGGATCTGCCGAGGTTGTTGCGCTCGACTGAGTACATTCGCTATTCCACGACTCAGGGAACCAACGCGCTGGTCGAGCGCAAGGGGCCGCGCCTCGGGTTGATCCTGGGGGGCGGTCTGAAGCCGCAATCGCTGCAGATGACGCCGCAAGCCCGAGAGTTGTTCAACGACCTAGTTGGCGACCGGGTAATCGACCTCGACGCCGCCTCTCGAGAGGCCGGCGACGCCGATGTTGCGGTGGTGCGCGCGGTGACGACATTGACGTCGAGCGGTGCGAACCGGCTGGTGATCGCCTTCGCGGGACAGGAGCGAAATGACCGTGAGTCGGCGTTGAAGCGCACGCTGTTGCGGAAGTTTCCGCCGCACATGCTCGGCGCGGTGCCGATCCTCTACTCGCACGAGCTCGTCGAAGATGACGATGACGCGCGGCGCACCTGGACGGCACTGTTCAACGCATTCCTGCATCCGGCCATGGAGCGGTTCCTATACAGCGCGGAACACAAATTACGCGCTTATCACATCCGCAATCCGTTGCTCATCTTTCGCAACGACGGCCACTCCGCGCGGGTCGCAAAAACGATCGCGATGAAGACATACAGCTCCGGCCCGCGAGGAGGCGCCGAAGGGGCGCGGGCATTGGCGCAGCATTATGCGTTCAAGCATCTGGTTTCGATGGATATCGGGGGCACGACGACGGACATCGGCGAAGTCACGCAGGTCGACGGTCGATGTGAAGTGCGTGCGCGTCGGCGAGGTGAGGTGGAGGGTGTCGAGACTTCGTTCCCGCTCTGTGACGTGGTGAGCGTAGGCGTCGGCGGCAGCTCCATCATCACAGTGGATGCCGCGGGTGTGAAGGTCGGTCCGGAAAGTGTCGGCGGCGCGCCCGGCCCGGCATGCTTCGGATTGGGTGGCAAGGAGGCGACCATCACCGATGCATTCCTGTCGACGGGCCTGTTGGACTCGGCCTCGTACTTCGGCGGCGAGTTACCCATCGATCCAGAACGGGCGCGCCGCGCCATCGCGGAGCGTGTCGCCGGCCCGCTCGCGGTGTCGGAAGAGCAGGCGGCGCTTGCCATGGAGCAGGCTTGGGTCGCAAAGATCGCCGCGAGCCTGAAGTCGTTCACGCCGCTGACGCCGGAGACGACCTTGGCGGCATTCGGTGGCGCAGGGCCTTTCGTTGTGTGCAAGGTAGCCGAAGCTGCCGGCATTTCACGAGTGATCATTCC
The DNA here is from genome assembly GCF_036406195.1 of Steroidobacter sp. Classification (GTDB taxonomy): domain Bacteria; phylum Pseudomonadota; class Gammaproteobacteria; order Steroidobacterales; family Steroidobacteraceae; genus Steroidobacter. The sequence goes on from NZ_DASWVW010000018.1 coordinate 60,990, forward strand.
CGGGCTCGCCGCGGTCTTCTCCGCTTTCGGCGTCGGATTCTCCGACATCGCGCATCAGTACGAGGCGCCATTGTCGTCTCTCGATGCTGACGAGTTCGAGCGTTGCTACGCATCGTTGATCGAACGCGCGCGGCGTGGCATGGCTGCTGAGAATGCGGAGCTGGATCAATGTCGAGTTTCCGTGACCCTTCGCTCGACGAGCGACGGCGAGGAACGATTGATTCCGTTGCAGGAGCCCAAGCTGCCCCCGGGCTTGTCGGCGAAGGCTCGTCATTCGCTCGCCATCGAAGCAGTCAAACCCATCGCGCACGCCACATTGAATGGTTACTTCGGCAAGTCGCGAGTGCGCGCGGTGAGCCATGCGGTGCGCAAGGTCCGGTTCGAGGATGGCTGGCGAGACGTGCCGCTCTATCGAGTCAAAGAGCAGCCTTCCGGGGCCTGCGCGGACGGGCCTGCGGTGCTGGAGGAGGAATTCTTCACCTGCAGGATCGAGCGCAACTGGGGCTTCGAAATCAATGCGGCCGGAGATGTGCTGTTGTCGCGCGCGGTCCGCTAACGTCATTTCCAGGGTTCGATCATGAACGTCCTCATCACCGAGTATCTTCGCATCAATCTCGACACCGAAATGTGGGAGTGCCGCCGTTGCGATCGTCCGCACATCGGCGCGCGGGAAAACTACAAGCGCGGGCTGCTGGTCTACGATCGCAACCCCGCTGAGATTCACAAGCCACTGCTCGATCCGAAACTGTATCAGCGCACCTTCTCGCCCGACCCAAGCTGGTGCCGCATCCTCGAGTACTACTGTCCGAGCTGCGGCACGCTGGTCGAAGCCGAGTATCTGCCGCCGGGGCATCCGCCGCTGCACGACATCGAGCTCGACATCGACGCGCTCAAAGCCGCCTGGAAGGATCGGCCGGAGTTGCAGCAGGCGCCGGCTGGTCCGTACGTTCGCCGCGTATCCGGACACCAGCATTCTCATGCAGCGCCGAGGAAGGGCTCATGAAGCGCGTTTCAGTCGATATCGGCGGCACTTTCACCGACTGCTTCGTGGTCTGGGAGGGGCGGGGCATTCAGGGCAAGGCGCTCACCACCCACCACAATCTTGCGCTGGGTTTCAACGAGGCGCTGGCCAACGCCTGCAATCAGCTGAATGTCGATGTGAGAGCCGTGCTTTCGGAAGTCGATTCGGTGCGGTATGCGACGACGCTCGGTACCAACGCTCTCATCGAGCGCAAGGGCCCGCGCGTTGGAGTACTGGTGACCACGGGCTTCAAGAGCACCATCCCATTGTCTCGCGCCCGCGGTTATGGGGAGGGGTTGCCCGCCGAGCGGCAGATGGACATTCCCAATGCCCACCGTCCGGAGCCCATTGTTCCGATTCCAATGATTCGTGAGGTGCGCGAGCGCACCGACTATCTCGGCAACGTGTTGCTGCGGCTCGATGAGGACGACGTGCGCCAGCGGATTCGAGAGCTGATGGACGCGGGCGCCGAAGCCCTCGTCGTGGTGTTCACCAACAGCGTCGTCAACCCCGCGCACGAGTTGCGAGTTCGGGAGATTTTTCTCGAGGAGTATCCCGGTCATCTGCTCGGCGCGGTGCCGATGCTGCTCTCGCATCAGATCGCCGGGCGCAAGGGCGAATACGCGCGTGCCATGTCCGCGATCATGGACGCGTTTCTGCACTCCACGATGTATCACGGCCTGGGGACGCTCGAGTTGAACCTGCGCGGCCAGGGTTACAGCCGACCCATGCTCGTGAATCACAATTCGGGTGGAATGGCACAGCTGAACTCGACGGATGCCCTGCAGACGGTGCATTCGGGGCCGGTATCCGGTATCGCCGCGAGCGAACACCTGATGAAACAGGCCGGACTCGGCAACGTGGTCGCCACCGACATGGGCGGCACCAGCTTCGACATCGGCATCGTGGTGGAGGGCGGTGTGAAGTACTACGACTTCAATCCCGTCATCGATCGCTGGCTGGTGTCGATTCCGATGGTGCATCTGGTCACGCTCGGCGCCGGCGGTGGCTCCATCTGCAAATACAATCGCATGTTCAAGACCGTCCAGGTCGGACCGGAGAGCGCAGGTTCCGATCCCGGCCCGGCCTGTTACGACCGCGGTGGACTGGCGCCGACGGTGACCGACGCGGATCTGCTGCTCGGCTACCTGGATCCGGAGAACTACGCCGCCGGTCACATCAAGCTCAATCCCAGACGCAGCAAGCAGGCATTCGAGGCTCTGTGCGACGAGCTGGACAGCGACGCGATCGAAGTGGCGAAGCTCGTCAGACGCACCGTCGACGCCAACATGGCGAACGGCATTGCGAATGAGCTGCGAACGCGCGGCTACGAGCCGCAGCAATTCACCATCCTTGCGTATGGCGGCAACGGACCACTGCACGCTTGTGGCATCGCCGGCCATCTGGGGGTGGATCGCATCCTGGCCCCGCCGTTCTCTTCGGTGTTCTCGGCGGTGGGGGCGGGCAACATGAACCAGATGCACATCCATGAAGTGAGCACGTGGACGGTACTGTTCGATGCCAATGCGAAGCGCTTCTTCACCGACTACGAGCGCTTCAACGAGAGCGTGGCGGAGCTCGAACGGCGCGGCCGCGAAGACCTGTTGCGCCAGGGTTTCGATGCTGCCGACATTCGGTATCGACTGGAGCTCGACATGCGCTATGGAAACCAGCGCGTGCAAACCGCCGTCGTGAGCGATCGAGATCGCCTGCGCAATCAGGCGGACGTGCTGAGTCTCATCAACCTGTTCCACACACGGTACGGCGAAAGGTTCGGCGAGGGCAGTCAGTCGCCCGAAGCCGGGATTCGCATCAACACGATACGTGTGTGCGCATACGTCGAGCAGAACACCGTGAGCTTTTCCGGCATCGAGGACGACGGCAGAGCGGGGCACCAACCCGCGCCCGTCGGGACCCGTGCCTGTCATTTCGCGAATGTCGAAGGCGCGGTGGAGACTCGCGTGTACGACGAGCGCGCGTTGGAGGAAGGAACGCGCATCGAAGGTCCGGCCATCGTCACGACGCGAGCGACCACCTACCTGGTCGAGCCGGGCTGGCGGTACTACGCCGCTGCCCAGGGCGCGGTCTGGTTTACGCGCGCGGGCCACTGAGCCGGCGCCCACGTTGCGGAGAGAGCGGATGAATGCGATTGCAATCGACGGCGCGAGCCACAGCGATGAGCAGGCGCTGCGTGACAAATTTCTGGCCGACCATCGGCTGTTTCTCGGGCCGGATCCCGAGATCATGCGCGATCACAGCGTCGGGCCGCGCAGCCCCGAGGAGGAGGCCATCCTGAGCAAGGGCCTGGACGTGCATCAGGTACAGCACATCCGCAGCCTGATCAATGCCGCCTTGTCGGAGGCGTTCGAGATGGTCAACCAGATGGGCGCCGCACCGGGCGCGAAGTGGGGTGACCTGGTCACCGCCATCTACACCGCCCGGGGCGATCTGGCGATGATCGCGCCTCACGGCATCATCGCTTTCGCGGCCTGCTGCTTCTATCCCATCAAGTTCATCCTCAAGTACTGGAGCGACGATCCGACGGTCGGCGTGCGCGATGGCGACGGCTTCATTCACAACGACGCGCGCTACGGAGGCATCCACAACACCGATCAGTCGATGATGATGCCGCTGTTCTACAAGGGCGAGCTGGTTTGCTGGCTCTCATCGACCATTCACGAGGGCGAGAACGGCGCGTGCGAGCCCGGTGGCATGCCCGCGGCGGCGGAGAGCAAGTACGACGAAGGCATCAAGATGCCGCCGTTCAAGATCGTCGAGAACTTCCAGATCAAGCGCGACCTGCTCACGTTCCTGCAGAACTCGGTGCGCGACCCGAAGCTGCAGCTGGAGGACATGAAGGTCAAGCTGCACGCCGTGCTGCGGCTCCGCGAGCGGATCCTCGCGTTGCTCGATCAATACGGTAAGGAGATCTTGATCGGCACGCTGCGACAGCATCTGGAGGATGTGGAGAGCGAGATGCGGCGGCGCATTCGAGAGTTGCCCGATGGCACTACGCGCGTGGCTGCGTTCATGGATTCGACGCTGCGAGAGAATGCGCTGCAGAAGATCCAGCTCGCCCTCACCGTGAAGGGCGACCGGATGATCATGGACTTTCGCGGTTCGGCGCCCCAGTTCATCAATCGGGCGGTGAATACCAACATCGCCTCTTTCAAAGCGGCGCTCGCGACCGGGTTGCTGCAGAACATCTGGCCGGACCTGCCGCACACCATGGCGGTGCTCTCGCCCATTGAAGTGCTGACCGACCGCAACTCCATCATCGATGCCGAAGGCGAGATGCCCCAGGCGATGAGCCTGATGCCGTTGTTCAAGGCTTGCGTGATCTGGACGATCCCGATGAACAAGCTGAACTACTCGTTGCCGACGCGTTACTCGGCCGTCATCGCCTCTCAGTACGACCAGGCGGCGACCTTCATCTACGGCGGCATCACGCAGCACGGAGACGTGACCGGAAACTTCTGCGGCGACATCAATGGCAACGGGCAGGGCGCGCGCAGCGACGCCGATGGCGAACATTCGATCTCTCCGGTGTTCGGGTTCATGTGCGATACCGGCGAGCACGAGATCAACGAGGAAGACACTCCCATCATTCGTCTCGGAGCGCAGCGGCTGGCGAAGGATCGCGTCGGCTTCGGCAAGTATCGCGGTGGGCTGGGTTACGAGCAGATCGCCACCGTGCGCGGCACCGATCTGTGGGGTTTCATGACCGGCTGCGAAGGCTCGATGTTCTCCTCCGCGCAGGGGCTGTTCGGCGGCTACTCCTGTCCGGCCTACCAGCTGTGCAAGATCAAGGGTGTGAACGTCTTCGACGTGCTGAACCAGGATCCGGGCCGGATCGAAGTGTTCGACATCGTCAAGCTCATGAACGAGCGGCCCATCCCGGGTGCCACATACAGCACCCACGACATGGGCATGACGTTCGAGATCTGCAACACCGGCGAGATCTACATGATCTGCCAGGGCGCAGGTGGCGGGTATGGCGATGTCTTGGAACGCGATCCGGCACTGGTGATGAAGGATCTCGCCGAGGATCTGATCTCGCACGAAACGGCTTGGGACATCTATCGCGTGGTGTATGACAGTCGCTCGCTGGTCGTCGACGAAGCGGCCACCCGGGCGGCTCGCGATGAGGAGCGCAAGGCGAGAATCGCTCGTGGCAAGCCGTTCGACGAGTTTTGCCGGGAGTGGGTCAGCGCCGAGCCGCCGGCTGCGATTCCATACTTTGGCTCTTGGGACGATCCCAAGGTGATCTATGCGAGCGATGGGAGCATGCGCGCCAGGATGGATGCCGATCATCTGCGTGGCGTGATGATGCCCAATCCAAAGGACGTGCGGATCCGGCAGCTCGAAACGGAGCTCGCCGATCTCAAGGAACGACTGTCCGAGCGCGAGCCGCCGCGCTCCACGCCGCCGGTGTCGTTGTGAGCGTGAGATCATCACCGTGACATCTTTCATCGAACGAGTGCGGGCGGGGCAGAGACGACTGCTCTGGATCGAAGCCACTGCCTATGCAGGCCGGCTAATGGCGCGCGGCGATGTGCCCTGGCGGGAGTCGGCGGACTACATCGCCTGGCAACGCAAGACACAGGCATTGTTGCGTTCCGATGTCGTCTCCCTGTCATTGACGCCTTTGACATGTGATTACGTGCGGTCTCGCCTCGACCTGCAAGGCTCGATGGCGGCCAGGCGCAGGACCGGGTACTCGTTGCGAGTGCTCTTGGCGGACGAGCAATTTCGCGCCGTCGCGGCCAACTTGGCCAACGAGCTGCGTGCCGCGTTTGCCGGCCAGCCGGTCGCACTGCTGTCGCCGACGCCCCGAGCGTGGGTTGCCCTCGCTCACGCGTTGGCGCACGGGGGTGAAGAGCCAAGCGTCGATGCCGATGATGCCGAAGACGCCTCGGCCTACCTTGCCGACTTCCTGAGATTGTTTGGTAATAGCGGACTCGACGTGCTGCTCCTGCACGAGCCATCGAGCACCGGGCCGAGCGCGCTGGACGATCCATCGTTCGTGCCGCTGGCCAATCTCTCATCCCATTTCCGGTGGGACCTGGGATTACGCAGCCCGCACGGCGTGACGGGCGAGCAGGCCTGCGGCCTGTCTTTCGCGATTACCCCGGTGGCGACTTCGCTTCCCGTGGAGCTCGGGTGCGAAGTGCCGGGAAGATTCTGGTTGGGAGAGCCCGTTGCGTCGTTTGGCGGTAGTTTTCTGTTCGCCGAGATTCCCGAGCAGGCAGTGCCCGAGACCGTGTTGGAGCGCCTGGGCGAGCTGCGCGAACGGTTGTAGTGGGAGGCTGCATGATCGAAGAAGGAACACTGCTGTGGCGGCCGCGCAAGAACTTCGCCGAGAGCAGTGCGCTGTCGCTCTACATGAGATGGTTGCGGACGGTCCGCGGCGTGAACGTCGAGGACTACGATGCTCTATGGCGCTGGTCGGTCACCGACCTGGAGGGATTCTGGGGCTCGATCTGGGACTATTTTCAAGTTGTCTCGGACGCTCGCCATGAGCGGGTGCTCGATCGGCGGGTCATGCCGGGCGCACGCTGGTTCGATGGCTCGCGGGTCAACTACGCCGAGCACCTGTTGCGCCATGAGTCCAAAGCGCGCCCCGACGAAGTCGTGTTTCATCACCAATCGGAAACCAGGCCGTTGGCGAGGATGACCTGGGCGGAGTTGGGCCGCCAGGTACGCATCGTGGCGACATGGCTGCGAGAGCATGGCGTGCAGCCGGGCGACCGCGTGGTTTCTTACATGCCGAACGTGCCCGAGACCGCGGTGGCGATGCTGGCGTCGGTAGCCATCGGCGCGGTGTGGTCCTCCGCGGCGCCCGAATTCGGCGTCAAGACGGTGGTGGACCGGTTCGCTCAGATCGAACCCAAAGTGCTGTTCGCTGCGGATGGATATCGCTTTGCCGGCAAGGACTTCTCGCGCGCAGCGGAAGTGCGAAGCATCGCCGGACAACTGCCTTCGCTGCAAACGATCGTGTGGCTCGACTATCTCCATCCCGGGCGCACGCCGCCCGATTCGCTGCGTGCCGTCAGGTGGGGCGACCTGCTGGAACATCCGGATGTGCCCGCCGCAGAGTTTACCTACGCGCGGGTCGACCACGATCATCCTCTGTGGGTCGTGTTCTCTTCCGGCACGACCGGTCTGCCGAAGGCCATCGTGCACAATCACGTCGGTATTCTGGTCGAGCACTTGAAGCTGATGCATTTGCATCTGAATCTGCGCCCGGGCTCGACCATGTTCTTCTACAGCACGACCGGCTGGATGATGTGGAACATCCTGTTGGCGGCGCTGCTGACGGGCGCGGCGGCGGTTCTGTACGACGGCAGTCCCTTGCATCCAGACGTGGAATTCCTGTGGCGCCTCGCGTCCGCGACCCGCGCCACCACCTTCGGAGCGAGCCCCACGTTCGTGCAGATCATGCAGAAGGCGGGGACCGAGCCCGGCGAGAAGTACGATCTGTCGGCGCTCGAATCGGTCATCGTAAGCGGTGCCCCGAGTACTCCGGAGACCTTCGATTGGTTCTATCGCTGCGTGAAGCGCGATCTCTGGGTGACCTCGCAGTCGGGCGGCACGGAGCTGTGCAGCGCATTCGTCGGAGCCGTGCCCACGCTACCCGTGTACGCTGGAGAGATTCAGGTACGCATGCTGGGCATGGACGTTCACGCGTGGCGCGATGCGAATCAGGAAGTCTTCGACGAAGTCGGAGAACTGGTCGTCACCAGCCCATTTCCTTCGATGCCCATCCGCTTCTGGAACGACGCGGACGGTCGGCGCTATCACGAGTCGTATTTCGATACGTTTCCTGGCGTGTGGCGGCATGGGGACTTCATCAAGATCAACGGCCGCGGTGGCTGCTACATCTATGGACGTTCGGATTCGACGCTCAATCGCCACGGCGTGCGCATCGGCACCGCGGAGATCTACCGCGTTCTGGAGCAGGTCGAGGAGGTTGCGGACAGCCTCGTGGTGTGTTGTGAGCTGCCGGGTGGCAAGTTCTTCATGCCCTTGTTCGTGCGCATGAAGCCTGGTTGCTCGCTCGACGCTGCGCTGAGTGCAAGGATCAACCAGAAGCTTCGCGAGGACTGCAGTCCGCGCCACGTGCCGGATGCGATGTACGCAGTCGAAGCCATTCCATACACGCTCACGGGGAAAAAACTAGAGGTACCGGTGCGCAGGATCTTGATGGGGGCGCCGCCGAGCAGCGTGGTCAATCGGGATGCGATGTCGAATCCGGAATCCATCGACTACTTCGTGCAGTTTGCGCGGGACTGCGTGGATTACCAATGGCGCAGCGACGGCCGCACCGATGCGAGTGTGACGGGTTCGCCGGAAAAGACAGCATGAGCCCGACGCTACGAGGCAAGACACTATTCATCACGGGCGCCAGTCGCGGGATCGGCAAAGCCATCGCCATCCGGGCCGCTCGGGATGGCGCCAATGTTGCCGTGGTGGCCAAGACGGCGGCGCCCGATCCCCGACTGCCCGGAACGATCTACTCCGCGGCGGAGGAGATCGAAGCGGCAGGGGGACGAGCGTTGCCACTCGTCGTGGACGTGCGCGAAGAGAGCCAGGTACAAGCGGCGGTCGAACGGTGTGTCGAGCATTTCGGCGGCATCGATATCCTCATCAACAATGCCAGCGCGATTGCGCTCACTCGCACGCCCGAGACGTCGATGAAGCGCTACGACCTGATGATGGATATCAATGTGCGCGGCACGTTCCTCTGTTCCAGGCTGTGCCACCCGCATCTTTCGCGCAGCTCCAACCCACATATCCTGACGTTGTCGCCCCCGTTGGATTTGCAACGCAAGTGGTTCGCGCCCCACGCTGCTTACACGACGTCGAAATTCGCCATGAGCCTGCTGGCCCATGGCATGGCGGCGGAGCTCGCGGTCGACGGCATCGCGGTAAATGCGCTGTGGCCACGGACGCTCATCGCGACCGCGGCGCTGAACGTCGCCAACGAGGGCGGTCGTGAGCGCGCGCGCAAGCCGCAGATCATGGCGGATGCGGCGCACTGGATCCTGACTCGCGACAGTCGAAACTGCAGTGGGAATTTCTTCATCGATGAATGCGTGCTGCGCGCTGCGGGCGTAACTGACTTCGCGGCATATCTGTTGACGCCGGGTGTGGAGCCTCTGATCGATCTATTCGTCGAAGAGGCCGCCGCGGGCCCAAACACTACCCGACAGGGTAGTGCACCCGCCGCGGTGGGCTCCTAGAGTTTCTTGGGGAGCGCCAGTTCCTGTGCCGAGGCAGTGAAACGAATGCATTGATACATCGTGACCAACCGATCTGGATTGTCTGGATTGTCCAGCGTTGGTCGCAGGGGGGATATATGAAGAGAAGATCGAGCACTGATAGATCGGTTGCATGCGCGGCCACTGCTGCCGTTTTCGTCATGACGGCGGCCAGCGACGGCGCCGTTGCCCAGGAGGCGACAGCAGCCCTCGAGACGATCGTGGTGACTGCGACGAAGCGCAGCGAGAATCTGCAGGACGTGCCGGTCGCCGTATCGGCCATCACGGCACAGGAGTTGCAGTCGCGAGGCATCGCCGAGACCAGCGATCTCATGGGCGCGCTGCCGAATCTGCAAGTCACCTCCGCGTATGGGCGCACTCAGCCGAACTTCTCTCTGCGCGGCATCTCGGTCGCCAACGAGTTCAGCGCCGCCACCGCATCCCCGGTGGGTGTCTACGTCGATGAGGTGTATCAGAGCTTCCGTGCAAGTCACGGACAGCAGTTGTACGACCTCGAGCAGGTCGAAGTGTTGCGAGGTCCGCAAGGAACATTGTTTGGACGCAATACCACGGGCGGCGCCGTCAATTTCTTCACTCGCAAGCCTCGTCTGGAGGGCACCGAAGGTTTCCTCACGGCAGGCTATGGCAACTTCGATGCCGTCAATGCGACCGGCGCCATCGAGTTCACGCCCGTGCCGGACAGGTTCGGGATTCGTCTCGCCGGTACGATCGCCGAAGCCGATGGCTATACCCACAACCCGTTCGACGGCAAGGACTACGCGGCCGTCGATTCCAAGGCGGCTCGTCTGATCGCGCGTTTCAAGCCGACCGACACGTTCGATGCCACGCTGAAAGTCTATTGGTCGGAGAACGATTCGCTGGCGGACCTGGCTTACGGCATTGGCTATCTGGACAACGGCATGTCGGCGGTCGGCTACTCGCGTAACGTGGTGCAGCCGGGGCTCGGGCGCAGGTTGCGGCGAGATGAAGTCGAGGCCGATACCGCCGGGAACAGCTACACCTCCTCCGAGGGAGTGTCGCTCAACCTCACTTGGGAGCTGAACGACTCGCTCACCTTGACATCGATCACCGGCTACGACTCCGGCAAGTACCGGCTCGCGCCGTTCGACTGCGATGGCTCGCCCGTGAACGTTTGCGCCATTCGCTATGGCTCGGACAGCGACAATTTCAATCAGGATCTTCGCCTGAGTTTCGACATGGATCGTTTCAAGCTGATCGCTGGCGTGTACTACGGCAAGGACACCATCGATACCCACAACGAACCGGACTTTTTCAACTTCCTGAGTCCGTTGCTGTCGGCCGCGGGGCTGCCGGGCAGCTACTTCAATCCTCCGATCGCCAGCACGGATGCGTTGAGGGTGGTACCGGCATTCGCCGTGGATCCCAGCTTGACGCCAGCCAGCCCGGGATTCTGCGCTCCGGTGACCTTGCCATCGGCGCCCGGTCGCGGGCCGGGATTCTTCGACGCCCGCTCGCTCCTGGCCTTCCAATATGACGTGGCGATGACGAATTCTCCCGCGCCGGGTCCGGCTCAGACGGCGTGCGCGGCGGCAGGTGCGCCACCGTTCTCGGGACTTACGGTGGATCAGGTGTTCAGGATCGAGCGGCCGTCGATGGCGATCTACGGCGAAGGCAAGTGGGAGGCGACCGACCGATTCGCGATCACCTTGGGGTTGCGATATACGCGCGATGACGTCGACTACTCGCGCAGTCGCGCGGTGATCAAGGATCTCGGTGGCAACGATCGCGTCAGTCTCGTGCCGTATAGCAATCCGCTCGATCCCGGGCAGGCCGCCGTCGCGCAGAGCGAGACGACCGAGGAGGTCACCGGCCGCCTCATCCTCGACTTCAAGCTTACCGACAGCGTGATGATCTATGGCGGCTACAGCCGCGGCTACCGCGCCGGCACCTATAACGCGCTTGCGTACCAGGCGGTGGAGCAGGTGTATTTCGTCGAGCCCGAGCAGGTCGATGCGTTCGAGCTCGGAATCAAATCCCGCTTCTGGGACGACCGGATACAGTTGAACGCGGCCGCCTTCTACTACGATTATCAGAACCAGCAGATCGCCGAGATCATCGGCGCCACCTCGTTCCTGCGCAACGCCAATGGCGAGGTGAAGGGCGCCGAAGCGGAGTTGACCATGCAAGCGACGCCCGACTTGCGCATCAGTGCCTCCGTCGGTTGGCTGGACACTCGCTACGACGACAATCAGAGATTCCATGAGGGGGGACTCGACATCGGCGGCAACGAGTTCCCGAATGCGCCCAACGTGAGCGGCACATTGGGAGCCGACTGGACGGTATGGAGCGATGGCGACCGTGCCATCTCGCTTCATGGCGACATGCAGTACATGGGCAGCTATTGGTTCGACCCATACAACGACTACGGCCAGCCCGCGTCGCAAGTGAATGGCCGCCTGGCGAGCGTGGAGCTGGCGCGGGGGAATCCGAGCTATCAGTTGTACAACGCACGGCTGACGTATGAGACGGATCGGTTCTCCGTGAGCGCCTGGGGCAAGAATCTCGCGAACGAGTTCTACTGGTCCTACGGCCTCAACCTGAACGCGTTCTATCTCGATTACTTCGCGCGGGGCGCCCCGCGGACCTACGGGTTGGAGGCGACCGTCAAGTTCTGATATGGCCTTCTTTGTCAATCGGAGCCACGAGGCTTTCTCGTGGCTTCACGAAGGATGGAGGGTTTGGGCAGGGGATGTATGGGCCCTTTGATACCGAAGCGAGAACGCGGCGCGCAGGTGAGGCTTGCGACGATGGATCATTCTGATATCCGCGGATTGGCTACCGCACTTCATCATTTCTTCGCGGGGCTGCCTCGCTCTAGTAGCGGAGATCACTCGCAGAACTGGATAGGTTTCGTACGAGGCTCACATAAAACTTTCGAGGATTCCCCTCATCGGTCCCGCGCGTCGCGTTTTCGGTTCGGCGTCAGGCTGTGGATAGGCAGTGCCGGTGGTCGATCTCCTGTGGTCAACAGCTGGGCAAGGGAGCGATCACGGGCTGATCTTGATGTGTCGTGCGACATCCCAAGTGAAGCCCGCCAGCTCGCGAGCGATAGCGACGCAGATCTTGTTTTGATTGAGCTTGCGTCCCATGCCGAGGCTTCGCCAGCGTTTGGAGAGTCGCAACTGTGCCTTCCAGGCGATGTCACGAACGATCTTAGACTGACCCTGCTGTCGCACCTCGAGCGTGCGTGTGATCTGCGCTTTGAAGCGGTTGTTCCAGGCAGCCTCGATCAGAACACGGCGCGCATGTTTGTTGCCGCAGCGAGTGATGGCGCCCTGACGGCGCGTTGTGCCACTGGAGTACTCCGAAGGCACCAGCCCCAGGTGCGACATGAGGGCGCGCGGATGCGCAAAGCGGCTCAGATCGCCGAGTTCGGCAACGAATGTCACGGCGGTAACGAAGTCGAAGCCCTTAAGACACATCAGCGCTTTGATCACCGGCTGCATACGCCAGTGCTCACACTGCTCGCGCAGCGCTTGCGTGATTCGCTCGACGCGTTCGTCCGCCTCTTTGGAAGCCAGGCGATATTCACCAAAGGCGATCTCCTGCGCCGGATGATCGAAGCGAATGGTGGACAGATGCCGCTCGTGAGCCTGGCTGCCGCAACGAGCCCGCACGTAGTCGCGGCCGTGACGCAACAGCATGGCCTTCATCTGCTGACGCACGCGCAAGCGAGCGGCCACCGCATCCTCTCGGGCACGCGACAAATCCCGAAACGCCTCATCGCGCTCATCAGGAACGACGATGGGAACGAGATCGCCGGCACGCGAGTGCCGGGCAAGCATCAACGCGTCACGTCGATCCGTCTTCACGCGCTGTTCGGCAGGACTGCGCGTAATGTGAGAGGGTGCAATGACTTCACACTGCCAGTGTTGTTTGCGCAGATATCGCACCCAGCCGTATCCGCACGGCCCGGCCTCGTAGACCAGCAGCGTATTCTCCGGTCTACAGCGCTGGCGTCGCAGTGCCTTACACAGCTCCGAGGGCGAGGGATGGATTGTTCCTACAAAGTGCGGCGCCGTCCGGCCGGCCGCTGCAATCGCAATCGCGATGGAGTCCTTGTGAATATCCAGTCCGACGTAGGAAGTGATAGCCTCTTTCATGGTCTGTCTCCCGCGCTTGGCAGTTTGAACCCTCATGGGTCTCTGCATGTGGCTCGGCGTCCGCAACGACGCAACCCACGATATGGGAGACAGACCCCTCGCTCCAAATCTAACTGTCGCCTGATCCCATTTCCGGGGCTCAGGCCATAATGTCTAGGTCGCGGCGAAGGCAGCAGCCGCCGAACCGGCCAGCGTTCGGCGGCTGGCATCCGGCGGCCGTTCGAACAGCCGCGTCGAGGCTCGTCTGCAGCGCCGCGATGTAGCCATGAACTGACAGGCAGCGCGCCTCCTGCGGGGTGCGACAACTTGTCGCACCCCCGGCAATTCCAGCGCCAGTAAAGTGCCATGGTGGACTACCGCGCCTCGTCATCCTTCATCAGACTGCTTGCGAACCTTCGCTGGCTGGCCGTCGTCGGGCAGGCACTGACCGTTGTCATCGTCACCGGGCCATTGCGACTGAACCTGCCGGAACCCCCGTTGTGGGCCGGCATCGGTGCGCTGGCGGCTTTCAATCTCTATGCCACGTGGCGAGCACACCAGAGAGAAGAGGTGAGCGATGCGGTCGTGTTTGCGCACATGCTGGTGGATATCGTCTCGCTGACCTGGATGATCGCCTGGAGCGGCGGCGTCGAAAATCCCTTCTCGTCACTGTTTCTGCTACCGATCGCGCTGGCGATTCTGGCGCTGCCGGCGCCCTGGGTTTGGGCGGCCGCGCTGGCAAGCATTCTCGGCTACGGCATCTCCGCGCTGCTGGCCAGGGAGTTGCCCCATGTACACGGGGTCTTCGGCGACGCCTTCAGCGTTCACAAGGTCGGCATGTTCGTGAACTTTGCGATCTCAGCTGCCGTGGTCTTGATCTTCTTCACGCGCATGGCCACCGCCCGACGCAAGAGCGAGCTCGAGGTAGCTCGCCTGCGCGAGCAGTTCACTCGCAACGAAGGAATCATTGCGCTTGCGACTCACGCGGCGTCCGTTGCACATGAGCTGAATACGCCGCTGGGAACGTTGATGCTGATGGTTGAAGATCTCGCCAGTGAAGCCCACACGGAGGCCGAGCGTGAAGACTATGCGACGATGAAGTCGCTGCTGCTGGTGTGCCGGGATCGCGTGAGGGAATTGGCCACGCCGGCCGAGGCGGGCCACTCTGGCGCAGTGTCGACGAGCGTCGATATCGAGCGAGTCATCGAGCAGTGGCAACTGCTTTGGCCAGTGATCAAGCTGCGCCGGACCGGTTCGACCGCGGGTCTGGAGAAGATCGATCCGGCGGTCGGGCACCTGCTGCTGGCATTGCTCAACAACGCCGCCGAGGCGAGCGAGCAGGCCGGGTCGAGTCGCGTCGATCTGCGCATCGACGTGGACCAGGGCGGTATGAGAGTGGCGATAAGAGACTACGGGCCGGGCTTCGAACATGCGCAGCCGGTGTTGCCGGCGACCCTGTTTCGGACCGACAAACCGGGGGGCATGGGGATCGGGCTGGCGCTGTCCCATGCAACGGTGGAACGTCTGGGAGGCACCTTGTCGATGGAGGCGGCCAGCGATGGCCCGGGGGTGGTAGTCTCGTTCCGGTTGCCGATGTCGGTGTCCCCATGACGATCGAGGTCTCCACACCAGAGAAAATCGGATTGCTCATCGATGATGATGAGTTGTATCTGCGCACCTTGCAGCGCTCCCTGCAAAAGCGCGGTCTGACCACGGTGCTCGCGCACACTGCCGAGGAAGCGGTGCGGATTGCGCAGGAATGCCGGCCGGCATTCGCATTGATCGATCTGCGCTTGGGTAACGACTCCGGCCTCGCGCTCATCGAGCCACTCAAGGCGGTGCGCGAGGACATGAGGATCTTATTGGTGACGGGCTATGCAAGCGTTGCCACGGCGGTGGAAGCCATCAAGCGCGGAGCGGATAACTATCTGACCAAGCCGGTCACGGCGGATGCCATCGTCCGAGCGCTGAACGACGAGTGCGACAGCGAGGCGATCCCGGAGAGCACGATGATCCCGCTGGCGCGGCTGGAATGGGAGCACATTCAACAAGCGCTGAGCGAGACGCAGGGGAACATCTCAGCCGCTGCGCGACTGTTGGGCATGCACCGTCGCTCGCTGCAACGAAAACTGGCCAAGCGCCCCGGCCCCGAGCGCAGGCCTTCCGACGAAGGCGGCGAGTAGTCCTGCGAGGTCAGCTGCGACATTCAGTCGCACTCGGCCAGCTGCTGAACGAGCGACAATAATCGCGCTCGTTGCTCACAGGAGAACAGGAATGCCCCATGGTATCGCGCCAGTCGTCGTGTTGGTGCTGCTCGCCGGGCCCATCGCAGCAAGCGAATCGTGGGCCGCGGAGGACTCCCAAGGCGCGGCGAAGGACGATGGTCCGCTTGCCACCGTGGTCGTCACCGGGGTCGTTCCGCAATCGCCGCTGACATTTGTCACCGATCCGAAGCTGCCCCGTCAGCCCGTGCCCGCCAGCGATGGCGCGGACTATCTCAAGACCATTCCCGGCTTTGGTGCGATTCGCAATGGCGGCACGAATGGCGATCCAGTCCTGCGCGGCATGTTCGGCTCGCGACTGAACATTCTCACCAACGATGGCTCGATGCCGGGTGCGTGTCCGGCGCGCATGGACAATCCGCTCTCGTATGTTTCGCCGGAAACATATGACCGCCTGGTGGTGACCAAGGGGCCGCAGACAGTGCTGTGGGGTCCCGGTGCATCGGCAGGCACGATTCGATTCGAGCGCGATGCCAACGCGGCTCGTTTCGACGAGCCAGGACTGCGCCTGAACGCCAATGCACTCGCTGGTTCCTTCGGTCGCAACGATCAGGTGCTCGATCTCATCGGCGGTGCGAGTGCGGGCTATGCACGCTTGAGCGCGAATCGATCGGAAGCGGACGACTATCAAGACGGTGCAGGCCGCACCGTGCCGTCGAGTTGGGATAAATGGAACGCGGATGCGGCGCTTGGGTGGACGCCGTCGGACGGCACATTGCTCGAATTCTCGGCGGGTGCCGGTGACGGCGAAGCCCGCTACGCGGGCCGGGGCATGGACGGCTCCCAGTTCGAGCGCACCAGCTACGCGTTGCGATTCGAGAAGACCGGCCTGACCGGAACGCTCAAGGAAGTGACGGCGAATGTTTTCTATAACTACGCCGATCACGTGATGGACAACTACACGCTGCGCGAACCCAATCCGATGAGCGCGATGCCCATGCCCATGGCGTCCAACGTCGATCGTCGCACGACTGGCGGCCGCGTGGCGGCCAGGTGGCAGGTCGCAAACCTCGAACTGACGGCCGGTGCGGATACGCAGGACAGCCGTCATCGCAAGCGCACGGGCAGGGGAAGGAACACGTATCAGCTGCAGCCGTGGTCGACCGATGCCGACCTATCCAATGCCGGCGTGTTCGCCGAGCTCTCATGGCGCGCCCACGAGGACGGCCGCACTGTGTTTGGCGGCCGAGTCGATCGGGCCGAAGTGACCGACAAGCGGCAGACCGTGGGAATGATGCAGATGCCGAACCCGACAGGTGGCGAAACGCGCAGCGAGACGCTCGCGAGCGGCTTCGTTCGCTATGAACATGATGCGCGCGCCGCGCCGATCACGTGGTTCGCGGGCGTTGGGCATGCCGAGCGCATGCCGGACTATTGGGAGTTGTTCTCGCCGAACATGGGGCCGATGGGCTCCGTGAATGCATTTTCCGCGCTGCAGCCGGAGCGGACGACTCAGCTCGATGCTGGCCTGGAGTTTCGAACGACGCGAATGCAGGCATGGGCGTCCATCTATGCAGGACGCGTCGACGACTTCATCCTGTTCACCTATACCAGCGGCGGCATGATGGGCTCGATATCCAGCGTCGATCAGGTCGATGCGCAAATCCGTGGTGGTGAGACGGGCGTGGAGATCCGTCTGTTGCCGCGATGGAAGGCGGGTGCGACCGTCGCATATTCCTGGGCGGAGAATCGCGACACCGGCACGGCGCTTCCGCAGATTCCGCCGCTCGATGCGCGTTTCACCCTGGCATACGACAACTCGCGCTGGTCGGCAGGCATCCTGCTGCGTGCCGTCGATGGACAGAGTCGCGTCGCGCCTGGGCAGGGCAATGTCGTGGGGCAGGATCTGGGCAAAACCGGCGGCTTCGCGGTGTTGTCCATGAATGGCAGCTACCGCATTTCGTCACAAGTCAGTCTGGCCGCCGGTATCGACAACCTGCTCGATCGATCTTACGCGGAACATCTGAATCTGGCGGGCAGCGCCGACTTTGGCTATCCCGCCGATCCGGTGCGTATCCATGAACCAGGGCGTACGGCCTGGCTGAAATTGGTCTGGAACGCGAAGGGGCTGTGAGACGGGCATGCGGCTGCTCGCCGCAGCAGGCTGCGACTTTGCTTGGTGCTAGCGCAGGCGGCGCACGACGTATACAGCTCCGCGAAGGTCGCCGACGCTGAATCCCGTCGCCTCATCGCTCGGATATTTCGCGGCGATCGCCTGCTCGAGAGCCGGCGAGAGTTGTTGACCATGACAGGTGACGCACAAAGGCTCGGTCACGATCGCCTTCATGTAGCGATGCTCGGTGTATCCGTCCATCGCGACCACGGTGCTGTATTCCATCGCGGTCGCCGGTTCGCCGGCGTCGTGTCTGCGCTGGAAATCGTTGAGCACTTCGCGCTGCCAATCGCTTGGGGCGTTGGCAGGGTTGCGCACGCGTAGCGACGTGCGGCCGATGGTGACGTTGCTCTCGGCGCTGATCTCGGCGGCGATCTGCGGAGCGCGGGTCTTGCAGACATTGATCGCGTTTTCCGGCGAAACCTGCAGCGCCTGCGTCAGCTCGGCCTTCAGCTCCGTCGCGAGCTGCTTCGCGAGCGCGCGATCGACAGTGTCGTCGGCGTCCGGCGCTCGCGTTGGCTCAGCGCCGGAAGAGACTACCGAGGTTGCCAGTAACATCGAGGTCAGTAGCCAGCCTTTCATGGAGTTTCTCCTTGGTGCTGCGTTGCTCATTCGACGGCGAGTAGCCGCTTCATATAGCTGAAGTAGAGGATCGGAATGACGACGAGCGTCAGCAGCGTCGACACCAGAATCCCGAAGATAAGCGACACGGCGAGGCCGTTGAAGATCGGATCGTCGAGAATGAAAAATGCGCCGATCATCGCCGCGAGCGCGGTGAGCGCGATGGGCTTCGCTCGCACGGCGCCCGCGCGAATCACGGCATCGGCCAGCTCACGACCGGCGGCGAGCTCCTGATTGACGAAGTCGACCAGCAGAATGGAGTTTCGCACGATGATGCCGGCGAGCGCGATCATTCCGATCATCGAGGTCGCGGTGAACTGCGCACCGAGCAGCGCGTGTCCCGGCATGACGCCGATGATCGTCAGCGGAATCGGCGCCATGATGACCAGCGGCACGGCATAGGAGCGGAACTGCGCGACCACCAGCAGATAGATGAGGATCAGGCCCACCGAGTATGCGAGCCCCATGTCGCGAAACGTTTCGTAAGTGATCTGCCACTCGCCATCCCACTTCACGGCGGGTGCGAACGGATCCTCGGGCTGGCGCACGAAGAACTGCTCGATCTGCTGGCCGGCGCGGCCGTCGCCGATCTGCGCGACGAGATCGAACATGCCGTACAGCGGACTGTCCAGATCGCCGGCCATGTCGCCCGTGACATAGACGACGGGCAACAGGTCCTTGTGATGGATGGCGCCATCCCAGGTGGTCTCGCGCACGGTCGCCACTTCGGATAGCGGGATGAGCGAACCACTAGCGGCCGGCGCTTCGAGCATCAGCACTTGCTCCAGGTCCGCTTTTTCGGCGACCGGCAGCTCGATGCGCACGGCGATCGGATAACGCTCGTGACCTGCGCGGATGAACGTCGCGTCATAGCCGCCCAGCGCCGCTTCCAGCGTCTGCGCAATCGCCTGTTGATCGACGCCGAGCAGGGCCGCGCGCGAGCGATCGATCTCGACCACGTAGCGACGCGCGTCGGTTTCGACGGTGTCGTCGGTGTCGACGATGTCGGCGGTGCCGTCGAACAAAC
This sequence comes from Steroidobacter sp., assembly GCF_036406195.1. Taxonomy (GTDB): domain Bacteria; phylum Pseudomonadota; class Gammaproteobacteria; order Steroidobacterales; family Steroidobacteraceae; genus Steroidobacter. The sequence continues at coordinate 80,442 of NZ_DASWVW010000018.1, forward strand.
CGCGGATGCGCTCGGCCAGCTGGCGCTGGTCGCTGTAGCGTGGGCCATAGATCTCCGCGACGATCGGCGCCTGGACCGGCGGACCGGGCGGCACCTCGACCACTTGTACGCTTGCCCCGTGACGCTTGCCGATCGCGGCGAGCTTGTTGCGCATGTCGCGCGCGATCTCGTGGCTCGCGCGATCGCGCTCATGTTTGTCCGTGAGGATCACCTGGATGTCGCCGAACTGCGGTCCACTGCGCAGATCGTACTGCCGTACCAGGCCGTTGAAGTTGATAGGGGAGGCCGTGCCGGCGTATGCCTGGTAGTGCATGACCTCCGGCACGGTCGCGATCTCGGCGGCAAGCTCGTCGAGCGTGAGTGCCGTGCGCTCGAGCGCCGTGCCTTCGGGCATGTTGAGAACGATCTGAACCTCCGACTTGTTGTCGAAGGGCAGCATCTTCATCACGACCCACTTCAGGCCGGCCAAGGAGATTGCGATCAGGATCGCAAGTCCCGTGCCGAGGTACAGACGATGTCGGTGCTTGCGAGCGTCCTCGCCGAGCAGAAAGGGCCCAAGCATGCGCTGAAAGAATTGTTGCAGACGCTGGTCGCCAGGGTGCGCGACAGGTGCGCCGGTCGAGTGTCCGCTCGCCAGCAGACGTCTCGATAGCCACGGCGTGAAGATGAGTGCCACCGCCAGCGAGATCACCATGCCCATGCTCGCGTTGATCGGAATCGGGCTCATGTACGGACCCATGAGGCCGCTGACGAACGCCATCGGCAACAGTGCGGCGATGACCGTGAACGTCGCGAGAATGGTCGGGCCGCCGACTTCATCGACGGCGCGGGCGATCAGGTCCTGCACGGCGCCGCGATCGGTCGGCGGCGGCGCGAGCTGCAGGTGTCGATGGATGTTCTCGACCACCACGATCGCATCGTCGACCAGGATGCCGATCGAGAAGATGAGCGCGAACAGCGAGACGCGATTGATCGTGAAGCCCCAGGCCCAGGAGGCGAACAGCGTCGCCGCCAGTGTGATGATGACGGCGCTGCCCACGACGATCGCCTCGCGCCGGCCGACGGCAACCATCACGAGCGCGATCACCGAGATCGTGGCGAACAGGAGTTTCTGGATCAGCTTGACCGCCTTGTCGTTGGCGGTTTCGCCGTAGTTGCGCGTGACCGTTACCTCGACGCCGGCTGGCAGATAGATGTCGCGCAGCGCCTCGACGCGCTCCAGTACTCGATCCGCGATATCGATCGCATTCGTGCCTGGCTGTTTGGTGACCGCGATCGTGACGGCTGGTGCTTTGCCTTTGAGGTCGATGCCGGCTGCCGCCGCGGCCGGGCCCGCCCCGAACCACACCATCTGTTCGGGCTGATCGGGGCCGCGAGTGACTTCAGCGACATCCTGCAGATAGACCGGATGCCCGCCGTGGAGGCCGACCACGAGGTTGGCGACATCATCACGCTGGGCGAGAAACTCACCGACTTGCACCGCAGTTGCGGCATTGGCCGCGACTATATCGCCCGCATGCGTGACGACGTTGGCGGCTGCCAGCGCCTGGGCGAGGGCGTGAACACTCAGGCCATAGCCAGCGAGTCGCTGAGCATCGAGCTGCACGTGAACGACGTCATCCGGCCCGCCGACGGTGTAGACATCGCGCGTGCCTTTGATCCGCTGCAGCTCGGTTTCGATCGCATGGGCGACCTGGCGCAGCTCGGCGCTGCCACGACTCGGATCTGGCGTCCACAACGTGAGCGTGACGATCGGCACGTCATCGATGCCCTTGGGCTTGATCAGCGGCTCGAGCACACCGAGATTCCTCGGCCGCCAGTCGCGATTGGAGTAGACAGCGTTATAGAGCCGCACGATCGCTTCGGTGCGCGGCTCACCGACTTCGAACTGCACCGTCAGCAACGCGACGCCCGGGCGGGACACCGAGTAGACGTGTTTCACTCCCGCGATTTCGCCCAGCACCTGCTCCATCGGCGAGCTCACCAGGTTCTCCACCTGAACGGCGCTGGCACCGGGGAACGGCACGATGACGTTCGCCATCGTGACGTCGATCTGCGGTTCTTCCTCTCGCGGCGTGACGAGCACCGCGAGCACGCCCATCAGCATCGCGGTAAGCGCGAGCAGCGGCGTCAATTGATTGTCTAGAAACGCGCGCGCGATTCGCCCACTGATGCCCATGTGCGCGGTGGGTTCAATCATGGATCTCGTCCCGACGCTGTTCGCGCACTCGCAGAGTCGCTGCGATGGGGTCGAGCGCGATGCGATCGCCCTCGATCAGACCGGCGAGCACTGTTACGCGATCGTCGATGCGATGTCCGAGACGTATCTGTCGGAGGCTCACGCGACCCTTGTCATCCACCGTATAAACGCCCGTGACCTCGCCGCGCTCGACGAGTGCGCTCGCCGGAATGAGCACGCGCGGCGCCTCGCCGACCACGAAGCCGACTTTGGCGAGCATGCCGGGATACAGATCGGCTGCGTTTTCCGGCAGGTCGATGCGGGCGCGAAACGTGTTGGATTGCGGCGACGCCTGCGGAAAGATCGTGACGTCCTTCGCCTGAATGCGCTTGCCGTCCACATAGACGACCGCTTTGCCGATCCGGCGGACTTGCTTCACCACGTTCTGTGGCAGATCGACGGCGACACGCAAGTACTGCAGCGACAGCCCGCTCACCAGTGGCGTTCCGGGGCGCACCGACTCGCCGACCTCGACGTGGCGCTGGGTCACGACGCCGGCATAGGGAGCCCGGATCTCGGTGTAACTGACGCCTTCGCGAGCTGCTTGCAGTGACGCCTTGGCGGCGGCAAGCCGCGCGACTGCGGAATCCCTTTCTGCTGTAACAGCATCCAACTGCGATTTGGACGCCGCCTGGTCGCGATACAAGCCGAGCGTGCGCGCATAGCGCGTCTGCGCTTCGGCTTCGCGTGCCGTCGCTTCTTTCAGCGCTGCTTGCGCCTGTTCCAAGGAGGCGCGCTGCTCCGTCGCCCGCAATCGCACGATGACCGCGTCGGCGGGGACGAAATCGTTGACGTCGTACAGCACTTCGGCCACGCGGCCCGATGTTTGCGCCGAGACCGTGCCTTGGCTCACGGCCTCGACCCTCCCGTCGAGCACGCGCTCGACGGGCGCCTGCTCGGCGGCCACGGTCATCACATCAATCTCAGGCTGCGCGGCCTGCCCGGTCAGGGCGACGAGCCACAGGGCGACTACGGCGATCCGGGGCATCATGGAGCCTCAGAACGCCGCGCCGGGCTTGATACCCAGCCGCTTGAGAATGCGCGCCAGTGGGCAGAACCCCGTGAACGACGCCTGGAGCAGGTTCAGGCCGACGAAGGCGCTGAGCCAATACCAGTTCTGATTCACGTACCAGCCAAGCGCCAGTCCGAGCAGCACGACGATGCCCGCGAACCTCATGACCATGCGATCGATTGTCATCTCCGTAGCCTCCGAAATCTGAATACCGACCACCCATCCCAATGCTTCTCGCCGCCGCTCGTGTTCCCCATGCGGACGTCCTGCGTGCGCCAGCGAATAGCCGCAAGTCAGCTGCGGGCCCTCACGGTGCTTGCCATGCCAGCGGGCAGCTTTAGCTGTAACTGTATTAGCGATAGCTAATTTAGTCAAGGCCGGCTATACTCGCGGCCATCCACGATGGCGCTGGAGCGAGCGATGGCAGTGGCGAAGAGAAATCGGGCGACCTTGACGAGCAAGAAGGCACGGGAAGACATGTTGCGGCATGCAAGTGAGGCGGCGGCGCTGTTGCGCGCGCTCGCGAACGAGCAACGTCTTTCGATTCTGTGCTGCCTGCTCGGGCAGCGGCTGTCCGTGGGCGAGATCAACGAGCAGATCGATTTGAGTCAATCGGCGCTCTCACAGCACCTGGCGGTGCTGCGCGAGAACAATCTGGTCACGACGGAGAAGCAGGCGCAGACCGTTTACTACTCCGTGCCGCCCGGTCCGGTGCATGAAATCCTGGCGGTGCTTCAGAGCATCTACTGCCCGACGTAATCGCAGACGACGCGCCACCAGCGGGCTTCGCGGGCGCGGTTCACCCGCTGCAACGACTCCTTGTTGCGCGAGGCGTGCGTCAGCGGAACGCGCCGATCACACCAGTGTCAATCGAAGCGCGTACGCGAGGAGACCGAGACCGCGACGTTCGCCAGCCAGATCGCGAGTCGTGCTCTCCGAATTGCTCCCCAAAATCGCGCCATAAGGGCAATGGTGCTTAGTTAACCGTCTTTGTCGCAGCGGTTCGCGGATGGCGGATAGCGGTTAGCCAGAAATGAGCTAAATCCTGGCCTCCGTTCTGCCCCAACCGCTAACCGCCAACCACTGCAGGGCGCTAACTATTAACCCGGCGTGAAACTACATGAATCTAAAACATCGGTGTGACATACTCCGCCGGTGAGCCAAGAAGATCGCCGCAAGGCCAGCACAGACGCCAGAATCGAGTT
>NZ_DASWVW010000019.1:0-344487 GCF_036406195.1 Steroidobacter sp.
CTGCGGCCTCGTTGAAGCCCGGTTGCGCGAGCCTTGGCACGTCCAGCGCTACCGGATCTCCGCAGCGAACTGCTGCGGCCTCGTTGAAGCACTCCAGCCGATCAGTGTCACGCGCACAGGCCGACGATCTCCGCAGCGAACTGCTGCGGCCTCGTTGAAGCGCAATCTGAGTGAGGCGCGTCTTGACCGCATCAGACAGGATCTCCGCAGCGAACTGCTGCGGCCTCGTTGAAGCATCAGGGTCTCCAGGTAGGAACAACATCGAAGTCGTCAGATCTCCGCAGCGAACTGCTGCGGCCTCGTTGAAGCGCCAGCACGCGCATGCGGCTCGCGTTGGTGACAATGGGATCTCCGCAGCGAACTGCTGCGGCCTCGTTGAAGCCAAGTGATCGAGGCCAGAGATCGTCGTCGCGGCCGGATCTCCGCAGCGAACTGCTGCGGCCTCGTTGAAGCTTTCGTATCGCCGGAAACTGCGGCGGACACTTTCTGATCTCCGCAGCGAACTGCTGCGGCCTCGTTGAAGCACGCCATGATTGCAGCGATGCGGGCGCATGAACGTGAGGATCTCCGCAGCGAACTGCTGCGGCCTCGTTGAAGCATATGTGGCTCGAGGCTGATGCTGCCGCGTTCGGCTGGATCTCCGCAGCGAACTGCTGCGGCCTCGTTGAAGCGCGCCCGAACCTCGGTCAGCCGTCGCCGCCGCCTTCGGGATCTCCGCAGCGAACTGCTGCGGCCTCGTTGAAGCGAAAGCCGGAGCGGCTTGCCGCGGGCTTTTCGTATCGATCTCCGCAGCGAACCGCTGCGGCCCCATTGAATGTACGCTTTCCAATGTCGGTTCAACGAGTTGGGAGTCAGAAATGGCTGCAACCCATGCGAGCTCGTTGAGCCACTGGATCCGTCGTCGGCACCGCTGACGGGACAGCTAGGAATGAAGCGCTGAGGCGGCAATGTCGCGAGCTGTATCCGCCATATGGTGTGTGCGCGAGGGGATAGGAGCTCGCATGCGTTTTCGCGCGCCGAAGGCGGCCAGCTCCATGCTGAGTCGGAGGACACTCGCCCAAAGCTTCGAAAATAACGAAGCGTTGCCAAGAAGAATTCACATTGATCTAACTGCCAGGCGCCCCCACCATGGCTCTATACGAGAATGGAGCCGATCATGCGTGACAATCCCATTGTAATTTCCGAGCCAGACGCGCGCTTGCTGCGTGGCTTGCTTGCGTCGCGCTCTGCTGCGACCCGCGACCAGGAGCATCTGGAAGAGTTGCGTGTGGAGCTGGAGCGCGCCCAGGTGCTGGAGCCGGAGAAAATCTCCGCCAAGGTCATCACCATGAACAAGTTGGTGCGATTCGTCGATCTGAGCAGCGGCAAGCGCCAGGAAGTGGTGCTCGTGAGTCCGTCCGAGGCGGATGTGAGCGCACGGCGCATCTCCGTGCTGGCGCCGCTCGGCACCGCGCTGCTGGGCAACCGCGAAGGTGACGAAGTCGAATGGCTCATGCCCGGTGGCATTCGGCGCTTGCAGATCGAGGCCGTCGTGCCGCTGGAAACCGCGGAGGCCCACTAGCAATACGGAGCAACTTGCCGGATCGAGTCGGCGCAATCGCCTGACGCCTGCTGAAGTCGCCCGGCAGCCAGCCGAGGCGGCGGCCTGCTATGCTGATGGCCTGTCCGGTCGCACTGGACCGTGAGAACGCCGCATGCAACGCTCCCTCATCGTTCTTGGCCTGGTCATTGCCCTGGTCGGCCTCGCCTGGCCCTGGATTTCCAAGCTGCCTATCGGGCGCCTGCCCGGCGATATCGTGATCGACCGGCCGGGTTTCAAGCTGTTCTTTCCGCTCACCACCATGATCATCGTCAGCATCGTGATCTCGCTGATATTGATGATCTTCCGGAAGTGATGATCGAGTCGCTGCATCGAGGAGCATGAAGAACTGATTCGCCCGCCCAGGGCATCTGGCGTGTCGGGGGTCGGGAAAATGCTCGCCCGCCTTCGGAACTTTGTACGCAGAGGCGGCGGCATTATCCGGAGTCCGAGTCGCCGAGTTCCTGGCGCAAGCGAGCAACTGAACCGGCTTCAGGGAACATTCTGTTCCAACTCTTCCAGCCAGACCGTGGCGTTGCCGTCCGAAGGGGCCCGCCAGTCGCCGCGCGGAGAAAGATTACCGCCTGACATCACCTTCGGTCCGTTGGGCAACGCCGACCGCTTGAACTGGCTCATGGCGAAGAAACGCTGCAGAAAGATCTGGAGCCAATGTTTGATGTCTGCTAGCTGATAGGAGCGTCGCACGCTCTCGGCCATGTCTTCCGGCCACGCGCCCTGCATTACGTCGTGCCAGGCGTGCCAGGCGAGGAATGCAATCTTCGATGGTCGCAATCCGTAACGCGTGACGTAGTAAAGATTGAAATCCTGCAACTCGTAGGGACCAATCTTCGCTTCTGTGCTCTGCAGCGCCGCGCCTTGGCCGGGGACCAGCTCGGGAGAGATCCTGGTTTCCAGAATGGAGCGCAAGGTCTGCGATGTGTCGGCATCGAATTGCCCGCTGCCAATGATCCAGCGCACCAGGTGCTGGATCATGGTCTTGGCCAGCGAGCCGTTGACGTTGTAGTGACTCATATGGTCGCCCACGCCGTAGGTGCACCAACCCAGCGCCAGCTCGGAGAGATCGCTGGTGCCCAAGACCAGGGCGCCGCGCTGATTGGCGAGCCGGAATAGATAATCCGTGCGCAGTCCGGCTTGCACATTCTCGAACGTCACATCGAATACCTGCTCGCCAGATGCGTAGGGGTGCTGCAGGTCCGCAAGCATTTGCCTTGCCATCGGGGTGATGTCGATTTCCTCGGCGGTGATCTTCAGTGCACGCATCAGCGCCCAGGCATTCTTCTTGGTGTGTTCGCTGGTCGCGAAGCCAGGGAAGGTGAAACCCAGGATGTTGGCGCGAGGCAGCCCAATCAGATCGAAGGCTTTGGCAGCCACCAGCAGAGCATGCGTGGAGTCCAAGCCTCCGGAGACCCCGATCGTGATCTTGTCGATGCCGGTGGCCTGCAGACGTTTGATGAGACCTTGCGCCTGGATGTTGAACGTCTCGTAGCAGTCGCGATCCAGGCGTGCTGCGTCGTCGGGCACGAAGGGGAAACGATCGACCTGCCGCCGCAGCCCGGTATCGATCGGGCTGCGGGCGTGACTGAAGACGATGCGGCGGAAACGCCGCTCGGGATGGCCCGCCGCAGCGGCCGCATCATTGAACGTCGGCGTGCGCATGCGCTCCAGCCGCAGTCGTTCGACATCGATGTCGGCGACCGCCATCTGGCTCTCCAGCGGAAATCGCTCGGTGCACGCCAGTTGCACGCCGAGCTCGTGAATCGATGCTTGTCCGTCCCAGGCAAGATCCGTGGTGCTTTCGCCAGGCCCGGCGGCAGAGTAGATATAGGCCGCCTGGCAGCGCACCGATTGCGATGCGCATAGCAGGGCACGCTCGTCCGCTTTGCCAACGACGATGTTGGACGCGGAGAGATTACAAAGAATCAGTGCTCCCGCGAGCGCGCCCTGCGTTGATGGGGGCGACGCGGCCCAGAAGTCCTCGCAGATCTCCACGTGAACAATGAAATCGGCGATGTCACGGCAGACAAAGATGAGATCGGTGCCGAATGCGGTCGTCTGTCCCGCCAACTCGATCGACAGCCCCTCGGTGCCGATGCCGGCGGCGAACCAGCGCTTCTCGTAATACTCGCGATAGTTCGGCAAGAACGATTTCGGTACGACGCCGAGCAACTGGCCACGATGCATGACCACCGCGCAATTGTAGATGCGGCTGTTCCTGCGAAGCGGCGCCCCGAGAATCAATACGGGGCGCAATGTTTCCGAGGCTCGCAGTAGCGCGCGAATCTCGTCCTCGACTCTCTGCAACAACGCATCCTGCAGAAGCAGGTCGTCGATGGCATAGGCCGACAGGCCCAGCTCCGGGAAGAGCATCAGGTCCACATGCTGGTCGTGGCCGCGCCGTGCCAGATCGAGCGTTTGCTGGTGATTGAAGGCCGGATTGCCCACTTCGACGCGCGGCGTGCAGCTGGCGACGCGCACCAGCCCATGAGTGTGAATATCGTAAAAGGGCGCTGTCATGAGCCCTCGGCGAGTAAGGTTCGGATGTACTGATTCAACCTGCTGTCGCCAGTCCAGGTTCCTTGAGCGGGCGACAGCCTGCGAGGTTTACGTACTCAGAACCGTAGCTGGCGCGAGCTGGCGGTCTTGGCCATGAGCGCTTGCGAAAAGATGTACAAAGCATGCTTGGTATCGGCCGCCGCACCCGCGCCGATACAGTCGGGCGGAATGACGAGCTCGAACTCCCGAACGTGCGCGTCCATGGCCGTGAACAATACACACTGATGGCTCGTGATGCCGGTCGCGATCAGCCTGCGGACATGCAGCCGGTCGAGCAAGGTGTGCAACGGCGTGCCGAAGAAGGCTGAGTGCCTCGGCTTGAACATGAAGTAGTCCTTCGGCCCCGGCGCAAGCAGTTGAGCAATGTCCCGGCCTCGCGAAGCTGGCTCCATGCAGCGCCGGACGAATGACTTCTGATCCGACTCCCACTTGCCGGCGGTGTCATTGACGTAGATCACCGGTATTCCGGCGGTATGTGCGCGCTCCCGTAGCCGAGCGATGTTTGCCGCTGCCTTGCGTGCGCCGCGCACGATCCGCTCGCCGTCGGGATAGCGAAACTGGGAAAGCATGTCCAGGATCAGCAGCGCTGTCCTGGGTTGACGTTGCTTGCGGGGCATGTGGTCAGAATGTAGTACCGCCCCCGGTTGGTTCCCTGTCGGCGGGAACCCGGCGCGCGCAGCGGGAATTTCCATCGATGCGATGATTGCGAGTGCGCTGGAAAATCTGCTGCTATGGGGAATCTATCCGCTGTGGTTGCTGGCAGGCGCGGGCGACTACCTGTGCCATCGTGTCACCGACATCGAGCACAGCTCGGGCAGCCACGAATCGTGGTATCACGTGCTGCAATTGCTGGTCTTGCTCGTTGCGTTGGCTGTCGCGATGTTGCTTGAAATGAATGCAATGACCTTCGGGGTCATGGTCGCCATGGTATCGGCGCACTCAGTGCTGGCACATATGGATGTTTCCTACACTGACGGCCGCCGCTACATATCGCCGCTCGAACAACATATCCATGGATTCATGAATGTGCTGCCGCTGGTGGCTGTCGCGATGTTCGGCGTATTGCATTGGGACGAGATAGGAACCGGGTTCGACGCGCCTATCCTGTCGCTGGCGTCACCGCTAACGTTGCCGAGTGTGCTGCTGCTGGCCAGTTTCGCGGTGCTGGCCGGCATTCCGATCCTGGAGGAACTGATGCGCACGCGCCGGCATCGCGCCAAGCCCTCGCGGCGCCATCAGGCCGGCTTGGCGACCATCAAATAGAACACCACGACCAGCGAGAAGAAGGCGACGATGCCGAGCGCCACCCACCACTTCAAGAAGCTCCAGTAGCGCTGCGGCAGTTCCGTGCCATTGGTCGTCGCCGATGCGGCCATGTCGCGCATTTTGATTTGCATCCACACCACGGGCAGCCAGCACGCACCTGCCAGCAGATACAACGCGATCGAGACCACGATCCAGGTGCTGGTGAGCGGAAAGCCGGCGAGATGAATCAGATAGAACCCCGTGAGCGGTTGCAGGATGACGGTGGGCGTGGTGAATGCATAGTCCGCAATGACGACATAACGCACGACCGTGGCGATGACACGCGAGTCGCGAGTGAGACTGGCAAAGAACATGTAAAAAGCCGAGCCGAGGCCCGTGCCGAACAGCAGCGTCGACGACAGGATGTGCAGCCACTTTACGACGAGGTATTCCATCGACGCCCTTCCAGCGTATACAGCATGTAGATCGCGGCCAGCATCACCAGGTTCTTGCTCAGCGGCCCATACGGATGCAGCCAGAACTCCGGCAGCTTGAACGTGATGATCAGCGAGTAGCCGCCGATGACCGCGAGCTGCAGCAGCCACAGCCAGCGCCGGCGGCGCAAGACCAATATGCCGATGCCGATGAGCAGGTCCAGCACGGCAGCGCCATACAACATCACAGGTGCGAGTACGCCAGCGATGCCAACGCGAGCGAGCAGCGCGTAGCTTTGCTCCACCGGGTACAGGCCCAGCGACACGATGCCCGTCCAGATCCAGACCAGCGCGATACTGATTCGCAGCAATGGCAGCAGCCACGCAAGCTGAGCTTCTCTGACCAGCCCGTGACGCTGCTCGTCCGTCAGCAGTTGCTCCGGTGCACGTGGCGGCTCGCCAAGCAGACGGCGAGTATCTTCGGGTGAAGCAGTGTTGCCGGCATTGAGCATGGCCAGGGTTTCTCGATCCAACAGCGAACCGGGCAAGTGCTCGGCGATGGCGGCCGACGCCCGCATCATCGCGGCGGGAATGCTTATAAACCTTGCACGGGGCAATTGCATCCGAGCGCGCAATCTTTGCAGGAGATCTCTCAGGCTCATTGGCTCGGGACCGACCAGCGCGACGCGCCGCCGGTGCATTACATCGGTTTCAACGATTTCTTTGATGGCACGAACCGCATCGTCGATGTGAATCGGCTGAACCCGCTGACGCCCGCCACCCGGCAGCGGAATGACCGGCAGGCTGGCGAGCACTGCGAACAGGGTGGCGCTGGCGCCGCCCGCGCCGAAGATCAGCGAGGGCTGCACAATGGTCCAGGACAGATCCAAAGTGGCGAGATGTTCGTCCGCCGCGTGCTTGCTCGTGAAATAGCCTGTATTGCCCCGGTCCGCGCCGAGCGCGGATATTTGAATCACTTTCTTGACGCCGGCCGTCGCGCATGCCGAGAACAATGCTTGCGGCGCGCGCGTATGGATATTCTCAAAGGTCTGCTGGCCGCGCTCCCGCAGGATGCCGACAGCATTGATGACAACATCGACGCCCGCGAGTCTGGGTACCCATGTCTCGGGATCGAGGTCACGGGTAAAATCGCCGCTGACGGCATCTTCGGTCGCATCAGCATGCCGAACGACGGCGATGACACGATGTCCGGACTCGCGCAGTGTGGCGACCAGTCGGCGACCGATGAAGCCGGTCGCACCGGTGATCAGGATGACCATGTCACTAATGGATGGATCGTTGAGGGAACTCGCGAGCCGCCTGCGAGGTTGAACTGACGATGTTTCGCAATGTTCCGCAACGTTCCAGCATGCGCCGCCATTTCGCCACCTTTCGCAGGCGGCCAGGTTCCATGGCGAAGCGCGTCGCGAGCGATGCTCTCGTGTTGGGAAGCGCGGCCAGCGTGACTTCGGCCGCAGCCTTGATGACCTGCAGCGCCTTGCATGAGGGCAGCGTGGCAGGCGGTCTGAATGGTCCCAGTCAATGGTTGTGGGGCGAGCACGAAGCCTATACTCGCGAAGCAACTCTGCGGCACACCGCCGCGGGGTATGCGATTCATCATGCCACGTCCATTTTTTGGGCACTCCTGCACGAAACTGTGTTCGGAGGCAGCCGTCGCAACAAGCCGGTGTTACAACACTGTGCTGAAGCGGCGGTCAGCACCGCGACCGCCTATGTCGTGGATTATCACCTGACGCCGAGGCGATTGCGCCCTGGCTTCGAAAAGCATGTCAGTCCGAAGGGCATGATGGCGGTGTACGCCGCGTTCGCTGCTGGCCTGGCGATTGCGGCGATCGCGCGCGACCGCCGCCGCTGATGCGCAGTGCCGGCATGCAGCCGGCACTGCTATTCACACTACATCCGCGTGTTCAGACGAAAGGTGACCGGTACCTGTTTCCACATCGCCGTCGGCTGGCCGTCGCTGGTGCCCGGCACGAAACGCCAGCGCCGCGCCTCGCGCATTGCGGACTCGTCCAGTTTCGTGTGGCCGCTGGAGCGATCCAGCTTCACTTCGCCGACGCGGCCGTCCGCGAGGACATAGATCGACAGCAGTACCGTCCCCTCGGCGCCCTCGCGAATCATTTGCGGCGGGTACAGCGGCTGACTCAATCCGCGCCGCGCATCGATTCGTGGCTCGACGATGCGAATGGGTGGTGCGGGTTCGACCACATCCCCCGCGCCGAAGTCATTCGGCGCTGTGGGCTCGGGCGCAATGATGGTCGTCCGCTCGTTGAAAGTGTCGTTCGGGATGGGGATCTCCGGTCGCACGGAAGTCGGGATTGGCATCGGCTCGATGTCCACATCCTTGATCTCCACCTGCTTGGGCGGCGTGGGTTGCTCGGGTATCGGGATGAACACCGGCGGCTCAGAGATGAACTGTTTTATCATCTGCGGCGTCAGGCCGCTGCTCAGCGTCCAGAAGAACCCCACGTGCAGGAGCACGATGATCGCCAGCGCCCAGCCGCGGGGCGATCTCCAATTGTGCATCGATGGAAAACTGTTGATCGTCGTCGCAGTCATTATTTATATCTCCCGGCGTGTTGTTGGAACTCGCCCGTGCGCACGAGCGAGCGTTACGCGGAAGGTGCGGCGACGGCCCTATCCGGTGGCCGATGTGTTCAGTGCGCCGGACGACGATCGGCGCTGCACCCGCGGCCCGAATCTGCGCCCGGGTGTGGGGCTCCCGGAAGTAAGCATATTCCGGTTGGGGCGTTGGGGAATTTTCCTTTGGCTGGGGTTGTCGAATTGGGCTTGTAATAACAAAAAACAGCTCTGATCGATGCGGCGCCCGCCGCGTCACCCTGCTGCACCCGCCGCTGCATCGGCCGGGCCGGCCCCGCCGATCCAGAATGGGGCGCGATGCCGAATGGGGGGCACGGTTTCCTGACCAAAGTCAGTGCCGCCAGAACGCGCTTGATCGAATCTTGCGCCCAGCGAATACTTCGCTGATCAACAACGCGCTGCAGCCCTCCCGTGAGCTCCGGAATACTGAGAATCGAAGGCCGCGATGTCCCCGTGATGAGCGAGCCTTTCAACACCATTCTGGAGGAGATCGCCAGCGAGCTGGAACTGCGTCCCTTGCTGACCAGCATCATTACGCGCGCCTGCAAGTTGCTGGGCGCGCACAGCGGCGCAATTGGGTTGTATGTGCCGCGTCGGCACACGGTGCAGGTCGAGGCCGTTCATCAGTTGCCGCTGACCGAGCTGGGGCTGGAGTTCGAGCCGGGCGAGGGCTTGATCGGCAAGGTGCTGGCCAACGGCCGGCCCGTGGTCGTCGACCGGTATGGCGTGCTGGAGCGCATTTCATTGCCCGAGCTGCGGGAAAACGCTGTCATCGGCGTGCCCATCCATGGCCCGGGCGGCGGCTTGCTCGGTGTGTTCGGGATCGGTGCGCCGCCGCCGCGAAAATTCGGTACCGCCGATCTGGAGACATTGAGTTTGTTTGCACGACACGCGGCCATCGCGATTCAGAACGCGATGCGCTACGAACGCGAGAAACGTCGCACCGAGCGCATGACGCTGATCGCCCATATCGCTCGCGTCATTACCGCCGGCCTGGAAGCGAACGAGCTGGTCGCGACCGCCGCGCAAGTGATTCACGAACATCTCGGCTATCCGAATGTCGTCATCCCGCTGCTGTATCGCGACGAGGACGAGGAGTATCTGCTGTTCGACGGGCACGCCGGCAACTATGGTAATGTGATGGACCTGTCGCATCGTATGCCTGTCACCAAGGGTGTGACTGGCAGCGCCGTTCTGACGCGCAACGCGCAGATCGTCAACGATGTGCGCAAGGACCCGCGATACGTGCCGCCACCGATTCCGATCAATGTGCGCACCGAGTTGGCCATGCCCATCGTGCTGGGCGATGAGGTGTTCGGCTGCATCAATATCGAAGGCTTGAATCCCTTCGATGAAGACGATGTCGCCAGCATCCAGATCATTGCCGATCACCTGGCGGTCGCGATCAAGAACACCAGCTTGTCGCGCGAGGCGCGCCAGGCCGCGGTGATGCGCGAGCGGCAGCGGCTGGCGCGCGATCTGCACGATGCGGTCAGCCAGGCGTTGTCCTCGATCAGCTTGATGTCGCAATCCATCGTGCCGGCGTGGCGCCGCGATCCGGCCGAAGGCGAGCGTCGGGCGCGGCGTATCGAAGAGCTGGCGCGGCTGGCGTTTGCTGAAATGCGGGCACTGTTGCGCGAGCTGCGACCCGATTCGACGGGCGATGTAGGGCTGAATTCCGCCGACAATGCCGGTGTCGGAGACGTGAAAAAGATGGGGCTGGCCGCGGCGTTGCAACGTTTCGCCTTCATCCTGGCGCCGCAGACGCCGAGCATTCGGCTGGATTTCGCCGCTTACCGGCCGCAATCGCCCTCGCTGGAGGAGCGGTTGTATCTGATCTGCCGCGAGGCGTTGTCGAATGCCATCCGTCATTCCGGGGCGGGCAGGCTCGATGTGAGCGCCGCAGTCAAGGACGACGTGTTGATGCTGAGCATTCAAGACAACGGCCGCGGCTTCGATGTGGCGGCACGTGCCGAAGTCATCAATGATTCCCCCGAGCAAGGAATCGGTCTGCAGACCATGAGCGAGCGCGCCGCCGCGCTCGGCGGCGTCTGTGAGGTTCAATCGCAGCCTGGACGAGGGACCACCGTATGCATTCGTATTCCGCTGCTGGCCATGACACCATGACGGCCTCGACGCAGACCATCAAGCTGCTGCTGGTCGACGATCACGGCATCGTTCGCGAAGGGCTGCGCGCACTGCTCGACGATGGCGAGGAATTCGTCATCGTCGGCGAGGCCAGCAACGGTGACGAAGCGTGCGAAGCGGTCCGCCGCTTTCAACCCGATATCGTGCTCATGGATTTGAAGATGCCCGGCATGGCGGCAAGCGATGCCATTCGCGTGATCCGCGCGACTTCGCCCTCCGTGAAGGTCATCGCGCTCACCAGTTACGCCGAAGATGGGCAAGTGCGCGAGATCATGGCGGCCGGCGCCGCCGGTTACATTCTCAAAGATGTGACCAAATCCGATTTCGTCACCGCGCTGCGTACTGTCGCTGGCGGCCAGACGTGGCTGCATCCCCTCGCGCAACGATCGCTCGTCGAGCAACTGCGCAATCGCCAGGCCGATCCTCTGGCGCTGCTCACACAGCGGGAGCGCAGCGTGCTCGAACTGATTGCGCACGGCATGAGCAATCGCCAGATCGGCGACGAGCTGCATCTCACCGAAGGAACGGTAAAGGGTTACGTCAGCACGATTCTCGCCAAGCTCAAACTCGAAGATCGCACGCAAGCTGCGCTGTTCGCGGTCCAGCGGGGAATGGGTCGCCGCTGACCGCCCCTGACACGACCGGCGCTTGTGTAGAATTGGCGCCATCATGCCGACACTCGAGAGGAAGCAGCTTTGAGCACCAATGTGAGTGATAGCTCGACAGTCGCCGGTGTCGACGGCGCGATTCAGGCGGACGTGGTCATCGTCGGGGCGGGCCCGTGCGGGCTGTTCCAGATTTTCGAGCTGGGCCTGCTGGGGATCCGTGCCCACATCGTCGACTCGCTTCAGCATCCCGGCGGTCAGTGCAGCGAGCTGTACCCGGAAAAGCCCATCTACGACATTCCCGCCTTGCCGGTCTGCGGCGCGCAGGAACTGGTCGACCGGCTGTTGCAACAGGCCAAGCCGTTCAACGCGCAGTTTCATCTTGGGCAGGAAGTCACCGAGTTGAAGGTGTTGCCCGACCAGACGTTTCTATTGCGCACGTCGCTGGATACGCGCTTTCACGCCAGGGCGGTGATCATTGCCGGCGGTCTCGGCTCGTTCCAGCCGCGCCGGCTCGGCTGCGAAGGCGTCGAAGCGTTCGAGGGCACGAGCATTCATTACAAGGTGAAAAACGCGGCCGAGCTCACGGGCAAGGATTTGTTGATTTTCGGTGGCGGCGATTCGGCGCTGGATTGGACCTTGGAGCTGGTTGGCAAGGCCCGCAGTTTGACGCTGGTGCATCGACGTGCGGAATTTCGTGCAGCGCCTGCATCGGTTGCGAAGATGCGCGATCTCGTCAGCTCCGGAAGCATGCGCTATGTGGAAGCAATCGCGCAGTCGCTCATCACCGAGGGCGGCGAGTTCAAGGGCGTGCGCGTGAAAAGGAACGATGGCGAGATCGAAGATCTGCTGGCGGATCGCGCGCTCGTGTTCTTCGGCTTGCATCCGAAGCTCGGGCCGATTGCCGAATGGGGCCTGGCGCTGGACAAGCGCGCCATCCAGGTCGATACGGAGAAGTTCCAAACCAGCATCCCGGGCATTTTCGCGGTCGGCGACATCAATACCTATCCCGGCAAGAAGAAGCTGATTCTGTCGGGCTTTCACGAAGCGGCACTGGCCGCGTTCGCGGTGGCCGCGCATCTCAATCCGGCCAAGAAGATTCCGCTGCAATACACGACCACCAGTCCCATCATGCAAAAGCGGCTGGGTGTCGCCGGAGAGCAATGACGTGGATCCGCTGCTTGCCGACCTGCTCCAGGTACTGAAGCTCGAACGCCTGGAAGTCGATTTGTTCCGAGGCGAATCCCGCGATCCTGGCGTGCGCCGCGTGTTCGGCGGGCAAGTGCTCGGGCAGGCGCTGGCCGCGGCGTATGCGACGGTGGAAGATCGGCCGGTGCATTCGTTGCATGCGTATTTCCTGCGTGCCGGCGATCCCGATCATCCGATCGTGTATGAAGTGGACCGCAGTCGCGACGGCAAGAGTTTTTCCTCCCGCCGCGTGGTGGCCATTCAGCATGGCGAGCAGATATTTCACATGTCGGCATCGTTCCAGGCGGAAGAGCCGGCGCTCGACCGGCAGGGCGAGATGCCGCAGGTGCCCGATCCCGAGTCGCTGCCCGACCTGGTCACGGCGATGGCCGAGTTGAAACGCAAGGCGCCGGATCGGCCACGGCCGTTTCGCGATCATCCTCATCCGTTCGATTTCAGGCCCGCCGAGTTGCCCGATCCTCTCGCCGAGATTCCGCGCGAGCCGCGCGTCAAGATCTGGGTCCGGCTCAAAGGTCGACTGCCCGACGATCCGGTCCTGCATCACTGCCTGCTGGCCTATACCTCGGACTACTTCCTGCTCGGTCCGGCCAGCATGGATGCCCGCATGAGCAAGGAGCGTGAACGCTTGCAGATGGCCAGCATCGACCACGCAATGTGGTTTCACCGTCCGGCGCGGGCGGATGAGTGGCTGCTGTACGTCAACGATAGTCCCACGGCGTCGGGGGCTCGAGGCTTCGCCCGGGGCAGCTTGTTCAGCCGCGATGGGCGGCTGGTGGCATCGACGGCCCAGGAGGGGCTGGTCCGGCGCGTCCCAAGAACCGACCAGGGCAGCTGAAGCGCCCTGTTTCGGTGCGTCCCGGAGTGCTGCCGAAGCGCCCTAAGTCGTTGATCCGCGTGACCCCTTTCTAACCGTCATCTGTTCATATCCAAAGCGAATTTCTGCTTTGGCCGGGGCGGCTTACAGTCCCGCACCATGTATCAGTACGACCAGATCGACCAAACGCTGGTGGACCAGCGCGTCGCCCAGTATCGGGACCAGACGCGGCGTTTTCTCGCGGGCCAGTTGTCCGATGAGGATTTCAAGTCGCTGCGCCTGCGCAACGGCCTGTACATCCAGAAGCATGCGCCGATGCTGCGCATTTCGATCCCCTACGGCCTGCTGCGCACCCAGCAGGTTCGCATGCTTGCCCGCGTCGCGCGCGAGTACGACAAGGGCTATGGCCATTTCTCGACTCGCCAGAACATGCAGTTCAACTGGCCGAAGCTGGAGCTGGTGCCCGACATCCTGGCGCTGCTTGCCAGCGTGCAGTTGCATGGCATTCAGACCAGCGGCAACTGCATTCGTAACGTGACCGCCGATCACCTCGCCGGGGTGGCGGCGGATGAGCTCGAAGATCCGCGTCCCTGGTGCGAATACGTTCGCCAGTGGGCGACGCTGCATCCCGAGTTTTCGTATCTGCCGCGCAAGTTCAAGATCGCGATCACCGGTTCACCGCAGGATCGTGCCGCTTCGCGCGTGCATGATGTCGGACTGCACCTGGTGAAGAACGCCGCAGGCGAAGTCGGCTTCGAAGTGCTGGTGGGTGGCGGCCTGGGCCGTGCGCCGATGATTGGCCATGTGATTCGCCAGTTCCTGCCGAAGCAGGATCTGCTCGCGTATCTCGAAGCGATCTTGCGCGTGTACAACCTGGAAGGCCGGCGTGACAACATTCACAAGGCGCGTATCAAGATCCTGGTGAAGGCGATCACTCCGGCCAAGTTCCGCGAGCTGGTCGAAGAAGAATTCGCGGCCGCGAAGGACACGGCACCGCAGTTCGACGCTGCGGGTTTCGAGCGCATCAAGGCGTTCTTTGCGCCGAAGAATTACGAAACGCTGCAGGACCAGGACGTGGTGTCCGGCAAGCCGGAAGAGTTCCGCCGCTGGTATCAGTACAACACCCGCAAGCACAAGGTGCCGGGTTACCGTGCCGCGTTCATTTCATTGAAGTCGCCGACGCGTCCGCCGGGCGACATTACCGCGGACGAGCTGGATCGCGTTGCCGATCTCGCCGATCAGTATTCGCTGGGTGAGGTGCGCTCGACGCACGATCAGAACGTGCTGTTCGCGCACGTGAAGCAAAGCGACCTGTTTGCGCTGTGGCAGGCGCTGAAGCCGTTGGATCTGGCGACGCCGAACATCGGCACGCTGACCGACATGATCTGCTGCCCGGGCGGCGATTTCTGCGCGCTGGCCAATGCCCGCTCGATCCCGCTGGCCAGGCAGATCAACGAGCGTTTCGACGACATCGACTATCTGTACGACCTGGGCGAGATCCAGTTGAAGATGTCGGGTTGCATGAATGGCTGCGGCCATCATTCCGTCGGCCACATCGGTGTGCTGGGCGTCGATAAGAACGGCGAGGAGTGGTACCAGATCACCCTCGGCGGCTCCACCGGCGGTCAGGACGCATCGCTCGGCCAGGTGATCGGCCCCAGCGTGGCCCACAACGACGTCGCCGAGACGATCGAACGCATTCTCGATGTTTACGTCGAGCAGCGGTTGGAAGAGGAACGTTTCCTCGACACCGTCCGCCGCATCGGCATCGCTCCGTTCAAGGCCAGGGTTTATGCGCCGTCTCATCAAGCAGCGTGAAGTCATCATCGACGATTGGCGCTACGCCGACGAAGATCCAGTCGGCCGCGAGCGGGCGCTGATCCTGCCGTTCGCCCGCTGGAAGACCGAGCGTGAGCAATGGTGGCTGTGGGATGGCCGGCTGGGCGTGCGCCTTGGGCCGACCGATCCGGTCGCCGAGCTGAAGAACGACTTCACGCGCGTCGGGCTGGTCGCGATTGAATTCAGTGGCTTGCCGGAAGGGCGGGGTTACAGCCAGGCGGCCCTGCTTCGTACGCGTTACAAGTTCACCGGCGAGTTGCGAGCGGTGGGCAAGATTCAGCGCGATCAGCTGTTCTACATGGCGCGTTGTGGCTTCGATGCTTTCGAGCTGCCGGAAGGCGCCGATCTCGACGTGGCGCTCACTGCATTCGATGACTTCTCGGTGGCGTATCAGGGCGCCGTCGATGCTGCCGGCGTCCACGTTCAGCGTCGCGCAGTCTGAGGCGCGACGGTCTCGAGCCGAACCTTCCGAATAACCTCCCCCTGATCTGTCCACCACGGACGCCGGCCCTCTAGCGGCCGGCCGGTCTGGAACTATTGTTCCGTGCCGGGAACCCAGCCGCTGTTGCGCGCGCTGTGCTTGCAACCCTTGCTGTTTGCGGTGATTTCTACTGCAATGGGCGTGCGGCGCGTGTGATCCACGAGCGGAGCGGCAGATGGCTCTACGGCAGAATCTGGGCAGTTCTCCCATGAAGGCAGCGTTGCTCGCATGTCTGCTGTTCATGTCTGCTGCGTGCACGTCGGCCGCTTGGGCCGCGCAGGAGAAAGCCGCGCGAGAAGGGCAACCCGAAGCTCCCAGCAATCTGCTGGTGCGGCTCGAAATCCGCGACGCGATCGGCCCGGCGACGAGCGGCTTCCTGCTTCGAGGCCTGGAGCGTGCTCGGGAGCGCAATGCGCAGCTGGTCGTGATCGAAATGGATACGCCCGGCGGCCTGGACACGGCGATGCGCGAAATGATCCAGGCCATCCTTGCATCCCCCGTTCCCGTGGCGATTTACGTCGCCCCTTCCGGCGCACGCGCGGCGAGTGCCGGTACCTATCTGCTTTATGCGAGTCACATCGCGGCGATGGCGCCAGCGACCAGCATCGGGGCCGCGACGCCGGTTCAGATCGGCGGCGGAGGTTCGAGTCCGCCCGATGCCAAGGACAAGCCGGCGAAGGACAAGCCTGCAGATGACAAGCAGAAGGACGGCAAGCAGGAAGAGGGCAAGCAGGAAGACGAAAACGTCGCGCCGGGGACGGCGACCGAGCGCAAAGCCATCAACGATGCCGTCTCCTTCATTCGCGGCTTGGCCGAGCTGCGCGGCAGAAACGCCGATTGGGCCGAAGAAGCCGTGCGCAAGGCTGTCAGCCTCACGGCCAGCGCGGCGCTGGAACAAAAGATCATCGATGTCGTGGCCGCCGACTTGCCCGATCTGCTGCGGCAGATCGATGGCCGCGAGGTGCGCACTCAATTCGGCACCGTTCAGCTGAAGACCGAAGGCTTGGTGATCGAAGACTTCGAGGCCGACTGGCGCGTCAAGCTGCTCAGCGTGCTGACCAATCCGAATGTCGCGTACCTGCTGATGCTCGCGGGAATCTATGGACTGCTGCTCGAAGGATACAACCCGGGTGCCGTCCTGCCCGGCGTCGTCGGCGCGGTGAGCTTATTGCTGGCCTTGTATGCATTTCAGATTCTCGACGTGAACTATGCAGGGCTCGCGCTGATCGCGCTGGGCATCGCATTGATCGTGGGCGAGGCGTTCTCGCCGAGCGTCGGCGTGCTCGGAATCGGTGGCATCGTTTCTTTCGTGATCGGCTCCATCCTGCTATTCGACACGGGCGTGCCGGGTTTCCAGATTGCGCGCGGCCTGATCGGCGGTGCTGCGTTCGGCGCAGCCATCATCATGCTGCTGACTGTCACCCTGTTCATGCGAGCCAGAAAGGCGCCCGTGACGAGCGGCGTCGAGCAGATGCTGCACGAAACCGCGGTAGCCATGGAGGATTTCGATACCACCGGCCACGTTACCATTCGTGGTGAGATCTGGCAGGCGGTGGCGCGCGCGCCGGTCAAGAAAGGTCAGCGGCTGCAGGTTGTGCGGGTCGATGGGCTGACGCTCGAGGTCGTGCCGCGCGAATAGATTTTCTTCCCTGTCACGAGGAGCGCACCATGTATCTGATCGTCCCCGCGGCCATAGTGCTGTTCTTGATCTTCAGCTCGATTCGTATTCTGAAGGAATACGAGCGCGGCGTGATCTTCACCCTGGGCCGTTACACTGCCACGCGCGGGCCGGGCCTCATCCTCGTCATTCCTTTCGTGCAGCAGATGGCCAAAATGGATCTACGCGTCATCGTGCTGGACGTGCCCACCCAGGATGTCATTTCCCGCGACAACGTTTCGGTGAAAGTGAACGCGGTGGTGTACTTCCGCATCGTCGATCCGGCGCGCGCCGTGATCCAGGTGGCCAATCCATTCGAGGCTACCAGCCAGCTGGCGCAGACCACGCTGCGCTCGGTGCTCGGCCAGCACGAGCTCGATGAAATGCTCGGCCAGCGGGAGAAGTTGAACATCGACATCCAGCAGATCCTGGATCACGCCACCGACGCCTGGGGCATCAAAGTCGGCAACGTCGAAATCAAGCACGTCGACCTGGACGAGACCATGATCCGCGCCATGGCCAAGCAAGCCGAAGCCGAACGGACCCGCCGCGCCAAGGTCATCCACGCCGAAGGCGAGAAACAAGCCTCGGCCATGCTCGTGGAAGCCGCCCAAGCGCTCAGCGCCGAACCTCGCGCCATGCAGCTGCGCTACCTTCAGACCCTGACCGACGTTGCCAACGATCGCACCACGACGCTGGTCTTCCCGCTACCGCTCGATCTGATCAAACCGCTGCTGGATCGTTGAGCTGCCAGCGGTTGGCGGTTGGTGGTTAGTGGTTAGTGTAGAAGGGAGGCGTTTGGCAGCGTTCCAACCACTAACCGCCAACCACTAACCGCTATCCCGCCTGAAAGCGCGCAAGGTCGTCCTGGCCGGCGGGTGAGCTGCCGCTGAGGTCGGCGAATTGCAGGGCGGCGAGGCGGGCGTAGAGCTCGTTGCTCTGGAGCAGCTCGGCGTGAGTGCCGATGTCGACGATGCGGCCGTGGTCGAGGACGACGATGCGGTCGGCTTTCAGGATGGTGGCGAGGCGGTGCGCAATGATCAGCGTCGTGCGATGTTCCATGAGGCGTTCCAGAGCCTCCTGGATGTAACGCTCGCTCTCGGCATCGAGCGAGCTGGTGGCTTCGTCGAGCAGCAGGATCGGCGGATCTTTCAGCAAGGCGCGAGCGATGGCGATGCGCTGGCGTTGGCCGCCGGACAGTCGTGTGCCTTTTTCGCCGAGGAACGTGTCGTAGCCTTGTGGCAGCTCTCGAATGAACTCATCGGCACCGGCGGCGCGGGCAGCGGCTTCGATGTCGGCGTCGGAAGCGCCGGGGCGGCCATAGCGAATATTCTCTCGCGCGGTCGTGCCGAACAGCACGGTTTCCTGCGGAACCAGGCCGATGCGCGCGCGAACGTCTTCCGGCCGTGCCTTCGAGATGTCGACGCCGTCGATGGTGATGCGTCCGGACTCCGGGTCGTAGAAGCGCAGCAGCAGCTGAAACGTCGTGCTCTTGCCCGCGCCCGAGGGGCCAACGAACGCGACGGTTTCACCCTGCTCGATGGCCAGCGACAGGTCATCCAGCGCCAATGATTCAGGCCGCGATGGATAGCGAAACGAGATGTGCTCGAACGTGATGCGCCCGACGGGCGGCGTGGGCAGCTTCTGCGGCTTCGGCGGAGCGACGATGTTCGGTGTGGCAACCTTCAACTCGACCAGGCGCTCCATCGCGCCGGCGGCGCGCTGCACTTCGCCCCACATTTCGCTCAGCGTCAGCGCGCTGACCGCGACATACATGGCATAGATCAGGAACTGGCTCAGCTCGCCGGCGGTCATCTGCCCATCGAGCACCCGGTGCGCGCCTTGCCACAGCACGAACGTGATGGCGCCGAAGATGGTCATCGTGCCGATGGCCGACATGGCGGAACTGACCTTGGTGCGCCGAACGGCCGCGCGGAACGACGCTTCAACCGCCTCGGCATAGCGCTTGGTGTGCAGTCCTTCGAGCGTGAATGCCTGCACCGTCTGAATGGCGTTCAGCGTCTCGCCCGCCAGGCTGCTGGTATCGGCGACCTTGTCCTGCGATTCGCGCGACAGTGTGCGCAGCTTGCGCCCGATAGCAATGATCGGCACCACCACGAACGGAATGAGCACCACGATCATGCCGGCGAGCGAGGGACTGGTGATGATCATCAACACCATCGCACCGACCATCTGAATGGCCGAGCGCAACGTCATCGAGAGATTGACGCCGGCGATGCCCTGGACCAGCGTCGTGTCCGTTGTCAGCCGCGACAGCACTTCGCCGACGCGCGTGATTTCGAAGAACGTCGGATCCATCCGCACTACGCGCGCATATACATCCGCACGCAGATCGGCGACGACTCGCTCGCCCAGCCACGTGACGAAGTAAAGCCGCAGAGCGGCGAACGTGCCGAACAGCGCGGCTGCCCCCAGAAAAGCCACGAAGTACGTGTTGATGGTCTCGGCGTCCTGCGCCGCCATGCCGCGATCGATCAGATCGCGAAAGGCCATCGGGATGATCAGCATCGCCGCCGCCGCCACCAGCAGCGCGATCATGGCGAGCGACAGGATGCCGACGTAACGGCGCAGGTACGGCCACAGCTCGCGCAGCGGTTTCAACGAGCGGGCTTTGGGTCTTTCTTCCATTTCGGCTGACATAGGGGCGCGAACGTCCTTATCTGAAACGCCGTCGATCCCGCGACGGCTGGCAGAGTCCTGTCACAGTGAATAAATGAGCCGGCTCAGCGATACACCGGCAACTCGACATCAGAGAACAGCGCTTCCACATCGGTGGGCGTGGCCGCGTTGCCAGCCCGATCGATCAGCCGGCGCGTCAGGTGCGGTGCTAGCAATTGCAGGAAGTCATACATATAACTGCGCAGCAGGGCGCCTTGATGAAAGCCCGCCCAGGTCGTGTGCGCGGGGAACAGGTGCGACGCGTCGATGGACACCAGGTCCGAATCTTCGCGCGGGTCCACCGCCATGCTCGCTACGATACCGACACCCATCCCCAACCGCACGTAGGTTTTGATCACGTCGGCATCGCGAGCCGTGAGGGCCACGTGCGGCGTGATGCCATGACGCGCAAAGATCTGCTGCAGCGACGAGGGTCCCGAGAACCCGAACACATAGGTGACGATGGGGTACTTGCCCAGGGTCTCGATGGTCGGTTTGCCTTCCTGCGCGAGCGGATGTCCCTGCGGCACGACGATGCGGCGATGCCAGCGATAGCAGGGCAGCAGCACCAGGTTGGTGAACAACTCGTTCGAGCCGGTGTTGATGGCGAAATCGATGCGATCCCGCGTGGCCATATCGGCGATCTGCTCGGCGGTGCCCTGGTGGAGATGCAGCTCCACGTCCGGATAGCGCTCGCGGAAGCGCCGGATCACCTGGGGCAGCACATACCGCGCCTGGGTGTGGGTGGTGCCGATGGAGAGCTGGCCCTTCCCGTCGCCCTTCTGCTCCTCGGCCAGGCGCTTGATGCTCTGGACTTCCTTGAGGATCTTCTGTGCTCGCTCGATGACCCGTTTGCCGGCGGGTGTGACGCGCGTCAAGGTTCGCCCCTGGCGCAAAAAGATGGGGAATCCGAGCTCGTCCTCGAGCTGTTTCAGCTGTTTGCTGACCCCCGGCTGGGAGGTATGCAGGCGCTCCGCCGCCGCGGTGATGTTCAGATCGTTCTCAACGATGGCAGCAAGGTACCGTAATTGTTGTAGTTTCATGAACTTAACTATAGCGGGCCGCGGCTCCAAAGTCATAACGGGCCCGCATCATGACAGAACAAACCAGTCTTTCCCTGGTTATAAGGGGGTTAGCTACAGTGCCAGCTCGGAATAAGGACCAGAATGACCATGACCGAGCTACTGTCGCCACGTCTGCAAGCCCTCATCGAGGGCTCTCGCGCCCTGCTGGAGCAGGCCCTTCGCGAGCACCACGACGTGGTCTACTCCAACAGCCTGGGCGCCGAGGCGATGGTATTGACCGATATCATCTGCACCTACACGCCGGAAATCGAGATATTCACGCTCGACACCGGCCGCCTGCACGACGAGACCCTGGCGCTGCTGGACCGCCTGGAGCGCCGCTACCAGCGCCGCATTCAGGTGTTCGTGCCGCAAGCCGAGGCCATCGAGCAGTACATCCGCGACAATGGTATCAACGGGTTCTACCTCGGGACCGACGAGCGGCAGTCCTGCTGCGGCATCCGTAAGATCGAGCCCTTCAAGCGCGCCATCGCCGGCCGCAAGGCGTGGGTGACGGGCGTGCGCCGCGAGCAATCGGCGGAGCGCGCCTTGGGCGAGCCGATCTCCTGGGACGAGCGCTACGGCTTGTGGAAGATCAGCCCCATGCTGGAGTGGACCGAAGCCGACGTGTGGGCGTATATCAAGGCTCGGAACCTCCATTACAACGCCCTGCATGACAAAGGCTATCCCAGCATCGGCTGCGCGCCGTGCACCCGGGCAGTGGAGCCCGGTGCCGACCCGCGCTCGGGCCGGTGGTGGTGGGAGAATCCCGAGTCTCGCGAGTGCGGCCTGCAGCCGCGCCGCCGGGTTATTCCGCTGAAGGTCGAGCCGCGCCGCGCGGCCGGCCAGTAAAGCGACGCCAGCGCGTCGCAGGACGACGCACGCCAATGGATTACTTTCCGATCTTTCTGCGGCTCGCGAACGAACCGGTGCTGGTCGTCGGCGGCGGGGAAGTGGCCGCTCGCAAGATCGACCTGCTCCTGCGCACGCAGGCGAAGGTCACCGTCGTCTCTCCCGAGTTGATCGAGTCGCTGGCGCAGAAGGCCGCGGACGGCGTCATCGACCACGTTCCTGGCGAATTCCAGCCCGAGCTGCTGGACGGCATGCGGCTGGCGATTGCGGCGACCGACAAGCAATCGGTCAACGCGTGGGTGGCGCATCAGGCCGAGCGCCGGAATATCCCCGTGAACGTTGTCGACGACCGCGAGCTGTCGCGCTTCATCATGCCCGCCATCGTCGATCGCTCGCCGGTGGTGGTCGCGGTGGGCAGCAGCGGCGATGCGCCCGTTCTGACCCGCCGGTTGCGGGAAAAGCTGGAGTCTTTCCTGCCGCAGCGGCTGGGCGATCTCGCCAAGCTCGCCGGCAAGCTGCGTGCCTCCGTGAAGGCCAAACTCGAGCACCCGGGTACGCGGCGGCGCTTCTGGGAAAATTTCTTTGACGGCTCGATTGCCGCGGATGTGCTGTCCGGACGCGAGGACGCGGCAGGGCAGGGCATTCTGGATCGCATCGGTACCTCGCTCACTCGCTTCGCCAAGCAGTCGAAGTTCGCGGGCGAAGTGACCTTGGTCGGCGCGGGCCCCGGCGATCCCGGCCTGCTGACGTTGCGCGCACTGCGAGCATTACAAAACGCCGATGTGGTTCTTTACGACCGGCTGGTGTCCGCCGAAGTGCTCGATCTCGCGCGTCGCGATGCCGAGCGCATCTATGTCGGCAAGGCGGCGGGCTCGCATCACGTCTCTCAAGAAGACACCAACGCGCTGCTGGTGAAACTCGCCAAAGCAGGCAAGCGCGTGTGTCGGCTGAAAGGCGGCGATCCTTTCATCTTCGGCCGCGGTGGCGAAGAGTTGGAAGCGCTGGCCGCCGAGGGTATTCGATTCGAAGTCGTGCCGGGCGTGACCGCCGCGGCAGGTTGCGCCGCGTATGCAGGCATCCCGCTCACGCATCGTGACTATGCTCAAGCACTGACGTTTGTTACAGGTCACTGCAAGGGCGAGGCAGACAATGTCGACTGGAGCGCGCTGTCGCGTCCTGGTCACACCGTGGTGTTCTATATGGGCCTGAACCAACTCGAGAACATCGTTGCTCGCTTGCGCGAGCATGGCGCGCCGGAAACGCGGGCCGCCGCAATCGTCGAGCAGGGCACGCGTCCAACGCAGCGTGTCGTTACTGCCATGCTCGCCGATCTGGTTCATAAGGCCGCCGAAGCTCGTGTGGAGTCGCCGGCATTGCTGATCGTGGGCGACGTGGCTCGCCTGCATGACGCTCTGCATTGGTTCAACGCACGCTCCGTCGACGTAGCATCCGCTGAAGAAGGAAGGCTGTCCGCATGAACAGCGCAAACGACAATGTACGCCCCAGTCTGATTCGCCGCGGTTTCGCCGATGCCATCGGCAACACGCCGCTGATCCGCCTGAACCGTTTCAGCGAGCTCACTGGCTGCGAGATCCTAGGCAAGGCCGAGTTCATGAATCCCGGTGGCTCGGTGAAAGATCGCGCCGCGCGCGGCATCATCGAAGTGGCCGAGCGCAGCGGCCAGCTGAAGCCGGGCGGCACGTTGGTCGAAGGCACGGCTGGCAATACCGGCATTGGCTTCGCTCACGTCTGCAATGCTCGTGGCTATCGTTGCATCATTGTGATGCCGGACAACCAGTCTGCCGAGAAGTATCAAATGATCGAAACGCTCGGCGCTGAAGTGCTGCGCGTGAAGACCGTGCCGTACAGCGATCCGAATCATTACCAGAAGATCGCTGGCCGCCTGGCTGGTGAGATTCCGGGCGCGGTGTGGGGCAACCAGTTCGACAACACCGCCAACCGCGATGCGCACGAGAAGACCACTGGCCCGGAGATCTGGCAGCAGACCGACGGCAAGATCGATGCATTCGTTGCAGCCACCGGCACGGGCGGCACGCTGGGTGGCATCTCGCGTTACTTGAAGAAACAGAATCCGAAAGTGCGTACCGTACTGGCCGATCCTCAGGGCAGCTCGCTGTACCACTGGATTCGCAACGGTGAGCTGAAGGCCACCGGCCCGGGGTCGATCACCGAGGGCATCGGCATTGGTCGCGTCACCGCGAACCTCGAAGGCTCGCCCATCGACGACGCGCTGCACATCACTGATATCGATTGCGTTCGCACCGTGTATCAGTTGCTGCGCGACGAGGGCTTGTTCCTCGGCAGCACCAGCGGCGTGAACGTCGCCGCGGCCGTGCAGATCGCCAAGCAACTTGGCCCCGGCCACACCATCGTCACCATTCTTTGCGACAACGGCGCGAAGTATCAGTCGCGGCTGTTCAACAAGAAGTGGCTGGCGGAGAAGGGGTTGCTCGACGCGACGGGATTGCCGTCCAATGGGCAGCCGGTGTCGATTGCCGAGGTGGCGAGGAACGTGGCGAGCATTGGGGCCTTTCCCAAGCGGCTGAGTGCTTGAGGCGTCGCCAGGCCGTCAATCGCACGTTGCTGATGATGAGCCGGCTGCGGGGCAGAGCCGGCAGGCGCGTGCGATCGATCTCCAGATCACTTTTTTACCTCGTCACGAAAATAGAATCTGTTCTTGGTGGTACCGGCTGCGCAGTCGTGTTCCAGCAATCTTCAGCTGTTCAACGATTCTTGGCTCCTCTCTTGCTGGCTCGGTCGGCTGATCGTATGTCAGTCATCTGGCCGTGCTGATCTGGGGGCTAGCGACAACAGCTAGTGCCGCATCGAGTGTGGGTGCGGCCAGCAACTGTTCGGCGACTTTCTCCAATTCGGCGCTCGTGGCGGCGTTGATCCGCGAGAGATGAACACTATCGAGCGGACCGAAGCGCAGGCCGAGTTGTTTGGTGATGAGATCGATCAGTGTCTCGCGACGCCCCTCGGCCCGACCTTCCGTCTTTCCCTGGCCGTAATACTTCCGGGCGAATTCACTTTGATATTCATAGTTCGGTGGCAGCATGTCACTTAACTCACGGCGGGCGGCTTCGCTGAGTGATCGATGGATCAGGTCAAAATACAATTGTGCCCGCTCCGTGTCGAGACTGGCACAAGCGTGCAGCGCGACTGCGGCGATGCGGGCTGCTTTGGTGATGTCTTCATCCTGGCCACGCAATACGGCCGAGAGCACAGCAAGCTCTGGATTGGCTTGTGCGTGATCGTCATCGACGACTTCAGGCACGTCCGAGGGGCCGATGACCAGCGGAAACAGATTGCCACCACCCATGTCGATGGGCTGCGCGGCCCATTTCGCTACGGCATCGTTAGCCGTCACTACGAGTACGTACACCGGACACTCCAACTGCGCGCGCAAGTTCGCTACGCAGACGGGCCAGAGGAAAGAGTTGAACACGCGAGGTCGCGCCGCGGCCACTACTCACGCGTCATCCCGCGGACTCGCCATGCGCGGGAAGCGCGCGGAACGGAGGAAAAAAATCTTTCAAGAGTGCGTTATGTGATTATATACAGTAACGATGTGCTGAGATACGATCGGTCCCGTGTCTGATCAGGCACACCGATTTCCGCCCGAAACCATCCTGTAATTTTCGAGCGGCCCCCGAAGTCATTTGGAGCGAGTGAGTTCAATGCACAAAGGCGGCGCTCGACGGCGTGTCACCACCGCCGAACGCCTGACCAGATCACCCTAAACAGGAGGATGACATGGCTACTAGCGATGATACTTCCATGCCACGCATTTCACGACGCAATCAATCCACGACCACTCCCGAGGCACCGATCGCAGCGCCGCTCGGCGGCGGCGATCCGCCAAGCCCACCAACGCCGCCGCGCACTCTGGAAGAAGCAGTCGAGAACGTGAGAACGCTGCTGATGCAGATCCGCGCAACGCTTCACTGTTTGTCCGACGTATTGCTGTACTCGGATGACGATGACGCGGTGATGCACGCGGAAGTGGCGAAGGCGCTGGAGGACTGGGTTAACGAGGCGACAGTCAAGTTGGATCTCGTGAACCTGCGGCCCTTGATCGAGGCGCTTCGACCACACGGCAATGGAGAGGAAGGCGAAGGCGGACCGGCGAGCCATGAGCCGTATCGGGTAAGGGAGCCGACGCCCGTGTATCTGGCCTGACGACCTGAGCGCCCGCTGTCGGTGAGTCTAAGACGGACGGCAGAGGGCGCAGGAAGGCGCATCAACGGTGCGGCCGCATCCAATCTGGATGCGGCCGCCGACTGTTCGGAAAGCCTTGCAGTTCGTGGGCAGGGTATTTCTGAGTCTGAAGCTGCGGGTCTGGCTAAGGCGTTGGCAAGGGGTGTTCTGTTGGAGGTTGCCTGTGGGTAAGATCATTGAGCGCCTGCGTGGTGACCTGGCCACGCTGCACGCGGCGGGCGCTCAAGCTGTTGAACGTCATCGCCAACAAGGGACTGCAGGCGATTCTTTGAAGTCATGCGTAGCTCAACTTTGAGATGAAGCATCCGAGGGAGTGATGACAATGTTCTCGTACCGTATTCACCGACGCCTCGCTTTCGCCGCTGTCTCTTTCGGAGCGATCGCGTTGGCGGGTTGCCAGACAGCGCCGGTGGGATCATCCGCGCCGCCGGTGCCGGAGTTGAAGTTGCTTGAATCGCAGCCGCTGACGCTGGCAGAGGGCTGCGAGGCGAGTGGAAGTTACTTCGTCGAGTTCACGGTGCTGAGTGATGGGCACACAGGGAACATTCAAGCACCTGCGAGCCCGGCATGTGTACAGCAGGCGTTGACCGCCTGGGTTGGCACGTTCCGATATGCGCCGCCCGGGCAGCTGATGCCGGCGGGAGTGGAGTGGATGATGGTCACGGGCCGCCGTGGGCCGTGAGCCAATAGCCGGCACAGAATCAGGACCGGCAAGGATTCCAGCGCGCCGACGCAGTGGAGTGTCGACGCATTGCGCAAGCTGCAAGCCGCCGGCAAGCCCATCGAGTACTTCGTCTATCCCGACGCCGAGCACGGCATCTTGCGTTTCGAAGAAAAGGACGACGGCGAACGCCATGTCGTGAGCTACGAAGACGGCTACTTCCAGCAGCAGGTCGAGTGGTTCCGAAAGCAGAGCGGGTTGCAATTGCTCTCGCAGGCGGCCGGGCAATAACCGCACTGTAATACGGAGACCGGCGGAATTGCGGTAGGCTGCAGCCATCAGTCGTAGCCTGCCGATCCACGCTCATGACCCGCCGCGCTCCCGATGCTCCATTCTTCGAAGACCTGCTCGCGCAACGGCTGACTCGCCGACGTGTGTTGCAAGCCGGCGCCGCGATCGCGCCGGCGATGGTGACCGGGGCCATGGTGGGCTCGGCATTGTTCGCGCCGACGGATGCACGAGCTTCCAAGGCCACGCAGCTGGGATTCAAGCCGATCCGTGGCAGCAGCGCCGATGCCATCGTGTTACCGCCCGGCTATACGCACGATGTGCTGATTCGGTGGGGCGAGAGTCTGACCTCCAAGGTGCCCGACCTCGACGCAGCAAGACTCGACGCCGGCGTGCTGCTCGAGCCCAACGCCGCCGAACATCAGCGCAACCAGTTCGGCCAGAACTGCGATGCGATTCATTTTTTCCCGTTGAAGGGGCGCGGCGATCACGGCGTGCTGTGCGTGAACAACGAGTACACGGACGATGCGCTGATGTTTCCAGGTCATCCGGGCTTTCGGGGTATCCGTGGCGGAGCGAGCCGCGACTACGTAAAGAAACATCCGCAGGTCGTGCCCGTCGCAAAAGCCGCTCAGGGAGTGTCGATCGTCGAAATCAAGCGGGAGCGCGGCTGCTGGAAATTCGTGAAGGACTCGCGTTTCAATCGCCGAATCACCGCGGATACGCCAATCAGCATCGGTGGGCCCGCGCGCGGTACGGCGTTGATGCGAACGAAGAATGATCCTGCCGGCGAGCGCGCTCTTGGCACATTCGCGAACTGCGCCGGCGGCGAGACGCCGTGGGGTACCTATCTCACCGCGGAAGAGAACATTCAGGACTACTTCGCCAATCTGGACCAGCTCGAGGCGCGCAGTGATGTCGACCCCTTCATCGTGGAGTCGCATCGCCGCTGGCGCATGTGGAAAAACCAATCGCTGTACAACTGGGACATCGCCGACGCGAGGTTCGATCTGGCGACGACGCCGACCGAGCCGTTCCGCTTCGGCTGGATCGTGGAGATCGACCCGCTCGACCCGACCAGCACTCCGATCAAGCGGACCGCGCTCGGGCGCTTCGCCCATGAAGGCGCAAGCCCGGTGATTGCGGGCAACGGCCAGGTTGCCGTGTACATGGGTGACGATGACAAGTTCGAGTACGTCTACAAATTCATCTCGAACGGACGCTTTGATGCGAAGAACCGCGCGGCCAACCGTAACTTGCTCGATCAAGGCACGCTGCACGTAGCGCGTTTCGACGCGAGCGGCAAGGGCCAATGGCTGCCGCTGGTGTTCGATCCGAAAGGGCCGCTGAATGCCGCAGCCGGGTTTCGCGACCAGGCCGACGTGCTCATCAAAGCTCGCATGGCCGCGTACCTGTTGGGTGCGACACCGATGGATCGCCCCGAGGACGTTGAAGCAAATCCAACCACCGGCCGCATCTACATCGCGTGCACACGTAACGAGAGCCGCACTGTCGAGCCAGGCACCATGACGTATGGCGGACGAGAAATCGACAGCGCACCCAACGCAGCCAATCCGCGCAGCGCGAATGCGAACGGCCACATCATCGAGATCACCGAAGACGGCGAGGATCACACGTCGCTGGAGTTCTCTTGGGAAGTGTTCCTGCTGGCGGGCGACCCTTCGGGCGGGCGCTTGATCACTGACATGAATGAGTTGAAGAGCGACAGTGCGTATTACGCTGGCTATGCCAATGCCGCGGACCTGAGCGCCATCGCTTCCCCAGACAACATCGGCTTCGATCGCGCGGGCAATCTATGGATGGTGTCCGATGGCGCACAGCCCGACGGTAGCAACAATGGTTGCTGGGTGACGCCCACTGTGGGCCCGAATCGCGGCCGCTTGCAGCAGTTCATGAGCGGCCCGGTGGGCTGTGAAGTCTGCGGCTGCCAGTTCTCGCCGGATGACGAAACTCTGTTCATCAGCATCCAGCATCCCGGTGAGGGTGGTAGCACTGCCGAACCGCGCAGCCACTGGCCCGACGGGGGAGACAGTCAGCCGCGGGCGAGCGTGATCGCGATTCGGAAAGAGGGTGGCGGTGTCATCGGCGGCTGAGCGCCCTCACCCCAACCTCTCTCCCCAGGACCCTCACCCCAACCTCTCTTCCCAGGACCCTCACCCCAACCCCTCTCCCAAGGGGAGAGGGGCAAGAATTATCGCTTGGCTCCCTCTCCCTTTGGGAGAGGGCTGGGGTGAGGGGGGATGCTTAACGCCGGCCAATCGGAATATACGCGAGCCCCAGTTGCGCGCCGATATCCGGCGTGTTGCCGAAGTTGGAAATGTTCTCCGTTACCGCCAGGCTCCATTGCACGTCACCGACCCGTTGCTGCAAGCCGACGCTGAGCTGATAT
Organism: Steroidobacter sp.; assembly: GCF_036406195.1. Lineage (GTDB taxonomy): Bacteria > Pseudomonadota > Gammaproteobacteria > Steroidobacterales > Steroidobacteraceae > Steroidobacter. The sequence goes on from NZ_DASWVW010000019.1 coordinate 29,404, forward strand.
TTGTTCTCCGTCAGCTCTTCGAGATCGCGCGCATCCTGCACGGTGCTGCGGCTGGCATACGCCTGCAGGATGGTGGTGGTGCTGGGCGTGATGCCGAAGCCATACCCGAATAGCGCCGTCGGAATGATCTGGTGCTCGTCGGCCGGCGTCTCAGGTCCGCCGGCGTAATACACTGCGCTGCCGGCAAGATACAACGCGTGTCGTCCCCACGTTCTTTGCAATGTGAGCTGCGTACCGTAATCATCACGGCCCGTAGACAACAGGAAACGTTCGCCATCGACCGCGAACTTCGCCGCCAGCTCGAACACGACATCCCAGCCGTAACGCGGCTCAGGCAGCGAATAGCGCAAACCCAGCACGGGATCTCCAAATCCGCCGCGCGACTGCGCAAGTTGGGATAGTCGCGCGCCACGGATGTTATAGACCATCTGAAACTGATTACGCGCGACCAGGTCGCGGCCTTGCTGGCTGAATCCCATGGCATCGTGGAAGGACTCGATCGTGCTGTCGAGCACGCCGCGGCCGTAGCCAATGTATGGAATGCTCAGGTACGAGGTCCACCAGGAGCTCAGGCGCTTGTGGAACACGACATCGATCAAGCCGACTTCGCCATCGACGTAGTAGGCGTCACCCGGCATGTTCAGGATTGCGTCCGCATCCTCCTGACTCAGCGCCTGCCGGCCCACGCCGCGCGCTTCGAGATAGCCGCGCACGTTGTCGCTCATGACGAACGTGTTCTGGTAAGCGGTGAGAATCTCGAATGCCCAGCTGTCCTGCCGCGCATCCACGGTGTGCGCGGGGCAGCATGTCGAGACGAAACAAACCAAAAGGCGTGAGGTCGCGCCCGCGAAGCAGGCCCGGATGATGCCATTCACGCTGCTCGGCCGCCCCTGCCGTTCCCCAGCAGCAGATGACGAGCAGCGTGGCGAACATTTTTCGACGCGTCGTCATGGGCGGTCCTCCTGGACATGAATGGTGTGGCAATCCTCCCTACAGCACTTTGCCGGGATTCATGATGCCGTTGGGATCCAGCGCCTGTTTGATGGCGCGCATGACTTCGAGCGCCACCGGTTGTTTGTAACGAACCAGCTCCTCGCGCTTGAGCCTGCCGATGCCGTGCTCGGCGCTGATGCTGCCGCCATAGCGTGCGATCAGGTCGTGCACGGCCCGGTTTATGTTCGGTGCCAGCCGCAAAAACGATTCATCGTCGCCGCCGGCGGGGCGGCTGACGTTGAAATGCAGATTGCCGTCGCCCAGGTGACCGTAGGAAACAATACGACCTTGCGGCGAAATCTCGCGCACCAGGCGGGACGCTGCGATGATGAAGCGCGGCAGCTCGCTGGTCGTTACCGAAACGTCATGTTTGATGCTGGCGCCGATGCGGCGCTGGGCTTCGGGAATGCTCTCGCGCAGGCGCCAGAACATCTCCCGCTGCGACTCGTTGTTGGCCAGTGCTGCGTCGCTGATCTGCCCTTGCTCCATGGCGTCGGCCAGCTCCGACTCGATGGCGCCTCGCAGCGTTTCATCGTGCCGGCCCATGCCGATTTCCAGCAGCACGTACCAGTCGTGATATTGGTCCAGCGGGTTGGCGGTGTTGGGAATGTGTTCGAGCACCAGTTCCAGCGCGGCCCGCGGAATGAGCTCGAACGTCGAGACCGCGTCACCGGTAAACGTGCGCAATCGGGATAGCAAGTCCACCGCACGCTGAGGATCGGCGAGACCGACGAACGCGGTCACTGACGAGGCGGGTCGCGAGAACAACTTGCATGCTGCCGCGGTGATCACGCCGAGGGTGCCTTCGGCGCCCATGAACAGATCGCGCAAGTCGTATCCAGTGTTGTCTTTGCGCAGGGGTTTGAGGCTGTCGAGGATACGTCCGTCCGGCAGCACGACCTCCAGTCCAAGAACGAGATCGCGCATCATGCCGTAGCGAAGCACGGCGGTGCCGCCAGCATTCGTGGACAGGTTGCCGCCGAGCTGGCAAGAGCCTTCCGATCCCAAACTCATTGGAAACAATCGGTCGACCGAGGAGGCGGCGGCTTGCACTTCCGCGAGCACGCAGCCTGCTTCGGCAATCAAGGTGTAGTTCAGTGGATCGACCGAACGGATGCGCCGCATGCGTGACAGGGACAACACGATCTGCGAGCCGTCCTCGCTGGGCGTTGCGCCACCACAGTAACTCGTGTTGCCGCCGACCGGCACGACGCCGACTCGCGCTTCGTTACACAGGCGCATGATGTTGGAGACCTGCTGCGTGCTGTCCGGGCGCAATACCAGCGGCGTGGCGCCTCGATAGAGCTGGCGATGGTCGACGAGGAAGGGTTCGATGTCGGCCGCTTGATCCAGATAGCCCTGAGGCCCGACGACGCGGCGTAGCTCGGCGAGCAGGGAAGTGCTGATGGTCATGGCCAGCAAGCTTAACGCCAAAGGCCGGCGCTCGCAGCGGCTGCGCTGCCCAGCGTAGATGCAAGCCCAGATGCAGGCCCAGATCAGTGTTTCGGTGAGTCAGTGGCCGGCGGCTTCAGCATTGGCCGCGTCGGCCGTCAGCTCCTGCCAGCTGTCCTGCTCCGCAAGTTCCGCCAGTTCCGCAGCCGGCAGCGCCCGGCCCGCAACCACCTGCTTGCCTTCCAGCACGCATGCGAAGCTGCGCGGTGGCCCATCGCCAGGCTTGGCAACGAACGGCTTGGCCACGCCGCCGATCAAATGCTCCGTTCCGGAGCGCTTGTCGACCGTCACGTCAAACCGGTAGCGCAGCTCGAACGCCCGCGTGTCGAGCAGGAACTTCTGGCAGAACAGCTGCGGGCAGACCCGGGCTGCATCCTCGGTTTCGATGGGATCGCAGCCCTTCACCACCACGGCCTTTTTGGAGCGCAGCAGCTCCGGCTCGCCCAGGTTGCCGAGCAGCCAGAACAGCCCGGACAGAGCGATACCGAAAACAGCGGCGAAGATGGCGAGGCGCAGCGGCAGCATGCGCCCGCAACTTTACCCGCGCCAGCCCGGCTTCACCATCAACATGTGCACGTCACCGAGCTGACGCTCGGCGAAGCCGCCTTCGCAGTAGCACAGGTAGTAGTCCCACAGCCGGATGAATTCCTCCGGATACCCCAATGCCCGCACCTGGCCGATATTGGCGAAGAAGTTCTCGCGCCACCTGCGCAATGTGGTGGCGTAGTGCGGCCCGATGTCTTCGAGGTGATAGACCTTCATGTCCGTGGCGCGCGTCACCGCATCGGTGATGGCGGTGACACAAGGAATGAAGCTGCCCGGAAACACGAAACGCTGGATGAAATCCACGCTCTTCAGTGCGTCGTCGTAGATCTGGTCCTGGATGGTGATGGCCTGGATCAGCATCGCGCCATTGGGCTTGAGCAGCGAGGCGCACTTGGCGATGTAAGTATCCAGGTACTGATGACCCACGGCCTCGATCATCTCGATGGACACCAGCTTGTCGTACTGTCCGGTAAGATCGCGATAGTCGTCCAGACGCAGGTCGATGCGGTCACTCAAGCCCGCGGTGGCGACGCGCTCCTTGGCCAGCGCATATTGTTCCTTGGAAATGGTGGTGGTCGTGACGCGGCAGCCATACTTCCTGGCCGCATAGATCGCCAGACCGCCCCAGCCGGTGCCGATTTCCACCAGGTGGTCGGTGGGCTTGAGCTGCAGCTTGCGACACACTGCCTCGAACTTCGCCAGCGAGGCTTCCTCCAACGTGGCTTCCGGCGTCTCGAAGATGCCGCACGAGTAGGCCATGGTGTCGTCCAGCCACAGCTGGAAGAACTCGTTGCCCAGGTCGTAGTGAGCGGCAATGTTCTTGCGGCTGCCATCCTTGGAGTTGCGGTTCATCCAATGGAAGATCCGGCGCAACGGCGCGGTGAGGAACGCCAGCCCGCTTTCCATGCCCTGCATGATCTCGCGATTCAACACCATGATGCGCACCAGTGCGACCAGGTCATCGCAGCGCCAATGGCCGTGAATGTATGCCTCGCCCGCGCCAGTCGTGCCGCCGAAGGCGGCATCGGCCCAGAACTGCGGATGCGCTACGTCCACCGTCGCGGACAGCGAACATTCCGGAGTGTGCTTGCCGAAGCGATGCACCTGACCGCCTTCGACGACCGTGACCTCGCCATGCTTCAAATGTTTCAATTGCCCGAGCAGCGCATCGCGGCCAGTGCGTTGCAGCCACGAGTCGTTGGCTACCAGGGCGGGGGTGTTGGGCAGAATCGACGGTCTTGCTGTTGTCATGGCGTCGGGGTCCACTTCGGATGAGTGAAGAACGGCGTGCGTCGGTACCACAGGCGCAGTGCCTGCCAGTAGATCGCTCCGGAAACTTTGACCGTCATGAGCGGATACTTCAGCAGCGCGCGCGACAGCGCGGCGCTGGAAATTTCCTGGCGCTGCAGCGTCAGTGTCGCGTCGAACACGCGACGGGTTTGTCCGTCCTGGTGCCGCAGATTGTCCATGTGAATGCGCAGTTGCTCGCCGGGCGTGCTCAAGCGCCAGTCGTAGCTCATCTCCATCGGCCAGAACGGCGAGACGTGAAATTCCTTGCCGAATTCGAAGCGCAACACATTGTCGTTGCGCGTGGCCGCCGAGACTGGCAGCACATACGCGTGACGTTCCTTCCACGGCGTGTTGGTGATCTCGGCCAGGATGGTCTGCACCTTGGTGCCGCTGCTGTCGAAGCAGTAGTAGAACGACACGGGATTGAAGATGTACCCGAAGTAGCGCATGTGCGTAAGCAGGCGAATCGGGCCATCCGGCCTGCGGCCGGTCTGCGCGGTCACCGTGCGGCGGACTGCTTCGTCCAGGCTCAGCTCGCCGTGAGCATCGTCGCTGTCTTCGAGCGTGTGGTGATAGTCGGAACGCTTGAAGCGCGCGAACGCGGGCCGCCGCGTCGACCAGCACCAGTAGCGATCGAACAGGTGTGGCAGCTCGGCCAGGTCCAGATACATCATGAACAGTTCATAACGGAACTGATGACCGGCCGGCTCGTGCCGGCGGTGCCGGATGGAGCCGTTGTAGATGCAGCTATGCATGAGATCAGAAGTGACTAGTGACTGGTGACTAGTGAATGGTCAAGCCGCGCCGGCGGCGACCGGCGCGACCTGGGGTTCGGCGCCAGGTTCGCTGCGGGAAGTAATGTCCCACTGGAAGTGTTCGAGCGCGCGCATCGCGGTTACGACACCGTCTTCATGAAAGCCGTACCGCCAATAGGCGCCGCAATAGTAAGTGCGGCGAGCGCCGTTCACTTCGCGATGCCGCGCCTGGGCGGCAACGCCTGCCGGCAGATACACCGGGTGGTGATAGGCGATGCGCTGGACGATCTTGCTCTTGTCGATGGCATCCGCGTGGTTGAGCGTGACCAGAAACTTGGTGGGCGCGTCCAGCGTCTGCAGGATGTTCATGTCATACGTGAGCGCGACCGGCTGCTGCGGATTCTTCAGCGCGTGATAGTTCCACGCGGCGCGTGCCAGCGGTCGGCGCGGCAGCAGCGAGGTATCCGTGTGCAGAATGGCTTCGTTCGCTGCATACGGAAATGCGCTCAGCACTTCGCGTTCGGCAGGAGTCGGATCGCTCAGCATGTCGAGCGCCTGATCGCTATGACACGCAATGAATACGTGATCGAAGCGATGCACCTCGCCTCGTCGGGTGCAGACCTCGACTTCATTCGACCGGCGGCGCACGCCTTCGATGGGCGTCGACAAGCGCACGTCAGCTTTCATCGAAGCAATCAGCTTGCGCACGTATTCACGCGAACCGCCTTTCACCGCCTGCCATTGCGGACGGTTGTCGATGTTGAGAAAGCCGTGGCGCTCGAAGAAATCTACGAAGAAGCGCGCCGGGAACGACAGCATCGCATCCGCCTCGGCAGACCAGATGGCGCGCCCCATGGGCAGAATGTAGCGCTCTGCAAACGATTCCGAATAACCGTTGTTGCGCAAGTATTCGCCAAGCGTCAGCTTGTCGTCATTGGTTTTCAGTAAGGCGCGCGATTCGCGGTTGAAACGCAGGATGTCGTAGATCATGCGCAGGAACGACGGGCTGACGAGGTTCGAACGCTGTGCGAACAGCGCGTTCACCGAAGTGCCGTTGTACTCCAGGCCGGTGCGCTCGCAGCGCAGGCTGAAGCTCATGTTCGACGGCTGCCACTCCACGCCGAGCTCGCGCAGCATGGCCATGAAGTTCGGATAGGTCCAGTCGTTGAAGACGATGAAGCCGGTGTCGACCGCGTAGTGTTTGCCCTGCCACTCGACGTCGACGGTGTTGGTGTGGCCGCCGGGATAGTTGCCCGCTTCGAACACCGTAACGTCGTGCTGGCCGCTCAGCTTCCAGGCCGCGTACAAGCCTGCGATGCCGGCGCCGATGACTGCGATGCGCATATGGACCTGTCCCGAAAGTTATGGATGCTTGTTGTTATTCGGCTTTGGCATGCACGCGGGTGCGCGCATCGCGCACTTCGCGTGGCACCGGCTTGAGATCCCAGACGATGCCGAGCAGCGCGAGCACTCGCAGCCCGTAGTACGTCAGGTCGATCTCCCACCAGTAGAACCCCTGGCGCGTCGACGCCGGATAGTGATGGTGGTTGTTGTGCCAGCCTTCGCCGAAAGTGAGCAGCGCCAGCCACAGGTTGTTGCGGCTGTCGTCGCTGGTCTCGTAACGGCGCTTGCCGAAGCGATGACACAGCGAATTGATGGTGTAGGTGGCGTGATAGGTCACCACCGTGGAAACGAAAAAGCCCCACACCAGCATCTGCCAGCGATCGGTGTGCAGGCCCGGCGCGTAGCGCTCGAGCGCGGCGCCCAGGAAGAACAAGCCCACCGCCAGCGCCACCGGTACCAGGATGTCGAAGCGGTCGAGCAGCTTCAGCTCGGGAAAGCGCAGCAGGTCGCGCACGCGGGACAGGTCGGGCTGGAAATGCCGACGTGACAGGAACCAACCCATGTGGCTCCACAGGAAGCCCCGTTGCACCGGCGAGTGCACGTCCTGCTCGGTGTCGGAGAAGGCATGGTGATGACGATGGTGCGCAGCCCACCAGATCGGGCCGCGCTGCACGGCGGAGGCGCCGAGCAGAGCGAACACGAACTGGCCGGCGCGCGAAGTCTTGAAGGAGCGATGCGAAAAGTAGCGGTGATAAAAACCGGTGATCGCAAACATGCGGATGACGTACAGGCCGAACGCCACCAGCGCCGCAACCGGGCTCACGCCGACGATGAGCACGGCGAGACAGGCGATGTGCATGCCGATGAAAGGAATCACGCGCAGCCAGTCGACGCGGTCGATCTTGGCATTGTCGAAATTGGCCAGGCCCGCGCCGGCGTCGAGCCAGCTGGTCAGGCTGGTCAGCAGCTTTCCCTGCTGTTTGCCGAAACCGGCCGAGGCGGTTGCGTCGGGCCGCTTGCCGAAGTCGGCCGTTGCGGTTTCGACCGGCCCGTCAAACGGCGTGACTTTTGCCGGACTCAGCGGCTGCGCGACTTCAGGGTGATTGCTCATACTCATGCGTCCTCGCAACGGATTTCGCATGAGCGGCGAGCTGCGGATTCAATGCTTGCCTGGCGGTAGGGACGGGCGAGCGTGCGCTTGGGGGAATCCCGCAATTCCAGGACAGGAAGAAAGCAGGTGACCCCCAGACTGATTCCCCGTGTTTCCAAACGCACCTGTCGGAGCGTGGCGACAACGGGTCGTGGACCGGGGGCCGGGGTCGGCCAGCTCAGGGCCGCGCGGCGGAAGCAGGATGGGTAACGACCGCGCCGGTCGGAACGGCGCGGTCGTGAATTCGTCTATGCGAAGGGGCGGAGGCTAGGGAGAAGGGAGGCGAAACGCCGCCAGCTCAGGCGTCGTCCCGATCGTTGTAGTCGTCGTCGTCATCCTCGTCGAGGTCTTCGTCCTCGTCGTCCCAATCGTCTTCGTCCTCGTCCCAATCGTCCTCGTCTTCGTCTTCGTCTTCTTCTTCGTCGTCATCTTCATCGTCGCTGGCCCAGCCCTCGGGCTCCTCGGCCTGCTCCAGGTCGAGCTCGTGCCAGGTATCGAGGTCGATCTCCTCGATATCGCCGTTTTCGTATTGCACCTCGACCAGCTCCTGGTCGGGATCCACGGACAGCACTTTGAAGACCTCGTTTTCTTCGAGATCCTCGTACCATTTTCCCTGGACCGGGTCGTAATCTCTGGCCACGCAAACACCTCAAGACGGGACCGGTGTGCTCACCGGCGGCGGAATATTAGGGGCATTCTCCAAGACTGCCAAGTGAGTGAAACAGCCCCCCGTGCGGTTGCCACGGGGCGGATGGACGAGGATTCGGCGGCTGCCTACACTGCCGCGCCCTTTCACACTTCGTGCCATGACGCTCAAGCCGGTTCTCCAAGCCATGACGCCGCCGTCGCAAGTTCCCGATTCCGCCCGGCCGCTGCTGCAGGCACGACGTATTGTCATCAAGGTGGGTTCCGCCTTGCTGGCAGATAGTGCCAGTGGCGCGCTCAAGCGTGACTGGCTGGCCACCCTGGCGGCCGACATCGCCACCCTGCGTCGGCGGGGCCAGGAGGTGCTGCTGGTGTCTTCGGGCGCGATTGCGCTGGGACGGCGGCAATTGGGGCTGCCGCCGGGCAAGTTGAAGCTGGAGGAGAAGCAGGCGGCCGCGGCGGTCGGCCAGATCCGCCTGGCGCACGCCTGGACCGAAGTCCTGGAGGAGCACCAGCTCAGCGTGGCGCAAATCCTGCTCACGCCCGGCGATACCGAACAGCGCCGCCGCTACCTGAATGCGCGCAATACTCTTCGGACATTGCTGAAGCTGGGCGCGGTGCCGGTGATCAACGAGAACGACACCGTGGCGACCGCCGAGATTCGTTATGGCGACAATGACCGGCTGGCGGCGCGCGTGGCGCAGATGATCAGCGCAGATTGCCTCATCCTCTTATCGGATGTGGACGGTTTGTACACCGCCGATCCGACGCGCGATCCTGGTGCGCAGTTCATCCCCGAGGTGCGCTCGATCACTCCGGAAATCCAAGCCATGGCTGGCGGCTCGGCATCCGCGGTCGGCACCGGCGGCATGGCTACGAAGGTCACCGCGGCGAAAATCGCGGTCGGTGCAGGTTGTCATATGTGCGTGGCGCTGGGCCGCGAGTTGCACCCGGTACGCCGGATCGAAGAGGGCGCGCGCTGCAGCTGGTTCTATCCATCCGCGAGCCCTGCGACCATGCGCAAGCAATGGATCGCCGGCACGCTGCAACCCGCTGGCGAGCTGTATGTCGATTCGGGCGCCGCCGCTGCGCTCAGCCGGGGCAAGAGTCTGTTGCCGGCGGGCGTCACTCGCATCGTGGGTCCGTTTCAACGCGGCGATGCCCTGATCGTGCGCGACGAATCCGGGAACGAAATCGCGCGCGGCCTGGTCGCCTATTCCAGCACCGACGCCGAACGATTGTTGGGACGCAAGTCGAGCGAGATTCAGGCGCTGCTCGGATTTCACGGGCGCGACGAGATGATCCATCGCGACGACCTGGTGCTCACTCGCTGAAACCTCGGCGGGTCGAAAGCATCAGGGAATACATGCAAGTCTTACAACAACTTCACTGCGCCAGAATTGCGCTCAGTTTTTTGTTGCTGCTCGGCTCGGCCGGTCAATTCCTCCGGTTCGACGGAATGTCCACGAAGCGCGATGCCGGCGGATCGCTGGCGGGAAACGTCTCTTTGAGAGACTCATCGACATGGTCACTGTCCGCCGCGGCGGGATTGCGGACCCGATAGCGCCGCGCGATCCCCTTGATCGCGGGTGAGGCGATCACGGCCAATGCGCCCAGCAACAAAACCGATTCGACCGCGCCGAATACCGAGCGGCTGTGCCGCGGCCGGCCGAAGTCGTCGTCAAATTCGCGCGCGTCGCGCATGGTGATCCTCCATCGTGTCCCCCTTCCAGACGCTTCGCTGGCCTCGGCGGTTCCTCACGGAATCCGGGGTGGCACGATGGGGTGCGAGCTGGACAATCCGCCGTCCACTGCGAGCGCCTGGCCGTTGACGTAGGAGGAAGCATCCGAGGCCAGGAACAACGCCGTGCGGGCAATCTCGATGGGTGCTCCGGCGCGCCGCAGCGGATTGAGCTGGCCGATCTTGTTGTCCGTGCCGCGCGCGCGTGCTTGATCGAAGATGGGTTTGGTCATGCCGGTTTCGATCAGTCCGGGGCAGATGGCGTTGATGCGCACACCGCTGCCGGCCAGCTGATCCGCCGTGGTTTGCACCAGGCTGATGACCCCCGCCTTGCTGGCGCTGTAGGGCGAGCCGCCCGCGCCCGAGCGCAAGCCCGCGACCGATGCCGTGCAGATGATCGAGCCGCGCTTACGCGGCGCCATGACTCTGGCCGCATGCTTCACGGCGAGGAAGGTACCGATCAAATTGATGGTCAGCACCTCGAGCCAGTGTTCCGGCGTCTGCTCGTGCAGCGGCACCAGGCCGCCGCTGATACCGGCGTTGGCAAAACAAACATCCAGCGCGCCGAATTCACGCACGGCCGTATCGATGGCATCGGCAATGTTTTCTTCGTGCGAGGAGTCCTTGCAGAGGGCCACGGCGCGCCCGTTGTCCTTGCGAATGGCGGCAACCGTGTCTTCCACCTCGGCCGCACGATCCAATGCCACGACGGCGGCACCTGCCTGCGCGAATATCAGTGCGCTCGCGCGGCCGATACCGCTGGCGGCACCGGTGACCAGCGCGACTTTGCCTTTGAGTTGACCGTCGACGGCGGGGTTGGGGATGCGCATGGGAGTCCTGCGTTCTTGTCCGGTATTTTTTTGGAGCGTCTCTTGCAGATCGGAACTTGCAGCGAGCCGCGCCCAGGAGCAGCTCGGACTGTCGTCCGTCGACCAATGAGTGTGTGCGGGAGTGCGGATTAATGCAATGGCACGACGGTGCGAGTGCCAGCAGAGCCGACAGCGGTTAGCGGATAGCGGTTGGGGTTCCAAGACCAGCCATTCTGGCCAACCGCTAACCGCCAACCGCCGCGCCATAGGCGCTCCAGTTAGAAGCCATCGAAGAAGGACTGCGTCGCCGCGAGACAGAACGGCGGCACCAGCGTGCTGTGATAAGCCTCGGCAACGGCCGCGGCGCCGCCATCGCTCGCACCACCCGCCACAGCGGCGGCGACGACGGATGCTTTGGCGGCGTTGAAAGCCAGCTTCAGCGTCGCATCGTCATCGCCGAGCGACGGGTCGTCATCGACGTCCAGCACGCGAATCCCGGCAGTGACGCCGGCGTTGGCCCAGTAGCGTTGCATCAGGTCTGTATTCATATAAAGGACGGTCGGGTCGTCATGTCCGGCACAGAGCAGCACCGGCGAGGTCGGACTCCAGTTACGCAGATCGTTCGCCTTGAACGCAATGCGCAGCGGATGGGCCGGAGCGGTGGCGGGCATGCCGTCGGTGAAGGTTGGAAAGCCGCCGTCCGGGGTGGCGAGCGAGTCCTGCAGATAGCTGGCTCTGAAAGTGTTGGTGAGCAACGGCGCGGTCCCGAAGCCTCGGGCAAATACATGCGCCAGATCCGCAGGCGTGGTGGCTGGTGTATAGGCTGCGTACGCCGGGTCGGGCGGTGTGCTGTTGAACAGTTGCTCGCGAGGCAGTAGCCCCTGGTCGTACAGGGCCCCGCGCGTGCCCGTGGTCGGCAGTAACGCGTCGATGCCGGTCGCATACTGCGCTTCGAATGCATCGGTGGGCGCCGAATAGATGTTTCCGTAGATGCGTTGATAGGTCGTCATCAGCCAGCTCACCAGCAGTGGCGCGCTGTCGATGACCTGACCCTGGAACACGGCGTCGCCGAACGCCGCGAGTGCATACGGTCCTGACATCGGCGCCGAGGCAGTGACGGCCACACCATTGGTCTGCATCAAGCGATGCGCCGCCATCGCGACGTAGCCACCCTGCGAGTAGCCGGTGACGAATAGACGCCCATCATCGGTGACAGTCGGCGCCGTGCTTGTCGGCAGCGCGCTGCGAGCGGCTGTCAAAGCATCGTACGTGTCCTTGGCCTGCTGCCCGGCGTGCAGATACGGATGATAGGTCAGCTCGGATGTGTCGTAGCCGGCGTAGTTGGGCGCGACGACGATATAACCTCGAGCGGCGAACGTCGCGGCAATCAACAGACCTTCGGCGTTGTCGGGATTGGAAAGATCCGCGATGTTATAGGCCTTCTCGGCCGCGGTCCCGTGCGCGTACACGACGATCGGGCGTGCGCCCTGGCATGCGGCATTGGTGCCAGTCGGAATCATCAGCGCGCCAGAAGCAGTCGTAGCCTGTTCGACGGGATCGAGTGTGTTGTAGCGAATCTGGTGCACGTCGACACCGCACTCCGGATCGACGATGAGATCCAGGATCTGCTGGCCTACCGAGCTCACGTTCACCGCATTGATCAGATCGGCGGCGGTCAAAGAGGTGAGTCGCGGCGGCGGAGACTCGATCAGCGTTCCAGCGGTGGGCGCGGGTTCGGCCGGAGGCGGGTCGCCTGCGCCGGCATCGCCATTGTCGTCATCGTCGTTGTTGCTGCATGCCGCAAGCAAGGCGACGCAGCCAAGTACTGCGAATACTTTCAAGCCTGGAAATCTGAACCCTGTCGCCATGTCTCATATATCCTCTGCCGTGCGTAGGTGTTAATGCGTGAGAGCGGAACCTGGATCGGTGGATCATGAAAAATTTCCGGCGAGCACGGATCTGACCGTGTCCTCGAAAAAATTACCCGAAGGCTGGGTCGAGCAGGTGCTGCGTTTCTGGTTCGAAGAGCTGACGGCTCGGGACTGGTTCGGCAGCAGTCAGCAGGTCGATGAAATGTGCCGAGACCGATTCGGGTCGCTGCACGCGGCGCTGAAGAACAATCCGCCAGATCCTGACAAAGCCGATGCGCGCACGTTGCTTGCGGCAGTGATCGCGCTCGATCAATTCCCTCGCAACATCTTTCGCAGGACGCCACAAGCTTACTCAACGGATGCCCTTGCGCTCTCGCTGGCACGCGCGACCGTTGCAAGTGGCAAGGATCGTTCGTTGAGCACGACGCAACGGAATTTCCTCTACTTGCCCTTCATGCACAGCGAAGAGCGGGCCGCGCAGGCCGAGTCGCTGCGCTTGTTCACCGGGTTGGGCAGTCCGGATGGTTTGAAGTACGCGCGCCATCACTATGATGTCGTCGCGCGCTTCGGCCGGTTTCCTCATCGAAATGCCATTCTCGGTCGGCAATCCACGCCCGAGGAGCTGGAATTTCTCGCCACGGAAGCGCCGCTGGTGTAGCCGACGCTTCTGTCCCCGGGGCCGCTGCCGCTAGAATCGACTCATGAACGCTCCCACTCCCGCTACACAGTCCGACAGCGCCGCGATCGCCGAGTTGATGCAAGGCCTCGGCCGCGCGGCCAAGGACGCCGCGAAGGCTTTGGCTCAGGCCAGCACCGAGACCAAGAACGCCGCCCTGCGCGCGGCTGCCGCCGCAATCCGCGAGCGCCGTGCCGAATTGCTGGCGGCCAATCGAGCCGATGTCGAGCAGGCCGCCCAGAAAGGCATTTCGCCCGCGTTGCGCGATCGACTGATCTTGAATGAGCAGCGCGTCGAGGCCATGGCGCGGGGCATCGAGGAGATTGTCGCTCTGCCGGACCCGATCGGTAGCGTCATCGCCAGCTGGACGCGGCCGAACGGATTGAAGATCGAGCGCGTGCGTGTGCCGCTGGGTGTCGTGGGCATCATTTACGAAAGCCGGCCGAATGTGACTGCCGATGCCGGCGCGCTTTGTTTGAAATCGGGCAATGCCGTGATTCTTCGGGGTGGCAGCGAAAGCAGTCGTTCGAGCCAGGCCATCCACGAGTGCCTGGTGGCTGGCTTGCGTGCCGCGGGCTTGCCCGAGGCGGCGATTCAAATCGTGCCGACCACGGATCGCGCCGCTGTCGGTTACATGCTGTCGAGCATGACTCAATTCATCAACGTGGTGGTGCCCCGCGGCGGCCGCAGCCTGGTCGAGCGAGTGCAGGCCGAAGCGCGCGTGCCGGTGATCGGTCACCTCGATGGCAATTGCCATGTCTATGTGGATCGAGAGGCGGATGTGAGCATGGCGCGTGATGTCGTGCTCAATGCCAAGCTGCGGCGCACGGGGGTTTGTGGAGCCGCCGAGACTGTGCTGTTCGATCGCGGCAGCAGCGCGACCGAGCCCGTGCTCAAAGCCTTGCTCGATGCCGGCTGTGAAGTGCGTGGCGATGAAACAATACAGCGCCTCGATGCGCGCGTGGTGCCGGCTGCCGAGGCGGATTGGAGCACGGAATATCTGGACTCCATCATCGCAGCGAAGGTCGTCGATGGCGTGGACGATGCGATCGCGCATATCGCGAAGTATGGCTCGGCTCACACGGAGTCCATCGTCACGGGCAATGCCGCCACGGCCGAGCGCTTCCTGAGTGGCGTCGACAGCGCCATCGTTTTGCATAACGCATCGACTCAGTTCGCCGATGGCGGCGAATTCGGCATGGGCGCGGAGATCGGCATTTCCACCGATAAATTCCATGCACGCGGCCCGGTCGGCGTCGAGCAGCTCACCAGTTACAAGTACGTGGTGCGCGGGGCTGGCCAGATCCGGCCCTGATTACGTCTCACGCGCGCGAAGCAACGTATACTTCCGGCCACGTTACGATTCGAGCCCCGTTCGTATGTCCCAGCTATTCGCGCTGATCGTTGTGCTGTTTCTCGGCCTGGCCGGCGGGCCCGCGCTGGCGGCCGACACCATGGATGCTGCTGCTTTGGCGGCTGCGATTGAGCAGGGGCGAGCCGAGCAACTCGATGTGCTCGCGCCGCGAACGTTCGCTGCGGCGGTCCAGGCGAGCCAGAGCGCGGCCCGGGAAGCTGAACGCGGTCGTTCCGCTGAAAAAGTTGCAGCTCGCGTGCAGGAAGGCGAGGCGGCGCTGCAGAAGGCGCGCACGGTCGCGGCGAGTGCGAAGCAAAGCCTGGCGGGCGTGATCAAGACTCGCCAGGATGCATTGATTGCCGAAGCGCCGAAGTTCGCGTCGGATGCGTGGGCCAAGGCCAACGATCGTTTCCTGCAGGCCATGCGCGAGAATGAAAGCGGCGATCTGCCCAACGCGCAAAAAAGAGCGGCCGAAGCCGAAGTGCTGTTGCGAGAGGCCGAGCTGATCGGCATCAAAGGTGCCATTCTCAACGAAGCGCGCAATCTGATCGCACGAGCGGATCAGGCGAAGGTGGCGCGCTATGCGCCGAGAACGCTGCAATCGGCCAAGCGGCATCTGGCCGAGGCGGAGCAGGAGATTCAGCGCAATCGCTACGACGTGAGCAACGCGAAAAGGCTTGCTGCCCAAGCGAGGTATGACGCAAGGCACGCGACTTACCTGGCGCAGCAGATCGAGAAAGTCCTGCAGCAGGAGAAGAGCGATCAAGGGGGCATCGAGGCGCTCATTCTCTCCTGGGAAGAACCGCTGGAGCGTATCGCCGCGGACATGGAGCTGGACATTCGCTTTGACGAGGGGCAGCACGGGCCGATGAAGGAACTGGGCGAATACGCTCAGCAGCAGGCGCAGGAAATGCGCCGGCTCAAGACCGAGCTGCAGGATCGCGAGGAGCAGATTGCGGCGCTCAACGGTCAGTTGCAGCGGTTGGAGTCGCGCCTGGGGGGCGAATCGCAGGAGCGAATTGCGTTGCAGAGGCAGGTGGATGCGCAGGCGAGGCTGCGAGCGAGCATCGCTGCGATCGAGGCGTCGTTTACTTCGGATGAGGCACGAGTTTATCGGCAGGGTGGGGATGTGGTGGTGTCGTTGATGGGCATCAATTTCCCTTCGGGCCGCAGCACCATCGAGGCCAGCAGTGCGCCGTTGATGCGTAAGGTTCAGCAGGCGCTGGCGTTGTTTCCCGATGCGTCCATTCTGATCGAGGGACACACCGATGCGAATGGCAGCGACTCTGCCAATCTGATCTTGTCGCAGGACCGGGCGGATGCGGTGAAGCAGTATCTCGTGAGCCAATTTGGAGCGAATGCGGAGAAGATCAGCTCCATCGGTTACGGCGAGGCGAGGCCGGTGGCGACCAACGAGACGGCCGCGGGGCGGGCAAGGAATCGGCGGATCGATCTGGTGATTCAGTTGCAGGGAACGGGCTAGCGTCCCCGCTCACTCATGCGCGTGCGGGTGCGCGTGCGTGTGATCATGACCTGGAACCGCGCAGCGTTCGCAGTTCACCCAACCCGAGTCGCCGTTGATGTAGTGCTCCTTCTTCCAGATGGGCACTCGGTGTTTCACTTCATCGATGATGTAGCGGCAGGCGGCGAAGGCTTCGGCGCGGTGTTTGGAGCTGACGCCGACCCAGACGGCTACATCGCCGATGGCGAGCGAGCCGATGCGATGCACGCACGCGGCCTTTAACACACCAAAGCGCTCGATGGCTTCGTTGACGATGCGCTCGCCTTCCTTGTTGGCCAGTGCTTCGAACGCTTCGTATTCGAGGCGCGTGACGGCGTGGCCTTCGTTGTGGTTACGCACCCAGCCTTCGAAGGAGGCGTAGCCGCCGGCGGTGGGATCGGCCAGCTCGTGACGATAGGCGTCGAGCGTCAGGGCCGTGGAGCTGAAGGAGAAGGGTTTCATCCGCCTGCCACCGGGGGTATGAAGACAACAGTATCGCCGTGACGCAAAGGCGCTTGCCAGTCGCTGAACTCGGAGTTCAATGCCACTTTCAGCTGCGAGGGCGTGAGCTGGAAGGGGTGACGGCGGCGCAGCTCGTCGTAGAGCTCGGCCGGCGTTGCTGCGGTGGTGTCCAATGTTTCTTCGCTGCGTCCGGCCTGTTCGCGAAGGATGGCGTAGTACTGGATACGAAGCGTGCGCGCCTTGGAGTCGGTACCGCCGCCATTGGCTGCAGTGCCGGTGTGCGTAGCTGGTGGAGCAGAAGTAACGGCGGCCCCGTGGCCGAGTGTAGCTACGGTGGCTTGGTACTCGTCTTTCGTATTCACGTTATCGAGCGCGCGGGCGTCCGGCAGATCCAGGATCAGCGCGTCCGCGTTGATCAGGAATTTGCGGGGACAGTGTTTGCCCGCGGCGACGAAGGCAAGCACGGCTTCGCGAGCGGCGGGCTCCCAAATGGCGCACAAGGGCTCGGGCAGGCCATCGTGGTTGCTCTTGTACGCGGTGGCGAGCTTGTGAGGATCGCGATGGGCCACCAGATGGCGCAGCGTCTGCTCGTTCAAGAACGGCAGATCGCAAGCGACGACCAGCCACGCGGCCTTGGGATGAGCCTGCAAAGCCGCGGCGATGCCGGCGATCGGACCGATGCCCGGCTGACGATCCACGATTTGGGGAAAGCCGGCGCGCGTCGGCTCCTCGCGTTGATCCGGGCGCACGGAAACAAACGTCGCCGCGCACACGTGCGACAGCAATTGAAACGTCCAGTGGAGCTGGGACTGGCCGTGATATTCGAGCGCAGCCTTGTCCCGCTGCATGCGAGTGCTGGCGCCGCCGGCCAGCACGAGGCCGAACAAGGGGGCTTCAGCCGACATCGCTCTTTCCTCCACGCTTCTCTAGCAATCGCGTTTCCGCGATGACGATGTCATGCGACAACGCCTTGCACATGTCATAGATGGTGAGCGCCGCGACGCTCGCGCCGGTCAGCGCTTCCATCTCGACACCCGTCTTGTGATGGACGGCGACCGTGCACTCGATGACGGCGTCGTCGCCGTCCATGACGATGTCGAATTTGCACTTCTCGATGCCCAGCGGATGACAGAACGGAATCAGGTCGTGCGTCCGCTTCGCTGCCATTGTGCCGGCGATGATCGCTGTCTGAAATGCCGGGCCTTTGGCCGTGCTGAACTGCTGCGTGCGCAATGCCTCGGCAACTTCAGCTGGAAAGCGCACGCGCGTCTGCGCGGTCGCTGTCCGCTTGGTGACGGCTTTGTCGCCCACGTCGACCATGGTCGGGCGCGAGCTGGAGTCGATATGAGTAAACGTCGCCATTCGATCAGCCGCCCCGCTCAGCCTCCAATGTAGTACATCTCGATCTTGCGCAATGGCTGTTCGCCATTCTTCAGAGTCGAGCGGATTTCGCTGTAGCGATCGCCGCGTCTGAGCCACGTATTCGAGATCAGCTGAGTCAGTTCCTCGTCCGATGCCCCGTTGCGCATGGGGGCGCGCAGGTCGATGCCGGAGCGCGCAAACAAGCAGGTATAGAGCACGCCTTCGGAGGACAGCCGCGCCCGCGTGCAATCGCCACAGAACGGATTGGTGATGGAAGAAATGAAGCCGACCTCGCCGAGACCGTCATCGAATGCATAACGCTCGGCGACTTCGCCACGATAGTTCGGATCGACGGGATGCAACGGCCAGCGTTGACCGATGCGCTCCACCAGCTCGCGCGAAGAAACGACGCGATCGAGGCTCCAGTGGTTGCGATTGCCCACGTCCATGTATTCGATGAAGCGCACGATCACGCCGGTGCCGCGGAAGCGTTCGACCAGATCGAGGACGGTGTGATCGTTCAGGCCGCGTTCGATCACCGTGTTGATCTTGATGGGTGCGAGGCCGGCTTCCTGCGCGGCGCGAATGCCATCGAGCACGCGATCCAGGTCGCCCATGCCGCCGCTCATCCGCTTGAAGATCTCGGCATCGAGCGTATCCAGGCTGACGGTGATCCGGTGCAAGCCATTGGCTTTGAGCTCGACCGCATGCTGAGCGAGCAGCACGCCGTTGGTGGTCAGCGCCACATCCTGCACGCCCTCGATAGCGGTCAGGTCGCCGATCAGGTCGGAAACATTGGAGCGCAGCAAGGGCTCGCCGCCGGTGAGGCGTACTTTCTTCACGCCCAGGTCCACGAACAGTCGCGTCAGACGCACGATCTCTTCGAACGACAGCCGCTCGTTCGATTTCAGGAAACGGTAGTTCTCGTGGAACGTTTCCTTCGGCATGCAATACGGGCAGCGGAAGTTGCACCGGTCCATGACCGAGATGCGCAGGTCGTGCAGCGGCCGGCCCAACGTGTCGTGCGGGCGATGCTTCACGGGCAATTCGACGATTGAGGAGGGCATGGTTACCAGCGATAGAGGGGCAAGGACACGTCTTCCAGAACGACTCGCGGGCCCGGCGGCAGTTCCACGAACCCCACCGTGCCGACCAGCGAGGTGAAATCGCCGGAGCCGCGCGTCGGGTGCGGCATGGCGCATTGGCCGGCGATTGTCTGCGTGAGCGTCACGGGCAAGAAGACGGTCAGTGGCGGCTTCACATCATAGCTTTGGGCCAGGGAGATGGTTTCAACCTCGGCCGGAATCGCGCCTTGCGCAGCCTGTAGGCCGGGCAGCACGTAGCGCGTCAGGCACATCAGCGTCGACACCGGATTGCCAGGCAGGGCGTACACGGACTGTCCGCCTGCGCCTACGCCAAACCACATGGGTTTGCCGGGCCGCTGTGCAATCTTGTGAAAGATCTTGCGCACGCCCAGCTCCTCGAGCACCCGTGGGACGTAGTCGAAACGCCCCATGGAGACGCCGCCGCTCAGGATCATCACGTCGTTGCTGGCGAGATGATTTCGCAGCCGCTCGCGCAGTGCGGCCAGATCGTCGGGAACGTGATCTTGCGTCAGCGCCGAGTAGCCATGCTGCCGCAGCGATGCGAGCACGCTATAAACATTGGAGCGTGCGATCTGCCAGTCCTGCAGCGGCTGGCCGGGCTCGACCAACTCGTTGCCGGTCGAGATTACGACGATACGCGGCGGTCGCGACACCAATGCATGCGTCTGGCTGTTGGATGCAATGACCGCTACTTCGGCGGGCCCCAGCCGGCAGCCCGAGGGCAACAGCAAGTCGCCGCGCCGGGAGTCGATGCCGCGGCCGTGAATATTGAGGTTGCGAACCGGCGCCGGCGCGTCGTCGCGCAGTCGGGCGATGCCGTCCGAGATCTCGATGTTCTCGACTGGCACCACGCAATCGCAGCCGATCGGCAACATCGCGCCGGTCATCACTTCGATGCAGTCGCCAGGATCGTGCAATGTCACGGGCGCGGCGCCGGCCGCCTGCGTGCCGGCAATGCGAAAACTGCTGCGATCGGCTGCCCAGCTGTCGAACGAGAAGGCGATGCCGTCCATGGTGACCCGGTCGAACGGTGGCTGATCGCGAGTCGACGTGATGGATTCGCGCAGCACCGCGCCCGACAGCTCGGTCAGCGGCAGATGGACGGCCGGCAGCGGCCGCGCGTGTTGGCGAATCGCGGCTTCGGCTTCAGCGGGTGTGGGCAGAGGGCTGGGCACACGCGCAGTGTGTCACGAGCTTCCGAGGATCGCTATATCGCTAGGGGAAGAGCGCAGGAATGTGCAAGTTGTCCGGAGCCCCGAGAGGGCGCCGGCACCAGTCGTTACATCCGTGTACTCGCATTCACTTGATTTGGATCAATGTGAGTTTGCGCGAGACCTTGCAAATAGCGCGAAGGGCGAGGCACATGGACCTGCCGTGTGCAACTCGCCCCCCGAGAAATCAATCTGTACCAGCCATCCCTGGAAGCTTGGCCTGGAAACTCGGCCTGGAAACTCGGCCAGCCAGTACGTCCCTGTGCTGTCGCTTGTGCGCTTCGAGGCGACGTCAGGTCGCCTCGAAAGGCAGCCGTTCTCAGCCCCGAGCCTTGAACACCCGAACCTGCTCGTTGAACAGCTTCGCCTTGGTCTGCAGCTCATCGATGGCGGCGTTGTGCTTCTTGGTCTGCATGGTCTTCAGCTGCATCAGCTGCGCCGTGCCGGCGGCCTTGCTCTTGGTCTCCTCTTCCAGGCACGCGCCGAACGCGGTCACTGCATCGTTGTAAGCCTTGAAGGCCTGCATGGCGGCGACCATTTCCGCCTCGGTCGCGGTCTTGCCATCGGGGATGGTGTCCGGGGCCTTGGGGAAGGCGCATTCGGCATGGGCGGTAGCCGCGCCAAAGGCGACGGCGAAGACAGCGCCGATGGTGAGCAACTTGCGATTCATTCTTCGTACTCCAGCTATTGCCATAAAGCAGGCCGTCGGGTGCAACGGCGGTCACTGCCGGCATCGGCCCTACGCGCGTCCGCTTGAGGGTCGATCTGGAGGCTCCTTGCACAACTGCGACGAGGGTCGCACTGGCCGCTGGGGTGCGCGGCAAAGCGTGAAATGGGTCCCTGGGGGGATGTCCGCGGCGGGCGTTCGGGGGATCTCCCCGGCCTGCGGACCACGCGGCGCTTTCACATAAGCGCCGCGTATCTTCTGTCACCTGGCTGTCGCGCGGTGCATCGCGCGCCCCCCATTTTGTCAGGGGGTTGTCAAAGGATTGTCAACGAGCCTCAGCTCTTCTTTGCCCGGTTCTTATAGACCTTCACCTGCTCGTTGAAGCGGGCGGCGGTCGCCTCCAGCTCTTCCACGGCGGCGTTGTGGCGCTTGGTGTGGATGGCCTTGATCTGCTCGACCTGCTCGGCCGGCGCGTCCGTCCCGGCGGCCTCGATGCGAGTGCTCATTTCCGTTTCCAGGCAGCTCAGATAGGAGGTGACCTGGTTGTTGTACTCCTTGATGGCCTTCATGCCGCTGATCATCTCTTCCTCGGTCGCGGTGGCGCCATCGGGCAGGCCCGAGGGGGATTTGGGATACGTGCAGTCCGCGCTCGCGGCGGCGGTGGCCAGCAGGCTGGCCAGCAGCGCTCCGGTAATAGTGGTTTTGTTCATGACGGGTCCTCTTCGCTCGACGGAGAAAGGCGCTGATCCCGATGGTCAGGCGGGTGCATCTTAAAGCCCGCTTGCGCCGCTTGGCTATGGTGAAAATGTCGACGATGCCGGCACCCGCGCCCGGGCAGCGAATATCGGCGGAAATCGCTGCGTCTCCTTTTCTCTATACTGGCGCGATGATGCTCACCGCCGCCGAGGTGGACGCCGTCCGCCTGAGCCTGTCGATTGCCCTGCGCAGCGTGCTGTTCAGCTTGCCGCTGGCCATTGCCGTGGCGTGGCTGTTGACTCGCCACATGCTGCGCGGCCGCCTGCTGCTCGACGCGATCGTGCACCTGCCGCTGGTGCTGCCTCCGGTGGTGGTCGGCTACTTGTTGCTGTTGTTGTTTGGCATGCGCGGGCCCATCGGCGGGTGGCTATACCAGACCTTCGGCATCCAGCTGGTGTTCACCAGCGCAGGTGCGGCGCTCGCGACGGCGGTCATGAGCTTTCCGTTGATGGTGCGCGCCATTCGACTGTCGCTGGAAGGTGTCGATGCCGGCCTCGAGGATGCCGCGCGAACGCTCGGCGCCGGCCCCTGGGACCGATTTTTCAGCGTGACGCTGCCGTTGATGTTACCCGGCATTCTCGCCGGCGCGGTCACGGCGTTCTCGGCCGGGCTCGGCGAGTTTGGCGCCGTCATCACCTTTGTCTCCAACATTCCGGGCGAGACGCGGACCTTGCCCCTGGCGTTGTACACCGCGCTGCAGACGCCCGGCGGAGATGCGGTTGCGGCTCGGCTCGCGACGATTTCTTTTTCGCTGGGACTGCTCGGATTGATCGCGGCCGAGGTGATTGCGCGCCGCGTGCGCTGGATGCTGGGAAGGTAGCGCGCATGTTCAGTATCCGCGCCAGGAAACGCCGCGATGAATTCCTGCTCGACGTGGCCATCGAGGTCGATTCCCCCGGCGTGATCGCCCTGTTCGGTCGCTCCGGTTGTGGCAAGACGACGTTGGCGAACATCGTTGCCGGGCTGCTGCCAGCCGACGAGGCACGCATCGCGATCAATGGTGCGTTGCTGGAAGGGAATGGAACGCGCGTGCCCGCCGAGCATCGACGCATCGGTTACGTATTCCAGGACGCGCGGTTGTTTCCGCATTTGGATGTGTTGGCCAATCTGCGTTACGGCGAGAAGCGCACTCAACGCCTCATGTCCAAGAGCCGAGTCGCGGGCACGCAGATGCCTATCACGCTCGATCGAGTTGCGCCGATGCTGGGGCTGGAGCCGTTGCTGTCACGGCGGGTTCATCAGTTGTCTGGAGGGGAGCGTCAACGCGTCGCATTGGGCCGCGCCTTGCTCTCGCAACCGCAACTGCTGTTGCTCGACGAGCCGCTGGCCTCGCTCGATGCCGCTCGCCGCGAAGAAGTGCTGCCCTATCTCGAAAAGCTGCGCGACGAGCTCGCGATCCCGATGATCTACGTGAGCCACCAGTTCGAGGAGGTCCTTCGGCTGGCCACTCACGTCGTGCTGATGGAGCGCGGCAAGGTGCTGTCGCAAGGCACGTTGGATGATCTCAGTCTGCATCCGGAACTGCGCGCCATCGTCGGGCCGGACGCAGTCGGTGCGGTGCTGCATGGGACTATCGAAGGGGTCGATGGTGGAACGGGGCTTGCGACGGTTCGTATCGGCTCGAGCTTGCTGAACATACATCTGCGCGATGCGCGTGCCGGAGCGGCGGTGCGTGTTCAACTGCTCGCTCGCGACATCATTCTCGCCACCAGTCGTCCCGACAATCTCAGCGTGCGCAACACGATGATGGGCACGGTCGCTCGAATCGTTCCCGACGATCCGGAAACCGATCTGGTGTACGTCGACATTGGTGGCGCTTCGTTACTCTCTCGCGTCACCCGAGCTGCATCGATCGCGCTTGGTCTGCGCGTCGGCCTGCCTGTATGGGTGCTGGTGAAGTCGGTGTCGATTCGCGGGCATGCGTTCCTCGAAGCTCGGCCCACGGAGCATCTCGCTTCGCTCAAGTCTTCATCACCGGCTGTCTGAGCTGCCTTGCGGCGCAGGTTCACCGCCGCCAAGCACTGTGAACCCGGCCTTGGTGAAGATGGCGCGGGCCTCGGCGCCTCGCAGGAACTTCAGGAACGACTCTGCCTCACGCGATGCGCTCGCGGTTGCCGCGGCCGGATAGGTGATCGGAGCGTGCGACGACTCGGGGAACAGATCGACGATGCGCACTTGCGGCTCGACCGCGGCGTCCGTGGCATACACGATGCCCAGAGGCGCCTCGCCCCGCGCCACATACATCAAAGCCACGCGAACGTTGTCCGCTCGCACCAGCCGCGGCTCGAGAGCAGGCCACAAATCGAGATTGCCTAGCGCCGCCTTGGCGTACTTGCCTACCGGTACCGAGTCAGGATCGCCCGTCGATAACCGGCCTTTCGCGCCTAAAGCCGCCAGCAGTGGCGCACCACGCTGCAGCTTCAATGTGACTTTGCTGTCTTTCGGCGCAATCAAGGCCAGGCGATTGCCCAGCAGGTCGGAGCGCGTGCTGGCCTTGATCAGCTTGCGCTCCTGCAGGTAGTTCATCCAATCCTGGTCCGCGGACAAAAATGCATCCGCGCGGGCGCCCGATTCGATCTGCCTGGCCAGCGCGGAGCTTGCGGCGAAGGAAAACTTCACCGGTACGTTGGACTGTCGCGTGTAAAGCGGCGCGATCTGCTGCAGCACTTCGGTGAGCGAGGCGGCAGCGAAGACGATCAGCGGTTCGCGCTGTGGCTCGGCCGCAAGCGCTGGCCCGCCCAGCAGCGCGGCCGATAGGAACAACAGCGTGCACAGGCGTGCGAGCGATTTGATCACGTGCGTACCGCCTGGTGCTTGGAAGGCCGCCTGGGCTGCGTTAACGTCGCGCATCGTTCGTGGAGACTGCGATGAGCCGGCTCAAGATCACCTTGCGCGTCGATTTCGACTCCGTCCATGCCATCGGGCCGGGCAAGGTCGCGCTGCTCGAGAAGATGCGCGATTGCGGTTCGTTGTCGCAGGCCGCGCGCGAGCTCGATATGAGCTATCGCCGCGCATGGCAGTTGCTCGCCAGTCTCAACCAGATCTTTCGCGAGCCGCTCGTGCTCACCAGCACCGGTGGCAGCGGCGGCGGTGGCACCACGCTCACCGAGTTCGGCCAGGCTATCGTGGCGGCGTACCGGCAGTTCGAAAAAGAAACCAACGCGCGCGCCGAGAAGTACTTCGGTCACATGCTCGAGACGGTGAGCCCGGAGCGCAAGGGCACCAAGCGCACCATTGCTCGCTCGCTGCGCTCGCCATCGGCCGCCGCGTCCCGGCGATCCGTATCTCGTTAGCAGACGCTCGTTCACCGACGACCTCGCGAACAGACTGGCGAAATAGCCGCGAGGATATAACGGAGCTGGCGGGCGCGCTATGTCCAATCCTGCATATCGGGACGGTGATCAGGGCGAGTCAGCCATCACAGTGAGGATTGTTGGAAGTTGCTTGTTTCAACCTCGTGCGACGTTGGCCGGCACTCTAGCAACGCCTGTCTGACGGCCAGCCAATGACGGACGTCAGCGGCGCATCAGATCTGTAACGAGACTGTCACATGCTCCATCAACGAATCGGCAATTCTCGCGACTTTTGCACCGTGCGCAGCGCGAAGCTCGAGTGTACGCGGGCCACTCCGGGCAGACGGGTGAGATGTTTGCTGTGGAGCCGTTCGAAATCGGCGGTGTCGGCGACGACAGCGCGCACCACATAGTCGTAGTCGCCGGTCATCAGATAGCACTCCATCACCTCGGGAATCTTGCGTACCGCCTCCTCGAACTTGCGCAGATCGGATTCGTCCTGGCGCTCGAGCGTGATGTTGACGAACACGTTCACCGGGAAGCCGGCCTTCTGCTGGTTGATGAGCGCGGTGTAGCCCTCGATCAGTCCGGATTCTTCCAGCTGACGGATGCGGCGCAGGCAAGCGGATTCCGACAGATTCACTCGCTCGGCCAGGGTGCTGTTCGGAATCCGCCCCTCGTGTTGCAGGGCCTGGAGGATGGCGCGATCGAAACGGTCGAATTTCATGCGCAAGAATCCGTCTGAAAATCGGAGTAATGAAGCAGATTCTGCCACAAATCCGCTGAATGGCGCCCGTTTGCAGCAACTTCCAGCGCAGGCCCGGTCCTAGAGTGAGCCGCCTGCAACTCTCAACCCCTCCCCACCGGGGAGATAACCCGAGGTTTTATGCAAATTGGCGTACCGAAAGAGATCAAGAATCATGAATATCGTGTAGGCCTGGTTCCCGCCGGCGTGCGCGAGCTGGTGGCATCCGGTCATCGGGTGCTGGTGCAAAGCTCGGCGGGCGCGGGCATCGGTGTCGAAGACGCGGCGTATGTCGCGGCCGGCGCCAAGATCGTTGCCACTGCCAAGGAAGTTTTCGATGCCGCCGACCTGGTGGTGAAGGTGAAGGAACCGCAGCTCGCCGAATGCAAGATGCTGCGCCCCGGCCAGGTCCTGTTCACTTATCTGCATCTCGCCGCCGATCCGGCGCAGGCCAAAGCCTTGATGGCCTCCGGTGCGACGGCCATCGCTTACGAAACAGTCACTGCTCCCAATGGTTCGCTGCCGCTGCTGCAGCCGATGAGCGAAGTCGCCGGCCGCATGTCGGTGCAGGTGGGCGCCGCTTCGTTGCAGAAAGCGCACGGCGGTTTGGGTGTGTTGCTTGGTGGTGTGCCGGGTACGGCCCAGGCGAAAGTCGTCGTATTGGGCGGCGGTGTATCGGGTACTGCGGCCGCGGAGATTGCGGTTGGCATGCGTGCGGATGTCACCGTGATCGATAAATCGCTCAAGCGTCTGCGGGAACTGGATGCGCTGTTCGGCGGCCGTCTGAAGACGATGGCATCGACGGTGGAAGCCGTCGAATCGCTGGTGACTCAAGCGGATCTCGTCGTCGGTGCCGTGCTCGTGGTGGGCGCCGCTGCGCCCAAGCTCGTGACGCGCGACATGGTCAGCAAAATGAAGCCAGGCGCCGTGATGGTGGACATCTCCATCGATCAGGGCGGCTGCTTCGAGACCAGCAAGCCAACGACGCATGCCGATCCGACGTTCGCCGTCGATGGTGTCGTGCATTACTGCGTAACCAACATGCCAGGCGCCGTGCCGCGTACTTCGACGTTCGCGCTCACCAACGCGACGTTGCCCTACGTGAAACAACTGGCAGATCTGGGTGTCGAGAAGGCGCTGACCGCCGATCCGCACCTCGCGGCGGGCTTGAATGTGCACGCGGGCGCCATCACGCACGAGGCAGTAGCTCGAGATCTGCACCTGGATTACAGCCCTCGTGGCGTCGCGGCTTGAAGACAGGACTTTCGAACAAGTGCTTTTGAGCAGCGACGGTGCTTTGATGGCACCGTCGCACTGGAATCAATCCCCCTGTTGAGCCCGTCTTATCGGCGGGCTTTTTTTGGCCCGGAAGCTATCGAGCCGGGCCGCGCAATTCGACGACGCGTTGCCGCAGGCATTGCACGTCGGCCTGCTCCGGCGCGATCAGCTCGCCGACCTTCAGTGTGATCCTGGCCCAGAAGCGGCGTGGCCAGCGTTTCCACACCTGCTTGTACTTGCGCGAGAACATTGAATCCCACAGGCCGGACAGCGACATCGGCACCACCGGCACCGGTGTTTCTTTCAGGATGCGCATCATGCCGGCGCGAAATTCGCCGATTTCGCCATCGGGCGTGAGCTTGCCCTCGGGAAAGATACAAACGAGGTTGCCGTCGCGCAGCTCGGCGGCGACCAGCTGGAAGGCACGCTCGTACACCGCCGGGTCCTCCTTGGCGGATGCCACGGGAATGGCTTTCATGCCTTTGAAGATCGTGCTCAGCACCGGAATCTTGAAGATGCTGCTTTCCATGATGAAACGGATGGGGCGGGGGCAGGCCGCGGAGATCACGATGGCATCGGCGAAGCCGACGTGATTGCAGATCAGCAGCGCCGGGCCTTCTTCCGGAATGTTCTCGATGCCGCGCCGGTCGAGTCGATAGACGAAATGGATGAGCAGCCAGGCGATGAAGCGCAGCAGGAACTCTGGCACCAGGCTGTAGATGTAGATCGCGACGAACGCGTTCAACACACCCGTCAGCAACAACAGTTGCGGGATGGTGAGTCCAGCATGCAGCGCCAAGGCGGCGAGACCCGCGGCGACCACCATGAACACTGCGTTGAGAATGCTGTTGGCGCCGATCACGCGCGACATCACTTCGCGACGCGTTCGCTGCTGCACCATCGCATACAACGGCACGATGAACAGGCCGCCGAACATGCCGATCAGCGCCATGTCCAGCAGCACGCGCCACGAGCCGGAGGCTTGGATGAATTCGCGCGCCGACAAGCCGTTGCCGGGCAGCGTCAGCGTCGCGAAAAACAGGTCCACCGCGAACACCGTCAGGCCGATGGAGCCGAACGGCACCAAGCCGATCTCCACCTTGTGCCCTGACAACCGTTCGCAGAGCAACGAGCCGATGCCCACGCCGGCCGAGAACATCACCAGCAACACGGTCACGACTTGTTCGCTGCCGCCGAGCACATCTTTGGTGTAGAGCGGCAACTGCGCGAGCACCACCGCGCCATAGAACCAGAACCACGAAATGCCAAGGATGGATAGAAACACCGTGCGTGATTCGGCGGCGGCACGCAGGTTGTCCCAGGTGGAGGTCCAAGGGTTCCAATTGATCTTCAGGGTCGGCGCGGCTGCGGGCAGCTTGGGAATGGCGAGACTGCTGAGAAAGCCGGTGGCGGCGATAACGATCAGCACAGTGACGATCAATGGCACGCTGCCTTCGGCCGCCAGCAGCCCGGCGACCAACGTACCCAGCACGATGGCCACGAACGTGCCCATTTCCACCATCGCGTTGCCGCCGACCAGTTCCGCGTCGCGCAGCACTTCGGGCAACAGTCCGTATTTGGCTGGTGCAAAGAAGGTGGAGTGCATGCCCATCAGGAACAGGGCACCGAGTAACACCTCCATGCTGCGGGTAGCGAAGCCGACGCCAGCCACGGCCATGATGAGGATTTCGGCCGCTTTGACGGTCTGCAACACCCGCGACTTGTCATGGCGGTCGGCCAGCTGACCGGCCATCCCGGAGAACAGCACGAACGGCAGGATGAACAGCCCGGCGGCGACGTTGGTCAGCAACGCCGGGTGCAGATTGCTGTAGCTGGCCGCCTGGTAGGTGGCGAGGATAACGAGCACGTTCTTGTAGACATTGTCGTTGAACGCGCCGAGAGCCTGCGCGCCGAAGAACGGCAGGAAGCGGCGTTGGCCGAGCAGCTGGAACTGCGAGGCCTGGTGTGAGTTGCGTGGATTGCTGGACGAAATCGAGGGCGATTGATTGCCTGATTCTTGCGCCATTCGCTTGCCGCCGTGGTACAGCCCGGTCGGGCCGGGACGATCCGGCCGGCATCCTACACGGTCGGGGAACCGCGCAGCGCGACCGCGGTCGAATTCCAGGACCTCTTGCTGTAACCTCGATCCCCCTATGAGCCCACCGAGCAATCGTGGGCTTTTTTATTCGTGGTTTGGCCGCATGAAGCTCCGATGCCGAGTATTACCCCGCTCAACAAAGCGATCATCCTGATCAATGTCCTGGTGTTCCTCCTGCAGTCGCTGTCGGGCGGGCTGATCGAGCATTATTTCGCCCTGTGGCCGCTGCCCTCGCAGGTCGCGGCCCTGCCGTACGACTATCCCGAATTCCAGGTGTGGCAGCTGCTCACCTATGGATTTCTGCACGGCGGTTGGGCGCACCTGTTCTTCAACATGTTCGCCGTGTACATGTTCGGTTCGGATATCGAGCGGCTGTTCGGCTCGCGCCGCTATCTCACTTATTACCTGCTCTGCGTGGTCGGTGCGGCGGCCATGCACATGATCGTGACATCGGTCACTGGCGGATTGCCGGCGCCCGTGGTCGGGGCTTCAGGCGGGGTGTTCGGCCTGCTGCTTGCGTTCGGTATGGCGTTTCCCCGCCGTACCCTTTTATTGATCTTCCCGCCCATCCCCATGCCGGCGTGGCTGTTCGTGACGCTCTACGGCATTTTCGAGCTGGTCATGGGCGTGACGCAGACTGCTTCCGGCATCGCGCACTTCGCCCACCTCGGTGGTATGGCCACGGGCTTTGTGATCATTCGTTACTGGACTGCCCAACGTCGCATGCGGCGCTAGCGAGTGTGACGGCTAGCCTGACAGCGATTACTGGGACGATAAGGCACAGCACCAAGGACACTGGGGTGCGCCGCGCCGGCTTGCTGCCGATCCATCGCACGCCGGCAACGATCGGCATTTCTACGCATGGTTGCGCCCCTGCGCGCTATCTACAGTGCCGTTGACCCGGCAATAAGACAGCACATCCCTCGAGTAACGGAAGTGACTTCTGGGGTAGGCGCCAAACAGCACTGGCGTCGAGGAGAGAGTCATGAACGTGGGCGAACACTGCCGTCGTGGAATGATCTCGATCGCGGACAGCGCCGACATGGTGACTGCCGCTCGCCTGATGCGAGACCAGCACGTGGGCCTGCTTGCCGTACATCGGCAGGGCGATGAGTTTTGCCGCGTCGTCGGCGTGCTCACCGATCGTGACATTGTCGTGCAGGTAACGGCCGCGGGCCGTGATCCCCGCGCCGTCAAGGTTCAGGACGTGATGATTCGCCAGCCGCTCGTGGCAAACGAGCAGGACGAGCTCCGTGACGTTCTGCAAGTGATGCGCCTCGCCGGCATCCGCCGCGTCCCCGTCGTCGATGCCTGCGGCGCACCCGCAGGCATCCTGGCTCTAGACGACGCCATCGAGCTGATCACCGGCCTGCTTTGTGACATCTCCGGCTCGATCCACAGCGAACGTCATCACGAATGGCGGGCCATGCACGCCTGATCCTGCTGTACGTCAAGGATGGTTGCGAACGGCTGCGATCTGGTTCCGGGCGAGCTGGTGGCCGGCCGCTTCAGCCTCGCCATTTGACTGCGCCGCCGGGCGCCTCCCCCGGAACCTCCGCCTTTCGATAAAATTTTCCTGGCTGTCGTGTCGGCCGCGTGGGGATCGCACCGTCCTTGGCTCGAACCCCACTCATTCATAGGAGAGAGCCATGCCCGGTACCGTGCGTATCCACCGCGTCCTGCGATCCAAGCCCAATCGCGTGTATCGCGCCTTTCTCGATCCCGACGCGATGGTGAAGTGGCTGCCGCCGCATGGCTTCACCGCCAAGGTGCATCAGGTGGACGCCAAGGTCGGCGGCGTTTATCGGATGTCGTTCACCAACTTCTCCACCGGTCAGTCGAATGCCTTCGGCGGCAAGTACCTGGAGCTGGTGCCCGATCAGCGGCTGCGCTACACCAATGAGTTCGACGATCCGAACCTGCCGGGCGAGATGATCACCACGGTCGACATCAAGCCGGTCGCGAGCGGCGTGGAGATCAACATCGTGCAGGAAGGCATTCCGGACGTGATTCCGACGGATCCCTGCTACCTGGGCTGGCAGGAGTCGGTCGAGCTGCTCGCCAGGCTGGTCGAGCCGGAAATTCCGAACGGCTGAATTGCATGACGCACGCCCGGGCCGAGCAGCCGGCCCGAGGCTGCCGCTGCGCCGCCGGCCATGCTGGCGATGCGCAGCTGACAAAAATGTAAGCTTGGCTGCAGCCGTCCCCGCCGTGCGGCTTGCTCGAAACTCCAGATTCTTTGCTGGGATCTGCGCATCTGTTGCGTGTCCCTCACGATAACGTTTTCCTTCCGCCGCGGTCCGCTTATATTCCGGGTACCGCTAGCATGCGATCAGCACGACCGTCCGGCGGTGACACCCAGCACTGAAGCCCAGCATTGAGCCAGGAGCATCGATCATGGCCCGATTGACCATCAATGGAACCGTCCGCGACCTCGACGTGGACCCGAACACCCCCTTGCTTTGGGTGTTGCGAGAGCAGGCGGGCCTCACCGGCTCCAAGTATGGCTGCGGCGTCGCTCAGTGCGGTGCCTGTACGGTGCACATCGACGGCAATCCGGTGCGCTCGTGCGTGCTTCCTGTCAGCGCGGTATCGGCCGAGCAGAAGATCACCACCATCGAAGGTCTGTCCAAGGATGGCTCGCATCCGTTGCAGCAGGCGTGGCTGAAGCTCGACGTGCCCCAGTGCGGCTATTGCCAGTCCGGCATGATCATGGCTGCGGCCGGGCTGTTGCAAAAGAATCCCAAGCCCACCGATGCCGATATCGACGCCGAGATCACCAACATTTGCCGGTGCGGAACCTACAACCGGGTGCGCGAAGCCATCAAGCTCGCCGCTGCCAACTTGCCCGCCAAGCAGAGCACCTGAGGTCAAGCCATGAGCACGGTAGCATCCAACATCACAAACGCCATTTCCCGCCGCAGCTTCCTGATCGGCTCCGCCTCTGCCATCGGCGGATTGTCGCTGGGCTTTCATGTGCCGTTCGCCGCAGCGGCCGCGGGCAAGAGCGCGCCGGAAGTGAACGCATGGGTCGTGGTTCAGCCCGATGACCAGGTCATCATCCGCATTGCGCGCTCCGAGATGGGGCAGGGCACGCTCACCGGCCTGGCGCAGCTCGTCGCCGAAGAGCTCGAGTGCGATTGGTCCAAGGTGACCACCGAATATCCCACGCCCGGGCAGAACCTCGCTCGCGATCGCGTGTGGGGTAATTTTTCCACGGGCGGCAGTCGAGGCATTCGCGAATCGCATGACTACGTGCGCAAGGGCGGTGCCACCGCTCGTGAAATGCTGATCGCCGCCGCAGCCGCCGAATGGAAAGTACCTGCGAGCGAATGCGTCGCCGCCAACAGCGTGATCACCCACCAGCCGAGCAATCGCAAAGTCAGTTTCGGCAAGGTGGCGACTGCCGCCGCCAAGCTCACGCCGCCGAAGGATGTGACGCTCAAGGATCCGAAGGATTGGAAGATCGCGGGCAAGCCGCTGCCGCGCTTGGACACCATGGACAAGCTCACCGGCAAGCAGATTTACGGCACGGACATCCAACTGCCCGGCATGTTGAACGCCACGGTGCGCGCGTGTCCTTATTTCGGCGGCAAGGTGAAGAGCTTCGATGCAGCCGCCGTGACCAAGATGCCCGGCGTGCGCAAGGTGCTGCAGATCGATGACAGGACGCTCGCGATCGTCGCCGATACCTGGTGGCAGGCGAAGACCGCGATGGATGCGTTGCCGATCGTGTGGGACGAAGGCCCCAACACGGGAGTGTCGAGCGAGTCGATCGCCGAGATGCTCAAGGCCGGTTTTGATGCCGATGATGCGTTCGTGCAAACGACCGTCGGCGACGCGCCGGCCGCGCTCGCTGGAGCGAAGAAGACGATTTCAGCCGTCTACGCCTTGCCCTATCAGAACCACGCCACGATGGAGCCGATGAACGCGACCGCGCTCTACACGCCGCAGAAATGCGAAGTGTGGGTGCCGACGCAGAACGGCGAAGCGAGCCTGGCTGCGGCGGCCGAAGCTGCCGGTCTGCCGGTCCAGCAGTGTGACGTTTATAAAGTGCATCTGGGCGGCGGTTTCGGTCGTCGCGGCATGCAGGACTATGTGACCCAGGCGGTGCTCATCGCGAAGCAGATGCCGGGCACGCCGATCAAGCTGATCTGGACGCGTGAAGAAGACATGCTGCAGGGTCGGTATCATCCGACCACGCAGTGCAAGCTGACCGCTGCCTTGGATGATGAGGGCAACGTGAGCGCCATGCACATGCGCATCTCCGGCCAGTCCATTCTGGCGTCGGTTCGGCCCGAGGCCATGCAAGGCGGCAAAGACCCTGTAGTCTTCCAAGGTCTGAACCTCACCGGTGACGAAGGCCACTTCGGTTACACCATTCCAAACCTGCTGATCGATCACGCCATGCGCAATCCGCCGGTGCCGCCGGGCTTCTGGCGCGGCGTGAACCTCAATCAGAACGCGTTGTACGTGGAATGTTTCATGGACGAGCTGGCGCACGCCGCCGGTGTCGATCCGCTGGTGTTCCGTCGCAAGCTGATGAAGAACCATCCAAAGCATCTCGCGGTACTCGAAACCGTGGCCAAAGGCATCGGCTGGGAGAAGCCCGCGCCGAAGGGCATGGGGCGCGGCCTCGCGCAGATCATGGGATTCGGCAGTTATGTGGCCGCGGCGGCCGAGGTGTCCGTCACCAACGGCCAGCTGAAGATTCATCGCATCGTGGCCGCGACCGACGCGGGTCACATCGTCAATCCCGCGCAGGTGGAGCGACAGGTCGAAGGTTCCTTCGTCTACGGATTGTCCGCCGCGCTGTTCGGCGAGTGCACGATGAAAGGCGGCCGCATGGTCGAGGACAACTTCCACACGTATCAAGTGATGCGCATGGCGGAGATGCCTGCGGTGGAAACTCACGTCGTGCCGTCCGGTGGCTTCTGGGGCGGCGTTGGCGAGCCGACGATCGCGGTCGCGGCGCCAGCAGTTTTGAATGCGTTGTTCGCAGCGACGGGCAAGCGCATTCGCATGTTGCCGCTGAAGAATCACAGCCTGGCATGAGCTCGATCGCATGAGTCGCGGCATCGGCATGCTCGTCGCGGCGGCGCTGGCCGTCGCGCCGAGTCTCGTACTCGCCGCGTCGCCGCCCGGCGCGGCGTCATGCCTCGGGTGTCACAGCGTCGCGGCAGGGAATAACCCCGTACCGCCGCTCGGTGCGCTCTCTTCCGAGCAGATGGTGACGGCGATGCAGGCGTTTCGCTCGGGTGCGCGTCCGGGCACCGTGATGGATCGCATCGCCAAGGGATTTTCGGATGAAGAGATCAAAGCCATCGCCGACTGGTATGCGCGCTCCAAAGCAAAGTAGCCGCCGCGCCGTGCTCGGCGGCATTGCCGCTGGCGGCGTGTTGGCAGCGCTTGGTATGCACGGCGCGCGGGCCGCGGCCAAGTCGGCGCCACGTGTGGTAGTGATCGGCGGTGGATTTGGTGGTGCGAGCTGCGCTCGCTTGATCAAGAGCGAAGATCGCGAGATCGCGGTCACGCTCATCGAAGCCAATTCCACTTACATCGCGTGCCCTTTCAGTAACTCGGTCATCGCGGGCTTGCGAGAGCTGAAGCAACAGCAGTTCGGCTATGGCCGCGTGCGTGCGGATGGCATCGATGTGATTCATCGCAGGGTGACCGCCGTCGATGCGAAGCAACGCACGGTGCGTCTCGATGACGGCAAGCAACTTTCCTATGATCGCCTGGTGGTGGCGCCGGGCGTGGAGCTGCGGTTCGATGCCGTTCCCGGCTACACCGAAGCAGCTGCCGAGATCATGCCGCACGCGTGGAAGGCCGGCGAACAAACCTTGCTGTTGCGTCGCCAGCTCGAAGCCATGAAAGATGGTGGCGTGGTCGTGATGTCCGCGCCAGCCAATCCGTTCCGCTGTCCGCCGGGTCCGTATGAGCGGGCCAGCCTGATTGCGCACTATCTGAAGACGCACAAGCCGCGTTCCAAGCTCATCCTGCTCGATGCCAAGGATGCATTCTCCAAGCAGAAGCTGTTCGAGGAGGCCTGGCAGGCGCTCTATCCAGGCATGATCGAATGGGTGTCGCTGTCGTTCGGCGGACAGGTGACACGCGTCGAGCCGGACACACGCACCTTCGTAACCGAATTCGGCAGCCATCGTGCCGATGTCGCCAATGTCATTCCCCCGCAGCGGGCGGCTGCGGTTGCGTCGCTGGCCGGTGTGACTGATCAAACGGGATGGTGTCCGGTCGACCCGGTTACGTTCGAGTCGACGTTGCAGCCGGGTGTGCATGTTCTAGGCGATGCCATCATTGCTGGCGGCATGCCCAAGTCTGCGTTCTCCGCGAACTCGCAGGCACGTGTCTGCGCGACGGCGGTTGTCGATCTGCTTCGCGAGCGGACGCCTGCGTCGCCGAAGCTCATCAACACCTGTTACAGCCTGGTGGCGCCCGAGTACGGCATCTCCATCGCTGGGGTGTATCAGCCGGCGAACGGCTTGCTGACCGATGTGCCGGGTGCGGGCGGCGTGAGCCCGCTGAATGCGCCGAAGTCCGTGCGCGCACAGGAAGCGACATTTGCGGAGGCGTGGTTCAATACGATCACTCGCGGCGTTTTCGGGTGACGTGTCCGTTGAAATGGGTGTTACTGACGCTGTGTGCGTCAGCCTCGATTGCGTTTGCGGACCCGCAGGCTGCCCGTTTGCGTTCATTCAGCATCGAGGGTGACGCCATCAAGGCATCGCTGACAGGGCGGCCTGGCGATCCCGCGAGAGGTGCACAGCTCATGCAACAGAGGCAGAAATCCCTGTGCGTGCTGTGTCATTCGGGCCCGTTCGCCGATCCCCATCTGCAGGGCACGATTGCTCCGAGTCTCGCGGGCGTTGGGGTTCGGCTCACGGCGGGGCAACTGCGGTTGCGCATCGTCGATATGAAGCGCTTGAATCCACAGAGCATCATGCCGACATACTACGGGACCCTCCCGAACGGCAGAGACGCGCGTGTTGCCGCCGCTTGGCGTGGCAAACCCATCCTCACGGCCGAGGAGATCGAAGACCTGGTGGCGTACTTGCAGACGTTGCGATGACGACCGGACGATCATGAACTTGCCTCCTCGACCGACGCTGGATGAAGCGATCCGCTCGTTTACGGGTGGCGCGCCTGTGCGCGAGGGGCGCGTGAAGTTCGACATCTCGCCGTTGGTGGAGAATGGCAACGCGGTGCCAGTTACGGTTGAGGTCGACAGTCCAATGACCGCCGCCGATCACGTGCGGCGCATTGCGCTGTACACCGAAAAGAATCCGCAGGCCGACGTTGTGGTGTTTCATCTCAGCCCGCGCTGCGGACGAGCGCGCGTCTCGACGCGAATTCGTCTCGCTACATCGCAGACCGTAGTCGCATTGGCCGAAACCAGCGATGGCGCATTCTGGTCGAGTCGGGCCAATGTGATCGTGACCTTGGCGGCCTGTATCGAGGACGTGTCCCAAGCATGACGCGCTCGCTCGTCAACGTGCCGAAGACTGCCAGGCGCGGCGAGATCATCGAGATCCGCGCCATGATCCAGCACGTCATGGAAACGGGTTATCGTGAAGGGCCGAATGGCAAGATGCTGCCGCGGCATATCATCAAGCGCTTTGTCTGCAAGTATGGCGGCGAGGAGGTTTTCTCGGCCGAGCTGTTTCCTGCGGTAGCCGCCAATCCATTCATGGCTTTCAGCACTATTGCGACGCAGAGCGGGACCATCACGTTCGAGTGGACCGACGACAAGGGCGAGACGCATACAGCATCCGCAGAGATTACGGTGACGTGATGTTTCGGCTCGCGTTGGCAGCGATGTTCGGTCTCGTCGCGATGGGCGCCGCCGCTGAAATCCAGCCCAAGGACAGGCGTTCCGGCTTCGAATTCATGTCGCCGCAGACGCAGGCCATGCAGTCCGACGAAACCAGCAATCCCGGCATGCTCTGGGTGGCGGACGGTGAGCGGCTCTGGTCGCAGCCGCAAGGCGTCGGCGGCAAATCATGTGAGAGCTGTCATGCCGATGCCAGTAAGAGCATGTGCGGCGTCGCCGCTCGCTATCCCGTCTTCGACGAAACAACCAGGCGTCCCATCGATTTGATAGGGCGAATCAAACAGTGCCGCGAGCAGCGGCAATCAGCTACGTCACTCGATTACCAAAGCGATGAGTTACTGGCCCTGGCCGCGTACGTTGGCTATCAATCTCACGGCATGCCTGTGGCGCCCTCCACGGATCCGCGATTGCAACCATTCCGCGAGAATGGCCGCGCCTGGTTCGCACGACGCCTCGGTCAACTCCAACTTTCCTGCGCCTCTTGCCACGACGATCGCTGGGGCGCCCGCCTCGGCGGGGCCGTCATCCCGCAGGGTCACGCCACTGGATATCCACTGTATCGGCTCGAATGGCAAACCCTCGGTTCCCTACAACGCCGTCTCCGCGGCTGCCTCGTCGGCGTACGCGCCGAGCCCTTCGACTTCGGCGCCCCGGAGTATGTCGATATTGAATTGTTTCTTATGGAGCGGGCGCGCGGGTTGAAGATGGAGACGCCGGCAGTGCGGCCGTGAGCGTGCCAGATCCCGTTGCACAGGGCGCAAGCATGCCGCTTGTTCGTGTGATGCTTGAGCGACAAGGGCTTCCTCGGTTTTCAGATGAAGCCAGCCGGAGCGCGAACTCTGGCTGCATACGGAAGATGCGGGTGCCTAATCTCCCCGGCACACGAACATCGTGTGGCTACCGGTGAAGCGTTCCAGCTCGCGTTCGATGTGAAGGCCGGAGCGCTGGACGCAGGCGCGCATTTCGTCGGAGCGATACATTTTGCTGTTGCCGTTGGCGAGGCAGGCGAAATACAAAGTTGTCATCACCAGCACGAAGCGTGCAGCGGCGTGCACTTGGTTGTCCCAGTAGGTGTCGACGATGTAGATGCGGCCGTTAGGGGCGAGGGCGCGGCGGGCGCGTTCGAGGATCGACACGATTTCGTCCTCGCCGAAGCAATCCAGGAACTGGCTCATCCAGATGGCATCTTGATCGGGCGGGAATTCGATCGAGGGGTCGAGGAAGTCGATGGGATGAAAGCTTGCGCGAGCGGCATGACCTGCCGCCGTGAGGGCTTGCCGGGCGATTTCGAGCTGGCCAGGCAGATCGAGCAGGCCGATGCTCACCTGTGGATCGTGCTTGAAACAGGCGAGGGCGAATTTGCCCGTGTTGGCGCCGACGTCGAGCAGACGCTTGGGCTCGTTCGCGAATACCAGCGGCAGCGCAGCCGGGAACATGTGATCGGAGTAGTAGTGATCGAAAGCGAACCAGCTTTGCTGAACCTGCGGCGGCAGCTGGGAGAGGCCCTCGTAAATGGTCTTCCAAGGGCCGAGTTCCCGCAGGCCGGCGGGTTTGCCGGTCGTCACAGTCTCACGCAGATGTGCCATGCCGCGATAACAAACATCCGCCGTGAAATCCATGTTGGCGCGAGTCATCGCGTCCCGCAGGACCAGCTGTCCGAGCTGACGCAGGCGGAAGCGGTCACCGTCGAGTGCCACCAGATCGCAGACTACGCCACCCTCGAGCAGCACCTTCACGCCATAAAGCGGCAAGTGCGTGAGCTCAGCGATGCGTTCGGCGGTAAGCCCCTCGCTGCCACCGTCCAGCAACGTGGCCAGAATGCCGAGATCGCGCAGCGCCAGCGCGGCGTGGAATGCAAGCGGCGCGAACGCCAGCTTCTGGGCATCGATGAGGGCGTCGTAGAGCGGTTTCTCTTCGCGACCGGGCCGTCTTCTCAATTCGATCCCCAAGTGTGTGACAAGTCTGAATGACTGCGGGGATTATCCGTGAATCGGTCGCACGTGTCTGCAGACCTGCTTACCGCGCTTGTCTTGCTTCGAATTCGATGATGACATGCACGTCATCGCCGACCCAGCCGTTCGCGACGCCGTAGTTCATTCCCCATTCGCTGCGTTTCACGGTGCCGCGGAGGGATACGCCCATGACATACGGCTTCGAGGGACCGTCGCCGATCGGATAGGGCCCGCTCTTATTGAGAGTGCCCGTGAGCTGCAGCGGGCGTCGCTGTCCCAATAGCTCGAGCTCCCCATTCAGCTTGAAAGTCTTGTCGCCGGTCCACGTAGCGGAGCTGGCGGTGAAGGTCATGCGGGGCGCGCGCGACGCGTCGAGGAAATCGCGTCCGCGAAGGTGTTTGTCTCGTTTGTCGTGTCCGGTGAATACGCTGTCGGTGTCGACGACCACCCGTACATCACTGAGTGTGCGCGTCGCCTCGTCGAAGGTGTAGGAACCGGATGCCTTGCGGAAGAAGCCCAGAATGTCTGCATAGCCGAGGTGCCTGACGAGAAAGCCGATCGTCAGGTGCTCTGGATCGAGATCGTAGCGTCGAGCGTCGGCGACGCTCGTGTGCGTCACGAAGGCCAGTGTGATTGAAACGACGGCATGTAAGAAACGATGCCGGATGATGTCAACGCTGCGGGCCATGCGCCATATTGGACCCTCCCGCGCGCTCCCGTCCAGCATCCCTCGTCTCGACCGCGAGGCGGCCGATCACTATCGTGTCGCGTTCCCCGAACGACATTGGAGATGGACCAAGTGGACGTCGATTCATTCACGCCCGGACTCTGGCGGCACTACAAAGGCAACGAATATCTGGCGCTGGGCCTTGCCAGACAGGACGAGACGGGCGAGCCCGTGGTGGTCTACACCCGTCTGTATCCGAGGGAGGGGCTGCCCATGTCGACGCGCCTCCTATCCATCTGGTGCGAGATGGTCGAGTGCGACGGCCGGAAGGTCAGACGATTCGAGTACGTCGGTCAACGCTCCGGCGGAACGTTGTAGCCGGCTCACGCGCCAGCCCTCCCGCAGCTTCGCAATGACCTTGCCGCGATGGCGGGCGCCTCACCGTGCACGGCCGTTACGTGCCCGCGGTCGACGATGGCCCGGCGTGAAACATGCCAGGTTGGCTGCGCCGCTCTCGGCAAGCCTGGCTGAAAACCGTCTTCGGATCGAGTAGGGTAACGTCATCAAGAAAAACGGCGGCCGAAGCGACCCCAAATGACCACTGAAGGACTGGCGGAGCTCATCGCGGTTCACTTGTGGGCCGTGCTGCTCGTCATCGCTTCCGTGATGCTGCTGGCCGCCTGGCTGCTATGGGAAGGATTGCAACGATTCGGCCCTGCGATCGACGCATGGCTGCGCGGGTGGTTCGCTCGTATTCATCCTCATGCGCGCAGTTTGCCCCTGCCCGGCGCCGTGCTGAGCGCTTGGGATATTGTGCGGCGACTCGGGTTGCAGGTTCTGGCGAGCATGGCCGTGGCGGTCGTGGCATGTATCGGGTTTGTCGAAATCGCGGACGAAATCGCCCCGGACGAGGATCTGGGGCAGTTCGATGCCGCGCTGAGTGCCGCGCTCGGCCGGCACGCGAGCGACGCTCAGCTGCGCATCTTCAGTCTGCTGACCCATTTGGGTGACAAACGCTTTCTGATTCCGTTGGCTGGAGTCGTCGCGCTGATACTGCTCGTGCGACGGCAGCGGTTCTTCGCAGCTGCGTGGGTTGCTGCCACGGTGGGCGGCGCATTGTTGAACAGCACCCTGAAAGAGATATTCGAGCGCTCGCGGCCACAATGGCTGCATCACTACGCCAGCGCCGACGGCTGGAGCTTTCCCAGCGGGCATTCATCGGGCGCGTTCATCGTGTATGGATTGCTTGGCTATCTGGTACTCGTTTACCTGCCGAAGCGCTTTCATGTGCCGCTGGCCGCGCTGGCGATGCTGCTGATCGTGTGCGTCGGGTTCAGCAGGGCGATTCTGCAGGTCCATTATTTCAGCGATGTCCTCGGCGGTTATGCGTTCGGTGCCGCCTGGGTGGCGGCCTGGATCGCCGGGCTCGAAGCCTTCCGGCGCAGGCAAGCCGATTCGATGTCGACCTGAGAGAATCGAAGGAAACAACAACAACGGAGCGGAAGCATGTGGGCGCAAGGTTACGATCCGTTCGGCAATGCCGTGGTGTCCACTCTCACGGCGGCCGTGCCCGTCTTGGTGCTTTTGGGACGGCGTCCGGGTTGTCGCTGATCGCGAATACGGCGCCCGTCGCGTTTGGTGCGTTGGGTACGCCGGTGGTGGCGCTGTCGAACGTCACTGGTCTCGACCTGCACCACTATTCTCGATTGCCTTGCCCGTGAGTGGGAAGTTCTCGCGCCACGGCCGCGCTTCGTCGACCACCCGGGCGATGGATGGGCGGGCGAGCAGGCGAGCGCGATAGGCGCGAAGTGCGACGAGAGCTGCCGGGATCGGGTGGCCCCAGTGGGCGTAGAAGAGGGCAGGTGCCGCCGCGCAGTCAGCGATGCCGAAAGTATCGTTCGCTGCCCATTGGCGGCCTGTCATCCAATTGTTCAGCCACGCGTAGCTCTTATCCAACGTGCCTTTCATCTCGACCGGTAGATGCGGGTCTCGTTTGCTCTCTTCACGCAACACGTTGAACACCATCCGGGATAGCGGAGTCATTACATAGTCGTCGAAAATGCTGTCCATCTGGCGCGCCTCGATGGCGGTGCGCGGGTCGGCCGGCACCATGGGCGGCGCAGTGCCGTGATGAAGGTCGAGATACTCGATGATCGCGGCCGACTCGATCACGATGCGTTCGCCATCGACCAGCACTGGAAACTGACCGGTGGGCGAGAGGCGACCGATGGCCTCGATGTTGTGCGGATGTTCGCCGTCGACCATCAGGAATTCGAACGGCACATTGCGTTCGTACAGGGCGATCAGCGGCTTCCAGTAGAACGCGGCGAAAGGATGGCCGTAGATTTTCAGCATCGACGCGCTCCCCGAAAAATGACTTCTCTCGACCGTAACCAATCGGTTCCTGCGCCGCAAGCTATGATTCGAATCGATAACTCAGCTTCAGCAGCAGCTGATCGTCATCGCGCAGGCTGAAGGAGTCGCGAAGCAGGCGGCCGGAGCCGCGATCGTCGACCTCCTGCCGGTAGCCGCCGCGGCCGTACACTACATATAAATAGGACAGCGGCCCGATCTCGTACCGGTAACGAAGCTGCAAGCCGAGGTTGCGCACCGTGAAGTCGTCGACAGCTTCGTCGGTCGGCATCGCGTTGCCCGTGAGATCGATCCGATAGCCCTGGCGAATATCGGCGCTCACGGCGATGACCTGCAGCTGTGTCTCGTTTCGATGCGGAACGGCTTGAAAAGGTTTGAGCGGCGCGTGCCGATCAGAGCAGATCCCGGGCCGGGCGTTTCCTAACCGGAACTCTCGGACGCACCGGCAGGCGGGCACCCATCGATGAGAGTGCCGGTCACGCGCTGATAGAGCGTCATGTTCTTGCCGCCCAGCTTTACATCGAGTGTGCCGCGAATGACGCGTTCTCCGAGCTGCCATCTCGCCGTGCCGGTCGTTTCGGCGGAGCCCTCGCACACCAAAACATATAGGAGCATGTCCTCAGCATGCTGCTGTTCTCGCAGCTTGCAGCCGGCGAGCGAAGGATGATCGAGAATCGGGAAGGCCGACCCGAGGTCGTTGCGAGCCAGGAATTGCCGGCTGCGCGTGATGGCATATCTGAGATTCTCTTCCAGGTGAGGCATGCCTGTTTCGATAGTGATCTCGTAGAGACGAGCGGGGTTCGAGGCCGCCGATGCAGCGCAGGCGGCAAGAACACAGATGTGCCATATCGATTGCACGCCAGCTCCTGGGTCCGGCCGCGGAGATTTCGCAGGAATCAGCAGGATATTCCTGGCGGGATCGGCTGCGCTCCGATTGTTGCTGTCGCTATCGCCGCCCGCAGTTGACTTGGCAAGCTTTGGTGCAACTCGGCTACAGCGCTGCACTGGAATAGCGCAACGCAAGAAAACCTCATCCGCCGAGCTGCAGATCTTCGCCGGCATCGACAACGTGCTGGGTCAGGATCCACGCATCCTGCCGCTCAACTTCTTTCGAACACCACTGCCGTGCAAATTGCGATTCGCCGCGATTGGAACTTTCCAGGTGCCCGGGCGTTGATCGATTCTCTCTGTGGGTCGCTTCGGAGGAAACGTGTACGAACCGATCGCCGAGGAATCCACGAAGTTGCTCATCCTCGATCGCGATCCCCGCAGTGCCGCGGGAATCAGCGAGATGCTCAGCGAGCAAGGGTGCGGCTGCACGGTCGTCAGCAGCGTCGCGGGAATCCTGAAAAGCATCAAGTCACAACAGCCTTCCGCAGTGCTCGTAAGAGCCGCGCTACACCAGCCGGAATTCGGTTGCGATCACATTGTTCGTGTGTTGAAGCAGGCGTATCCCGACTTGCCCGTGGTGATCACCTCCACGGAATCGAATCGAAGGGTCACGGCCATTTGGGACGAGTTCGGCGTGCCGTGCCTGATGGAACCGTTCGAGGCTGCCGAATTGTTTGCGGCCCTGCAAAGGATTCAAGGACCGGCGCGCGATCATCGAAAGGCGGGCGGCGTCACGTGCTCCACCCGGGGCGCGTGAAGTGCAGCGATATCCGCGGTCATCAGGAAGCCGCACAGCTCGATAAACGTTGCGACCTGGCGGATGAACGATCGGACATCGAATCGGTTCATCCGTCCGGAGAACGCCCAGTACGCACCGAGATCGCCTTGTACGCCATAGGTGGGCAGACCCAGCAGCGAGCCCTGGCGTGACATTCCGTACCACGGGCCTTGCGAACGCCCGTGTCTGCCCGGGCGTCCCGGAGATCGAATAATGGCCGAGCGCACGTCGTTGCGGACCGCGGCCTGATACGCCTCGTCGATCATGCGCTGATCGCCGCTCGCATAGATCCAGGTTGGCAGCGACCGGCCGCTGGGCTTGATGTCATCGCCATCGGCGACGTATTCGATCTGGCCGAGATGCTCCATGGCGAGCAAAGCCACGACCCGGTCGCGAGCCTGCGGATGTTTCTTGAAATAGTCCTGTTGCTCCCAGCGCCGCTCGGCCCCCGGCATGAAGTGCCGGCAATCCAGTTCCACCAATAACGTTCGAGGGCGGTCGCGCCGCGGAATGCGCGACATGTACTTGATCATGCCCAGCAGACCCAGGGCACCGTTGTCCTGACTGATCGACGGACCATCCGTGTGCGTGCGCAATTGGATCCGTTGATCTTTCCCTGTGCCATAGTCCTTGCCCGGCAGGCAGGCAACGAGTTGCCAGGCCTCCGATTGCACATGCTTGCCTTCGACGCGGAGGGTCGCCGAACGATGGGCGCGTGCGTCCTCGATCAAGCTGTCGCCGTTACGGCGATCGGCATAGACCGAGGGAAAATCGTAATGATCCGGCACGGGAAACGTATGCAGCCCGGCGGACCCGGCCTCGTTCAAATTCAGCGCGAACACGACTCCCGCCGGCCGCAAGCTTGCGATGTCGCGAATGAAGGTGGATGTGCTGGTCATCTCGTCCCACACCGCCGCAGCAATGGAGTGGGTTCCGTCCTGTGCCTGTGGGACGGGTTTGGCCTCGAGCGGATAGCTGTCGAAGGGGGTTGCGTACTCATAGTCGCTGTCGCTGAAGCCTGCTCTGACTTCGGG
This sequence comes from Steroidobacter sp., assembly GCF_036406195.1. Classification (GTDB taxonomy): domain Bacteria; phylum Pseudomonadota; class Gammaproteobacteria; order Steroidobacterales; family Steroidobacteraceae; genus Steroidobacter. The sequence goes on from NZ_DASWVW010000019.1 coordinate 74,053, forward strand.
CCGAGGCGCGGGACGAAAGACGACGATCTTGCCGGCGACCTCCGGTTTGTTCTCGGGATTCCAGAGCACCAGCGGCGCTGTGACGCCAGAGGGACCCGTCAGCCCGCAATTGGCGCCGAAGTTCGATAGCGCGACGCGCCGGCCCTCCACTGCCAGGCTCCACTGGGAATCGTCCGGCCAGGTGCTGCTTTCCAGTCGTGTGAACGTCCACGGCGATCTTTGAATATCGACGCAGCCGTATTCGCCCAGCTTGTTCTCCAGGAATGTCATGAACTGGCGCCACGACGCATTGCCGGTCAGCGCGGGGCCTTTCTCATCTTTCGCTGCATGCCACTGGTTCGCCTCTTTCTCGGAAACGAGCCAGCGTCGGTCGACCCGCGTCAGTTCGCGCACATGCGCCGCTACCGCGCCGCTTGGATATGGAAGAAAGCTGGCGGCGCCGAGGCCAAACAGCAAGTCTCTGCGCGAAAGCATGGTCATGCCTTTACGCTCTGCGGTGCGCCGGCTTGCGCTTCGCCGCGGGCGCGAATACTCAGCATTGCCACAGAGAAGAAGGAGATGGCGCACATGGCGCACAAGTAGAGCGCGATCGACAAGGTGGATTGGAACTTGGCGAACAACGCTGTCGCGATGATCGGCGCGAAGCCGCCACCGAACACCGAGCCGATCTGATATCCCAGTGAAGCGCCCGAATAGCGCACCTCGACAGGAAACAGCTCGGCAAACAGCGCCGCTTGCGGTCCATACATCATGGCAAGCAGGCCCATCTCGACGCTGATGGCGAGTGTGATCAGCAACAGCGAACGGCTCTCCACCAGCGGGAACATGGCGAATACCCACAGCCCGGCCAGCACGGCGCCGAGCATGAAAATGCCGCGCCGGCCAAATCGATCGGAGAATGCGCCGCATCCCACCAGGATCGGAATCATCGCCAGACTGGCGGTCATCACCGCGCCGAGCATGGTCTCTTTCGGGATCCCCAGCGTCGCTGCGCCGTAGGCGACGATCCAGGTGATCGCGATATAGAAACAAGTGTTGTTGGCGATGAAAGCGCCGCCTGCGAGCAGCACCTCGGGCAAGTGGCCGGTGAGTACCTTGGTCAGGGGCAGCCCCTTGGGCTTGCTTGCCGCGGCAGTGCTGGCGGGCGCCACTCGTTTGAACTCGCCCGGCTCCTCGAGATGGAACTGCACATAGAAGCCGATCGCCACCAGCGCAAAGCTCAGCAGGAACGGCACCCTCCAGCCCCACACCAGAAAGCTCTCGCCGGACACGCCCTGGCCCACCAGCAGGAAGATGACGTTGGCCAGCACCAGCCCCACCGGCACGCCCATCTGAACGAAGCTGCCATAGAACCCGCGTCGGTGGCTCGGTGCGCTTTCGATCGCCATGAGCGCGGCGCCGCCCCATTGGCCGCCGACCGCGAGGCCTTGCGCGAAACGAAGCACCACCAGCGCAAGCGGAGCGGCTACGCCAATCTTTTGATATGAGGGCAACAAACCGATGCAGGTCGTGGCCACGCCCATGATGAGCAGCGCGGCTGCGAGTGCCCGCTTGCGTCCCAACAGGTCGCCAAAATGGCCGAACAGAATGCCGCCGATGGGGCGCGCTATGAAGCCGACCGCGAAGGTGCCGAACGCGGCGATCTGCGCCACGAATGGCGGCATGTCCGCGGGAAAGAACAATGTCGGAAACACCAGCGCGGCGGCGATGCCGTAAATGAAGAAGTCATACCATTCGATGGCCGCGGCGGCGGAGGCGCTGACGGCGACTTTGACGATCGATTTGCCGGGCTGTGTTGCTCGTTCTGTCATCCGATCACCCGATGGTTCGAGTTCAGTGATGCCACGCGATGCCTGCGCGCCGCGTCCCCCTTTGGCCACCGATAGCCGCTGCGAATAGTCGGGCGATTCCGGGCCGTCAATTTCATTCAAGCTAGCATGAATATCTTTGGCAGGCAAAACCGGCTCGTCTCCACGGGGCGCGGCCAGGTTCGAGCTGAATGAGCCCTGCCAGCGTGACTGGCCGGTCTCGCTAGCGGGTCTTGAGGGCCTTGAAGCCGGCCGCCATGAACCTGGCGAAGCGCCGCTTGATCGCCGGAAAATCATCCGAGCGGCAACGGCCCGCGGACAGCCGGTCGATGCGGCCGGTGCGCCCCAGCAGGTGCATGAGCGCGCCGGTGACGAAGTCATAACCCCAGAAGATGTCCTCTTCCGAATGCTCCGGCAGCGCGCGTTTCAGGATGCCGATGAGCTTCAGCACCACCGGATCAAAGTGGCGGTCCATCTGCTCGGCACCCTCGGGCGTATTGGAGACTTGCGCGCCGAACGCTCCGTAGTTCATCCAGCCTGCGCCGCCCTCGTAGTAGAGATCCAGGTCGGTATCGATGAACGCGCGCAGCGCGCCTTCGATGGTTGGTTTGGCGCCGGCCTTACGCTCGTATTCCTCCAGTGCCTTCATGCGCCGTGCGATGGTGACGTCCGCACGGCGGGCGAATACGGTCTCGAAGAGCTTGGTCTTGTCCTCGAAGTAATATTTCACCAGCGATTCGTGGACCCCGACGTGCTTGGCCACGTCGCGCAACGACACTCCATACAATCCGCGCTTCGAGAACAGATACTCCGCCGCGTCGAGAATCTGCTCCGAGGTCTCGGCGCGCTGTTCCGCCTTGGTACGGGGACGGGCCGCCGAGCGCGCCCGCTTGCTCTTGGGCTGCGATCGCTGCTGGGTTCGGCTCTGGGTTCGACTTTGGGCTATGACCCGTTTCATCATCCGGCTCGCTGTTCAGTTGGCGCAGATAGTACAGCGACGGATCGATGAAACATAACTCGGGGTGCCGGCAGAGCTCAATGGCAACGAGCGCTCATTGCGTCAATCCGACTTCACCTCGGCGCTCGCGACGCTGCAGCCTTCCACACAGGATTGGCTGCGTACCGCGCGCAATCTGGTGAGGTATGCCGGCGATGACGGCTCGTATAGAGACGTCGAGAGTTATCTGAAGAAAGCGAAGCTGCTCTGACTCGGGCGACCAACGTGCATTAGCCGGCTCTCCCGGGGGGAGGCACGCACGATATCGGTTATCCGGCAGGGACGATGGTGAGCCGGCTGGATTCGGCTACTGTGTCCGCGGCTTTGCGTTCGCGCTTCAGCGAGCCATGACACGAACATCCCTGATGAGCGCGCGCCACCGCTTCAAGCGCCGTGACGGCGTCACGGTATGTGTTGTTCAGCGCGCTCTGTAAGGGAGGGTCGTCACTGGACGGCGAGCTCATCCCGGTCACGTAGACCTGTTCGCCGAACACCTGCAGCGCCAGCCGGACGGTGCACCGGGCCGGACAGGCGCGATCTCCCCGGGAGCCTTCCACGAAGACCTCGCATGCCGAGATCGAGTCGCAATGATCCTCGAGCAATTCCATCAAAGTGAAGATGCTTTCTTCGACTTCAACGGAGGCGGGCACACGGAATAGTTTGATACATACACGCATGCGGGATCCGGGACGTTTTATTGTCAACGAGTGTGACGGCGGTAGAACGCAGCGCGCATGCGGGGTTCCGCGTGATACGGTGTGGATAAGACGTAACAAACCGGCCAGATCCGGCTGGCAGGAAATCCGGCCCTCGTCGCGACCCGGAGCAGTTCGCGACGCAGTTCAACTTTCCCTCAGGTCAACCCGGCTGCATGCATCAGGCGCCTGCTGAATTCATCCGGGGGGCATTCAGAGCCCCCTCGACGCGCCGATGCGAGATTCAACCATCGCAGTGACATCTGCCGTCGCGCAGGAGACGGAGTCATGAGTATGTCGAATGTGAGCGTCAAAGCGCGCTTGTTTGCATTGCTCGGCCTGCTGGCCGCAGCCATGCTGGGCGTGGGCATTCTCGGACTGCAGGCGCTGAAGCAGGCCAATACTGATCTGGATCAAGTCTACAGTAACAATTTCGTGTCCGTGGCCACGATCAGCAGGGTCATCGAGCTGCGCAACGAGAATGTTCGCGCCTTTGACCTGGCGATCATGAGCGGCGAGCGCCAGCAGCTCGACGCGTACCGAGCGGTGCGCGACAGGAACAATCCGCTCATGGAACAGCTGTGGGCAAAGTATCAGAGCTTGCCGGCGCAGCCCGAGGAGCGGGCCATGGCGGACGACTTCATGAAACGGTTCGAGGAATATCGCACCGTGGTTGCAAGCATCACGGAGAAGCTGGAGGCCGGAGCCATCGCGGAGGCACGCGAGCTGCGCATCCAGGTCATGCAGCCTCGCCTCGAAGCAATGTTCGATGCGAGCCGCAAGCTGGTCGAGCTGCAAGGTGAGATCGCTCGAGCAACCAACGTCGAGAGCCACCAGGCCTACGACCGGGATGTCCTTTATTGCTGGATCGGAATGTTGCTGGCGGTAGCTGCGGCGGTGTTTCTTGGAACCCTGCTGACCCGCTCGATGATGAGCTCGTTGGCTACCGCCGTGTCCGTTGCCGAGAACATCGCCTCGGGCAAACTCGGCAATGCGATCCAGATCACCACGCAGGACGAGTTCGGCCGCTTGCTCGCCGCCATGAAAGATATGGATAGCAAGCTCAGCGACATCGTTGGCTCGGTGCTCGAGAGCGCCGGCTCGGTGGGCGCGGCGGCGCGCCAGCTTTCCAAAGGTAACGACGATCTCAGCCAGCGCACGCAGGAGCAGGCTTCGGCCCTGGAAGAGACCGCCTCCAGCATGGAAGAAATGACCGCGACCGTGAAACAGAATGCTGACAATGCCCGTCAGGCCACGCAACTCGCAGTCAGTGCGCGTGATCAGGCAGACAGTGGCGGCGATGTGGCCGGGCGCGCGGTCAAGGCCATGGCCGAGATCAGCGATTCGAGCAAACAGATCGCCGATATCATCAATGTCATCGACGAGATTGCGTTCCAGACCAACCTGCTGGCGCTCAACGCGGCGGTCGAAGCCGCTCGTGCTGGCGAGCAAGGCCGCGGCTTCGCGGTGGTCGCGACCGAAGTTCGCAATCTGGCGCAGCGTAGCGCCACGGCAGCCCGGCAGATCAAGCAGCTCATCAGCGACTCGGTGGAGAAGGTCAAGGCGGGCACCGCGCTGGTCGATGAATCGGGCAAGTCGCTCCACGAGATCGTCGCCAGCGTCAAGCGAGTGGCGGACATCGTGGCCGAAATCTCCGCGGCCAGCGAAGAACAGGCCAGCGGCATCGACCAGGTCAATTCGGCGGTGACGCAGATGGATACAGCGACGCAGCAGAACGCGGCGTTGGTGGAAGAAGCGGCGGCCGCCAGCAAGGTGATGGAGCAGCAGTCGCACGCGCTGGTGGAGAAGGTGTCTTACTTCGTCGTCGCTGGGTCCCAGGCGCGCGGGACTCGTTTGTTACAGGCGAATGTTTCTTCGCTGAATGCAACGATTGCACCGATGCCGGCTCGCAAGGTGCATACGCCGAGGCCGGCGATCCGTGCGGCTGCGCCGATCAGGGCCCAGGCGGTCGGCGATGACAGTTCCTGGACGGAGTTCTAGATTACGGCGACCCGAGCCGGTGCACGTGGACCGGGCACGCGCTGAATCCGCCGGTGGGATAGACCGCGCGTATCGGATGATTGTGGGCGCTCGGGGCGATCTCGATGGACGCCAACAGTTCTTCCATGAGCACGCGCAGCTCGAGTCGGGCGAGCGGCGCGCCAGGGCAAACATGGATTCCCGCGCCATATAACAAGTTCAATGCGGGGTCACGATCCAAGCGGAAGTCCTGCGGGTCTTCGAACGTGGTCTCGTCGCGATTCGCCGAAGCCCACATGATCGTAATGCGTTGACCGGCATCGATGGCTCGCTTACCGATGCGGACGGGACACTTCGTGACGCGACGTGAGGTCAGGTATGGGCTGTCGATGCGCAGAATTTCATCGATGGCCCGCGGCAGGAGCGACGTGTCGGCGCGCAATCGTGCCTGCACGTCCGAATGGTTCGCTAGAAAAGCGATCAGAATGCCGATGCACGCGGACATCGTCGCCAGCTCGCCGACCGTCCAGTTCCTGAGAATGCTCACGATCTCTTCGTCGGTGAGTCCGCGCCCGTTCACCCGCTCGCGTAACAGTTCGCTCGCGACATCGTCGGCATTCAGACCGCCTTTGCGCCGGTCATCCAGCACGGCGCGAATATGCTGGTCGAACTCGAAAGCGACGGCCGCCATCGCGTCGCGATTGCGGCTGCGCGTGGCCGCGTGATTCTTTCGAACCCAGTCTCGCAACGGACGGTGCAGATCCACGGGCCAGTTCAAGAACGCGCACTGGGAGCGCAGCGCGAACTCGTCGGCAAAACTATTCATCACGTCGACTTCACCATTGTCGGGAAGCGACGCGACCACTTCCTGCGCAATGAGGCGGCAGCGCGGCTCGATCGCCGCCATTCGATCCGCCGAGAAGTAGGATTCGATCACGCGGCGATAGTCGGTGTGTTGCGGCGGGTCCATGCCGTTTGGCACGGAGAGATGCGCCGACACGGCATTGCTGAAGACGGCCGGCTTTGCGAGCGCGCGCATCACATCTCGATGCCGGAACAGGGACCAGCCCAGGGCGTTGCTATAGGCCACTGGACAGGTTCGCCTCATTGCGTCCTGCACGCTGGCTTGATCGCCGTCGGGCGCGGCGGAGAACGGGTCCCAATCCTGGACGACAGTCGTCATTGCAGAACCTGGCTCACTGAAGGAGATCGTGGCGCTCGCGCATCAGCGATCAACAGCGCTGCCTGTGCCGACGATCATCGACCACCCGCTCGAGGATGGTCCCGGCCTCGTCCACGAGCAGTTGAAAGCGGCGCCGCGAGTAGAAGAACGTGAGCCTGTAGCGACCGGCGTCCTCATCGATGCCGCGCTCACACAAGCTCGTGATCTTTCCCTGCCGCATGCGTGCCTGGACCTGCGTGGGATGAAGTTGCAGGCCCGCCGCGATCGTCGCAGCGTCGACACTGAACTCGCCGTTCTCAAATCTCACCGTGTTCATTCTCGGTAAGCTCCGCCTGCGTGGCCCACGAGGTGCCGCGCACGAGTTGCTCGATCAGGCTTTCATCCATGCCGGAGGGCTCGTGAAGCTGATCTGCGGCCTCGCAGCGTTCTTCATCGGTGAGCGTGATGTCGGACATTTGTCTCGAAGCGTCGGTAATCACTGGGATCGCGGCGCCAGGCGCCGTTCTCCGAAGATGACCGCAGCATAGATGCGGGGGCGGGACCTCGCCCTGATCCAGATCAAGTCGAGATTCTACGCCTGCTGGCCGCAAGCAGCCTGGCAGCAGGCAAGCCTCCTCCGGCGCGCTCTAGCGAGTGCGCAGGCCGCGCTGCATGAGAATGCGCCAGATATCCTCGGGGGAATCGGCGTAGTCGAACAGCTGCAGATCGTCGGGGCTGATCATCGACTCCTCCAGCAGCACGTCGAAGTTCAGCAGACGCTGCCAGTAGCTGCGGTCGAACATCACGATGGGGATGACGGGGGCCTTGGCCGTCTGACGCAACGTCAGCAGCTCGAACAACTCGTCCATCGTGCCGAAGCCGCCGGGGAAGACCACCAGCGCGTTGGCGCGCATGGCCAGGTGCATCTTGCGCATCGCGAAGTAGTGAAAGCGAAAGGTCAGCTCCGGCGTGGTGTAACGATTCGGCAATTGTTCATGGGGCAGCGTGATGTTGAATCCTACGGTCGGGGCGCCCGCTTCCTGCGCGCCGCGATTCGCCGCTTCCATGATGCCGGGCCCACCGCCGGTGGCGATGACGTTGTCGCGCCATCGATCTTTCGGTTCCTTCGCTCCACCGCGCTCGCTGGCAATGCGTCCGAACTCGCGCGCGGCTTGGTACCAGCGCAATTGCTGTTCCATCCGCTGCAGTTGCTGTTCATCAGGCTGCGCCGCCTGCTTCCATGACTCCACTCGCTCCGGCGAAGGCACCCTTGCGCTGCCAAAGACAATGATGGTGGAGCGCACACCCCAGTCTCGCAGCAGCAGATCCGCCTTGGCGTATTCCAGCGCAAAGCGCACTGCTCGCATCTCGTCGCGTAACAGGAAGTTGGTGTCTTCTACCGGGAGCCGGAAACTGGGGGAGTTGATCTGGTCGAGGCTCTCTAGGGCAGGCTTTGTCATGTAGGTTGCCGATGGTGATGATCGAGCGGCGATTCTGAGAGATGCGACGCGTCGGCGCAACGAATGGCGGCCTACAGCTGCCTGCGCCGTGGTGGATGTCCGCAGCAGCCTCTATAGTGTTGGTCGTGCCTCGGACGGAGAGCCACATGCACACACTTTTAATTGTCGATCCACAGAATGATTTTTGCGACCGCCGGGGAACGTTGTTCGTGCCCGGCGCAGCCGAGGACATGCTACGTCTGGCGAGCTTCGTTCGTGCGGCCCGGCGCGCATTGGCGGAGATCGTCATCACCTTGGATTCGCATCCGAGCGTGGCCATCGAGCGGCCGACCTTCTGGGCGCGTGGCGACGGCGGGCCGGTGGCACCGTTCACGCAGATCACTCATGCGCAGGTCGTCGCCGGCGAGTACGTCCCGATCGACGCCTCGCTGCGCCCCCAAGTCCTGGCCTATTTGCAGGCGCTGGAATCGCAGGGACGTTATAAATTGATGGTCTGGCCGGTGCACTGTGTCATCGGCGCCTGGGGTCATAATATCCACGGCGCCGTGCTCGAAGCGGTCGGCGAGTGGGAGTTTCAGGTACAGCGCGGCGCATTCAAGGTGCTGAAAGGTCAAAATCCTCTGACCGAGCAATACAGCGCGGTGCGTGCCGAGGTCCCATCGCCCGATGATCCGAGCACTCAGACCAATCATGAGTTGATCGACAAGTGTCGGCCGAAGTCGGGGCTGCTATTGGTGGCGGGCGAGGCGGCAAGTCACTGCGTCGCGGCGACGCTGGAACATTTGTTGGAGCATTTTTCCGCCGAGGAAATCCGCCGTGTGGTGTTGCTCGAGGACTGCATGAGTCCAGTGTCAGGCTTCGAGTCACACGCCCGGGCCTGCAGCGAACGGGCGCTGGCGCAAGGTGTCCGGTCGCTGACCAGCACCCAGGCGTTGGCTGAAATCTCGGCGAACTAGCCGCGCGAGTCCGTCATGTTCATTCCCATCATCCGCTCGCTGCTCGACACCGACCTGTACAAGCTCACGATGCTGTCGCCGATCTTGCATCGATTTCCGTCCAACCAGGCGGTCTACAGCTTCGTGTGCCGCAACACGCCGCAGTATCCGCTTGCGAGCCTGAAAGCGGAGGTCGAGGCGCAGCTCGATCATCTGTGCACGCTCCGCTACACCGAGGATGAGCTCGACTATCTTGCGAGCAAGTCCTACTTCAAGAGCGACTTCATCGACTTCCTGCGCATCTTCCATTTCCAGCGGCGCTATATCGAGGTGGGTACCGAGGGCGACATGCTCAAGGTAGTGGCGCGCGGTCCGCAGATCCATGTCATGGGTTTCGAGATCTTCGTGCTGTCGATCATCAGCGAGCTGTACTTCCGCCGTTATGACGTACCAGCGACGCGCGAGGAGGGGCGCAAGCGTCTCGCCGAGAAAATCGGCATGCTGCGCGATTTCCGTTCGCAAAGCACCGTTGCGCAACTCTCGCCGCCCAACGTATTGAAGTTTGCCAACGGCACCTCTGCTCCCATTGCTGGCGGAGGCGCGCACGCCGTCCGACATCCATTCGAGTTTTTCGATTTCGGTACACGCCGCCGTTTCTCACGCGACTGGCACGAAGAGGTGGTGACGACGCTGGCTCGCGAAGTGCCGCAATACTTCAAGGGAACGTCGAACGTGCATCTCGCGAAAAAGCACGGGTTGGCGGCCATAGGCACCATGGCGCACGAGTATCTGCAAACGTTCCAGGCGGTGGGCGTGCAGTTGCGCAACTTCCAGAAGGAAGCGCTCGAGACCTGGGTTCAGGAATATCGCGGCGATCTCGGCATCGCATTGACCGACGTGATCGGCATGGATGCCTTCCTCGCGGACTTCGACCTGTACTTTGCCAAGTTGTTCGACGGCCTGCGCCACGACTCCGGCGATCCTGTCGAGTGGGGCGAGAAGGCGCTGGCGCACTATCAGCGCCTGCGCATCGATGCTCACACCAAGCGCCTGGTGTTCTCCGATGCGCTGAACATCCCCACGGCGCTGCGGCTCTACGAACACTTTGCCGACCGCGTGCAATGCGGCTTCGGTATCGGCACCGATCTGTCCAACGATCTGGGCGTGCCGGCGCTCAATATCGTGATGAAGCTCGTCGAGTGCAATGGCCAGCCGGTGGCCAAGCTTTCCGACTCGCCTGGCAAGACCCTGTGCAGCGACGAAACGTTTCTGGCCTATCTGCGACAGGTCTTCAATCGAGCCGCGTGAGCGGTTACAGATCGATTTGCTTCAGCCGGAGCCGGGCCCCGTGGCCCGCAGTCTCGAAAAGCTGAGCACCGCGGCGATCGCTGCCATCGCGGCCGCAACGAACAGAGCGATCTGTGCGCCTCCTTCCCTGTGCGTGCTGAAGAGCACGGCGACGAGAGCTGCGCCACTGGCGTGCCCGAGTGATCGCACGGTACTCAGCATTCCAGCCGCAGAGCCGCTGCGCGCGCGGGGCGCCGATGTCATCATCGTGCGATTGTTCGGCGCCTGGAAAAATCCGAAGCCGAGCCCGCAAAGGGCCATTCGCCACATGAGATCCGCCGCCGTTCCGTGCTCGGGGAACAGCGCCACAAAAGCGAGTCCCGCGCACAGCACAATCAATCCGCAGCCACTGAGAATCGCTGCAGGATAACGATCGGCCAGCCGTCCGGCGATCGGCGCCGCGAAGGCGACGGCTACCGGCCAGGGTGTCATCAACAGTCCGGTTTCCACAGCGCTGTGGCCCAACCGCTGCAGCTCGAATGGCAGCGCGACGTAGGCCGCCATCTGCGCGAAGAAGGAGCACATGCTGATGCCAAGCGAAAGCGAGAAGATCGGGATGCGCATCAGGTCGAAAGGCACGATTGGAATCTGCTTGTGAATCTCACGGCGTACGAGCAGTACGCCGAATGCACCTGCGGCCGTGATTTGCAGGGCGGCCCCGAGCCGTGCCTCCTCGTGCACGAACGATTGCAGCCCTGCGATCAGCAGTCCAAACGTCGCGGCGTGCAGTATCACACTCACGTAACTCAGCGATCGTTGCGCAGGCTCGGTATGAGGCAGCGAATATTGCGCGATCACCGCGGCGATGATGCCGATCGGAACGTTGACGGCGAACAACCATCGCCAGTCCGCGATCGCCAGCATAGCCGCGCCGACGGAAGGGCCCGCCGCCGTTGCCACTGCCGCCACCATTGCGTTGATTCCCGTGGCTCGGCCCAGCATCTGCGCGGGGTACGTGAATCGCACCAGCGCGGCGTTCACGCTCATGATTCCAGCCGCGCCGAGGCCCTGTATGGCGCGCGCGATCGTCAGTTCGACCAATGAGCTTGCGAATGCGCAGCCCAGTGAAGCGATTGTGAAGAGGATGAGCCCCGCTTGAGAGACCCGTCGATAACCGATCATTTCGCCCAGCGACGCGAGCGGAATGAGTCCGACCAGGATCGTGAGTTGATAGCCGTTGACGATCCAGATGGAGCTTGCCGCACTCTCATTGAAGTCCCGCGCGATGGACGGCAGCGCCACGCTCACCATGGTCACGTCGAGCACGCAGATGGCGATCACCATCATGGTGGTCGCCATGGACCAGTAGCGGCGTGGCGGCGGCAGGCCGTCCGGGTAGATGGTGTGCGGCATCAACGCCGGTCGAGGCTGTGATCCTCGAGAAACTTCGAGAGTAGATCCGCGACCGCAACGTTATTGAGATCGGCGAACGGCAGGTGGGTGTTGCCTGCGAGCCCGGCGTCCGTCAACAGCAGCACTTCCGCCTGGCCGCCGTGCTCGTTGACGATCTCGACGAAGCGGCGGGATTCGGCGAGCCGCGCGGTGTAGGTCGCGGACTTCTCGATGTTGTCACCCCACACCACCTGGATCGGAAAGCGCGTGAGCTTGCGGAATTCCTCGATCGGCACCTCGACCGGGCCGAACGGGCCTTCGGGCACGTTGGGACCTTCGCCCTTCGGGTACACCCAGCCGACGTTCTCGTAGGCCACGATGCCCTTGATGTTGTCGCTCTTGAGCGCGGTCAGAAGCGCGCGCAAGCCACCGGCCGAATTGGTGAGCGCAACCGTGGGCCCGATGCGGTCCGCCAGCGCCGCGGCGGCATCGCTTTCGAGCTGCGCGTTCGCGATGGTGTCGAATTCCTGGTAGCGAGCGCGCATGGCCTGATTCCAGGCTTCGGCATCGTCTTTCGGAAATTGCACGCCATCGAACCAGTTCGGATAGCCGGAGCCGAAGCGCCACGCGACGAAGTTCTGCTGGTCCGATCTCGCATTGGGTATGTACGTGGTTTCGGCGCAGCCCCAGTTGCCGCGACCGACGCGTGGCCCGTCCCAAAGATAGACGGGATAGCCGCGTCTGACGAAGATGCTCTGGAAGCCTTCACCGCCGTCCCAGCGCCGTTGCCAGGCGACGGCGCTCGCGCTGTGCCACATCAGCAGATTCGTCGCGCGGGCGTGCGGAGGAATCTGATACTCCACTACGCCGTGATCGCAATGTAGCGATGCCTTGTCCGGATCGCCCACCACCTTGCCGCCGACGGCAAAGCTTCCTTGAGATGCGATGAGCAGTGGTGCTTGTGAGCCCGTGGTGACCGCGCAGCCTGCGCTGAGGGTCACCGTGGCTAGAACGAATGCTCGTACGATCGAATGCATGGTCTCAATGTGCGCTCACCGGTTGGCCTTCGCGAGCCTCGGGCGGCCGGCGAGACATGGACGCGACGATGGCGATCGCGCCAATGATGGCCGCCGATGCATAGACCGGGAAGTATGACGATCGATCCAGACCCATGCCGATGAGAGCGCCGCCGACATAAGGACCGACGATCGCGCCGATCCGGCCGATGCCGACCGTGAAGCCCACGCCGGTGCTGCGGTTTTCGACCGAGTAGAAGCGCGTGCTGGTGATGAGGATGCCGGTGAACGCCGCTTCGATCGTGAACATGCAGACCGCGGCCAGCACGACCAGCGGAATCGGCGCTTCGGTGAAGCCGAATCCCAGCAGGGCGGCGGCGCAGATGAAGAACATGAGCCCCGTCGCGCGTGACGCGCCGATCTTCGCTGCAAACAAGCCCATGCACAGCACGCCCACCGACGCTGCCGCACTGGTGGCCATGCCGACTGCGATGGCATTGCGGTCTGTGAAACCCGCCATGACCAGCACCTGCGGTTTCCAGCCGGTGAGGAAGTAGCTGATGAAGAAACGCGAGAACGATGCCAGCCACAGCAACAGCGTGGCGCGCAGCAAGTCCGGCGACAGAATGGCCACGACGTTGCTGAACCTGCGCACCTTTGCCGGCGGCTTTGGCGGCAGCTCGGTCAGCCGGGCGAGGCCAAAGCGCCCAAGAATCTTGTTGGCGCGCTCCAGCGCATTCGCAGGCTGACGCGCCAGCAGAAAGTTCACGGACTCCGGCAGCGCCGCGAAGCAGGAAATGGCCGTAACGCTGGTGAGGATTGCGGCTGTGAGGAAGATGGCGCGCCAGCCATACTCCTGAACCAGCGACGCGCCGACGGCGGCGCCCAGGATCGCACCGAGTGCAAAGCCGATGTGCACCAGAGCCAGGAACAGGTTGCCGCGCTTCTCGTTCGAGAACTCGACCACCATGATGCTGAGCGAAGGCAACAGCGCGCCGACACACATGCCCACGAAGAAGCGGAAGATCATCAGCTGATACAGGTTCTGGCTGAAGGCCAGGCCGAACATGCAGATGGAGGAGGTGGTGAGCGCCGCGACGATGACGGTGCGACGGCCCACCTTGTCGGCCAGCGGCGCGATCAGGATGGCGCCGATCAGCATGCCCACCGCGGCCGCGCTCAGCACGACCCCGAACGCTTCGGGAGCGATGTTCCAGTCACGCAGCAGCGACGGCGCGGCGAAGGCGATCGAGGTGGTATCGAGGCCGTCGCAGACGTTCGCCAGGATGCACAGCCCGACGACGATCATCTGCCACAGTGTCAGAGGCCCGTCCTGGCCGATGGATTTGACCCCGGAAGGTGCCGCCATACGATGCTCTCCTGTCGAATCTTCGCCGAAGATATCAGCCTGTCTTATATTCTCGGAAAGTGCAAGTGAAGCCGCGGAGCCGCCACACTAGCTCGCCGGCTGCCGGCGAAGGAAGTCCAACACCAGCGCGTTGAACGCTCCCGGCTGTTCCCAATGCACTTGATGTCCGGCGTCGCTGATCACGTGAGGCTCGGCATTGGGCAGGCGCGCGGCGACGGTGTCCAGCATCTGTGGAGTAAGCAACCGATCATGTTCGCCCGCGATCAACAGAATTGGCACGCCGGTGGCGGCAATCGCCTCGAGGGTGACCTCGTTGGTTTGCGCCCTGGGCGCGATGCCGGAGCTTTGCGCGCGCTGCCGGATCTCGTCCCAGCGCCGGGTGCCTTCGGGATGGCTGTCGCGGTACGCCTTGGACAACTCCAGCTCGGCGGCCGGTAGCCGGCGGCCTTCCGGCGAACGCGCCGGAGCGGCTGCCTTGCGCGCAGCCAGAAGCAGCGGATCCTGAAAGGAGATGAGCGAGCAGGCGAACACCGCGCTGGCGACGCGCTCCGGGTGGGAAATCATGAAGTCCGCAGCAACCGTGGCGCCGCCTGCGACAGTGACCAGGTGCGCTCGTCGAATGCCGAGCGCGTCCAGCACGCGCTCCAGATCGTTGGCATGATTGATCGGCGTGGTGATCGGGCGCGCCGCGCCAACACCGCGGCGCGAATAGGCGATGACGCGGAAGCCGGCGTCAGCGAACGCGGTCTGTTGTTCCGGCCACGACTCGATGCTGCCGGCGAACGCATGCATGAGTACGAGAGGTGTGCCGGTGCCGCCCGTGTCCCAATACGGAAGCGACCAGCCGTCGCCCACGTCTATTTTGCCCGTGGCAATCGACGACGAGTCGAGCGAGCGTCTGGGAGAGATACACGCGGTGAGCATCGCCAGTCCGGCCGCCGCCAGAAGGCGGCGGCGGGACCAGGTGTTGCCGACGGGAAGGGACATCAGCTGACCGATTGCGCAAGACCCAGCAGCGTGGCCGGATTTTCGACCAGGATCTTCCGTAGCTCCACCCGGCTCAGGCCGGCTTCGAGCAATTCATGTGCGGCTCGCGCCAGCAGATCGTCGGGGAACGGATGGTTGGCTTGCCCACTGTCGCTGCTCAGGATCGCGTGCTCCGGTCCGATCTCGCGGATCGCCTCGAAGTACTGCTTGGCGGTGAACGTGGCGCGCGCGCCGGTCATGAAGTTGGCTACGAATTCGACGTACGCACCGAGCTCGGCGACTTGCTTCATCTGGGCCACATCCATGTGGATTGGATGACCCATGGCGTGCGTCGCGACGATGCGTTCGATGCCCTGTCGCTTGGCTTCGCGAATGACGAGCAGCGCTTCTTCGGGCGACACGTGGCCAGTGGCGAGCGCGAGCTTTGCGTCGCTGTCACGCAGCTGCACCTGCGCGATTGTTTCCAGCAATGCAATGGTTTCGGGCAGCAGCACGCCATCACGTGCGATGGGCACCGCCGCGCGATCGGGTGTTTTGGATTGGCGCACGTAGTTCTCGGCATCCCAGGTTGGCATGCTGACGATTCGCCCGTAGCCTCCCACCAACTCGCCGAAGTGCCGGACCGCTTCGGTGTTGAGGCCGCCCACGCTGCGATTGCAGCAGAGCATGCCGAACACTTCGACGCCGGGTACCGCCTTGCGCGTGAGGTAAGCCTGCTGCGCGGTTTGATCGTAGTGCTGTTTGATTACAAAGCCGCGCATGCCCGCGGCGCGGGCGCGCCGAGCCATGTCGACAACGTCGAGCGCACGGGCGGCTTGTCTGCTGTTCGGGCCGTAACTATCCGGATCCAGGTGCGTGTGAATGTCTATGGCATTGCGAAGCAACGCGCGCGCGGCGCGGCTTGGCCTGGGAAAGCTCGAGGAAGGTTGAGTTGTCTGCGCGTAGACCGCGCCTGACGTAAGCGCCAGGCCGGCGCCCATCTCGATCAGCTTGCGCCTGGTGATGTTGGCCACTCGTGTCTCCAGCTTTGCACGTCATCCAAATGGCAACGGGCGTTCATGGGAACGCCCGTTGCCGTATCGACATCGATCTTACTCTCGGAACGGCGCTAGAAGGTCACATCCATGCCGAGCGTGAAGTACCGTCCAACCTTGTCGTAGTAGGCACCGTAGACCGGCGCATTGAGCACCGTGTACGGCGTCATCACCGGGTCGCGATCCAGCGCGTTGCGAACCGAGCCGAACAGGCGGACCCGATCGTTCACATTGTACGAGCCGTACAAGTTGAAGATGACATAGGAAGGAATGTCGTTCTTGCTGATGGTCGGATTGCCCGGCGTGTTGTACAGGTTGTCCAGCTTGCCGGAGCTCACGTGGACGGCCTGCACCGTGCCCGACCAGGTCTGCGTCTTGAAGCTGGTCGTCAGGTTGCCGCGGAAGTCCGGCACGGCGGCGAAGTTGGCCGCGCCGTGCTCGCCCGCACGATCGACCGGCTTGGCGCCGGGCAGGCCCGTGTCGACGATCGAATCCGTGACGAACGTGCCGGTGTAGCCGATCGACCAGGTGCCGTTGAACAGCGGGCGTGAGTAGTCCAGCTGCACGTCGTAGCCCTTCTGCTCGAAGCTGCCGAGGTTGATCGCGCCCGCATCCAGCGCAATCGGATCGCCGGCGGCGTTGAACGTGAACAGGTCGCAGAAGGAGCGTACCCCGGAGATACACAGGTTCGCGATGTTGGCGCCGTTCAAGTTGGTGATCGCCTTGTCGAGCTCGATCTTGTAGTAGTCGATCGAGAAGTTGAAGCCCGTGAGCGGCCCGTAGTTCGGCGAGAACACGAAGCCCACGGTGGTGGTATCGCCTTCCTCGGCCTCGACGTTGGGGTTGCCGCCCGCGGTACGCTGCGGGATCACGTAGTTGTTTACGGCTGGATTGGCAGCACCAAAATCATTGATGTTGATCATGGTGATGTTGTTGGTCACGGCGGCGCTCGGCGAGTACAGCTCGTTGATGGCTGGCGCGCGAATGTCACGAGACTGACTCACGCGCAGGCGCAGGAAATCGAACGGTTCCCACACCAGGCCGGTTTTCCAGGCTTCCATCCCGCCAACCGTGCTGTAGTCGGCATAGCGGTAGGCCAGGTTGAGATCGACGTGCTCCGCAAACCTCGCCGCGCGAGCCAGCGGCACGATTGCTTCGACATAGCCCTCGGCCACGTCGAAGTCACCCGTGTAGGGAGAGTTGTTGCCGGTGAAGTATCCGCCCGCGGTCGCGATCGGATCGGCCGTGACTTCTTCCTCTTCCTTGCGGTATTCGAAGCCGGTCGCCACCACGATCGGGCCGGCCCAGGTGGAGAACAGCTTGCCGCTCAGGTTCGCGCCGAAGGTGGTCTGTTCGTAGAGCACGTCCGCGTACGGATTGCCCTGCACGTAGTCGATCGCTTCGGGCGATGCGTTGCCTTCGCCGAACAGGTTCAGCGGCACGCAACCGGCCGCGGCGGGATTGAAGCGCGGGTGACCCGGGATCGTCGCCGCGCAGACGATGTTGCCGTTCGCGTCGCGGACCGCGTCCACCGCGAACGCCAGATTGTCGCGGATGGGGTTGTTCTGGGAATTGAAGCTGTAGTCGTTGCGGCCGTAGGAGGCGTGCGCATCCCAATCCCAACCACTTCCGAACGAACCTTCGAGGCCCAGCGTGAAGCGGGGCGACTTGTTCTCGATCTCGTACTTGTTGTTGCCCAGGTCGTTGCCTTGACGCGTCATCCGGAAGCCGCCGACGCCTTCGTCGATCATCGCATCCCTGACCACGTCGGGAAGGAACGCGTTGTCGGCGCGAATGAACAGCTGCGTGGCGGTCAGGCGCGGCTGCGCCGCCGACAGAAAGCCGGTGGATTGCGAGTAACCGACCGTGGCATAGCCATGCAGCGTGTCGCTGAAGTCATAACCGAAGCGCGCATAAGCCGACGCGCGTTCGACGCCGGGCACCAGGGACACGCCCTTGGTGATGGATTCGCCTTCGCCGCCGATCATCGTGCTGCTGGTGGCGCCGGGCTGCAACGGAAAGCCGTACTGGAACGGCCGGATCGAGCCATCCGGATTGAAGGTCTGGCCGGTCAGGCTGAAAGGTACGTTGGCGCCAGTGTTGGTGGCATTGCGGCCCACGTTGATGACACCACCGACGCCGAGCGCGGTATGGACGTTTTCGCCCCAGGTCAACGACGGCGTGCCCGGGGTCGAAACGATCATGACCTCGCGCTTGCCCCAGTCGCGGTTATAGATGTCGCCCACGCCTTCGTTGTCGACCCAATCGAGGGCGAACACGACATGCGCGCGGTCATCGCTCGAATTCCAGCCGCCGAGGATGCCGATGCGATTCTCCTCCGCATCGCCTTCGTCCGAGATGCCGGTCTGGGCGCGCACGCGGACACCGTCGAATTCACGACGCAGCAGAATGTTCACGACACCGGACACGGCGTCGGAGCCGTATTGCGCCGATGCACCGCCGGTGACGGTTTCGACGCGTTCGACCATCAGCGTCGGAATCAGGTTGAGGTCGGTCGTGGTCGGCACGGACAGGTTGCTGGCCGGGGCGAACGGCACGACACGCGAGCTGTCGATGAGGACCAGGGTTCGCTGACCGCCGAGGCCGCGCAGGTCCGCGGTCCACTGGCCGGGGCTGGAGGTGTTGGTCGCGTTCGAGTTCGGATTGCGGGTGCCCTTGACCATGCCGGTCTGTTCGAGAATCTCGCCGAGGCCGGTCGCGGCCTGGTTGTCGATCACTGCGGCGCTGATGACGTTGGTCGGGCTCGGCGCCTGGTAGCCGTCACGCGCCACGCGTGAACCGGTCACCACGATCTCCACGAGCTCGCCAGTTTCCTCCGGCGTGTTCTGCGCCATGGCCGGTATTGCGGCTAGATCGACCGCGAGCGCGGTCGCCGCAAGCAGCGTCCCACGAATCGGCGTGCCCCTCCCCGGGATGCGCGCAAGAACCTTCCTCTTCGTCAGCATCTTTCCCCCTTCCGCACAATGCGGAGCTAACTTAGCCGTTGGCAGCCGATCGTGGCCCGGCGCTGATCGATCTGTTGCGATTCTTATGTCAGCCTAGCTGATATCAGCTACGATGATCTAAGCGTGGCGGGATGTCAACGCGCCGGAATGTGAATTCGAATCCGAAAATCAAATCCATTCGATCAGCCGGATTGATAGGCTGAATCTGAAGCTGTCAACGCATTGGCTCGGGTGCCGGACGCGAGCCGCGAGCACCTCGATCTGACTGTGGCGGCGGCGCGACGCGGGTCAGAATTGGCGAGCGTTTCCGGCCGAGGGATCAGCAAGGGACTCTTCTCGCGCTTCGGCCAGCACGCTGGCATCGATGAGCTGGGCCAGAACTTCGCGAGGGCGAGCGGACCGGCCAGCTTTCGCGGCCAGCCATGTTTCCTCAGCAACCAGCACATCGAGCAGATCATCTGGCAGCGCGGCTGGAAATCTATGATGCGGCCAACTGGCCGCGACGAGCTCGAGCGGCAAGCCGCTGCGTGCGGCCACCAGCGGCCAGATCTTCTCCGGCGCCGTTTCGCTCTGCCGGGCGGCATCGATCAGCGCGCGGACCAGTCGCACGATCTGCGCCCGCTTGTGCGGATCGGCGAGGGCTTGAACCGTGGTGTTGAGATTGTAGAGCTCGCGGTAGGTGCGAGGGTTCTGGAATTCGATCGCATCCGCGCCGAGCGCGGCGCAAGCGCGCTCGCTTATCGGTTCCCATATGGCGATCGCATCGACTTCGCCCGCCACGATGGCAGACGTCATTTCGTGCGTCCGCAGCGGAACGATCACGACATCGGTTTCGCTCAGCTCGATGCTCCCCAGCATGCGGTGCAGGAAATAGGCGGACGACGTGTTCTCGACGACGCCGATGCGTTTGCCGGCGAGATCCGCCAGCGCGGCAATTCCCGCCGAGCGCCGGCCGACGATTCGATAGATCCCTTCCGTGACGGTCATGATGATGCGCAGATCGGGATTCTCGACCGAAATGCGTAGGGCCTGGGTCTCGGCATGGCCGGCGACGTCGGCGGCGCCAGGGAACGGATCGGGTTGATCAGTCGATCGTTCCACGCGCGTATCGCGCTTGAAAAGGTTGGCAACTCCGCCGGGGCGCAGTTGCGTCTGTTCGGGCAGCAGAACCTGGGTTGCATAGATGATGGGGCCGATCTCCATGACATCGGGTCGGCCCACAACGCGCAGCACGTCCTCGTTGTCGCGCGACTGCGGCACGTGCGCGCAGCTCGTAAGCGTGAGAGCGATGAAAACAACGGGGAGAAATGCTGTACGAATGGCTGTACGCATGTTGCATCAGGAACTGGATGGCGTGCGGCGACGGGCGTTTCTCGAACGCTCGTCGCCGCAACCAAAGGACTCTCTAGTTCTCGGGGAGCGAAGTTAGAAAGTCACGTCCACGCCCAGGGAATATTGACGTCCGACCTTGTCGTAGTAGGCGCCGTAAACCGGCGCATTGAGCACCGTGTACGGCGTCATCACCGGATCGCGATCCAGTGCGTTGCGGATCGAGCCGAACAGGCGCACCCGGTCGCTCAGATTGTAGTTGCCGTAGACGTTGAAGATGGCATACGAGGGCACCTCGTTCCTGTTGATCGTCGGATTGCCCGGCGTGTTGTACAGGTTGTCCAGCTTGCCGGAGCTCACGTAGACGGCTTGTACCGAGGCCGACCATTTCTGCGTTCTGAAGCCGGTCATCAGGTTGCCGCGGAAGTCCGGCACGGCGGCGAAGTTGGCCGCGCCGTGCTCACCGGCACGATCGACCGGCTTCGCGCCGGGCAGGCCCGTGTCGACGACCGACTCGGTGACGAACGTGCCCGTCAGGCCGATCGACCACGTGCCACTGCCGAGGGGCAGTGAGTAGTCGAGCTGAACGTCGTAACCCTTCTGTTGAAAGCTGCCGAGGTTGATCGACCCCGCGTTCAACTCCGTGGGGTCGCCGTCGTCGTTGAACGTGAACAGGTCACAGAAGGAGCGAACACCGGAGATACACATATTGCCGATGTTGGCGCCGGACAGATTGGTGATCGCCTTGTCGAGCTCGATGTCGTAGTAATCGACCGAGAGGTTGAAGCCCGTCAGCGGTCCGTAATTGGGCGAGAAGACGAAGCCGATGGTGCGAGTGTCGCCTTCTTCGGCCTCGACGTTGATGTTGCCGCCCGCGGTACGCTGCGGGATCACATAGTTGCGTGCGTTGGGGCTGGCGTCACCAAAATCGTTGATATTGATCATGGTGATGTTGTTGGTGACCGCGGCGCCCGGGGCGTACAACTCATTGAGCGCCGGCGCCCGGATGTCACGGGACTGACTCACGCGGAAGCGCAGGAAATCGAAAGGCTCCCACACCAAGCCGGTCTTCCAGGCATCCATGCCGCCGACCGTGCTGTAGTCGGCATAGCGATAGGCGAGATTGAGGTCGACGTGCTCGGCGAATCTGGCCCCGCGGGCCAGCGGCACGATGGCTTCGACATAGCCTTCCGCCACATCGAAGTCGCCCGACCACGGCGAGTAGTTGGCGCTGAAATATCCGCCGGCAGCGCCGATCGGATCCGCGGTGGCCTCTTCCTCTTCATCGCGGTACTCGACACCCGTAGCCACGGCGATCGGGCCTGCCCAGGTGGAGAACAGCTCGCCCGACAGGTTCGCGCCGAAGGTCTTTTGTTTGTAGACCACCTCGGCGTACGGATTGCCTTGAATGTAATCGCGCGCCTCGGCCGACGTGTTGCCTTCGCCGAAGAGATTGAGCGGCGAGCAGCCGGCAGCTGCAGGATTGAAGCGCGGGTGACCCGGAATCGTCGCCGCGCAGACAATGTTGCCGTTGGCGTCGCGAACGGCATCCAGCGCGAACGCCAGGTTGGCGATGATGGGGTTGTTCTTCGAATCGGTGCGATAGTCGTTGCGTCCATACGAAACGTGCGCATCCCAGTCCCAGCCGCCGGCGAATGAACCCTCCAGGCCCGCCGAGAAGCGGGGCGACTTGTTCTCGACCTCGTAGAGGTTGTTGCCGATGTCGTTGCCCAGGCGGGTCATGCGGAAGCCGCCGACGCCTTCGGCGATCATCGCATCCCGGACGACGTCGGGAAGGAATGCGTTCTCGGCACGAATGAACAGCTGTGTGCTGGTCCAGCGCGGCTGGCCCGCGACCAGCACGCCCGTGGATTCCGAGTAGCCGAGCGTCGCGTAGCCATGGAGATTGTCGCTGATGTCGTAGCCCAGGCGGGCAAAGCTCGCGAACCGTTCGACCGCCGGCACCAGGGCAACTCCCTTCATGAGCGATCCGCCTTCGCCGCCGATCATGGTGCTGGAGGTCGCGCCAGGGGAGAGCGGATAGCCGTATTGGAACGGCCGGATCGAGCCGTCGGGATTGAAGGTCTGGCCGGTCAGGCTGAAAGGCATATTGGCCGTGTTGGTCGCGTTGCGGCCCACGTTGATGATGCCACCATCGCCGAGCGCGGAATGGACGTTATTGGCCCAGGTCAGCGAAGGCGTGCCTGGCGTCGAGACGATCATGGTTTCGCGACGGCCCCAGTCGCGGCTGTAGATATCGCCCACGCCTTCGTTGTCGATGTAGTCGGCGCTGAAGACGACATGCGCGCGGCCATCGCTCGAATTCCAGCCGCCGAGCACGCCGATGCGCTTCTCCTCCGCATCGCCTTCTTCCGAGATGCCGGTCTGGGCGCGCACACGGACACCGTCGAATTCACGGCGCAGCAGAATGTTCACGACACCGGATACTGCATCGGAACCGTATTGCGCCGATGCACCGCCGGTGACGGTTTCGACGCGTTCGATCATCATCGTCGGGATCAGGTTGAGATCGGTCGTGGTCGGCACGGACAGGTTGCTCGCCGGTGCGAACGGCACGACGCGCGAGCTGTCGATGAGCACCAGGGTTCGCTGCCCGCCGAGGCCGCGCAAGTCCGCGGTCCATTGGCCGGGACTGGAAGTGTTGGTCGCATTCGAGTTCGGATTGCGGGTGCCCTTGACCATGCCGGTCTGTTCGAGAATTTCACCGAGGCCGGTCGCGCCTTGGTTGTCGAGGACCACGGCGCTGATGACGTTGGTCGGACTGGGCGCCTGGTAGCCGTCGCGCGCCGCGCGCGTGCCGGTCACGATGATTTCCGTAAGTACCGAATTGTCCAGAGGCGCATCCTGCGCTAGGACGGCGGTCGCGCCCAGGTCGGCCGCGAGCACAGTCGCGGTGATCAGAGTCTTGCGAAACGGGGCAGCTTTCCCCGGAACGCGCGCAGGAACGTTTCTCTTCGTCATCATTTCCCCCTTTTCCGCCTTCGCGGAGTTGGTTTCTCCTTTTTTGCGGTGCGGCTCAGGCGCTCATCATCTGGTGGGATGAATATCAGCCTGGCTGATATCAGCTAAGATTATATAGACGGTTGAGGATGTCAACGCGGAATGTCGATTCGCGCCGGCCGGCGGCCGGGCAATTGATCAGTCAGGCTGATATGTTTACAGTGCCTCGCATGGAAACGACTGCCACCCACACCATCGACGGCAAGCCGGTCGACGGTGTCGAGTTCTTCGACGTCATCAACCCTGCGACAGCGAGTGTATTTGCGCGGGCGCCAGACGCCAGTCGCGCGCAGCTGGACCTGGCCGTGAGAGCCGCACGTCGGGCATTCGAGAGTTGGCGCGCGGTTCCAGCGGAGGAGCGCAGAAAGATCCTGTTCGGATTCGCGTCGGCGATTCGCGCGCAGCAGCAGGGTCTCGCGCAATTGCTGACTCGCGAGCAGGGTAAGCCCTTGGCGGCGGCGATTCGAGAGATCGATGGGACCGCGGCTCGAATCGAGGGACTGGCGAAGTTCGAGCTCACGCCGGAAACACTGCGCAGTGACGAGCGCGGACGCGTCGTGCTCGATTATCAACCACTCGGTGTGGTTGGCGCGATTGCTCCCTGGAACTCACCTTTGCTGCTGGGGGTGCAAGTTGCCGCGCAGGCGCTGGTGGCCGGCAACAGCGTGATCCTGAAGCCGTCGCCGTTTACGCCGCTCGCGACTTTGAAGCTCGGCGAGATCGCGGGGAAGACCTTGCCGCGAGGACTGTTCAATACGCTGTCCGGAGGCAACGAGCTTGGCCGCTGGATGACCGAGCATGAGGGCATCGACAAGATCGGCTTCGTGGGTTCGGTGGCCACGGGCAAAAAAGTGCTGGCGAGCGCCGCCGCGTCCAATCTGAAGCGGGTTTCGCTGGAGTTGGGCGGCAACGATGCGGCCATCGTGCTCGCCGATGCCGATGTCGATGCGATCGCGCCGCAGCTCTTCTGGAGCGCGTTCGTCAACAGTGGCCAGCGCTGCATGGCCGTCAAGCGGGTGCTGGTTCACGAGTCGCTGCTCGATCGGTTGGGTGCGGCGCTGTCGCGCCTTGCGAATCAGGTCAAGGTCGGAGATGGATTGGAGCCCGGCGTGGAGCTGGGACCCATTCAAAATCGTCCCCAGTTCGAGCGCGTATTGGGTCTCATCGAAGACGCAGTGAGGCGCGGCGGACGCGCGTTGGCAGGCGGTGCGGCGCTGGACAGGCCTGGCTACTTCATCGCGCCAACGGTCATCACCGGTGTCGCCGAGGGCACGCCACTGGTGGATGAAGAACAATTCGGACCGGTGCTGCCGCTGCTGGCGTTCAGCGACGTCGATGCAGCGGTGAGCCGCGCCAACGCGACTCGCTTCGGCCTGGGCGCCTCGGTCTGGAGCGCAAATCCGCAACGTGCCGCGGACATCGCGCGCCGGCTCGAGGCCGGCACGGTCTGGATCAACTCTCATGGGGGCTCGGTGCCCGAGATTCCCTTCGGCGGATTCAAGGAATCCGGCGTCGGCCGCGGGTTGGGGTTGATGGGAATCAAATCGTACGCCGAGGTGCGCGTCCTGCATCTACCACTGTAGGTCACGGGGGCAGATCCCGCGTGGGCGCGCGCACCGGGAGTTATATACTGCTCCACCTGATCACAGGATTTGGAGCACTATTGCCCGCATGGCGAAGAAAAAGCGGCCCTCATCGACAAACTCGCGCAGCGGCGGCACCAAGGCCCCGTACCGCACCCTCTATCTCGTAAAGCAGGTTCAATACAAAACGTTCCTGCGCCTGGAGGCTGCGCTGCAGCCGCTCGGTGTCACTACTACGCAGTTCCGCATCCTGACGGCGCTGGCGCGCGGGGGTAAGCGCTCCTCGGCCGAGCTGTCGCGCCTGTTCGGCGTCAAGCCGCAGACCATGATCAAGCAGATCGTCAATCTGGAAAGCAACGGCCTGATCGAACGTAATCTGGCGCAGGGCAGCCGGCGCGTCCTCGAGGTCTCGATGACCGAGGCGGGCCGCGGCGCGCTGCGGGCCTGCGACAAGGCTGCCACCGCCGTGGAAACGGAAATCTTCTCGTGCTTCGGACCCGGAGAGCTCGAGACCTATCGCGCCCTCATGGAGAAGGTGCTGGCGGCCACGCACGAAACTCGCGAGGACGGCGAAGAGGAGGAATGAATTGCCCTGTGGCTAGTGGTTAGCGGATAGCGGTTCGGGGGAATCAGACCTCGGATAGTGGCCTGTGTTCTGCGCTAACCACTATCCGCCAACCGCCGACCACTTGGCCGCCGGCAGGCGGTAGTTATCAGCCTGGCTGATTTTATTTGATCAGCCAGGCTGATTGATTTATCGTCGCCCCATCGGTGTCATCCCTTGGGAGGGATCCAGCTTGTCTACTTCTGAACAGCCCGTCTTCGACCCGCCGCTGGCCAACGTTCTGGTGGAATTCGACGAAGGCATCGCCTGGGTCTCCCTGAACCGGCCGTCCAAGCGCAATGCCATGAGCCCGGCGCTGAACGACGAGATGGTGCGCGTGCTGGATGCGCTGGAGGTCGACGAGCGCGTCGCGGTGGTGGTGCTGACCGGCGCCGGCGATTCGTTCTCGGCCGGCATGGACCTGAAGGAGTTCTTCCGCGACCTCGATCCGCTGCCGTACCACAAGAAAATGCGCATCAAGCGCTCGGCCTGGCAGTGGCAATGGAAGATGCTGCTGAGTTATCCGAAGCCCACCATCGCGATGGTCAACGGCTGGTGCTTTGGCGGCGCCTTCACGCCGCTGGTGGCCTGCGATCTGGCGATCGCGGCCGAAGAAGCTCAATTCGGACTCTCCGAGATCAACTGGGGTATCCTGCCCGGTGGCCAGGTGACCAAGGCGATCACCGCCGTCATGTCACATCGGGATGCCATGTACTACGCCATGTCCGGCAAGACGTTCGACGGCCGCAAGGCTTCGGAAATGCGTCTGGTGAACGAGGCCGTGCCGCTGAGCGAGCTGCGGACCCGGACTCGCGAGCTCGCCATGCTCCTGCGCAGCAAGAACCCGACGGTGCTGCGTGCAACGAAGATGGCTGTGCGCATGGTGCAAGAGATGCCGTGGGAAGTTTCGAACGACTACTTGTTCGCCAAGAGCGCGGAGTCGCAGTTCCATGATCCCGAGCGCGGCCGTTCGCAGGGCCTGACTCAGTTTCTCGACGAAAAGAGCTTTCGCCCCGGCCTGTCGGGGTACAAGCGGCCGGAGTAAACCCGTGTCGATCAGTCGGCTTCTGCGCCCCCGCAGTGTGGCGGTCGTCGGCGCGTCCGCGACACCCGGATCGTTGGGCGCTGGCGTGCTGGCGAATCTCACGCGATTTCGCTTCAGCAATCCGCTGCACCTGGTAAATCCTCGCTACGACAAGATCGGCGACCGCCCTTGTGTGCGCTCGATTGCGGAGCTGCCGGATGGCATCGACTGTGCGGTGCTGGCGATTCCGCAGGCACATGTGGCGGATGCCGTCCGTGCCTGCGTCGAAAAGAACATCGGCGGAGTGATCGTCCTCGCCGGCGGCTTTGCCGAGGCGGGCGAAGAGGGCAAGCGCGCGCAGGAACAACTCGCCGAGATCGCGCAGCGTGGTGGCATCGCTCTGCAGGGTCCCAATTGTTTGGGAACGATCAACTATGTCGATGGCGTGCCGCTGATGTTCGGCGTGGCGCCCTTCGCAGCGTTTGGGGATCGCAAGGGCGTCGCTGTCGTTTCGCAAAGTGGTGCGATGGCCTCGGCAGTGCGCGTTGCGCTGCTGGCGCGCGGTATTGGCGTGTCGTACTCCGTGTCGACCGGCAACGAAGCGTCATTGGGTGCGGAGGACTTCCTGGAGGAGTTCATCGCCGACCCGCACACGCAGGTGATCGCGATGTTGATGGAGCAGATCCGTCGGCCCGCGAGGTTCCTGGAACTGGCCACGCGCGCACGCGAGGCCGGCAAGTTCGTCGTCTTGCATCATCTGGGACGTAGTGCGGCCGGCCGCGAAGCGGCCAAGACTCACACCGGCGCGTTGTCCGGTGACTATTCCGTCATGGCTGCGCAGGTGACGGCGCGCGGTGTCTGTCTCGTCGATAGCCTCGAGCTGCTGATCGATGTTCCAGAACTGCTGATTCGCATGAAGCAGCCGCTCGCTGCTGGCGGGACAGCCATTGTCGGCGAATCCGGCGCTTTCAAGGGCCTCGCGTTGGATTTCTGCGAGGCGGTGGGGTTGGAGCTGCCGCCGTTGTCCAAGGCGACGCATGACGCGCTTGCCAGCCAGCTGCCGGTGTTTTCTCCGCCCAGCAATCCGCTCGACCTCACGGCGCAGGCAATGAGCGATACCGGCATGTATCGCCGAGTGCTGGAGCAGATCTCCCACGACCCCGCCTTTGGCAGCGTCGTGATCACCATATCGCTGCCGAGCGCGGAGTCGGCCAATCGCAAGGTGCCGTTGATCGTCGATGCGCTGAGCTCGCTCGACGGCAACCAGGGCGTGGTCTTCGCCATGTTGGGCGAGGATTGTCCAATTCCCCCGGAGCACGTGGACGGGTTGAGGAGCACGGGCACACCGTTCTTTCGTTCGCCGGAGCGGGCGTTCAGAGCATTGGCGGCTGTGAAGCGACTTGCTCGTTGGTCCAATGTGACATCGACGGCTGCAACACCGGCCGCTGCGCGTGGCACGGAAGCGCCGCTCGAGCCCGGGACAGTTCCCGAATATCGTGCCAAGCAGTTGCTGGCGCGGCATGGCTTGAAAATGCCTCCGGGTCGACTCGTCGGCTCATTGGAGGAGGCATTGCAGGCCGCC
Organism: Steroidobacter sp.; assembly: GCF_036406195.1. Taxonomy (GTDB): domain Bacteria; phylum Pseudomonadota; class Gammaproteobacteria; order Steroidobacterales; family Steroidobacteraceae; genus Steroidobacter. The sequence goes on from NZ_DASWVW010000019.1 coordinate 102,284, forward strand.
GCAGAAGTCGGATTTCCGTTGGCACTGAAAGCACAGTCGAGTCAGCTGCCGCACAAGTCCGAAGCTGGCGCGGTGGCGCTCGATATCCGCGATGCCGCTTCGTTGCGCTCGGCTTGGGACAAGATGAAACATCGCCTGGCCGAGCGAAGCGACGTGACGCTCGATGGAATGTTGCTGGAGCGCATGAGCGAAGCCGGGGTCGAGTTGATCATCGGTGCGCGCAATGAAGGCGGCTGGGGTCCGGTCGTCATGGTCGGGCTCGGTGGCATCCTCACGGAGTTGCTGCAGGACGTGGTCCTCATTCCCGCAGGCGTGGGGCGTGCGCAGATTGAGCGTGCTCTGCGCTCGTTAAAGGGCGCCAAGTTGTTTGACGGCTATCGTGGATCAGCGCCTGCGGATGTCGATGCGGCCATCACCGTCGTGGAAGTCCTCAGCGCGTTGCTGCTCCAGCATCCGGAGATCGTCGAAGCCGATCTGAATCCCGTCAGGATTCATCCGCGGGGGCAGGGCGCGACCGTGCTCGATGCGCTGTTCGTAGTGGGCAAGTCATGAGTGCGCAAGCATTGCCGAGCGCAGCACCGATCGAAGTCTGGCGCGGTTGCGCCAATGCTTGGGAGTGCGATCACATCGGCCATCTCAACACGCGTCATTATGTGGCGCGTGTCGAGCAGGCGCTCGCCGGTCTGGCGCGGCATCTCGGCCTCGGCAATGTGAACGACAGTGCCGGTACGCACCAGTTGCTAGTCAAAGGACAGCACATGCGATTCCTGCGCGAGGCGCGTGCTGGCGCGGCCCTGCATGCGACGGCTCAAGTGCTCGACTGGCGCCACGACGAAGCGGATGTTTTGTTTCTTTTGCATCATTCGAACCTGGGCCAGATGGCAGCAACGTTCCGGTTGACGATCGCTTACGTAGAGCGATCCAGCGGCCGGCCCGAGCCATGGCCTGAGCGAGCCACGCTGGCCGCTGGCGCATTGCTTTGTGAGGCGCCCAAGGAAGCGAAGCCTCGTAGCATTTCGCTCGATAACGTCGATGTCAGCGCTTCATTGGAGCGTGCGCGGCAGCTGGGAATGCGCATGACCGGCATCGGCACGGTCATGCCGGATGCCTGTGACGCGCACGGCAACTGGCGGCTTTCCGCATTCATGGGGCGTGTTGCCGACAGCATTCCACACCTGAGGAATGGTGAGTGGCGTGACGTGCTGGCACGCACGATGCCGGGCGGACCGTTGCGAGTCGGCTCGGCGCTGATCGAGTTTCAGACCGTGCACCTGCGCTGGCCGAAGGTGGGCGATGGTTGTGAAGTGCGCTCGGCGCTCGCAGGCTGCACCGATCGCGTCACTCATTCTTCACACTGGTTGCTCGATCCGGAATCCGGTGCGCCCTGGGCCGTCGTCAGGACTGTGGGCATCGCGCTCGATCTGGATGCTCGGCGGTCGATATCGTTGACCGCCGAGGCCCAGGCCGCTTATCGCGCGGCTAGCGTGGCAGACTTGGTGTTGTAAGCGGCGCCTGCTTCTTAAGATGGAAGATCTCGCGCGCTTCCTCGGGCGTTGCGACCTCTAGATCCAGGCACTCCAGCAATCTGCGGGCGCGTTCCACCAACTGCCCGTTGGTCGCGAAGACACCGCGCGACAGATACAGATTGTCCTCCAGGCCCACGCGGACGTGGCCACCCAGCAACGCCGTGTGCGCCAGCATCGGCATCTCTTCCGGGCCGATGCCGAACGCCTGCCAGATGGCGCCGGGCGGCAGCAGGTTGCGCTGATAAAGCAGCGGCTCGATGCCGCTCGGCGCGGTCCACTTCACTCCGAACACCATCTGGAACAGTGGCGGGCCCTCGATCAGCCCTTCCTCGATCAGCTGCCTGGCGAGCACGATGTTGCCGGCGTCGAACACTTCCAGCTCGGGCTTCACGCCCAGCTCCTTGAAGCGCTTGGCCATCAGGCGCATGGCATGCGGCGTGTTCATGTAGATGGCTTCGAAGCGGCCGTAGTGACGGTTGCCGGCGGTGATGTCGAACGAAGCCAGCTCCGGCAGATTGCGCTCGACGTGGCGCATGCGGCTCGGCACCGGGTAGATCTTGGAGTACGGCCCCGGGCGGGATTCGTCTTCGGGGTCCGGCACGAACAGTGCGCCCATGCCGCAGGTCAGGTTGAGGACGATGTCCACGCCGCTGGAGCGCACGCGATCGACCACTTCGTCGAACAGCCTTGGATCGTCCGAGCTCATCCCGGTTTCGGGATTGCGCACGTGGATGTGAGCGACCGAAGCGCCTTCCTTGGCGGCTTCCAGACAGGCATCCGCGATCTGCGCCGGCGTGATCGGGATGGCGGGATGGCGCGGGTGCGGACGCCCGCCGCCGGTAACGGCACAGGTCAGGACGACTTTCCGGCTCATTGAGATGCTCCTGGAGAAGTGACTAATGATGGGTGATGACTGCTCGGAAGGGCTGCTTCCGCGGTCGGCTCGGGTCATAAGGTTCTGTCATGTGCCTGGGCCCTTTGACAGATCCGGGTTATCAGTCTAACTTAGATCAGCCTAGCTGATTACACTAGCGGATTGCCAGGGCGGATGAAAGTATTCGCTGTATCCGCTACGGGTATTCGCCAGGCGGCAGCGGCTTTGCGCCGGCTCGAGGAACTGGTGCACGATGGGCACTTGGGTTCCGCGGCAGCTTTTTCACCCATCGATTCGAGGCATCGCTCGTCATGACGGCCATTCCGCAACGTCTCGCGCCACGCGACTTCCGCAAACGGCTGCTCGCTCGCGAGCTTTTGATCGGCACGTTCTGCAAGACCCCGACGTCGCATGCGACGGAGATCCTGGGCTCGCTGGGATACGACTTCGTCATGCTCGACGAGGAGCATGCGCCCTGGACGCGGCAATCGCTGGAGGTCGGCTTTCTCGGCGCGCGCGCTTTCAACATAGCGGGGCTGGTGCGAATTGCACGGCCGGATGCGAGCAGCATTCTTTCGGCGCTGGATGATGGAGCGATCGGCGTCATGGTTCCCCATGTCTCATCCGTAGAGAAGGCGCGAAACATCGCTTCCTGGGCGCGCTACAAGGGCGGCACGCGCGGCTCTGGCGTCGGTCGCGGCGGCGATTACGGCGGCCGGCCGATGCAGGCTCACTATGAAGCGTCCGATGCGACCACCACGGTGATTGCCATGATCGAAGATCGGGAAGCGATCGAGCAGATCGACGATATCGTCGCGGTCGAGGGCATCGATGCTTTCTTTCTCGGACGTGGCGATCTTGGCTTGTCGCTGAGCAACGCGACTGGCCCCGCACCGAGCGTCGACGAGGCCGTGAGTATCGTTGCCAAGGCGGTGGTGAAGAGCGGCAAGGCACTGTGCGCCGTGACGCAGAACATGGCCTCGGACGACGCGAAGAAGATGCTCGATCTCGGCGTCACGGGGTTGATGGTGGCCAGCGACCACGGCTTGCTGCGTTCGGGCGCCCTCGCGCAACTCAATCATTTCAGGAACCTGGTGAAGCCTGGTTAAGAGCAATGGCACTTGGTTAGCGCCCTGCAGTGGTTGGCGGTTAGCGGTTGGGCGGCTCGGAAAAGAAAGCTTTTTCAGTGCCTGCGGCGCTTGAAGAAGTGTTTCTGCCGGCCTGGCGCGCATGAAGCTGAACTCTGCCCAGCCGCTGGCGCGGCGTGGAGGAACAAATGTGTCCGGGCCGGCTTCGAGCCACGAATAAGCCCTTACGTCAGCAGGCCGCGCGGCTTGGAAACGAAATCCTTCCGAGCCGCCCGGGGACTGAGGGCTTCTTAGAGCCCCAGCAGTTCCAAAGGATTGCGGGAGACCATCTTGTGGATGTCCTCGTCCGAATAGCCCAGGCCCATGCAGATCTTGATCACGTTGCGGAACCCGAGCACCGGATGGTCCGCGCCCTGTTGACCGAGATCCGACGCCAGAATGGTGCGATCCACCGTGCCCGCCTTGATCAACCTGTCCAGGTCCTCGGGCGGAAACGGATCTCGCTTTCTGCGCGGCACCGGGATGAACATGCACAGCGAATGCTCGATGTACGCGCCCATCGCCACGAACTGTTTGATGTCCTCGTAGGTGGCATCGACGATGAAGCTGGGATGATTGACCAGCAGGCGCTTCACGCCGCGCTTCTTCGCCTCCTCGAACACCGGGAAGATCTCCGAGACGTGACAGTGGCCACCGGCGAGGATGATGTCGTTTTGCGCGATCAGATCGAGGATTTCCTTGACCTCGTCCTTGACGTTGCCATTGGCGTCGATCGGCGTGAGTTGATCGATCGGCAGCAGCTTCTTTTTCGTGTGCGGAAAGCCGGCCCGGATGCCGTAGCGGGATTCGCAGTGGTTCTTCGACGAGAAGGTCGGCAGCCACACGAGCCTGGCGCCGAGCGCGATGCCGTGATCGACCGCGTGCTTGTTGAAACCGCCCAGCGCGTTGTTCAGCGGCACGCCGGAGAACATCTTGATGTTCAGATGTCCATACGCCTGGTTGAGCATCTCGGTGACGGGAGTCGCCGAGTAGTAGTGATCCTTGATCAGCATCGCGCGGAAGCCTGCGGCAGCCGCTTCCTGCATGGCTTCGATGTGATTCATATCGCGCGCCATGACGGAGGGGCCGGAGTGGCAATGCATGTCCACGGCTCCGACGAGCAGCTTCGAAATGCGATCTTCGAGCGCCGCGTCTGTGCTTCCAGGTTGAAGATTCGCCGCCATGGTTCCCCCTCGCATTCTGCGTATCGGCCCGCTCGATTCTGGTCAAACCTGGCATCGCTGTCCAATAGCCGGCCCGATAGAGGTCATAGCCAAAGGATGTGACTTTGATGGATTTCGCACAGCTCAAGCGCTTCATTGCCGTGGTCGAGGGCGGCAGTCTCGGCAAGGCGGCCGAGACTCTCAACCTGTCGCAACCGGGGTTGAGCAAGAGTATCCATCAGCTGGAGGCGCATTTCGGCGAGCCGCTGCTCTACCGCGGCACCAAGGGCGTAACGACGACGGAGCTGGGCAAGGCCGTCTACCGGCGCGCGAAGCGCGTGCTCGCCGAATGGCATCAGCTGGAGAACGAGCGTGCTGCCATCTCGGGCGGCCTCACAGGGCACGTCACGGTTGGTGTTGCCCGCGGCACTGGGTTCCTGGGGAGGGTGATTCCCGCGGCCAACGCCAAGTTGTCGCAAAGTCGTTATTCCGTGCGTCTCTCCGTCGTGAGCGGAGTCGCCGAGGAACTGGTGCCGGCGCTGCAACTCGGCGAGCTGGATTTCGCCATCGCGCCGCTGGATGCCATCGTCGGTAAGCCGGATCTGGTGGGAGAAACACTGTTCTACGACCGCTGCGGCCTGTTCGTCGATGCGAACCATCCGCTGGCCCGCGTGGGCGCTGTCAGCATCGAACAGCTCACGAAATATAGCTGGCTGTACTCGGCGGATGTCCTTTCTTACTACGATGCGCTCTGCGTTCTAGCGCATAGTCGTGGCGTGCAGCCTCGCGCGACGACCATCACCAGCAACTCGGTCATCTATCTCAATGCCTCGATCATCGGCAGCGAATTCATAGGCATTCTGTCGATGGATTCGGTGGAGGATCAGGTGATTGCGGGAAAGCTGCTGGAAGTGGTGTTGAAGCCGTCGCAACGCGCGCAAGTGGCGACCGCGGCGGTGGAGCGGCCGATGGGTTTCTTGATGCGCGCTGATTCGCACTTGTCCGAGCTGGCTCGTGTACTCCAAAAAGAAATATATGAACTTTGCCCTACGCTCGGATATCCGCTGCTGCCGCGGCGTAAGGCTGCGCGGCGGGCCAACGGATAAGAGGCCGTCAATCGCCGGGCGGCTCGGAGGGGCGGCGCGCAAGCGACGATGAGCAGCACGCAAGCGCCGGCGCCGGTACTGGCGCTGGAAATCACGTTGAGAATCACACCAGCAACAGCCCGGCGAATGGCCAAGCCATAACGACTCGCTATGGGTCGTTGATCAACGGCTAATAGACGGCATGTCCTCGTGCGCTTGAGAATGCGCGCGGTCAAAGGCAGCACCACGCATGTGGACGGAAAGGGGCACGTGGCCACGAATTGGGTTTTTCAGGGGCGTTGCTGGAAGTTCGGCGACAACATTCCCACCGACGCTCTGACACCGACGCATGTGATGTTCAAGACGCCGAAAGAAATGGCGGCGTTCGTGCTGGAGACGGTGAATCCGGAATTTCCCAAGAAGGTCCGGCCGGGCGACATCCTGGTGGCGGGCCGCAACTTCGGCTGTTCCTCGGGACGCGCGTTGGCGACCAAGGCGCTGGCGGCGACCAACATCGGCGCGGTCGTGGCGGAACAGTTCTCCCGCACGTTCTATCGCAATTGTCTGGAGATCGGCTTGCCGTTGCTCGAGGCGACCGGTGTGTCCGCTCTGGTCGACGATGGCGACGAAGTGCGCGTCGACATCAAGGTCGCGACCTTCGAGAACCTCACCACCGGCAAGTCTCTGCAAGGCACTCCGCCGTCGCAGTTCCTGCTGAGGATGCTGGAAGCGGGCGGACTGATTCCGCTGCTGAAATCAGGAAATTTCCCCGGCGCGAGCGCGCGGTGAGCTACCCATGCTGAAGATAAATCCCCAACGTAAGAAAGAATTTCTCGATCTGATGGCGCGGCGTGGCTGGGACATGCTGCTGTTCTACGGCGATACATGGCGCAAAGAACATTTCCGTTGCCTGGTCAGCGTGTGTTTCACGGGGCCGCAAGCAGCCGCGTTGCTCACCAAAGAGGGCGAAGTTCGAGCGGTCGTGACTCATCCGTGGGACGTTGAGCCGGTGAAGGAGGGCACGGGTGGTTCCGTGACCTATGTGCCTCGGCTGGTCGATGGTCTGAAGAAGCTGTTGCACGACGCCGGCAAGGCGGTCGTTGCCGTCAACGGCCTCGAACAGATGGAAGCACGCTTTGCTCGGACCGTGAAAGAGATGTCCGGATCGGCTCCCGCGTCCGCAACTGCGGATGTCGAAGAAATCCGCCGCGTAAAGACGCAGGAAGAAATCGAGTGGATTCGCAAGGCCGCCGATCTGGCCGATCGCGGTTACGAGCACTTCGTGAAAGTGGCTCGGGCGGGAATGACGGAGTACGAGCTGGTCGCTGAAGTGGAAGGCTTTGTCAAAGCCCACGGCGCCGAAGACAACTTCATGCTGGTCGCCTCGGGAGGCACGGAGATGACCGGGATGAAGCCGCCCACAGAGCGCAAGATCCAGGTCGGCGACTCTGTGATCACCGAGCTGACGCCGCAGATCAATGGCTACTACGCGCAGATCTGCCGCACGCTCGTCATCGGGCCGCCGTCCGAGAAACAACTCCAGTCATACGCAATTTTCGCGGAGGCACAGCAAGCGGCCCAGGACCTGCTGCGTCCAGGGGTCGACATCTCGGATGTGGCTCGCGTGCAGAACGACGTGTTCCGCAAACATGGCTTCGGGGAATACACCGGAGCGCAGTACACGCGCGTGCGCGGCCACAACCTGGGGTTGTATCCCGACGAGTTGCCGCACGTGCTGGAGAACACGCATTACACGTGCAAGAAAGACATGGTGATCATTTGCCACCCCAACACCTACCTGCCGCTGTCCGGATACATGGTGTTCGGTGACACATTGCTGGTGACCGACACGGGGTGCGTGTCGCTGAGCCGCACCGAGAAGAGGCTGTTTCAGGCATGAAAAGAGGACTCGTCAGTTGGGACAGGAACGAGCTGCCGGTCGAGGAAATGTCGGCCCGGCTCGATGCTGTGCACGCGCTCGCGCGCAACAAGAGCGTCGATGCGGTGGTGGTGTACTCGGACGTCTGGCGTTCGAACGACGCGCGCTACGTGTCGAATTACATGCCTTACTGGAACCGTGCGTTCATCGTCACGCCGCTCGGGGAGAAGCCCATTCTGCTGTGCGCGCTGTCGCCCCGTGTCTATCCGTGGATAAAGACGGTGACCGTGCACGAAACCATCGTCGCAAGCCCGAGCCCGCCGGCTACGCTTTTCAAGCTGAGCGCGGAGCGCGGCTGGAAGCGGGTGGGCGTCGTCGATCTGGACGGCTTGCCTGCGGATCTGCACGAAGAGTTGACCGCGGGAAAAATCGAAATCGTCGATATCCCTCGCACTGAGCTGCGGCCGGCACCCACCGCTGTCGAGGTGCGGATGCATGCGAACGCTGCTCGAATGGCACGCGAGGTACTCGAACGGGCGCTCGCTACGGCAGGTGCGCGCACCGACCACGAACTCACCGGCCTGCTCGAGCGCGATTTGCGTCATGCCGGTGCGGAGGACGTCGTGGTCCTGGTGTCCGATGGTGAGGGACCGCCGATTCCCGCGGAAGGTCGCCCGGTCGGCCCGAATACATCGGTCGTCGTGGCCCTCGAATACAACGGCCATTGGGCGAAGGTCACGCGCAACCTCGCGGGTGTGACATCGAGTCTGACCTCGCCCGGTGAAGCGACGCAGCTGCGCGAGATCCTCTCGGGACCTTACTCGTGGGAGAACGCGGAAACGGCCGCTGATGCGGAAGCCACCGCAATCATCTCGCTGCAACTGCAGATCGCCGCGAACGGCCGACAGTTCTATTACGGCGATACTTGTCTGCAGAACAAAGAAGGACTGCGCGTGCTATGAGCACTCCCATGAACATGGTGGAGAAGATCCTGGCCCGCAAGAGCGGCCAGAAGAGCGTCGCGCCGGGCGATGTGGTGCTCGCCGACGTCGACCTGATGTTGATGCACGACCTCAGTGCCAACTTCGTCATGAAGGTGTTCGAGAACGAGATGGAGGGGGCGAGCATCAAGGACCCTTCCAGGCTCGTGTTCGCCTTCGATCACAACTTTGCTCCGGCCACGCGCGAGGCGGCCGAAGCGCTCGCGGCCGTGCGCAGGTTTGCCAAGAAACATAACGTGAAGAACGTGTTCGACAGCGGCTGCGGCAGCCTTCATCACGTGATCATGGAAGCGGGCCTGGTCGCCCCCGGCATGATCGTGATCGGCTGCGACTCGCACTCGCCCGTCCATGGCGCGCTCGGCGCGTTCGGCACCGGTGTGGGCAACAACTCGATGGCTGCGCTCGGCTTCACGCAGAGCAAGGGATGGTTCAAGGTCCCCGAGACCATCAAGATCCACTTCCACGGCTCGCCGATGAAGACGGTTCAGCCGCGCGATATCTCACAGTTCCTCGTCGGCAAGCTCGGCGAGGACGGCGCCATCTACAAGGCGTTGGAATATGCAGGTCCCTACATCGAGTCGCTCGATGTGCACGACCGCGCCCTGTTCCCGCTGCAGGCGATCGACGTTGGCGGCAAGTGTGGTTTCGTGAATCCGGACGACAAGACCTTGCGTCACGTTCAGCAATTGCTCGAGGTCCGGCCAGACGCGCCTGCATTCGAGCTGCTCACCAACGATCCCGGTTGTCGTTACGTGGATGTCATCGATATCGATGTCAGCAAGATCGAGCCGCAAGTGGCTTGTCCGCCCACGGTCGGCAATGTGAAGCCCATCGACGCCGCGGTCGGCACTCCGATCAACGTCGCCGAGGCTGGCGGTAGCACTGGTGGAAGGTTGAGCGACATTCGCGCTGTGGCCCGTTACGTGGCCAACAAGCGCATTCATCCGGACGTTCGCTTGCAGATAGTGCCGGCATCGCGCGAGATCTATCTCGCCGCGCTCAAGGAAGGTCTGTTCGAGACCCTGCATCTGGCAGGCGCGAACATCTTCCCGCCGAGTGCCGGCTCCAACCAGGCTTTCAACATGGGGGCGCTGGCGGAGGACGAGGTCATGGTTTCGACCCAGGCTCGCAACTTCCCTGGCCGTAATGGTCATCCCAAAGCCCGTCACTTCCTGGCCTCCGCACTCACCGTGGCGGCGTCGGCACTGACAGGAAAAATCACCGACCCGCGGACGCTGGAGGTCCAATGAGTCAGACAATCGCGGAAAAGATTCTCGCGGCAAAAGCCGGCGTCGCTCGCGTTACGCCGGGACAGATCGTCGATGCCTATCCCGACCTGGTGATGAGCCACACGGCGACGTGGCGCTCCGTCAGTGTCATGAAGAAGATCGGAGCGAAGAAACTCTACGATCCGAATCGCCTGGCCATCGTGCTAGATCACATCTCGCCGGCGAAAACCGAGAAGTACGCCGCCGACCAGCAGACCTCGCGCAACTTCGCGCGCGAGTACGGCATCGAGAAGTTCTATGACGTCGACGCCGGCATCGCACATCTGGTGCTGATGGAAAACGGGCATGTGAAGCCCGGCGACCTGATCGTCGGCACCGATTCTCATTGCACGATCTACGGAGCGATGGGCGCATTGGGATCTGGCATCGGCTACACGGAGGTCGCGTCCGTGTGGGTGACCGGCAAGCTGTGGATGAAGGTGCCGACCACCATCAAGATCACGCTGAACGGGCGCTTCGCCGGCGGCGTGAGCGCCAAAGACCTGATGTTGCATCTCATCGGCACGCTCGGCGCCGATGGCTGCGGCTACAAGTCGGTGGAGTTCTACGGCAGCGCCTTGCCGGAGATGAGTATCTCCGAGCGCATGACCATGGCCAATCTCGCCATGGAGATGGGCTCCAAGTGCGTGTTCATCCCTCCCGATGGGAAAACCAGCGAATGGTTGCTGCCGCGCCTGAAGGATCCGGCCAGCTATAAGCCCGTGACCGCCGACGAGGGTGCGGTTTACGAGCAGAGCATCGAGGTCGATCTGAGCAAGCTCACGCCGATGATTGCGTGTCCTCATCAGGTCGAGAACACCAAGCCGATCACCGAAGTGGTGGGCACTCGAATCGATCAGGCGTTCCTCGGTTCCTGCGCGAACGGCAAGTACGAAGACCTTGCCGTGGCCGCCGACATCCTGAAAGGGCGCAAGATCGATCCCCGCGTGCGCTTGATCGTCACGCCCGGATCGAAGCAGATCATGCTGGAGGCGATGCGCACCGGGGTGCTCGCCACGCTGATTGAAAGTGGCGCGTTGGTGACGAACCCCGGATGTGGTGCCTGCGCCGGCGACGGCGGCATGATGGCCGATGGCGAAGTATCGCTTTCCACGGCGAACCGCAATTTCGTGGGCCGCATGGGAAGCAACAAGAGCAGTATCTATCTTTCCAGCCCGGCGACGCTCGCGGTCTCTGCGCTCAAAGGCGCAATTACCGACCCGCGCGAATACTTTTAAGGAGTTCGGGATCGGGCATCCTGCCACGACCCTCACGCTGCTGAGGAAAAAACGCGGTTTTTTTCCTCGCAGCCGCCGCCTGCGGCGGCGGGGCACATCCCTGTGCCCAGGGTGGGTGCCTCATGCCTTGGAGCGGCGGGCTGATGCGAATGTACTTCTTATCTGATCTTTGGGCGAGGGCGAGATGCAAGACAAGATTACCGGCCGAATCTATAAATTCGGCGACAACGTCAACTCGGACATCATCATCGCGGGCCGCTACCTGATCTATATCGATCCGGTGAAGCTCGCGGAGCATGCGTTCGAAATGCTCGGCGAAGGCTTTCCCGCCAAGTTGCGCAGCTTCGACATCCTGGTCGCTGGCCGCAACTTCGGATGCGGTAGCGCTCGCGAGCAGGCTTCCACGGCCATCCAGGGCCTCGGCATCAAGGCGGTCGTGGCTGCTTCTTTCGCACGTACCTTCTATCGCAACGCCATCAACGACGGGCTGCCGATCTTCGAATGCCCCGAGTTGTACGAGGCCGTTGCCGAGGGCGATGAGATATCGATCGACCCCGCCAGGGGCCGCATCTCGCACGCCAACAAGGAATATGGGTTCCCGCAGATTCCCGAGTCGGTCGCGAAGATCCTGCAGTTGGGCGGCCTGGCAAACTATCTGAAATCGACGCTCGATGCGGGGAGCGCGCCTCGGTGACATCCGTGTACGACAAGTCAGATCCGCGTGCATCGTTAATAGTGCCGAAGGGCAGCGCGCAGTCCGGCACGACCGTGGTGCCGGCGTCCTACGGACGTTTCTATCAGGACAGCCCGGTCGATGACGATGCCAACGGTCGCGGTTGGTACATCCGCGGTCAGAACTTGATCGTCCACTGGATCGAAGCGAAGCCGGGTGCGACCTTCTCGCGCTCCGCGCAGGTCGACGAGTACATGATCGTCGTGCCCGACGACAACACGCCTTATGAGGCCGCGGCGAACGGCGAGTCGGTGCGCGGTGACGGCTTCCAGCTGCTCATCGTGCCGCCGGGGGACAGCAAGATCAGCTTGCCCAAGGGCGGCAGAATCGTTCGTCTGTTCTCGACGCAGTCCGCCGACCTGTGTGCCAAGTGCGCCAATGCGGCGACCTATGCGCAGCCCGATCCATCGCAGCCTCTGTTCAAACCGTGGCCAGCGCCGCCCGCAGGTTACAAGCTGCGGCACTACGATCTGGCGCGAGGCGAGCGGGCGCCGGGGCAGATCGGCCCGATGTGGCGCTGTACGACCATCATGGTGAGCTTCCCGCCCACCAGTCGCCGCGCCCGCGACGCCAGCAAGCTGTCACCGCACAGCCACTACGATTTCGATCAATGTTCGCTGGTGTTCTCGGGCAACTACGTGCATCACCTGCGCTGGCCGTGGAGCTCCAACAAGAGCGAATGGCGGGACGATGAGCATGTCGAGATCGGCGCGCCCTCGGTGACCCTGATTCCTGCTCGGGTCATCCATACTTCGGAAGCCCAGGTGCCCGGTCCGGAGGGCAATCGCATGGCCGATATCTTCGCGCCGCCGCGGCTGGATTTCTCGCTCAAGGAAGGCTTGGTGAGAAACGCCGACGAATATCCAATTCCGCAGGAGCTATTGCCGAGCGAAGCAAAGAGCTGACGCGGTCAGGCCGGCATCGCTGCATCCGACCGCAGCGATGCCCGGTATAACTCTCAGTCGACTGTCTCAGCCGCGCCCGACGAACGGCATCTTCGTCGGCAACAACGTCGTGAACAGCATGTTCGCTTCGATCGGCAGATTGGCCATTTGCAGCACGGCTTGCGCCGCGAGCCGGGTATCCAGCTTGGGAATGGAGCTCGGGTTGGCCGTCGCTCCCGAGGCGCTTCCGCCAATCTCGCTATCGATCCTGCCGACGTCGATCTGGCCACAAGCGATGTCGAAGTCCCGCGCGTCGAGCGCGATCGATTTGGTGAGCCCGGTCACCGCATGCTTGGTGGCCGTGTAGGCAATCGAGTTACGGCGCGGCACCTGAGCGGAAATCGAGCCGTTGTTGATGATTCGGCCGCCGCGCGGCGTCTGATTTTTCATGATGCGCACGGCTTCCTGAATACACAGGAACATACCGGTGAGATTCGTGTCGATGACGGACCGCCAGATATCGATCGACAATTCCTCGACCGGCAATTCCTGCCCGCTGATGCCGGCATTGTTGAACAGCAGGTCCAATCGGCCGAATGTCTCGAGCGTGCGCGCGAACAAGTTGCGCACGGAATCCTGGCTCGTCACATCCGTCTGCACGGCGAGCGCACGTGGCATAGGCGTCGCGTTACCCGCCTGTTGCTGATGTTCCTGGCTGGCTTGCTGAATCGCCTGATCGAGACGATCCGCCCGACGCCCGGCAAATACCACATTCCAGCCATCCGCAAACAATGCGATGGCGGTTGCCTTGCCGATGCCGCTGCTGGCGCCCGTGACGATGGCAATCTTAGGTGTTGCGTTATTCATGCAGCGATTGTACGCGCCGTGCCGCCGAACGGGGCTGCGGGCGATATCAGGTTGGCAAATACAGCCAATACAACGCATGCCATTGTCCGATCCGGGGCCTCGGGTCGAACATGCGCCTTCTCCGTTACAGAAGCTGATTGAACAAGGGGGCGCAGAATGACACAGCGGTCGCTGGAGCAACTACTCGCGGAGGCCGGCAATCCGGTAACGTTGCTGCGCAACTCGCAGCTTGGCGCCTACGTGTATCCGGTGGTTCCCACCGAATTCAGCAACTGGCGTACCGAGCAGCAGGCCTGGCGCAAGAGCGCCGTGCTGTTCGATCAATCCCATCACATGGCGGAGATCACGCTCAATGGGCCGGACGCGCTCAAGCTGTGCTCCTACACCACCATCAACAGCTTCAACAATTTCGCGCCGGGCAAGGCCAAGCAGATGGTGCCGATCAGCTACGACGGCTACGTCATCGGCGACGGCATTCTGTTCTACCTCGACAAGGACGAGCTGCTGTTCGTGGGCCGCGCCCCGACGGTGAACTGGCTGCAGTTCCACGCCGAGACCGGCGGCTTCAAGGTGGACTTCATTCGCGACGATCGCTCGCCGTCGCATCCGAACGGCAATGCCGTCAAGCGCCGTCACTATCGCTATCAGATCCAGGGCCCGAAAGCGGCGCAGGTGCTGGAGAAGCTGAACGGCGGACCGCTGCCCGACATCAAATTCTTCAACTTCGGGCCCATCAACATCAAGGGCCGCCAGGTTCTCGCGCTTCGCCACGGCATGGCCGGCGAGCCCGGTCTCGAAATCTGGGGTCCCTACGAGCAGCGCGACGAGATCCGAGCGGCCATTCTCGAAGCGGGCAAAGATGTCGGCATCGTTGCGGTCGGCTCGCGCACCTACGCGAGCAACACGCTGGAATCCGGCTGGATTCCTTCGCCGCTGCCGGCTGTGTACACCGGCGATAGCATGCGCAAGTATCGCGAGTGGTTGCCTGCGAGCGGCTATGAAGGCACCGGCTCGATCGGCGGCAGCTTCGTCGGCAGCAAGATCGACGACTACTATCTCACGCCGTATGAGCTGGGTTATGGCCCGTTCGTCAAGTTCGATCACGATTTCATCGGCCGCGAGGCGCTGGAGCGCATGAGCCCCGAGCAGCGCGCACGCCGCAAGAAAGTCACATTCGAATGGCATGGGGACGATCTGGCCAAGGTGTTCTCGTCGCTGTTCGACCGGGATCGCGAGCCCTGCAAGTTCTTCGATCTGCCCATCGCCAACTACGCTTCGTCTTCCTATGACAGCGTGCTGTCCAACGGCAAGGTGGTCGGCTTCTCCATGTTCACCGGCTACAGCTTCAACGAGCGCTGCGGTCTGTCGCTGGGCGTGGTCGATTCGAACGTGAACGTCGGCGACGAGCTGACGCTGGTCTGGGGCGAGGAGCAGGGTGGCACGGCCAAGCCCACGGTCGAGCGTCATCGCCAGTGTGAAGTTCGCGTGCGCGTTTCGCCGGTGCCGTATTCGCAGGATGCGCGCGAGGGGTATCAGCAGGGCTGGAGAACCCGGAAGGAGTGATTCTCCCGCGCCCGCGCCGATCCCGGCGCGAGCACATCGGTCAGCTATTCACCGCATCCATCGGAAGGATGCGGTGCTTGATTTCTCTCCTCCCCATCATCGCCGCTCCCTCACCCCAACCCCTCTCCCAAAGGGAGAGGGGCTAAAGAAACACTTCTGGCTCCCTCTCCCAAAGGGAGAGGGGCTAAAGAAACACTTCTGGCTCCCTCTCCCAGGGAGAGGGGCTAAAGAAACACTTCTGGCTCCCTCTCCCAGGGAGAGAGGCTAAAGGAACATCTTCTGGCTCCCTCTCCCCTTGGGGAGAGGGGCGGGGTGAGGGGTGGGAGAGGACCGGTGTCTCCATGACTCGAACCATACCTTCACGCGAGATCCCCAATTATTAAGGTAAGTCCGCGCCATCGAGCGGGCGGCAGCCCATTCCGACCGTCCAACTCCCAGAAATAACCGTTGGCCAGCGCCATTGCGAGGGATAGGCGTTGACAAATTTCTTATTTGGGAATATTTCTCTATTAAGATAATCGGATCTTGATTGGGCCGCTTGAGGGTCCGATTGGCAAATTTTACTCGCCGCCACCGCCGTGACCCGCCGAGTAGGGAGGGAATTCGCCGCATGGCTGCCGGGCCGTGCCGCGTGGATCAGGCCAATAATGGGGAGAAAACACATGAACGTACGGCAGATCGCACTTCGCAGCAGCCTGTCAGCGTCCGTCGCGGGCATGGCCTTGCTTGCCGGCGGGCAGGCATTTGCGCAGACCGCTTCCAAGACTGAGCAGACCGATGGGCTGGAAGAGATCGTCGTCAGCGGCTCGCGCATCGAACGCGCCGGCTTCGATCAGCCCACGCCGACGACGGTGCTGGGCGCGGATGAAATTCAACGCTCGGCCCGCCTCAATCTGCAGCAGTCTCTGAACGATCTACCGCAGATGCGCAACTCGGTGTCGCCGAATCAGTCGATCGGCAATACTTCAGCTGGTACTGCGCCGATCGAGTTTCGCGGTCTTGGCATCGACCGCACGCTCACCCTGCTGAACGGACGCCGCTTCATTGGCGACAACAACCTCAACTTCGTGCCGTCCAACCTGGTCGAGCGGGTCGAGATGGTCACCGGCGGTGCCTCGGCGGCCTGGGGCTCCGGAGCGGTGGCTGGCGTCGCGAACATCATGCTCAACAAGGATCTCGAAGGTGTCACGGTCAGTGCGCAGACCGGCAGGTCGTCGCGCTCGGACGGCGAGCGCCATGCCTTTGACGGCTCTTTCGGCACGCACTTCGCCGGAGGCGCCGGCCACTTCATGATCGGCGCCGAATATGTGAACGACAAGGGCATCGGCGTCAGCGGCCGACGCGATCGGCCGTGGTATGGCGCCGACCTCGTCATGGTCGACCAGGATGCCGCGGGCAATCCGGTGTTCGAGCTGCAACCGAACGTAGCCAATCTGGCGCCGCTCACTTACGGTGGGACCATCTTGAGCGGCGTGCTCGCCGGGCAGGTATTCGATCCCGACGGCAGTGTGCGTCCCGGCGAGGCGTCGGACTTCCCCAATCTCTACAACACGTTGATCGTCGGCAGCCCGCTGGAGCGTCTCAGCAGCTATGCGCGGGTGTCCTATGACATCGCCGACAACACGACTGTCTGGGCCGACGTGGTGTACGGCCGCACGGATGTGGATCAGCTCTTCGTGCCGGAGCTCACCCTGCTGGCGTTCCCGGTTTCAGCGACCAATCCGTTCCTGTCGCCCGCGATCCAGCAGCAGCTTGCGGATGCCGGAGAGGACGTCTTCCTCATGGGCCGCTTCTCCCGCGACGCGTTGTTCCTGCGGTTCGATGCAGTGCGCGAGACCAAGGAAGCGGCGATCGGCATCGAGGGCAACTTCGCCGCCGGCTGGAAATACGACGCTCATTTCAGCCATGGCGAGCTCGACGATCGACAGAGACTCCACAACGCCATGATCACCGGCAACTTCCTGCGCGCGATCGATGCGGTCGAGGTGGGCGGTCAGATCGTTTGTTCGGTCAACGCCGATGCCGATCCAACCAATGACGATCCGGCTTGCGCGGCGTTCAATCCGTTTGGCGAAGGCAACTTCTCGCCGGCGGCGCGCGCCTATGTGTCCGGCACACAGATGTCGAATGTGGTCAGAAAGCTGGATTCCGGCGCGTTCCGGGTGCAGGGCGACCCTCTCCAGTTGTGGGCAGGTCCGCTCGCGATCGCGTTCGGCGCGGAGTGGCGCAGGGAAGAGCAAACGGAGGACATCGGCGCACTCGATGCGGCGGACGCATTCTCCACGCCGGTCGTCAGCAACACCCCGTTGGAGGGCAGCTTCAACGTCAAGGAAGGTTTCTTCGAAGCCTTGGCGCCGCTGGTGGACAACGACGCCCTCGAGCTGCACTGGAACGGCGCTGCCCGCTATTCGGATTACAGCCTGAGCGGCGGCATCTGGTCCTGGAAGCTCGGCGGCACCGCCCGCCTGTACAAGGATGTGCTGTTCCGTGTGACTCGCTCTCGCGACATTCGCGCCCCGAACATCTCCGATCTGTTCGCGGTCAATACCATCAACGTCCGGCCCGTGGACGACAACGATCGGGAAGGCCGCAACCATCCGGGCTACGATCCGAATCCGTCACCGGTGATCTTGAGCGGCGGCAATCGGAATCTGGTGCCCGAAATCGCCAGGTCCTGGACCGGCGGCGTGACCTTCTCGCCCTCGTTCCTGTCGGGATTCAACTTCTCGGTCGACTACTTCGACATCGAGATCGCCAACGCCATCACCGTGCCCGACGTGGCCGATGTCACTGCCGCCTGTGCGGCGGGCGATGCCGGCGCTTGCAGCAGTGTGATTCGCGACGAGACGGGAACGATCACGAGAATTTCCATCATCTCGCAGAACATTGCCTCATTCGAGACGAGCGGCTTCGATTTCGAAGCTACCTACCGGTTGCCGGTGGTCAGCGGCTCGCTGAGTTTCCGGGCCCTGGCGACCTACGTGGACGAGCTGATCTTCAATTTGGGCACCAATGTCAGGAACACGGCGGGCAGTGTCGGCGATCCCGTGCCCGCCGGCCTTCCGAAATGGCGCGGCACCCTCAGCGCCGCGTACCAGACCGATGCGCTCACGGTGGATGCGCGCATTCGCTATGTCGGTGGCGGCGATTTCAACAAAGCGCAGAATATCGTGAACCCCCGTATCAGCGCCCGTACTTACGTCGACCTGGGGGCGGATTTCACGATCTTCGACAACTACACCTTGTTCGGCAGAGTGAGCAATCTCTTCGACGAGGCCCCGCCGTTGATCACCACGACATACAGCCCGCACTACGATGTCGTTGGTCGCTACTACACGGTTGGCCTGCGCGCGAGCTTCTGAGGCTCGGCTAGGGTTGCTCGGATCTCGGATCAGGCGGCGCCATCGTGGCGCCGCCTTCATCGAGACCTCTAATCGACCGTACTCGTGGCCGGCAAATCGAATTCGCCTTGCGTGCGAAACCGCATGCTCCTGAAGGCCGGCCCGTGGAGCTTACCTTTCATTTCATAGGTGATCGTCCCTTTGCCGTCACCCTGGATCACGCCGACTGCCTGCCGCACCATGCGGAACGCCGAGACTGTCACCGGCACGCTGACGATGGTCTCGCCGAATCGTGGCACGCTTCCGGCGGCGTCGCTGACGCCGGTAGCAAACGTCTTTCCCTGCACGTCCATCTCGACCGCCAGCCCGTTGTAGTCGACGGGCGCATCGTTGGGATTCTGCACTCGTAGCTTCACCAGCATGCGCAGCTCCAGCCCCTGGCCCTGAAGGGGTTCGATTCCAGCAACTGTCACCTGGAGGGGATCGCGGCCCGGAAGGCTTGCGCAGCCTGCGCACGCCAGCAGCGCGAGCGCAATGATCAGGGTGCAGCGTTGGAGGATCATGTCATGGCTCCGCAGTGACGGGTGCAGACGCCATTCTATGCTCAGATCGACCCTCAGCCGCGATCCGGATCGAGCACAGCATTCTCGACCTTGAGCCAATTGCTCCAAGGCATCAATGCCTTGAGCGATGGGGCGCGCTGGAGCGCCACAAGGTTGCAGTCGTGGTCCAGCCCAAGATACACACTGTCGAACCATCCTCGGATTGCGTGGTCGGGCGTGTGCTAATTTGTTACACAATGACGGTTCCGTTTACCGGCCGGGGTTTCAAATGAGCGAAATCTACATCAGCACCGACGTCGAAACCGACGGCCCGATCCCCGGTCCGCACTCCATGCTCAGCATCGGCTCGGCCGCGTACACGGCCGACAAGGTGCTCGTATCCACCTTCTCCGCAAACTTGGAAACATTGCCGGGCGCGCAAGCGCATCCGAAGACGGCGGAGTGGTGGGCCACTCAGCCGCAGGCGTGGGCAGCGTGCCGCAAGGATCTCGAATCGCCCGAGGCGGCCATGACGCGATATGTGGCCTGGATCAAATCGCTCGATGACAAACCCGTGTTCGTTGCCTATCCGGCGGGCTTCGATTTTCTGTTCGTCTATTGGTACCTGATCAGGTTCGTCGGCGAGAGTCCGTTCAGCCACTCCGCGCTCGACATCAAATCCTTCGCCATGGCCGTGCTCAAGACCGAGTTCCGGCAGAGCACGAAAAGAAACATGCCGAAACGATGGTTCGACGAGCTGGCGCACACCCACGTCGCGCTGGACGATGCGATCGAGCAGGGCGCGTTGTTCTGCAATATGCTGCGTGAAAGCCGCTTGGAGCAAAGTTGACCGGCTATGCGAGGGGCTCGCAGGCCCCACGGAAAACGTTGCGTCATGCTCCTGCATGGCTTTCCGAGTTGGCGTACCCCTGGCCAAATCCAGTTGTTGCCGCTCTCGCGCTCGCTTGCACGTTGTCATCACGAACTTGGGTGTATCAAGCGATCGATGAGTGCACACCGGCCGAGCGGAGCACGCCGTGAGTTATCGAGAGATCGTACTCACTTCTTGCCAGTGGTCTCGATGATGGCCTGCAATTCCTTTACCGCGATCAGGTCCTTGTCTCGTCCCATCGCTTGCTTGGCGGCAATCAAATCTTCGACCGAGATGATTCGGCAGCGCCGTCCGAAGAGCTCGATCTCGACTGACGCATTGCGGACGCGCTCGAAATCTCCGACACCCTTGATGGAGCCGAGAAGATCGACTGGGCCCAGATCGGTTTCCAGATATAAGTTGTTGAGAGGAGTGCCTGGGTCGGGATTGTCGAGGAACGAAATCTTCTGGCTGGTGAAGCGGTGTTTGGGGTGCAGGTCGCGGAAGATCTCTCTCAGGCGCGCAATGGCCTCCGGGCTGAGAATGGCGCATACGTCGAGGTCGCGCGTGACGAGCGTTGATCCGTGCAGCATTCCGGCAAAGCCGCCGACAACGACGAAATCGATCTGCGCGTCGCAGAGGCGCTCAATCAGTCGGTTCAGTTGTGCCACGTAACTCGCGTCCGACGCGTTCGAGTTCCAGCGCCAGTTCGAGCGCTGCTTGATGTTGTTCCGCCCGTTTATCGTACGAGTAGCCGAGGCTCACTTCGATGAGGCTCAGGTCTATTCCCGCTTGCGCGGCTTCTGCGAGAACGGGTGACATGGACTGGCAGACCCCTCGAAAGGTGGCAGGGCCGGGGAGATTCGAACACCGACCACTTGGTTCGAAGTCAAGTACGCTGGCTCGCTGCACCATGGGAAGTTGAGCCATTTCCGGGCATTTTGCCGACTGGGTTGGTCAGCTGCAAGTCACTGCCGACTCTCGCTATCGAACAGTCATCGGTGATCGCAATCGCGCCGTGCCCAGGTTTCGATCAGCCTCCTTGCGGCTTTTTCGGTATTGCGCGAGGGTCATTCGGACGTACCGATAGAGTGCGTGAATGCCGAAAGCTGACGATACCAGCGGACGCGCGCAGCACTCGCCGAACCGCGGCCGGAACGCTACAATGCCCGTTCCGCGCCCGTAGCTCAGTTGGATAGAGTACTGCGCTTCGAACGCAGTGGTCGGGAGTTCGAGTCTCTCCGGGCG
This sequence comes from Steroidobacter sp., assembly GCF_036406195.1. Classification (GTDB taxonomy): domain Bacteria; phylum Pseudomonadota; class Gammaproteobacteria; order Steroidobacterales; family Steroidobacteraceae; genus Steroidobacter. The sequence continues at coordinate 123,494 of NZ_DASWVW010000019.1, forward strand.
CGCCATCCCTCCGCTTCTGCTCAATAAACCTCCGTGCTCATATACCTGAGCCCGGAGTCGATGAGAATCGTAGCCACGGTGGCGTCAGGCCCGAGGCGCGCGGCAACGCGCAGTGCCGCGATCACATTGAGTCCGGTCGAAGTGCCGCCAAAAATGCCTTCCTCGCGTGCCAGGCGGCGGCACATTTGAATGGCTTCCTCGGTCGTCGCCGCTTGTATCTCGTTCACATCTGCCGGCTGCCAGGCTGGCGGAACGAAGCCGATGCCGATGCCTTCGATCTTATGCGAGCCCTTCGGCTGGCCGGACAGCACGGCGGATTCGGACGGTTCGCTTGCAACGACATGAAGGTTGCGATTGCGATCGCGTAGAACGTTTGCGACAGTTGAGTGAATGCGCGGAGCCGACCGACTGCACGAACGCGTCGACCCTGCCGCCCGATTGCTGCCAGATCTCTTCTCCCATCGGGTAGTAACCGCACGCCGCATCGGCATTGTTGAGCTGGTCGAACCACCAATGGTTCGGTTCCTGGCTGATCCGTCGCGCGGCATCCATCATTTTTCTGATCAACGCTTCGGTGATTTTTCCGCCGTCGCTCGGAATGAGCGTCACCTCTGCACCGAAAGCCCGACAGGTTCTCGTCTTCTCCGCACTGAAGGCGTCCGAGGTAACGATCTTGCAGCGATAACCCTTGGCGGCGCAGACGAACGCAAGTGATGCGCCGGTTGAACCGCCCGTGTATTCGACGACAGTGCCGCCGGGCTGCAATCGTCCGTCTCTTGCGGCCGCTTCGATGGCCGCTTTCGCCATCCTGTCCTTCATGTTGCCGGTAGGGTTTGCGCCCTCCAGCTTGAGTACGACGCATGCCGACCCGGGCGGCACGAGCTTGCGGAGCTGGACCAGGGGCGTATTGCCGATCGAGTCGAGAATATTCGCGCTGGCCTGCGGCGGCGAAATGAATGTTCGAGCGGTCATGGATCTCTCGTCTCCACGGATGGGGTCGGGAGAGGATTGTTGAGGAAATCCGTGCGCTGCTGGGGTACGAAATCCGGACCGGTCAGCGGCGAGCGCGAACGGCAGCGGTCGTGGCGAACAGATAGCGATCAAACCACTCCGGGAAGCGACGCTTCAGCGCTTGCGGACCGCTGACCTGCAGACCCATACGCCGCGCCTCGGCAAAGGTGACGTCACCACGCCACCATGCGACCAGCGCTGCGAGCGGCGTAGTGACGCGAATCGGCTCCGGGAACCCGGGATTGTGAGTGCAGATCGACGCCTCTGCGGGACTCAGCAGCAGATACCGCGGCCGGCTCTTGCCGATGTCCAGCCTGATGACCAGCGGATGCTTGGGAAGCGCTTCGAAGCGGACGCGTCTTTGCATATCGACCAGCAGCGGCTCGAGATCGAGGTCCTCATCGACCGCGCGGCGCGGCAACCAACGCTGGCCCCATTGGCCCAGCGCGCTGACCAGCGTGAAAAGTTCTTTGCCGGCGTCGGTCAGCTCGTATTCGGGGCCCTTGTTTCCGTCGACGCGGCTCACGACTCCAGCTATCGCGAGCGATTGCAGGCGTTCGGAAAGCATCGTGCGCGAGATGCGGGGGATACCGCGGCGAATGTCATTGAATCGTCGGCTGCCGCTCAAGAGCTCACGGACGACGAGCAAGGTCCATCTTCCGCCCAGCACTTCATTGGCTCGCGCCACCGAGCAGAACTGGCCGTATCCTGTCATGAGCCAATGCTATCACTCGTCCAATTCGAAGCGTCGACGCTCTGATTCGAAGGTTGGCGCCATCCGAAATGGATCAAGTGTGGACGTGTGAGAACGAGCGCTGGCTCACTCCCGCAAATGCGTGTTCGCCGTGTAGCTCAGGCTGACGCGCCAGCCGCGGCCCTTGGTGGGTTCGGCGACAGAGGCGTGGGCCTCGGACGAGTCGCCGTCCCAGAAGGCGACCAGGGTGTCGTGGTGGGACAGGGTTGCGCCGGCATCTGTCATCTTCTTGCGATGGGTGGGCGAGGCGAAATCGTAGGAGGGCGAGCCGCGCTCACGGCTGACGCGTTTCTTGAGGGACGCATAGAGGGCGGCCGCATCGGCTTCGTCCCTGGCTTCGAAGATATAGCCGGCACGAAACAGCTTGCCGCCATCGCAGGCGTAGACCACCAGCGCCTCGCGATCCAGCTCACGGGTGAGGAAGGCAAACTGGTAACCAGAGGGCAGCTCGCCATCGAAAGTTTTCGAACCCCGGGCGGCCTCCAGAGCGACAATCCGGTCGCAGGGCGTGCCGAACTCGAAAGCGCGAAAATCGGTAGCGCGGGCCGGACCGGCCAGCAGGGCGGCGCCCGCGACAACGGCGTGGATCAGGAGGGCACGGGCGCGCACGGCTTGGCTCATCGGCGGTTACTCATCGGCAACAGGCGGAAAGTACCAATGTACCGTACGGTAGACCGTTCTGCCTGCCGGATTGTGAATTTGATCGGCCGGCAGCCCTCCCTTAAGGGCCGGACCCGCTGGATCGTGGGCGGGCATACAATCGAGCTATGAACAAAGAAGCGGCGCTGGCCAGCCTGGGCCTGCAGGGGAACGAGGATCACGCCACCGTGGCTCGGGTCTATGGCGAGCGGTTGGCCAGGGTGCAGGAGCAGCTGATTTCGGCGCAGACTGATGTGGAGCGCAGCGCCCACGGCGCCAAGCTGGCCGAGTTGAGCCAGGCCTATGAGCTGGTGACCGGCACGGGCCGTTACACGCTTGCCAATGCCGGGGCGGCCACGGTCCTGCGCTCGGGCACGGCACTGGCGCCGCAGCCTTCGGGCGGTACCTTCGTTCGCATGGAGCCGGGCGCGGTCATCGCGGATCGCCTGGAGATCGGCGAGATGCTCGGCCAGGGTGGCATGGGCGAGGTGTACGCCGCGCGCGACCGGCTCAAGGACGAGGACGTGGCCATCAAGGTGATGCGCGAGGATTTGCAGTTCAGCAGCGCCGCCAAGGACCGGTTTCTGGCGGAAGCCAAGAGCTCCTGCAGCCTGTCTCATCCGAACATCGTGCGAGTGCATGACGTGGGCGTGAGCGGTGGGCTGTATTACTTCTCCATGGAACGGTTGAAGGGGCACACGCTGCGTCATCGGATGAATCAATATCGCGATGAAATGCGCACCTTCAGCATCGCCGAAGTCACCGATATCGCGCGCCAGATGATCGAGGCGCTGCGCTACGCGCATCGCTATATCGTGCATCGTGACATCAAGCCGGAGAACATCTGGCTGTGCGAGGACGGCACGGTCAAGCTCATGGATTTCGGCATCGCGCGGGCTTTCAGCAATTCGCAGCTGACGCAGACGGGCATGGCGCTGGGCACGGCTTATTACATGTCGCCGGAGCAGCACGTCGGCGCCAAGGATGTCGATTGGCGCACCGATCAGTACGCCCTGGGCGTCGTGTTGTATGAATTGCTGGCGGGCAGGCTGCCGGCCGGCGCGGTGCAGCCGATCGAGATGGTCCGGCGAGATCTGCCCAAGCGCTACGCGGACGCAATCATGCGTGCGATGGCGGTCCTGCCGGAGCAACGTTTCCAATCCTTGAGCGACATGCTCGCCGAGATCGAAGCACCGCTACCCAAGAGATTTCGTTATGGCGCGTTGGCGTTGATTGGCGCAGGGCTCGCGGCAGCGGGCGCCGGTGCGTTCGTGATCTTGAACGATCAAGGGCGGATGCCGCAGCCGGAGGTCATAGCTCAAGCGACGAAGGCGTCGACGGCCGGGATATCTGCATCTGCTGCATCCGGAGCCGCACAGTCTGCCGGCGCCAGTGATACAGACGGCTCGACGCCAGCAGAGCCGCCGCCGCCGGACGAAACTGCATCCTTGGCCGCCGCCATGCCGGAGCCGGAACCGGAGCGGCAGACGCAGCCACAAGCGCAGTCGGTGGCCGATGCGATCAGTGCGACGCCTTTGCCCGAGCCGCCGCCCGCACCGCAAAGAGTGGCAAAGGCGACAACAAATTCTTCGTCGGGATCCGCCTCATTCGCGGGCGGTGGCATCGATGCAAGGAGACAGCAATGCATCGCCCAGTGCGAGCGCGATGATGGCGAGTGCCGCAGCCTCAGCCGGCGCGGCAAGCAGGAGTGCATGAAGGCAGTGGCTTTTGGAGGCACTTCCGCCCGCCTGACCACGACCAATCCGGCCGCAACGAGTTGCGCGTTCTTTGGCCAATCGCGATGTGACCATTCGATGAACCGCGAGGGTTGCCTGGCTCGTATGACGGAAAGATACAAGACGTGTGTCGATGTGCTGGGTGGCTCCGTGGCGTCCCGCCGCCAGGATTGCGACGAGACGGCGCGCCAGTCGGATCAGATGTGCCTGAATGAGCTGCGCGATTGCCGCGCGTCGTGTGAGTAGCGCTACCCGACGACGCTCTTCAGATAACGAAACAGCAGTGGATGATTTGCCTGCAGCGCCTTGCGCTCAGCCAACTCGTTCTCTTCGTTTTGCGCGCGGCGCGCTTCGAGCCAGCGATGCACGCAACGATAATGTTCCTCACCGGCGGTCTGTGTGCGAGCGAGGTCGATGCTCATCTGGCGCGACAGCCCAAGCTCGTCCAGCAGCATCCAGGCAGGGAAGTCGCCCGGTGCGAACGCCAGGTCTTCGGAATCGGCGTCCGCCAGGTCATCTTCCGCAGCCAAAAACTCCTGCCAGGCCTTGCCGATGCCAGCGTCTGGTTGCTGAGTCTTGCTCAAAGCCTCGGCGGCCATCGCGGGCGCACACCAGCAAAGCGCGAACCAACCCGTGAGAGACTCGACGCGCCGATGTTGAAAGGCACCGCTCTGCGCGAGTTGTAAACAAAGCGCGGGCTGGCGCCACCAGTTGGGTTCGTCCACAACGCTGGCACTCACGCCAGCCCAGTCCTGAGCCTGGGCAAGCGCGAAAGCGCGATGCATTTGCGGATCGTCGGCCGAGAATGGCTGGCCTTTGAGGGCATCGGCAAGCTGTCGCCACAGCGGTGTCAGCAGCTCGCGCCATTGCGAACCCAGCAAACGTTTTGCCGTAGGTGCGGTCTCCAGCAAGAACTCGAGCTCCTGCCGGGCGTCTTCGATGGGTTGACCCAGGTGCGAGAGCGCCGAGACGAGTCGATCGTAAGCCGCAAGGTCGGAGTGAGTCGGAGCAATCTCGTACAGGCGATCGAGTTGCCGTTGGGCGTCGGCGGCATTGGTCGAAGCCAATGCGCGCGCGATGCCATTGGTGAGCGCGGCCACCGGATTGTCGAAAAACAGATCCATCTGCGGCGCCTGCTGGGCCGGAATGAAACGGCCTGCGATGAGCCGATGCATGTCGGCCTGCGCGCTGATGCGAAGAGGCTGGTTGCTTGCGGGGCCATCGGAGTGCCACGCCGTGAATTCCTGCGGCTGTTCGACGAGCCCAATGCTCCGGGCATAGCTCACCGACTGTTCGATCTGCGCGCGAATCTTCTCGGGGCTACCCATGAGCACGCCGTCGAGGAATTCGATTTCCTGGCGGCGCCAGCTTTCATAGTCGGCATAGGCGAGCCGGCCGGTGGCCAGCAACAATTCCAGCACGGTGAACGCGCCTTGTTCCAGGAGCTGGTCGTCCACCTGCTTCTGCAGTTCACTATCGATCTTGGCCATTCAATTTGTGGGGCGTCAGGGGGCGAACAACATTTCCAGGTCGGCCGCGTTCAGCTGCATCGGTGCGGCGTTCTTCTCCGTGTACAGCTGCGTAGCGAGCTCGTGTTTCTGTTCCTGCAGCCGCACGATGCGTTCCTCGACCGTGCCTTGCGCGATCAGCTTGTAGACGAACACCGGTTTGTCCTGGCCGATGCGATGGGCTCGGTCGGTGGCTTGCGCTTCGACAGCGGGATTCCACCACGGGTCATAGTGAATGACCGTGTCGGCGGCAGTGAGATTCAATCCCGTGCCGCCTGCCTTCAGGCTGATGAGAAACAACGGCACCGCGCCGCTCTGGAATTTTTCGATCAACGGCATGCGATCGCGCGTCTCGCCGGTGAGCAGCAAGTAAGGAATGCCGAGCTCCTGCACCTGCTCTTCGATCAGGCTGAGCATGGAGGTGAACTGCGAGAACAGCAGGATGCGGCGGCCTTCCTCGATCATTTCGGGCAGCGCGTTGCTGAGCCAGTCCATCTTCGCGGACGGGACCGGCCCATCCTGTTCCTCCGCTGATGCCACCAGCCGCGGATCACAGCAGGCCTGGCGCAGCTTCAGCAAGGCGTCGAGAACGGTGATCTGGCTGCGAGCCAAGCCGCGCTCCTCGATCGTTTCGCGGACACGTCGATGCGATGCGAGACGAACGCCGTCGTAAAAGTCCCGTTGCTTCTCATCGAGCGCAATCGTCTCGATGATCTGCGTTTTCTCCGGCAGCTCCGGCGCAACGGCGTCTTTGGTTCGTCTTAGCACGAAGGGCGCAATACGCCGGCTCAGCGACAGCGCCCGGTCGCGATCGTTGTTCTTCTCGATCGCGTTTCGATACTGGCGTTGGAACTCGCGTTCATCACCCAGCAAGCCGGGCTGCAGGAAGTCGACCAGCGACCAGAGCTCGCCCAGATGATTCTCCATCGGCGTGCCGGTGAGGCAGAGCCGGTGATCGCAGCGCAGCAGGCGAGCGGCCTGCGACACCTTGGCGCGCGGATTCTTGATGACCTGCGCCTCGTCCATCACCACCAAATAGAACTCGTGCGCCGTCAGCACTTCAGTATCGAGCTGCAGCAGCGGATAGGAAGTGATGACGATGTCGGCATTCCGAATCGATCCGAACAGCTCCTTGCGACGCGAACCATGCAGCGTCAGTTGTTTCAAGTGAGGAGCGAACTGCTGAATCTCTCGCTGCCAGTTACCGAGGACACTCACGGGCGCGACGATCAGCGACGGTTTCCTCAGGCGGCCTTGTTCCTTTTCCAGCGCGAGATGCGCCAGCGTCTGCACGGTCTTGCCGAGACCCATGTCGTCCGCGAGGATGCCGCCGAGATGGCAGCGTCGCAGGAACTGCAGCCATCCCAAGCCCTCCTGCTGATACGGACGTAGTGTCGCTGTGAAGTTTGCTGGCGGTTGCAGCGGCTCGATCGCGGCGAAGTTGCGCAGCTCGGCAACGGATTCGAGCAGCGCCGCATTCGTCGAGCGCAGCACCGGAGCTTCCGGCTCTGACGTGAGCTGCGCCAGTCGGCTCGCCTGGGAAGCCGGCAGTGCCAATGTTTGTTGCTTGCCGAGCGCGTCGTGGTCGTACAGCTCGACCAGCGTTTCGGCGATGCGCTTGATGCGCTCGATGGGCACGGGCAGATAGCGGCCGTCGGGCAACTGCACGAACAACTGCTCACCGATGCGATGCACGCCGGCCTCGCCATTGCCCAGCGCGCCTTGCAGATAATCCACCAGCGCCGGCAGCAGATTGACTTGCTCGCCATCGACCACCAGGCCGAGCTTCAGATCGAACCATTCGCGATCGCGGCCGGTGTCCGCGTCCACATACCATTCGCCAGCGCTGGCGAGCCGATAAGGGAACGTGCTATCGATGACCACGTCCCAGCCCTCGGCTTGCAACTGCGCGACGCCCTCGGACATGAATGCCAGCCAGAAATCCCGGCCATGTGAGCTGTTGGCCAGGGCGGCGTCGAAGCGCTGCTGAATGGCACGCTCGGCGTTGCGGTCACGCGGAATCTCGTAGAGCTTGTTGTCCTTCACGATGCGCACGTTGCGCATGTCATCGCGCAGCGAACGGCTGTAGACGGGCAAGCCGTTATAAACGAAGTACAGCGTCGCAATGGGGTCTTCGGCCAGGTAGAGCTGCGCTTTCAGGCTGCGTCGCTTGTGAGGTTGAGGCACCAGGGCGCGCAACTTGGGCAAAGCAGCGCAGCTCTGCTCGATTTCGGCATTGAGTTCCGCCACTTGCTCGGGCGCCACCGGTGGTGCGTTCCAGAAGCGGCGGAACTGCTCGATGGCGCAAGGGAGCGTGAGACCGCCGACTTCCTTGCTGGCCGGGTCTACATAGGTGGCGACATCCAGATCGAAGAACGTCGCGACCGTGTCGTCGCGGCGCTCGCTGGCCACCTCACATTGCAAATATTGTTCGCCGTTTTCGAGTTGCTGCCACGACAGGCGCGCGTTGCGGACCTTGCCTGCCTTTAACGACGAAGTATCCAGCGTCTGCCAACGAGCGCGACCCGTGGCGACAACTTGATTCAGCACGGTGGTGCCGATGGCATCGCGAAGTATCCAAGGGCCGTCAGTTCTCTGGGCGAGCAACTGCTGCAAGATCTGCCGATCTTCCGAATCGACATAGCGAGGGAAATCGTTACCGCCATTGCCTCGTAGAACGAAAGGACTCGAGCTGCCGCGCGCCAGACGGGTCGAGCCGGGAGGAGCCTGGCCTACCCACATCGACAGCTGTAATTCACCGGCGGAAGTGGCTTGCAACAGATAGTAGAGCCGCTGTTGCAACTGAGGTCCGGTCGGAGCGGTGGTCGCACGTTGCAGCGACGATGTCGACCGTTGAGGTGCGGCGCTTGGCGCATTGCTCGCAGCCGCAATCGATACCGCGGCGACGTGCACACAGGGGCTTGGTTTGCCGCAGTTACATTCGGCGTCGGCAATCGTGCCGTCGTTCGCGGCCGAGCGACGAATGTAAACGCGGTGATGCCTGGCGTCGTCGGCAACGACACCCGTGACGACCTGGCCCGATTGCAGGACACGCAACTCGCTGACAGCGCCACCGCGTGCCAATTGCTGGGCGGCCTGGAACAGCTCCTCGCCAAACTCGGCCTGCAGCCGACTCAAAGACACGTGCTCACCCGATGCGGCGGCAATTCAGCTCGCAAGAATCAGCGCGCTCGCGATCAGGCGAGCGTGTGATACACCTTCTGCACGTCTTCGTCCTGCTCGAGCTTGTCGATCATCTCCAGGACTTCCGTCGCCTGCTCTTCGGGCAGCTCGGTCGGTGTCAGGCAGATGTATTCGTGCTCGGCGGACAGCGGCGTGATGCCTCGGTCTTCCAGCGCCTTCTGCATCTGGCCGAACTCGGGGAAGTTGCAGCGGGCCACGATCTGCGGCTCACCTTTCTCGCCAGTGCTCTCGCCCATTTCCTCCAGCCCATGGTCGATCAGGTACAGCTCCAGGTCGTCCTGGTCGATGCCTTCGGGGTTGAGCCGGAACACGCCCATCTTCTTGAACTGAAAGCTGACGCTGTTGGCGGTGCCGAGGTTGCCCTCGTACTTGGTGAAAATACTGCGCACGTTGGCGACGGTGCGGGTCGGATTGTCGGTGGCGGTTTCCACCAGCACCGCGACGCCGTGGGGCGCATAGCCTTCGTACAGGATTTCGGTGAAGTTGGTCGCGTCCTTGCCGGAAGCTCGCTTGATCGCGGCCTCGACCTTGTCCTTGGGCATGTTGACGGCGCGGGAGTTGGCGATCACGCGTCGCAGGTGCGGATTGGTACTGGGGTCGGGGCCGCCGTTCTTGACGGCAATGGTGATGTCCTTACCGATGCGGGCGAATTGCTTCGCCATGCGATTCCAGCGCGCGAACATCGCGTGCTTTCTGACTTCGAAGATGCGGCCCATGACTGGCTCCGTAGACTGATCGCACAGTTTACCACCCCGATGGAAAGGTGGTCGGGCGGGTTGGCGGGCTTGGCGGCGGTTAGCGGTTGGCGGTTAGTGGCTGGACAGAAGAAGCCAAAATTGCGGCCCCTCGGAACCAACCGCCAACCGCCCGGTCTGCGGCTACTTGCCTTTGGCTTCCCAGACGAGCTCGGCCTGGGCGGCCGCGGCCCGTTTCAGGATGCTCAGCAAGGGCACGGCGCGGGTCGCCAGGTCCACCGGCGGCTCGGCATCCTCGTCGTCTTCGTCCTCGTTCCTGGCATCTTCGTTATCGGCCGGACGGGCCGGGGTCACGTGCGTGCCGGCCTTGATCTGCTCGGTGGCATGTTCGAGCCGTTGCAGCGCCAGCACCACGTCGTCGGGGCCCAGCGCGCCGGGAATGCGGCCGGTGGCACCCATGAGCTTCAGCAACTGAACCGCCACATCCTCGAACATGGTGATGGATTCAGTCGCGGTCGAGCGGAACGTCACCAGCATCGTTGCTCCAGGATATCTCCGGGGGAAATATTCAAGTGCATCCTCTGACCAGGAACAGCACCAGCAACACCGGGATGGGCACTCCCAGCAGCCACAGCAGAATCCAGCCCACTTTACCCTGCTGCCGGCCGTAATTCAGCAGCCGATGCAGACCAGGGGGTGGACGTTTGGGGGCATTCGCGGACATGGCAAGTATCCCATTCACTACCGTTACAAAATGAACGGCTGCTGCCGCGAAGCGGTTCCGGCTCGGCTATTCCGTGGCGGCTTTTTTGGCGGCTTCCCAGATTTGCAGTGTGCTGCGGCGGTTCAGGCCCTGTTCCATCAGCAGGGCGACAGCGCCTTCCTCGGAATACTCGCCGCGCGTGGCGAGCAGCGCCAGTGCGCCGGCCAGCTCGCCGAAATAGATCGCCTGACCGAGCGGACTCATGGTCGCCGGCGCGACCTTGTCTATCTGCTCCTGCAAGGCACGAATCGAAGGATCCGACAATTCCCAGGTCGAGGCGATGAAGCCGGCGACGTTCGGTCCCTGCAACTGCATCGCGCGAATGAAGACCTCCGCGCGAGGCTTTACGTCGCGATGCTCGCGATAGCTATCCATGGTCAGTCGAAACAGCACGATTCGAGCAAGCGGTCCGAGCAGTCCGATCAGCTGCGCGATGAAAGGATCGGCGTCGCCGAGCGAGCGTGCACACGACTCGGCCGCAGCAGCCGTGCGCTGCGCATGCTCCCAAGTGATCGTGGCGAAATTGTCGAAATAGCCTTTGGGCTGCCGGAACACCGGCTGCAGGATGGCGGTCGCGAGCAGGCTGCGCAGACCGTCGGTGCCGAGCACGACGACGGCGCGATCCAGGCTGTCCACCGGTTCGGGCGAGTAACGATAGGCCGCGCTGTTGGCTCGTTGCAGGGTGCTGCCCGCCAGCGCCGGGTCCTCGAGAATCAGCTGCACCAGCTCGCGGCGAGTACTTTCATCGTCGTTCAGCGCTTGCACGAGCCTGGGCAGCAGCATGGGCCGGCGCGGAAAATATTCACGCTGATGCACCGCTGCCGCGGCATTGTCATTGACCTTGGCCAGTACCGCCGCGTGCTCGCCGGTGATGTCGTAATCCAGATCCGGCGTGCTGAATGCGAGCTTGAAGCAGTCCGCGAACAGACTGGACGTCGAGGCGGTTTCGAACGGCGGGCCTTCGCTGACGCCCGAGTGGGCCAGGGCGCGCGTCTCGGCGCGAGTGGAGTCTGTGATGACCGGCCGACTTGCGGACGTCATCGAGCTGCGCACGCCGTACATGACGATGGCCAGGCCGAGCACGGCGGCAATCAGAATGATGGTCAGAGTCACGCTCGCCGTCGCTCCTCTAGTAGTTTTCAGGTAAAGCGCCGTCCTTGCGGAGGATTCTGGAAGCTCTGTGCCGCGCCGATGATACCGCGTCGGACGCTTGCTGGCAGCAGCGCCCCCGGGTGCTGCACGAGCGAGGCCGGCGCCGGTGATGGTACCCTTGCAGCCATGTCTCTTACTTCCGGGCAACTAGATGAGATCGCGCCGCGCGTGCGACGTATTGTCGCGCGCAATCCAGGCTTCATGACGGGGCCGGGGACCAACACCTATCTGGTCGGCGATGGCTCGTATGTGGTCATCGATCCGGGGCCGGATGATCCGGTGCACGTGGAGCGCATCATCAAGGCAACGGCCGGCCGCATCGACGCGGTGCTGGCCACGCACACGCATCCGGATCATTCTCCCGCCGCGTCGTCCATTGCCGAGACAACGGGAGCGTTGGTGATGGGCCGGCCGGCCCCCGAGCATGGTCGACAGGACGCTGGATTCGCGCCGGTCACGGTGTTGAGCGACGGCGACGCGGTGACCATCGGCGCGCAGGTGCTGCGTGCTCTGCATACACCCGGTCACGCGTCCAATCATCTTTGTTACTTGCTCGAAGGCACGGGGCTGCTGTTTACCGGCGATCACTTGATGCAGGGTTCGACCGTCGTGATCGCTCCGCCGGACGGCAGCATGAGTGACTATCTTCGCTCGCTGGCGCGCTTGCAGAAGGAGCCCGTGACGCGAATTGCACCCGGTCACGGCCTGACCATCGAGGACGGTCAGGCGGAAATCGTTCGTATCATCGCGCACCGCCTGCAGCGCGAGGCCAAAGTGGTGGAACGGCTCGAGCGCCTCGGCCGCTCGAACCTCGATGCTCTGGTCGTCAGCGTCTATGACGATGTCGATCCTCGTCTGCATCCAGTGGCGAAAGGCTCGCTGCTGGCGCACCTGCTCAAACTCGAAGAAGACGGCCGGGTCACGCGCGACTCGCCGGATGCCAACGCGCTGTGGTCGCTGCAAAATCCGTGAATTCCCCGCCGCTGATCGAGCTCGCCCATTGTTCGCTCCTGTTCGACGAACACCGGGCGCTCGACGACGTGAGCTTCACTCTGCGGCGAGGCGAGCGCTGGGCCTTGATCGGTGCCAATGGCTCCGGCAAAACCCTGCTGCTCAAGCTGCTTCGTGGCGACATGTGGCCCACGCCCACGGGACGTCAACGCCGCACGACAACTCTGGCCAAGGAACAGATCGCGTATCTCGGGCCGGAGCGGCAGGACAAATATGTTCGCTACGGCTGGAATCTCACAGTCACGCAGGTTGTGACCACTGGCCTGTTCGACGAAGACATTCCGCTGACTCAGCCGACGCATGCGCAGCGTGAACGCGTGGCGCGCGTGTTGCGGCGATTCGGACTGTGGGGGTTGCGGCAGCGGCGCATTCTCACTTTGTCCTACGGTCAGCGGCGATTGGCGCTGGTCGCGCGTTTGTTTGCGGGTAAGGCAGCGGTGTTGCTGTTGGATGAGGTGTTCAACGGGCTCGACGTGCGCGCGAAAGAAAAGTTGCGCAAGGCGCTGGAGCAGCCGAGAGGTGGGCACGATTGGCTGCTCACATCGCATCGCCCGAAAGAGCTGCCGAAGAACGTTACTCATGTGGCGCGCATCGAGCAGGGCCGGATCGTTTCCGCAGATCCGATCAAACATCAGTCCGCGGCTGCTCCTGTGCGTCGCGGGCGCTCCGACGCGGCGGCGCGCGAAAAAAGGCGTTTGAAACAGGTTGCCACGTCGCCGGCCGGCAAGCGCAAGAGTTCATCTGCGCGGCCGCTTGTCGCCATCCGCAACGCCGACATCTATCGCGATTATCGCCCGGTCATTCGCAAGCTCGATTGGACGCTGGCGCGCGGCGAGAACTGGGCCATCCTGGGCGCGAACGGTTCGGGCAAGAGCTCGTTGTTGAATCTCCTGTACGGCGATCTGCATCCTGCACTGGGCGGCACGATCGAACGCGCGGGTGTGCCCAAAGGCACGCACATCGAAACTTGGAAACATCGCGTCGGCTGGGTCTCGCCGGAGTTGCAGGCGGATCATTATCTCGCCACGTCGATCGAAGAGATCGTAATTTCCGGCCGCTACTCCAGCGTCGGTTTGAACGACGCTCCGAGCAAGGCCGATATCAAGGCGGCCGATCGCTGGCTGCAGTTCTTCAATATCGAACGCCTGCGTGCTCGCGGCCCGCGGCAAGTTTCCTACGGCCAGATGCGCCTGGCCTTGTTCGCCCGGGCGATGATGAACAATCCGGAATTGTTGCTGCTGGACGAGCCATGCACGGGGCTCGACGGCGATGTGCGCGCAACCGTGCTCGGCTTCATCGAGCAACTGGCGGAGCAAGGAACTCAGATCGTGATGGCCGTGCACGACGTGGAAGATATCGTGCCCGCGGTGAAGCATGTGCTGCGCATCGGCAGTGGCGGCAAGGTGGAACAGGTCGACATCGATTTCAGCTGGTAGAGCGCGGCACGCCAAACAAAAAGGGCGGTGTCCTGTGGACACCGCCCTTTGCTCATCCCGAGCCGTGTGAAGCTTTAGCCCTTGGCTTCGGCCCGCGCCTTGTTGGCTTCCTCGATCACCACGTCGGCGACGTTCTTCGGCACCGGGTCATAGTGCGAGAACTCCATCGTGTACGAGGCGCGACCGCTGGTCATGCCACGCAGATGGCCGATGTAACCGAACATTTCCGACAGCGGCACGGTGGCCACGACGGCGATGTTGGCGCCACGCTCCAGCTGTTCCTGGATCATGCCGCGGCGGCGGTTGATGTCGCCGATCACGTCGCCCAGGTAGTCGGACGGGGTCACCGTTTCGACCTTCATCACCGGCTCGAGCAGGATCGGGTTGGCCTTGCGGATGGCTTCACGGAAGCAGGCCTTCGCCGCGATTTCGAACGTCAGCGCGTTCGAGTCGACGTCGTGGTAGCTGCCGTCCGTGAGGCGCGCCTTGAAGTCCACCGTGGGGAAGTGGGCGAGCACGCCGTCTTCCATCTGCATACGCAGGCCTTTTTCCACCGACGGCACGTATTCCTTCGGCACCGAGCCGCCGACCGTTTCGTCGACGAACTGGAAGCCCGCGCCGCGCTCCAGCGGCTCGAACGTGATCCACACCTCGGCGAACTGACCGGAGCCGCCGGTCTGCTTCTTGTGAACGTACTGCTCGGAGATCGGCCTCGTGAAGGTCTCACGATAGGCGACCTGCGGCTGACCCATCACGCCTTCGACGTTGAACTCCGTGCGGATACGGTCGAGCGTCACTTCGAGGTGCAACTCGCCCATGCCGCGCAGAATGGTCTGGCCGGTTTCGCGATCGGTCTCCAGGTACAGCGAAGGATCGGCGCGCACCATCTTGCCGAGCGCCGCGCCGAACTTCTCCTGGTCGGCCTTGTTCTTGGGCTTCACCGACACGCTGATGACGGGGTCCGGGAAGCGCATGCGCTCCAGGATCACCGGCGCGTTGGCGTCGCACAGGGTGTCGCCCGTATCGGTTTCGGCGAGCGAGACCAGCGCGATGATGTCGCCGGCGCGCGCTTCTTCGATCGGATTCGCTTCCTTCGCGAACATCTCCACCATGCGGCCGATCTTCTCGCGCTTGCCGCGAGTCGAGTTCATCACCGACATGCCCTTGGTGAGCACGCCCGAGTACACGCGCACGAAGGTCAGCGCGCCGTAGGCATCGTTGATCACCTTGAACGCCAGCGCCGCGAACGGCTCGTCGTCCGAGCTCTTGCGCTCGCCGACCGGGTTGCCGTCCTGGTCCACGGTCTTGATGTTTTCGACGTCGGTCGGGGCCGGCAGGTAGTCGACCACGGCGTCGAGCATCTGGGTCACGCCCTTGTTCTTATAGGACGAGCCGCACAGCACCGGGTTGAACGCCGAGCTGATCGTGCCCTTGCGCAGGCACTTGCGCAGCACGTCGGCCGACGGCACGGTGCCGTCGTTCAAGTACGCTTCCATCGCCTCGTCGTCCTGCTCCAGGCAGGTGTCGACCAGCTCGGTGCGGTACTTCTCGATCTCGGCCAGGATCTTGCGATCGCTCGGCACGGTGATGTCCAGCTTGTCGGCCAGGTCCGGGGTGATTTCGTGCTCGATCGGCTTGGCGTCGCGGTCGTCGGACTCCCACACCAGCGCCTTCATCTCCACCAGGTCGACCATGCCCTTGAAGTTGTCCTCCGAGCCGATCGGCAGCTGGATGGGCAGCGGGCGGGCGCCGAGGCGCTTCTTGATCATATCCACGCAGCGCAGGAAGTTGGCGCCGCTGCGGTCCATCTTGTTCACGTAGCAGATACGCGGCACGCCGTAGTTGTCGGCGAGACGCCAGTTGGTTTCGGACTGCGGCTCGACGCCGGCCACGCCGTCGAACACGACGACCGCGCCGTCGAGCACGCGCAGCGAGCGGTTCACTTCGATGGTGAAGTCGACGTGGCCCGGAGTGTCGATGACGTTGATCTTCTTCTTGCGCCAGAACGTCGACACCGCGGCCGACTGGATCGTGATGCCGCGCTTCTGCTCCTGCTCCATGTAGTCCGTCGTGGTCGAGGACTTCAGATCCTTGGTGTCGTGCACGTCGACGATCGTGTGCTTGCGGCCCGTGTAGTACAGGATGCGTTCGGTGGTCGTGGTCTTGCCGGCGTCGACGTGGGCGATGATGCCGATATTGCGAATATCGGCAAGGGCAGTGGTGCGGGGCATGTCAGAGTTCCGTTACGGGTTCGTTTCGTTGCAAGCGCAGTAGGTTGTGGATCAGGTTTCTGGGTCGCTGGGCGGGCGCGGATTCTAGCGGAAAACCACGCAAATACGCTTACCCAGGCCGTCCCCAACCGGGGCGCCCAGGCGAAGGGCGCGCAGTCTACCCGAAAGGTGGGGCGAAGTCATTGTATAGGAAAGAGAATTTTAGGCCGCGGCAGGTAAATTCCCGGTGGGCGGCTACGGGGGCGCCGTAGGTTGGTGCCTGGCGGGGCGAGCGGAGACGGGAATTTGTGGTCTCAGGTTGCCCTGGGCGGGGGTAGGGGCGCCTGGTTCAGGTGGGTTTCTTGCCGGCCGGTTCATTGACTGCCGGGCGCTGCGCGCCGGCCCGGAGGATCTTTCTTTTTAAGTGCCGGGCGCTGCGCGCCCGGCAAATGGGAGAGGCTGCGTGTCATTCTTTAAAGGAGAGACGGTTCCATCTGGCCTCAAGCTGCGCGGCTTTGTCCCGCCTTAGGGTCAATGGTGCTTAGTTAACCGTCTTTGTCGCAGCGGTTCGCGGATAGCGGATAGCGGTTAGCCAGAAATGAGCTAAATCCTGGCCTCCGTTCTGCCCTAACCGCTAACCGCCAACCACTGGAGGGCGCTAACTAAGTGCCATTGGCCTTAGGGTGGCGGTTCCGTCCGGCTCAAAGAGGCGGTGGTTTCATCCGGCCCGAGAAGTACTGTCATTCGGCCTGAATAGGTAACCGCAGGGGGGCATGCCCCAATCGGTATCCCTCTGGGTCAGAATCTGAACCGGAGCCGCCCGGCGCAGCGAGTCCAAGTGCGGCCGGTCGCCAAGCCGCTCCTCAGCTCGCGGCGGACGCTACATTCTTGGTGCCGGGCGCGTAGCGCCCGGCACTTGAGAAAGAGGTTCTCCGGGCCGGCGCGAAGCGCCCGGCAGTCAAGGCCGAGCCGGACTTTAGAGCCCGACACAGTTTCTGGAAGCGACACTTCTTACCGTCGCCGGTTGCGTAGCGCCCGGCACTCAAAAAAAGACGTCCTCTGGGCCGGCGCGAAGCGCCCGGCAGGGCACTGCCTCAGGGCTGAATATCCGCCTCGTAAACGATAACCGCATCGCCCACGATTCGAACCGACTGCGCCACCTTGCCACTCGACTCGATCTCAACCTCAACCACCCCCGGCCTTCGCATCCACATCCCCTGCCGCCCCTGGAACACCACCCGATTGTCCTTGGGCGTCATCAACCCGTGGTTCACCAGATACACGCCGAGCATGCCGTGCGCATTGCCGCTCACCGGGTCTTCCCGAATGCCGAGCGCCGGTACAAACATCCTCGACTCGGTGCTCAGCACGCCATCCTTCTCCACCAGCGCGAACACGAAATAACCTTCTGCGCCGACGTGCGAAGTAAGCCGCGCCAGCTCCTCGAAGTCGGGCTTGATGGAGCTCAGCAACTCGTTGGATTTCAAGCCCACCAGCAGCCGCGAACCGCCCTTGGTGAGCACCTGCAACGGGCAATCGACGTGCAGGCTCGGGCTGGAGATGCCCAGCGCATTCAACACCTGGCGGCGGTGATGCTCCGGAATGATAGGTCCCAGCGACGGCGGATTCTGCGTGATGGCGATGCGCAGGTCGCCCTCCACCTCGGTGACTTCGACTTCCACGATGCCCACCGCCGTACGTTGCCGCAGCTTGCCGACCGGCTTGCCGTCCTTCTTCGCTCTTACATATTGAGCCGCAATGGTGGCGTGGCCGACGAACGGCACCTCATGGCGCGGCGTGAAGAATCTCACCTGCATGTCGTGATCGTTGGCTTCGGGCTCCAGCACGAACGCCGTCTCGCCGTTCACCTCGGTGGCGATGGTCTGCATCTGCTCGTCCGAGAGCTCGTCGGCGTCCAGCACCACGATGGCGGGATTGCCGGTATAGCGTTGGCGAGTGAACGCGTCGACGTGGAACAGCCGGCAATGTCGGTTGGGCATGGTGGCAGCTTCGAAAAAAATAAAGCGCTCTTATAGCGCTAGTGGCGATTGGGTTACAATCGCACCCGCCTTAGGGGTGGCCCTGACTGGGGCCTGAGATGCCGACTGCCCGCAACCGTTGCCGGGCTCAGCGGCGGACCCGTTGAACCTGATCCGGTTAGTACCGGCGTAGGGAGCAGGTCGTGACTTTCAGCGCATTCATTTCCCGCCCGCACATTCCTGCTCGCGCCCGTGCCCGGATCTTCCACTGATCGAGGATCTGGCCATGCTCAATTCTCAAAACCATAATTCATTCAAACTGGCGCTCGCCCTGGCGGCTGCCATCACGACGCCCGCCCTGGCCGCCGAGCGCGACGTGCTCGAGGAGGTGGTCGTCAGCGCCACACTGCGTCAGCAATCCTTGGTCGAGTCGCCGGTCAGTGTCACGGTGCTCGATCAGCAAACGCTGCACGATGCGGGGCGGCAGCACTTCGAAGATGTGCTCACCGCTGTGCCCAATCTCTTCTATGCCAGCGGCACGTCGCGTCCGCGATTTTTCCAAATACGCGGTATCGGTGAACGCGAGGAGTACCAGGGCGCGCCCAATCCATCGGTGGGGTTCCTGATCGACGACATCGACTTCAGCGGTATGGGGATGCCTGCGACATTGTTCGATGTCGAGCGCATCGAGGTGCTGCGCGGGCCGCAGGGCTTGCACTACGGCGCCAATGCGCTCGGCGGTCTCATCGTCATGCGCGGTCGCGATCCCGAAGATACGTTTGGTTTCTCCGCCGAGGCGGCCTATGGCGAATACAACAGCAGCTCGATCGGCGCAGTCGCGACCGGGCCGGTCGAGTCGCTGAATTCCGCGTGGCGTGTGGCTGTCCAGAACTTTCGCAGCGATGGATTCCGCAACGATGTCTATCTCGGCCGCGATGACACGATGGATCGCGACGAGCTTACCGCGCGTGCCAAGTGGCGCTGGCGGCCCAGCGAAAACACTACCGTCGATCTGACCTGGCTGCACGCCGATCTCGACAACGGCTACGACGCATGGTCGATCGACAACACTCGCACCTCACTGGCGGATCGGCCGGGAAAGGATGCGCAGCGCTCTGACGGCGCGGCCGTGCGAGTCGATACGTCAGCCGGCAGGCTTGGACGGTTGACGGTGACTGCGACGATGTCCGACAGCGAAACGGACTACAGCTTTGATTCCGACTGGGGCAATGCTGACAGCTGGGTGCCGTATACCTACGACTATTTCGATCGACAGCAGCGCGATCGTCGCGGGCGCAGTCTCGAAGCGCGCATCACCTCCGATTCGGCAGCCTCGGCACATGGGCTGGCGTGGGTCGCGGGTGTGTATGCGCTGGACGTCGACGAGCAACTGCATTCAACGTCACAAGGCGTTTACATCGATCCGTTCAATCCCGACTGGTCCGGTTCCACGGATAAGGCTTTGCGCAGTGATTACGATGCGCAGAACGTTGCTGTCTACGCTCAAGTGGAAGGACCGTTCAGCGAACGCTGGGGTTGGTCGTTCGGCCTGCGTGGCGAGCAACACGAAGCCGATTACAGCGATGTTCTAAATGACGAAGGCGATCTGATCGGTACGAACGAGTCTGCTCGCGACACCATGTGGGGCGGGCAAGCCACGCTGTATTTCGACCAGCGCGAGCGCTTGCGTTGGTTCGCGACGGTGTCGCGCGGCTACAAGGCCGGCGGCTTCAACCTGGGCGAGGACGCGATCGTCAAGACGCGATTCCTGCCTGAGTATCTGGTCGGTCTCGATATCGGCATGAAAGGCGAGTGGCTCGACGGCCGCCTGTATGCGGATGCGACCGCCTTTTATATGAAGCGCACCGACGTGCAGATCGATGTCAGCCGGCAACTCGTTGCCAATGACCCGAGCAGTTACCTTTTTTATAAAGACAATGCGTCTGGCGGCCGTAATATGGGCGTCGAAAGCAGCGTGCGTTGGCGCGCGACCGAGCAGTTCGAAGTTGGCGCGTCGCTCGGCTTGCTGCGTACTCGCTATTCGGGGTTCCGTCCGGACGGTGTTCATGATGCGAGCGATCGCGATCAAGCCCACGCGCCGGAGTATCAAGCGTCGGTCAATGCCACGTGGCGCCATCCGCTGGGCTGGATGGCGCGCGTAGACGTCGTGGCCACCGACAACTATTACTTCGACGTGCCGGATCTCGATCCAGACAAGAACAACTACCGCTCGGAAGCGTACTCGCTCACGCATCTGAAGGCCGGCTATGAAGCCGAGCGCTGGGCCGTGTACGCCTGGGGCCGCAACGTATTCGACGAGGACTACTACATCCGCGGCTTCTTCTTCGGAAACGAGCCCCCTGACTTCAATCCAACGCGCTATACGCAGTTGGGCGAGCCGCGGCAATTCGGTGTCACTTTTCGTTGGGAGTTCAAGTAATGCGCACCGCTATCGAGATCAGCCTGTATCCGCTGGATGCTGACTACATTCCGCCCATCAAGGACTTCATCGAGCGCCTGAACAAGTATCCGGAGCTGCAGGTCACCACCAACGCCATGAGCACGCAGATCGCCGGTGAGCATGCGCGGCTGTTCGAGATCCTGGCCAAGGAAACCGCGGTGAGCTTCGGCGAGCAGGGCCGCAAGGTATTCGTGATGAAGGTGCTGGGGGGCACGGTGCCCGAGTGACGGCCCCATCGGTTCAGACCATCGTCGAGCAGTTCCTGGCAACGTCGCCGTGGGAAGCCGCGGCGTCGTTGCTGGGCCTGGCGTATCTGCTGCTGGCAGTACGCCGCAACCTGCTGTGCTGGCTGTGCGCTTTCATCAGCACCTCCATCTACATCGCGCTGTTCCTCCAGGCGGCGCTGTACATGCAGGTGCTGCTGAACATGTTCTACCTGGTCATGGCCGTGTACGGATTCATCGACTGGCGGCGTGGGCGAACCGAATCGGGCGACGTGCGTATCGAGTCGTGGACCGTGAACCAGCACGCGAGGGTGGCCGTGCTTGTCATAATCGCGAGCGTCCTGAACGGCTGGGCGCTGGCGCACTGGACGGACTCGCCGGCGCCGTATCTGGATTCTTTCGTCACCTGGGGCAGCATCGTTACCACTTGGATGGTCGCGCGACGCATAATCGAGAACTGGCTGTACTGGATCGTGGTCGATGGCGTGGCCGCCTGGCTGTATTTCAGCCAGGGCCTGCTGGCCACCACGGTGTTGTTCATCATCTATCTCGGGATCGTGGTGCGTGGATATTTCGTGTGGCGGCGGGAACAGGCTCTACAAAGCAAACCGGCGGTTGCCGCGCCTTCGACTTGAGCCCGTGTCGCGGCCATCATGACCGCGAACGACCAGCCCGTGACTCGAGACACCGCCGCCGCGGCCATCGACATTGCCGCGCGCACCCTGGCGGTCCCGGCCGAGGCGATCCTGTCCTGCGAGCCCGTCAAACATGGCCTCACCAACCAGAGCTGGCTGGTGCGCACCAAGCAGGACGATGTGGTGGTTCGAATCAGCAACCAGGCCGAGCAGGCATTGCAGATCGACCGGCGCAGCGAGGCGTTGGTGCTGGCCGCGGTGGACGAGGCGGGCATCGGGCCGGAGGTGATCCTGTGCGATCCGGCGCAGCACGTGCTGATCACGCGTTATCTCGGCGATACCTGGAGGGAAGCCGATGCCGTGCAGGATGAGAACATCCAGCGACTGGGCCAGCTGTTTCGCCGCCTGCATCGCATAGCGCCGCCGGCGGGAGTCCGGCGTGTCGAGCTCAACGATACCCTCGAAGGGTATTTTCGCACGCTCCAGGAGCGTGGCATCCAGCCGGCGCTCACGACCAAGTCGCTACGCGACCGCGCGCTGCAAGTGGCATTGAAGTTGCGCGAGAACTCGGCCGCCACGCTGTGTCACAACGACGTGCATCATCTCAACGTCACGGACGACGGCAAGTTGCGGCTGATCGATTGGGAATATGCCGGCGTCGGTCAACGACTGTTCGATCTCGCCTCGACCTGCGTTTATCACAAGTACGACAAACTGCAGCGAGAGCAATTGCTCGGCGCGTACACCTCGCTCACGGAGCTTACGACCTGGCATCGCCTGGAACTGGCGTGCTGGTTGTTCGATTACGTGCGCGATCTGTGGATGGCGGTGAGGGAGAGCGGTGGATGATGCATTGACGTCGCTGGCGGCGGCCTTGAAAACGCCGACGCCGTGGCTCGCACCCTATCTTCCTGTCGCGCAGCGCGTACTTGCTGTAGCGAAGTCATCGTCGGTGGCCGATGCGCTGAACGCCGCCAGAGATGACGCCCTCGGTCCAGTGCGCTTCGTCGAGCAGGCGGCGCTTCCCAGCAACGAGCCCTACGAGTCCTTCATCGCTCGCACCGGCTGTGTGCCGACCAGGGACAACCTGCACGATCTGTTCAATGGCTTGATGTGGCTGAACTACCCCAAGACGAAGCGGCGATTGAACCTGCTCCATGCGGAAGAGATTGCGCGACGTGGTAAGGCCACCGGTGCGCGTGGCGCGCTGCGCGATGCCCTGACTGTGTTCGACGAGAACGCCGCCATACTGCAGGCGCCAGATGTTCTGGTGAGCGCCCTGCGTGAGCGTGACTGGAAACGGCTGTTCGTGGAGCTGCGGCCCGAGTGGCAGTCGGCACGCCTGGCGATCTTCGGTCACGCGCTGCTCGAAAAACTCATGCAGCCTCGCAAGCCGATCACTGCCCACGTCTGGCTGGTGCCGGATTCGAGCGACGAGGTGATTGCGTCGAGCCTGACGCCCGAGCGCCTGGCGGCGAAGGATTTCCTGCCTCTGCCGGTGCTGGGCGTGCCGGGCTGGTGGCCGGCCAATGAGCTGCCTGCGTTCTATGACGATGCCGATGTTTTCAGGCCGGCGCGTTGCTGATTCGATGTCAACCCGTATAGCCTTTGCGTCATGAGCTCGGCTGTCTTGAATTTGCGCGATGGGGTGTTGGTGCGGAGAAACGCCGTGGGGCCGGCGGATCTGGCGGAGATCGTCCGCTTCGTGCGGGATGCGACGTTGAGCGATTCTCCGGTGTCGAATTTCGCAGGCGAAGGCCAGGCCGGGGAAGTCGAGTGGGTCATCAACAAGGACATCCGCGATACGCAGCAGGTGCAGCTGACCGAGGCGATCGAAAAGAAGCTGCGCGCCATCGATGACAAGAGCATCGCGTCGTACATCAATCCGTACTACGAGGTCGAAGTACGCGACTGCGAGCCGCCGCAGATTCTTCATTACGGCCCGGGCGGCCACTACATTCCGCACGTCGATGCCGAAACGCTCTACAAGGACGACGACGGCATCGAGCTGTGGGAAAAGACGCTGGATCGCGACCTGTCGGTGGTCTATTTCCTCAATCACGATTTCTCGGGCGGCGAATTGTTTTTCCCGGGGCTGGACCTGGTGATCGAGCCCGAAGCGGGCACGCTGGTTTGTTTTCCTTCCGACCACAACTACATCCACGGCGTACGCCCCGTGACATCCGGCCACCGCTACGCTGTGGTCACATGGATGCGCGTGTCAGGCATGCCGGCCCCGGAAGAAATCAATCAGATGTGGATGGATGAATACCACCGGCACTGGCCGAGACAGATCGAGCAGCCGCCTTGCCTGGGGAAGGGGCGGGGCGTGGAGTTGCCGATTTCCTGATGATGTCAGGGGTGTGCACGGGAAATAACGTGCAGCAGGCACGGTACCTGTCATCAAGCAGCGCGAGATCGACGCGAAGAAGGACGACGGATTCTCGAACCCGCAGATTTCGGTCGGCAAGAACATCCGTGCCGTGCTCGACGAGTTGGCGCAGAACGCGCCTCCCTCCGGGTAACGCGCAGGCTGATCATGTAGTCGGCGTCGCGCCAGCTATTCCCGAGCCGTCACATCCGTCCGCTCGAGGTGTCGCTTGTTGAATCAAGCGGAAGATCGTCGATGTCGCGGCGTTGTCACGCGACTTCGCGTTCAATCCGGGCCGGCCCACTCGAAGGCGATGAGCTTGCTCGATTTGCCGGTGCGGTCCCACTTGAAGCCGAATGCATTCGCACGATCGGTCGTTGCGCGTCCCCAAGTCGCGACGCCGCCAGGGCCGGTTTCAGCACCGGGCAAGTTGTGAATCTTGGTGACTTTGCCGTCGCTGGTCGGGCCCATCAGCGCTTCCGCCGCCGCGAGCACGTCGTGACCGCGAATTTCCGCTTTCCATGTCGAAAGGTCGGGCGCGATCTGCACCTCGATGGGCGCGAACGCGAAACCCACGTGCTCGCCTTGCACCAACTCGCCGAAACGTTTCGGCCAGCCGCCGGCGTGGCCGCTGAAAACCGTTTGTAGCGCGGCGCGCTGGCCGTCATCGGCGCGCTCGTCCATGAAAATAGCATCCTTGAAATCGCTGGCCTTTTCCCAGACGTTGCCGCGGAACGAGCCGAGCATCGCGACGTTGAGACCATCGAGCGTGAGCGTGCCGTAGTGACCTTTCTGGATGTGCCAGATGAGAATGCCTTCGCAGAATCCGTCGTCGGGCGGTTGAGCCCACGAACACGGGCACGGGATCGCGCAGCGGCACACGTCGAACCATTGACCCTGGAGGGACCACTTCTGGACATCGCTCATGGGACCTCCCCTGCAACGAGGGCAGTCGACGTTACGATCCAGTGCCATTATGCGCTCGCTGGGGCGAAAGAGAAGTGGTGGCCACGCGGCGCTTGGAAGAGATATGAGAAAGTCTCCGTCCGTGAGAGACAAACCTTTTGTCATCGCCGGCCTTGTCGCGGTGACAGCATGCGCGTGGGCATATCTGATACCAGTCTCGCTGGATATGTACGGTCGCATGGACGGACCGGCCGCCTGGATGATGCAGACGAGCTGGGATGCACGTTACCTGCTGCTCATCTTTCTGATGTGGGCGACGATAATGGTCGCCATGATGCTGCCGAGTGCGCTGCCCACTGTCCTCATTTTCAGCAAAGCGGTCCGAAACGATGCAGCGGTTCGCTCGCCATCACAGCGGATGTTTGCTTTCGTAGCCGGCTATTTACTGGCGTGGCTGGGATTCAGTGTAGGTGCAACACTGATGCAGTGGGGATTGGCTGAGGCGGTGCTGTTGTCACCCATGATGGTGAGCGTCAGCCCGTGGCTGGGTGGCGCGCTGCTGATCGTGGCGGGCATCTATCAGTGGACGCCCTTGAAGTACGCCTGCTTGCGCAGTTGTCGCTCGCCCATGGCCTTTCTCATGGAGCATTGGCAACCCGGCATGCGCGGCGCGCTGCGATTGGGGTTGCGGCATGGGCTCGCCTGTGTGGGCTGCTGCTGGGCGCTGATGCTGCTTCTGTTCGTCGGCGGTGTCATGAATCTGCTGTGGATCGTTGCGATCACGGCATTCGTGCTGGTGGAGAAGCTCGCACCCATGGGCGCAGGCGGAGGGCGATTGAGCGGGCTTGCCTTGTTGATTGCCGGTGGGTGGGTGTTGGCGTCGCAAGCCAGCGCGGGCGGGTAGGCACGAACACTCGCCTTGCCCGACTGGATTCGCTGCGATGGCGCGCCGCGAAACTGTTCCTGGAGACAGGATGAACAGGCGTATGCTTCGAATCGAACTGCACTTGCACGAGGGGCCTATGACTATCAAGGCAGCGTTCTTGTCCGCGATCCTTTGCCTTTGCTGCGGGGCCGCACTGGGAGACGAGCAGAGGAATGTCGCCACCGCCAAGCGGGTCTTTCTCGAAAAGATGGGCGAGGGCCGCTTCGACAAGCTCGACGAGATCTATGCGCCAGGGTTCGTGGCGCACGGCCCCAGCAAGGACTACACGCTCGATGAGGACAATGCATCTGGCAAGGAATGGCGCAAGGCTTGTCCGGATCTGAAGGTCTCGGTACTGCGGACCGTCGCCGAACACGACCTGGTGGCCGTGCATTGGAATGCCAAGTGCACGAACACGGTGGCGGCGGCCGGCTTGCCGGGCCAGGGCGGCAAGGCCAGCGTCGACGGCATGACGTTCTTCCGCTTCGCGGATGCAAAGATCGCCGAGGAGTGGGGCATCATCGATATCGCGACGATGGTGCGCCAACTCGGCATCGCAGCGAAATAGACAGTTCGCGCTAGAACACGCTCCAGCGAAGGCCGATGCCCGCGACCTGGGCGTCGTAGCGCCGGTTGATGCGATTGCTGTCGCGATCGCTGCCCCGGTAGCTGAGCTCGATGGCGAGTTGGTCGCGCGGCTTGTACGTGAACGTGAACAGGCCGGTGAGCACGTCGTCATTGCGTTGTTCGCCGACCAGAATCAGGTCGCGAGTGTTGATGTATTCCTGGTCCTCGTAGGAGATCGAGAGCGCGAACATCAGCTTTTCGGTGGGACTCCAGGTGGGGGCCAGGCTGTAGCCGTCCGAAATGAAGTAATCGGATTCGACGTCCGTATAAGCCTTCAGCTCGCGCCAGCCTGCGAACAACATCGAGAACTTGGTGCGCGGCTTCCAGTCGATTTCGGCGCGCCATACGTCACCTTTGTAGTTGCCGTCCGGATTGGCCGGGCGCTCGCGTTCGACGTAGCCGGCGCTGAAGCGCAACTGCGTGCGCACGGTTGCCGTGTAGGTGAAGCGGGCCAGCGCGGCGTTCTCTTCGAAGTCGCTCTGGTTCAGGCCATTCGCATCCAGGGGCGCATCCGGAAACTTCGCATCCATATAACGGTACTCGACGCCGAAGGAATGAAACGACGGCGTCTGATAGTCGATGCTGACGCGGCCGAGATCGGCTTCGAGATTTTCCTGACGACGGCGGTTCAGGTCGTGCTCGGTTTCCATGCGGCCGCCGCCGGCGATGATCGACCAGCGCGGGCCGAGCTCGTAGCGCAAGAAGCCGTTGTAGTTGAACGTCTCGATCAAGTCGCGGTCGGTGCCCAATGTCTGCGCGAAGTCAGCTAGCTTGCGGCCATAGGTGCCGGACAGGCGGCCGGACAACGCGGTTAGCATGTGCAAGTCGAGCTGCACCGTCGCATCGCCGCCGTGGTGGTCCAGATAGTCATTGTCCTGATAGCGAGCATCGAACACGCGGCCTTTGAGCCGCAGCGTCTGCTGGCCCAGATGAAAATCGT
This sequence comes from Steroidobacter sp., assembly GCF_036406195.1. GTDB lineage: Bacteria > Pseudomonadota > Gammaproteobacteria > Steroidobacterales > Steroidobacteraceae > Steroidobacter. Next base: position 150,681 of record NZ_DASWVW010000019.1, read on the forward strand.
TGCCGACACCGACGGCGAGCAGATTCACATGGTCTTCGCGCTCGACCACCCGCGGCACCGCATTGGGGTCGGTCGGATCGACCGGGATGCTGAGATCCTCGGTCTCGGCGGCGCGGAACAAGTTGTCGTCATAGGAGAACTGATTCGAGATATAGAAGTGTTCTTCTTGCTTCTCGTCCGGTTGGGCGGCCAGTGCGACGTTGCTCAGGGTGACATTGCACAGGGCCGTGCCGGCCGCTGCCAGGCACAGCGAGTTTCGACGAAGTCTTCCCAGCTTCGCGGTCATTGTTCCCCTCCTACCACTTTGCAAATTGAATGGTGACCTTGCGGCGAGGCGGTCGAGTGGTCGCCTCAAGCTCGCTTCATGAACAGTCGCAGTACGTCGCGGTCCGACGGCATCAGATGGATGCGCGTCAACGCGAGGAATATCAGGCCGCCGCCCGCGCTCAAGCTCACCAGTCGCAACAGCGGAGGCCACTCGACGGCGCGCAGCTCGATGTCGGCGAAGTAGAGAATCGCCGCCATCACGATCGCTTTGGCGATGTTGGGCAGGACCGCGCCCAGCAATCGAGGCACCGTCTGCTGCACCAAGCTCAGCAGCGCGCCGATCGAGACCACGCAGTTGATTAGCGTGACCACGAAGTAAGCGGCAGCGACACCCAGCACTCCCCAATGCACGCCAACCAGGAAGCCGGTCACATGCAGGGCGCTGCTGAACAGTCCGAGGCGGAATAGCAGGTCGGTACGGGCGAGCGCCTGGAACACGATGCCACCCGCGCTGACCAGTGACTGGATGAAACCGATCGGTGCCAGCCACAGGATCAGGGATGCGACCATAGCCCACGAATCGCCCAGCGCCACATCCACGAACGGCTCGCGCAGCACGATCAAGCCGGCCATCATCGGCGCCGTAAAGAATGAAATGACCGCCAGCAAGCGCAGATGCATGGCGCCCAGCTCGCTTGGCGAATGCTGGTGGCGGCTCATCATCGGAAACAACGCGCGCATCGCCACGAACGTGAGGTTCTGCAGTGGAAACAGCATCACGCGATAGGCGATCGAATACGGACCCAGCGCGGTGGGGCCCAGCATGCGTCCGATGATCATCGTGTCGGCGTTGCGAGAGAAATAGTTCACCAGATTGAAACCAAACAAGCTGCCGCTGTAGCCCCACAAGCCTTTGGCATGTTCGAGGCTCCAGCCCCACTTCATCTTCGTGTCCGAGGCCAGCCAGAACTGAACGGCTGACAGCACTGCCACTGCGAGCGTCTGCAGCACCAGACTGTAGGCGCCGGCGCCCATGTAGGCGGTGACCACCGCGATCACGAAGCCCGTCAGCAACGCCGTGATCTCGATGCGCGCCACGGTGGCGAATTTCGAAGCACGTTCGAGCAGCGCTTGATGTACGGTCGAGCCGCTGAGAAACGGAAACGCCAGCGCGGCCAGCTGCACCAGCGGTGTCAGTCCCGGCGCCTTGAATATGACCGCCAGCGGAAACGACAGCGCGAGCAGCATCGCGGCCAGGCCAATGCCGATGAAACAGTTGCTCCAGTGCGCCGTGAGCACCGTTTGTTCATCCAGCTGGTCTCGCTGAATGATGGCCGACGCCGTGCCCATGTCACGCAGCAGCAGCGCGAAATTGTTGATCGCGAAAACGATGGCGACCAGGCCGAAGTCGGCTGGCGTAAGCAGCCGCGACAGAATCAGCAGGCTCAGCAACTGCACGCTGATCCGGGTGACCTGGGCCATTCCGACCCAGCGCGCATTCCTGACTGCCGACATCAGCGCTCCTGTCGAGTCACTGCTGCCGGGCCGCCAGTGACGAGATCAGCCGCGGCTGACGAAGGTTGCAACGTGCCACGCGGCGCCAGAGATCGTTCGAACTTCGGCCGCAGCCAGCGGCCCACGATCCGGTAATGTCGCTCGAATGCCATGTACAGCACGTAAGAGCAGCCGTGTGCCGCAGCTACCGCGATGGCGACGTGCAGCCAGGTACTCTCGACGCGCACGTTCTCCAGCACGACGATTAAGACCGTGTTGTGGGCCAAATACAAACTGTAGCTATACGACGCCAGGAAATTCACCGACCCGCGCAGCACGCCCGGCAAGTTGCGCACGCACATCAGCAGCGCCAGCACGCCGAACATGACCATCGCCATCAAGGTCGCGGTCTGGAAATCGTAGGGATGAAAGCCGACCTTGCCGGCGCGTCCGATCAGCGCGATGAGGCCGAAGCCCAGCAACACCGTGCCGACGAAGCGAATGCCCGGATAACCGTTGGCGCGCCACACATGAAACAAATAGCCCGCGATGGCGCCGAGCAACCAGATCAGCGTCAGCGACTTGCCACCGCCGGCCGCTGCGTTCCAGATCAATACCGGTAGCGCGACAGCCACCAGCGCGGCGCCCAACCATCGATCGATGCGCTCGCGCTTCAACACGCAGAAAACAAACAGGCCCATGGACACGTAGATCCACATCTCGATGGCCACGGTCCAGAACGGCTCGGCGGAGTTGTATGAGCGAATGCGCCACGACAAGTCGATGCCGGCAACTTCCAGGCCCTGGAACGCGGCATGATCCTGGAGCAGCAGCAGATTGCCGATGAAGGTGAGCAGGCCGGTGTTTGCGCCACCCTGGCTATGATTACTCTGGATCAGCAGGACATTGGCGAGCGTGATCAGGATCAATGCCGGAACGTAAGGCGTCATGATGCGTGCGACGCGGTCGGCGAAGAAGCCGGGGAAGCGCGGCTCCGGCTTGTTCAGCCAGTTCAGCATGGACTGCATGATCAGGAAGCCGGACAGAAGAAAGAAGATCGCGACGCCGAGATTGCCGAGGCTGTACGGATCGACGGCATGGAAGTACAACGCCACGACATGTGCCGCTATGACCATGTTGGCGCCGGCCGCGCGCAGCGCGTCCAGGTAGGCCGACGCCATTTCGCTCATGGCGTGACCGTCAGTACCTGTACCTGCGCCGATGGGAGTGCTCATTACAAGACCCCTGCTTTCTGCAGGGCTGGCTGCAGCACTTCTTTCCAGCGTGCGTGGCCCGCGGCGGAGAGATGAAGCAGATCGTTATTGAAGTAGCGAGGGTCCGGTGTACCGTCTTCGGTTGCCGTGGCCGCGTATAGATCCACCAGCGTCACGCCCTTCGTCTCCTTGGCGATCTGACGCACGCCGTCATTCAGTGTGCGTCGTTGTTGTTCGTCCACTGGCGCATTTGGCTGTGCGCTCGGCGGTACGGTGCACAGGAACACCGGCACTTGTGCGTGCTGTTCATCTCTGAGCGCGAGCATGGACCGAATATTCTCCAGCGTCGCGCTGGCGAGCTGGCGCGCGGTGAGGTCGTTGATGCCGATCAACACCACAATGGCCTTGGGATTCAGGTCCAGCACGTCTTCCCGGAATCGAAACAACAGGCCGCGGCTTACGTCGCCGCCAATGCCGCGGTTCGCCACCAGCGTTCCAGGGAAGTCCGCGCCGAGGGTTTTCCAAGTGCCGGTCAGCGAGTCGCCCGCGAACACGATGGCGCCTTGTTTCTTGGCGCGCTCGGTCCAAAAGAAATCCCGGTTCTGTTTCATCCATCCGAACACGCGGACCACGCCTTTGCCGGGCCAGTCTTCGGCGCGAGCGGGATAGGGCGACGGCGCCGACTTGCCTGCAGTTTCGGATGCGCTGAGTGCGTGAGCGCCAATCATCAGCGCGATGGCGCTCAAGAGAGTTGTAATAGGAGTGGCGCGGCTCATGAGCGAGCTCCCAATCGGGAGCGCAGAGCGCCGTAGTAGCGCAGTCCGAGACTGTGCTTGAGCAACAGACTCACGGCGTTCGGAACGGCCAGCGCTCCTGACAATACAGACAACGCCAGACGCCACGACCAGCGCAGCGCGCCAGCAGCGCCAGGCGCCGGGCCGACGCTGCGAATCTCGAGCCCAAGCCTTTGTGACATCGTGAGCCGGGGATGCAGGCTCAGGAACGTACCCATCACCGACGGATCGGGATTGGCGCTGACCCGCTTCGGATTGCCGACATTGCGCCACTCGACCAGCGGCTGCGGACAGAACACCGCGCCGAGGCCGGCGTCGCCCAGCGTCAGCACGAAATCGAGATCCTGAAAGCGCCGCAACCGTTCGTTGAAACGGCACCTGTCGAGCAGATAGCGCGGCACCATCAGCGAGCTGGTCTGCATGAGGTTGCCGGACTTGAGCAGGTAATCCGCGAGGCTTTCGCCCGGCAGCGGCTCCCTCTTGGGCAGGATGTGCTTCTCGCCGTACTCGTTGACTTGCTCCACCGCAGTAAAACAGAACGATTCGCGGATCTGCGTGCGCAACAGCGCCATCTGATTCGCCAGCTTGTTCGGTGCCCAGAGATCGTCGGCGTCGAGGAACGCCACCACGTCGCCGGTCGCGTGGTCGATACCCCGATTGCGGGCTGCGCCTCCACCTCCATTCTTCGGGCTGCGCACGACGAGCAGGTCGGGACCCGCGACGGCTTCGGCTTGCTGGATCGTGTCGTCCTTGGAGCAGTCATCGACCACGACAATCTGCGTCGGGCGCAATGTCTGTGCTCGTGCGGTGGCGATGGCCTGCTGAATGGTGTCGCGTGAGTTGAACGCGGGAATGACAACTGACACCGATTTGAGCGAGCTGTAGTTCATGAGAGCCTCACACCAGGTGCGGTTGCATGGCCGGGTAGGTCAGTGACGTGGCGAACGTTCCACCATTCAAGCGCGCCACTTCGTATGGCCGATCCTTACGTGGACCCGCCAGATGAATCACAGATAGCGGACGGTGCGGTGCCGCCGGTTCGCAGAGCAGCTTCTTTTCGGCGTTCCATACCGGACAGCTCAGATGCGGCAGCCAGTTGAAGCGTGCCGGCAGGAACGTCGTGGACAATTGGCCGAGGTGGATGGCGGCGAACAGCGCGTGCTGGTCCATGTTCACTTTGCCAGTGCGTTCCAGCGCTTTGGTGTAGTAGCGCTGCCACTCTCGCCAATGCGGTGCGTCGTCCTTCAAGCACAGCACGCCGATGTTGATGCTGGTGGCGAAGGAGCAGCGCAGCCCGGCGAGGATGCTGAACGATGCCACCATGTTGCCGGTCCACCATTTCAAATCGACGAACGTCTTGCGATAGCCGGGGCCGTTCTCGGTGACGACAGCGGCGCCGCGCTGGCGTGCACCTTCTACATACGCGGTGACGAATTCCGGCGTCTGCATCCAGGCGTCGGCGTCGAACCACAAATAGACTTCATAACCGGTGAAGTAATCTCGCAACGCTGTGCGGGCGACCAGCCCAATGTTTCGAAGCTGGCGCGCCTCCTGCGGCACGGGCAGCGTCCATTCCGGTTGAACGATCTTGCAGCCAAGCGTATTCAGCTGCGCGCGCTGTTCATGGGTCAATCCTTGGTCGATGATGCCCAGGTCGATCGCGCTGGTTTCCGCATGCGCGCGCAGAGAGCTGATCGCCGCGATCATCCATGGAAAAAAGTGTGCGTCGCCGCCGGTGATGATGATTTCGCGACTCAAACGTAAGCTCCTATTGCCAGTCGCACCTCATGCCGCGAAGATCGGCGCAGCGATGCGCTCGAGATCGAGAGGTGGAAATGAGCATCATGGTGCTGGCGATGGCGGCCGCGGCGAGTTGTACGGCCCTGCTCGGCGAGCCGATCGACGCCGCGCGGCCGTACAAACAAACCGGCGAGTTCGAGCTGGTCAAGGATTGGACGTTTGGCCGACGTCGCGAAGATGCGACCATCGATACGCGCGCCAGGCTGGACCAGGAATTCTTCTATCGATACATCTACGAGAACGGCAAGCTCGATGGCCTGAAGACCTACTGGTCGTACCATCGCGACTATCCCGACGGCGATCCGCGCGCGCTGCACGTGTTCGATGACTGCACGCTGACATTGAAGGGCCGCATTCCGCCGGGCGGCGGCTTGAAGCCGCGCGGCCTGGAGTCGGGCATGCTGCGTGCAAAGCTGCCAGTGACCGAGGGCATGTACATCGAGATGCGAGCGAAGCTGCCCACGGGCATCGGTGCATGGCCGGCGTTCTGGTTGAACCCGGGCGTGCAATATCCTGACGGCACGTTCTCCGAGCTGCCCTGGCCGCCGGAAATCGACATCTTCGAGTTTTTCAATTGGCAGGGCCGGCCGAAGACGCGCGTGATGACCGGCTACGTGCAGTGGCACAAACATCCGGAGCGTTACGGTCCGCCCAAGGACCTGTGGACCAGATTCAAGAACAACGAATACATCCCCGGTTGCGATTTCTCCGAGGACTTTCACGTGTTCTCGCTCGACTGGGTCAAGGACCAGCCCATCTGGCTGCTCGATGGCGAGCCGATCAAGCAGACGTATTACGTGTGGAGCAAACCCGTGCCCGCGCACATCCTGGTCACCAACCAGCTCGGCATGGTGTTGAACGGCGTCGATGTCTCGGCAATGAAAGCCGACGAGTCGCAGTGGAATTACGTGATCGACTACATCCGCGTCTGGCGACGCCGGCCCTGAGCGACGACGCTGGCAGCGATATTCAGGATGCCGGCTAGGGGCGGCCATGGCGCCTCACGAACCACTCACGGGAGTGCGGGATGAGCGGAGTTGCTGCTTGACCCAACCCTTGGCGAGTCCCAGGGGAGCACGCAGCTTCCACAATGCGCTCTTGGCGGTCGCCGCGACATTGGCTGCACCTGGCATCACCATGGTCATGTCGGCGATGCACAGCACCGGCTTACCCGAGCCTGTCGCGATCTCGCGTGCCTGGCCGAGATCGCTTTCGTAGAACATCGACGCGTGGGTCTCGCGATAGAGGCGGATCTTGTGCGAGCAATGGGCGCCGAGGCGAATGCGCTCGGCCTTGCTCGGCAAATCTACGAGGTGAAGCTTGCCGTAGGAAATATTGTGGGCGGCGAGCCAGTCTTCAGTCAGCGTGCGATATTTCTCGAGGCGCGCCGACACGATATGTCCGATGCGGAGCGTTGGCCGGAACAGCGGCCTCGCATTGGCGAGAAACTTCTCGTAGCGCGGACCGTCGTCGTTGTCATGCGTGGTGGGGTCGACGCACAGCACGCCATCCAGATCGAAACAGGCATTCTCGACGCAGGCGTGATGGAAGGCGTTCCATTCGAAGAGCCGCGGCTGAGGCAGGGTGATGAAGGAAACGTCGACGCTGCGCTTGTGCGACGGCGCGACGATGGCAGCGCAAGTTGAAACGCGGCCGGTATAACCAGACTCCCGGACTCCGGCCAGCGCCTTCTGCATGGAGCTGCCGCTGGCGATGCTGTCATCGACCAGCAGGAGGTGCCGCGCCTGACGCAGCGAAGTCAGCTCGACGGCCAGCTTGCGCGTATGTCCGTGGCCGATGGTGCCGTCCGCGATGAAGCTGTCGATATCGCAGACAAGGCGATTCAGGAACAGGCCGATCTGGTACGCCGGTACCATGCCACTGCGCGGGATGCCGACGATCAGGTCCACGTCCGCCGGGATCTCGTACAACCTGCCGCGGATGGCGTCAGATAGCTGGGCGAATGAAACGTAACCGAACATTCAGCGCTCCTTGCTCAGGCGCTCGCAGCGGCGGCTGCGCGCGACGAACGAGCGGGTGGAGTCGAGCGCATCTCCTGCAACTCGGCTATGCGCTGCTGCAGGTGGAGACCGCGATCTTCCCAGCGATACAAACTGCGCGCCTGCTCGAATGCCGCCGTGTGCAATCGATTGAGCTGGTCCAGGCGGTCGATGTGATCGATGATGGCGGAGGTGAGCCCGGCGAAATCGGCGCTGGTGATCAAGTCCTCGCGCAACCGTGTGGGAAGCCCCGCCGCTGCTGCGTCGACGGTCGCAACCGGTGCGCGGCCAAAGATGTAATCCAGGAACTTCAATTTGAAGCCGCCGCCAATCAGTTCCGGCACGATGGCGATGCGCGCCTGGGCCAGGAACGGTCCCAGCTCGGACACGAATCCCTTGAAGCGCGTGGCTCGGCTGTTGGCGAGCAATGTTTTTTTCAGATCGTCCGGGACGTCACCGGCAACGACCAGCTCGATGCCGTGCGCGGCGAACTTCGCGTCAGCGTGCTGGACGAAGCGGGACAAGTTTTCTTGCTTCACCACCCATTGGAACGAACCAACGATCACCACGCGGCGCGGCACTGATGCGTCGATCACGCGCGGGGGAGCTACTGGGCCGTCGTAGCCCGGCGTCAGAGTGAGAGTGTTCCGGTCGGCGCGGTGGGCGCGAATTGCCTGCTCGTCTTCGCTCGTGATCGCCGAGACCAGATCGACCTCGCGCAACAGTCGACGCTCCAGCCCGCGAACTTTGTAGTAGTTCTGCCAGAGCGCGATCCGCTTCGGCAAACCCGCTGCAGCCTGTTGCGCCATCGAGCGCCACAGCACCTCTTCATGATTGTGGGACACATGAACCAGGATGGTTCTGGCACCCAGCTTGCTGGCGCAGTAGCGCTTGCAGCGGTCCAGCGCCCAACCGGCGCCATAGCTATCGAAGATGATGGCGTCCCACGATTCGCGTAGTTGTTGCTCCAGCAGTGCTCGATACTCGTTGGTCGAATCGACGGCCGCGGTCAGTGGCAAGCGGCTCAGCAGGGCAATCACCTGGCTGCGACGATCGCCCGGCACCGAAGCCCATTCCAAGCGAGCGCAATTCTTTGGCGTAGCTTCGGTGCTGCCGAAGCCAAGCACGCGCACGAATGCGCCCGCTTGTGCCAGCGCTTCGGAAAGTTTGGCCGAGTACACCTTCAACCCCTCGTTCATGGGGTAAGGCACATGGCGACTGATCCACAAACATCTCATTCGGCGACCTTGCGTAGCGATGCGACGGGCGTCCAGGTCTGGAACGATTCGCCGCGCACTGACTTCCAGACCCCCAAGCCGGCGCCCGCCATGCTGGTGAGAATGTCCACGATCTGCGAGAACGGCTTGATCGTGTAGCGGGCGCCGAGAATGAAACCGATGATGGCGGCGGCGACCAGCACGGCCGCGGCCCATGCGTAGCCGGCCACGGCCAGGGCAGCGACCACGAAGATTCCAGAGAGCGCGAGGAAATAAATGCACAGCCAGCGCAGCAGCTTGTGCGACACATATTTATAGACCGTGAGTGCATCCATCTTGCGGATGCAGGGCCAGATCAGCCGGTGCACGTTGAACGCCTGGCAAGCGATGCGTGACTTGCGACCGAACTCGTCGGCTGCGTTGCTGGCCGACTCTTCATAGGCGCGCGCGTCCTTGGATTGCACCACGCGATATCCCTGGATCAGCACCCAGAACGAAACGAACATGTCGTCGATGATGTGATCCGGCGGCGCCTTGTGCAGCGTGCGGCGGATGGCGAACAACGATCCGTCGGCGCCCATCACCGAGCCGGTCTGCTGTTCCAGGCGCTTGATGCCTTCCTCCAGCCGCCAGTACAGCGAGCCCGTCGAAGCGGTCACCGATGCGCTGCCGTTGGTGTAGATGAGGTTGCCGCACACGCAGCCAATCTCGGGGTCCGCGAACGAAGCGCGCATCTTGTCGAGCACTTCCATATCGAGCATGACGTTCGCGTCCGTAAACAGGATCACGTCGCCGGTGGCGCGGCTGGCCAGTAGATTCATCCCGTATGTCTTGCCGTGCCGCGCCGGAGAAACGTGGAACTGGATGTGTGGCGCGTAGGTCCGCAGACGCTTCGCTGTCTGGTCGCTGGCGGCATCCACATAAACGAGAATCTCCAGCCCCGGCTCGCGTTGCTTGAGGGCCAGCAAATTCTGCAGCTTCTCTCGAATCACGCCTTCTTCGTTATAGGCGCACATGCAGATGGTGAAATCGATGTTCGGCTGGCGTGCCGGCAAGGGCTTGGCGCGATAGGGGCGCAGCTTCTTCAACAGCTTCAGCGACAGCGGATAGGTCACGAAGGGATGCTGGGCAAGTCCCAGACTGATCATCGCCAGCGCCAGCAGGATGAGCTCCAATGACATGGCCTCAGCCTCGCGCCATTCGCACCGCTTTCGGCGGCAGGTTGGTGGCGGCGACGGTCTGCACCTTCCGTGTGGAAGTCAGCACCAGCAGGCCCAGCGCCAAACCATGCGAGAACGGCACGTACATGCCGTTGAGCAGGAAGGTGAGCGCGATGGCCACACTCAGCATGCGCGGCAGCGGCGAAGCAAACAGGGAGCTGGCGATGAACGCGAAGTAGGTGAAGGCGCCGACGACGCCAAACTCGAAGACCATCTTGGTCATGGGCATGTCCGCTACTTCGATGTTGAACAGGTGCGCGTAGTCCATGAACGCGCCGGCGCCATAGCCGAACAAGGCGCGCTTCAGATCGGGCCACAGCATCTGGTCGAACAAATGGAAGCCGCCCACGAAGCGCGCGAAGCCGCTGGAGTTCGGGTCATCGAATTCGCCGGCGCGGCTGGCGATGAAGTCCAGGTTGAGCAGCTCGCCAAACGCGAGCAGGGCGGCGAGGCCGACGACGCCCAGCGCCAGCAGGTCCCAGCGGCGGTGAATGAACACCACGAAAGGCATGCAGATCAGCAGGATCAGAATGCCCGTACCCGCGTGCGCCACCAGGATGCCGATCGCGTACAGGCCCAACGGCCACAACCGGCGGTTCGTGACCGATTCGGCGACGATGGCCACGGCGAGGAACTGCGTGAGGAACGAAGGCTCGAGCATGAACACGCCGGTGGCGCGGAGTTGCGTCGAGTGATAGTTGATCGTGCCCTGGGCATTGAAGCCCTGCACCACGAAGTCCTGCGGGATCAAGTTGTCGATCGGATACAGCAGCGCCGTGTCGACCAAGCCTTGCAGGAAATATTGAGCGATCGCCAGCACCGCCAGCACCTTGGCGGTGAGCAGGAAAAAGGCGAGCACCTTGGGGGCAAGCTCGTCACCGCGAATGACCACCAGCACATAGGGAATATGCAGCAGGGCCAGCATCATCAGCGAGTTCAGCGAGAAGGTGCCGGCCTGCAACAGCTGCGGCAGGATCAGCACTGCCAGCGTGATGCAGTAGAAACCCAGACGCTTCGGCTCGATGCGTATGCGGTCGTCGAGCATGCCGAACGCCAGTATGAGCATCATCAGCGGCAACGCGATGCCGATGCCCAAGGTGGTGTAACCGGGGATACCGAACTTCGACAGCACGCTGGCGCACGCAATCGGCGTGCACAGCACCAGCAGGGGCACGAAGTCGCGTTGCAGTTGCGTTCGCGGCGCGGCGCGAACGCCGCCAAGAGCATCGATTGCCGTCGTGTCAGCCACTGATCACGGTGCCCAGCACGTGGGTCAGGTTGGGATCGAGCTGCGCCTTCATGCGGGCGATGTCGATCAGGCGCGTGCTGTCCCTGCGCGTGCCAAGCAGGCAGCCGCGAGCGCGGGCCGCGACGATCTGGCCATCGGCGAACTCGAGCAGCGGCGGCGTGTCGATGATGATCACATCGTAACGGCCGGACATTTCTTCCAGCACGTGCGCAAACGGCAAGCGGCTCAGCAGCTCCTGTGGGTTCGGCGGCAGCGTGCCGGCCGTCAATACATTCAAACAATCGAACTGTGCGATCTTGCGCAGCGCCTTCTCGGTGCGGATCTGGCCCTTGATCAGATCGGTGAGGCCGTCGCATTCGCCAAGACCGAATAGATGATGTTGCACGGGCCGGCGCAGGTTGGCATCGATGAGCAGCGTGCGCTCGCCGAGTTGCGCAAACACGATGGCGAGATTCGCTGCCAGCGTGCTGCAGCCTTCGCCGCTGCGAGCCGAGCAAACGGCGAGTGTGCAGTCATGCTCGCCCATCCAGCGCATCAGCAACTGGCTGCGCAGCGTTCGCAGACCCTCGGCGTACTGGCCGAAGGGATCGTAAGCGGCGGCCAGTATCGGCGACAACGCCGACTCTCCGATGCGAGCGATCGGATAAGTGAACTGTTGGGCCAGCGCCTGCCGCAGCTCACCCTCGGTGATGAGCTTCATGGCCACGGCCACTTTGCCGAACGGCTCGCCGCGATCCAGGTGCGCGGCCAGCACCCTTTGCAGATCGGCCTCCGAGATGGCGCCCATGTTCAACAGGATCTCGCCAATGCGGTTGCGAGGTCGCGTGACCCTGGGGAGTCGGGCTCTGGGTTCGACGGCGGCGTCCATAGCGGGCGTCCTCAATGGCTCGATCCGAAGTCAGTTTGCTCGGGCGACATTGGGCTGCAGCTTCAGCGCGCGCTGCACTTCACGCCGCTGGTGACGGCGCGCGGCGGCGGGCAGTTGCGGCAACTCCGCGAGCACGGGCAGATCGGTGAAGTCGCTCAGGTCCTCGATCGAACGCAAGCGGCGGTTGCCGACTTCCAGAGTGAGAATCCAACCGATGGCGAGCGCGATGCCGGCAAACAGGCCGACCACCAGGTTGAGCAGGATCTTCGGCGAGTCGGGCATCAGCGGCGGCGTGGCCTGGTTGAGGATCGCAACGTTGGTGCGATCGACGCGGCTCTCGAGCTTGGTCTGATTGGCCTGCTGCAAGGCCGAGTCGTAAGCGGCGCGCGCGCTCTCGACATCACGGCTCAGCACGGCCAGCTCGTCCTGCTGACGCTTGAGCGCGATGATGCGATCTTTCTGTTCCTCCAACGCCTTCTGCACTTCGCCGACCTGGCGACGGGCAATGGCAGCGCTCTGCACCAGCGAGCCGCGCGTCACGCCGATCTCGACGTTGAGCTTGGACTTCAGCGCGGTGACCTCGGCGGCCGAAGCGAGATACTGCGGATGCCTCTCGCCATAGCGCTCGCTGACTTCGGCGAGCTTGGATTCGGCGCGCGCCAGCTCCGCCTTCAGGCTCTGAATGGTCGGGTTCTTCATCAGGTCCGGCAGCGAATCCAACTGCTCGCTGGAGGTGATCTGCTGGCTGCGCGAGTTGGCGTCGAACATCTGTGCCTGTACTGCGACCAGTTGATTGGAAATCTCCTGCAGGCGGGCGTTCTCGACGTCCATGCGCGCGGCATCGACACCCAGCACGCCATGATCGGCTTGATATTTGGACAAGCGGCCCTGCGCGGCGACCAGCTGATCGCGCAGCTGCGCCACCTGTTCCTCGTACCACGTGACCTGGCGGCGAGCCGGATCGACGCGCAGCTCGAGGCTGGCCTGCATATAGGCTTCGGCGAACGCGTTGGCCATCTGCGCCGCATCGATCGGATCGCGACTGCCGTAGGAAATACGGATGATGTTGCTGTTGCGAGCGGTCTTCGCGTCTACCGCGAGCAGCAGGTTTTCTACCAGCCAGGTATCCAGATCGCTGGCAGCGCCGCTGTCGCGATAGGCCGCGACGATCTGCGGATTGGTGGCCAGGCCCAGCTTGTCGATCACCTTCATGGCCACGTTGCGGCTCTTGATGATCTCGGTCTGAGTGGCGAGGTGCGAAGGCACCAGCATCGGCGCCAGCGCCGTCTGCTTCATCGGGTCGTTGCCCTGCAGGTCGACCACCAGCGCCAGCTGGGCGACATATCTCTTCGGCGACAGCAGGCTGATGAGCGCCACGCCGGTCACCACGACCAGCACGATGGTCGTGAACAGCACCGCGCGTCCGCGAAGAACTCTCAACGTTTGAGCGAGGCCCATCATAGTGCTTGGTTCCCGGTGGTTACCCAGATCAGAACAGGCCTTCCTTGACCATGATCACGTCGTCGGCCTGCAACTGGTCGGAGCCCCTGGCCGAGTAGTGCTCTTCCTTGCCGGTCTTCGGGTCCTTCCGCTTGACCACCACGCGTCGCTCGGAGCCGCGCGTGGTCAGACCGCCGCCGGCAGAGATCGCTCGCGATACCGTCATGCCACGCTCCAGCTTGTACATCCCCGGCTTTTGCACTTCGCCGTAGATATAAAACTGCGGTGCGCGCGGTACATACAAAGTGTCGCCACCAGCCACCGCATGGTTCTGGGCAGGGTCGCCACCGAACAACGCCGCCAGATCCACGTTCGCCTTGCTGCCGTCCTTGCGCATCAATGTCGCCACGTCGGCCGCTTCTTCGGCGATCGGTCCGCCGGCCTCGGCGAGTACGTCCAGCACGCGGCTGGCCGACTGCAGCGAATACTGGCCGGGCTTGGTGACGTGGCCCATCACCGACACCTTCTGGCTGCGATACTCGGTGACCAGCACCGAGACCTGCGGCTGACGCAGATATCCGCCGTCCACGAAGGCGCTCACCAGCAACGCTTCCACCTGCGCCGGCGACTTGCCGGCCACTGGCACCTGGCCGATCAGCGGATAAGTGATGTTGCCGGACTCGCTCACTCGCACCTCGCCCGATAACTCCGGTGAACCAAACACGCTGACCCGCAGCAGGTCGCCCGGTCCCAATCGATAGTCCGCATCCGCCGCGTGCGCCCAACTGGTGAGCATGGAGCAGATCACCAGCAGCACCGCGGCGAATGTGAACACCGATGCAAACGTCCTGTTGCACTTGTCCTGACTCATTGCGTCGAGCTTCATTGCGCGTGCATCGGCTGCGCGGCCGATCGAAAACTAGTAAGCATGTCGGTCGTTCCAAACCACCATGGCGGTCTTGAGAATGATCATCAGGTCGAGCGTCAGCGACCAGTGCTGCAGATATTCGAGATCGTGCTCGATGCGCGCGCGCATGGAACCGATGTCGTCACCGCCGCGAAAGCCGTTGACCTGGGCCCAACCGGTGATGCCCGGCTTCACTTTGTGCCTGAGCATGTAGCCGGGGATGAGTCGTCGATATTGCTCGTTGACCGCCACCGCGTGCGGTCGCGGACCGACGATGCTCATCGAGCCTTCCAGCACGTTGAACAACTGAGGCAGCTCATCGAGCGAAGTGGCGCGAATGAATGAGCCGACCGGCGTCACCCGCGAATCGTTGCGCGTGACCTGCGTATAACTCTTGTGGCCATCTTCCGTGACAGTCATCGAGCGGAATTTGTAGACCACGATCTGCTTGCCGTCCAAGCCATAGCGCTTCTGACGAAAGATCACCGGGCCCGGCGAGGTCAGGCGAATGGCCGCGGCAACGGCCAGCATCACCGGCGACAGCAACGCGATGGCCAGGGCGGAGATCGCGATGTCGCTGGCTCGTTTGGCGATACCGCGGCCGCCGTAGAACGGCGATTCGCATACCGCCACCACCGGAATGCCGTTGACCAGGTCGAAACGTGGCTGCACCAGGTCGCACATGGTGAGGTCCGGTACGAAGTACACCGACGCTGTCGAGTCCTTCAACGATTGCAACAACTCGGTGAGGCGAGGATGCCGCGTCATCGGCAACGTGATGTAGACGACATCGATCGAATTGCGAGCGATGTAGTCGCGCATCCTGCTCAGCTTGCCGATCAGCCGCCGCGCGCAATCCTCGGGCAGCCGGCCTGCGTCGCGATCGTCGAAGAAGCCCAGCACTTCCATGTTCAGCCAGGGCGACTCCTGCAGCTTCTTTGCGAGCTTGGCGCCGAGCCGGTTGGCCCCGGCGATCACGACCCTGCGCGGTGCGCCGCTGTTGCTGGCACGAACGAACAAATGCGGTGCGTACAGCCGGCCCACCCACAGCACCAGCGGTGTCGCGACCGCCCAGCTGGCCAGCACTTCCCAGCGCAGCTGCCTGGCGATGCCGGCGATCTCCAGCAAGGCCCAGATGAACGCGATCACCAGCGACCAGCGGAAGATGATGTCGAGCAGCGACGCGATCGCCAACGAGCGCGCGCGCGGCGGCGCCATCGGCAGGGCATCGAGCACGTCGGCCGCACCGAAGAAAGCAAGCACTGCCATGAGGAAGTACGGCCCGTCCAGGCTTTCGCGCCACGCCGCCATGCACAGCGCCAGCGTCAGCACGGGCATGACCGGATAGAGCAGCGACTTCAGCACGAACAGCGACGTGGGCTCCGACGCGCTCACGCCGGCTGAACGGTCGTAAGACCTCAAAGGTTGGCGTTGATTGATCATCACACCTCCCGCAGATGCGGAAGCAGCTCGGTCTACAGATCGCTGAAGCGATGCGGACGGAGGAAGCGATGCTTGCGGCGCAGCTGATGGCCAATCAGCAGCACCGTGACCAGCGCCATGAGCCAGCCGCTGGGCATGGAATCCTCCATGCCGGCACGCGGGGCCGTTCCCGACAGGCTGGTGTTGGTCAGTGATGATCGTGAATTCGAACGCGCCCTGTGGCCGTTCATGTTGGGACCCGGGTTGGTGCTCGAGCTGCCATTCAGATTGGCGCCGAGATTGGATCCGAGGCTGCCATCGAGGCGTGCCTGGTTCTGGCCCGCGACCAGCTGGGTCGCGGCGGTAGTGCCGACCACCGCGGCACCGACGGTGCCTGCGATCGAGCCACTGATGTTGCTGTTGATGGCCGGGTTCGCCAGCGCGGCCCAGCTGCTACTCACGGCTACGAGAGCCAACGCGAGTCTGTTTAGACGCATGCATCACTCCTCATCAATGACGCACACTCAAACAGGCACGGTTGTCTGATCGTGTGTGCGTTGCGCCCCCGTCCCCACGGCTCGCAAAACATTTGCGAGACTCGAAGCGTCTCGCCCATCATCGCTTGCTCATCAACGAAGCAAGTTTTATTCCACTGTAATTTTTGCCGTCGCTGAACGGCGAAACATCTCCCCGAGTGCTCCTGTGCGCACCGAAATATATCTAACAAACTCTCGTGATGTTAATTAGACGAATCTCGATTGCTGCGCAAGTACAACATTGGAACGCGACGAGCAGATGACACGCTTCACTCTTGAACAGTTCCGATGCAGCTGTGCATCAATATGGAACAGTCGCTGCGCGTGTTGAATCATTCCTCGCCGCTGGATACGCAACAGCGTTTGCAAACATCTGTCGCTTGACTGCTAGAGCCGGCCAACTGGCCGCCCGCGCTGTTCGCAAATTGCGACAGCGCGGTTCGACAAATCGATCGAATCGATCAACCGCTCTTCTTCTCGGTTTGTCGTGCCACGGCCTCGGCGGCCGCCCGGATCGCTTCGGGGTCGCCCAGGAAGCGTCTGGAGGTGGGCTTGAGTGCACTGTCCAATTGATAGTGAATGGGCACTCCAGTCGGGATGTTGAACTCGACGATCTCGGCATCCGACATTCCGTCGAGCATCTTCACCAGCGCGCGCAAGCTGTTGCCATGTGCGACAACCAGTACATCCCGTCCGGCGTTCAACTCCGGAGCGAGCCGGTTGTTCCAGTACGGCAGCACTCTATCGAGCGTGGTCTTCAAGGATTCGGTGACGGGCAGCTCTTCGGGCTTCAGCGTGCTGTAGCGGCGGTCGAAGCGCGGATGACGTTCGTCGTCCAGCGACAGCGCCGGAGGTGGGATGTCATAGCTGCGTCGCCAGATCTTCACCTGGTCGGCACCATACTTTGCAACTGTTTCAGCCTTGTTGAGGCCCTGCAGGGCGCCGTAGTGACGTTCATTGAGGCGCCAGCTTCGTTCCACCGGCAGCCACATGCGATCCATCTCGTCCAGCACGATCCACATGGTGCGAATGGCGCGCTTCAATACCGAGGTGAACACCTGCTGGAATTCGAAGCCTTCCTGCTTGAGCAGGCGCCCGGCGGAGCGGGCCTCTTCGCGGCCTTGCTCGGTGAGATCGACGTCCACCCAGCCGGTGAACAGGTTTTCGAGATTCCAGGTGCTTTGGCCGTGGCGCAGAAGTACGAGTTGTCCGGGCATGACTGCAGTTGGAGTTGATAGGGGACGGCTTTATAACAGACATCGCCCCCAACCCGCAGGTGTCGCCGGGTTCATTCAGTCCAGCGCCGGTAATAGCGGCTTTCGTCGTCAGTACCGGCAGGTTTCGGGGCGTCCCTGCCCGGCGGCCTGGCGCCGCTATTCGGTCATGCGCCGGACGGCCTGCAAGGCCACGGAGAGGGTCGCGAAGTCCATCGCTGGCAGCGCGCGCATGTCGCTCACCGTCTGTCGCAGGTAGTCGACCGCGGCCCGATGGCGGGTGATCCAGCCCTCCAGCACGTCGGCCGGCGGCGCCTTGGTACCTTTCTGGGAGCGCTTCGACTCGGCGATCACTTGCAGGCTCAAGGCGCGCTGCAAGTTGTAGACGTTGTCACGCAGAGTGGTGCGAGCCACGGCTTGCCAATGACCTTCGACGCCGAGGGCCTCGACCTGCTCGCGAATCCAGTCCAGTGCCAAGGCGGTGCCGACGCCGAAATACAGCGTCGCGGCGCGTTCCAGCGGCAGGCCGGTCTGCTCGGTGATCTCGACCAGGTCCGGACCGGAGCGCAGCGCCGTCAGGCTGGCCATGCGGCGCGCCAGCTTGTCGGGCACGGCGGCGGCGATGTAACGGCTGTGACGATGGGTGAAGGCCGTCAGGTCATCGCCGGTCAGGACCCGGGGCAGCAGGCCATCGAGCTCCTTCATGCCGCTGCGGAAGCGCGATACCTGGCGCTCGATATCGAGCTTGCCGCTCTGGCGATGGATCAGCCAGTAAGTGCAGAAGCGCAGCAGGCGCGTGGTCTCGAACATCATTTCGTACTGAACGCCGGCGGCGATTTTGGTGTCGAGCGCTTCGATGTCGGCCCAGGTGTCGCGCATGGCGACGACCTCGCGTGCGATGGCATAAGCGCGTGCGATGGTGCCCGCGCTGGCGCGGGTATCTTCCTGAACCCGGCGCGCGAACGTCGGGCCCATGCGATTGATGATGCTGTTGGTGGTGGCGGTGGCGATGATTTCCCGGCGCAGCCGGTGTTCGGGCAGATACTTGCCGAAACGCTTCTGCATCAATGCCGGGAAGTAACGTTGCAGCTCGTGGCCCAGGTACGGGTCCTCCGGCACATCCGAATCGATGAGATTGGAATACAGCGCCATCTTGGCGTATGCCAGCAGGATGGCGAGCTCGGGCCGCGTCAGGCCGCGGCCGGCCTGATGCCGCTCGGCGATTTCTTCGCTGGCCGGCAGGAATTCCAAGCCGCGGTCGAGCAGGCCGGACACTTCGAGGCGCCGGATCGAGTGCGCGTGCTCCAGCAGATCCTTGCTGGCGCGAGTTTCGAGCATCGACAGCGCCTGGCTCTGCAAATAATTGTCGCGCAGGACCAGTGCCGCGACCTCGTCGGTCATGTCGGCAAGCAACTCGTTGCGCTTCTCCAGCGTGAGCCCGGCCCGGCTGGGCAGGTTGTTGAGCAGGATCTTGATGTTGACCTCGTGGTCCGAGCAGTCGACGCCACCGGAGTTGTCGACGAAGTCGGTGTTGATGCGTCCGCCGCTCAGCGCGTACTCGACGCGGCCGCGTTGCGAGAAGCCGAGATTGCCGCCTTCGCCCACGACTTTGCAGCGCAGCTCGCGGCCGTTGACGCGCACGGCATCGTTGGCACGATCGCCCACGTCGATGTGACTTTCTTCAGTAGCTTTCACGTAGGTGCCGATGCCGCCGTTCCACAACAGGTCCACCGGCATGCACAGGATGGCGCGGATCAGCTCGATCGGCGTGAAGCTGTCGCGCTTGATGCCGAGCATGGCCTGAGCCTGCGGCGACACCTTGATCGACTTGGCGCTGCGCTGGAACACGCCGCCGCCCTTGGAGATCAGCTTGCGGTTGTAGTCCTCCCAGGTGGAGCGCGGCAGGTTGAACAGGCGCTGGCGCTCTTTATATGAGACGGCCGCGTCCGGATCCGGGTCGAGGAAGATGTGCTGGTGATTGAACGCGGCCAGCAGCCGGATGTGCGGGGACTGCAGCATGCCGTTACCGAACACGTCGCCGGCCATGTCGCCGATGCCCACCGCGGTGAAGTCCTGAGCCTGGGTGTCGATGCCCATCTCGCGGAAGTGACGTTTCACGCATTCCCAGGCGCCGCGGGCGGTGATGCCCATCTTCTTGTGGTCATAGCCCGCCGAGCCGCCGGAGGCGAACGCGTCGCCGAGCCAGAAGTTGTAGTCGGCGGCGATGCTGTTGGCGATGTCGGAGAAAGTGGCCGTGCCTTTGTCGGCGGCCACCACCAGATACGGATCGTCGCCGTCACGACGGATGACCTGCGGCGGCGGCACGATCTTGCCCTCGACGATGTTGTCGGTGATGTCGAGCAGCGCCGAGATGAACGTGCGATAGCACTCGACGCCTTCGCGCTGCACTTCTTCGCGGCTGGCGCCGGCGGGCATGCGTTTGGGCACGAAGCCGCCCTTGGCGCCGACCGGCACGATCAGCGTGTTCTTGACATTCTGAGCCTTCATCAGGCCAAGCACTTCAGTGCGGAAGTCTTCGCGGCGATCGGACCAGCGAAGGCCGCCACGAGCGACCTGGCCCATGCGCAGGTGAACGCCTTCGACGCGCGGCGAATACACGAAGATTTCGAACGCGGGCCGCGGCTGCGGCACTTCGGGAATGCTGCGGGAGTCGAGCTTGAACGACATCCAGCTCTTCGGCGCGCCGCTGGCATCCGTCTGGAAATAATTGGTACGCAGCGTCGCCTGGATGGCGTGCGCGAAGCGCCTGAGGATGCGGTCCTCGTCGAGACTGCGGACCGAATCGAGCAACTCCGTCAGTTCCTGCTTCAATCGGTCCACTTCGTCGCTGCGCTTGGCCGGTTTGACGGCTGGATCGAACTGCGCCTCGAACAACTGCGACAGAATGGCCGCGATCCTGGCGTTCGAGATCAGCACTTGTTCCATGTACGCCTGGCTGAAGTTCGCGCCGGTCTGAATCGCGTAACGACAGTAGGCGCGCAGCACGCTCGCCTGGCGCCACGTGAGATTGGTGACGACGATCAGCTGATTGAAACCGTCGTTTTCGGCGCGGCCATGCCACACCGCGGTGAACGTATCCGTGAAGCGTTCGCCCAGCGTCGCCGGATTGATGGTGCCGCCGTCGCGGCGTTGCATTTCGAAGTCCTGCAGCCAGATCTCCGGGCTGCCGGGCACGGTCATGCGATACGGACGTTCGCTCACGATCAGGAAGCCCATGTTTTCCAGGATGGGCAGCGCTTGCGACAGCGGGATGGGCGAGGCGGTCCGCAGCAGGCGCAGATGAACCGTCTTGCCTTCGCCGCTCGCCAGGCGCATGGCGATGCGTTCCGGATCGGCGATGACTGCATCGAGCTGACTGATGTCGTCGAGCGCCATCTCCGCCGTCGTATCTTCTTCATAGGCGGCAGGGAATGCATCGTGGAACCTTTCGGCGATCAAGCGGCCGTCCAGCTCCCCGTGCTTTTCGATCAAGGCGTCGCGCAGCTTGTCGCTCCACGTGAGCACGGCTTCTGCGAGCAACTGCTCCAGCTCTTCGGCATCGATGCGCGGGCCGCCCTCGGCCGGCAAGCGAATGATCATGTGCACGCGAGCCAACGCCGACTGCGACAGCTGCACTTGCGATTCGATGGCGGTGGAGTGGAGCTTTTCCTTGATCACCGCTTCCATCTTCTGGCGGACCTGCGTGTTGTAACGATCGCGCGGCACGAAGATCAGTGCGGAATAGAAACGGCCGAAAGTGTCCCGGCGCAGGAACACACGCACGCGCTGGCGTTCGTACAGATTGACGATGCCGCGCACGGTGCGGATCAGGTCCGTGACGCTGGCTTGAAACAGCTCGTCTCGCGGATAGGTTTCGAGCACGTGCACCACGGCCTTGCCGTCGTGGCTGGCGGGATCGAGGCCGAAATGCCCGACCACGCGCTCGATCTTGTGCCGGAGCATCGGGATCTCGCGCGGGCTGCGGTTGTAGACAGCGGACGTGAACAGGCCGAGGAAACGCTTTTCGCCGGTCACGCGTCCCGCCGCGTCCACGGTCTTGATGCCGACGTAGTCGAGATAGGTGGAGCGGTGCACTGTCGAAACGGAATTCGCCTTGGTGATCATCAGCAACTCGGGCTGACGCGCACGCTCACGCAACTCGCCTTTGAGTACTGTCGGCTCGACGCGAACGCCTTTGCGGGCCCGCAGAATGCCGAGACCGGTTTCCGGCATGGCCACCAGCAGGTCCTCGGTACGGCCGCGCTTCAATTGATACTGGCGATAGCCGAGGAAGGTGAAATGATTCGCGACCATCCAGTCGAGCAACGCCTTGGCTTCGCGGGCTTCGTTGGGTTGGACGCCAGGGTTGTCGCGCTCGATCTCGTTGGCCAGCTCGTTGGCGCGCTGGAGCATTTCGCCCCAGTCCTCGACGGCGAGACGCACGTCCTCGAGCGTGCGCAACAGCTTCTGTTCCAGTTCCTGCAGCCGCTCCGGCGCGCCGATGCGATCGATCTCGATGTGCTGCCAGGATTCCTGCGTGAATTTCCTGGTGTCGCCGTCGTGGCCCAGCGCTTCGAGCCTGCCGCTGCGATCACGGCGGATCGGCAGCACCGGGTGCACCATCATATGAATGGTGAGCCCGGCCTGGGTCAGCACCATGCCGAGCGAGTCGACCAGGAACGGCATGTCTTCGGTGGTCACTTCCACGATGGTGTGCGTGGAGCTCCAACCGTCGCGTGCTTCGTCGGTATTGAAGACACGAACCAGCGGACGCTTCGCCCTGCGGGTCGCGGCGCTGCGCAGATGCGCCAGCGCCAGCGCTGCCAGGGACTCGCTGCGATATTCGGCGAGATCCTCTTCGCCGACGCCGCGATAGTACTGGCGGACGAACTCTTGAACATCCAACGGATCGCCGCGGCGTCGCAGTGCCTTGGCGGCAAGCGCGATTCGCTCGATCACTTTCTGACGGGCGGCGGGAATGGTTGTTGTCATGATGCGAACGTGGTTGGTTGGGGGTTGGCAGCGGCGCGCCTCATGAGGCACGCGGCCTCATTGGGATGCAATCAGTAGCGGGCGCAACTTTGTTTATGTTGCGTGCGGGCGCAAATTGGCTGGCGGTCACCATGATGGTGGCGCATAGCGTAAGAGATTCCGGTGCGCAGTGATGCACCAAAATGGAATAAAGAGCCGCCTGGAAATGCTCCGCCAGTTAGGACCAATGGTGCTTAGTTAACCGTCTTTGTCGCAGCGGTTCGCGGATAGCGGATAGCGGTTAGCCAGAAATGAGCTAAATCCTGACCTCCGTTCTGCCCCAACCGCCAACCGCCAACCACTGCAGGGCGCTTAACTAAGTGCCATTGCAGTTAGGACGTAGCAGGCTAGCTCGGCCGCTGCAGATCCTCGATCACCGCGGCGAGGAAACGTAGCGCTTCGCCGCCGGTGACGCAGCGGTGGTCAAAACTCAATGACAGCGGCAGACGAACGTGGATTTCCGGCGCGTTGACGCCGGCGACCACGTCGCGTTGCAGTTTTCCTGCGCCCAGAATGGCGACCGTGGGCGGCACGACCAGAGGAGTTGCATACCGTCCGGCGAGCGTTCCAAAGTTGGAAAGTGTGAACGTGTAGTCACGCATTTCGTCCGGAGTGATGCTACGGCTGCGAGTACGCTGCTTTATATCGTCCAGGCGGGCACGCAAGTCGGTCGCCGACTGGGACGCCACATCCCGCAGGACCGGGACGATCAAGCCGTCCTTTGTATCCACGGCCATCGCCAGATGGACCGATTCCATCAGTTTGCGTGCCGGAACCGTGGGATCGAACAGCGCGTTCAGCGCGGGCTCGGCCTTGACGCCGGCCACGATGGCGCGGATCAGCCGCATCGTGATGTCGCCACGGTTCTGCCAGGCGTCGACATCGGCATCGTCGAAGATCGTGACCATCGCCACTTCATCGCGCGAGAGCGACATGCTTTGCGCCATCGCCTTGCGTGGGCCACGCAGTTTGTCAGCGTCGGTCAGCCCGGGAACCGCGGGTGTGCGTTGTTGCGGCTTACCGGAGCGGGCAAGAACGTCATCGACGCTGACCAATCCATGCCGGCCGGTTGCCGCGCATGAGGACAGCTCAACGCCGAGGCGCTTGGCGAGCATTCGCACGGCGGGCGCCGCACGCACGCGACCGCGATCTCGAAACGCACGGCGGCCACGGCCAACGATGGCGTGATCGACCAGTTCTTCGCTGCGCGTGGCCATGTGGCCCACCACCATCCCTTGATTCGACGGCGGTTGCGCGTGCGCAGAGGAAGGGCTTGCGGCGGCTCGCGACGGCAGATCGAAATCCACCAGCGGCTTGCCGGTTTGCACGGTGTCGCCGGGTCTGGCATGCAAACGAACGATGGTGCCGGAGTAGGGGCTCGGCACGTCGACCACTGCCTTGGCGGTTTCCACGGACAGCAGCGGCTGATCGACGGTAACCTGCTGGCCTTCCTTGACGTGCCACGACACGATTTCCGCTTCGGGCAGGCCTTCGCCGAGGTCGGGGAGGTTGAAGGTCACGGTCATAATTTCTTCCTAACCCCCATCCGCTAACCGCTAACCGCCGCTTTGGCAGCATCGACGATGCGCGTCACGCTGGGAATGTAATCGTTCTCGAGTCGATACAGCGGCACGACGGTATCGAACCCGGTGACACGTTGAATCGGCGCCAACAGATCATAGAGGCCATGCTCCGCCACGATGGCGGCGATTTCGGCGCCGACACCGCAGTTGCGCGCGGCTTCATGGACGATCACCAAACGACCGGTCTTCGCCACCGAATCGAGGATGGTCTCGGAATCGATCGGGCTGATGGTCGCGAGGTCGATGACTTCGGCACTGATGCCTTGCGTCGCGAGCTGGTCGGCGGCCTGCAATACATCAGTGATCATCGCGCCCCACGTAACCATGGTCACATCATCGCCTTCGCGCAGGATGTAACAAACATCCAGCGGCGCGGCGACGCCATCGTCGGGTACTTCCTGCTTCGCCAGCCGATAGATGCGGGTGGGCTCCAGGAACAGCACCGGATCGGGATCGCGAATCGATGCAAGCAGCAAGCCATAGGCGCGCGCCGGAGAAGAAGGGCAGACCACGCGAATGCCGGGCACGTGCGCGATCATCGACTCGACGGCTTCGGAATGATGCTCGGGAGCGTGAATGCCGCCGCCGTGCGGCGTGCGGATCACCACCGGGCACGTCAGGCGACCGCGCGTGCGATGCCGCATGCGGCTCATGTGATTGACGATCTGATCGATGGCCGGATACAGAAAGCCCATGAACTGGATTTCGGCGACTGGCCGCATGCCTTGCGCCGCCATGCCGACACACATGCCGGCGATCATGTTCTCCGCCAGCGGCGTGTCCTGCACGCGGTCGGCACCGAATTTCTCGAACAGGCCGGAAGTGGCGCGAAATACGCCGCCGCTCTTGCCGACGTCCTCGCCCAGCACCACCACGCTGGGATCGTGCGCCAGCTCCCATGCCTGTGCCATCGCGATGGCTTCGACCATTGTGACTTTGGGCATGGCGGCTTCAGTGTGAAGGCCGGCCGGTGCCGGCATAGCGACGCGCGATTTCCTTTTGCTCCTCGAGATACGGAGGCGGATTCGCGTAGAGATGCTCGAACATCGCGTCGCTGGATTGGCGCGGTGTGCTCAGATATTCCTGAACGGCGGCGTCGACTTCGCGCGTGAACTGCGCCTTCATCGCTTGCTCACGCGCCTCGTCCAGCACGCCTCGCGATTCGAGCAGCTTGCGCAGGCGGATCAGTGGCTCGACTTTCCAGGCTTCCGCAACTTCGGCTTCATCGCGATAGCGGCTGGCATCGTCGGCGGTGGTGTGATCGCTCAAGCGATAGCTCAGCGCTTCGACGACGGTGGGGCCGCCGCCATTGCGTGCCTTCTCCAGTGCGCGCGACATGCAATCCCGAACCGCGATTACGTCGTTGCCATCGACTTGCACGCCGGGGATGCCGGCCGCGATGCCTTTTTGCGCGAGGGTTTCGGCTGCGGTCTGCTGTTCGATCGGGACCGAGATGGCCCACTTGTTGTTGACGACCACGAACACGACGGGCAGCTGGCGCGCGCCGGCCAGGTTCATCGCTTCGTAGAAGGTGCCTTCGGAAGTGCCGCCGTCGCCGATGTAGGCCACGGCGCAGCGCGGTTCCTTGCGAATCTTGAAAGCCATCGCGGCGCCGGCCGCATGCAGCGTCTGGGTGGCGATGGGTACGCACCAGGGAAAGTCGTGACGGGGCACCGCGAAGTTGTTGCCGCGCTCATCTCCGCCCCAGTACAGCAGCACTTCGGTCATGCTCACGCCGCGCCAGAACAGAGTGCCGATCTCCCGATAGACGATGGCCAGGCAGTCTTCCGGGCGCATGGCGGCGCCGACGCCGACATGGGTGGCTTCCTGGCCCAGGCAGGGCGCGTAGGTGCCGAGCTTGCCGGTGCGCTGCAGGTTGATGGCCTTGGCGTCGAAGGTGCGGGCCCGTAGCATGGCCCCGAACATCTTCAGCAGTTCTTCGTTGTCGGCGGCGAACGCCGGCAGTTCTTCGAGCGGCCGGCCCTGCGGGCTCAGCTGCCGCAGGTACTCGATCCGAAACTCCGCCACAGTCCTCACTCGTTGCCGCTCCCTCTTCGCAAGTCATGGCCAGGCAAGCGGCGCGAATTATAGCGAAGCTTTGCTAACTATCGGTGTCTACCTGCATGGATTCGGCTTCCCTGGAGCTGGCCTGCATGGATTTGGCTTGCTCCATCAAGCGCGACAGCAAACGGTCGAACGTGCGTTGGTCCGTGGGGCTGAGGGCGCTGAGCAGCTCTGCTTCGTAGCGCAAGGCCATGGGCGAGACGCGCGTGTACACGGCTTGTCCAGCGGCAGACAGGCGGAGGATGGAGCGGCGGCGGTCGCCTTTGTCATAGGCTCGCAGCACTCGCTTGGAGCTGAGCAAACCCTGCACCGCGCGGCTGACCGCAACTTTGTCCATGGCCGTGCGTTCAGCAACCTCGACCGCGGACAGATCCGGGTAACGCGCCAGCACCGCCATGATCCGCCATTGCGGAATGCTCAAGCCGAACTCCCGCTCGTAGACGCTGGCGATCAGCATGCTGATGGTGTTGGACAGCACCGACAGGCGGTAGGGAATGAAACGGTCCAGGTGCAGCGGGCTGCCCCCGGGCTCGACGGTCTGCGCCGGGGCGGCGGCTGGTGCGGCGCTCTCTGCGACTTTTTCCGCAACTTTTTTCTTAGACGCAGTCATGACTTGCGAAGGCTCCCCTTGACGGTGCGCGAGAATATAGTTTCAATTGAAACCATTAGTTCCATCCTGCATCCTGGACCTGCATCTTCGGACCTGCACCGATGGCAGTCCCGCAGCCAGATAACGATTCAGAGGGTTGTCATGAGCGCCGCCTACGAAAGTCACAATCCCGTCGGCACCGACGGTTTCGAGTTCGTCGAGTACACCGCGCCCGATCCCGAGTTGTTGCGCACGTTGTTCGAGCGGCTGGGGTTTCCCGCCACGGCGAAACACCGCAGCAAGAATGTCACGTTGCACCGTCAGGGCGACATCAATTTCATCATCAACGCCGAGCCTGACAGCTTCGGCCAGCGCTTCGCGCGCGCGCACGGCCCCTCGGCGTGCGCGATGGCGTTCCGCGTGAAAGACGCAGCTTACGCTTTCAAGCGCTGCGTCGAGCTCGGCGCCAAGCCGGTCGAGACTCGCGTCGGCCCGATGGAGTTGAACATCCCGGCCATCGAAGGCATCGGCGGCAGCCTGATCTATCTGGTCGACCGCTACGGCGAGCACACCATCTATGACGTGGATTTCGTGCCGGTGCCGGGCCACTCGCTGGTCCGCTCGGCGGGTCTCTCCTATATCGATCATCTGACGCACAACGTGGCTCGCGGCAACATGGACAAGTGGGCCGGCTTCTACGAGAAACTGTTCAACTTCCGCGAAATCCGCTACTTCGACATCGAGGGCAAGAAGACCGGCTTGTTCAGCCGTGCCATGACCAGTCCGTGCGGCAAGATCCGCATCCCCATCAACGAGTCGCAGGACGACAAGTCGCAGATCGAAGAATACCTGCGCGAGTATCGCGGCGAAGGCATTCAGCATATCGCACTTGGCACCTCCGATATCCAGCGCACCGTCGATGTGCTGCGCGAGCAGGGCGTGCAGTTCCAGGACACGCCGGATACTTATTATGAGGGCGTCAACCAGCGCGTCACCGGGCATCGGGAGAACCTGGAGGAGCTGCGCAAGCGCCGCATCCTGATCGACGGCAACCCGGACAAGGGCGAGGGGCTGCTGCTGCAGATCTTCACCCAGAACGTGATCGGGCCGATCTTTTTCGAGATCATCCAGCGCAAGGGCAACGAAGGCTTCGGCGAAGGCAACTTCAAGGCGCTGTTCGAGTCGATCGAGCTCGACCAGATGCGCCGTGGTGTGATTTGAACCGAGCGGAGACGCACCATGAAACGGCCAATCATTCCATCCCACGTCGAAGGCACGGCCTCGCGGCAGGCACACGTCGATATGCCTCCGGGCACGTTCGAGCGCGAGATCAGCAAGGAAGGGTTCTTCGGGCCGGCCGCGTTCTTTCATCACCGTCATCCGCCGACCGGCTGGGTCGAGTTCGAAGGGCCGCTGCGGCCGCATGCATTCGACTTGAACAAGTTTGACAAGGATCAATCCTCGCCATGGCAGGCCACGGAGATCCTGCGCAATGCGCACGTTCGGGTGCGCGTGTGGAATGCCGATGAGTCGATGGATCACCTGGTGCGCAATGCCGATGGCGACGAGTTGCTGTTCGTGCACCGAGGCACCGGTGAGTTCCATTGCGACTATGGCCATCTCACGCTTGCGGCGGGTGACTATGTCGTCATTCCTCGCGGCACCATGTGGCGCATCGAGGTGAACGAGCCGCTGTTCGCGCTGCTGATCGAAGCGACCAACTCCAGCTACGCGCTGCCGGACAAAGGGCTGTTGGGCAACCACGCCATCTTCGATCCGGCGATGCTGGATGTGCCGTCCATGGATGCCGCGTTCGTCGCCCAGCAGAGCGACGATCGGGACTGGCAGGTGCGAATCAAGCGTAACAACGCCATTTCGACCGTCACCTATCCTTTCAACCCGCTGGATGCGATTGGCTGGCACGGCGATCTATCCGTGGTGCGCATCAACGTCGAGGACATCCGTCCGCTGATGAGCCATCGCTATCATTTGCCGCCGTCGGCGCACACCACGTTCGTGAGCAATCGCTTCGTGATCTGCACCTTCGCACCGCGGCCGTTCGAGACCGATCCGGGCGCGTTGAAGGTGCCCTTCTTCCACAACAACGACGACTACGACGAAGTCCTGTTCTATCACGCGGGCGACTTCTTCTCGCGCGACAATATCAAGCCGGGAATGATGACCCTGCATCCGTGCGGCTTCACGCACGGGCCGCATCCCAAGGCGCTGAAGAACATGCTGGTCCAGTCCAAGCCCGCGACGGACGAGTACGCGGTCATGATCGACACGCGCGATGCCCTGGAGATGACCGAGGCCGCGGCGTCTGTCGAATGGACCGGCTACGTCGACAGCTGGAAGTAGAGTGACTGGCGACCCGCCAGGCCGGCGATGTCAATCGCCGGCGGGCGACGTTTCTTCCGATCGCATCTGAGCGCAGGCGGCATTTGATATGAAATTAGCTACATTGAAGGGCGCTGGTCGCGATGGCCAGCTGGTCGTCGTCAGTCGCGATCTCAGCAAGGCTGTCGCTGTTCCGCAGGTGGCTGCGACACTGCAAGCCGCATTGGACGATTGGTCGCGCATCGCGCCGAAGCTCGCTGAAGTGGCCGCTGCGCTCGAACAGGGCAGTGCCAAAGATGCGTTCGCGTTCGACCCCGTGCAAGCGATGGCGCCGCTGCCGCGTGCCTATCATTGGGTCGACGGCTCCGCTTATGTGAATCACGTCGAGCTGGTGCGCAAGGCGCGTGGTGCGCAGATGCCGGAAAGTTTCTGGACCGATCCGCTGGTGTATCAAGGCGGCTCGGATGATTTTCTGGGCGCACGGCAGGACGTGCCGTTGCCCAGCGAAGAGCACGGCATCGACCTGGAAGGCGAGGTGGCCATCATCACCGACGATGTTCCGATGGGCACCACGCGTGCTGCCGCGCTCGGGCACATCAAGCTGATCATGCTGGTGAACGACTGGTCGTTGCGCAACCTGATTCCCGGCGAACTGGCCAAGGGCTTCGGCTTCTATCAGTCCAAGCCGGCCACCGCATTCTCGCCCGTGGCGGTCACGCCCGATGAGCTTGGCGCTGCGTGGTCGGAAGGGAAGGTGCATTTGCCGTTGGTGGTGCACATCAATGGCCAGCCTTTCGGCAAGCCCAACGCCGGCGTCGATATGACATTCGACTTCGCGAGACTGGTTGAACACATCACGCTGACTCGCAATGCGCGCGCCGGCACCGTGCTCGGCTCGGGCACCATTTCCAACTACGATCGATCGCTGGGGTCGGCGTGCATCGCCGAGCGGCGCACGCTGGAACAGATCGAACAGGGCAAGCCGGTGACGCCGTTCCTGAAGTTCGGAGACTCGGTGCGCATCGAGATGTTCGATGACGCAGGCCGCAGCATCTTCGGCGCCATCGACCAGAAGGTGGTGCGCGCCTAGAGGAAACGAGCTGGGCTTTTGTTATTTTTCCCGGGCTGCGGCTCGATCTGCTCCAACAGACCGACGCCGCCCAGGCTTCGCATCTGCTCCAGTATCCATTCCTGCCGCGAGCGGACGTAGCGCGAGGGCGATGCAACTTTCATTCGTTTCGGGCTCGGCAGCACTGCCGCGAGCAGCGCGGCTTCAGGTGGGCTGAGCCGCGAGGCTGGCTTCTTGAAATAGATCTGTGAAGCCGCGCCGACGCCGAACACGCCACGGCCGAACTCCGCAATATTCACATACACCTCGAGGATGCGGCGCTTCGGCCATAGCGTCTCGATCAGCACCGTGAAATAAGCTTCGAGCCCCTTGCGAAGCCAGCTCTGTCCCGGCCACAGAAACAAATTCTTCGCCACCTGCTGCGACAAGGTGCTGGCGCCGCGAACGCGACGGCCTCGTTCCCGGTCCTGCAATGCATCGTTGATCGACTTCAGATCGAAGCCGTGGTGGCTGGGAAATGTTTGATCTTCGGCCGCGATCACCGCCACTTTGATGTGTGGCGAGATGTGCTCCCGATCAATCCATCTGTATTGCACAGTGTCAGATTCGGCGGAGAGCCGCTCGCGAATGATGAACGCGGTGGTGGGCGGGTCCAGCCATCGAAACAACAGCACGGGACCGGCTGTCAGGAACAGGATCAGTGCCACCAGCCGCACAACGAAACGGAACATTCGGTTCACGAAAGATCGGCACTCAATAATGGAAGCGGAAATAGTTCACGAAACGCGTCGCGCCGGGACCAAGTGTGATCCAGTCGCTGGTTGATTGCACATAATCGACTACCATCGCGCCCCAAAATCCGGGTTTGGCTGGTCGTTCGCGCCCGGACTGTCGCAACGACAACGTTAAGGAAGCACGGGAGACCATTGGACATGATGAACAAGACGCGATGGATGGCTGGTTTGGCGTTGGGCTGTGTGCTGTCGACGCCGGCGGCCTTCGCCGAGGAGTACCGGGGGTTCTACTTCGGCGTTTGGGGCGGCAGCGGCGAATTCGACACCGCCTCGAAGGGCACGTTGGACGGCATGATCGTCGGTGGCCTGGCGGACGAGCTTGCGAGCGTCCCGATCCAGCCGGACACCAACCTCGCGGTCGATGCGATCTACGGCTCGGATCTCGATGACAGCTTGACGCCCTGGGGCGTGCAAGTGGGCTATCGCTTCAACAAGTGGGTGGCGTTCGAAGTCGGCTACGTGGACCTGGGCGAGTTCCTGTACCGTCTGCCCGGCGAGCTCAGCGGTGGCTTGGGCGTCTTCTGTGATCTGGACTTCTGCCGCGACGATAACGGCGACCCGACCGTCGTCACCGTTGCGTTGGACGGCGAGTTCGAGCGCTCCATCCAGCTGACCAGCACTGGCGTCACCGCCAGCGTGCTTGGCATGTACCCGGTCACTCCGCGTTTCGATGTGCACGTCCGCGGCGGCGTCTACTACGCCGACACGCGCGTTACCAATCGCCTGCGCTATATCGACGGTACCGGGCAGTTGGGCGTCTTGCAGTTGCCCGAAGTCTTCAACTTGCGTCATCGGCGTGAGGATGCCAGCCAGACCGAATTGATCGCCGGCATCGGCGCTGCCTGGAACATCAACGAGGACTTTTCGCTGCGCGTCGAGTACCAGAAGTTCTTCGACGTGGGCGATGACGACAAGGCGGGCGAGAGCGATGTGGACATCATCAACATCGCCGTGTTGTTCAAATAGCCGGTACTGACGAGCAGAACCTGCCGGGTGCAATGCCCGGCAGGTTCTTCGACGTTCGATCGATCAGGCCTTCGGCTCGATCCGCTTCACCGATTCGATGGTGACGGTTTCCACCGGCACATCCTGATAGCCGCTGCGGTTGCCCGTCTTCACCGCGGCGATCGCATCCACCACGTCCATGCCCGAGTCGATCCGGCCGAACACGGCGTAGCCGTAGTTGCTCTGGCCCTTGTGATCGAGGAAATCGTTGTCCACCACGTTGATGAAGAACTGCGAGGTGGCGCTGTTGATGTCGTTGGTGCGTGCCATGGACAGCGTGCCGCGCTTGTTCTTCAGGCCGTTGGTGGCCTCGTTCTGGATCGGCTCGTGACCCTGCTTGTTCTTCAGATCCGCGGTCAGTCCGCCGCCCTGGATCATGAAGCCGGGGATGACGCGATGAAAGATCGTGCCGTCGAAAAAGCCCTCGTCGGCATAGCGATAGAAATTCTCCACCGTGATCGGCGCCTGCTTGTCGAACAGCTGGACGGTGAAAGTGCCTTTGGACGTCTTGAATTCGAGCATGGCGGATTCCTGCAGTGGTTAGCGGTTGGCGGTTAGCGGTTAGTCGGAATGCAGCGCGGTATTGGCGGTTGACGCTTTGATAACCGCCAACCGCTAACCGCCAACCGCTAACCCGGGCCACTGACCCTCGGTCACGCGTTCGTGCCGGGCCAGATCGGCGTGCGAGCGTACGTGAACGAAGCCTGCGCGCACAAGCCGCTTACGGACGGCGTCCGCCTGCTTCCAGCCGTGCTCCAGCACCAGCCAGCCGTCTTTGTTCAGGTGCGCCGGTGCGTCGCGGATGATGGTGTCGAGCGCTTCGAAGCCGGTGCGCCCCGAAATCAGCGCCATGACAGGCTCGAAGCGTCGCACGTCGGGCGCGAGGTCGGGATCGTCCTGCGCGATGTAGGGTGGATTGGACGCGATCACGTCGCAGCGCCTGCCCACCAGCGGATCGAGCCAGCTGCCGTGTAACAAGGAAACATTGGTCAATTGCAGCCGTGCGATATTGCGGCTGGCAAGCTCGAGTGCATCTTTGGATGCGTCGATGGCGGTCACCGCCGCGCGGGGCCGCTCGGAGGCGATGGCAAGCGCAATGGCGCCGCTGCCGGTTCCCAGGTCGGCAACCTGGACCGCGTCCTCCTTATTTATGTGGGCGAGGGCGCGCTCGACCACCAGCTCCGTCTCCGGCCGCGGGATCAGCACCGCCGGGCTCACCTCGAACAGCAGCGACCAGAACTCCTGCTGCTGGCGGATGTATGCAACCGGCTCGCCCTGCGAGCGGCGCTTGACGAGTTGCTGAAACGACCAGCCCGCGTTGGCCGGCAGCTCGCGTTCGGGGTTTGCCCGGAAATTCGTCCGTGACAGCCCGGTTACGTACTCCAGCAGCAACTCGGCATCGAGCCGCGCGGAGGGCGAGGACCGCGACAGCAACATCGTGGCGGTATGCAGTGCGTCGGAGACGGTTTGCGAGGATTTGACGGCAGGCATGAATGACGCTGGACTAGGCAACCTACAAGGCAACCTGCAGATTTTGACCCAAGTTCGATCCCGGTACGATGCCGGATTGAGCCGCTGCGACCCAACAGGATTCGTCCCCTTTTCGGAGCTCCCATGCACGTCTACCAGAACGCGATCGAAATGATCGGTCGCACGCCCATGTTGCGGCTCAATCGCCTCGACACCGGTCCCTGCGAGCTGTACCTCAAGCTCGAATCCATGAATCCCGGCGGCTCCATCAAGGATCGCATCGGCCTGTCGATGATCGAGGAGGCCGAGCGCCGTGGCGATCTCGAGCCCGGCAGCACCATCGTCGAAGCCACCGCGGGCAATACCGGCCTGGGCCTGGCGCTGGTCGCCGCGCAAAAGGGCTACCGGCTCATTCTGGTGTTACCCGACAAAATGAGCCAGGAGAAAATCTTCAACCTGCGCGCGCTCGGCGCCGAAGTGGTGTTGACGCGCTCGGACGTGGGCAAGGGCCATCCGGAGTACTACCAGGACCTCGGCGCGGCCATCGCCGAGCGCGAGAACGCCTACTTCATCAACCAATTCGCCAATCCCGACAATCCCAAGGCGCACGAGCGCACCACTGCGCCGGAGATCTGGGAGCAGATGGAGCAGCGCCTGGACGCGGTGGTCGTCGGCGTCGGCTCGAGCGGCACAATTGCGGGACTCGCGGCGTTTTTCAAGAAGCACGCGCCGCACGTCGAGCTGGTGCTCGCCGATCCGCAAGGTTCCATTCTCGCGGAGTTCATCACCACCGGCAAAATGACCCAGAAGTCTTCGTGGCTGGTCGAAGGCATCGGCGAGGATTTCATTCCGTCGATCGCCGATTTCTCGATGACCAAGAAGGCGTACAGCATCTCCGACGGCGAGTCGTTCTCGGTGGCGCGCGAGTTGCTGCAGAAGGAGGGCGTGCTGGCTGGCTCTTCGACGGGCACCTTGCTCGCGACGGCATTGCGCTTTTGTCGCGAGCAGAAATCGCCGAAGCGTGTCGTGACACTGGCGTGCGACACGGGCGCGCGCTATCTCTCGAAGCTCTACAACGATTTCTGGATGGAAGACCAGGGCTTCATCCAGCGCGAGACGTATGGCGACTTGCGCGACTTGATTGGCCGTCCGCACGGTCAGCGCGCCACGATTACAGTGGGGCCGAACGACGTGCTCACCACCGCGCACAATCGTCTGCGCAACGCGGGTTTCTCGCAGCTTCCGGTGATGGATGGCGAGAAGCTCATCGGCGTGGTCACCGAGGACGACATTCTGCGTTTCGCGTTCGGCAATCCGGGGCGCTTCAACGAACCGGTGCACAAGGCCATGACCAGCACCTTCCTGCGCGTGGACAAGAGCCAGACCATCAACAACCTGGTCGCCATGCTCGAAGTGCGCTCGTCGGCGGCGGTGATGGACGGCGAAAAATTCCTGGGCCTGGTGACACGCTCCGACGTGCTCAATTACCTGCGCAGGCAGGTGAAATAACAGCGGTTGGCGGTTAGTGGTTGGCGGCTAGTCAGAAAGAGGGCACGATCCGGCTCCTGGCTCTTCCTAACCGCCAACCGCCAACCGCCAGCTTGGTACGGGATTCATCATGACTTCATCCTCGTCGCTACGTTTCGGCACTCGCTGCATTCATGCCGGGCAATCGCCCGATCCCACCACGGGCGCGGTGATGCCGCCGATCTACACCACGTCGACCTACGCGCAGAGCAGTCCCGGTGTTCACAAGGGCTACGACTACTCGCGCACCGCGAATCCCACTCGTGGCGCCTGGGAGCGATGCATTGCCGATCTGGAAGGCGGCGTGCGCGGTTTCGCGTTTGCGTCCGGCATGGCGACCACCAGCACCCTGCTGGAGTTGCTCGATAGCGGCAGCCATATCGTCGCGATGGACGATCTGTACGGCGGCACGTTCCGTTTGTTCGAGCGCGTGCGCAGGCGTTCCGCCGGGCTGGAAATCACCTTCGCGAACCTGGCCGATCAGCGCTCATTCGAAGCGGCTGTGCGGCCCACCACGAAAATGATCTGGATCGAAACGCCGACCAATCCGACGCTGCGTCTGGTCGATATCGCGCAGATCGCCGAGTTCGCGCGCAAGCGGAACATTCTCACAGTGGTCGACAACACGTTTGCCTCTCCGTGGGTGCAGCGGCCCATCGAGTTGGGAGCCGATATCGTCATGCACTCGGCAACGAAGTATCTCAACGGTCACTCGGACATGATCGGCGGCGTCGCGGTCGCGGCCAACGAGGAACTGGCCGAGAAGATCGGCTTCCTGCAGAACGCCGTCGGCGCCATCAGCGGGCCGTTCGACAGTTTCCTGGCATTGCGGGGATTGAAGACATTGGCGCTGCGCATGCGCCAGTCGAGCGAGAGTGCGCTGCGCATCGCCGGCTGGCTGGAGAAACATTCGCGCGTCGCGAAGGTGCTGTATCCGGGATTGCCGAGCCATCCGCAGCATCAGCTCGCGCGGCGTCAAATGCAGAACGGCTTCAGCGGCATCGTGACTTTCTTCGTCAAGGGCGGCCTGCCCGAGGCCAAACACTTTCTGGAGCGCTGCCGCTTGTTCACCATCGCCGAAAGCCTGGGGGGCGTGGAGAGCCTGGTCGATCATCCGGGCCTCATGACGCATGCATCCATTCCGCCCGACAAGCGTCGCGAGCTGGGGATCGACGATTCGCTGATCCGCCTGTCCGTGGGTATCGAAGACGTCGAGGACCTGCTGGCGGATCTGGAGCAGGCGCTGGCCGGCGGTTAGCGGTTAGCGGTTGGCGGTTAGTCGGATTCAGCCCTCTTGCCAATCACCAACCGCCAACCGCTAACCGCTGTCCTTATCGTTGTCCGTCGGCGGAGGCGAGGGCATTCGCCCCGCCTTGCGTAACGCCTCGCGCAGCACGTACTCGATCTGTGCATTCGCGCTGCGCAGCTCATCCGCTGCCCAGCGTTGCATAGCATCGAGTACTTCGCTGCTGATCCGCAGCGGATAAGCTTTTTTGTCGGCCAACGTCGCTCAGCCGCTATACAGAGTGCCGGTGTTGACGAAGGGCTGCGTGCCACGCTCGCTGTGCTGCAGCCACCACCAGCGCAGCGCCAGTAACCCCAGCAGAATCAAGACCATGGGTACGCCGGCCAGGGTCAACACTTGTCGTTCTTTCATGACTTCCTCGGACCGCCTCCTGGATTTCCCGACACCATAGCACGGCGAGATATCAGAGTGATATCAAGTTAACCATTGCGGCAGGCTATGGGCGGAAGGCGGCGTGCCGAGTTGCCATTGGCATGAGGCATCGCGATCATCCTGCAATGGCCGGTCAGCCAAACAGTCAGCCCCGCATTCAGCCCACTCAGCCGCAGGGAATTGGCGGCGTGTTGGACACGGCGTTCCAGTTGTACAAGGCGTCCTTCGCCTTCGTCTGGCCCATTTCGTTGTTGCTGGCGATCGTCGGCATGCCGCCCACGCTGTATTGGATGTTCAGCGGCGCGCAATTGCCCGAGACCGGCGGTGTGAGTGTCAGCATCGGCGCCGGGCTGGGCTTCGATCCCGGCGATCCGCTCGGGTCGATCATCGGCTTGATCTCGGGCATCCTCACGATGTGGACGATGAGCGCCTTGTATCTGAAACAACGCGCCGTCGGCGTCGATGAATCGCTGAGCATCGGCGACGCATTGAAGCGGGCGCTGCAACGTCTGCCCGCGCTGGTGGGCGCCAGTATCCTGTTCGTCCTGGCCGTGGTGATCGGCCTGGTTCTGCTGCTGTTGCCGGGACTGATCCTGATGGTCAGCCTGATGATGTACATGGCGCTGCTGTTGTTCGAGAACAAAGGCGCGGTGGAATCGCTGACCGGCAGTCACAAACTGGTGTGGGGCAACTGGTGGCGCAGCACCGCCATCCTCACGGTGGCACTGATCCTGGTCATCGTGATTTTCATTGCGCTGGGCGTGGTCGCAGCCATCGTTGCGCCCTTCGCCGGCCTGATCATGGAGGATATCGTGATGGTCGGCGAGCTGGTGTTCAACGCCGTGTTCAACGTGTTGCTGATGCCGTTCTTTACCGCGGTGATGATCGCCCTGTACTGGGATCTGAAATTGCGCAAGGAAGGCGGCGATCTGGCCGCGCGCGTGAATGCTTTGAATGCCGCTTGATTCGTGCGCTGCGCCGTTCTCGTTCTGATGTTGCTGGCCGCGCCCGCGCTCTTCGCGCAGAGCGAGGACTCGCCGCGGCAAGTGCTGGACGATTGCATCGTCACGCTCGGCTCTGAAGTCCTCGGGCTCGAACACATGGAAGCAGCCTGTCCCGGGCTGAAGTCGGCGCTCGATCGGCTGGGCCTGACTGCTATGCTGCCGGCCTATCAGGGCAGCCTGCTCACCCGCGCCGGTCTGATCAATCTGCGCTCGTTGCTGCAACGTTACGAGCGGCCGCCGGAGCGTGGCCAGATTTCCGTCGACGGCGTACACGCCGTGCTGGAGTCGATGCGCGAGCCAGCGCAGGCCGAACAATCGCAAAGCTGGTACCACCGTTTCAGGCGATGGCTGCGCGAAGCGTTCGACAAGCGGGAAGATCGAGCGAACCCATGGTTGCGACGCTGGCTGGACGAGCATCCGGTTTCGGAAACCGTGCAACTGGCGCTGTACTACGCAGTGCTATTGCTGGTCGTGGTGTTGGCGATCGTCATCATCGTCAACGAAGTGCGCGCCGCGCGAATCGGCTGGCGCAAGTCCCGAACCGGGGTTGCTGGGAATCACGATCCAGAGGCGATGATCGGTTCATCGCGGGCCGGGTCACGAGGTGCGCGTGCTGCCGCGCTACTGAGATCACTCATCGACACGCTCGTGAGGACTGGCCGCCTGCACGGCGCACAAAGCCTGACGAATCGTGAACTGATGATGCGAGCGAAGTTCGACGATGCCGCGCAGCGCGACTCGTTCGGCCGAGTCACGCAACTGGCTGAGCGAGAAATCTTCGGTAGCCGGCGGGTTCACAGCGAGGATGTGGAGGATGTGGTTCAAGCCGGCGAACGCTTGAACGCGCAATTGAATGGAGCGGCGACGTGAAGGATCGCTTACTCACGCTCGCGCTCGCGATCGGCGCGCTCGTCGCCTTCTACGCCGTGATGGCGCCGAAGCCATCGGTGCCGGAGCAGAAAGCGACCCGGCCCATCAGCGTCGAAGCCGGACCCAATGGTTATCTGGGACTGGTGCGCTGGTTGGAATCCGAACGCGTACCCGTGATCTCGCTGCGTGAACGCTATGGAAGGTTGAGCGAGATGCGCGGGATAGAATCGCCGACCGGCAACCTGCTGATCAGCACCGCGCCTCATCTGTATCCGATCCGGGACTCGGAAGTGCTGCCGCTGCGGAGCTGGATCGAGCGGGGCAATACGCTGTTGGTGATTGCGGGCTTGTCCGATACGCCGGACTGGTCCATGGAAGAAGGAGTCGACGCCGCCTTCCTCGAACATCTGCAAGCCATGACGCAGATGAGCTTTTCACCGGTGCGCAAGAATGAGGACATTGCTGCCGCGCCCGAGCCGGAATCCGCGCAGAGCCCGGAGGAGCGACCCATGGATCCCAAAAAAGAGGGCACGCCTTCCTGGACCGAAGCCCTCGATGCGCGCACCCGGCTGAAGGAGCCGCTGCGTTTCGAGATGGAGCCCTCGGGCAAACATCCGTTGCTCGAAGGAGTCACCAAGGTGGCTGCATTGTCGGAATACCCCACCTCGAAGTGGGATGGCTGGTTCGTGGAGACCGGCATGCTGGGATTGGCGCACGAGCCCCGCTCGGGTGCGTCTGTGTTGTGGCTGTTGCCGCGCGGTCAGGGGCAGATCATCGTCAGCGGTTACGGCAGCATTCTTACCAACAAACTGCTGGGCGATGAC
Organism: Steroidobacter sp.; assembly: GCF_036406195.1. GTDB lineage: Bacteria > Pseudomonadota > Gammaproteobacteria > Steroidobacterales > Steroidobacteraceae > Steroidobacter. The sequence goes on from NZ_DASWVW010000019.1 coordinate 190,171, forward strand.
GACAATGCGCGCCTGCTCGCCAACATCGTGCGCTGGTCGCTGCGCGATGGCGGTAAGGTGATCATCGATGACGCGCACCAGGGCATGGTTTCTTTCTATGATCCCGAAGCGTTCTTCGGCGATTCGCGTCTGCACGCGACATTGTGGTGGCTGCTCGGTCTGTGGTTGCTGTTCGTGATCGGTTCGCAGCGGCTGCGGCCGGCGCAGTCGCGCTGGAATCCGGTGGACATCACTGGTTTCGTGCGAGCGACCGGCGGCTTCATGGCGCGAGTGGTGCGCCCTGCAGCGGCGGGTCAGCAGATGATCGCCAACTTTTTCAACGATGCGAGAAAACGCCTGGGGCTGGTGACTGACGGCTCTCCCGTGTGGGATTGGCTGCGCTCGCAAGCCACAGTGTCGCGCGAGGATGTCGATCGGCTGCACACTCTGCACGCCAAGGTGCAACGGGGGCGCCGCGTCGATCTGGAACAACTGCACAATTTGTTGGTGCGCCTGCGCGCCGAGTTGAATTGGTACTGAAACAGCCGCGTTCGGCTCCACGTTTTCGGCCTTGCAAAAAGGAATCCAATGAACCCGCTGGTCGACTTCGAACAACGTTTGCAACGGCAGCTGGGCGCCGTGGTGCTCGGCCTGCAGCCGGTCATTCGCGCGCTGGCGATTGCCGTCGTGGCGCGTGGTCATGTATTGCTGCAAGGGGCGCCGGGTCTCGGCAAGACATTGCTCAGCAAGACACTGGCCAACTCGCTGCGCGGTGTGTTCAAGCGGGTGCAGGGGACCTCCGACTTGATGCCAGCCGACATCACCGGAGTGCACGCCTATGACGGAGAAAAGCGGCAGTTCGTGTTTCGCCCCGGTCCGGTGTTCGCGGATGTGCTGCTGGTCGACGAGATCAACCGCGCCGGTCCCAAGACTCAATCGGCCCTGCTGGAAGCCATGGAAGAGCGGCAGGTCACGGTCGATCGCCAGAACTATCCGTTGCCGAAGAACTTCCTGGTGGTGGCGACCCAGAATCCGCGCGAGTTCGAAGGGACGTTTCCTTTGCCGGAGTCGCAGCTGGATCGTTTCATGCTGCGCGTCGATCTCGGCTATCCGTCGCGCGAGGACGAGTTGGCCATTCTGGCTCGCTACGGGAATACGGATGCTCACGTGCGCCCGGACGATCAGGAACAACCGCCGCTGGATCTGGTTGCGGTTCGGCAGGCCGTCGAACAAGTGCATGTTTCGCCCGAGCTGTCCGGTTATCTGATCGATATCGCCGCGGCTTCACGTTCGCATTCGCATGTGGGCCTCGGCCTTTCCACTCGCGGCGTGCTGGCGCTGCTGCGTGCGGCACGAATCGAAGCGGGCATGCGCGGCGCCGATTTCGTTACGCCGGACGACGTGAAGCAGGTGGCGCCGTGGGTGATTCCGCATCGGCTGATGTTGGCGCCCGAAGCGCTCCTCGAAGGCGCAACCGAGCAGGCAGTGACGCAGCAACTGCTCGACCGCACTCCAATACCTCGCTAGACACAGCGCGTCATGCATCTTCGCTTGAACGGTCTGGTGTTCGCGGTGCTCACCGCGCTCGTCGCCATTCTCGGTGCATGGAGCGGCGATCCTGACCTGGATCGCTTGTGGTTGTTGCCGTTGGCCTTGCTGCTGCTGGGACTGGCCTACGAAGGTTGGGTCGTGATGCGTGCGCATCCCGGTCTCAGCATCGATGCGCCTGCGCGGGGAGTATTGGGCAGGCCCATGGCACTGCACCTTTTGTTTCGCCATTCCTTGCAGCGTGATGTGGAAATGCAGGCCGCGCCAGCTGCGCCCGACGCCATCGAGATCGCAACCGATATCCGCTCCGTAACAGTTGCGCCCGGGACGTCCTCGGCCATCGAGCTGCGTGTGACGCCGCGAAGACTGGGGCAGCACACATGGCCGAGCATGCAAGCGCGCGTCGCCGGGCCGCTGGGCTTTGCTTGGTGGTCGCGTCGGCTGGATGCGGATTTCTCGCTCATGGTCGTGCCAGAGATGCTGCGCGATGGTGGGCGGCGGCTCGGCGCGATGGGGGGCGGGATGCACGCTCAGGCGGCAGTGGGCGCGGGTGCGGAGATCTTGCAGCTTCGTGACTATCGAGTCGGCGATCCGCAGAATGCCATCGACTGGAAAGCGACGGCCCGGCGCGGCCAACTGGTCAGTCGAGATTTCACCGAAGACCAGCATCTCGATATCGTCATTGCCATCGACGCAGGCAGCACCAGCGCGTTGCGCGCCGGCGAGTTGGATCGTCTCGGTCACTACATCAACCTCGCTGCACGGTTCGCCGAGCACGCCGTGGCCCAGGACGACAGGGTCGGTGTGATGCTGTTTGCGGATCAGCCGCTCGCGACCCTGGCACCCGGGCGAGGCATGGGGACGGTGTTGCGCATTCGTCAGATGCTCACGGCAGCAACGCCGAAGTTGGCTGAGTCGAATCCGCTCAACGCGGCGCTGCGCATTCGCATGCTCGTGCGTCATCGCAGCCTCATCGTGATGTTGACCGACGTGGACGATGCGACCGTCGCCGGGCAGCTCGCCTCCGCTGCGCGCCTGCTGTTGCCAAAACACTTGCCATTGATCGCAGGTGTGTCCAGCGCGGAAGCCGAGGCTATGCGCAAGGCGCCCGCTCACACGTGGCTCGATGCATACGAGTCGCTCGCAGCTCAGGAATACTGCTCGCGGCTGGATCGCAACGTCCATGCATTGCGCGCGCTTGGGGCGCCAGCATTGGTGAGGCGTCCGGAGCTGTTGGAACGCGCTGTGTTCGAAGCCTACGCGGAGTTCAGGAAGCGGCGGCGGATCTGACGCTGGACTTTACGAAGCGGCGTCCGAACAGATGGCCGGTGAGAGCGCCGATCATCACCACGCCATACCCAAAGCCGATGATGACGCGGCTGATCATGGGGAAATCCGGGTCCGGCGAAATGTAGCCCTCGATGAACCCACAGCCGATCAGCAGCAGGGCACAAAGCAACATCAGCCGGGAGGCTTTGCCGGCGGCGTGTTGAAACGATTCGCGACGGGTTGGATGAGTGGGGCGGATCAGCGCCTCGCCGAGCATGGTGCCCGCGGCGCCGGCCAGACAAATCACCGACAGCTCCACCACGCCATGCGCGATGACAAACTTCAGCAGGCCGCCGGCCAGGCCATGGTGATGGGTGAAGGCGAACATGGCGCCGAGCGTCAAGCCGTTGGTGGCGATGATATAGATCGTGCCGAGGCCGAAGAACACGCCGACACAGAGCGCCATCAGGCTGACCGCGATGTTGTTGGAGAGAATGCCCAGCGACAGCACCGAGGAGGGTGCCACATTGACCATGTCGTCGGTCCACAACTTGCCGGACTCGACGTGATTGATCATTTGCTCGCTGGCCAGCAGCGAGATCAGCTCCGGATAGCTCGACACCAGCCACCAGCCGGCCCCGGCGCTCAGCGCGAACAGCAACGTCACCCAGAAGATCGCGCCACGCAGCTCGCGCACGACTTCGGGAATCTCCTCTCGAAACAACAGGAGGGTGCGCGCCCGCCAATCATGCGGTTTCCGATAGATGATCGAATGGAGTTTCGCGTAGCTGCGTTCGAGCGCTTTGGTAACGCGACTGTCCGGCAGCAGCCGGCGCGCGATCGAGAGGTCGCGGCCCAGAGATCGATACAGCTCGATGGCTTGCAGCGCTTCCGCGGCGGAGTGATTGCGGCTTCTTTCCAGTGCCTCGAGCCGCGGCGTCAGTTCACGCCACGTTGCGGCGCGGGACGCCAGCCAAGCCTGCATGCCTGCATCTGTACTCATGATGACGCAACCGGATTCAGCAGTCCTTGCAGACGGTTTCTGAGATCGCCATTGCTGAGTCGCGACAGCTCTTCGGCGCTGATCGAGGTGTCGGTGCGACTGAGCAGTGAACGAGCCAGCTCGCCACGAACCTTTTCATCGAGCGCTGTCCACCGCTCCAGCAACTCATGCGCGAGGTCCGCGACTCGCGGGTCGAGTGCTCTGTTTGCAGGCGTGAGCCGGGCGAACGAGCTGTCGTGTTCCTTGCTGTCCAGGATCAACAGCGTGCCCGCGGCGATATCGCCGATGCGCACGTGCTGTGACGTAAACAGGGCCGTCGTCAAGCCAACCAGGTACGCCAGCGGCAGCGAATCGACGAGACGAAACACATTACGTATCAGCAGCGCTCCGAACCCGGGAATGTCCCCAGTTCTCGTAACGATGCGCACGCCGGCCATGCGCTTGCCCGGCGTGCTGCCGCGCATGAGAATCTCGACGACGGGGTGGTAAAAAAAATAAATCAGGACCGCCGGCAGCCACACCCACAGGAAATAGTTCATGCGCGGCATCTCGTTGACTTCGAGAAAGCGCAGCTGGCCGATCAGCAGCAGGGTGCCGACCGTCCACCAGGAAAAGGCCAGGATCAGCCGGATGTGCCAGTCGATCACGAACGCAAAGCTGCGGCTGCCGACGCCGGCGATGCGCAGCTCCACATCGACGCCGGTAATGCTCTGCAGGGTGACCTGAGGCGCGGCCATGCTGTTTCCTTGGGCGGTCCCTCGAATTACTCCACGATGCGTGCCAGCTGCTCGGCCTGATATTCCTGCTGCAACGGCTGGATCAGCTCCTCCAGGTTGCCGTTGATCACATCGGAGAGCTTGTACAGTGTCAAGTTGATGCGATGGTCGGTGACGCGGCCCTGCGGAAAATTATAAGTGCGAATGCGCTCGGAGCGGTCGCCCGAGCCCACCTGCAACTTGCGCGAGCTGGCCTCGGCCTGGTCACGCTTCTCCTGCTCGGCGGCTTTCAGCTTCGCCTTCAGCAACGACAGGGCGCGCGAGCGATTCTTGTGCTGCGAGCGTTCATCCTGACACTCCACCACGATGCCGGTGGGCAAGTGGGTGACTCGAATCGCCGAATCGGTCTTGTTGACGTGCTGACCACCGGCGCCTGAGGCGCGGAACGTATCGATCCGCAGGTCGGCCGGGTTGAGCTCGATCGGCTCGATGTCGTCCAGCTCCGGCAGGATGGCGACAGTAACGGCCGAAGTATGAATGCGGCCCTGCGCCTCGGTGGCGGGCACGCGTTGTACACGGTGCGTGCCGGACTCGAACTTCAAGTGCGAGAACGCGCCACGCCCGACGACTCGGCTGATGACTTCCTTGTAGCCGCCGTGCTCGCCAGGGCTTTCCGAGAGCACTTCGACGTCCCAACCATGCTGGGCGGCGTAACGCGAGTACATGCGAAACAGGTCGCCGGCGAAGATTGCCGCCTCGTCGCCGCCGGTGCCGGCGCGCACTTCCAGATAGATGTTGCTTTCGTCGCGCTCGTCCTTGGGAATGAGCAGCTTGGCAAGCTCGTTCTCTTCCGCCTCGATGCGGGCATTGAGATTGTCGAGCTCTTCCTTGCCCAGCTCCCGCATCTCCGGGTCGTCCCCTTCAGCCATCTCGCGCGCCTGATTGCGCTCATCGAGCGTGGCGAGATAGGCCCGATAGCGGGATACGACCGGATCGAGCTTGGAATATTCCACCGACAGCTCGCGGAACTTGTTGGTGTCGCCGATCACGGCAGGATCGGCCAGCAGACCGCTCACTTCCTCGTGACGCTCGGCGAGTCGTTCCAGTTTTATGCGGATGGAATCTTTCATTCACCAGAGGATCAGGTGGTAGATCAGTAGTTGCTCAAGTCGAATCGGTGGAGTCTGGAGCAAACAAGGCTCGCGCGGCGTCCAGCAGTTCCACATCGCCACGCTCCGCCGCCTCGCGCAAGCGCTGACTCGGACCGTGCAACAATCTATTGGTCAGCGTCGAGGCCAGGAAATCCACGACCTCGCGCGGATCGCGGCCGGCGGCCAGCATACGCCGCGCTTGCTCGGCGGTCTGCGAGCGGATGGCTTCGGCATCGTCGCGCAATTGACGAATCGTCGGCACCGCGTCCAGCGTCTTCAGCTGCTGTTCGAACAGCGCGACTTCGGTCGCGAGCATCGCTTCCGCGTCGCGCGCCGCTTCACGGCGTGACGCGAGATTTTCGTTCACGACATTCTGCAAATCGTCGATCGTGAACATATACACGTCTTCGATCGTCGATACCTCCGCTTCGATATCGCGGGGCACGGCGATGTCCACCATGAAGATCGGCTTGCGCTTGCGCGCCCGAACCGCGGCTTTCACCGCCTGGTACGTGATCACCGGCGTCGGGCTGGCCGTCGAGGTAATGACGATGTCGGCCTCGGGCAAATGAGCCGCGATGTCTTCCAGGCCGATGGCGAACCCCTTGAACTCGGCGGCCAGTTCCTGGGCGCGCGCCAGGCTGCGATTTGCAACGATCATGCGGCCGAGGCCGTTCGCGTGCAGATGTCGCGCAGCCAGCGCGATTGTTTCGCCCGCCCCCACCAGTAGGGCTGTGTGACCGGCGAACTTCTCGAAGACCGTCTTCGCGAGCGATACCGCCGCGTAAGCCACCGATACCGCGTTCGCGCCGATACGCGTCCGGGTGCGCACCCGCTTGGCGACCGAAAAGGCGGTCTGCATGACCCGGTTGAGATAGGGGCCGGTGACCTTCTGATCAAGCGCCGCGCGGTAGGCGTCCTTCAACTGGCCCAGGATCTGGGGTTCGCCGATGACCAGGGAATCCAGCCCGCAGGCCACCGCGAACAAGTGCTGGACCGCGGCTGAACCCTGCATGCGGTACAGGGATTGATCGATATCCAGGCGATGCGCGGCCAGGTCGTGCCAATTGGCCAGCCAGGCGCTCAGTGCCAGCGAGGGATCGGCGGCCGCAGGCGAGGAATCCACCGACGGACCCGTGCCCGTCAGGGTGGCTGCACCGCTGGCGCTGTCGTCCGCGAAACAATAGAGCTCGGTGCGGTTACAGGTGGAAACGATCAACGCTTCACGCACCCCCGGCTGGCCGGCCAGCTCCCGCAAGGCCTCGGGCAGCTCCTCGCCCGCAAAGACCATTTTTTCGCGGATATCGACGGGCGCGGTGCGGTGATTGATTCCTATGACGACGAGTGGCATGCCGGCTGCAGTCGCAACGGGTGCGGATTGTCGGGGAAGGGCCCACCAATGACAAGCCAGAGGAGGAGTTGGCATGCTGATGGACTTCGCGGGACGGGCGGGCGCGCCCGAAGCTGATATATAGTCGGCCGACAATGAGCTCCCATCCTCTTCTCCCCGATTATCCCCCCGCTCGGCGTAGTTCCCGGTTTGCCACCGCCGCGGCGGCGGTACTGCTGGCGTCGGTGCTGGCCGCCTGCAGTACGGCGGGCGGCAAACGCGAGTCGGCCGTGGCCGATCTGCCGGCGGATCCCAATGCCCTGGTTTTGGGCGCCGAAATGGCCTTGCAGCGGGGGCAATACCTGGAAGCCTCCCAGGCTTACCTGCGCGCGGCCCAGCTGGCCAACGACGAGGAATTGGCCGAGCAGGCCACCCGCGTCGCCCATGAGCACCGGCAATGGACCGTGGTGCAGGCCGCCGCCGAGCGCTGGCTGGAGCTGAACCACACCAACGAGGAGGCCCGGCGCTTTGCCGCGTTCGCCGCCTTACATCTTTATAGGATCGACACCGCGGCCGAGCACCTCGGCATCCTGCTCGATACCGCGTTCATCAATCCGCAGGCCGGTTTCCTCGCCCTGCTGCCGCAGCTGGCAGACGAGGGCACGCCCAGCGGGGTCACGGCCGTGCTTCGGCAGTTGGTCGCGAAATATCCCGAAGTGACCGAGGCGCACTACGCACTGGCGCAGGCGGCATCGCAGTCGGAGAACCTCAAGCTGGCGATGGAGCATGCACGCAAGGCGCGTGAGCTGGGCCCGTATTGGGCACCCGCTGGCTTGCTGCTCGCTCGTATGCAGATGTTGACCGGCGATCCCGAGGGCGCGCTGGGCACCGCCAGGCAGGTGCTCGAGCAGGACAATCAGGATTCGCATCGGCTCGAATACGCGCTGATGTTGATGCAGGCCGGCCAGGAAGAAGAAGGGCGCAAGGAACTGAGTGCGTTGGCCAAGAGCGAATCCACCGGCACGGTGGTGGAGCGGGCGCTGGCCGACATCGATTTCCAACTCGGCAATCGTGACTCCGCCGCGCAACGCTTCAGCAACCTGGTTGCCAACGGCCGCTTCGTTTACGAGTCGCTGTTCTATCTCGGTGCCATCGCCGAAGGTCGCGAAGCGTGGGATGACGCCGAGCAGATCTACAGCCGTGTGACTGCCAGTGAGTATGCGATGGCAGCGCAGACGCGTCTGGCGCGCATCAAGATGAAACAGGCCGGCTTGGAGGCGGGCCTCAAGCATCTCGAAGAGTTCGGCGCGACCCGGCCGCAATTCCGCATCGAGACCATCACCGCTCGCGCGAACCTGCTGAGCAGCAGCGGTGACTCGGCTGGTGCGCTGGCACTGCTGGATCAGGCGCTGAAAGCGTATCCCGACGCCGTGGAGCTGCGCTTCGCTCGCATCTTCCAGCTCGAGTCGGCCGACAAAGTGGACGAAGCGATCGCCGACTTGCGCAAGCTCGTGGCCGATCGCCCAACGGATCCGGCGGCGACCAACGCGCTCGGGTACACCCTCGTCGATCGCACGCGCCATCACAAGGAAGGTCTGGAGCTGATCGAGCAGGCGCTGGCGGAAACGCCCGACAGCGGCGCGGTGCTCGATAGCATGGGCTGGGCGCTACATCGCATTGGCCGTCATCAGGATGCGCTGGGTTACCTGGAGCAGGCCAAGCGTCGCATCAACGATCCCGAAGTCGACCTGCACCTCGGCGAGGTGCTGATCGCCCTGGATCGCAAGGATGACGCGCGCGATGTGTGGGCCAAGGCCAGCGAGCGTTATCCCGAAAACGACGAGATCAAGCAGCGCCTGCAGAAGTTGCATTGATGCGGCGAGCGGTTTCCTGGCTGGCGCTGGCGATGCTTTGTTTCATCGCCGCCGGCTGTGCCACCACGCCTCGCGGCCCGGGGCCGGGCACGGCCATTCCCGCCGATCTGAAAGATCTCGATCGCTGGCAGGCGCGCGGCCGTCTCGGTGTTTCCGGTCCGGAGAACGGTGGATCGGGCAGCTTCGAGTGGCGCCAGCGTGGCGATGTATCGGATGTCGATATTCGCGGGCCGGTCGGGATCGGCGGCGTGCATCTGGAAATGCGCGGCATGGGCAGCACGCCCGATCTCAAATTGCAAACCAGCGATGGGCTGACATTACAATCTGCCGCCGCGTGGCAGGAGCTGCAGAATCGTCTCGGCACGGCCGTGCCCGCCGGCAACTTGCGTTACTGGATGCTCGGCATCGCCGCGCCGGGCGAGCATCAATGGCATGAAGAGAATGCCAACGGCGTCACCACCTTGGAGCAGGACGGCTGGCGTATCGACTATCAACGTTTCTCCGCCGAACCCGGGGCGCGCGTGCCGATGCGAATCACCGCCACCAGTGGCGATGCTCGCGTGCGCATCGTCGTGGATCGGTGGCAGTTGGGACAATGATCACTTTTGACTTTGGGCCGCGCAGCGGCCCGTGGCATGTCGTGCTCGACTGCCAGCTCGTGACAACAGTATGAACAGCGATCGTGACGAATTGCTCGGGTTGCCGGAGCCGTGGCCGGCGCCCGCCAAGCTCAATCTATGTCTGCACATCGTCGGCCAGCGCGACGATGGCTATCACTTGTTACAAAGCGCGATGCAACTCATCGATCTCTGTGACGAGCTGCAGTTCTATAAGCGCCCGCCCGGAGTGATCGAGCGCGTCGGCGGTAACGCGGATATTCCGGCCGAGTCCGACCTGATCGTGCGCGCTGCTCGCCTGCTCGCCACTCGCTATGAAGTGTTCGATGGCGTCGGTATCGAAATCCACAAACGCATTCCGATCCAGGGCGGGCTGGGTGGCGGCAGCTCCGACGCCGCGACTGTGCTGGTCGCGTTGAACTATCTCTGGCGGATGGATTTGAAGATCGAGGATCTCGCCGCGGTGGGCCTGGCGCTCGGCGCCGATGTGCCCATCTTCGTGCGCGGTTGTTCGGCTTGGGCCGAAGGCGTCGGCGAACGCCTCACGCCGGTGGACTTCCCGGAGCGCGTTTACCTCGTGGTCAAACCGCAAGCCGGAGTGAGCACCGCGGCCGTGTTTCAGGATCCTGAATTGACACGTAATTCCCCCGTCACGACAATACGCGACTTTCTCGCGGGGGGTGGTCGTAACGATTGCGCCCCGGTGGTGCGCAAGCGCAGTGGCGAGATCGCCGAAGCGCTTGATTGGCTTGATGAATTTGGGGAAGCGAGGCTCACCGGAAGCGGCGCCTGCGTGTACGTCGCGATGCCCGATGACGCGACAGCTCGACGCGCGGCGGCCCGCGTGCCCGCGCGCTGGACAGGTTACGTGGTGCGCGGTCTCAACCGTTCGCCGCTGCTGGACCGGCTGGCGCATGAGGCCGGCTGAGGGATTTTGCCGCGTCGATTCATCCAAGCTCGGCCACGAGCTCGTAATTGATTCTTATTGTTGGGGCGTCGCCAAGTGGTAAGGCAGCGGGTTTTGATCCCGCCATTCGGAGGTTCGAATCCTTCCGCCCCAGCCAGTTCCTCCAACCCACCTCGCTCGACATTTCCGTTGTGAGCACAATGCGTTGGACTCGCGCGCGACGCCCGCCGCGAACGTAGTGCTGCCACAGGAATTGGCAGAACCCGTGGCCGCTGACAGCGCTGCTGCCAGAAGTTGTAACAAGCATGGCGATGTTTCCAAGATCGCCAGCCCAGATGGCACCGTTCGCCAGGTCGTGTGGCGAGACTTCACTCGCTGCATCGATCGCCGGATGGCAGCCACATCCACATCGGCGGTGCCGTCAATCCACGCCGCGTAGGTGCGCAGCTTCGTCACAATGCTGTGACCACGCTGCCTGGCCACCCATAAGAGATTCTTGCCGATATGAGCTACCGATCTTCGGCGGGGACCGGTGATGGCCGGAATGCGCAGTTGACCGTGCGTGCAAGCGCCCAATATTCTCAACGTTGCTTTGCGCGTCCATACGATTACCACTGAGATTGAATGAGCATGGATGAGCCACGTAAGCTCACATCAAACAGAAGCGGATCACGAAAGGTCGTCAAGTCGGCGGCACGTACATTGGATGTCTTGGAGCTTTTCCAGAGGAAGCGACGCGCGCTGAGCGCGGCGGCGATCTGTCAAGCGCTGGGGTATCCGAAATCGAGCGCGAACGTGTTGCTCAGAAGCCTGGTATCGCAGGGATACCTCGTGCTGAACGCCCGGACGATGCAGTACTTCCCATCGCTTCGCGTCACCAGGCTCGGCGAATGGATTCCACGGACGATGCTCGTCTCCGGGCGCGTTTCGGCCATCCTCGAAGACGTGCATGCTGTGACCCAGGAGACGGTGACTCTGTCGGTTGTCAGTGATCTGTCGACAACTTTTCTGAAGGTCATCCAGGGGACGCATCCGCTCAGCATGCAAACGCCCGAGGGATTCGTCGCCCCGCTGTTTACTACAGCCATCGGCATGGCGATTCTCTCTCAAATGCCGGATGAGGACATCGATGAACTGGTTGATCGAGCGAATTTCCGCTCACGCCGTAGGGAAGAGCAGGTAAACCGAAAGGTCCTGGATGCGGCCATCCAGGAGACCCGTGAGAAGGGATACTGCGTGCGCTACGATGCGGTGATCCCGGATACGGGCGCCATCGGAGTCCCCTTTCCGTCCGATGTCGACGGATTCCCGATGGCGCTCGGAATCGGCGGGCTTGCGAGTCGGATTGAGCGCAATGAAAGGGCGATCTACAAACATGTACGGGCCTGCCTGGCCCGGCACGACCGCGGACGGAAGATCCAGTAGCACTCCGAGCCAGGCGGCGGATCGTCGCTCTGGAGAAACCCGCGAGGCTGCGGCGCAGCCACCGATCTGCACGTCCGAAGCCGCGTTCCCCGGCAGATCGTAAGCACACCTCCAACAAGAAGCGAAATGACGAAGCGCTTTGCGGAATGCCGCGGCATGGCGCATCGTAGCTTCAGCTGTCGAACTTGCCGGCCGAAGGCGCAGTTCTCCGTCCACATACGTGAACGGATCGTACCGAATTTGCCTTGACCCTCCGTCGCCAGGGGGCTAAATGTGTTCTGTATACGTGTCGTACTGATTCGGGCTCGAAGGCACGGGGGTAATAAGCAATGTCAGAACCTGTGGTTGATCTTGGCGCAATTCGCGGCGATTGGAATTTCCATGCCCGCTATGTGACCAAGGCGATGGAGCAAACCCTGAAGCGTACGCAGAAGCTCTGGAGAGCGCTGCAGGCGAACGCTCCGGCAGAAGGGGAGGTGCCGATGGACCACCCGTTGATGGAGGAGTTCATCGAAGCTTGTCGGCAAACGCGGGCCCTTACGGACGATGTGCTGCTTCTGCAGGAGACCAAGCCGGCTCCGGGCAGGAAGCCTGCAGGCAAGTCGCGCGCATCGAAAGGGATGCGCAAGTCGAAGCGTGGAGCTCGTCGTTAGCTTTGAGCTGCGACCATCAGCCCACCCTGTTAGAACGGGAGAATCAAAGTGCGTCCCCACGTTGAATGCATCCAAGAGGCCGATCTTGTTTGGCACGAGGCTGAATTGCATAAAGGCAATTCGGCGGCGCGTCAGCGCAACTTGTCCTACGACGAGGAGAACGGCGCCGCTTCGACTCGCGTCGTATTCGAGAAGGCCTGGAGTCGGCCTGCCGGCTATCATCATGCGGACGTCGAGTGGTACGTGATGGCCGGTCAAATCCGTATCGGCGATCGGTACCTGGGCAAGGGCGCCTACTTCCGTGCGCCTGCCGGACTGTGCATACCCAAGCTGGAGGTGGCCGCGGGAACCGATCTGCTGATCTTCCGAGAGTACGGCGATTGGGGATTCACGACCTCGACCAAGAACCGCTCGAAGCATGTGCCGCGAGGCGGGAATACCGCGTCGGCGGAGCCTGGCGAGTTGACGATCGTCGAGACTCATCGAATGGAGTGGATGCCCAACGCTTATGAGGGCGACACACAGCGGTTCCTGAAACTGAAGATTCTCTACTTCGATCCACCGTCTCCCGACGACAACAACACGGGCTTCGTAAGCATGGTCGCCTGGGCGCCGCCCGGCTGGTCGGATAATCGGCTGGTGCACCATCCCGTCTTCGAGGAGGCCTACTGTGTCGACGGGCATATGGACTACAACTTTGGTCGTCTCGATCGCGGCGCGTACTTCTTTCGTCCGGCAAAGGTGAAGCACGGTCACTTCATCGCCGGCGAGGAGCGCGGCTACACCGGTTTCTTTCGGATGGATGGCTCGCTCATCAACTGGATTACCGTCAACGAAAAGGTGGTCATGGAAGGCACCGCCGTGAATTACGATCCGGAGACTCAGGGTCCGGTGCTCGCTGGCTTGCCCGTGCGATCGAAATCGACGGGAGAGTGGGATCGCGACGGTCAATAGCAGCGAGCCGGAATCGCATCGGGTTACCGGCGGCCCACGAGAAACCTCATGTCCGATTTGCACGACATCGAGTTCTATTACTGCTGTGCCTGCTCGTCATCGTATCTCGCGTTCGTGCGTGTTAGAGAGACTGTGATCAGATGGGGTGTGGGTCTCGTGTTTCGGCCGGTGGTGAGCGCATGGTTGGATGCGCCAGAGGGTCGCACGGACGCGAGCCATGACAGCGCCGCCGCTGCCTATGCCCGAAAGGATCTTCAAGACTGGGCCCGCTTCTGCGGGGTTCGCATCGAACATCCCGATCGGCAATCCGCCGTAAGCGCCGAATGGGCGCAACGCGGCGCGGTTGCGGCGATGGACGCCGGTCGAATCGAAGCCTATGTGGAAGCGACCTTCCAGGCGATCTTCTCCGATGGCGTAGATATTTCGGATTCCTCTGTCGTAGTTGACATTGCGGTGAAATCCGGGATGTCCGCGAAGGCTTTCAGGCGCTCGTTGGAGTCCGAACGCACGCTGAACGTTGTGCAGCGAAACACGAACATGCTGCGAGAGCGGGGCGGCTTTCGGACGCCCACGATGTTCATTGCTGACGATATGTACTGCGGGCATGAGCGAGCGCCGCTGCTCGAGTCGGCGCTGATGCAGTCAACCGACCGGCCGTTCATCGCGCCGGGAGAGCACGGTCGCTAAGAACAGCAAATAGATAGCGGGATGCTGGCGTCCGTCCATTCCGATCCATCTTCAGTGGTCGTGCTTGCGCCCATGGTCGTGGCTGTGACCGTGGCTATGGCTATGGCTATGCGTGTGCCCGCCATGGTTGTGTGCATGACTTTCGCCCGATCTGGCTGGACCGTCATCGTCATGGCTGTGCGGCGGTCCCGAGTCCAGCATGTGAGCAAGGCGGCGAGGTCTGCGAGCCTGGGATTCCGCTTTCCTGGTCGCAGCGGACGGCGAGCGCCATCCTGATCCGCTTAGATGAAATGCTGGCGTAGAAACTACCTTGTCGAGTGACGACTTCTGGCACGCGGGGCACACGGTCAGTGCCGGCTCGCCAATCTTCTGAAGCGCATCGAGCTGGTGTCCGCATTCCCGGCACAGATATTCGAATATCGGCATGGTTCGTCCTGGTTCGATCGGGCAATCGTCGCTTTGTGATCCAGGTAAGCGCAGATTGGTTCCAAACCGTAGAGCCAACGATTCAGTCGTCGGGCGCGCAGTTCTGCGAGCTCCTGGTTTCGGACACTCGCGTCCCGAGGAGCCTCTGACCTGTCGATTCCTCGATTTCGATGCACTCGAAACCTTCCGTTACCGGCATTCGTTCGACTTGCAGGTAAATCAGAGCTTGCTTGGGCATCGACCTGGTTCGGTGGACTCTCGCACACGTGCCGGTATTCGTAAAGCGGGCCAGACCTGCCCGCTGGTCACGCTCGCCGTGACCTCGGGCCGTGCCGTGGCTTTCTCAACCCGTCGTCCACATATGTGAACACTGAGTTCAGCTTCGGTCTTGACCTGCCGGAATGGGGTAGTAGCTTTGGCTCAGGAATTGTTCTCCTCTTAGCGCGGGTCGCCAATGACTCGCTGGACCGGAAACCGATCGAGCTTGGCCATGCGTACCATCAGGGGAAAGATCGTTTACCTCAGCCACAAGCAAGGAAGCCCCGTCGAATACGGACGAGAAAGGTTCTCCTATTCGTGGCATCCGGACGGCCAGTGCACGATTCGATCCGTCTGTGAGATCGAGCGCGGCGTGGTGCGCGACCGGCACGTCGTTCGCGAAGTGACGTACAGCATGGACCGCAATCAATATCCGCTCGACTGTTTCGTGCGCCTTCATGAGGACGGAGTCTTCCTCGGCAGCGGCTGGTTCCGGTTTTCCGACAGGCTGGCGGAGTGTGAGGTCTACAACCGCAAGATTGGACGGATTACTCAACGAGTGGACGAGCGGGTGCGCTCTTTTGGCGCGCATGCACTCACATGCGACATGACGCATTGCGCCCGCTACGACCACACATCGGACGTTCGAATCCAGCAAACCCGTGCATACCTGTCTTCACTCGACCACGACGGATGTTCGGGACCACTGCTGAGCAGTATCGAATTTGGGATCGAGTACGCCGGGCGCGAAACGATCACCGTACCCGCCGGCACGTTCGAGACGGACCATTATTTGTTTCACGTGAGTGGCGCCCTTCCCGAGGAACACCCGACGGAAGAAGTCTGGTGCATGCCGGGCGACCTCGCGTTCGTAAAGATCAAAGTGGGCGGCTACATGAACTCCACATTCGAACTCGCGGAGTTGGAGGAGGGCATGTGACCCAGCGTCCATCGGGATGCGCTACTCGGAACGGATTCTCGAAAACCAACAGTTCCAAAAAGAACACAGACCGACAGCAAGCTCGTACCAAGCGGAGCCATCGTATGTTCTCGTTCAAGCAAAAGACATGCCTCGCGTCGTTAATCGCAACGGTTCCCGCCGTTCTACACGCCCAGGATGTTCTCGAAGTCATCACCGTCACGGCGGAGCGTCGCGAGGAGTCGCTCCAGACCGTACCCATCGCGGTCACGGCATTGACGGCGGCTGATCTTCAGAACCGCCAGATCGACTCGCCGCAGGATCTGGCTAGAGTGTCGCCCAGCCTCAAGATGACGGCCAATATCACGTCTCCGACCAACCTGTCGCCGGGTCTGCGCGGCTCGACTGCGCAGGATGCATCCTCGATCGCGGCTGAGTCGCCGTTCGGCATCTATATCGACGACATCTATATCGGCCGCATGAATGGCAACAACGTTCAGTTCGGAGACCTCGAGAGCATTGAGGTACTGCGCGGCCCTCAAGGTACGCTGTACGGACGGAATACGCTGAGCGGTGCGTTGAAGTTCACGACCCGCACCCCGGGGGCCGAATCGTGGCTGAACGCCGAGCTCGGCGCCGGCAATGCCGATCAGCTCCGCGCCGGGTTCAGTGTCGGTGGGCCGTTGTCGGACACCTGGGGGGCGTCGCTCTCCGCGATTTACAACACCAAGGATGGCCAATGGCGAAACGTGGCCACGAACAAGGACGTGGGCTTGAATGAGAACATCGCGGCGCGGGCCAAGGTCCACTACATGCCTGGCAACGGCTTCGACGCGGTTGCGTTTGTGTCATACGTCGACAGCAAGAACGACGCAACGCAGCTCGTGCCTGGCACGACGCCCGGTAGGGCCGCCAACCAGACTTTCACGTCCGATGACATTGTTCCGACGCTCGGGTACTACCGAATCGGCACGCCGTCGCTGACGGAACCGATGCCTCTCATGAAGCCCAACTCGGTCGGCGAAACGACGCAAACGATCGCAGGGTTGACCATGTCGTACGACTTTGGCGATGCAACGTTGCGCTCGATTTCCGGCTATGTCGGCACCGAGGACTATTACACGAACGATATGAATGGCCTCGGTTTCGTACGTGGTGCAAGTGACGTGGACGCCGACCAGTTTACGCAGGAACTGCACATCCATGGTTCGGCTTTGAGCGGTACGCTGCAGTACATCGTGGGCGTCTACTATCTCAACGAAACCGCGACGCAAGATTGGGCGTGGTACTACTTCGGCCCGGCCAGCACGAGCGTCGTGGACATCGAAACCGAGTCGATCTCGGTGTTTGGTCAGCTCGAATACGAGATCACGGATTCGCTGAGCGCAACACTCGGCGCACGCTGGACGCAGGACGATAAGAGCTTCGACGCCAGCATGGTGCAGCTCGCACCGTTCGGCGGGTTCACCTCGCCTGTAGCGTTGGAGAACACATACTCGGAATGGACGCCGAAGGCCGGCCTGGACTACGTCGTTCCGGTCGGAGGCAGCATCGATTCCATGCTGCTCTACACGTCCGCAGCGAAGGGCTTCAAGTCGGGCGGATACAACGGAATCAATATCACCGATCTGAGCGGCGCGAGATCTGCATATGGTCCGGAAAGCAACTGGACCTATGAGGTGGGCATGAAGGCCGAGTTCTTCAGTCAGAGACTGCGCGTGAACGCGGCTTACTTCTACGAAAAGGCCGAAGACCTCGCGTTGAATGCGACGGTGTTCGTCGACGGGATCCCCGCCTTCCCGGTGCAGAACGTCGGCGACGCGACGATCGAAGGCCTCGAGCTCGAGATCACGGCGATCCCGACGAACGGGTTGACTTTGTTCCTGAATCCGTCGTTCCTGTCGGGGCGGTACACCAAACTCGATCCGTCGGCTGCGCCGGCGGCGGCGCTGGGTCTGTACGGCGTGAGCAAGCCGAGAGTGCCGCAGATCCCTTGGGTGACCTTCTCCGCGGGATTCGATTATCAGCGTGACCTGCCGTTGGGCGAGAGGAATGCGCGCCTGCTCGTCGGTATGGACTACTTCCGTTCCGCCGAATACGTGGTGACGCCGACCAATGACTTTACAGTCAGCCCATATGACCGAACCAATGGCTACATTGGCCTGGAGTTTGCGGACAACTGGGAGGTGCGCTTGACCGGGCGCAATCTGCAGGACCGCAGGGACATCAACACCGGGAGTCGCGATCTGGGTGGCTTCTTCACGCTGCCGCCACGGGAATGGCTGTTGTCCCTTCGCTACCGGATGTGATCGCCGGCTCAGTCTGAATCCCGGATGCAGTTACCTGACGTGACCAGTCAACAAATTACCAAGTTGAGCGCTGCGCCGATCCACGTAGTGGACGGCGTCGCCGCGCCAGCGAGCGAGCGATATAGAATTATCGTGTTCTCGCTGGTCGTCTGGGCGATCAGTAACTTCGATCAATCGCTGTTCGGGTACGCGGTGCCGGATATCCTGAAGGAATTCGGCGCCGAGCTGACCGCCGTCGGGTACATCCTTGCAGTGTCCTTTGCGATCGCCGCGGTGCTGGTGTCGTTCGCCGGCATGGCGGCCGATCGCTACGGTCGTCGAGTCACATTGGTGACACTGTTGGCTGTCTCAGCCTTCTTTGTGGGGATGCAGGCGTTCGCGCACTCGCTCGAGACGCTGACGGTATTCAGGGCGCTGGCCTTCGGCCTGAGCGCCGGACTCGCACCGGTAACGGCGGCCTATGTCGCCGAAGCCGCTTCCGCGCGGCACCGGGGTATGCTGATAGGCGCCCTGCAGTGCGCCTATCCTTTGGGATGGTTTCTGGCGTCGCTGCTTGCTGCGCCGCTGCTTGCGACGCAAGGATGGCGCGCGCTCTTCATGATGGGCTTCGCTGTCATACCGCTGGCGTTGCTGATCGGCTGGAAAATGCCCGAGAGCCGTCGCTTTGCGGCGCCTGCGAGTGCTCGGTCCGCTGCGGCATCCCCGAAGAGTGAAGGGCGTGGCAACGTTGCGGAGCTGTTTGGCCCGCAATATCGACGAACCGCAATTACCTGCGCGGTCGTGTTCTTCACTTACGGCTGCGCCTACGCGGGCACTGCTTTCTTTTTTCCTACTTTCTTCACGCAGGCTCGCGGCTATACACCTTCGCAAGCCGCGTATCTGGTGGGGTTGTCGACCGGCATCGGCGCCCTCGGCTATCTCGCTGCAGCGTTTGTCGGTGAGTACGTGACGACTCGTAGAAACACGCTGGCGCTCTGGCTCCTGCTGGGGAGCCTTTCGCTGGTTGCGCTGTTGTGGATCCCTCGCGAGCCCTGGCAGGACAAAGCGCTGTTCATACTCACGACGAGTTTCTTTTTCGGCGCAAATGGCGTGATCGCAACACTGCTGACGGAGCTGTTTCCGACCCGGATCCGCACCACGGCGTATGCGGTCTGTGGATCGGCGCCCCTCAGCATCGGCTTTGCGGTTTATCCGATGATCGTTCCCTTCGTGGTTGGTGCCTACGGTTGGCAGGTCGCATTGTCGTTTGCGATTGCGCCGCTGCTGCTGATCGCGGCAGGCGCCGCCATGATGCTTCCGAATCTTCGTTCTGGTCGCGAGGTCGCCGAGTGATGAGTGTTGGCACAACGCAGAGAATTACGCGACATTTCGCCACGGTCGGGGGGCGCCGGCAAGTTCACTATCGACGTTGCGGCGAGGGCTCTCCTGTCATCCTGCTGCATCAGTCGCCAGCGTCTTCACGCGAGTACCTCGGATTGATCGCTGAGATCGCAGCGCTGGGGCGGACGGTGATTGCGCCGGACACGCCCGGCAACGGCCTGTCGGATCCTCTGCCGGACCGCGATGAGCCGCGCATGGAGGAATTCGCGAGTGCGTTGAGCGAGTTCATGACCGAATTGGCAATCGAGTCGGCGCCTGTCTACGGTTTCCACACCGGCGGGGTCTGCGCGCTTGCGTTGGGGCTACTTCATCCAGAGCGGGTCACGGTTGGTGTGACCGACGGTTACGTGCATCTGGGAGACCTGCAGCGGGAGGAAATACTCGCCAACTACTTCACCCCACTTGGCTGCGACTGGTCGGGTTCGCACCTGACATGGGCCTGGGCGCGAATGCGCGAGCAGGTCATTTTCTTCCCTTGGTATCGCAAAGACACAGCCAGCCGCATCGAAATGGATCTGCCACCGCCGGCAGTGCTGCATGACTGGCTCATGGAGTTGATGCGTGCGGGCGACGCCTACCGGAAAGCCTATCGAGCCGCCTTCACGTTCGACTGTGCGCAGGCGGTGCGGACTACAAGGGCGAATACGGTTATCACGACCACCAGGACGGACGTGCTGAATCCCTGCATGGACGCGCTGCCGCCGGTTCCCGCCAATGTCTTGACCCGACGGCCCGAGACTGATGCGCAGAGCAGGGCATTGACGATCCAGACGCTGCTCGCACACCCCTCGCCGCAACCCAATGTCGCGAACCGTTCCGCGAAGCCCATGCCAGGTCGCATCTGGGCGGACTACCTGCAAGTGAACGGCGTCTCGATCTACTGTCGACGAAGCACCGAGGGCGAGGGGCGGCCGATCGTGATGGTTCACCCGAGCGTCGAATCCAGTCTGTCGATGGACCGATACATGCAGCCGTTGATTGGAAGGCGGCCCTTGCTGGCGGTGGATCTGCCCGGGAACGGCGAGTCGGATTCCGGCGGCACCGAGATCAGTGTCGAAACTCAGGCTCGCATGCTCGGTCAGGCTATCAGGGCGGCCGGCTACGATGAAGTGGAGCTGTTCGGGCATCAGGGCGGCGGTTATGTCGCTGTCGAGCTCGCCTGTCAGGAGCCCGGACTGGTCAAGCACGTGGCAGCGCCGACCATGGCGATTCTCGATGACGCCCGGCGGCAGGAGTACATCGAGCTTTACGCCCCGGCGATCGAGCTCGAAGAGTACGGCGCTCACCTGATCAAGGCGTGGAACATGCTTCGCGACCAGGAGCTCTTCGAGCCCTGGTACAAGCGAACACGCGAGCACATCCGGCGCGATTCAGAGCCGGACATTGCGCCCGAAGTGATACATCGGCGAGTGATGGATCTCTTCAAGTGCATCGACATCTATCAAGCGGTGCATCTGGCGCATTTCACCTACCCGGTGCTGGAGAAGCTGAAGCAGGTGCGTTGCCCTGTGCTGATCGGGTCCCAGGCAGCGGATGCACTCAAGGGCGCTGCGCCCATCGGCGGCAGTGTCACGATCCGGCCGACCTCCGATGTAACGGAGCTGAGCCGATCGATGATGGATTTCTTCGAGGGCAAGGACGTCGCCAGCGCGAAGAGGCAGGCATGACGGACCGGACGCTTCTTCTCAGATCGGCTTCTCAGGAAAGACCCAGGACATGACTGATTCGTACTCGTTGCTCGTTCTCGTCCACATCCTGCTGCTGGTGTTCTGGCTGGGTACGGATGTCGGCGTATTCGTTTCCGCGCTCTGGGTGAAAAAGCGCGGTCGACCCTTGAGCGAGCGATTTCTGCTCCTGCAATTGGGTGCTCTGCTCGATGTCATGCCGCGTCTGTGCTCGGCTCTGATGTTTCCGGTCGGTGCGATGCTGGCCAGAGCGCGGTGGGGGCTCCACATCGACGACGCGGTGCTCGGGGCGTTGTGGTCGATAGCGCTCGTCTGGTGCTTCGCGATCATCACGGCCTACCGTCGGCATGACACGCCCGTTGCTGCATTGATTGGAAAAATCCAGAACATCGGCCTGGCGCTCGCTGGGCTTGCCTTGATGGGCTGGGGATCAACGCTACTCGGAGGCGACGGGGTCCCCGACTGGCTCGCGATCAAGATCATTCTGTTCGGGGTGATCTTCTTTCTCTCCATCGGGATCGATCTCACTTTCCGCCCGGTTATCCAGACGCTGCTCGCCATGGCTGCTCCAGGAGGTGGCAGTGACGCGCAGGAAAGTGCTCTGAGGACAAGCATCAATCGCTGCTGCGCAGTAGTGCTCGCCCTGTATGCGGCGGTCGTCGCGATGAGCGCGCTCGGCGTCATACAGCGTCCGTTCTAGACCGGTCGATAGTTTCGCCATGAACATGACACTAGCAGCAGATGTCGCCGTACTGGATGAGCTGGAGCAGGTTGTCGGTGCGGCGCGCCTGCTGACCTCGAAAGCGGACCGCGAGTACTTCGCGATGGACGTCTATGGAGCCGGCGAGACGCCCATCGCAGTTGCTCTTCCGGAAACGGTCGCGGAGGTGCAGTCGATCGTACGGGTCGCCGCTCGGCGCAAGATTGCCATCGTCACGCGCGGTGGAGCCGCGTCCTATACCGCGAGCCATCTGCCGTCTACACGTAACTCACTCATCATCGACACCTCACGGCTGAACCGCATCCTCGAAATCAACGAGCGCGACATGTACGTGACTGTCGAAGCGGGCGTCACATGGAACGCTTTGCGCGAGGCGCTGAGCAAAAAGAAATTGCGAACCCCGTTCTGGGGGCCATTCTCCGGTTTTGCATCGACAGTCGGTGGCGGCGCTTCGCAAAACGCGGCGAGCCTCGGCTCCGGCGCGTATGGGATTTCCGCCGACTCGATTCTCGGTTTCGAGGTCGTGCTGGCGAATGGCGAAGTGCTGCGCACGGGCAGTCACGCGATCGAGAATGGGAAACCGTTCTATCGATGGTATGGCCCCGATCTGACCGGACTTTTTTGCGGCGACTCAGGTGCGCTCGGAATCAAGGTGACGATTACTTTGCGGTTGATTCCAGAACCGGAGGTGTTCGGCGCCGCGTCCTTCGGGTTTGAAACGTTCGAGGCGATGGCGGCGGGTCTGGCGGCCGTCGCACGCAGCAATGTTGCCTCGGACAATTTCGGGCTGGATCCGAAGCTGCAGCAGGGCCAGATGGGCGAAGTGACGGTCAAGGACGCGATCGCTTCCGCGATTCGGGTCGCACGCGCGTCCCGCAATCCTCTCGAGGCCGCCGCAAGGCTCGCCAGCATGGCAGCTGCCGGCAAGAGATTCCTGTCGGGTTGGGCCTATTCGACGCACTTCACCGTAGAAGGTGTCTCGAAGGCGGAGATCAGGTCGAAGCTCGCTGTGGTTCGCCGTGCAGTCAAAGGTTACGGGCGGGAGACTGCGAACACGATTCCAACGGTGATTCGGGCCGCGCCCTTCGTGCCGTTGAATGTCATGATCGGACCCCGCGGCGAGCGCTGGGCTCCGCAGCACGGGGTCATGCCGTTCTCGGCGGTCAGCGAGTTCCATTCGCGCATCACTCGGTTGTACGCGGCGAACGCCGAGCGAATGAAACGGGAGCGGGTAACGAATGGCGCCATGTTCATGACGCTCGGCACGCACGCATTTCTTTATGAGCCCGTCTTCTATTGGGAAGACGAGTTGACCGCGTATCACAGGCGTTATCTCTCGGCGGAATTCATCGGGCAATTGCCCAAGTATCCCGAGAACCTGAATGGGCGTCGTCTCGTGGCCGAGCTGCGTGAGCAGATACGGGAGATATTCTCCGCCGTAGGGTCCATCCACTTCCAGATCGGCAAGTGCTACCCATACATGAAAGGCAGGCAAGGCGAGGCGGCTCAGGCGCTTCGCGCCATCAAGCAGCAGCTCGATCCCAACAATTTGATGAACCCTGGCGCGCTGGGACTGTGAAGACACATCCATTTCAGCCGCTCCAGGCATTGACCACACACCGACGAAGATAGAAATGTCCGGGTACATAGATATTGTCTGCAATCTGTACGACCCCGAATCAGTCAAGAAGAATCAAACGGGTATCGATGAAGCTTTCAAGCGCCAGGTGCGTATGGATCGGCGCTTGTGGGGCGGTGTTCCCGTGTCGCAGTACCTGCGCAAGATGGACCGTGCCGGGATCGAGCGGTCGCTGCTCATCGCGGTGCGCGCCGGCGATCTCAGGGTAAGGGGTAGCTTTGAAGTACCTTACGAGAGAGTCGCGAAAGTCTGCGCGAAGTACCCGGATCGCTTTTCCGGACTGGCGGGTGTAGATCCCACTCGCGGGATCGAGCAGCTCAAAGATCTGGATCGAGCCATCAACGAGATGGGCTTCGTCGGCGCTCATCTGTATCCACATTGGTTCGCGCTCGCTCCCGATCACGCCAAGTACTACCCCATATACGCGCGTTGCGCCGAACTGGACGTGCCGATCATGATGCAGATCGGGCACAACCTGGTGTACTCCTCCGAGCGTCGGCTGCCCTCCGTCGCAAAGCCCATTACCCTCGATACGGTCGCTATCGATTTTCCCACACTGAAGCTGATTGGCATCCATATCGGCGTCCCGTGGACGCAGGAAGCCATCTCCATGGCATGGAAGCACGAGAACGTCTATCTCGCCGGCGACGCCTACGCCCCGAAGCACTGGCCCAAGGAGTTCGTTCACTACGCCAACACCTACGGCAGTCACAAAGTGCTTTTTGGCACCGATTGGCCGGTCATCGATCCGGAACGCGCTGTTGCGGAAGTCGCCGCGTTGGGGCTGGAGAGCTCATCTCATCGGCGTCTGATGCGAGACAACGCGCTCAAGCTGTTTACACGCCTGCCGGGCGCCGTGCGGAGACGCCAATGACCGCACCTAATCGGCGGTGCGATCCGCTCTTGCTGTCGAGCGGGCTCCACGCGGTCGCGCTGCGCTTTCCGAGCAAGCCCGCGCTGTTGTTCGGCCAGATCACACGCACCTACGCGGAGCTCGCAACCCGCGTCAGGCGTGTGTGTGGTCTAGCGCGATCTCTTGGCCTGCGCAAAGGCGATCGGGTGGCGGTATTCGCTCCAAATTGCGCCGAGTATCTCGAGCTTGTCGCCGGTTTGGCTGACGCAGGCCTGATTGTCGCCACTCTGAATGCGCGGTCCACGGCGCACGAGCTAGCGGCGGCCTGCGATGACTGTGAGGCTCGTGTTCTGTTCGTGCACAGCCAGCTCGCCGGCGCGGCGCACGAGGCGCGTTTCAAGACGGTCGAGCGCATCATCATTCTCGGCGAGGAGTACGAGGGGCTGTTGCGTGACGCGCCGGAATGTTCCCCTGTGCCCGATATCGAGGAAACCGATCCGTTTGCTCTCGTGTACAGCTCGGGAACGACGGGGAAACCGAAGGGAATCCTCATCAGTCATCGCTCACGGGTGCTGACATTCCATGCGATGGCGATGGAGTACGGTTGCTACGGGCCCGACGACTATCAACTTGGCATCGCACCGATGGCGCATGGCGCCGGATTCGCATTCATCATGGCCAGCGTCTTCTTTGGCGGGACGGTCAAGATTCTGCCGTCCTTCGACCCGATGGAAGTCGTGGCGACGCTGGCGAGCGAGCCGTTTACGAGCGTGTTCATGGTGCCCACTCATTTCCACGCGATTTTCGCCGCCGAGAAGTCGCAGCTCGATCGATATCGCGGCAAGGCGACCACCCTGAAGTCGATCATCTCGAACGCTTCGGCATTGCCGCAGACCACGAAGGAGAAGATCGTAGCATACTGGGGAGAGGGCCTCCTGCACGAAACCTACGGCTCGACCGAAGCGGGTATCGTGACGAATCTTCGACCACGATTCCAACTGATCAAGCGCCAGAGCGTCGGGCCGGCCTTCGCGCTGAACTGCATTCGCTTGCTGGATGACGACGGGCGCGAAGTAGGCCCGGGCGAAGTGGGGGAGCTCTTCTCGCGCTCGCCCTATGTGTTCAATGGTTACTGGAATCAGCCGGAAGAGACCGCGAAGGCACTGCGGGATGGCTGGGTGACCGCTGGCGATCTCGCACGCCGCGACGAAGATGGATTTCACTACATCGTAGATCGCAAGAAGGACATGGTCGTGACCGGAGGATTCAACGTGTATCCACGCGAAGTGGAGGAAGTGCTGCATCGACATCCTGCACTACTCGAGGCGGCGGTCGTGGGAACTCCGGACGAGTACTTCGGCGAGGCTTTGTGCGCCTTCTTGGTCGTTCGACAGGGCATGCACGTGAGTGCGGACGAGTTGCAGCAGCATTGCCGCGAGATGCTTTCAGGCTACAAGGTGCCGAAACACTACCGCTTCGTTGCTTCGCTCCCGAAGAATGCCGGAGGGAAGGTCCTGAAGACAGCGTTGAGCAAAAGTTTCATTGAAGAAACGTCTCGCGCCGCCAAATAGGACCGGGCGGCCCGCGGGATCCGGACCAGGATCGCGCGGGCGCGCTGGATTGAATGTGAAATTTCTGCTCTTGGATGGGAACAAGACGTGACTGAAAAGAACGGCCCGCTATCCGGCCTTCGCGTCATCGAACTGGGCACGCTGCTCGCGGGTCCGTTCTGCGGCCAGTTGCTCGGCGACTTCGGTGCCGAAGTCATCAAGGTCGAACCGCCGGGCAAGGGCGACCCGATGCGCGCGTGGGGTCGCAAGAAACTCAATGGCAGCTCGCTGTGGTGGCCGGTTGTCGCCCGCAACAAGAAGGCGATTACTCTGGACCTGCGTCAGGCGGAAGGTCAGGCGCTGCTCAGGTCGCTGGTCGAGAAGGCGGATTTTCTGATCGAGAACTTCCGACCCGGCACCATGGAGAAATGGGGTCTGGGTTGGCCGGAGCTCTCCGCCATCAATCCCCGTCTGATCATGGTTCGCGTGTCGGGCTACGGGCAAACCGGGCCCTACTCGAGAAGAGCGGGGTTCGGCGCCATCGGCGAAGCCATGGGCGGTCTTCGCTATGTGGTTGGAGACCCGAGCACGCCGCCTTCGCGTATGGGCATCTCGATCGGAGACTCGCTCGCAGCGACATTCGCCTGCAATGGGGCGCTCATGGCTCTACATCACAGGCACGTGACAGGTCGCGGACAGGTGGTGGATTCGGCGATCTACGAAGCTGTACTCAATATGATGGAATCCCTGGTGACGGAATACGACAAGCTCGGACTGATTCGCGAGCGTACTGGCGCCATCCTACCCAACGTTGCGCCGTCCAATGTCTACAAGACGCTCGATGGACTCGTGCTCATCGCCGGCAACCAGGATACTGTGTTCGGCCGGCTGGCCGAGGCGATGGGCCAGCCTGAGCTCGCGAGCGATCCACGCTATGCGACGCATAGTGCGCGCGGCGAGAATCAGGCGGAGCTCGATGCGCTCATCGAGCGCTGGACTCAGACGCTGAGCACGAGCCAGGTCCTGGATCTCATGGACCAGCATGGCGTGCCTGCGGGACTGATCTATCGGGCGCCTGAGATGCTGGCCGATCCGCATTTTCAAGCGCGTGAGGCCATTGTATCCGTGCCGCACCCGGAGTTCGGCGAGCTGCGTATGCAGAACGTCGCGCCGAAGCTGTCCGAATCTCCGGGCAGTGTGCGCCTGCCGAGTCCCACACTGGGACAGCACAACGATGAGGTCTATCTCGACCTGCTTGGCATTGCGCGCGAGCGGTATGAAGAGCTGAAGGCGCGCAAGGTGATTTGATCGTGAGCACGCCCCAGGTCAGCCACGAAAGCCGCGGTTTCGACGGTGTGCTTCAAGCCGGAGCGCAACCAGCACTGGTGATCGTGGATTTCGTGCTTGCGTACCTCACGCCGGGTTCGCCGTTGTACGCCGATGTGGCGAGCGCGAGAGACGCCTGCGCTCGTCTGTTGCGAGTTGCCAGGGCGGCGGCCATCCCGATCGTACACACGAACGTGCGTTATCAGGCGGGCGGACGAGACGGCGGCGTGTTTTTCCGCAAAGTGCCAGCGCTGCGCTGCTTCGAGGTTGGCGCCGATCCGGAGCTTGCACGCTTCGATCCAGCGCTTGAACCCATTCCCGGCGAGACGGTGATCTCGAAGCAGTACGCCAGCGCCTTCTTCGGGACGTCGCTCGCTTCGATGTTGACGGCCCTTCGGGTCGACACGTTGCTGATTGCTGGCGTCAGCACAAGTGGCTGCATCCGCGCGACGGCCGTGGACGCTTGTCAGCACGGGTTCATACCGCTGGTTGTTCGCGACGCGGTAGGCGACCGTCAATCGGCTACCCACGAAGCGAACCTGTATGACCTGCAGGCGAAGTATGCAGAAGTCATCAGCTTGAATGACGCAATCGAGTTACTGCCGCCAGTGAAATGAGCGTGAGCATGGCTAGAAAGATAGAGATCGTGGAAGTCGGACTCCGCGACGGGCTGCAGAGCGAAAGCATTGTGCTCCCCACGGAGCAGAAGATCGCTCTCATCGAGCGCCTCATTGCGGCCGGCGTCAGACGGCTCGAGGCGGCGAGCTTCGTGAATCCGAAGAAAGTGCCGCAGATGGCCGATGCCGAAGCGGTGCTGGCGGGGGTACCGCGCCGTGCGGACGTCACTTACACCGGACTGGTATTGAATCGCAGGGGCGTCGAGCGCGCCGTTGCGGCAGGCTGCGACGAGATCGGCATGGTGATCGTAGCTAGCGATACATTCAACCGTCGCAATCAGGGTGTGCCCACGCAAGAGTCCGTCGACAATTGGCTCGAGATTGCAGCAGCGGCGCGCCGTAGCGGAGTCCGGGCGCAGGTCACGATCGCAGCGGCGTTCGGTTGTCCGTTCGAAGGCGAAGTCCCGTTGACCCGCGTACTGGATATAGCGCAGCGCGCAGCGGAAGGTGAGCCGTGCGAGATCGCGTTCGCCGACAGCATCGGCGTAGCGGTTCCAGCCCAGGTAAGCGAGTTGTTCGGACGCATGCGCGAATTGCTGCCCGGGATCGCGCTGCGCGCGCATTTCCACAACACACGTAACACCGGAATCGCGAATGCCTGGGCGGCGCTGCAGGCGGGCGCTGCCGCCCTTGATGCGAGCATTGGCGGCATCGGAGGTTGTCCATTCGCGCCGGCGGCCACGGGTAACATCGCTACCGAGGATCTTCAGTATCTGCTCGAACGCAGCGGCGTCGAGACGGGACTGTCCTTGCGCGCGCTGCTGCAGACGAGCGAATGGCTGCAGGAATCTCTGGGGAAGACTTTGCCCGCGATGCTCTTGAAGTCAGGCGGCTTTCCACGGTCGAGTCTCTGAAACAAGAGCTTGTTATAGAAAAGTTCAGTTCACACGGGTGATCACATGAGTTATCGATTGGGCGTAGATGTAGGCGGCACGTTCACGGATTTGCTGCTGGTGGACGACACCAAAGGCGACGCGTGGTCGGCGAAGGTGTCAAGCACGCCGGCGGATCAGTCGATTGGTGTGTTGAACGGCATTGCGCGAATCTGCGAGCGAGCGGGTATCTCCCCCTCGCAGATCGACTCCGTAATGCACGGCACCACGGTCGCGACGAATACGGTGCTTACGAACACGGGCGCCAAGTGCGGACTCGTGACAACACGCGGTTACCGCCAGGTGCTGCAGATTGCACGATCCTTTGTGCCGGGCGGCCTGGGCGGCTGGATCGTCTACAACAAGAGCCTGCCGATGGCGCCGCTCGCCTGCACGATCGAAGCGCACGAGCGCATCAGCGCGAAGGGCGAGGTGCGCGAGGCACTTGATGAGGGGAAGTTGCGGGAGAGCCTGCGTGGTCTGAAAAACAAGAATATCGAGGCGCTCACCGTATGCCTGATCAACTCATTTGCAAACGATGTACATGAACGACGCGTTGGCGAAATCGCAGCGGAAGAGCTGCCGGGAGTGCCGGTGTCGTTGTCGTGCGAAGTCGCGCCGGAGATGCAGGAGTACGAGCGCGCCGTGACGACAGTCGCTAACTCGTATGTACGTCCGCGCGTACAGCGCTACGTGAAGAACCTCACATCTAAACTCGAGACCAATGCACGCCAGGTGAGGTTGCACATTCTGCGCTCGGACGGCGGGCTGGCCCCGGCACGTGCGGCGGAGGAATTCCCCGTAAATCTGCTGATGTCAGGTCCGGCGGGTGGGGTATCGGGTGCGGCGTCGATAGCAAGACAGGCTGGCTTTCCCAACGTGCTGACGCTCGATGTGGGCGGCACCTCGACTGACGTGGCGTTGATCCAGAACGGTCAGGCGCAGCTGCGTCGTGAGACGACGGTGGGCGATGTGACGGTACGTGCTTCCTCCGTTGACATTCGCACCGTGGGGGCGGGCGGCGGCTCGATCGCCCACGTGCCCGAGCTGACGAAGGCGCTGCGTGTCGGTCCGCAAAGCGCGGGCGCCGATCCAGGTCCTGCTGCTTATGGGCGCGGGGGCACAGAACCGACCGTCACCGATGCGAACGTCGTGCTTGGCTATATACCGGAACAACAGCGCCTGGGCGGAGATCTGCCGCTCGATCGTGATCTCGCGAAGGCGGCGGTGCAGAAGGTGGGTGACGCGCTTGGCCTGACGGCGCACCAGGCGGCCGAGGGCATTTACAACATCGTCAACGAAAACATGACCGGCGCACTGCGATTGGTTTCGGTGGAGCAGGGTCATGATCCGCGGGACTACGCACTCATGGCGTTCGGCGGGGCGGGTCCCTTGCACGCCAATGCACTCTCGAAGCTGCTGGGTTCCTGGCCTTCCATCATCCCGCCGGGGCCCGGCGTGCTGTGCGCTTTGGGCGACGTGACTACAGCGATTCGCGATGAACGTTCGCGAACCTACGTGCGCGCCTTCAAAGAGACGAGTGCGCTGGAGGTTGCGGAGATCCTGCAAAGCCTGGCAGATGAGGCTTCGAAGGGGCTATTGGCGGCTGAGAGCGTCGATGAAGCAGAAATGCGCACGACCTACGAGGTGGATCTGCGCTACCGAGGTCAGGGACTGCGGCTTACGGTCAGCGTCGACCTGGAGAGCCTGAAGAAGGAAGGTCTCGACGTGATTTCGAGAAAGTTCGACGAGGAACACAAACGGCTGTTCACTTTTGCGCTGGATCTCGATCATGAGCTCGTGACGTTGCGTGCCGCCGTGAGCGGCAAGGGCGCGACGGTGCAGCGGCCCGCGCTGGCGCAGGGTTCCGCGGATGCGAGCGCCGCAGTGGTGGGAAAACAAACGGTTTTCATGGAAGGCACCGAGCAGACCGCATCGGTCTATCAGCGCACGAAACTCAAAGCCGGAAACAAAGTGGCGGGGCCTGCGATCGTGATGGAGATGGACTCCACGACCGTGATCCTGCCCGGTCACTACGGCGCGATCGACGCCTTCGGCAATATTCTGATCTATCCGGACGGCTACCAGGTGAAGCCTGGCAAACGCACGAAGTAGTAGCCATCCGTTCACGCCGCCTCCGGACTCAAGGTACATAGCGATGTTCACCAAGCTCGTACAGACCAACACGACGCCGTTCAACAAGGTTGCCGTCGATACGGTAACGATAGACATCATTGAGAGCGCGCTGCGCAACGCACGTTTTGAAATGGATACAGTGCTGTTCCGCACGGCCATGTCGCCTGGCATCCGTGAACAGCACGATGAGTTTCCGATGATCGCCAACTCCGAGGGCAAGATGGTCGTCGGCCAGTTCGGCTCGTTCATTCACGGCTTCATGCAGGGTATGGACGATACGATCGAAGAGGGCGACATCTTTTTTACGTCCGATCCGTACTCGGTGAACGGCGCGATCAGTCATGCAAACGATTGGCTGCTGCTCATGCCGGTCTTCAAGGACGGCCGGCTGATCGCCTGGTCGGCGATGTTTGGCCACATGACCGATGTCGGCGGCAAAGTGCCGGGCTCCCTGCCGACCGATGCGCGACAGATATATGAAGAAGGCGTGGTCGTGCCACCACTGAAGATCTACCGCAACGGCGAGCTGCAGTCGGACGTGCTGCGCGTGATTCTGCATCAATGCCGCCTGCCGCACTGGAATCGCTCGGATTTCAACGCGATCGTCGCAGCGCTTCGAACCGCCGCGAGACGCTGCATCGAGATCGCCAATCGGTTTGGGGATGACGTTTTCTACTCGGCCATGCAGGCGATGCTCGATCGGAACAAACGCGCGATGCGTGAGCTGATTCGGCGTAACGTGCCTGAGGCGAAGCAGAGCTTCGAGGACTACATCTGCGACGACGGCCTGGGGATGGGGCCGTATCGCATCGTGTGCTCCATGTGGCGCGAGGGCGATAAGTGCATCTTCGATTTCAGCGGCACTGACCCGCAGTCGATCTCCTCGATCAACTTCCTGTTGAACGAAGAGATGTTCAAGATGTTCGCGGGTATCTACATGATCATGGTTTTCGACCCGCAGATTCTGTTCAACGACGGGTTCTACGACCTCATGGAGGTGCGTATCCCGCCGGCGACGCTGCTCAAGCCCTTGAAACCTGCGGCGTTGTCATGCCGCACGCATGCGCTGGGGCGAATCTTCGACATCCTCGCGGGGCTGCTCGGTCAGGGCAACCCGGATTTCCTGTGCGGCGCAGGGTTCTCCGACAGCCCGCATCTGATGTACTCGGGGTACGACAAGAACGGGGACTGGTATCAGCTGTTCCAGATCACTTTCGGCGGCATTCCGGGCAAGCCAAGTGGTGACGGGCCGGATGGACACTCCCTATGGCCGTCGTTCACCAACGTGCCAAACGAATTTCTGGAAAGCTATTTTCCGCTGTGCATAGAAACCTACGAAACCATTGCGGATACTGGTGGCGCAGGGAAGTTCCGCGGCGGCAATGGCCTGCGAATCGGCTACCGCTTCCTGGAGCCAGGCGAGATTTCAATCCACGATGATCGCTGGCTCACGTATCCGTGGGGCGTGAACGGCGGCGAGCCGGGTGCACGTAGCAAGAGGGTGTTGATTCGCGTGGACGGCTCGCAGGAGTTGCTGCCCGCGAAGGTCGATCGTGTCAAGGTGGAAGCGGGCGATCTGCTGCTGGCCGACACCTGGGGGGGAGGCGGTTGCGGCGATCCTCTGGAGAGAGAGATCGAGAAAGTGCGCTTCGACGTTGAGGCCGGTCTGGTCACGATCGAAGGTGCCCGTCGCTACGGGGTGGTGATGAAGGACGAGTCCACCGTGGACGAGACGGCGACGGCCAATTTGCGCCGGGAGATGGCGGCGCAGCGTCCGCCGAAGAAGCTGTTCGATCGCGGCTTCGAATCCATCGAGGCGTTGCGGGCGCGCTGCGAAACCGAAACGGGAATGCCCGCACCCAAACCGCCGACGTTCGCTCCGCATGCACGGGCGGCTGCCAGGTCAGTAAAGTGAGCAAGAACGATCGATGAAACGGCAGCTTGCGTCCCAAGCTGCGCAGTTGCATCGGGCGTCAGCACTGCACACTGATATAACTGAGTAGGAGTAGTGATTTGGAATCCTTGACTCAATCGTGGAGCAACATCCTCCTACTCGCGTTTGTGTTCGGCCTGAGGCATGGCTTTGACGCTGACCACTTGACGACGATTCAGGGCATGACGCGACTTCACCTGCATCGCCGGCCAAAGCTGGCGGACTGGTGCGGTGCCTTGTTTTCAGCGGGACATGGAACGGTCGTGATGGTCGTTGCATTTGCTGCGAGCCTGCTGGCGCACCAATGGAAGGTGCCCGGCTGGCTGTCGCTTTCAGGCGCGCTGATCTCGATCGGCTCCTTATTGTTTCTGGGGCTGCTGAATGTGCATTCTGTATTCAGCGCGAGGGCCGACGAAACCGTGGCGCTACGTGGTCTGAAAGGCCATTGGTTGGGAGGGCTGGCTCGCGCCGGGCATCCGCTAGTGATCGCGGGCATCGGAATGCTGTTCGCGCTGTCATTCGATACGGTGAGCCTGGCGGCGCTATTCGCTCTGACGGCGCAGCGTTTTGATGGCGCATTCGACGCGTTGATCCTCGGGGCCGCTTTCACGATGGGGATGTGGGCGGCGGACGGTCTCAATGGTCTATGGATCGCGCGACTGCTCCGGCGCGCCGACGCCACTGCGCTTCTCGTATCGCGCATCCTGGGCTTGTCGCTGGGCGGTCTGAGTCTGGTGGTTGCCGGATTTGGGATTGCGAAGATCATTTCGCCTGTCGTCGACGAATGGAGCGACGGGCGGGAGCTGGCTGTGGGGCTGGCTACGCTCATACTGCCGATTGCAGTATTTGTGTTCGCAATTAGAACGGTCGACTCCCAGTCCGATTCCACTGCCAAGTCGACGGGCTCCTAGTCTGAGCCCCGCCCATACGATTGAAGACTCGTAGGAGAGCTCGTGTGAGAAGTCGCGGGCCTGTTCGGGAAGGCCGCGTCGCTACCCGATCGATGGTGCGAAACGCGGGCGCTGTGCCTGGTCGCACATCAGCCCGGCGCTCGAGAAGATCAGCGCCATGGATCTTCGCTGAATCGGTCATTGCCGCCATGGTGAGCGCCTTCTGCGGCTCGGTCGCATCGGCTGGTGGGGTGCCCACGGCCGTGCTCGAAGAGGTTGTCGTGCTAGGTCGGCTGGATCAGCTGCATGGCGCGCCACTATCCGCAAGCCAAGGCGTAGTAGGACCCGGGCAGCTGGATATGCGCCCCGTATTGCGTGCGGGCGAACTGCTCGAAGTCGTGCCTGGGCTGATCGTTACGCAACACAGCGGCGACGGCAAAGCAAATCAGTACTTTCTGCGCGGATTCAACCTCGATCACGGCACCGATCTTGCGACCAGTGTGGACGGCGTTCCCATCAACATGCCTACGCATGGCCACGGTCAAGGCTACACAGACATAAACTTCGTCATACCGGAGCTTGTGCAGTCGATCCAGTACAGCAAGGGGCCGTACTACGCCGAGGCGGGCAACTTCTCTGCCGCGGGTGCGGTCGACATAGAGTATCGCCGCACGCTCGAGGCGCCGTTAGTGATACTGGAAGCCGGCGAAGACAGCTATGCGCGCGGTCTTATGGCGGCTGCTCCGCAGCTGGGCGGCGGCGCGCTGCTCATGGCCCTGGACTACGCCCACATCGACGGCCCATGGCTGCTCGAGGAGAACTATCGTAAGCGCAATGGGTTGCTACGCTATAGCCGTGAGACCGAGCGCGGTTTGTTCGGCGTCACGGTTCAAGGCTACGAGGGCGATTGGCGTTCGACCGATCAGATTCCTTTGCGCGCAGTGCAAGCCGGCCTCGTCGACCGCTTCGGAACTGTTGATCCCACCGACGGCGGCTCCTCTCACCGGTACAGCCTGTCGGCGGAGTGGAGCGGTTCGCTCGGCCCGGGCCGGTCTTCGCTGCTGCTGTATGCGGTCGATTATGACCTCGATCTCGTTTCCAACTTTTCGTACTTCACCGATCCGGAGAACGGCGATCAATTTCAGCAGATCGATCAGCGGCGGATCTACGGAAGCAGTTGGTCGTGGAGCACATCTACCGACTGGCTCGGACGCCAGCAGGAGCTCTCCACGGGCGTGCAACTACGACATGACGATATCAAGAAAGTCGGTCTGCATCGCACGATCGCTCGGCAACGCTTTCAGACGATACGTGAGGACGCAGTTCAGCAAACCAGCTACGCCGTCTACGGTAGCGTCGCAACGAGCTGGAACGACAGAGTCCGAACGACTCTCGGGCTGCGCGCGGATCGATTCGAGTTCGATGTCAACGCGGGTCTAACCGCCAATGCCGGGCGCAAGAGCGATTCGATCATCAGCCCCAAGTTCACCCTGGTGCTCGGGCCATGGGGGAATACAGAGTTTTTCTTCAATGCAGGTAAGGGCTTCCATAGCAACGATGCTCGCGGTACGACGATAAACGTGGATCCCACCGACGGCCTGACGCCCGTCGGTCAGGTGGATGCGCTGGTCGATGCGATGGGGTTCGATATCGGAATGCGTACGGCCCTTGCTTCGAACGCGCAGATCACCGTTTCACTGTGGACCTTGAAACTGGATTCCGAGCTGGTGTTCATCGGCGACGCCGGTACGACGGAAGCCAGTCGTGCCAGCAAGCGTCGCGGAATCGAGGCGTCTGTCATCTGGTCCCCTGTGAGTTGGCTGATCCTCGATGCAGATCTGGCATGGTCACGCGCGGCTCTTGGCGGCTTTGATCCTGCCGGTGACCGTATTCCGGGCGCGGTCGAGAATGTTGCGTCGCTCGGTCTGGCGATAGACCATCCAAGCGGCTGGTTTGGCGGCGCACGGTTTCGCCGCTTCGGGGAAGCTGCACTGATAGAAGACAATTCAGTGCGCTCGAAGCCGACGACAATCGTGAACATCGAAGCCGGCTACCGCTTCTCGAATCGTTACAAGATATCCACTGCTGTCTACAACGTGTTCGGCAGCGACGACAACGACATCACGTATTTCTACGAGTCTCAGCTTCCGGGCGAATCGCAGCCGGTCGCCGATGTTCATTTCCACCCGGTGGAGCCGCGCACGATGCGCGTGACGTTAACCGCGAGTTTCTAGCCGGCTACACGAACTTCCATGTGTCGCACAGCTGCGTACTCCGACCGGCGCCTGCCGCAGCTTGCAGGCGCCGGTTCCAGAGTCAGTTTCAGTACGCCGCGTCGAAGCCGATCAATGCGTAGTGTTCCTTCGTCTGATGCCCCACGAACGGCGGACCACCGCGTTCTTCGCTCAGCAGATCGATGTTGATTTCGAAGACCGCTTTCACGTTGCGCATGAAGTAGTACGAGGCGCCGAGCGCCAGCGAGTTGATCTTGAGGCCCTCGAAAATCGTTCCGGTGCCATCGAAGTCGCCATCGTCGGTATAGTTGTACAAGGCCGAGAACGCCCATTTTTCGTCATGGATATAGTCGACGCCCACGAAGCCCCCGAACCAGTCGTAGTCTTCGCCCGGCGTGGCATCGAGAAAGTCTTCCCAGGAATTCCAGAGCGCCTGTGCGTACCAATGCACCTTGCCCATGACGGAGCCGGAGGCGTCCACGCCAAGAATCCGTTTGTCCGTATCGCGTGTTCCGGTGGCACTGCCTGCGAAGCCGGTCGCGCTGCGTTGCTCGCCCGTCAGGCCGAACAGACCAAGGTTCACGGGTCCTGCGGCAAAACCGGCGCGGCCGAAATACGTCTTTGAGGAATCATTGTCGAATAAACGGTCCGGTCGCCGATAGCCGGGACTGTCGATCGGAAAGTTCTGCTCGATCCCGTTGCCGTTCGTGACGCCGACGGCAATATCGACGGGTCCGAAGCCGCGATCCAGGATGACGCCGCGATCGTACGTCACGCCAGCGGCTCGATACACATAATAGTCCTGGAACGTGAGCCGCACTTCGCGCGGGAACATGAGGTCCGAAATTTGGAATTGCCCGAGCTGCGCTCCCACACCGGTTCCGAAGACATCATCATGTCGAAACCATGCATCCTCGATCAACGTTTCGCCGTTGCCGCCTTTCTCCGCAAAGATTCCGTAGAAATAGAACGTGATGTGATCGGACAGCGGTGCGCTCGATAGAAGCTTGATCAGGTAGGGCGCTTGGAAGTCGAAGCTCGAGGCATTGCCCGTCGGGCCGGTCGTAACGTCGAAGTCTTCGCCATCGCGACCCTGGGCGAATGCTTGCGCGCGGATCGCGAGCGGTAAGGACTTCGGCAACGCCAGTCGAGAGTCGCCGAGGTCGGTCATCGTGTCGCGCCACTGCGGCATGCGGTAGTTCATGGCGGCGAAGGTCTCTCCATACGCATTCAGCTTGGGGAAAGCGTCATGGCACAGCACGCAGCTCACGTTGTATTGGCGAGCGAACGCAGGCATCGCGTGTGACGTGCTAAGAAGTGACCCGAGAGCGCACATGAGTAGTGCGACGAGAGCGGCGAAGCGATTCAGATGCATGTCTTTCCCCATCGACCTTCATTAACTCTTGTAGTTCAAACCCAAACCTGAGCTGTTGCACTACGTTTTTTTGCGGGTGTTACGGCGGGCGGCGAAATACGCACGCGCCGTCGGCGCCACGGCGTCATTTCATGGAATAGCCATATTGCCGAGTTCCAGCTGCGCCGCCGTGGGCGGGCTATCTTACCAGAAGAGCAGTGGAACTGTCGGCCCGCCGCGGACGCGCGACGCAGCCATCTCTACGAACCATTGACCGGTAAACAGCGCGACTCCCAGGTGGCCTGGCCAACTTCCACGGGGTGATGACGATGCCCAGAAAAATAGCAAGTGTGGTATTCACGTGGCCATTGTTGCCAGGCGAGTCCATGAGTCATTACGCAAATGGCGCAGAACCTCTAGCAACTGCCACGCATTGGGCATTGAAGCGAACGAGTTGTATTCGCGTCGGGCAGCGAGGCAGTTTGAAATCCAGCGGGTGGTCTATACCGATTGCGTCGCTCTGGTGGGCTTCACTCCGAACGGCATCGAAAGACAATGCCGGCTTTCCATACGACGGCCCGCCACCAGTTCGGCCTGCCAGTTTCTCATAAAGATCGCGGGCCGAAGTCGCCTTCATACGAATTCTCCTGCCCTAACGCTTCTGCTCACGCGCCGCGTTTTGGTGCGGCCGCGTGCAGCGTTTTGTTGGGCTGCTTTCACCATTGACTGCTTCTGTGCCAAACGACAAGAAACTCCAGTGGCTGACAAGCATAAGGAGGGATCGGCGCGTTTCTGCGGAAACGTCAAATGTTAAATTCCGCTCTGATCTTGGGCGCTCGCGCCCTACAGCGATGGGACTCGCGCGCTGGCCCGCGCGGACTGGAACGCGCATCAAAGCGTGAGGCATGCGCGCCCTAACCGACAACCATCAGCCGCGTGTGTCTAGACGTCACGTGCGATGCGGCCAACTACTCGGCGAATCGAGAGTACGAGCAAGCCAATTCCCCCTCCGGCCAGCACCCAATCAATAGTAACGCCGAGATACACCGCCCCAAACACTCCGTAGAACAGCGCCGCGAACGACAGAACCAGGGACCACGCCCGTGAATCCAGGCCGCTGAAGATGATGGTGACACCGACCACAAGCGAAAGTGATGGGCAGGGAATTAGCCCGAGCGGTGCCGCATACAAGTACGTAGAGGGAGGGGCTTCCTCTAGAAAGTGTGGATATGCCCAGCCAAAAGCCACCAGCGAGAAGCCGAGCAAGCGCCAGGCGGGATGGGCCCGTTCAGCTGCTCTCCTGCTCAAGTTCCAAAGAAGTGCAACCAGAGTTATCGATAGCGCCGCGAATGCTGTGCCATTAAATGGATTCCCGCTGACCCATGCCAACACGCTCACCGACGCCAAGAGCGGAATCAAGAGCGCACCAACCAAGCGATTGTGTGCAGGGAAGCCAAACAGCGCGAAGGCAACCAACAAACCGCAGTAGATGTGCCAAAGGACCGCCAACGCCCCCCAGGACTCGGCGATGTTCGCTAAGCCTTCGAGAATTTCGCCAGCGCTCGGCATTGTTGTGGGTCTGAGATGACGTTTCCGTGCCGTCTGACTCTTATATAGACGGCCTAAATGCAATGGCACTTAGTTAGCGCCCTGCAGTGGTTGGCGGTTAGCGGTTAGGGCAGAACGGAGGCCAGGATTTAGCTCATTTCTGGCCAACCGCTATCCGCTATCCGCTGCGACAAAGACGGTTGACTAAGCACCATTGGGCCTAAATGCGGTAATCCATGCCGCCGCGTGTTTCTGGATGCCGCGAAAGTGCGGTGTATGCCCAGCCAGCCTGGCTCCGCTTTCCGCTTTTGTCAGCCAAGATAGTGCCGCATGGTTGCCAGCGTCAATCTGCCAGTCATTGGCGTGAACAAGGAGGTCCTTGTCGCCTGATCCGCAGGATCGAAACTCGCCGCGGCTGCTCGACCAAATACGTGAGCTG
Source organism: Steroidobacter sp. (assembly GCF_036406195.1). Taxonomy (GTDB): domain Bacteria; phylum Pseudomonadota; class Gammaproteobacteria; order Steroidobacterales; family Steroidobacteraceae; genus Steroidobacter. The sequence continues at coordinate 229,433 of NZ_DASWVW010000019.1, forward strand.
ATATGAATCCGCCACTCCAGTTTGCCGAAAACGCCGTCGCCACCGGCCAAGGTGCGCGCGCCGCAGCGACGCGGCGCGCGAGATGGGCAACTTCCCAAAGTGAGCCCCGATGTTGAGGGATGGCGGCGTTCAGCGAACAGAGCTGGCGCACAGGTCGGTGATCGCCTTCAGGATGGTTTCGACGCCTGGGGTGAGCGCTGCTTGCAGAATCGGCGAGGCTGGCATGCGAATGTTCGGGCAGCCGAGGCGCTGTACGATGGCCCCGGGTTGTCGCTCGCAGATGCCCGCCATGATCTCCGCGCCGACACCTCCGCACACATTGGCTTCATGCAGGATCAGAACGCGTCCTCCGCATCTTTCGACTGTCTCGTCGATAGCGTCAACGTCCAGCGGTGAAAGCCATCTCAAGTCGAGCACGCGCACGGACGTGCCGGACTCCTTTGCTCGCCGAGCGGCCTGCGCTGCCAGGTCGACACACGTTCCCCACGTGATGATGGCGAGGTCGCTGCCGTCGTGACGGACACGCGCGCCTCCGATCGGCTCGGGCGTATCGTGGAATTGCACCGGTCCGGACATCTGATACAGCGCGCGAGATTCGAAGATGATGACAGGATCCGGGTCGGCGACAGCGGCCCGCAGCATGTCATACGCGTCCTGTGGCGTGGCCGGCATGCCAATCCGCAGCCCCGGTATATGAAAGAGTAATGCTTCAAGCGACTGCGAGTGCTGCGCGCAGGAACCCGGTGTCACTCCTTGCTGAGTGCGTACTACCAGCGAAGCGTGGGCGCGTCCTTCGCTTACGTAGCGCACATTGGCAGCTTGATTGATCAACTGGTCGAGCGCGACCAGCAGAAAGTCGCCCCACATGATCTCGACGATCGGCCGCAGTCCCTTGATCGCTGCGCCGACGGCCGATCCCAGGATCGCGCTCTCCGCGATGGGAGTGTCGAATACGCGCTCGGGTCCGAAGACACGTTGCAGGTCGCGCGTTGCGCCGAACACGCCACCTGCTTTGCCAACGTCCTCGCCGTATACGAGCACGTCGGGTCGTTGCTCGAGTTCCCTGCGCAACGCCTCGTTTACCGCTTGAACGTAGCGCACTTCTTTGGTCTCAGCGGCTGCCGGGGCCGCATTGCGTGCGGTCGTGCAAGGCGCGAACACATGATGTGTCGCGGTGTGCGCATGAGGATCAGCTGCGTCCAAGACACGCTGTTCGACTTCTTCGAGCTCGCGATCGACGTCGCTGCGGATCTCCGCGAGCTGCGTTGCTAGCAACGCGGAACTTACCGTGAGCATTTGTTCCAACACGACAAGAGGATCGGCTGCGGCGGCGCGCGCCTTGTCCGAGTGAGGGCGATAGTGCTCGATGTCGCGGTTGTAGTGTCCCCACAGCCGCGGTACGGTGCATTCGATCAGCGTCGGGCCGCCGCCTGCGCGCGCGCGGGCAACTGCATCCATTGTGGCGTCACGCACAGCGAATGGATCCGAGCCATCGACGGTTATGCTGGGCATGCCGTACGCCGCCGCTCTCTCTGCAAGTCGCTCGATTCGCAGAATGCTCGAAGTCAACGTGAATTCCGACCAGCCGTTGTTCTCGCAAATGAAGATCACCGGCAATCGGCGATAAGAGGCGAATACGAATCCTTCGTGCAGCGAGCCCTGGCTCATTGCGCCGTCTCCGAAGCTGACCACCGTGACAGCGCCTGTTCCGCGGATCTGATCCGCGAGTGCAGTCCCGCAGCCGATCGGGACGCCGGCGCCCACGATGGAGTTCTCTCCGATGAAGCCTTGCCAGGGCGCCATGAGCATGGCCGATCCGGCGCGGCCGCCATTGAGTCCGCTCGACTTGTGGCAGATCTCGGCCAGCAGACTCTCGGCGGAAATACCGGTGGCGAGTGCCCATCCATGTCCTCGGTAGGTGGCGACAGTGCTGTCCTGTGGATTCAATGCGGCGATCGCTCCGACTGGGACTGCCTCCTGGCCGGCGCACAGGTGGACCGAGCCGCTGATTACCGGCGGCTGCCGCGCGGTCAGGTCGCGTACTCGCTGCTCGAATGCGCGGATCGAGTACATCGATCGATAGAACTGCAGCGCGCGCGCCCCTTCTTCTCTCGTAAGTGAGCGAGATGTCTTGCTGCCTGGTGTGTGGATCGTCACGCGCCGTTCTCCAGAGTTTGGTTCGTTCTGCTTCTGTGGCAAACGACCAAACGCTAACGGTCAAGTGACTGGGCTGTCAAATTATAAACCAACTATCAGGATATGATAGTTTAGTTCCAGTGCGAGTCGCGCGCTGTTTATCTAGAAAAACACAGGAATGGTGGAATAGGCCGTCGAGACATCTTCTAGATTGAGCAAATGTGATGTATCAGGATATGATATGTCACTCATGTATTGACACCTCAAAAGTGCACGGTTTAGAGTCGATCGCAGGTCAACTGAGGAGCCTCTGCGATGCACGACTCTCATTCTGCTGCGGCTGACGACGCGCTGAAGATTCCTGCCGAGGGTGAGGGCGGGTTGTTCAGGCAGAGCTGGTATCCCATCTGCCTTTCATCGGAAGTCGCCTCTGGGCAAGTCATCGGCCGGCCGTTCCTGGACGGCCGCGTCGTGGTGTTCAGAACGGAGCAGGGCGATGCGCATGTCGTAAGCGCCTACTGCCCGCATCTGGGTGCGGACCTGGCGGTCGGCACCGTGCGCGGTAGCAACGTGCAGTGCGCTTTTCATCATTGGCAGTACGACTGCACGGGAACCTGCGTAAAGACCGGCATAGGTGATCCTCCGCCGCGCGCAGCGCGTCTATTCAAGTTTCCGACGATCGAGCGCTGGGGAATCGTCTGGGCGTTCAACGGCGAGGCGCCTTTGTTCGAGTTGCCGCAATTGCCGTACCCGGACGAGCAACTCGAAATCCGCGCTTACAAGTGGCCCAAGCCATTCGCGTGCGACCCGTGGGTGTTCGCAGCAAACACCCCGGACATGCAGCACATCAAGGTCGTGCACAAAGTGCAGTTCTCCGTTCCCGATCCGCACGATCTGGTCGAGTGGGATCCGTGGGGGCTGCAGTACACGGTGAAGGGCATTCATCAGGGCGGCGTCGAAATCGATTGGCGCGTCGGTTTACGCGGCACCGGTTTCTTCTGGCGGCACGGCACCGCGAATGGCGTCTGGTCCGCGGCGGTCACGGGCTTCGGCCTTCCCAGACCTGGTGAGCATCAGGTGTATGGCGCGTACATCGCGCTCAAGGGACCCAATGCCGAGCAGCAGCTTGCAACGCTGCGTGCTCTCACTGAGCGGACCATCGGCGAGGACGAGCCGCTGCTGTCGTCCATCCACTATCGTCACGGCTATCTCACGAAATCGGATCGCACGCTCGCGAAATATTTCCAGTTGCTGCGTCAGTACCCGCGCGCGCATCCGTCCGCTGCATTCATCCGCTGATGGCAACCGAGGATCGATCGATGAAGCGAATCCACAATCCCAATGGCGTGCCCGCCGTGTACAGCGACGGAATAGAGATCGCACCGGGCGCGCGCACGTTGTATGTCGCAGGCCAGGTGGGTATCGCAGCGGACAAAACGATTCCAGATGACATCGGCTCGCAGACGCGCCAGTTGTTCGCAAATCTCGAGGCCGTGTTGCGCTCCGCCCGCATGAGTCTCGACGACATCGTGAAGACGACGGTGTTCATCGTCGATCCGGCGGACTATGCCGAATTCTCGCGTGTGCGCACAGAGATCATGGGCGCGCGTGTGCCGGCTTCGACCCTCGTTTACGTCAAGCAGCTCATCTGGCCGCAGCTGCGAGTGGAGATCGAAGCAATCGCCAGCGCTCCGTGAGCGAGCGCGCTCCAGACAACAGGCGGTGAGCGCAGGGGCGCGCGACCCGCCATACATAAACCCCATGGGGAGTATCGAAATGACGAGCACAAGATCGTTGACGGGCATCTCGGCGGGCGAAGTTTGCCGCCATCGCATGCGTGCATTCGCGCGCTTCTCGCTAGCGCCGGGCGTGTGCGGCATGATTCTTGGCGCCACCTCTACGTGGGCGGCCGAGCAGCCGGATGCCACTTCAGAGGTCCTCGAGCAAATCGTGGTGACAGCGCGGCAGCGTTCCGAGATTCTGATCGACGTGCCAGAGACAATTCGCGCGATCTCGTCGCAAGAGATTCGCAGCGCCGGTATCACCTCGGTCGAGCACCTCGAAGCTCTGGTGCCGAATTTCTCGGTAACGACCTCCCAGGACGCGGGCCTGGTCATGGTGAATATTCGCGGCATCGGACAGGTGCGCAATGGTGAGCCGCCGATGGCCTTCATCATCGATGGCGTGCAGTTGTCATCGCCGGATCAAATCAAGCAGCCGTTGTTCGATCTCGAATCGATCGAGGTGCTGAAGGGGCCGCAGGGCGCACTCTACGGCCGCAACGCAATCGGCGGCGCTCTCATCATCAATACGCGCGCGCCCTCGGAGGAATTCAGCAGCACGATCGAGGCCGGTTACGGCAACGGCAACGATCGCAAGTTGCAGGCCGTTGCCTCCGGTCCGTTGTTCGGTGATTCGCTGTTCTTCCGCGTCTCCGGTGACTGGCGCGACTTCGACGGTCTGATTCCGAACGTCACGCTAGGTACGGAGGCGGACTTTGCCGAGGATCGCAACGTGCGCGCGCGCATCGACTACCGGCCGAGCGATGCGCTCAGCATCGAGCTGCGCGGATCGTATGGGGATCTCTACCAGGGCGGAAATTTCATTCCCATGGTCGACGGCCACCCGAACGACACCAGCATCCCCGTGCAGGCTGGCATCAACGGCGACAGCACGCGCCGGCTGAAGGATGCATCGCTCAAGTTCGACTATAGAGCCGCGGGCGGCACACTGACCGGCGTCACGAGCTGGTCCGAGGTCTTCGTGCACATGTTTGAAGAGCTCGGCGGCGGCATCCCCAATCCGGTCCTGTCCGCCATGCAGGATCGATCGTCCGAGGCGGTGAGCCAGGACCTGCGCTGGTCGTCCGATGCCGAAGGACGTCTGCGCTATACCGCGGGCGTCTACTATCTGCATAACCGGCGCAAGATCATCACGGATCTATATACCCTGAACTCGGCGCTGCAGCGCGATACGCAGATTCCGATTGCATACACGCGCGACATCAACGACGCCTACGCGGCGTATGGACAGCTCAACTACGATCTGACCGAAGCGCTCGAGCTCACCCTGGCGCTTCGCTACGACCAGCAGGATGTCGAGCAGATCGACCTGTTGCACGGCTCGACGCATCGAAAAGAGTCGTACGACGCCCTGCAGCCCAAGGTGTCGCTCGCATACAAGATCACGCCCGACACCTTGGTTTATGCCACCTACGCGGAAGGTTTCCGCAGCGGCGGATTCAATCCGCCCACCGCGCTATTCCCGCACGTCTACGAGTCGGAGACGACCAAGAACATCGAGGCCGGCGTCAAGCTCGAGCGCTTCGATCGTCGTCTGCGCGTCGATCTCGCCGGTTATCACACCGATGACGAGCACCAGGCCACGCACAGGCTGCTGAGCGGAGTACAGGGCATCACGACGATTCCGCAAGTCGAGCTCTACGGCGTGGATCTGTCCGCGATGCTGCGTGCAGCGCCAGGGCTCGATCTGATCGGCGGCTTCGGCTGGAATCATGGCCGCATCAAGGACTTCGACGGCACCGACCTGTACGTCGGCAACGTCGCGCCGCTGACATACGAGTATTCGTACAACATCGGTGTCCAGCACGTGCTGCCACTGGGCGCCGTCACGCTGACGAGCCGCGCCGACTACTCCTCCAAGCGCGGGCTGTACTGGCAGGTCGACAACAAGGATGAGCAATCGCCCGTTGACCTGCTGAACGTGCGCATCTCGGCGGCCGTGGCCGACTGGGAATTCACTGCCTATGCGGAGAACCTGCTCGATGAAAGGTACATCGCGGAGTTCTGCGCGAGCGAGTTCTGCGGCTCGCGCGATCTTGGCTGGCCGAGCACGCCGCGACGCTACGGCATGACCGTGCGCTACTCGTTCTGACGCGGGGTCGACCATGGTTGCAACTGACGTGACGGCTCGGTCCACATGCACAGCGGGTATCCTCCCATGAGCACTCCCTCGTCCACCGTGGAGGTTCTCGCTCCACCAGCCGCAGCGGATGACTCCGCTGCGCGCTGGCGCATGCTGGCGCTGGTCAGTTTCGGGTACTTCGCCGTTCTCATCGGGATGACAGGAATCGCTCCGGCATTTCCCTTCATCGCTCGCGAGCTCGAGGTCGACTATCAGCGTATCGCATTGCTAGCCACTGCGTTCCTGGCGGGACTTGCGGCCGGGCACATTCCAAGCGGCATGCTGGCGACGCGCGTCGGTATGAAGCGCGTGTTGGTGATGGGTGTACTGGTGCAGGCGCTGGCGAACGCGGCTTCGGCCTTCGTGACCAGCTACGCGGAGCTGTTGGCGTTGAGGTTCGTTGTCGGCCTCGGCGCCTCCGCATTCGCCAGCGTGGCAGTCGCTGCAATCTCGGCCTGGTTCGAAAAGCGGGAGATCACACTCGCCCTCGGCATTGCTACCGCATCAAACAGCACGGGCACGGCTGTCGGCCTGTATATGTGGACATTTCTCGTGGAGGGCGCGGGCTGGCGCGTGGCGCTGGCCGCGTCGGGCATTGTCGGAACTGTGGTCGCGGTGGCGATGGTGTTCGCCTTTCGCACGCCCGCGCACCTGACGAAGCTGCGAGGTACGAGCGTTACGACACATGCGCTCCGCCAGACGCTCGGCAACCGCCAGTTATGGATTTACGGCGTCGCGTTCATTGGCGTCTATGGCGCGTATATGTCCGCTGTACATCTGATCTCGGGCTATGCCACCTCGACCGGGAAATTCTCCGCGACCGCGGCTGGCTTGATGGCCGCGTTCATCGGTCTCGCCGGTATACCGGGAAGTATCGTCGGCGGCTGGGTTGCCGATCGGACGGACAGATGCCGCAGGCTCATGATCGGCCCGATGGTTGCGATCGGCCTATTGGTGGTGTCGGTGCCGTTCGTGGCAGCGCAAGCGCTGTGGCTGGTGAGCATCGGTATCGGTTTTCTGATGCAGTTCACCGCGGCGGTCTGGTCGTCCGTTCCACATCGCTTTGCCCGAATACCGCACGAGCATGCGGGGACCGGCATGGGCCTGCTACTGACGATTGCGGCTGTCGGTGGCTTCCTGATCCCCGCCGCGTTCGGGCATCTCGTGGAAACGGCAGGTTATGTCGCTGGCTGGGCCTTTGCGGGAGCCATGGCCGTGGTCCTGGGGCTTGTGGGCCTGTTCGGCGCGGATGTCGTCGATGGACAGAAGGGTGGGCAATGAGCGGCCCGGTTGCGAAAGCATGCTTCATGGGCAGCAATCATTCACAATGAGCGCCAACAACCCCATGGTGATGCTAGTGCCACGACAGGATAGCCCAGAGTCTCCAGCGGAGAACGCCCTCGGGTCGCAGCCGACGGACAACCCCACCAATGCCCTGCGCGAGCCGGACGTGCGCGTGCAGTCCGTCGCCCGTGCGATGAAGATCCTGTTCGCCGTCGCGCAAAGCGAAAGCGGCCTGAAGACGGTCAACATCGCACGCAACGCCAACTTGCCGCGCCAGGCGACGTATCACCTCGTCCATACGCTGATGGCCACTGGCATGCTGCGCCAAAACGAACGCGGCCTCTATGTCTTGGGGTTGCGCGTCGGCACGCTTGCGGAAGCTTTCCGGCGTCAGCTGGTGCCTTCGCAACATCTCGCTCCGATCGTGCGAGAGATTTCCAAGATGACCGGCGAAACTGCCTACGCCACCGGCTGGATGGACGGCGAAATCGTCATGTTGGTAACGGCGCGCGGTACCAATCCGGTGCATGCGACCGAGGCGACGCATGGCACTCACGAGGACGCCCATGCGAGAGCATCGGGCAAGCTGCTGCTCGCATTCGCCCAGGAGGACGTGCGTTCCGACTATCTCTCGCGTCACGCGCTCACCGCTCGAACCAATCGAACCGTCACCAAGCTGCCCGATTTGTACAGCGAGTTCGAGCGTATCCGCGCGCAGGGATACGCAATTGACAACGAGGAGTTCTCGCTCGGCCTGTGCTGTCTTGCCGTGCCGCTCGATAACGGCGTATCGCCCTTCGCATTGACGCTTTCTTCGCCAGCCAATCGGTTCCAGCGGCACTTCGATGAGTATCTGGCAGCAATGCGTCGGATCGCTGCCAACCTCACGCAGTTTCGTGAAGACCCCGAAATTTGACACAGTGACCAGCGGGATCGTCCCGTTCACGAGGCGGGAGATATCGTTCGTGGCCGATGAGTAGCGCCGTTCGTGGTTGAGCAGTTCGGTTAGCGTTCGGTTCCTGAGTAGACGACGAATGTTTTTTCGGTGCGAGATCCTCACGAGCACTGTGAAATCCCTATATCGACGCTTCAGCATCCTTGCATTCTTAACGCGTCGTTTTAGATCTGCAGGGATACTCGGGGCGGCTTTAACTGGCACATCGGTATACCGGGCCGGCTTTGGCGTCGGCCAGGGAATCACAAGTAATTGACTATATTGTGTTTTTAACGCTCTTGCGAGTGCCGGCGATTTCGGCTCCATCCTCTATCCGTGCAAGAGCCGGCGGAGCCATCCAAGGAGTGCGTTGGGAAGCATTTCCGGACGGTTCAGGACAGCGTAGTGATGCCTGCCGAAGACTGCGGGCAAGTAGCCTGCGGAGTGCCGGTCGATGGTGAGGCAGAAGGTGAAGATACCTTGCTGACGCGCTTCCATCACCGCTTGCCGCGTATCCTCCACGCCATGGCGACCATCGTATTCGTCCAGGTCATTCGGTTTGCCATCCGAGAGGATCAGCAACAATCGGTGATGAGCGGCTTCGCGCATGAGCAGCGCCGAGGCGTGACGGATCGCCGCACCCGCGCGGGTGTATCGCTCGGGTTCGAGCCCGGCGATGCGCTGGGTGATCTCGTCGCTGTAACGTTCTGAAAAATCCTTCACGCGGCGAATGGTGACGCGCGCGGGACCCTCGCCTGAGAATGCCAGCACGCTGTATCGTTCGCGCAGCCCCTCCAGGGCCTCGCACACCAGCAGCAACGCTTCGCGTTCCACGTCGATCGTGCGCCGGTGAGTGGAGATCCAAGAGTCCGTCGAACCGCTCACGTCGATGAGTAACAGCACTGCCATCTCGCGTCGTGCATTTCGCGTGCTGCGATAGAGTCCGGGCCGCAGCGCCGCACCGCTGCGGATGTTTGCGAAGGCATCGATGCAAGCCTCCAGGTCGAGGTCCTCGCCGTCTGTTTGTTGCCGCAGCGAGATACGTCGCGCATGCAGAGCTTCGAACTGCCGACGCACGGTGTGCAGCATGGCTCGGTGCGCTTCCAGTGTTTGCGTGACCCACGCGACGGGACCCAGCGGTGCGTCCAGTGCATGCACGATTGCACCAGGGTGCCGGTAGCTACGCGATCGAAAATCCCATTCGGGATATGCAAACCTGCTGTGCGCACTTTCGATGCGCGTCTTGGCGATCGCGCTTGCCCCGGGCGGATCCTCGGAAATGAGGACTTCTTTCGGGGCGTCCGCAGTGGCTACGAGGCGCGCTTCGGTGAGCTCGGAAACGGCATCGGCGAAGTCCTCCGCTGCGGTAGTTTCATCGCGATCGGTGGGGCGCTGCAGGCCAAAGGGATCTTCCGCATGCTCGTGCGGTTGGGCGGTCTGTACCATCCATGCACCCTGCTGTGCGTGTTCGTCACGCTCATCGGCCTGGCGAACGTTGGGGCGTCGCCCCAATCGGGCAGAACGAGGCGGGCGCGCCGGAGCTTCCGAAGAACCGAGATCCGAGCTCACCGTTGGCGGTACTGATGATCCTGGCGGTTCACGTAACTCGCCGATCCATTCGTCGCGCAGCAAACGAGAGGCATCGGTCTGGTTGCTTGCGTTGCTCGGCATCAAGCGCTCTGCCAATGATTTCGCACGAGCCAAAGAGTCGGCCGGCGAGCGGCTGGCTGGCACGGATGGCAAAGGCGCAGCGATCTCGGTGCGCAGCCAGGACTCGAGCGGCTGTCGAACGACCGGAAACTCTCGCAATGACGGACGCGCGGCTAGCCTCTCGGCACGCCAATGGAGCAGGCGAGTCCTGATGCCACCGAACTGGTAGGCGAGCTCGACATCGGCCGCAAGGGCTTCAAGTACCTCATAGATAGAACGCTCCAGTGGCGTTCTAACCGAGGGCAGCAGGCGAGTCGCTCCACGCTGCGCGCGTTGCGCCTGTTGCATGGCCATGAGCCGCATCCAATCCAGCGCGCCACGCTCGGTGACGTTTGATGGGGGCCGGGGGAGCCAGATCGAAACGCCATCCGTGGCCGGAATCGCGGTCTCGGCGATGGGCAGCTCGACTTTTCGCAGTACGTTTCGTAGCCAGGTTCTTCGTGCCGGCGCCTGAGCGATTCGTAACGGCAACGTCGTGTGGAAGGCCGCCGTGATGAACAGATCGAGCCGGTGTAACAGCGCCTGTAGATCGAGCGGTGCGGGCGTGTCGAGCTTGCGATGACGGCGCCACAGATCCTGCGCAAACACAGTGGCGTGTCGCGCGACATCGGTGAGAACGTCTTCGGCTTCAGGCATGCCGATCTCTCAGACGAACGTGGCGTCGACCAGATCCTTCATGGTGCAGATCAGGCTGATGTCATCGGAGAGCGGAGCGATGAGACCTGCGTTGCATGCTTCACGAATGGGCACGCCGCTCGCGGCCAGGCGCGCGGCGGCAATCAGGAGGCGAGTGCTCGGAACCTCCGTCAACCCGCGGTCGCGCAACTCCCGTAATCGGCCGCCGAGTGAGACCAGTCCGTGCGCCGTGCTGCGCTCCAGTCCGCTCTCATGAGCAACAATCTCGGCTTCCAGTTCCGGCGGCGGGAAATCGAACTCCAGCGCCACGAAACGTTGCCGCGTGCTGGGCTTCAAATCCTTCAGCATGCGTTGATAGCCCGGATTGTAGGAGATCACCAGTTGAAACTCGCGCGGCGCGGCGAGCTGCTCGCCGGTCTTGTCGATGTAGAGCTCGCGACGATGATCGGTCAGCGAGTGCAGCACGACGACCGTGTCCTGCCGCGCCTCCACGATCTCATCCAGGTAACAGATGGCGCCAGTGCGCACGGCGCGGGTGAGCGGCCCGTCTTGCCAGAAAGTGCCGTCGTGACGGATCAGAAACCGTCCGATCAAATCGTTGGCCGTCAGATCATCGTGACAGGAGATGGTGATGAGCGGGCGGCCGAGCTTCCAGGCCATGTACTCGACAAAGCGGGTCTTGCCGCAGCCGGTCGGCCCTTTGAGCATCACCGCGAGACCATTCGCCTGACTCTGTTCGAAGATGCGGACTTCTTCGCCGCTAGCTACATAGTAGGGCTTGGCGCGCGCAACTGCCGGGGGCGCATCGATCTCGTGCGCCCGCTCGCTGCTCATGACGATGCTCGGGCGACCCTGGCGAATTCATCCGGCGCAGTCGCGCTGTCGCTGACCACCTCGAAGCGCGGCCGGGTGCGGAAGAAGTCCCAGATGAACAATGCGACGCCGACGGTGAACAACGATGCCGTCGCCACCAGCATCAGGAAATGCACCTGGATCTTCAGCTGCGTGTCGAGAAAGCCCAGCCCCAGGATGCGTTCGAGATAGACCTGTCCGATGCCCGCCGTCGCGAACGACAGCGTCATCCCGAACATGCCCGCGAGTTGCAGCCAGAACGACCAGTAGCCGAGCGCGCTGCCTTGCTCGCGGCGGTCATGGGTCATGCTCGGCAAGGCGAAAGTGATCATGGCGAGAACGATCATCGCGTAAGCGCCATAGAAGGCGGCATGACCATGCATGGCCGTGATGAGTGTTCCGTGCGTCCACTTGTTGACCGAGGGCCAGGTGTGGGCGAGCCCCAGCAAGCCTGCGCCAAACAATGTGAACACCGCGCTGCCGATGGTCCAATGCAGCGCCAGTGTATTCGGATGTGCGAGCCCGGAGCGTCTGATGGCCGAGTAGGCGTACACCGCCATGCCGACCAGGGCCAGTGGCTCGAGCGCGCTGAAGAAGCCTCCGATGGGCAGCCAGTACCCTGGCACTCCGACCCAATAATAATGATGGGCAGTGCCGAGAATGCCGGCGATGAACACCAGCCCCACGATCACATAGAGCCATTTTTCCAGCACCTCGCGATCCGCACCGGACAGCCGGATCAACAGATACGCGAGGAAGCCGCCCTGAATCATCTCCCACACACCTTCGACCCACAAATGAATCGTCCACCAGCGATAGAAGATGGAGACGGTGTAGTTTTCGTAATGCAGGAGCGCGGGCAGGTAGAGCACGGCGGCGCCGGCCACGCCCAGCAGCAGAACCCCTTCTGTGGTGGTGAAACGCCCCGATTTGCGGATCGTCATGATGACATTGTAAAGAAACATCAGCATGACGATCACGATCACGATCTTGTGAGGCAGCGGTTGTTCCAGCAACTTGTTGCCGGTGCCGTACCGGAACAAGTAGCCGATGATGGCGGTGACACCCATCACGACCCACAACCCGAGCTGGACATAGGCGAGCTTTACGCTGTGCAGCTCGGTGCGCGATTCATCGGGAATCATCCAATAGGTCGCCCCCATGAAGCCGGTGAGGACCCAGACGATCAACAGATTCGTATGGATCACCTTGGTCACATCGAAGGGCAGGATGTTCAGCAGCGGATCGGGGCCGAGATACTTGGCGGCGGAGAGCAGCCCGAATACCAGCTGCAATCCGAATAACACCATGGCGACGGCGAAATACCAGTAGGCGACGGCCTGCGAGCGATAGCGCATTGCGAGCTCCTACTTCAGCGTCTGGAGGAATTCGGCGAGTTGCTCGATCTGCTCGGCACTCAGATCGTGCGCGTATGTGTTCGGCATGAACGACTGCCCGTTGGCCGAATACATCGGGCCGGGCACGATATACGCGCTCGGTGAGCGAATGGACTCGATCAGATAACCTTTGACGTCGCGAGCTTCGCCTTGATAGTCGGGCGCCTGGATGATCTTCTCGGCTCGTGCCGCGACACCCGCGAGCGACGGGCCGGCCATATTGACGCCTGGTGCCGTTGAGTGACACGCATTGCATGCTGGCGCGACGGACCGGAAGGCAGCGGCTCCCAACGCGATCGGATTCTCCTGGCCACTCACGGGCCGGGCGCCCGGCGGCAATGACGCGGATGCCCCGGCATCCGAAGTCTGCGGGAGGCCAAAGTCGGTGCCTGGAATCGAAGCGCCGGTCACGAGTATCGGCCGGGGCGGCCAGCCCTGGTTGTCCACCTTGCTGACCCAATCGAGAAATGCGATGAGATCGTCGATCTCCTGCTCGCTCAGGTCCTGCCTCGGCATCAGACGCCGATGACGTTGCTCATCATAGAAGCTCGAGGGATCGCGCATGTACGCCTTCAGGTACTGCTCGCCACGCAGCTGCGTGATCTTGGTGAGGTCCGGCGCGTAGTACGCGCCTTCGCCGAACAACGTATGGCAGTTGACGCAGTTATATCTGTGCCAGACGTCGCGGCCACTCTGCACCTGGGGGGTGTTGTTCTCCGCGTTCGTCAGTTCGTCGAACTGGGTGTGGCTGTGTACGGTCAGCCCGAGAAACACGACAGTGGCGAGGGCTGTAGACGCGATGGCGAACACGCGTGCCTGACGTTTGTTCATGGATCACATCCCAGGGCGGCGGCTCAGACGCCGATGCCCGTCCAGTGAGTCAGCGAGATCCAGGCGGTGTAGACGATCGCGGCCAGCATGGCGAGCAACACGACGTAGCTGACGATGCGCACCGGAGTGAAAAAAGATTCGCCGTGCATATGCATGCCCTTGTTGGTCGTGATTCCATCCAACCCCACAAAGCCGAGTCGGACTTTATCATACGTAAACCGGCACGGAAGCCCTCGTGCCGCGAACCGAGCGCGGTATGTGTAAGGATCGACGCGCAGCTGCGCCTGCACATCGGGCTGTCCTTGTCAGAAGGAAAATCGGGAGCCGATACACACGGCAATGGTTGCAAACTCACCGGCGGTCCGGTTTCGGAGAATACTTACAATCTTCTCGTCGCTGAGGTTTCGCTCATCCAGTTGCTTTCGCTCGCCACGAGGTCATCTGCAGATACCCGGGCTCGACATCACACCGACCATGGGAAGCACGACCGAGGGCACCGCGATCTTTGATCCTGGACGACACCCAAGCACGCCGCCGCGAACAGGTGTAGGCTGCGCGCCCCTTCCTTGGACTGCGATGATTCTATGAACTGGACATTGGCGGAAAATAACTGGGTGCAGTTCCAAGGCACGGTAAAGGCGCGCTGGCTGAAGCTCGATGCAGAGCAATTGCGAGCGATCGCCGGTAAGCGAGCTGGGTTGCTGAGCATGATTCAGGAGGTTTACGGCCTCAACCGCGCCGACGCGGAACGAGAGATCCGGGCATTCGAGGCGCGCAACAAGAATTATCAGCCAAAGTAGCGGCCGAACGCCGATGTGTGCGATCCAAGCCCGAGGATCGTCTCACGCAACCGTTACAGAAATATTTGCCTATCTAAAGTCTACCGAAGCGCGCACACTGCGATTCGGTCTGCAGCTTGGAGAAGGCCTTGCGGTTTTGGTCGTGTGAAGCGGGGTTTCCCAGATCAGAGGCGGCGTGTGTTGCCATGCCCGCGAGATGACCATGCCCGAGGACACCAAATACCCGGATCGTTTGGCGGCGTTGCATGCCGCGCTTCGCTTCGTGATCACGAGCGAGCTGCCGTCGGAACACAAGGCCACTTTGATCGAAGTGCTGACGCAGGCCATCCGCGACCACGAGGCGGCTGAGCAGCATCGCCAGTCGGTGGCCCGGTCGCAAGGAGAATGGCAGGAGTACGAGATCGCGGAGCTGAAATCCCTACTGCACGGCCAGACGGTCAAGAGCTGGCAACATGCGGACGAGTGTGTGATGCAACTGGCGACGCGGTTGCATCGAGATCCTGCATCGGTTCGGCACAAGGCGACGGAGCTCGGTCTCGGTACCGCTGTGGACTATCGCTTCGTCAGGCAATTCAAGCTGAGCCGCGACGAGTGATCGGTCAGGGTTTCGGTGGCAGAAAGTCAGGTGCCTTGCGCGCGGCCTGCTGTCGCTGCTTTTCCTCGTTTTTCTTCTTCTGCATGTCTTCGCGACGTTTCTTTTGCTGCTTGTAGTTCGGTGTCTTACTCAAGGGACTCTTCAGGTTGGAGAAAGAGGAGGGGCAGACGCGATCTGCAGTCTAATACGCTTTGCGTCGCTGCGCTCCGATATCTTTGCCCGTAGGAGCTTCACCACTGTCGAGATAGCGGCGATGCCTGGCGAAGACTTCTTCGTCTCACGCAGCCGCTGCTACGCCAGCGCACATGAAGAATTCTCGTGAGGCGCGCTGCGCGGTCATGTGGGCGTGTCCACGAGGATCCCTCGATGGGCGTGTCACATGGGAATAACCATGCAGCTCTCCGTTCTTCAGCTGCAGTGCCTCGATCACAGTAACGCCCCAGAAGACCGACCCGTTGGCGCGGCGATACCATCCCTCGCGGGTATCCGCGCCGAGGATGGATGCGATCTTCAACTGCCGATCAGCTCGCTGGAGTGCCACATCCGCGGCAGGATAGAACTGTGACACGTGAGTGCCGATGATTCTGTGATCGAACAATGCCGCACCATGCAAGCTGTCGTGCCAGGCGACCACCATCCCGCGGCTGTCCAGCATGGCGATCGAACAACGGTCACCACGCTCCAGGCTGGTAGCATGCATCCGGGCACCTTGCCTGATCAACAGGCGTTGCTCCCAGGCTCGTTGTCCAGAGGGCCGGCCGGTCATGGCTGCGATCGGAAGTCGGACGCGATGATTCTGGCGCTGTGATGCAAGCGATACGGCAATCGAGCGACCGGCTGCTTTCAGTAGATGACGCAGTTGGTGCGATACGTGGTGCAGCATGGATAGCTCCGCTTGAGCGAGACGGTAGGCGCGCCGCCGCCGTGTCAATGCGGATGCGATGGATCGGGCCAGAGTAGGCGTGGCCGGGATGAGGCCACTATGCGCCTGGCTGGCACAAATAGATACATAAAACGCTCGGCGGGCCGGGCTTTCTTCGCGCGTGGCTTCGCTGGAGCGGTTTATCTGAACGGCCTCCGGGATGCGGAAACGGCGGCAACAACACGGTCCATAGAATATTCACCTATCTAAACGCGGTGAATGCGTGCACACTGGATGACGCCGAGAAATGTATTCAGCCCGTCGCGACAAGTGAGCGGGTGTATCGCGCTACCGCTTGTGCTCCTTGTGATCGAGGCGCATAGCAAGAGCTGCCGGCCCAAGTAGCGCAGAAGGAGTACGACGATGACTTTCGATAGACAGGGTTACCAGGGGCCCGCCACGCTCCATGACAGCCCGGCAGAGCACCGCCTGCAAGTTCAAAGAGCCCGGCAGGAGCGGGCGGCGCTGCGGGAAAGCGAGCTGGAAGATCAGGCATCACCCGTGAAGGAGCCGCGCGAGCGCATCGAAATCTGGGAGCGGCTGCATGCCTTGCGCCTGCCCCGCACACCTGACCATCTGCTCCTCGATGTAATCGCTACCCAGACCGGCCTGACAGTCGCTGAGGTGCGGGAGGAGCAGCGGCGCCGAGTTGCACGACCTGGGCCGGCCGCCGCCGACACTCCAGCGTAGCGAGCCCGATCCTTGATCCAGGCGCGACGTCCGGCGCACCCACGAAAACAAGCCTTAGATCCTCCAGGCGCTCGGCTTTCAGGAGACTCAACGCATAGACGATGACCTGTTTACAGACGGTGTCCGATGGCACGGCAACCAGAGTTCGAGGAAAAACGCTCGCGCGCGTAGCGCGGTGAAAGCATTGCTGCAGCGCTGAGCTGCTCGCTCGTCCGGCCCCGCCCGTGCGGCGCGCCTGCATATAACGCGCCTGCACATTATCAAGAGCATCCCGAGTCTCACTATCACGTTCCGACTGCTCGGCCAACCCGTCGTTACGGTGCCCTCGTTGGTCGAACGCCTGCAGGTAACCTACCCGTCCGCCAACGCCGCCGTGTCCACACTCCTCGACCTGGACATCTTGCGCCCGCAGGGACAGCAGCGGCGCAACCGCGCCTTTCATGCGCATGAGGTCATGAACCTACTTTACACAGGGATCGACGCGGTGCTGGACGACGTGGCAACGAAGTCCGGCAGATCCAGGCTGCAAAAAAAGCGCGCGCTATCATGTTTTCGCGTGCGGCACTCGGCAGGTCGCGACCCAAACCATCTTTCACGACGCCGAGCGCCCGTCGCACTTGCTGTTACCAGTCATGCCCTGACCGACGAGTTGCCGGCACGCCCAAACGCGTTGCAGCGGCAGCGAAACCCGTCGGCACACCAAGCGCACCGATTCGGCGTCGGGTGCGCGAAAAATCATCACTGCACGTTTGCGGTCGCGCGAGAGAAACAGTTGAACCAGCTCGACGCGATGGGCCTGGAAACACCGGCCGCACGAATCTTCGAAGGCTGCAAGATCGGCGGGTGTCATGGCGACAGGAACAACGAGCTCGCCGATGACTTCGGTAAGCCCCTCGTTGCAGGGCCGTGTCACCGACTTTCGTAGTGGCACTTTCTGCAGCGCCTCGACTCGGGGTGCGTCGTTCTCCACCACGACTCGGCCTCAGGCGCTGAGACGGCGCTGCACGAAGCTTGGCGCCTCCATGCCGCCACGCAGATAGTTGGCGAGGTGAGTGCTCAGCTCGCGCGCGTCGTCTTCGGCGCCATGGATAAAACTCGACTTGCGTCGGCGCATGAATGTGAGGCCGAGGACGTACAAGCCGGGCACATCCACGATCCCACCGTCGTGGCGCAGGCGCCCCTTGTGATCGAACGCCGGAACGTGCAGCCAACTGTAGTCCGGCCGCGAGCCGGTGGCCCACAGGACGGTGCCGATGTGACCGCGCGCGAAATCGAGACTCAGTGGCGGGGCATCTTCGACATGCGTTGGAACGAATCGCTCGGGTGTGCCCACTTGCGGGCCCTTGCCGTTCGCCTCGACCCACGCATCGATCCTATCGAGCATCCGTTCGAGCTTCAGGTCCGCCATGGCGCAATGGTTTCGCAACGATCCGGAGAACTGGGCTCTGCCATCGCGTATGCCCACCAAGCGGCCGACGATTGCGACGCCACGCTCGGTGAGGCCATTCAGATCGAGCATCGCGCGCTGCGCGGTGCCGATCAGTTGGGGGGACGGAACGCGCCGCGCCCGGACGATGTCGTCGACCTCGTCGTAGCGTTCATCGAGAATTCCGCAGGCGTCGAGCCACCATTGGATATCGAGGCCGCGATAAACGCGCGGCATTCGAATGTGCTCGCCAACGGCGAGTGTCACGGCTCTTCCCGAGCGATGAATCTCATCCGCGAGTTGCACACCGCTCGCGGATGCTCCGACGACGAGAACGCCTCGATCGTCGAGCTGGCTCGGGTTGCGGTACTCCTTGGTCGTCAGCGAGCGAACTGATGCCGGCAGAGCAGTGGCGAGTGCCGGGACGTTGGGCATGCCGTGGGCACCGCTGGCGATGACCACGGCGCGGCAGTTCCAGCGACCTCGATCGCTGATGACGTCATATCGATCTTCGCGTGCGCGGACTGAAAACACTGTAGTCCTGTTTTGCACAGGCGCCGAGATGAAACGCGCATATCCGTCGATGAACTCGATGACCTCCGGCATCGCCATGTAGCCGTCTGGATCGACACCCTCGTAGCGGTAGCCCGGCAGGCGGCTCTGCCAGTTCGGCGTCAACAGCCGCAATGAATCCCAGCGCTCACGCCGCCAGGAGTTTGCAATCTCGCCGCGCTCGAGAACGACATGATCGATCGCGTGCTGCGATAGATATCGGCTCATCGCCAGCCCCGCATGGCCGGCGCCGATCACGACGACGTCGATGCGGCGGGCAAGCACATGTCGTTCTCGGGCGGCGCCGCTCATTTGACTTGCACCGTCACGTTGGTGGGGTTGGTCAGGATGTCGAACACGGCGGAGCGTTTCTGCGATTGAGCGACCAGCGCGGCGATCTGCTCCCTGGTGGCATCGGCGTCGATCTCGAACATGACGTGCACGCCGTCGAAGCCGTTGCGCACGTCGGCATCGATGCCAAGGATGCCCTGCAGGTCCATCCCGGCTTCGACGGTGGCCTTCACCGAGCGCAGCTGGATCTTGCGATGCTGGGCGACGGAGGCGATGCCTGCGGTCAGGCACGAGGCCAGGCCCACCAGGATGAACTCGACCGGCGCGGGCCCGTTGTCGTCGGCGGCAAAGATCTCGGGATGGTCGGCGTCGTAGCGGAACTCGGTCTTGTGCTTCTGCTCGGCGCCGAGACCGAAGAATGCCTGCACGCTCGACTGGCTGTGGGTGCCCTTGACCCAGCTGCAGCTCGCGCGCCAATTGAAGCGGGCGGCCTCGGGGGCCTCGGTGAGCGCCTGGCGGGCGCCGAGCAATGCCTCGACATTCACGCCGTTGTCGACTGCGGTGGTGACGTTCATTTCTGTTCTCCCTCGTGTGTGAATGAGTCCGGTCCGGGGGACCGGGGACGGGGAGAACTGTGCGAGTCCGGCGTTAGACCCAGCGTGGGAGCCGCCGTGGAATTTTCAGGGCGAGCGTGGAATCCGTGTGTCGGCAGAAATCCGATCGAACGCCCACACCGCGTCCATCGGCATGGCGGCCTGGCGCTGCGCCAGGCGGACCGATTCGGCATCGGGCGCCTGGTACAGGCACAGCATCCGCTTGCGGTGGCTGGCAAAGAAGGTCCGCGCAAATTTCACACGATGCGCTCGCAGGCACCAATGGCCGGCATCCTCGATCGCCTGGATTTCCGCGAGCTCGACCGGTTGCTGGAAGGAGCGCTCGACGAGTACGTTCGGGACCGCCGGCTCCGGCCCTTCGTGCACGGTGCCGATCCACAGGCGCCGGGTGTCGAGGCCGCCTTTGGCGAGCGCGGCACGCACGGACTCCGCGTCGGGCGCTACGAACCAGCACACCATTCTGATTCCGTCCGTGGCGAGAAAGCTGCCTTGCCACTTCACTCGATGCATTTCCAGGCACCAGGCGCCTTGCTCAGAGTGTGCGAGCGCTTCGGTCGCGCCGATCGGCGTAGCGAAATTGCGTTCGAGAAACATGTGTGTCGCCATATGCTGCGCCTCAGTCGAGCATCGTCCTCAAACCAGCCGCGCGGCTGCGCGTCCACTCCGCGACCGGAGCGTCCTCGAAGTCGGCGAGCGCGGCGATGTGTCTGGCGCAGGCAGGCTCGTCATTCGCTGCACGATGCGCTCGCGCCAGGAGGATGTGCGCGAGCATGACCTCACTGCCACGCTCGAGAGTCTCGGCGCAGCGCAGCGCCTCGGTGGCTCGGTGGATCGCCGCTTGCGGCTTCTGCCGTTCCAGGTCGACGAGCGCCGCTCGATTCAGCGCGTAAGCGAGGCGGTATTTCGCGTCGGCCGCACGCAAGTCCGCCAGTGCCGGATCGAGCGGCGTGGCGTCGTCCGTGATTGCATAGTGACAAAGCGCATCCAGGGTCCGGGCGAAGCAGCGCTCGCTGCCTTCGCGCAACTTCTCACCGAGCTCGATCAGAGTGGCACAGTACGCTCGCGCGGCCTCCGGGCGGCCGCGCTCGATGTCGATCATCGCCAGGTATTCGTTGGCCTGGAATTCGCTGATCCGGTCGCCTGAAGAGCGCGCCAGGATGCGGGCCGACTTGAACTGCTCGGCGGCCTCGTCCAGTCGATTCTCGTGAAAACGCAGCATGCCCAATGCCGCCGGGATCGCGGGATGGCGCAGGTGCTTGCGCGCCGCTAGCGCTTGCACCTCCATCAACATGGCGTCGGCATGCGGCAGATCGCGCTCGAGCATAACCAGGCAGCGCGCGGCTTCGGCCATGCCGATGATGTGTTCCTGATCATCACCGCCGCGAGCCGCCCGCTCGGCTTGCAGGATCTCCTCGCGTGCACCGTCCCAATGTCCGTGCATCCAGTTCACATAGCTCGCCATGTAATAGGCCCGCCGGGCGTGCGTGAGCGCGCCCTGATCCAGCGCCTGTTCGGCGAGCTCGGCGTATTCGCGTGCCGCCGCCCGCCAGTCTTCCAGAGGCGCTGCTGTCATCATGACCTCGCGCAGCTCGATCGTGGGGCACACGCGTTCGGCCGCCGGCAATTGAGCGACCCATTGCAGTCCCTTGCGTGCCAGCGCGAGCGCTTGCTGGTTGGCGAAGAAGCGCAGGCACAATCGACCGGCGGAAATCATGGCGCGCGCGGCCAGTCCCGCGTCGCCGCTTTGTGAAGCGTGGTGCGCCAGGTCGGCGGCGCGTTCGGGATCGAGCGCGGAGTCCTGCTCCAACAGTTCAGCAACGCGCCGATGCATCGAGCGCCGCTGAGCAAGCGAAATCGAGTCGTAAATGCCGCGCGCGATCAAGTCGTGCGAGAAGCGAAATTGCTGCTCGACCGGTAGCAACATTGCCTGGCGGGCAGCAGTCTGCAGCACCTCGCCGATCCGGTTCCAATCCAACCCCGTGACCCGTGCCAGCGTGGCTGCGTCGATTCGCGGCGCAAGCACGGCTGCCCAGCGCAGCACGTTTCCGCCTTCCTTGTCGAAACGAGCGAGGCGCTCCTGCACCAGATCACCGAGCGAACGTGCGTTGTCACCTGCGGCTTCAGCGCGAGCCAATTCGATCGCGAGCAGCGGATTGCCGCTACATTGCCGGCTCAAGCGCTCGCTGTTCGCCTGCGGCGAGCTCGCGCTGATCAGCTCGCGCAAGGCCTCGGGCGCGAGGGGCCCGAGCTTGATATCTTGGAGCAACCCTGTCTGGCGCAACTCTCGCAACGCGCGGCACGCGGGCGCGTTCTCACGTAGCTCGTCCTCGCGACATGCGAAGACGCACAGCAACGGTTGGTCTCGATTCATACGCGCGACGTAATGCAGGGCCGCCGCGCTCGATTCGTCCGCCCACTGCAGATCGTCGAATATCAGCGCTACCGGTTGTACGCTGGCGCGTGCGGCGATCGCATCGCTCAGAGCATCGAACAAGCGATCCCGATTGGTGTGATCGCGCTGCTTGAAAATGGCATCCGCCGCCCCCGCATCGAGCTTGCGCAAGGCGTCGATCCACACTGCGAACGGACGGATCGCCTCGGATTCATAGGCACAGGATTCGAGCAGCAATGCGCCGCTGTTGGCCGCAAGCGTCGCGCTCGTGGCCAGCAAGCGGCTCTTACCGATGCCCGGTTCGCCGCAGATGACCAGCACGCAGCAGCGGCGCTGCTCGATGACGCGCGACAAGGTCGTTGTAATGACATCGATTTCCGCGTCGCGGCCGATGGGCCGAGCGCTCGCCGGCGCCGGGCAGCTTTCGAGGAGCGGACGCGCGAGCTCCGGGCTGCGATTGGCAGGCGCGGCGGTTCGTGCTGCCGGTCTGCGCCAGGCGCGATCGAGCTCGCCGCCAGGCTGCGCGCCCACTTCTTGCAGCATCCGCATGCCCAGCTTGAATTGTTGCTCGGCCTGATCGTCGCGTCCCAGCGCAATGAGCAGGCGGACGAGCGCCGCGCGCGCGCGCTCGTCATGCGGATCGAGTCGCACCAATGTTCGGGCATGCGGGAGCGCTCGTTCCGGATCATCGGCCTGGCGCCGGACCAGTGCGGTCAACAGGCGGACCTGCGAACGGCGCACGGCGTCGCATTCGGCGTGGCGCCAGGCATCGTAGTCCGGCAGATCGGGCAGATCGAGCCCTTCGAGCGGTGTGCCCAGATAGAGTCCGGCGGCTGCTTCGAGCGTTTCGAGGGGACAGCGGTCGAGATCGCCTTCGGCCACTGCCGCGAGCGCATCGATGTCGATGGCGGCTCCGGCCGGATCGAACGCCACGGTGCTGCGGTCGGCGACGATTCGAACTTGCGCTGCGTCGTCGACCAGGCGCCGCAATTTGGAGAGACTCCAACGCAGCGAGCCGCGGGGATCGTCCGGAATCTCCCACAGGAGTGCGCACAAGTGCTCGCGGCGGAAGGGCCGACGGTTCAGCGCGAGATAGGCAAGCAGCGCCCGCGTTTTGCGCGACGCCGGCAATTCCAGGCGCTCCCCGTCGCGTAAGACTTCCAGCTCGCCAATGAATTTAAGCTGCAAGGCCCCCATGGCGGAATTCTACGGCAAGTGCCTGTAAGGGTGCTGCGTCGAGCGATATAACCGGCCGATAGCGGCCGCACCAAGGCAAAAACCACGGTCGGCTGCGAAAAAACCACGCTCGTTCCCACGAACGCACCCACAGTGCCGGCTCAGCATCGCCTCATCCAAATCTCTTACGGAGAGGACGATGGCCCGCTACGACACCATCCTGGAAACGATCGGTAACACGCCGCTGGTGAGATTGAACAAGCTCGCGCCGCCGGGGGTGAACGTTTACGTCAAGATCGAAGCCTTCAATCCGATGGGTTCGGTGAAGGACCGTATGGCCCGCGCCGTCATCGAAGCGGCGGAACGCAGCGGCGAGCTGCGGCCCGGCCAGACGGTCATCGAGGCAACCAGCGGTAACACCGGCATCGGGCTCGCCATGGTCTGTGCCCAGAAGGGATATCCCCTGGTGGTGACCATGGCGGAAAGTTTCAGCATCGAGCGCCGCAAGCTGCTGCGCTTTCTCGGTGCGAAGGTCGTGTTGACGCCGGCCGCGGAGAAGGGCAGCGGCATGTTGGCCAAAGCCGTCGAACTGGCTCGGCAGCATGGTTGGTATCTGTGCCGCCAGTTCGAGAACGAAGCGAATGCCGAGGTGCATTCGCGTACCACCGCGCGGGAGATTCTCACTGACTTCGCGGGCGAGCGGCTCGACTACTGGGTTTCCGGATTCGGCACCGGGGGAACGCTCAATGGGGTCGCTCGCGCACTGAAGAAAGCTAGCCCGGCAACGAGAATCATCGCCGCCGAGCCCGACAATGCGCCGGTGCTTCGTAGCGGCATCCCTCAGCCATGCTCCGCCGATGGCGCGCCGTCGCGCAGCCATCCGCAATTTCGCCCGCATCTCATGCAGGGCTGGGCGCCGGACTTCATTTCGAAGCTCACCGGGCAGGCGGTCGCGGCAGGTCACATCGATGAAATCGTGCCGGTCGCGGGCGCGGACGCGCTGCATCTCGCACGCGAGCTCGCGCGCCGGGAAGGAATTTTTGTTGGCACGTCGAGCGGCGCGACGCTGGCGGCTGCTCTGGATGTGGCGCGGCGCTCGCCCGCAGGCACGAACATCGTT
The DNA here is from genome assembly GCF_036406195.1 of Steroidobacter sp. GTDB lineage: Bacteria > Pseudomonadota > Gammaproteobacteria > Steroidobacterales > Steroidobacteraceae > Steroidobacter. Next base: position 253,715 of record NZ_DASWVW010000019.1, read on the forward strand.
TGCATGCTGCCCGATACCGGCGAGCGGTATCTCTCGACGCCTTTGTTCCAGGATATCGGCGAGGAGATGACCCGCGAGGAACTCGATCTCTCCCGCTCGACGCCGGGATGTCGCTTTGATGCACCGTCGTCCACGCCGGTCATCCAACCGACACGATTGCCGAACGATGCGGATGCCGAACGCTTCGTGGAAGCAGTGCTTTGCAATGAGTCGGTGGTTCTGTTCGCGCTCGAGTGGTGCGAGTTCTGCTGGGCCGTGCGGCGCATGTTCGCGCGCGTCGGCATAAAGTATCGCAGCATCGATCTCGACTCGGTCGAGTACCAGCGCGACGACCTCGGCGGCAAGATCCGCACGGTTCTCATGAACCGCACCGGTGTACCCACCATTCCGCGGATCTTCGTCGGCGGCGAGCACGTCGGCGGGTGCACCGAACTGTTCGAAGCATGGCGCGATGGCTCGTTGCAGCGGCGCCTCGCCGACAACCGCATCCACTACGACACTCGCATCGACCTCGACCCTCGCGACCTGCTGCCGAAATGGCTGCAGCCTCGCAAGTCGGCCTGAACCGGAGAGAACCATGGCATTCATCGATACCAATCACGCTCCCGAGCTGGAAGACGAAGTGCGCGCGATGTACGAACGTCAGGCAGCGCATTACGGCTACATCCCGAACTACGCGAAGGTGTTCTGTCATCGCCCGGAAGTGATGCGCCTGTGGGCGCAGCTGTTGTCCGGCGTCAAACGTCACATGGACAAGAGACGATATGAGCTCACGACGTTCGCCTCGGCGCATGCGCTTCGCAGTACGTTGTGCTCGTTGGCACATGGCAAGGCGCTCACGGAATTCTTCTCGGCGCAGGACATACAGTCGATGGCGCGCGGCAAGACACCGAGCTCGCTATCGGCGGCCGACGTCGCGATGATGGCATTCGCACGTGACGTTGCTCGGGACGCGACCAAGGTCACGAGTGGCCAGATCGAACAGCTCAAGCAGCACGGTTTCACGGACGGTCAGATCTTCGACATTGCCGCCATTGCGGCCGCGCGTGCCTTCTGGACGAAAATTCTGGATGCGCTGGGCGTCGAAGCCGACGCGGCATATCGCGAAATGGAGGGCGAGTTTCGCCGGGCATTGACGGTTGGCAGGCCGATCGATTTCAGGGCCGAGCACCAGTCGTCACCGAGCGGTCGCGATACGAGTCGCGCGGACCGGGCAGCGATTGATGCCGGGTTCTGAAGGATTCGGTTGCCGCTTCCGTGCCCCGCATGCGATGGTCACCGGTGACTGAATCAGTTCAAGCGGAGAGCATCATGGCGGCGTTGACGGCGGCGAAGTCGGGCACTTTTCGTATCGGCGGAGCGCTCGAGATTCATCGACTCGGTTTCGGCGCGATGCGCATCACCGGCCAAGGCGTCTGGGGACCGCCGGCGGACAGGGCCGAAGCGCTGCGTGTGCTGCGACGGTTGCCTGAGCTCGGCGTGAATTTCATCGATACGGCGGATTCCTACGGCCCGGACGTGTCGGAGGAGTTACTGCGCGAGGCGCTGCATCCGTACACAGGATTGGTCGTCGCGACCAAGGGTGGGCTGACGCGCCCCGGGCCGGATCGCTGGTTGACGAACGGTCGGCCCGACCACCTCGTGAAGCAGGCTCGCGGCAGCCTGGCGAAACTCGGCGTGGAGCGCATCGATTTGTGGCAGTTGCATCGGATCGATCCGAAGGTACCGCGCGACGAGCAGTTCGCTGCCGTCAAACAGTTGCTCGACGAAGGTGTGATTCGGTTTGCGGGCTTGAGCGAAGTGACGGTCGAAGAGATCGAAGCAGCCGCGAAGGTGTTCCCGGTCGCGACCGTGCAGAATCGCTACAACCTTATGGACCGCAGCGCCGAGCCTGTCTTGAGCTACTGCGAGCAGCACGGCATCGGGTTCATTCCCTGGAATCCCCTGGCGGCCGGCGGTCTGGCGCAGTCCGGCTCCGCAATCGAGGACATCGCGAAGAAACATCGCGCCCGGCCCAGTCAGATTGCGCTGGCGTGGATGCTCCAGCGTAGCCCGGTGATGCTGCCGATCCCCGGCACCTCGAAGGTGAAGCATCTGGAAGAGAACATCGCGGCGGTCGGGATCGAGCTTTCGGCCAGCGATGTCGGGGCACTCGACGAGCTCGCGTCATAACCAGGTGCAGAGGGCCCGCCAGTTCGCAAGCCACCCACTCGTGCTCGAGCAGGGACCGTTCAACGGCAGGGCGGCCCGGACAGAGCCCCGATCCGCTCGGCTCCACATCCCCATGAGGCGGCGCGGTCCCGGAACCGGGGCCGCCCACGGGTAAATTCCCGCAGATCCTTGAAGCGGGGCAGAAAAAGCCGCCAGGATTCGTGTATATTGCGCCCCCGTTTTGGACCGTGTACGTCAACTGGTTCGCCGCTATTCCGGGTGCCAGCTTCAGTGCCAGCCACGGGAATCGAGGGGAGCGGGGGCTGAGACGGGGTGGGATCAGTAAGTGACTGATTCTATTGGCCCTGGTCCGAAGATGGTCCCGCCGTTCGAAGGTTCGGAGCCTGCCGTCCCCGCCAAGGTGCTTACCAGTCGGAGTCTTGAATGGATCGTGCCACGATGGCGGTGTTTTCGGGCAACGCCAATCCGCAGCTCGCCCAGGATATTGCGCGCCACTTGATGGTGCCGCTGGGCCGGGCCGCGGTCAGTCGCTTCAGCGACAGTGAGTCGACGGTCGAGCTGCTCGAAAACGTGCGCGGGCGCGACGTGTTCATCGTGCAGCCGACCTGTCCGCCGGCCAACGATCACCTGATGGAATTGCTGGTGATGACCGATGCCTGCCGACGCGCTTCGGCCGCGCGCATCACCGCCGTGATTCCTTATTTCGGTTACGCCCGCCAGGATCGCCGGCCGCGCGCCATGCGAGTGCCGATCACGGCGAAGCTGGTTGCGAACATGATCGCGAGCGCCGGTGTGGACCGGGTGCTGACGGTCGATCTGCACGCCGATCAGATTCAGGGATTTTTCGATATCCCGGTGGACAACGTGTACGCGTCGCCGGTGTTGCTTGGCGACGTGTGGAAGCAGAAGTACGACGACCTGATGGTGGTGTCGCCGGACGTTGGCGGCGTGGTGCGCGCCCGGGCGCTGGCGAAGCGCTTGGATGATGCGGAGCTCGCCATCATCGACAAGCGCCGTCCGCGGCCGAACGAGTCCGAGGTGATGAACATCATCGGCGAGGTCAAGGGCAAGACTTGCGTGTTGATCGACGACCTGGTGGATACGGCGGGCACGCTGTGTCATGCAGCCGAGGCGTTGAAGATGAACGGCGCCAAGAAGGTGCTGGCTTACATCACGCATGCGGTGCTGTCGGGGCCGGCGATCGATCGTATTTCGCAGTCGCACCTGGATGAGTTGGTGGTGACGGATACGATTCCGCTGCGCCAGGATGCGAGGAGCTGCAAGAAGATCCGGCAGCTGACGGTGGCGGGGTTGCTTGCGGAGACGATGCGGCGCATTCGGGATGAGGAGAGCGTGAGCTCGCTTTATATCGACTGAGTTTGTTTGTGCGCGCAGCGCCTGGCGGCGCCGCTCGCAGGAAGTGGTTTTATTTTTTATGGCGCGGCTGACGCCGCGCCGGGTTTCGGAGACCGCGGCTTCGCCGCGTGAAACCCGAGGCGGCGGTTTGGACATGGCGCGCAGCGCCTGGCGGCGCCGCTCGCAGGAAGTGGTTTTGTTTTTATGGCGTGGCTGATGCCGCGCCGGTTTCGGAGAGCCGCGGCTTCGCCGCGTGAACCGGGATTGCGGCGCTGGGCCGCGAGCTGGAGTTCTTTGCGGTGAAGCCGCGGAACGAAAACCACAGTGGCGGCATTAGGCCGCTAGATGGAGTCAGGTTTCTTTTTCTCTTCGCGGCGTAGCCGCGGAAAGAAAAAATCACGGTGACGGTGTTATTGGTCGCGATATGCCGTCGCTTTGTTTTTCAACTGGAGTATTTCATGAAAACCTCATTTGACCTCGTCGCCGATTCCCGCGACGGCGTGCAGGGGAAGGGTGCGAGCCGCCGCCTGCGTCGTGCTGGGAAAGTTCCGGCGATTCTCTATGGTGGCCGTCAGGAACCGCAGCAGCTCACTCTGGACCACCAGAACCTGCTGACGCTGCTGGTGAACGAGAAGTTCTTCTCCACCATCCTGCAGCTCAAGATCGATGGCCAGACGCAGGCCGCCATCCTGAAGGACGTGCAGCGTCATCCGGCCAAGAACCAGATCCTGCACATGGATCTGCAGCGCGTGCTGGAGAACGAGAAGATCCGCATGACCATTCCGCTGCACTTCAAGGGAACCAGCGTGGCTCCGGGCGTGAAGACCCAGGGCGGCGTGGTGTCGCACCTGTTGAACGAAGTGGAAGTGGCGTGCTTGCCGAAGGACCTGCCGGAATATCTGGAGATCGATCTGTCGACCATGGAGATCAACCAGATCCGTCGTCTGTCCGATCTGCCGCTGCCCGAGGGCGTCGAGATCGTTGCGCTGACGCACGGTCGCGACGAGGCGGTGGTCTCGATCCATCATCCGCGTGCTGAAGAAGCCGAATCTCCAGCGGCTGCCGCTGCTGCTGCGGCTCCTGCGGCGGGTGCTGCTCCGGCTGCTGCTGCGGCTCCGGCGGCGGCTGCCAAGGCCGCTCCCAAGAAGTAACGCCGGTCGCGCATTCGGCCGTCATCTCTTATAAGAGAGTGGCGGCTGAATGAGCGATCACGACGGCGGGCGGCCAGTAACATTGGTGGCCGTGCCGCCGTCGTTGCTTTACTTTCTCGTAGAACTGCTATGCCCGGTACGCCCCTCAAAATCATCGTCGGTCTCGGCAACCCCGGCCCTGAGCATCTGCTCACGCGCCACAACGCGGGGTTCTGGCTGGTGGATGCGCTGGCCGCCAAGCTCGGCGGCAGCTTTCGCAGTCATGCGAAATTTCACGGCGACATCTGCCGTGTGCAGTACTGCGGCAACGACATCACACTGCTCAAGCCCACCACCTACATGAATCGCAGCGGGCTCGCGATCCGTGCGCTCGCCGATTACACCAAAGTGGAGCCGGCTGAAATCCTGGTCGTACATGACGAGCTGGATCTGCCGGTGGGTGACGTGCGCTTCAAGCTCGGCGGCGGCGCCGGCGGCCACAATGGGCTGCGCGATACCATCACGCATATTGGCCCGGATTTCTGGCGGCTGCGCATCGGCGTCGGTCATCCCGGCGACAAGTCGCAGGTGATCGACTATGTGCTGCGGCGGGCGCCGAAGGAGGAAGAGGAGCGAATCCTCGCCTCCATCGACGTGGCGTTGCAGGTATTGCCGACGTTCCTCGAACAAGGCGCGGAACGCGCCATGAACGAATTGCATTCAAAGAAATGAGGCGCGAGCTCGCCTCATCCCACTCATCGATTATTGGTCGGTAGTCACTTCTATGGGTATCAAGTGCGGCATCGTTGGGCTTCCCAACGTCGGCAAGTCGACGCTGTTCAACGCGCTCACGCGCGCGCAGATCGCGGCGGAGAACTATCCGTTCTGCACCATCGATCCGAACGTCGGCATCGTGCCCGTGCCCGATCCGCGTCTCGATGTGCTCGCGAGCATTGCCAAGTCCGAGCGCACGTTGCCTGCGACCGTCGAGTTCGTCGATATCGCCGGCCTGGTGGCCGGTGCATCGAAGGGTGAAGGCCTCGGCAACAAATTCCTTTCTCACATTCGCGAGACGGACGCGATCGCACATGTGGTGCGTTGTTTCGAGAACGAGGATGTGGTGCACGTCGCCGGCCGCATCAAGCCGCTCGATGACATCGAAGTGATCAACACCGAGCTCGCGCTCGCCGACCTCGATACCGTCGAGCGCGGCCTGCAGCGCGCCGAGAAGGCCTCGAAGGCGGGCGACAAGGATGCGATCAAGCAACGCGACCTGTTGAAGAAGCTCAAGGAGCACCTCGATTCGGGCAAGCCGGCGCGCTCGCTGATCAAGGACCCGGAAGAGAAGAAGCTGCTGCAGGAACTGCACCTCATCACCATCAAACCGTTGATGTACGTGGCCAACGTCGCCGAGGACGGCTTCACCAACAATCCTCATCTCGACGCGGTCCGCAAACTGGCGGAGAGCGAGAATTCCGAAGTGGTAGCCGTGTGCGCTTCCATCGAGGCCGAGATCGCGCAGTTGGATGAAGCCGACCGCGCCGACTTCCTGAAAGACATTGGTCTGGAGGAGCCAGGCCTGAACCGTGTCATTCGTGCCGGCTACCGACTGCTCGGTTTGCAAACCTATTTCACCGTCGGCCCGAAGGAAGCTCGCGCCTGGACCGTTCGCGTCGGCGCCACTGCTCCGCAAGCCGCCGGTGTCATTCACACCGATTTCGAAAAGGGCTTCATCCGCGCCGAAGTCATCGCGTACGAAGATTTCGTCAAGTACAAGGGCGAGCAGGGCGCAAAGGAAGCCGGCAAGCTGCGCTTGGAAGGCAAGGAATACATCGTCCAGGAAGGGGACGTGATGCACTTTCGGTTCAACGTCTGATCGACGCTCATCGAATTCGGCAGGTCTCGGGAACGTCCCAATCGGCAAGAGTGATCGAGCCGGATATTTGCTCGCGCATATCCACCTCCATACCGCTGCCTCATGGACAGCCTGCAATGATTCATCTATATAGGTGACGGGAATTGCCCGGCACGAAGCAGCCTGTCTCGCCAGGTTCGTTCGTGCCGCGCATCGAGAACGCATGGCTGCGGATATAACTGCCTCTCCGGAACCCAAGGAATGGCGCAGGGGATTGCGAATTTTCGGGCGGCTGCCGGACCGCGGTCGGACGCCGCTGCTGAAACCAGGGATCTGGGTCTCGCGGGTCTGGTCCTGCTGGCGCAGTTTCACGAGGTGGCGTGCGATGCGCAGCAGCTGGCTCATCAATATGGGCGCAACAGCGAACCCTTCGACGAGCCGGCCCTGCTGCTGGCGGCCAAGCACCTGGGCCTGAAGGCCCGCATCATTTTCCAAGCTGCCGAGCGCCTCGACAAGATCACACTGCCGGCACTGGCGCTGCAATCCGACGGCGCGCATTTCATCGTCGCCAAGCTCGGCGAGGACAATGTTCTCACTCACGATCTGCTGTTGCAGCGGCCGCAAGTCGTGCCGCGCGCGGAGTTTCAGGCGCGATATTCCGGCAAGTTGCTGGTGGTGACTTCGCGGGCGTCGGCGCTCGGTCAATTGGCGAAGTTCGACTTTCGCTGGTTCGTTCCCGCGGTGGTGAAGTACCGAAAACTGCTGCTGGAGGTCTTCGCCGTCTCCTTCTTCATCCAGCTGCTCGCCCTGGTCACCCCGCTGTTCTACCAGGTCGTAATGGACAAAGTGCTGGTTCACCACGGCCTCACCACGCTGAATGTGATCGCCATCGGGCTGCTTTCCATTGCCGTTTTCGATGTGGCTCTCAGCGGCCTGCGGGCGCATGTATTTGCGCACACCACGAGCAAGATCGATGTCGAGCTCGGGGCGCGGCTGTTCCGTCACATTGTTTCCTTGCCGCTGGCGTATTTCGAATCCAGGCGCGTCGGCGAGACCGTCGCGCGGGTGCGAGAGCTGGAGAACATCCGTAGCTTCCTGACCGGCCAGGCGCTGACGTTGGTGCTCGATCTGTTCTTTACATTCGTATTCCTGGCCGTGATGTTCTATTACAGCGGCTGGTTGACGCTGATCGTGGTGATCTCGCTGCCGCTGTATGCGCTTTGGTCGGCGTCGATCACGCCGCTGCTGCGCAAACGGCTGGACGAGAAATTCGCGCGCGTCGCGGAGAACCAGTCTTTCCTGGTCGAGACGGTGAACGGCATTGGCACCGTAAAAGCGACCGCGGTCGACTCGCGCATGACGCGCACTTGGGACAACCAGCTCGCCGGCTATGTTACAGCGGGATTTCGCGTTACGCGGCTCGCCAATATCGGCCAGCACGGTGTGCAACTGGTGCAGAAGTTGGCAAGCGTCGCGTTGCTGTTCTTCGGCGCGCGACTGGTTATCGAGGGAAAGTTGTCGGTAGGCCAGTTGATCGCCTTCAATATGCTTTCCGGGCAAGTGACGGCGCCGATCATCCGGCTGGCGCAGCTATGGCAGGACTTCCAGCAGGTCGGCATTTCGGTGGAGCGCCTGGGAGACATCCTCAACACGCGCACCGAGTTGCCGGGCAGCCGTATCACGCTGCCTGGTATCGAAGGTCGCGTCACCTTCGAGCGCGTGACGTTTCGCTACCGCCCGGACGCGCCCGAAGTGCTGGATCGCATCGACCTCGACATCGGCGCCGGCGAAGTGATCGGCATCGTGGGACGATCGGGCTCGGGCAAGAGCACGCTGACCAAGCTGGTGCAACGCTTGTATGTGCCGGAACGAGGCCGCGTATTGATCGACGGTCACGATCTGGCGCTCGCCGATCCAGCATGGTTGCGTCGGCAGCTCGGCGTGGTGTTGCAAGAGAACTTCCTGTTCAATCGCACGATCCGGGAGAATATTGCGCTCTCCGATCCCGGAGTGCCGCTCGAACGCGTCATTCACGCGGCCAAATTGGCGGGCGCGCACGACTTCATCCTGGAGCTTCCGGAAGGCTACGACACCAAAGTTGGCGAGCACGGCGCGGGGCTGTCCGGCGGGCAGCGTCAACGAGTGGCCATCGCCAGAGCGCTGATCACCGATCCGCGCATCCTGATATTCGATGAAGCGACCAGTGCGCTCGACTACGAGTCGGAGCACGCTGTGATGTCGAATATGCGGGCGATCTGTCGCAATCGCACCGTTCTCATCATTGCGCATCGCTTGTCCACCGTGCGAAATGCGAATCGCATCGTTGTCGTCGAGAAGGGCCGCATCGTGGAATCCGGCAGTCACGCCGAGCTGGTGGATCGCCCGGGAGGTCATTACGCGAATCTCTATCGCTTGCAGCAGGGCGGAACATGACGCACGTACTGCAAGCATGGAAAGAATTCGCGGGACGCTACGCAGACGCATTCAGATCTGCCTGGTCCATGCGCGAGACGCTGGACCCGCCGAATCGCAGCGGCGACGAGCTGGCATTCCTGCCTGCTCACCTGGAGCTGATCGAAACGCCGGTGTCGCCGAGCTTGCGCTGGACGATGCGGCTCATCATCGGATTGTTTTGCGTGGCGCTGCTGTGGTCCATCCTTGGCAAGCTCGACATTGTCGCGGTCGCGCCCGGTCGAACGGTCGTGAGTAGCCGCACGAAGATCCTACAGCCGATGGAGACGGCGGTGGTCCGGCGCATTCTCGTGCGCGACGGTCAGGCCGTGAAGGCTGGAGACTTGCTGATCGAGCTGGACGCCACCAGTGCCGCAGCAGAATTGGAGCAAGCCAACGAAACGCTGATCAACGCGCGCCTCGCCGAAGCGCGCTATGCGGCGATCGAAGCGGCGTTACGCACCGGTGATCTCGATCCCATCCAAGTCGCGGCCCCGGTCCCACGGGCTCGCCTGGAGGCGACCCAACAGTTGGCCAGCAGTGAATTCAACGAGTACCAGGCCAGACAACAAAGCCTGCAAGCCACGATCAGCGTCCGCCGCGCCGAAGCGGATACGGTGCGCTCGCAGATCGCGCCACTGGAAGAGAGCGTTCGCATCGCCCGGGAGCGCAGTGCGACCCTGGCTCGGCTGCTGGATGACAAGTACATCTCTCGCCACGACTATCTCGCTCGCGAGCAGGAGCGAGTCGACATGGAGCGACTGCTGACTGCGCAGCAGGCGCGTCTGCAGGAAACCGTGTCCGCGATAAGCGCTGCTAGCGATGAGCTGCGCGTGCTGAATGCGGAGACTCGACAGCGAGCGCTGGATGGCTTGCGACAGGCGCGCGAACAGATCGGCCAGTTCACGGCCGAGGTCAGCAAGACACAGCAGCGCAGCCAACTCATGCAGTTGCGCGCGCCGGTGGACGGGACGGTACAACAGCTCGCGATCCACACCGTCGGCGGCGTGGTAACGCCGGCGCAGGAACTGCTGGCGATCGTGCCATCCGCGGAAGCCTTGGAAGTCGAGGCCACGGTGCTCAACAAAGACATCGGTTTCGTGCGCGCCGGCCAAAGTGCCACGGTCAAAATCGAAAGTTTTCCGTACACGCGCTACGGTTACCTCGAGGGCATCGTGGAAAGCGTGTCGCACGACGCCGCGCAGGACGAAAATCTGGGGCTCGTGTTTCAGGCGCGGGTCAGGCTCAGCGACGCATCACTGTTGATCGACGGCGTCACCGTGGCGCTGACGCCCGGCATGGCACTGAGCGTGGAAATCAAGACTGGCAGGCGGCGCGTGATCGACTACGTGCTCAGTCCGCTGCGTCAGCATCAGAGCGAGTCGATGAGGGAGAGATAGCGAGATGAAGAAGGTTCTGCTGGTCGCGCTCGCACTGGTTACGTTGCTGCAGGTTTGCGTGGCGGCAAGTAATGCCTCAGACAGCTTCTGCGATCCCGGCAGCGAAAGTTTCTATCCTCGCCAGAGCGCACTCGAGTGGGAGCCGGTGCCACCGCAGAGAATCGCGGAAGCGGATTACCACGGGCGCATTTTCGAAGCTCGAGTCGTGGACGGAGAACAGCAGCTGTTTGGCTACAGGGTGCTCATGAACATCCGTGGCAAACCGATCCATGTTTCAGTCGCGCTGCTGGATCGTGCGCAGGAAACCATCGATGTGAAGCGGCTGGCCGCCGAGGCGCGGCTGCTGCTGCAGAACGAAGCCATGAAGGTCGCCCGCCAACAGCGCGATAAAAGGGCATTCGTTTCGCTCTCGAGCAATGAGTACGACATTGTGCTCTGGTCGTGGCGCTCGGGCTGGTACTTCAGCGTCGTCGCCCCAGATCGCTTCTCGGTATTCGAGCTAGCAGGGAACACGGTTGGGTATGTCTGTACCTATCAGCAATAAGGAGATGCAACATGGCGCTCGCGCATGTGAACAGCAACTATGGGCAGGGGATCGACTATCGAGGGGCTCGCAACGAGGAGATCAAACGCTCCGAGAACGATCCTTTGCGAGTCAATGGCCAGCCGCTGGGAGTCCATCTGGATCACGCCGGCCGGCCGGCCATCGGGTATGGCTTCGATCTGCTCACCAAGGACCTGGGCACGCTCGCGGCCGAGTTGGCGCCGTACCTCGCGCAGGGAGTGACGATCAGCGCGCGGCAGATCGAGCTGCTGCGCTCTCGCCGGACCGGGCAGGCGGTCAACCTGCCTGGAAATCCTCCTGCTGTTCCCGCAGACCCGCTGCATGGTCAGGTCATCAACAACGCCACGCTCCTGGCCGAATGGGCGAATATCACATTGGCATCGGAAGTGCGGGCCACCGACCTGCTCAACCTGACCGTCGATCGATACGAAGCCGCCTTGAGCGCCGCACTCGGTGCCCATGATATTCCGGAGTCGAGAGAACGCGCCGCGCTGCTGTCCATCCTCTACAATTTGAGCGGTCCGACCGCGGCGGCCATCAGGGCCAACATCCCCACCACGCTGGCGGTCATTACCAACAACCAGAACGATCCCGGACAGAAAGCCAAGATCTGGTTCGAGATCAAGTACAACACCAATGCGGCCCGGGACCCACAGCTGCAACCACGGCGCAACCGCGAGGCGGCACTGTTCGGCTTGTATCAGAACGGTATCTCTGCGTCGTCCGAAACCGAGGCCAAGGCGGTGATGTACGCTCTGGAGGAGCGGCGAAGCGATATCCAGGACTATCTGAATCGCATCGGCGGCAACATGACCACGGACTATGAAGCCTTCATCGCGTCCGCGAAAACGTTGCTGGTCGACAGATATGCCAGCGGCGAGACGTTCGAGCGCGTATTCATCGGCACGACCACCGGTTATCAGGACAGGAACGGTGCGCAAAAGGAGATCGACGACATCATCGAGGGCACCGCAGATCGCGATCTGATCATCGCGCAGGAAGGCGACGATATCGCCAATGGCGGTGCCGGGGACGATTACATCTTCGGTGAGGCGGGCGAGGACGTCCTGCATGGCGATGGTGGTGATGACCACGTCGATGGCGGCGACGATGACGATGTCCTGTACGGCGACGCCGGTGAGGACAAGTTGTTCGGGGGCAGTGGCGAAGATGTGCTTTACGGCGGTACCGAGGACGACGAGCTGCACGGAGACGACCACGACGATGTTCTGTATGGCGAAGACGGCAACGACACCTTGCGCGGTGGCGCCGGTGAGGATGTGCTCGAGGGGGGCGAGGGCGTCGATTATTTGTACGGTGGAACGGAACGTGACTACTTGTACGGCGGCGCCGGAGAGGATTGGTACTACGCCGATAGCCAGGACATCATCGAAGATTCCGGCCGAGACGGTCACGTACTCTTGAACAATCGGGTGCTGGGCGGCGGCACGAGGAAGGAGAGCGATCCGGCCAACACCTATTACGGCGGCGGCAATACCTACGTTTGGGATGGCAGCACGCTAACCATCAATAACGGCCTGGTGATCCTCAACTTCAACAATGGCGACCTGCACATTACCCTGGAGCCCGAAGACGAGGACGACCCGCCGACGCCACCGGACGAAACACCGAACACCGATGACGCCTCGCGGCGCACGTCGCCCATCGTGCTCGACCTCGATGGCGATGGCATCGAAACCTTACAGCTGGGCACGAGCTACTTCGATCACGACGCCGACGGGTTGAGCGAAGGTTCCGGCTGGGTCAGCCCGGATGACGGCTTTCTGGTGCACGACCGGGATGGCGATGGCCTCATCACCAGCGGCGCGGAGCTGTTCGGCAACAACACGCTGTTGAGCAATGGCCAACGCGCCGAGAACGGCTTTCAAGCGCTGGCCGAGTACGACAGCAACGGCGACGGCGTGGTCGACGCGCAGGATGCGGGCTATGCATCGCTACAAGTGTGGCGAGATCTCAACGGCGACGGCATCAGTGATGCCGGTGAATTGCAGAGCCTTGCGGCAGCGGGCGTGCAATCGATCAGCACCGGCTATGCCGATTCAACGCACGTCGACGGCAACGGCCACGAGCACCGCCAGGTTGCCACCATCGTGCTCAGCGATGGGACCGCCTCCACTGCAGCCGATGTCTGGTTCAGGATCGATACCGCGCGGCGCGTCAACAGCGGCGCCATCGAGCTGACGCCGGAGGTGCTGCAACTGGCGAATGCCAAGGGCTTCGGCAAGGTGCACGACTTGCGTCAAGCCATGGTGCTCGATGCGGGCTTGAAGGATCTGTTGAATCAGTATGTCGCGGCCACCGATCCTGTCAGCCGCGATGCTTTGCTCGATACGTTGATCTATCGCTGGGCCGGCGCGGCGGACGTCGATCCATTCAGCCGCGACCCGCGGAAGGTGTACGGCCACGTGATGGACGCGCGGCAGCTGGTGACGCTCGAAAATCTGGTGGGCCATCCTTATGTAGGCATCTGGTGTTGGGGCGAGCTCGATCCCAACCCGCACGGCCAGGCGGCGCCACTGCTGATCGCGGAATATCTCGAGTTCAAGCGCTTCACCGCTGCGCAAATCCTGGCACAGACCGAATATGCGGCAGAGCTCGACATCGTCAAATCGGTGTTTGGCTCCGACACGGAGCGGATGGTGGTGGACTGGGATGCGCTGCTCGGCAAGCTGCAGACGCTGTACGCCACCGGGCAGATGGATCGCCTGGAGGGTGTCATTGCCGTGCTCACGGATCTGGGCACGTACTCGCCGAGCTATCGGATCGGTCGCGACGCGGCTTTCCAGGCCATCGCCGCCTCCGATGCCAACCTGGCTCCGTACTTCGACTTCTCGACGCGGATCGGCACCGCAGCGAATGAAACATTGTACGGTGTGAGCGGCGGCACGATCTTCCATGGCCTCACGGGCGACGACCGTCTGTACGGCTACAGCGGCGGAGACAGTTATCAGTTCAGTCGCGGCGACGGCAATGATGTCATTCTCGATCGCGGCGGGTTGGACCAGATCGTGTTCGGCAACGGCATCACGCAGGCCGATCTCACGATGACGCGCAACGCCACGACCGTGTGGATAACGGTCAACAACGCCGATGGCACCAGTGCCGGCTCGCTGCGCATCGACAACTTCTTCGATTTCGACGGCACCGTGGACTTCGGCGCCATCGAGCTGATCCGTTTCGCCGACGGCAGCAGCCTGAACCAACAGCAGATCCTGGCAATTCTCACCGCATCCTCGCTCACGCCGAACGATGACCTGGTGTTCGGCACCGCGCAGGCCGATGTCATCGACGCACTGGCGGGCAACGACAACATCCATGGATTGGGCGGCAACGATCAGTTGTCCGGCGGCGCCGGCAACGATGTGCTGATGGGCGACGATGGCAATGACACGCTGAACGGTGGTGCCGGCGATGACTCGCTCATCGGTGGTCGTGGCAGCGATACCTACCTGTTCGGCGCGGGCCACGGCAACGATGTCATCGACAACGCCGCGGAAACCTCGGGCAAGGTCGATCGCATAGTGTTCGACGCGACCATCGATCGCAACTTGGTGAGCGTGCGTCGCGAAGGCAACGATCTGTGGATACGAACGACGTCCACCGACAGCATCAAAGTCACCAACTACTTTCGCAACCAGGCGGTCGGCGGCATCGCGGTTGAACAGATCGAGTTCCACGACGGTGCGGTATGGAGCATCGAAGACGTCAAAGGCATGGTGCTGCAGGCGAGCTCGGGCAACGACGTGATCGAAGGTTATGACTCGAACGACACATTGTCGGGCCTCGCTGGCGACGATCGTCTGAGTGGCCTCGCGGGCAACGACATCCTTGCGGGCGGCGACGGCCACGACACGCTGGACGGCGGCCTCGGCGACGATCAGCTCACCGGCGATGCCGGCAACGACGTGTTGCGTGGCGGTGAGGGCAACGACCTGCTCGACGGCGGCGCCGGCGACGATCGACTGGATGGGGGCAGTGGCGAGGACACGTTGGAAGGCGGGGCTGGCAACGACGTGCTCGACGGCGGCGCGGGTCGCGACATTCTGCGCGGTGGCGAAGGTGATGACACACTTATCGGCGGCGCAGGCGACGACTTCTTGGCGGGCGGCACCGGCACTGATCGCCTCAATGGCGGCGGAGGCACGAATCGTTATCTCTTTGCGCGCGGTGACGGGCACGACACGCTTGTCGATGCCTATGAAGACGTCGTCACGATCTACATTTCGAACCTGTCGCTCGAGGAAATCGTTTTCCGGCGGGACGGCACCAGCCTGGTCATTGCCTTCCAGAGCAGCCCGGAGGACCGGTTGTCCCTCAGCGCGTTCTTCCGTGACGAGATCGCCATCAGCGGCATCCGTCTGCAGTACGGCGATGGCCAGGAGACATTCATCGATCCGGAGCAGTTGCGCCTGCTGACGCTCGCAGGCACTGATGGTGACGATGTCATCTACGGCTATTCCGCCAACGATCTGATCGAGGTGTTGGACGGCAACGATGATGTCTACGCAGGCGATGGCAATGACACCGTGCGAGGCGGTGCCGGCAACGATCGGCTGGAAGGCGGCGCCGACAACGATCAGCTCGAAGGTGGCACAGGCGACGACCTGCTGCGAGGTGGCGATGGGTTCGACATCCTGGAGGGTGGCGCCGGAGCCGACCGGCTGGAAGGCGGGGCGGACGAAGACCGCTATCGCTTCGGGCCGAACTGGGGAGCCGACGTTATCCTCGATACGGCCGGCAGCGACGATCGCGTCATTTTCAATGAAGTAAGCTTCACGAATATGCTGTTCCGGCGCGATGGCTCCGACCTGGTGGTGCGGGAGCAGGGCACCGACAATGAGTTGCGGGTGCTCGGGCACTTCTCCAACGTGGCAGGGGTCGCCGGGGCCAATGCCATGGAGTGGTTCTACTTCTATAACGGGGCGACCGGTCTGAGCATGAGCTACGAAGGGACCAAGCTCATGGCTTTGCAGGGCACGGCGCAGGACGATGCCATCTTCGGGCACGCCGACAACGACACCATCGACAGCGGCGCTGGTAACGACTACGTCGAGGCGGCCTACGGAAATGACATCGTGAACGGCGGCGACGGCAACGACGTTCTCAACGCTGGCGACGGTGACGATGTGTTGTTTGGCGACGCCGGCGACGATGTGCTTCATGGCGTCACCGGCAACAATCAACTGCACGGCGGTGATGGGGCGGATACGTTGTACGGCGGCGACGGCAACGATCTGCTGTTCGGCGATGCCGGTAACGACGTGCTCGAGGGTGGCTACGGCGATGACATCCTTCGCGGTGGCGAGGGTGACGACGTGCTGAGGGCCGGCGGCGGAGCGAACAATGAGCTCTACGGCGAAGCGGGCAACGACACGTTGCACGGTGCCGGCTTGCTCGATGGCGGCGCGGGAGACGATTCGCTCGAAGGCACGGGCGTGCTGCTCGGGGGCGACGGCAACGACACGCTGCGAGGATACGGCTCGGACATCTTGCGCGGTGGTGCAGGCAATGACGTGCTGCAAGCCTACAGCAATGTCTGGGGCCAGGGCAGCAACCAGCTCGAGGGCGGCGCTGGCGATGACATTTTGTACGGTTCCTTCGGCGAAGACACTTACGTCTTCAATCTCGGCGACGGTCACGATTTGTGGATCGAGCGCCGCGAGAACGAGGCCTTTGGAAACATCGAACCGAGCGCCGATACGGTGGTTTTCGGCGAAGGGATCGAGGCCAGCGACCTGAGCTTCCATCGGCGTGGCGATGACTTGATCGTCGAGCATGCCAACGGCACAGATTCAATCACTATCCAGAACTGGTTCCGCGAGCCGACCGATCATTTCAAATTGGAACATTTCCTATTCGCCGACGGCAGCTCGCTGAGCCAGGCGGACGTGGAAAGCCAGGTGATCCGTCACGGCACGGCAGGCGTCGACACCTTCATTGGCTATCGCGAGCTCAACGACACCATGCTGCTCGGCGACGGCGACGACTTTGCCTGGGGGCGCTTGGGCGACGACGTAATCCACGGCGAAGGCGGCGCCGACTATCTCGAAGGCGAGGCCGGAAACGACGCGTTGTTCGGTGGTGCGGGCAACGATCAGCTCGACGGCGGCTTGGGCAACGACGTAATGGCTGGCGGCACGGGCGATGACAAGTATGTCTACGCGCTCGGTGACGGTACCGACATCGTCGATAACACCGGCGGCGGCTATGACGGCGTGTTCTTCACCGGCGGCATCGGCGCGAACCGGTTGAGCTTTGCGCGCGATGGCGACGACTTGATGATCCTGGTTGATGGCGACACGGCGCAATCGGTGCGCGTGCTGAATCACTTCCTTGGCGGCGACAACGCGATCAGCTACGTGCAGCCAGACGGGGGCTTCTTGATCGATGCAGCGCGCATCGGCCACATCGTCGCCGCGCAAGGCGTGCCCGGGAATTTCACGGCGCTGATCGACGGCACTGGTGCGGGCGAGCAGTTGGTGGGATATGAAACACGCGATCTGCTACGGGGCCACGGAGGCGCCGACACGATGTTCGGCATGGCCGGCGACGATCAGCTCGAAGGCGGCGATGGCAACGACTATCTCTCGGGCGGCAACGGCACGCAGGCAAGCTCGGGCAACGATGTATTGATCGGCGGCGATGGCAACGACGTTCTGGTCGGCGAGGACGGCGACGACGTTCTGGTCGGCGGCTTGGGCGATGACCAGTACTACTATCGCGAGGGCTACGGCGTCGACGTGATCGACAATAGCCACGGCGGTTTCGACGGCGCGTTCTTCATCGACATCGAGCGCGCTCGCCTGAGCTTCCAGCGCGACGGCGACGATCTGGTCATCCTGGTGGACAACGACCCGGCTCAGCAACTGCGCGTGACCAACCATTTTCTCGGCGGCAACCACGCCATCGATTACGTTCAGCCCGAGGACGGCCCGTATCTCACTACGGCGCAGATCAATCAGCTCGTCGATAACGGTTCGGGCGGTGAGTACGATCAGGTCATCACGGGCACGTCTGCCGGCGAGCAACTGGTGGGTGGCGCCAACAAGGATCTCATCCGGGGGCTCGGCGGTGACGATCAGCTGTTCGGCCTGGGTGGCGACGACACGCTGCAGGGCGGCGATGGCGCCGACTATCTTGCTGGAGGCGGAGGCAGCGGCACCGGGTCCGGCGCGGATCGTCTCGAGGGCGGCGCCGGCAACGATACGTTGGCCGGCGAGGATGGCGCGAATGTGCTGATCGGCGGGGCTGGCGACGACAGTTACATTCACGGTATCGGTCAGGACACGATTGACAACACCGGTGGCGGTTTCGACGGCGTGTTCTTCGACGCCGCAATCGCGGTGGACGATCTTGCATTCGCCCGCGATGGCGATGATCTCGTGATCACCGTGAACGATTCTCCCAGCAATACCGTGCGCGTCATCAATCATTTCCTGGGCGGCGACTATTCGATCGACTTCGTGCAACCGGGCAGTGGCGCAATGCTGGACACGGCTGCGATCAACGCGCTAGCCGGCGAAGGTGGCGGCGATCCGGGTGGCCCCGGCGACGGCGGAGATCAGGGCAATGATGCCGATTATCCCAACGTCGTCACGGGCACCGCGGCGGGAGAGCAATTGCTCGGCAGCAACGGTCGCGATCTGATTCGCGGCCTGGCCGGCGACGATCAGCTGTTCGGTTTCGGCGGCGATGACAAGTTCGACGGCGGCGACGGCAATGACTACATCTCGGGCGGCAACGGTTCGTTCAGCGGCTCCGGCAACGACATCCTCATCGGCGGAGCGGGCAACGACACGCTGGTCGGCGAAGATGGCGACGATCGCTTGTTCGGCGGCGCCGGCGATGACGATTATTTGTATCGGGCCGGTTCGGGCAGTGACCTGGTGTACGCCGGCGGCGGCACGGACTGGCTGTTTTTCGATGGCATCGCCAGCAACCGGCTCGGCTTCCACCAGGACGGCAACGATCTGGTGATCCGCGTCGATGGCGACGCCAATCAGCAGGTGCGCGTCGTCGATCACTTTCTCGGCGGCGAGCATGCGATCGGCTTCGTGCAACCGGGTACCGGATTCGCGATTGCGGCTGCGCAGATTCCGGGCTTGCTGACTCCGCTACCTGGAGGGGCAGCGCCGGCGATGATGAGTACGCTCACGCGTCCCCGCACTCAGTCCGTGATTCATTCCAACCTGCATGCAAGTGCGGAGCTGGACAGCCTCATCAGCGCGATGGCGGGCTTTGCGCCCGCCGAAGCCAGCATCACCGGGTTCGCAGCGGTGCGGACCGCGCATTATCAATTGGTGGCAACGCCCTGAGGCACGGGCGGACGGGTGGCGTGGCGGATGTTTCCGCCACGCCACCAGCAAGGTATCGGACTAGAAGCTGAAGCGGCCTTGAGCGCCGAACACGCTGGTGTCGCCGCCGAGCGTGATCAACAAGCCGGCCGAGAATTGCGGCGTGAAGTTGTAACGGCCTTCGCCGATCAGATACGTGTCGCTGTCGATGCCGGCCACATCCACGGCCACGTGCTCGACACCGCCCTCCACCTCGATCTTCGGCGCGACGAAGGTGCGCAGGCGCACGCCGGCGAACAGGCCCGTATCGTCGTCGTCGAAGCGGCCGAAATCCACTTCATAGGTCACCACGCCGGCGCGAGCGATCAGGTCGAGGTTGTTGCCGATCGGCCAATGGCCGCCGGCACCGACCATCAGGCGGGTGGCGTCGACGCCGTTGTCCAGGTCGAGCTCGGCGAGCTCGGCCAGAGCGAAAATGTTCTGATAGACCGGCAGTGAGCCACGCAGCTGAATGCCGTCGCCGTCCACATCGAGGCCGTTGGCGTCGATTTCCGCCTCTGGAAAATGCGCCACGTCGACGTAGCGATAACTGAGACTCTCGGCCGAGGCGGCCATCGGCAGCGCCAGCACGGCCGCACAGATCAAGTTCTTCGCGTTCATTTTCATAGTTGGGTTCGTTCACTCTAGGTCGTAGCGCGTCGGTGCGCTGGCTGTATTCTACTGTTCTTGCCGTAGGGGCGCTTGGATTCGAGCGCCAGCGTCGGTGCTTGGCGACAGGATGGGCGGATGACATGGCCGAGCTGCAGTGTGACGAAGCTGGCTTGTCCGGTGTGCGGCGCATTCTTCTGGAATGGAGCGCCGAGGCCGACGATTCGTTACATGAGAAAAGAGTCACGGATGCCGACATCCACGAGGCTCGCAAACATCTCAAGAAGGTCCGCGCCGCACTGCGATTGCTGAGAGACGCGATCGGAGAGACCACCTATCGGCGCGAGAACATCGCGCTAAGAGACATTGCCCGCCCGCTTGGCGTCGCCCGCGATCGCAAAGTATTGATCGCCACGTTGGATGACCTTGTGGAACGCTATGCGCCGGCCACTCGAAGACTGCAGTTGAACCAGTTTCGACGCGTGCTGCGAAAGGAGTATTCGATGGCGCGGCAAGCGATCACCGCGACTTCGATAAACAAGCAGCGAAAGGCGTTACGTGAAGTCAGCTCGCGCGTGAATCGCTGGCGGATGCAAGGAAAGGAATGGCAGGTGATCGGTGGCGGCCTGGAGCGTAGTTACCGGCACGGCAGGAAGGCCATGAAGGTCGCAGCTCGGACTCGAGCCGACGAAGATCTCCACGACTGGCGCAAGCAAGTGAAGTACTTGTGGCATCAGCTGCAAATCCTCGAGCCGGTGTGGCCGGCATTGTTGGGTGAGTTGGTCGGGCAAACCCACAAGCTGGCAAATCATCTCGGCGACGATCATGACCTGGCGGTGCTGCGCGAAAAGATAGCCGGTCACACCGACACATTCGAAAACGAGGATGCCGAGGCACTGATCGCGGTGCTGGATCGCCGGCGCAAGCAATTGCAGAAAAAGGCGATCCAACTGGGTGCGCGCATTTACGAGGAAAAGCCGCAGCGTTTCGCGAGCCGTATCGGCAGCTATTGGCGGGTATGGCGCAAGAAATAATGCAGAGCATGGACCGGCGGATAACCACTGGCCGACTACTGCGTGCACATCATGAGCGCCTGTAGCTCAGCCCGGCTGAGACGGAGCATTACTCCGTCGGTTCAGGTTGACTCAGCTCGCCCTGCAGGAACTCGATCAACGTCGCGTTGAATTCGTTCGCGCGCTCGATGTTCGACAGGTGCGCGGCTTCCAGCATCGCCAGCTTGGCTTCCGGAATCCTGCTGGCGATCAATTCGGCCTGTTCGGGCGGCGTCGATGTATCCGCCGTGCCGCCGATGACGAGTGTCTTGGCGGCAATGCTGCCGATCGATTCGCGTTGATCCATGTCGCGAATGGCCGCACAACAGGCGGCATAGCCTTTCGGCGAACATTCCAGCAGCAGCGAGCGAATGCGCGCCACTTTCTCGGGCTGCTCCTGATGAAATTGCGGAGTGAACCAGCGTCCGAGCGTGGCTTCCGCCAAAGCGGCCGTGCCCTGAGTCTTCACGGTCTGGATTCGCGCGTCCCAATTCTCTCGCGGCCCCATGTAGGGTGCGGTATTGCACAGCGCGGCTTTCAACACGCGGTCCGGCCACTTGGTTGCGATGTGCATGGCGATCATGCCGCCTAGCGAAATGCCGCAAAGGTGGGCGCGAGCGACGCCGCAGGCATCGAGCACATTGAGCGCGTCGGTAGCCAGCAGATCCATGGTGGCTTCTCGGTGCGTGCCGCTTGTAGATTTGCCATGCCCGCGCGCATCGAAGCGAATCAACTCGAACCGTTCACTCAGCGCCTCGAGCTGGTCGTCCCACATCTCCAGCGACGTGCCCAGCGAATTCATCAACAACAGCGCCGGCGCACCCGGCCGCGGAGTGTGCTCGACGCGAAGTTCTACATCCTGTGAGGTGACTTGCTTCATTACGCCCCCGGCGTCATCTAAAGCCGCATATTGTAAGGCCTGCGTTCCTATAACACGCCCTTGCGTCACCCGGGTTCCCTGGGGCCCGGACCTCGGGCTGGATCGGGCCAACCCCGGGGAAACCGGGGGCTTTTGGTCATACGCTGCCCCGCGCCTGGCCTGCACCGGGGTTTCCCGCCCGGCGGGGCCGGAAGTGTGAAATCGATAGCCCCCATAAGGACTTCCCTGGTACGGCCCCTACCCGTTTCCGGCAATGCGGCATCAGGAGAGGTCCAGATCAAGTCTTAGAGCTGCGACGCCGATAGTGAGGGTGTACCGGAGGTCCGGGTGTGCGTCTCTTTGGCACGTCCACTCGCGTGGGGGGCAGGTGCTGCGGTCTGGTTCGTGTGTGGATTGCTCGTGATATTCCAATGAAATTCAAACATCGTATCTGGATGCTGCCGATCATGACGGCGGTCATCATCATGATCGGCATCGCGATCAGCTCGCAAATGACGTCGCGAACGTCCGCGGCGCTCGATCGTGTCGAGAATGTTCAATACCCGACTGTCGAAGCGCTGCGTATAGTTCGCTCCGCCGTGGTGGACGTGCAGGAATCCCTGCAGCGCGCCGTCGCAGAAGGCGACGAGCATGCGATCGGTGCCGCGGCTGAGCATGCGATCAAGGTGCGCGATGTGCTCAGGCAACTCGCCGCCGTGGATTCCGAGAGCAGCCTGGCGAGCGAGCTTGGCGAGTCGTTCGATGATTACTACTCCGCCGCCACTGCGGCGACGCGAATCATGCTGGGCACGGACAGCGGCGCCGCCCCTGTCGCCATCGCCCGCATGCAGAAGACCAACGAAGCGTTGATGGCCCATCTGACTCGCTCACAGGACGCGGCGATTGCCGAGTTCCGTTCGCTGCTCGCGAGCGGTACCGAGAACGTGGAGCGCAGTTTGATAGCCAGCCTGATCAGCGCGGGCGTCATGCTGCTGGTGTTGGGCGTGGGCTCGTGGGTGTTGATCGGTAGTGTGTTCCGTAGCCTCGGCGGTGAGCCCGAAGTTGCCGTGCAGATCGTGCGCACGATCGCCACCGGCGATTTCACGGCCGTCGTCAATCTGCGCGACGGGGATCAATCCAGCCTGTTGCACGGAATCGAAACGCTGCGGCAGAAGCTGGGCACGCTGATTCACGACGTGCGCACCACGGCCGGAGCGGTCGATTCAGCTGCCACCGACATCAGCACGGGCGTCGATCGCCTGAGCACGCGCACCGCGGACCAGGCCGCCAGACTGGAAGGAACGGCATCGAGCATGGAAGAGATGACCGTGACGGTGAAGCGCAACGCCGACAACGCGCGTCACGCCAATCTGCTTGCGACCGAAGCGCGCGATCAGGCCGAACGTGGCGGCGCCGTCGCGGCTCGTGCCGTCAGCGCGATGGCCGAGATCAACGAGGCAAGCCGGCGCATCGCCGACATCATCGGCGTGATCGACGAGATCGCCTTCCAGACCAATCTGCTCGCGTTGAACGCGGCCGTCGAAGCGGCGCGAGCTGGCGAACAAGGCCGCGGCTTCGCGGTGGTCGCCTCCGAAGTGCGCAGCCTTGCTCAGCGCAGCGCCACTGCGGCTCGCGAGATCAAGGATCTGATCCAGGACTCGGTGGCCAAGGTGCAGGACGGCACCAAGCTGGTCGACGAGTCCGGCCAGCACCTCACCGACATCGTCGCGGCCGCCAAGAAAGTGGCCGACATCATCGGCGAGATTTCCTCGGCCAGCCAGCAACAGGCCAGCGGCCTAGACCAGGTCAGCGGCGCGATCACGCAGATGGACGAGTCCACGCAACAGAACGCGGCGATGGCGGAAGAAACATCCGCGGTGGCTGTCTCCATGAGCGAGCAGGCGAAGAAGCTGACCGACCTGATCGCAGTGTTCCGCATCCGCGAAGACGGATACCGCTCGTCCGGTTCGATGATCCGGCCCGTCGCCACTCCGGCACCGAAGCCGGCGCCGGTCGCGAGCCCCCGGCCGGTGGTGATCCCGGCGCCGCAACCGATGAAGAAGGCGGCCGGCTCCGACGTGGAATGGCAGGAGTTCTGATCGGCCGCAGGAACGATTCGCGGCCCGGGCGCATTATCGTCGAATGAACGATGCGCCCGGGCGAATCGAAGACTATGGACTGATTGGCGATTGCGAGAGCGCGGCTCTGGTCGGGCGCGGCGGCTCGATCGATTGGCTCTGTTGGCCGCGCTTCGATTCGGATGCCTGTTTCGCGGCATTGCTGGGCACACCGGACCATGGGCGCTGGTTGCTCGCACCCTCCGACCGGCGCGCACGCAGCAGCCGGTGCTATCGTGATGACACTCTGATTCTCGAGACCCGCTTCGAAACCGAATCCGGGTCGGTCCTGCTCATCGATTTCATGCCGCCGCGTTGCGGGCCGGCTTCCCACTTGATGCGACTGCTGGTCGGCGAGCGCGGCACCGTCGCCATGCACCTCGAACTGATCCTGCGGTTCGGCTACGGTGCGACCACCCCTTGGGTCACTCGTGTCGACAACAAAACGTGGTCGGCCGTGGCGGGTCCGGACATGGCGGTCCTGCATACCGACGCAGCCGTGCACGGCGAGAACATGAGATCGGTCGCCGATTTCACCGTGCGCGCGGGCGAGCAATGGGCATTCAGCTTGACCTATGCCAACTCGTCCAGCGATCCGCACTCGCTTCGGATTCCAGACGTGCCGACGGCGCTCGCGGATACCGAGCGGTTCTGGACCGAGTGGATATCCAAAGCTCGCACCACCGGCCGCTGGCAGGCGCAGGTGAAACGTTCTTTGATCACGCTGCGCGCGCTGATACATCGAAAAACCGGTGGCATCATCGCTGCGCCCACGACATCGTTACCCGAGCACATCAGCGGTACCCGCAATTGGGACTATCGATATTGCTGGCTGCGAGACGCGACGCTGACGCTGCTTGCGCTCATGAACGCAGGCTACTACGACGAGGCCCGGGCGTGGCGCGACTGGTTGCTGCGCGCGATCGCGGGCAGCCCCAATGAAATGCAGATCATGTATGGCGTGGCCGGAGAGCGGCGCCTCGCCGAATGGGAAATCCCCTGGCTGCCTGGTTACGAACAATCCAAACCAGTTCGAGTCGGCAACGCCGCGCACGCACAACTGCAGATCGATGTCTTCGGCGAAGTGATGGATGCATCCCACCAGGCACGAGCCAGTGGGTTTCCGCCGCAGGCGGCCACCTGGAATCTGCAGCGAACGCTGCTGGAACACCTGGAGGACATCTGGGAGCAGCCCGACTATGGCATCTGGGAAGTGCGCGGACCTCCGCAACACTTCACGTACTCCAAGATCATGGCCTGGGTGGCATTCGATCGCGCCGTGAAGGACGCAGAGCGCTATGGACTCGAGGGTCCGATCGAGCGTTGGCGTGCCGTGCGTCAGCGCATTCATGAGCAAGTCTGCGAGCGCGGCTACAACGCGCGATTGCAGTCATTCGTGCAGTCATACGGGTCCGAGCAACTCGATGCCAGTCTGCTGCTGATCGCGGAGCTGGGTTTCTTACCGCCGGAGGACCCGCGCGTGCCGGCCACCGTGCGCGCGATCGAATCAAGCCTGCTTCGCGATGGGTTGGTGCGCCGCTATCACACCACCGAGACCGACGACGGCTTGCCACCGGGGGAGGGCGCATTCCTGGCATGCAGTTTCTGGCTGGCCGATGCCTATACGATGTGCGGCCGCATCGACGAAGCCGAGGCGCTGTTCGAGCGCCTGCTCCGGCTGGGTAACGACCTGGGTCTGCTCGCCGAAGAATACGATCCGGTCGCGGGGCGCCTGGTGGGCAATTTTCCACAAGGCTTCTCGCACCTGTCCTTGATCAACACCGCCTTCAATCTCGCCCATCGCGATAAGCCGGCGGAGCAGCGTTCGGCGGGCTGAATCATGCGGCAGAGATTCACGGTAACTCCCAATGGCAGTCAGTAGATGGCAGTGACGGAATTGCGGCTCGCTAAGCGTGGTGTGCAAGCAGCCAACGTCGCAGCAGCGCGGAAGTTTCTTCGGGCATTTCCATCGGCGGCAGGTGGCCACAGCAAGGAAATACATGAAGCCTGGAGCCTGGAATGTTCCGATGCATCTCTTCCGCTTCATCGGGCGGCGTAAGAATGTCGGAATCGCCCACCGCGATGAGCGTCGGGATGTTGATCGATGCCAGCCCCGGCCGGAAATCCGGCCGTTCGAGAATGGCGTTCTGTTGACGCAGAAAGGCGTCGCCACCCACCCGCTTCGCCATCGCGCGCACTTCTTCACCAATGGGACCGCCGACGTGACGCTCGTGCACGAGTTGCGGCAGCATGCGAGCGGTGACGCCGAAAAAACGTCCATGCCGAAGTGATTCGATGCCCGCCAACCGCTGCGCCGTTCGCTCGGACGTATCGGGCGAGGCGCTGGTGTCCAACAACGCCAGTCGCGTCACTCTCTCGGGCTGCTGGCGCAGCATCTCGAACGCAACGTAGCCGCCCATCGACAATGCCGCCAGCGCGAATCGCTCCGGCGCCCTGCATGCGCTGAGCGACCGGCAAGACGTGCTCCGCAGGGAGCTCGCCGCAATCGACACCATAGGTGATCCATTGGAGTTCGATCAGTGCGTCCGCAGGGCGCAAGCGATCATCGAGCCGCTGATTACTTCGAAGAAGAGGCGATAGCGCTGGCCTGCTGCTAGTGGTGCGGCCGGTCGTGACATGGGCTTGTTTCACTGCTCCATGATCAGCAGCGTCGACGTCGCCGATGCGAACAGCGTGCCCGCCTCGTTCACGAGTCTGGCTTCAGCAAAGGCCACGCGTCGGCCGATGGTGACGACCCGCCCTTCGGCTCTCAGGGACCGGTCGAATCCGTGATCGCCTGCCAGCCAGCCGCCGTGCAAGCGGACCACTCAGGCGCTGAATGTGCGGCGAATTGAGTGGAATACGCTATTGCCGTTGCAGGTGGCGGGCTGCAGCCTCGCTGCGCAGCGCAGACTGCGGTGGTCAACGCACGCGTGACGCTCACGATGCTGGATGACCGATTGTCCGTGTCGCTATTTGCGATAGTCTGCTGGACGAGGATCGCGAAACGTTCGCGTTCGACGTGTCGGTAGCGCCGCTCGGCGGAACCTACACGACGTGCGGCGAGCCGCGTTGGTACGGTTTGCAAACACGCATTCAGTTCTGAGAATCCATGTCACGTACTGATGAGTTCCTGGCAGCGCGCGATGGCCTGCTGGCCGCCCGCGAAGATCTCGCGGGCGCCTGCCTGGCCTGGCGCCGGCCGACATTCACCCGCTTCAACTGGGTCGGCGACTACTTCGATGTGATCGCCAATGGCAATGCTCGGGCGGCATTGCGCGTCGTCGACGATTCAGGCGGCGATGCTGCGCACTCCTATGACGCGCTACGCTTGCGCGGCAATCAGGTTGCGCGATTCCTGGCGGCACAGGGCGTGGGCAAGGGCGATCGCGTGCTGGTCATGCTCGGCAACGTGGTGCCTTTGTGGGAGACGATGCTGGCGGTGATCAAACTGGGCGCGGTGATGATTCCCGCGACCACGCTGTTGGACGGCGACGATCTGCAGGACCGCATCGAGCGCGGTCAAGTCAAAGCAATAGTCACGCACTCTAATTTAACGGAGCGATTCGCGAAGTTGCATACCGCTGCCGTGCGCATCGCCGTGGGACCCGCAGTGGCGGGTTGGCTGAATTTCGACGCGACACTTTCGCAACCCACAGACTTTAACGCGGCGGCGACCGGTGCCGACGATCTATTGCTGTTGTATTTCACATCGGGCACGACCGCGAAACCCAAGCTGGTGGCGCATACCCATGTGAGCTATCCAATCGGGCACCTGTCGACGCTGTACTGGCTCGGCCTGAAACCCGGCGACGTGCACTTGAACTTGAGCTCGCCGGGTTGGGCAAAGCATGCATGGTCCTGTTTCTTCGCACCCTGGAACGCCGAAGCCACGGTGCTCGCGTATCAGTACGATCGTTTCGATGCTTGCGCATTGCTCGATGTCATCCAGCGCTGCGGCGTCACAGTGTTCTGCGCGCCGCCGACGGTCTGGCGCATGCTCATTCAGCAGGACTTGAAACAATGGCGGCCAGTGCTGCGTGAAGCGGTGAGCGCCGGCGAGCCGCTCAATCCAGAGGTCATTGCTGCGGTCCGTACTGCCTGGGGGATCACGATTCGGGATGGCTATGGCCAGACCGAAACCACAGCGCAGATTGGCAACTGCCCTGGCCGGCCGCTCAAGCCCGGTTCCATGGGCTTGCCGCTGCCCGGCTATCGCATCGAGCTGATCGATGCCGAAGGGCGTGTGGGGGACGAAGGCGAGATTTGTATCGATCTCTCCGAGCGGCCCGTCGGTTTGATGCAGCAGTATCTGGATGATCCGGAGCGAACCGCCACGGTGATGCGCGATGGCTACTATCACACCGGCGATGTAGCGAGCCGCGATGCTGAAGGCTATCTGACTTACGTCGGACGCATGGACGACGTGTTCAAATCCTCCGACTATCGAATCAGTCCGTTCGAGCTGGAAAGCGTGCTCATCGAGCACGAAGCGGTGGCCGAGGCGGCGGTCGTGCCCAGCCCGGAGCCGACCCGGCTTTGCGTGCCCAAGGCGTTCATTGTGCTCGCCGCCACCGCCAAGCCGGATGCGCAGACGGCTCGTTCGATTTTCGAGCACGTCCGCGCCCGCGTGTCGCCCTATAAACGGATTCGCCGCCTGCAGTTTGCGCCACTACCCAAGACCATCTCGGGAAAGATCCGCCGCGGCGAATTGCGGCGTGCCGAAGAGGAGCAGCGCGCCGGGAGCGGGCGGGCGGAGGGTGAGTTCTGGGAAGAGGATTTCGCATAAGGGCTTGAAACACCGGCTGGCCCAGGCGCCATGGGGCGTCCTGCATTCCGCTCCACCAAGCTGCCGAACTTTCAGAACAGCAGCCTTAATAAGTTATTAAACTGAAATTGCCAGTATCATCGGCGCGAATGTTCGTGGATGGTACGGATTTGCTGTGAAGCTGCTGCTCGTCGAAGACGACCCCATGCTGGCCGAAACGATATGCGATGGCATTCGTCAGCATGCCTGGGTCATCGACCACGTGCGCGACGCGTCGGCGGCGCAGCTCGCGCTGGTGGAACACTCCTACGCCGTCGTGCTGCTGGACCTGGGCCTTCCCGGCGATTCCGGCCTCACCGTCCTGAAAAAGATGCGCGAGCGTTACGACTCCACCCCGGTGCTCATTCTTACCGCCCGAGGTCAGCTGAGCGATCGTATTCGCGGCCTCGACGCAGGCGCCGACGACTATCTCGTCAAGCCGTTTCCTTTCGATGAGCTTCTGGCGCGAGTGCGCGCCGTCATACGCCGCGCCCAGGGACGCGTGGTGCCCGCGATGAGTCGTGGCGACGTGGTCCTGGATCCCGCCAAGCGGCTGGTAACGCGCGCCGGAGCGCGGGTGTCGCTGAGCTCGCACGAATATCGAACCCTGCTGACACTGATGGAACGCCCCGGCCACGTGGTGACGCGCGAGCAGCTGGAGAACGTGGTCTACGGCAGCGCCAGCAGCATCGAAAGCAACACCATCGCGGTCTTCATACATCAGCTGCGGCGGAAGCTGGGCGATGACATCATCACCACGGTGCATGGGCAGGGCTACATGATCGGCGAGTCGCGTTCGTGATCAGTCATTCGCTCCAGGGCCGCATGATGGTGGAGTTGGGCCTGTCGATCACGCTGACGTGGATCGTCTCGATCGTCACCATCTTCGTCTATACGGCGCACAGCCAGGAAAGCATAGAGGATCGCCTGCTGCAGGTGATCGCGACCCGGATTCTGTTGTCGATTCCGCACGACGAGGAAATGGATGGCTTGGGCCCCGCTCTGCAGCTGCGCGATGACAGCCAGTTCGACGAGGAACCGCTGAGCTTCCAGATATGGGAAGGCAAGCATCGCCTGGTTGGCCGCACCCCGGATGCACCGGACCAGCCATTGCGGCCGGATTTCGGCGAAGGCTTCGCCGATTTCCTGGTCGCGGGCGAGACCTGGCGTGCGTTCTCCATTTCCGACCGCAGCGGTCGGATGTACGTGCAGGTCGGTCGGCCGCGCAGCGCCATCGATGAGCATTTGCGCGCAGAAGTCCTGTCGGGGCTGAGCGTGTCCACGGGGCTGCTGTTGCTCACGGGTTTATTCATGGGGTGGACGGTGCGCAGATCGTTGCGGCCCATCGTGACCATCGCGAAAGGCGTCAGGAACCGGAAAAAGTTCGATCTGGCGCCCTTGCCGGTGGCGGGCCTGCCGTGGGAGGTCGCGCCGTTGGTGACGTCTTTCAACCAACTGTTGGAGCAGCTCGATCAGTCGGTTCAAGCCGAACGACGTTTCATCGGTGACGCCGCGCACGAGTTGCGCACGCCGTTGTCGGCGCTGTATGGCCAGGCGGAGGTTGCTTTGCGAGCGACCACAATGGCGGAAAAAGATGCGGCACTGGTCAAGTTGTTCGCGGTCGCGGAACGTAGCACGCGCTTATCGGAGCAATTGCTGGATCTTGCGCGGCTGGAAGCTGGCACGCACGCGCCGGTACGAGAGTTGTGTGACCTGGATGACATCGTGGTCCATATCGCCAGCGAGTTCGACATAGTCGCGCAGAAAGCGAATCGCACCCTCCAGCTGGTTACCGAACCTTGCGCGCTCATGTGCGATGTGGACGAGATCGGCATCCTGCTGCGCAACCTGGTAGACAACGCTTTGCGTTATACCTCGGAGGGTGGACATATCAGGATCGCGTGCGGCCGTTCGGGACCGGAACAACGAGTGTTCCTGGAAGTGTCCGACGATGGACCAGGCGTTCCCCCGGAGCAACAGACCGCGATCTTCGATCGATTCCATCGCGTGCCGGGAAGCAAGACTCGCGGCAGTGGCATCGGCTTGTCACTGGTCGCGGAGATTGCTCGCCTGCATGACGCAACCATAGAAACCGGCGATGGCATCGGCAACCCGGGCTTCCGGGTGCGCGTCACGTTTCCTGCGGCTCCGGCAGAAGCGTTACCCGGCTAGTTCCCGGCGACATGTTGGGGCGTGCCAGCAAGATCTTAAAAACTCGTTAATAACTCTAAGAAGTTCCTAAATCTCTTTCGTCACCATAGTGTCGGGCGCTGACATCGGGTCAGCGCCCGTTCACCGGTCTATGGAAGAGGAAAGGATATGTCTCGAGCTCAATCTCGAGCTTCATGGAGCACGGCGGCCGCACTCTTGCTGAGTGCCTGTGCCACCCAGCCGGATTACCGCAGCCCGGCGACGAATCTACCGGCTGAATGGATCAATGAGACCGATCGGGCGAGCGTCGCGGCGAACCTCGACGATGCTGAACGTGAGGTCTGGTGGACTGCGCTGGGCGATGCCGCGATCGACACTCTTGTGAGCGCTGCGCTGACGGATAACCCCACCTTGGCGGAGGCGGCGGCACGAGTCGATCAGGCGAAAGCCCTTTTTTCCCTTGCGCGTGCACAACGATCCCCGCGAGTAGATATAACCGCATCCTCGGCTCGCGAACGTGTTGCCAATCCTGACGACGCTGGTCGCACGACCACGACATGGCAAACCTCGAGAGCGATTGGTCCAAGCTTGTCTTGGGAGATTGATCTGTGGGGCCGCGTTAAAGAGAACAGCCTGGCGGCACACCGGCGTCTTCAGGCTCGCGATGCCGATGCACGCGATGCGCGACTTTCGATCGCGGCCCAGGTTGCCAACGGCGTGTTGTCGCTTCGCGCGTGCAACCTGCTGCTCACGATACGCGATGCCGACATCGCTTCACGAGAAAACGAATTGGCGATCATTCGCACGCGTGTCCGGCTCGGCACGCTACCTCCTGTCGACGTAGCTGCTGCGGAGAGCAACCTGGCTAGCGTTCGCATCGATCGCATTTCCCAGGAGGAGGTTTGCCTGCAGACGGTCGACGCCCTCGTCGCAGTGAGCGGCCGACCTGCGCATGAAGTTCGGTCTCTCGTCGCCGTTCCGGTCGCGCCGGATCGAGCCGATGATCTGGCTGCGCAGATCCCGAGCGCGCCTGCCATCGTTCCAGAGCTTCCCGCGACGGTTCTTCTTGCTCGTCCGGCAGTCGTCGCTGCTGAACGTGAAGTCGCTGCTCGCTGGTCGGAGATTGCTATTGCGCGTGCGGAACGTCTGCCTGGGTTGGACCTATCGGCTGTTGTCACCGGCCAGTGGATTCGTGCCTTCGGCACGACGGACTCGTTCACCACCGGATCGACGTTGTTAGGTATTTCTGTGCCGCTGTTTGATGCCGGCGCAGGGAAGGCAGAAGTGGCCCGTGCAGATGCAAGTTACCGCGAGGCACTGGCTACCTTGGATGCAACAATTCGGCAGGCAATGCGTGACATTGAAGATGGACTGGCGGCCCAGGACTCGGCGATTCGCCGCGCGGAAGTGTCGCGATCTGCGCTGACCGCGGCTCGCTACACGCTCAGCGCGAATGAAGCGCGTCGACGTGCAGGTTCGATCGGCTCGTTCGAGCTGGAGGAGTCGCGTCGCCAGCTCAATCGAGCACAAGAAAGCGCGATCGTTGCCGCACGCGATCGGGCGCAAGCATGGGTTGAGCTCGTCCGCCGGTCGAGCTCCGTTGTCGAAACGGGTGCATCGGTCAAATCCGGAACCGCCGCGGCGCTGGCCTCCAGCATTGGAACGGAGTCTCTGAAATGAATGAAGTGACGAATACGCTGAACGACAACCTTCCTTCTGATGCTGAGACAGCATTGCCCCGCTTGTATCGCCGCGTTAACCCGATAGCGCGGGCTGCGTTGTTGCTATTGGGAATAAGCGCGGCAGCCTGGTATCTGCTGTCCGGTACCAATGATGAAGGCGCTTCGGCCGTCGCAGAGCAGAGAACGCCGGCACTGACTGTTACCACCGCCAGGCCACAGCGCGAGCTATGGCCGGTCACGCTGACTGCATCGGGCACGATCGCGCCGTGGCAGGAGGCGAGCGTGGGAGCGCAAGTCGGCGGCTATCAGCTGATCGAAGTGCGAGTGAACGTCGGCGACAAGGTTCGGCGTGGTGACGTACTGGCTCGGATGGACTCTGCCTTGCTGCGTGCCGAGGAAGCGCAACTGCTTGCCAACGACGAGCAAGCGATTGCCGACCGGGAGCGTGCGCTGGCGCTGCAACGGGAAGGCGCCATTAGCGATCAGGAAGTACTGCAGTTCGTCACCGCAGCGAAGGTGTCGGCGGCCTTGCTCGCCTCCAAGCGTCTTCAGCTGCGTTACACCGACGTGGTTGCTCCAGACGACGGCGTCATCAGTGCTCGTAGCGCGACGCTTGGCGCCGTGGCCGCGGCAGGCGAAGAGTTGTTTCGTCTCATTCGAGGAGGTCGCCTGGAATGGCGTGGAGAGCTTACTGCCGCGCAGCTTGCCAGCGTCGCCAAGGGACAACTCGTCGAGCTGGCGTTGCCGGACGGCAGCGCTGCCACTGCCAGAGTTCGAGAGACCGCGCCGAGCTTGGACCAGAGGTCGCGGCTCGGCCTGGTCTATGCCGACCTGGTCCCCGGCAGCCAGGCGCGGGCCGGAATGTATGCAAATGGACAGGTGGTCGTTGCGGAGACGGTTGCATTGGTCGTGCCCGCTGAAACGGTCGTGATTCGCGACGGACGAACCTATGTCGCCAGGCTTGCAGACGAGCACGCGATGCCGACGGTCGCGCTGCAGCTGGTGACACTCGGCCGTCGTCGTAACGATGAAGTGGAGATTGTCAGCGGCCTGACGGGAACGGAGATCCTGGTCAGAGCCGGAGCGGGGTTCCTGGGCGACGGCGACGTGGTTCGCCTCGCACACACGGAGCACGATGCGTTTCAATCCAGTAACGTCGTCAAGAAAGA
The DNA here is from genome assembly GCF_036406195.1 of Steroidobacter sp. Classification (GTDB taxonomy): domain Bacteria; phylum Pseudomonadota; class Gammaproteobacteria; order Steroidobacterales; family Steroidobacteraceae; genus Steroidobacter. Next base: position 287,444 of record NZ_DASWVW010000019.1, read on the forward strand.
GGTGGTGCTATGAATCTCGCCACCTGGTCGATCCGCAACCTGATTCCCTCGGTGTTGCTGTTCATCCTGCTGAGCCTGGCGGGATTCTGGGGATTCGCGCGCCTGCCGATCCAGGATCTGCCCGACCTGGAACTGCCGGCGGTCACGATCATGTTGAGCCAGCCGGGCGCGGCGCCAGCGCAACTGGAAACGGAAGTGGCGCGCAAGGTCGAGGACGCGTTGGCGACGCTGCGCGGGCTCAGGCACATTCGCACCTCGATTACTGATGGCATGGTTTCGATTCAAGCCGAATTCGAGCTGGAAAAACCGCTCTCGGATGCATTGATCGAAACCAAGAATGCAATGGATCGCGTGCGATCGGAGTTGCCGACCGACTTGCAACAGCCGACAGTGGCCGCCGCCAGTTTCGCGGGCGGGCCCATCTTCACGTACGCGGTGTCTTCCTCGCGCATGGATGAAGAAGCGCTGTCGTGGTTTGTCGACGATACGCTCGCGAAGGCCGTCCTCGATGTTCCCGGCGTCGACCGCATAGAACGCATCGGCGGTGTGCAGCGAGAGATTCGCATCGAGGCAGACCCAACTCGGCTCGCCGCATTGGGTGTCACAGCAGCCGATCTGTCCCGCGCACTGCGCGACGTTCAGCAGCAATCTTCTGGTGGCCGCAGCCAGCTTGGCGCGGCGGAGCAGTCGATCCGAACAGTCGCACTCGCCTCGCAAGCATACGATCTGGCCGCGCTTCCGATCGCGTTGCCGGGAGGCCGTCATGTGCGCCTCGATGAAGTGGCAACCGTTCACGATACTGAAGCGGAACGCACGCAAGCTGCGCTGCTCGACGGCCAGCCGGCCATCGGCTTCAAAGTCCATCGCGCCAGAGGATCTGACGAAACCAAAGTGGCCGAGGGTGTACAGGCGGCGCTCGCTCGTCTGGAGGCTGCCGATCCCGCGCTCGATTTCGAGCTGGTGTCCAGCTCCGTCGCATACACGCTCGAACAGTTCGATGGATCGATGGCGATGCTCTACGAGGGCGCATTGCTGGCAATCGTCGTGGTGTTCCTGTTCTTGCGTGACTGGCGCGCGACCGTGATCGCGGCGGCGGCGTTGCCTTTGTCCATCTTGCCGGCGTTCGCGTCGATGTATTGGCTGGGCTATTCGCTCAATACGCTCACGCTGTTGGCGCTGGCGGTGACCGTCGGCATCCTGGTGGATGACGCCATCGTCGAGATCGAAAACATCGAACGGCACCGCCGGCAGGGCAAGCCGGTGATGGAGGCTGTCAAGGATGCGGTTTCCGAGATTGCGCTGGCGGTGATCGCCACGACCATGGCGCTCGTCGTCGTGTTCCTGCCGACCGCGCTGATGGGCGGCGTTCCGGGCCTACTGTTTCGACAGTTTGGTTGGACCGCGGTCATTGCCGTGCTCGCGTCGCTGCTCGTGGCGCGCCTGGTGACGCCGATGATGGCGGCTCGCTTGCTGAAGGGCCCTTCGCATACGGAGAGTTCCGATGGGCGCATCATGTCGTGGTATATGAATGCCGTTCGCTGGTGTCTGGACCACAGGAAAGCGACGGTAGCTGCGGCGGTCGCATTTCTTATCGGCTCGTTTGCGCTGGTGCCGTTGATCCCCAGCGGGTTTATTCCGCCCGCGGATGGTGATTTCACATCGGTCTCCGTGGAGTTGCCGCCGGGCAGTTCGCTCGACAGCACATTGCGCGTTGCCGAGCAGGCCCGTGCAGCACTTCAGGATGTCGAAGGCATCCGGAGTGTATTCACAAGCGTCGGTCAGTCGCAGGAAGGCGAGGGCGGCGTGCAGGCAGGTGACGTGCGCCGCGCTACACTGACTCTCACTTTTCCTCCGCGGGGCGAGCGCCCTAGCCAAGCTGATATAGAAGCCTCTGTGCGCGCCAAGCTGGAGAGTGTGCCGGGCGCACGTTTTGCAATCGGTGGCAGCGAGCCAGGGAACAATCTGCAGATGATTCTCGCCAGCAATGACAGCCGGTCGCTGAAGGCGGCGGCGCAGGCGATGGAGAGGGAGATGCGCGGCGTCCCGGGTCTATCCAACATCAGGACAACAGCAAGCCTCGAGCGTCCCGAGATTGTCGTGCATCCGGATCTGCAGCGTGCCGCGGAGCAGGGCGTGACGGCGGCCGCGATTGGCGAGGTGCTGCGAATCGCGACGAGCGGCGACTTCGATGCGAATGTCGCGCGGCTCAATCTCGATAACCGGCAGGTGTACATCCGTCTGAGACTGGGTGACAACGCACGCAAAGATATCGATGCCATTGCCGGGATGCGCGTGAGTGGCCGGGAGGGACCCATTCCGTTGTCGAGCATCGCGAGCCTGTCTCTGTCGAGCGGACCGTCGCAGATCGAACGTTATGATCGACGCCGCTATGTCACTGTGGAGGCGGATCTCGGCGGCATGCCGCTCGGAGAAGCCGTTGCGGCCGTGTCGGGTCTGCCCTCGGTGCGCGGCATGCCCGCGGGAGTCGAGCTGATCGAGGCTGGCGATGCCGAGATGGCAAGCGAGCTCGCGGGAGGATTCGGCATGGCGCTGGTGGTCGGTGTGCTCTGCATCTTCTGTGTGCTGGTGCTGCTCTTCAAAGATTTCCTGCAGCCCATCACCATCCTTTCCGCCATTCCGCTATCGGTAGGCGGCGCATTCCTCGCGCTGCTGGTTGGTGGCAGCGAGCTCGGCGTGCCCGCGATGATCGGCCTGGTCATGCTGATGGGGATCGTAACCAAGAACTCCATCCTGCTGGTCGAGTACGCCGTCGTTGGAATCAACGAGCGTGGCCTATCGATGCGCGACGCGCTGATCGACGCCTGTCACAAGCGAGCCCGGCCGATCGTGATGACCACTGTCGCCATGATTGCCGGCATGATGCCCATCGCTCTCGGCTTGGGCGCCGACGCGAGCTTCCGGCAACCCATGGCCATCGCCGTCATCGGTGGTCTCATCAGCTCGACGGCACTGAGTCTGCTGGTGGTGCCGGTGGCCTTCACCGGTTTCGACGGGTTCCATCGCTATTTGTCGCGGCTGTTCAACAGGTCGCGAACCATGGCGCCGGAGAGTGCGGTCAGATGGGGCTGATCATGGGTTGCAATTACCCAAGCCCCCGCGAGTCGGCACGCAAGGCGCGCTTGCGATCGCTCGACTCGGATATCTCCGACTTGGCGCCAGACTGCAACAGCTCGAGCTGTTTTTGCAGCGGACCTTTGCGCTCGGCGGGAGTAATGGTCAGCAGATCCTCCAGCGCTGCGCGCAGGCGCCGAGCGATTTGCGGCGAGCCCGCGCCGGCCATGCGGATCTCGTCGAAGGCTAGATGGACGTACTCATCCCAGGCCATCACTCGAGTGATCAAGCGCACGGTGCCTTGCTCGTCGCGATATCGGCCGTCTGGAAAGGGGCGGTGCGCCAGCTGGCGCAGGCAATCGTGCAAGCGATCGATCGCCTGCACGGCGGTGGTGGGATCGACAAATGGAGATTCGGCAACGGATCGCTCGGCGATGTCGACCAGCATGCGTAAGCCATAGGCCAGGTCCTGATCGAGCGTGCGTTCCAGTCCGATATCGATGCAGCGTATGGCAGCTTCTGCATCGAGCCTCTCCGCCGGCCCTGCGATTTCGAAAAGCGGCGCGCCAGCCGGCACGAACTCGCCGAGCGCCGGCCGGAGCGTGAGTACGCAATCGGCATTCGCGGCGACTTGCACCAGCGCTTCGTGGTTGATCTGGGTGATTACACCGGACCGCGGCGCGCAGATCGTTGGGCGGTCGAAGCGGCGGGGCGCTCCAGTATCCGGATAGAGCGCGTCGAGCAGCTTGCGAGTATCGGTGCCCACCAGCTCGATCAACGCCGATACTCTCAACTTGCGTCCGATGTGGTGCACATACCAGACCAGCACCATGATGCTGATTACGACCAATACGAACGCAACGACCACGGCGAACCCGGGCACGACACCCGCACCGTCTGTTTGAACCTCGCGAAGCGTGAGCATGGCGTGCGCGAATGTGCCCACGAAAACCCCGATAGCGAGCTGGCTGGGCTTGTCCTGCAGAATGCGCTGGACGATGCGCGGGGAGAACTGGCCCATCGCGAGTTGCACCACCACCATGGTGATCGTCAAGACCAGTGCCGCGAGGCTGACCATGGACGCCGCGACCGTGCCCAAAATCTCCAGTGCGGCATCCGGTCCGCCACTGATCCACTCGGGAATGAGCTCGTAGTCGAAGGCCTTGTCGATCGCGATAGTGCCGAACGAGACGCCGACGCCGACGAGCACGCACGTCAACGGAATGAACCACAGCCCCGTGGCCAGTCGAGAGAAGGATTGAGCGAGCCTCACGGCCGATGCCTATGCAACTTGTCGCCTCGGTAAATCAGTAAACTCGAACGGTGGAACGTTCCCTGTCTCCGCGCCAGTGATGGCTCTTGGTTAAGTCTTGGCGGGCCGCTTTGGGTCCGGAAGGGATGGAAGGCTCATCATTGGATGACGTTGCGTGGGTATTCTTCTCGCCGTGTGGGAGGCTTCAGCAAGGCGGCGCTGCGGGCGACGGAACCGGTTCGTAGGATCACGCAGCGAGAGGGATCGCGTCCGAAGCGTGCGGTGGTCGCAATCGTTGTGGTTCTGCGGGCATGACAGAGGCGAGACCAAGGTTGTAGTCTGCCCCACCATCGCCACTGTCTGGCGGGTTCAGCGGAGCGTACTCCTTGAGTACTCGCGTTCTACCCTTTGTTTTATTTCTCGCGCTGATTTCGGCGTTTCCAGCTAGTAGCGCGAGTGACGAGGCCATGCTCGATGGCTTTGTTGCGAATCCATCAGTCAGATACACCGAGTACCCGAACGTAGGTCACGATGTGTGGACTTACGCGTTTCGGGAGAACGATCTTCCAGAGTGGCTGTTTGCTCAGCGACGGCGCTGAGTCGGTACTACTTTCGATCGATGCACGGTCGAAAGTAGCGCTGGACGAAGGGCGAGCAAGTTGTGTGCGTAGACTGTTATCTTTGAGCCTGCGGCGCAGGCAAGATTGCGCTGCTGGTAGCATGAAAGATCACCCGATCTCGCTTTCGTCCGCTGCAGATACGAAAACAATGGTCACAATGAAGAATCATCGACCTCGATTTGCGTCGCTGCTTGCAGGTAGTCTGGTTCTCACCGTACTCAGTGCGAATGCGCAGACATCCCGGCTGCCCGATCCGCTGGCGCCGACGGGCCGGTGGTCCATCGAGGAGATTGGCAACGCGGCGACTCCGCCCATGGGCTGGAGCAGTTGGAACGCTTTCCGCACCGACATCAACGAGGAGAAGGTCCTGGCGGCGGCCGAAGCGATCAAGCGTGAGGGTCTGGCAGAGCTGGGCTATCGCTACATCAACATCGACGACGGCTGGTGGTTGAAGCGAAGGCAAAGTGACGGGCGCATGTTGATCCGCACCAACCTGTTTCCCAGCGCCAGGGGGCGCGGCAAGGCCGACTCCAGCTTCCTGCCATTCACCACCAGGATTCACCAGATGGGCTTGAAGGCCGGCATCTACACCGACATTGGCCGCAACGCCTGCTCACAGGCCTTTGACCTGACCAGCCCGAATCTGCCCGAGGGCGGGACTGCAGAGCGCGAGGTGGGCGCCTTCGGCCATGTCGAGCAAGATGTGGCGCTGTACTTCGAGGAATGGGGTTTCGACTACATCAAGGTCGATGCCTGTGGCCTGGCAGATTACGGCCCGGCGCGCGAGATCGTCGCGCAGTACGAGTATCGGCCGTTCGAGCCATACATCGTGAGATCCAAGCCGAACCGGTCGAACATCGATGCCGTCACGCAGCTCTACGGCGCCATGAGAAGCGCGCTGGTGCGCTCCAATCCGGACCGGGATTTCGTGTTTTCGATCTGCGCCTGGGGCGAAGCAAATTCTCGAAGCTGGGGCAAGAACGTGGGCAACCTGTGGCGCACCAGCGGCGACATCACCCCCGAGTGGTCGCGCATGCTACACACGTTCGACTCCGCCGTTACACGCGAGCTGTACGCAGGGCCGGGTCGTTGGAATGATCCCGACATGCTGTTCGTGGGCCATGGCGATTTCGACGAGAAGCATCTGCTGCAGGCCAGGAGTCACTTTGCGCTGTGGTCTATCATCGCCGCGCCGCTGATCATCGGCTACGACCTGCGCAACGCTCCGCAAGCGTTGCTCGACATCTGGAGCGCGAAGGAAATCATCGCCGTGAATCAGGACACCGCGGGCAATCAAGGAGTGCTCGCTTATTCGGGAGACGACGTACAGATCATCGTCAAGACATTGAGTACACGCGGAGAGAAGGCCGTCGCGTTATTCAATCGCAGCAGCTCGCCGACGACAGTGTACTTGACCGCGGAGCATCTGAAGATGCGCTCGGACAAGCCCATTGCCCTGCGCGATCTGTGGGCCGGCAAGGATTTGCCTGCGTTTGTCGGAGAGCGCTCTTTCCAGATCGCTGCGCATGAGACGGTCATGCTGAAAGCGACCGGCCCCTCTATCCTGTCCAACGGTCAGTACCTGTCGGAGATGCCCGCGAGGATCAATGTGGCCGTGGATGGAATCAGGGCGCTGCAGAACGATCCCACCATCCATCACATGGTCGACCCATGGACCAGTACGCGAACCAGCGGAACACGCCCGCAATACGCGGGTTGGGGCGGGCCTCGCGCAGATGCAACTCCTTACGATGAAGCCTTGTCGATTCGCGACTCGGAGTACCGTTCGGGAATCGGTGCGCTGGCGGGCTCGCGCCTGGAAGTAAAAGCCGATCGCGCGTTCACTCGATTTTCCGCGGACGTTGGCATCGACGACAGCAGCCTCGGCACTTCCGTCCCGGTGACGTTCGAGGTCTACGGCGACGGCCGGCTGCTGGCGAGATCGCTGCCCAAGTCGTTTGGTGATCGCGCCGAGAGCATCAGCGCGGACGTTCGCAACGTCTCGCTCGTGGAGCTCGTGGCCCGGCCTTCCGGCCAGGATCCGAGTCTGGTCGTGGTCACCTGGGGGAACGCTGCATTCGAAGTTTCCGGGCCGGCGTCGTAACTCACACGTCACGCGCGCTCGGGCGTAGCCTGGATCAACAGGAAGCGATCGAAGCGGGCGCTCACGGTGTTGGCCGCCGCATCGACGACGCCGAGATCGACGTCGTTGAAAAGATCCCGCACGCGATACTTGCCATCGCCGAGACCGCGCAGCTGCACCTTGCCGTTCCACTGATCCGCATAGAACGCGTAGTACATGGCACCGTCCTTAGCGATGGCATGCGCTTCGGGCTTGTCGAATCCGATGTCGTACAAGCCACCCAGATATTCACCCTGCGGAAGCATGTGCTGTTTATAAATGGCTACCCATTTGCGCCAGAGCGCCTCCTTCTCGGGCGTGAGTGCGAAGCCGCCAGGCGGCAACGGCGAGGTGGGGCGGTCGGTGTCCTTGGGCCAGGTGAACTTCGAGGAGATCACCGCGCCGATGCCGACGCTGGAGGCGAAGTCGTCGCGGTTGTCGGCAAGCTCCACGTGATCGCCGGCGAAGCTGCTGTTGCGGCCAATCAGTGCCTTGAAGGTCTTGCCTTTGCTGCGTACCTGCCAGGACGAGAGCGGATCGGACGAGGGGTACTGATCCGTCGCCGGCAAGTTGTGAAATTCGAACACCGTGCCGCACGGGCACAGCTCCACCACGGCTTCGGGATTGGCGTCGTGTGCCGCTCTGTGAATGGCTTTCCAGAAGTCGGCCAGCTTCTCGCGGGATTCGTTGGGATGCGAGTGCTTGTGCGCCGGGTTGTAGCAGGGCGCCACGGCGTTGAGATGCTGACCATCGAGCTTGAGGCCCTCGAAGCCCCAGTCGCCGATGATCTTCTTGGTCAGCTCGACGTAGTAGTCGACCGTGGGTTGGTAGCCGGGGCACTGCGTGAGCGCGTTCCACCAAGTCACGGTTTGGAATGCGCCCCACTGATCGAGCAGCAGCATGTCGGTGTGGTTCCGTAGCACGTCGCTGCCAGGATCAGCGGCCAGCGGCGCGATCCACAAGCGCGGACGGAGGCCCTGCGCACGAATGGCTTTGACGAGCGCGCGCATGTCTTCATCGCCACGCGGGAACTTGCGCTTGTCGATGTGCCAATCGCCTTCATTGGTCTGCCAGCCGTCATCGAGCACCGCCCACTCGAAACCGAGCTCGCGTACCTTGGGCAGCGTTGCGACGATTTGCTCCACGGTGAAATCGCGCTCGTAACCCCAGGCGCACCACACCGGCGCGAAGGCCGATTGCGGCGCCTTGGGCGCGACGATGCCTTCGTCTTGCATGAACTGTCTGTACTGAGACAGCGGTGCAAAGTGGTCGCCGGTATGCGCGCAAATGAACGTGCGCGCTGTAGAGAACGATTCGCCCGGCTTCAGCGTCAGCGGTAACTCACTTTCGATGGCAATGCTCGCGCCCTTCGCGGTCTTGCGCACGGGCAGATCCAACAGCCGCGGCACGTTTTCCAGATGACCAACGGCGAGACCTGCATCACGGCGCCAGATGTTCGCCATGGGAATGCCGCCGCCGTAGTCCGACGCCGCCATGCTCAGCGTGTTGCGCTGATCGAAGCCCGCCTCGACCGGTTGCACCCAGTCGCGACGGTCAGGATGAGTTGCGCCGGAGAAGCTCCAGAAACCGCCGGGGGCATCCGCCAATTCATGTGCGGCGTTACGCCAGCCCGCGAGCTCGAGCGGCGCGGTACCGCTATTGCGGTAGTGAACTTGCAGCATTGCCAGGCCGGGTAGCTTATCGAAGAAAATGATTTCGACCTGCTTCTCTATACCGTCCTTGGAGAGGCCCGAGAGGAGGTGACGTTGACCGGCGCCGTGGCGTGAGTCCTCGATCTGCTGGCGCGAGTGATCGGCGAAGTTGAAAGCGTCAGCAACGCGGCCTTCGAACAGCAGGGCCTCGCTCGCCTGGAACGAGGTGAGCGCGCGGCCGCGAAAAGCGATGCGGCTGTACAGTTTCTGGTTGAAGGTGATCGACAGCGTGCCGTCCGATGCTGTCTGGTCACCGCGGGTCGCGGCGCTGGCGAAACGGCTCCACGGCAAGGACGCCAAAGCGAAACTTCCGGAAACGAGTTTCAGAGCAGTCCGGCGTCCGAGTTGGGTCATGATTGGCACCGATCCGGGCAAGTTGCCGCGCATTCTGCGGCACCGAGACCCTCCATGCAATAGCTTTTGTTTCGGTATCTTGCTATTAAGTTTCGTTATGCATCAGTCGGCGAGCGGGAGTTCGGCGTGCTCAGGCCTGCTGCACTTCCACGCCCAGCTGACGCGCCGCCTGCACGACATCCTCGGGCGCGTGCTCGTCGGTGATCAACATGTCCAGCTCCGCCACCGAAATGATCCGGTGCAGGCAGACCTTGCCGAACTTGGAGCTGTCGGTGATGGCAATGACCGTACTGGAGTTCTCCACCATCTTGCGGTTGAGCATCGCCTCGGGTTCGAAATGAGTGGTGATGCCGCGCTCCAGGTCGAAGCCGTCCACACCCAAGAACAGCTTGTCGACGTGCAAAGCGTTCAGCGCGTCCACCGTGAGCCCGCCGTAGAACGACATGCTCTTGCGGCGCAGCTCACCGCCCAACATCAGAATGTTGACGTTGCTCTTGGGCGCAAGCGCAGAAAGAACGCCGAAATCGTTGGTCACCACGGTGACTTCGATGTTCGGCAGCGCCTCAGCGAGCTGGATGCCCGTGGTGCCGGAGTCGATCACGATGGTGTCGCCCGGATTTACCATAGCCGCGGCTCGCAGGCCTATGCGGCGTTTCTCGTCGAGATGCGAGGTGCGCTTGGCCTCGTAAGGCGCCTCGGTCGCCGTTTCTCCAACCACCTTGCTATCAATGGCGCCGCCGTAAGCCCGCGCCATGATGCCGCGCTCGGACAGGTAGCGCAGGTCCTTGCGCACCGTCTGCATGCTGACGCCGAAACGCTTGGCCAGTGAGACCACTTGCACGCTGCCGTGCTGGCGGACGAGCTCACTGATCTGCAGCCGGCGCTGACTTGTATCGCGAGTTGCGGACATGGGTTCTCCTTTCCATGGAGTATGCGATATTTCGTTTAATTTCGCTATTGATACAAAACGAAACTTGTACTACGCTCGATTTCGTTTCGTTTCGAAAATAACTCATCCGGGGAGAGAACGATGAACACTTCGCACCTGGCCCGATCCCTGCTCCGTCGAAGCATCGCCCTTGCACTGTTGACGCCGGCCGCCGGAGTGGCTGCGGGGCAGGACAGCGACAGCGCGGAGGACGCCATCGCCCTCGAAACCGTAGTGGTCACGGGCGTGCGCGCCAGTATGAGCCGCTCGGTGGATCTGAAGCGCGGCGCCGGCACGGTGCAGGATTCCATCAGCGCGCTCGAGCTCGGCAAATTCCCAGACGACAACGTAGCAGACTCGCTCAGCCACATTACTGGCGTGGCGATCACCCGCACGGCGGGCGGCGAGGGCAAATCGGTCAGCGTGCGCGGCCTGGGTCCCGAATATACGTTGACTACTTTCAATAACCGCATTCTCGCCACTGACGGTGCGGGCCGCGACTTCGCCTTCGACGTGCTGCCGGCGGACGTCATCAGCGGCGCCGATGTGATCAAAGGCGCGCAGGCCTCGTTGTCCGAGGGTGCGATCGGTGGCCTCATCAACCTGCGCTCGGCCAGCCCGTTCGACCAGAAGGGGCAGCATGGCATGACCCACTTCGAAGGCGACCGTAATCTCATGTCCGAGCTGGACGGTTACAAGTTCTCGGGCGTGTACAGCAACACCTTCGCCGAGGATACCTTTGGTGTGATGGTCGGCGTGGTCTATGCGGAGCGCAAGGATCGCACCGATATCGCCGGCAACGACGGCGGCTGGACGCGCAACCCGGATCCGAACGATGAGAGCTGGCTGTGGGGCAACGCCTGGGGCGGCAACATCGACCCCAACGGCAACGGCGAGCTCGATGAAAGCGAATATGGCCTGATCGGGCCGGGCCAGTTTCGCGTCGGCTCCATTCTCGAAGAAAAAAAGCGCCGCGCGATCACTGCCAAGGTGGAGTGGCGTCCCAACGACTCCGTGAAGATCGTCGCGGACGGCTTGAAGACGCGGCTGGATTCGCCGCAGGTGGGTTACCAGCAGTCTTATTATCCGCTGTACGCGCCCGGCCGCTGGACGGACTTCAACATCCAGAATGGCATCGTCACCGGCTTCACGGTGGACAACGACGATCCTGAGATGCGGCTGAATCCCGAGTTGCTCAATGTGACGGAACATCGCGTCGTCGATACCGATCTCTACGGACTCAACGGCGAATGGGCAGTCAATGATGCTCTCACTGTCACGGGCGACGTGTACCGTTCCACGTCCAAGCGTTATTCGGGCGGGCACGATACCTACGTCGTGCTGCGCATGAATCAGCCCAATACCGCAACCATCAATCTGAGCGGCGCCGCGGTGCCCAACGTCAATGTTCAGTTCGACGACGGCCGTGAGTGGTCCAGCGGTCTCGCCACGGGCGAGTTCAACGCCTCGGACTTCAATACGCACTACATGGAGCTGCGCGGCGATGACATCGAGGACGAAATCAACGGTGTTTCGCTCGGCGGCAGGCTTACCATCGACAAACTCGGTGTGAATGCGCTGAACTTCGGTGTGACATTCAACAAGCGCGAGAAGCAGCGCGATCTGATCAACAACACGCTCTCGGGCGGTGCGAACTACTACAGTGGTGACGATGCCATCAACGTTGGCGCGCTCGGCAGCAACGTGATCTCGCGTTCCTTGCGCTTGCCCAACTTCATGGATGAAGTGGGCGCACAGTTCCCGCGCACGTTCCTCGCCTTCGACGTGCCGAAGTACCTGGCAGCGCTCGCCGCGTATGACGGCCAACCGCGGCCGAGCGGCGGTACCTATGATTTCTCGAACGCCGCCGCCGCGTGGAATCCGCTGGAGAGTTATCGCGTTAGTGAAAAGACTACCGCTTTCTATCTCCAGGCCGACCTGAGTGGCGAGCGCTGGAGTGCCGATGCCGGTCTACGCTTCGTGAAGACCCGCACCACAGCTCGGGCTTGGGATGCCCGCATCCTCAGCATCACCGAGTTGGGGGCGTTCAACTACGTCGCCGAGTACGCCGAGCCCTCGCCGGTCGTGCAGGATGCCGACTATGACTTCGTGTTGCCGTCAGCGAACTTCACCTGGCACTTCACCGACGATCTGCAGCTTCGCGTCGGTGCCGCCAAGACGATGGCGCGCCCGCCGGTCGACGAGCTCGCACCTACCAACACGACGGCCAGCATCACCTGGGGCGAGTTCACGCAGGTCTATGGCGGCAATGTCAATCTGAAGCCCTACTCGGCCAAGCAGGGCGATATTTCCCTGGAGTGGTACTTCTCGCAGAACTCGATCTTCAATCTCGCCACGTTCTACAAGCGCATCGACGATCAGATCACCACCAGCTGGGAACCGGGGCAGGACATCGGCGTGCCGGGCTACCTGTTCAACATCACGCGGCCGATCAATGGCGACTACGCCAAGGTCCATGGCTATGAAGTCGGATTGCAGCACTTCTGGCAGAACGGCTTCGGCTTACGCGCGCAGTACACGCGCAACTGGTCCAAGAGCTTCGTCGATGGCGAGGAGCGCCCGCTCGAAGGCATCGCGCCGTCCGTTTATTCGCTGGCGCTCATGTATGAGCGCGGGCGTTGGTCGCTGGGCGCCACCGCCGATCGCACCGACGGCTTCGTGACGGCCATCAACGTGCTCGGCGTCGGCTTCAACGAGCAGGCAGACGCGATCACCTGGCTCACCGCGCACACCTCATATCAAGTCAACGACTCGATCAGCATCTCGCTGGAAGGCCAGAATCTGCTGGATGACGAGCAGACCTACAGTATCAACGGCAATCCGATGCTGCAGCAGGGCTACTATCGCTATGGCCGGTCGCTGAATCTGGGTTTGAGCGCCCGCTTCTGATCGGCGGGCGTGTTGGCCATGGGTGGTCATGTAGTCGTGCAGACAATTTGCCGAAGTGCCGAGCCGCTGCTGAGCGGCTCAGCATGATTCAGGCGCGTCACTCGCAGCCCGAAGGCGGTGCAAGCCGACGGTCACGCCCCGTCGATCGCCGCTAGAAAAGCCCCGCCAGGGGCCTTTGTATTTTGGAGCTTCCTGCCGGTTCCGCGTATCTCGTGCGGACAAACAGCTATCCGTTCCATACGGGCGCAGTTGTATGCTGCCTTCGCAGCGCGAACTGCGGAGTACACCGGTTGGGAGAGAATATGAAAATCGGAGTTGGCTCAGCGCCCCGTGCATTGCTGATTGCAACCGGCCTCGCTGCCCTTCATGGACCGGCGATGGTGCGCGCCCAGCAGGTGCATCAGGCTGAAGTGGCAACAGCCCAGGCGCCCTCCATTGCTGAGCGGGTCGCCGCAGGGCAGAAGGTATTCGCCACCGCATGCTCGGCGTGTCATCAAGATACCGGCCAGGGCCTGGCCGGCGCGTTCCCGCCGCTGGCCGGCTCCGACTATCTGCTGGAGAATCCGCAGCGCGCTGTGGAGGTGGTGCTCAAGGGACTGCAAGGCGAGATCGTTGTCAGCGGCGTGAAGTACAACTCGGTCATGCCGGCCATGCCGCAGCTCTCGGACCAGGAGATCGCCGACGTTCTGACCTATGCGCTCAATTCCTGGGGCAACAAGGGCGGCAGCATCAACCCGACCGAAGTGACCGCCGCACGTGAGAAACTGCTGGCCGGACCGCGTCCCGCCGGAGCTCCGACCGATCATCCCGGCACCATCGTCGCGCAGGACAAATATCAGAGTGCGCCTTCGACCGTACCGGCGGGGAGCGCCCAGGTCCGGGTCACGCCCGGCGCGCCGAATATCACCGAGGCGGAATTCGAGCACGCCAAAGAGCTGTATTTCGAGCGCTGCGCCGGCTGTCACGGTGTGTTGCGCAAGGGCGCAACCGGTAAGCCGCTGACGCCCGACATCACGCAAAAGCGCGGAACCGAATATCTCAAAGTCTTCATCGACCGCGGCTCGCCGGCGGGCATGCCCAACTGGGGCAGTTCCGGACAGCTCTCGCCCGAAGAAGTCGATCTCATGGCGCGCTTCATACAGCACGAGCCGCCGCAGCCTCCCGAGTTCGGCATGAAAGAGATGCGCGCGACCTGGAAGGTGCTGGTGCCGCCCGAGCAGCGACCCAAGACCAAACAGAACAAGATCAACATCGAAAACGTGTTCGCAGTCACCTTGCGCGACAGCGGCGAGGTCGCGCTGATCGACGGCGACACCAAGGAGATCCTCAACATCGTCAAGACCGGCTACGCCGTGCACATCTCGCGCATCTCGCACTCGGGGCGCTACGTGTTCACGATCGGCCGCGACGGACGGATCGACCTGATCGATCTCTACATGCCGCAGCCCCAGCGTGTTGCGGAGATCAAGATCGGCCTGGAAGCGCGCTCGGTGGAGACTTCCAAGTACAAGGGCTTCGAAGACAAGTACGCCATCGCCGGCGCCTACTGGCCGCCTCAGTTCGTCATCATGGACGGCGAGACGCTGGAACCGAAGAAGATCGTTTCGACCCGCGGCATGACCGTCGACACGCAGGAGTTCCATCCGGAGCCGCGCGTGGCTGCGATCGTCGCCTCGCACGAGCATCCCGAGTTCATCGTCAACGTGAAGGAAACCGGGCAGATCCTGCTCGTCAATTACGAGGACATCGATAACCTGAAGGTGACGACCATCGGCGCAGCGCGCTTCCTGCACGACGGCGGCTGGGACTCCACGCAGCGTTATTTCCTGACCGCCGCGAACCAGTCCGACAAGATCGCGGTCGTCGATTCGCGCGACCAGAAACTCGCGGCGCTGGTCGACGTGGACAAGATCCCGCACCCCGGCCGCGGCGCGAACTTTGTCGACCCGAAGTTCGGGCCGGTCTGGGTGACCAGCGCGCTCGGCAACGAGAAAGTGACGCTGATCGGCACGGACCCGGTAAAGCACCCGGCACACGCGTGGAAAGTGGTGCGCACCTTGAAGGGCCAGGGCGGCGGCTCGCTGTTCGTGAAGACGCATCCGAAGTCGAATCACCTGTGGGTCGACACTCCGCTCAATCCGGATCCGAAAATCAGCCAGAGCATCGCGGTGTTCGATATCAGCAATCTCGATGCCGGTTACAAGGTGCTGCCGATCGCGGAATGGGCGGACCTCGGTCCAGGGGCAAAGCGTGTCGTCCAGCCCGAGTACAACCAGTATGGCGACGAGGTGTGGTTCTCGGTGTGGAACGGCAAGGAGGAGCGCTCGGCCATCGTCATCGTCGATGACAAGACCCTGAAGCTCAAGCACGTGATCAAGGATCCGCGGCTCATCACGCCGACCGGCAAGTTCAACGTGCACAACACCGTGAAGGATGTGTATTGAGCCGGCACCGGAGCGGAGATCACGCGCTGGAGAATGACCGCGCTGGAGAATGACCATGACTGCCACTGGCTGCGTGGCTGCCTCGGCGGCGCTGGCCTTGTTGACGACATCCAGCATCGCGGTTGCCGACGATGTCCTGGAGGAAGTTTTCGTCGTCGCCAAGCGGCGCATGCCGCTGCAACGCGCTGCGGCTTCGGTGACTGTCATCGACCAGCAGCACATCGAGCGCACGTTGAGCGATGACGTGCGCGACATGGTGCGGTACGAGCCCGGCATTTCCGTGCGCAACGATCCGGTGCGCTTCGGTCTCGACAGTTTCGCCATTCGGGGCATCGGCGGCGATCGCGTCGTCACCGAAGTCGACGGCGTCGGCGCGGCAGAGAGTTTCAATGTGGGCGCACTCGCCGACAGTGGGATCGTCTATACGGATGTCTCATTCATTCAGCGCGTCGAGGTGCTGCGCGGGCCGGCGTCCGCGCTCTACGGGTCGGACGCGATCGGTGGCGTGGTGCGTATCCAAACCGTCGATCCGAGTGATGTACTCGAGAACCAACGATCCTTCACATCGCGGGTCAGCGCCGGCTATCGCGGCGATACCGATGGCTGGTCCGCAGCGGCGTTGAACGCCTGGTCGGCGGGCCGGGCGCAGATGCTGCTCGGGTACGTGCGTCGCGAAAATCACGAGGCCGAGATCGTCGGCGGGCCGGCGCCCAATCCGCGTGACAGCCGTTCCGATCAAGTGCTGGCGAAGCTCATCGTGCCAGACGCGCCGGGCGGATCGATCGAAGTCGCCGTGGAGGCGGGCCGGGTCGAGGATCAAACCACGGTCAATGCCTTGCTGGGCACGCCGCCACGATTTACCAACACAACCTGGATGGCCGGTAACGATACCGCAGAGCATGCGCGTATCAGCATCGAACAGGCGCTCCAGGTTTCCTCGCCATGGATGGATGATGTCGTCTGGCGCCTGTACGCCCGGAACACACGGACCGAGCAACTCACGGATGAGCGCCGTCGAGCGGCGCCACCACGGACGCCGCCGGTCGAACTGCACCGGGCGTTCGAGTTGAAGGATGAAGCGATAGGTGCGGAATTGATTGCATCGACAGCACTTCGCGCCGGCGCATGGGCGCATGAGCTGATATACGGTGTCGAGATCGAGGTCGGCCGTGTCACGGAACAGCGCGATGGCCATGAGCACAATCTGAATACCGGCGTCACGAGCTCGACCATCCTGGGCGAGACCTTCCCGCTGCGGGATTTTCCGATCACGAAACGGGTGGAGGCGGGTTTGTATGTTCAGGATGAGATCCACAGGCAGGGCAGCCCGTGGCGCCTCACGCCCGGTTTGCGGGTCGACCTGTACAGGTTGCGCCCACGTGAGGATCCGATGTATCGGGAGGACAACCCGAGCGCGCGGCCGGTATCTCTCGACGAGCAGTCGCTCACGCCCAAACTGGCGGTGTCGTACCAGCTCAGTGAGAGTGCGACTGCTTTCGCTCAGTACGCACGCGGTTTTCGCTCGCCGCCATTCGAAGACGTGAACATCGGTCTGGAGATACCGCTGTTCAACTATCGTGCGCTACCGAATCCAGATCTGCGCCCCGAGACGAGCGACGGATTCGAAGTGGGACTGCGGATGCGCAACGCCGTGTGGCGCTCGACCGTGAGCGCACATTACACGCAGTTCGATGATTTCATCGAATCCCGCGTCAATCTCGGGCTCGACCCTGTCACCGGTGTGACGCTGTTCCAATCGCGCAATGTCGAGGCAGCTCGCATATATGGCCTCGAGCTGGCCAGCAAGCTCGACGTCGGCGGGTTGCTGCCTGCCCTGGCGGGCTGGTCGCTGTCGCTCAATGCGGCATGGACGCACGGTGACAACACCATGACCAACCAACCGCTCAATTCGGTTGAGCCGCTCAAGGCGACGCTGACGATCGACTACGACGCAGCCGCCCTCTGGGGAGCACGCCTGGCGACGACTGCCGTCGCGGCCAAAGACCGTGTGGCCGTGACTACGACGCCGCTCTATCGCACAGGCAGCTACTTGCTGCTCGATGCGTTTGCATGGTTCGAGCTGGGTGAGCGCGGCCAGATCCATGTCGGCCTCACAAATCTCACGAATGAGCGCTGCATCGACTGGATCGATGTCCGTGGCCGGGCCGCGAACGATCCTCTCGTTGCGTATGCCGCCCATCCCGGACGCAGCGCGTCGGTCACCGCGGTCTGGAAGTTCTAAGGCTTGGAGAAGATACGCCTGCTGGAGGCGACAGGGGTTGGGAGGCAAGGAGCCGCTGCTCCCTGCCTCCAACCGGTTTACGTCATGGCTTCGCGCGCCACACCGTGCTCGCCGAGCGCATGGGCAGATGATCAACACTCTCCGTGCCGGAAAGGAAGCTCTCTGCGACCAGCGCTATCGTCGATCCCGGCGTGTACGAGATCAGGCTCTTGGCGAACTGCGCCGTGATCTGGCTCGTGCCTGAACCGCTGTCGGTCAAGCAGGTGCTCACAAAGTTCCAGCACCATGTCGTCTGCGAAGACCCGCAGAACTCATACACATCGCCATCCTCGATCATGTAGTCGGCGCCGACACCGGTGATTCCCTGCGCGGTGTGGCGATAGCCGGTGCTCGAGCTGTTGTCGCGATCGATGAAGAAGCGATACGAGTCGATCGCGCCGCCGTTGCTGTTCATGGTGAGGGTGATGTTGCTGGTGCTGAACGTCGCATTGCCCTGGATCAGCGTGTCGGCCGTCTCAGCCTGTTGGCGGGCGCCATGGGTCACCTGCCAGGTATTGGCTCCCGATCGCGGCAGCATATCGAGGCTCGCATAGTACGGCGGTGTCGGCGACCAGTGCTGCATGACCACCGTGATCTGCTCGCCGGGCTCGAAGCCCATGTGCTCCGGCAGATACGAGACACTCACGTGCGGCGTGCCGATGCCGCCGTTGCCGAACTCCGTGTTGTAGGCGATCGGTTGCCAGCTCCAGTCGGACTGCGTCGTGCCGACGAAGTGGCTCAGCAAGCCGCTCTCGACCATGTAGTCTGCGCCGATTCCCCAGAAGGCAACGCCGGTGGAGGCATTGTTGTCGGCGTCGATCATGACCCGGAACGCCTCGATGTTGCCGCCGTTGCTATCCATGGAGAAGGTCACCTTCGTGCCCTGCTTGTATTCGGAGAAGGTGACATCGCCGCTGACCAGATCGCTGGAATTCGAGCCGGACTGCGTCAGATAGTTGGGCTTGGCGGTCCAGGCCACGCTGGGCGAGCGAGGCAGGAAATCCAGCTGATCCCAGCTCGAGGTGGCGGACATGGCCAGCATGCGCAGAGTGGCACCCGAGCTGTAGCCGATCTGGCTGAGCGACACGGGAAAGCGCACCTGCGTGGTGTTGAATCCTGTCGGAGTAACCGAGCTGACCAGTTGCCACGACCAGGTCGATTGCGTCGATCCGGTGAAAACATACAAGTCTTCGTCGTCCACCATGTAGTCCGCACCCACGGTGGTGAGCCCTTCATCCGTATGGATGTAACCGGTCGCGGCATTGTTGTCCGTATCGATGAAGATTTGTGCCTTGGCGATAGGCGCCAGAGCGCTATTGACCTCGAATATCACCTGCGTGGGGGTGAACGACGCTGCCGCGACGGTGAGGTCGGTCGGACGCTGCGCGCTCTGCGTGACTACGTTCTTGGTCGTGATACGGCCGGTGTGCCCGTTGGTGTCCAGCAGAATCGTGCCGGCCGAGGTGGTGCGGGAGTGCAGGTCGCCGTTGTACTGAATGTCCAGCGGACCGCTCGAGTCGCCCAGGGTCGGGTTCGGACGGGTACGAAACGGCAGCTGGTTGTGTTCCGATGAGTACACCCAGCTCTCGCCCCAGGCCATCGCATCAAAGCCGTACAGCACGGCCGACCACCAGGTGTAATCGAGCTGACGCTGATCGAAAACGGGATTGGCCTTGGCGACTGTGTTGGTCACCGCGATCTTGGTGCCGTTGACGTCACGGTAGGGCAGAACCGCTTCGGCGCGGTCCTTCATCGAAGGCACGATGTCGGTACGCTTCTCGCTCCATTCGCTTTCCACCACCGCCCAGCTCTCGAGCAGTGTGTAGTCGTCTTCGTTGAGCGACACGGTGAGCGCACCGGTGCCCGGGTTACAGGTGGTGTCGTTGCGATCCGTGGAGAACGCGTCCGCCTGGTTCCAGACATTGATGAAGGCCGACAGGCCCTCGCTGTGAATGTAGTCGATGATGTCGTTCTGGCGCTGCCGCGTCACACCGTAGTCGCAACCGGCCTGGTCGAGGAAAATGCCTTTCGCTCCCATCGACTTCCAGGCGTCGACCCGGGCTTCGAGCTGCGTCTGGTCGTCGCCCGTGCAGTTGTACTCGCTGGGACCCGGATTGGAGTAGCAAAGGTCCACATAGCCATACACGCGCGTGCCATTGGACGGCAGTTTGCCGATGATTTCAGCGGCCGCCGAGTGCGAAGGGTGGCCGGTCTGTTCCATGTCCTCGGCGAAGACCACCAGATCGTAGTCCTCGAACACCGCCGCTGCGGTCGTGGTATTGCCGTTCGAGCCGTTCACCAGCTCCGGCCGCCCGTAATAGATCGCCAGTTTTTCCGGGTGCTTCACTGGATCGGCCCCGGCCAGACCGGGAATGGCACATCCCAGCGCTCCGGCCAGCAGCGCCAGGTTGCGAATCTTCAGCCAGCTCATGTCTGTCTCCTTATGAAGTTGTTTAGAGGAGTCCTGCCCGCCCGCCAGCGGGTTTCGCCTTTTAGCACCAATGTCATAAAATTACAAAAGATATCTTTACTTCAGAATTTTGTAGTAGAGTTTTATGATTCAGGGGAGGGCGGAATGCTGAGATTGATGCAGGTGCGGGGCCGCGATGGCCGCCGCGTGGTAGCGACCGACGGCGCAGAGTCCTGGTATGTCGGCAGATACAGAACCGTCTATGAGCTGGCGCAGGCTGCGATATCCCGCCACCTGACGCTGGAGAGCGTGGTTGCCAAGGCGGGGCGAGTCGGCCGTGCGGACCCGAAAAAGCTCCTCGGCGCGGGCCGCGTGCTGGCGCCGGTGGATCATCCGGATCCGGCGCATCTGCTGGTCAGCGGCACCGGACTTACGCACCTGGGTTCGGCGGCCAGCCGCGACGCCATGCATAAGAAGCTCACCCGATCCGGCGCCGCGTCGCTCAGCGATTCCATGCGGATGTTTCACATGGGCGTTGAGGGCGGCAAGCCGAAACGAGGCCAGGCGGGCGTGCAGCCGGAATGGTTCTATAAGGGCGATGGCTCGATCGTGGTCGCTCCGGGCAAACCGCTGGTGTCGCCTGCCTTCGCACTCGATGCCGGCGAGGAGCCCGAGGTGGCAGGCGTGTACGTGGTTGGAGAACGCGGCGTGCCGTATCGCCTCGGCCATGTGCTGATGAACGAGTTTTCCGATCACGTGACCGAGCGGCACAACTATCTGTGGCTGGCGCATTCCAAGCTGCGCCCGTGCTCTTTCGGCCCGGAGTTGCTGGTCGGCGAGCTACCGGCGGACATCCGCGGCACCTCGCGCATCCGGCGAGGCCGGCGGGTCATCTTCGAGCAACCGTTTCTCACCGGAGAAGCGAACATGTCGCATGCGCTCGACAATCTCGAGCGTCACCACTTCAAGTATTCGTACTTCCGCCGGCCGGGCGACGTTCACGTGCATACGTTCGGTACTGCGACGCTGTCGTTTGCCGCGGAGATCAAGAGCAGAGCAGGAGATGTCTTCGAGATCGAAGCGGAGCCTTTCGGTCTGCCGCTGGTGAATCCGCTAGCGCTCGCACGGGCCGAGCGCTTCGCGGTGCGAGCTTTGTAAGCTCTATTGTTGGCTGTTCCGGATGTCGGTCAGCATGCTGACCAATTTGCCGGTGACGATCTCGGAAATACGTTTGCCTTTGGCGGCGGTGGCAAAAGTGGGTGCGCCCACGACGCCGCTGCCGCCAGAGATTTCTTTCATGGAGCGATAGAGTTGACCGCAGGGTGCGTTGAGCATGTCGTTTTCAGCCCAGGGAAAGGTCGGCTGCAGCGTCGCTTCGCGGATCTGATCTCCCGCAACCAGGTGCGGCGCGAAGTGTTGCAGCAGTGAGGTCTCGAACTCGCACGCGTGACCGACGCCGCCGAAGCCGGACTCCTGCACCTTGGCGAGCTCGCTCGCCGCAACTCGCCACCAGGTGAACATGAAAATGCGAGCCTCCGGGTTGGCGGCGCCCCACTTCTCCAGCACGACTCTGCCGATGGCCTCGTTACCGCCGTGGCTGTTGAACAGCACCAGCTTGCGGAAGCCGTGCACGGCGACACTGTCGAGGATCTCGGTTACATAGCGCAGCAGTGTCTCGTGTCTTACGGTCAGGCTGCCGTCGAAATCCATATGATGCGCGGAGCAGCACACCTTCACCTGCGGCAGGATCAACACGTCGTCGCAGATGGCCTGATCGATCTGATCCAGAAAATGCGCGCCGACCAGGCTGTCGGTGGCGAGCGGCAGATGCGGGCCGTGCTGCTCGATCGCAGCGATGTTCATCACCACTGGCAGATCGCGGCTGATCTTCGCCAGGGTGCGCGTACTCAGTAATTCCCATTTCATCGAGAGCCTACCTGCGTGCGCGGCATATAGCCGACGAATGAAGCAATCTTCCAGCGCCCCTCATGACGACGGCACACGTACAGCGTCTGCCAGTCGAGCGTTTCATGCGAGCCATCGCGATTCGGTAAGCGACCGTTGAAGATCTTGTGCGCAAGAGCGCACGGGCCGTCGATCTGGATGTCCACCAGCGTTACGGCGTCGAGGAATGCGGCGCGAGCCTTGCTGGCATCGACGGATTTCGCAGTCTCGGCGGCCTGCCGCAGCCACTCCTTGCGATACAGCTCCAAAGTCGGGAAGGCGATGCGCCAATGATCGGGATTCGGGTCGCGGCGGCCGTCGATGCCAAAAAAACCTTCCTCGACAAAGTCATCGGCCACCGCATGCCAATCCTGTGCGAGGTAGGCATCGGTGTCGCGGGATACCAGCATCTGCCAGATCGCGACCCGATCCGGGTCGCTCGGGCCAAACGGATATTCTTCTGAGCTCATGAACCAGTCCTGTGATAAGAGTCGTTGTAGGAAGGGCGGGGCTTCCCTTTCTTGAAAAAATATTATATTCATCACCCCGCGATGTAAATTACTTTCACAAATCGGATGGGGAGTCGCGTGAAGCTCAGTGTGTTGGACGGATCGATCATGATCGGTTCGATGTTGATCTCGGTCGTCATCGGCGTTTACAGCGGACGCCGGTCCGGCAAGAGTGCGGAGGAGTTCTTCCTGTCCGGGCGCTCGATGCCGTTCTGGCTGCTCGGCATTTCGATGGTTGCGACCACCTTCTCGACCGATACCCCCAACCTGGTTACCGGTCTTACGCGGACGTACGGCATCGCCGGCAATTGGCTGTGGTGGACGTTCCTGGTCACATGCATGCTCACGGCGTTCTTTTTCGCGCATCTGTGGCGACGCTCAGGAGTGACCACGGACATGGAGTTCTACGAACTGCGTTACAGCGGCAAGCCGGCGGCGTTCCTGCGCGCATTTCGCGGCATATACGTCGGCGTGCTCATTAATGTGCTGCTCATGGGGGCGGTCACGTTGGCGGCGGTCAAGTTCGGCTCCGTGCTGTTCGGACTCAAGCCACTGCAATGCATCATCGCGGCTGGGACGGCCACGGTCATTTTCTCGGCCGCGGGTGGATTTCGCGGCGTGGTGATGTCGGATTCTTATCTGTTCCTGCTGGCGATGACAGGTTCCATCGCCGCATCGGTGTTCGCGGTCAATCATCCAGCGGTGGGTGGTCTCGATGCGCTATTCAATCATCCCAACCTCGCGGGCAAGACTGACTTCGTCGCCAGTCTCTCCGACCCCGCAATTTTCGTGACATTGATGGTCATGCCGTTTCTGGTGCAGTGGTGGAGCGTGTGGTATCCGGGCGCGGAGCCGGGTGGCGGCGGCTTCGTCGCACAGCGCATGCTCGCGGCGAAGGACGAGAAGAATTCCATTGGCGCGATCTTTCTGTTCAACGTTGCGCATTACGCGCTGCGGCCCTGGCCCTGGATCCTGGTGGCGCTCGCGTCGCTGGTGGTGTTCCCGGACGTGGAGAGTCTGCGGCGTGCATTTCCATCGGTCGATGCCGATGTCGTGAACGAAGATTTCGCATATGCGGCGATGCTGACGTTCATTCCTTCGGGATGGATCGGCCTGGTCGCGGCGTCGTTGCTGGCGGCCTACATCTCCAACGTTGCGACCGGCCTGAACCTCGGTTCTTCCTATGTCGTCAATGACATCTATCGTCGTTTCTTCCGGCCGACGGCTCGTGAACGAGAGCAGGTTCTGATGGGACGATTGGCCACGGCCTCGCTCATGGTGATGACAGGCGTGGTGGCGTTGTCGTTGAAGACGGCCATGCAGGCGTTCGGAATTCTGCTGTCCATCGGCGCCGGTACCGGACTGCTCTTCATTCTGCGCTGGTACTGGCCGCGCGTGAGTGCGTGGAGCGAGATTTCGGCGATGATCATCGCGTTCCTCACCAGCATGGTGATTCAGTTCGCGCCGTTTGCTGCCGCCTGGGCGGACTGGGTCAAACTGTTGGTTGCGGTGGGCGTGACCACCATCGGATGGGTGGTCGTAACGCTAGTTACGCCGGCTACCGATGCAAAGGTGCTGGAGGACTTTTATGCGCGTGTGCGTCCGCCGGGCAGCGCCTGGCGGAAGATCGCCGTGCGGGCAGGACTCGATGCCGCGCATACGACGGAGACATCCCGCATCGGCGGTGCGTTCGTGTGCCTGTTCTCGAGCTGCGGATTGGTTTACGCAATGATGTTTTGTGTCGGCGGATTGCTGCGCGGCGACGCCTGGCTACCGGTGTTGATGGCCGTCATCGCGCTGATGATGGGCTACACCTGCTACCGCGGCTGGCTGCGCATGAGCCAATCGTTGCGAGCCGAAGAAACCGTTCCCTCGCAGGTCGATGCATCCGCGCTCCGCGCGGTGGCCGAGCCAATCAATTAGTCATCAAGCCAGGAGCATGTGGTGAAAGTTGCCTTTGTTACAGGTGCCGCCGGCGATATCGGTCGCGACATTTGTGCGCTATTTCTTTCCAACGGGGTCTCGGTCGCGGGCGTCGATCGCGATGCAACGAGATTGCTCGCGCTCGCCGACGAGTTGCAGCCGAAGGCCGGTGGCGAAGCCCGCTTTCTATCCGTTCATGCCGACGTGACCAGCGCCGAGTCGGTGCGTGCGGCGGTGGCAACGGTGACGAACGAGTTGGGCGACGTGCAGATTCTCGTGAACAACGCGGGTGGTATCACCAAGCCCTCGTTGCTGACGACCGAAGAGCAGGACTGGTTGCACGACATCGATCTCAATCTGAATGGCCCATGGCGCTGCATTCATGCCTTGCTGCCTACGTTCATGCGCAAGCGCTCGGGTGTGATCGTGAATGTCGCTTCGGTGAACGGCTTGCAGATTTTCGGCCATCCCGGCTATAGCGCGGCGAAGGCCGGCTTGATCCACTTGAGCAGATTCTGCGCGATGGAGCTGGGCAAACACGGCGTGCGCAGCGTGGCGATCTGCCCGGGCTCGGTGAAGACGCGCATCTGGCAGGAGCGGCAAGCCAACAACCCGGAAATCTTTCGCGAGCTGGCGAGTTGGTATCCCGCCCGGGATATCTGCACGCCGCAGGATGTGGCGGCCCTGGTGGTACGGGCCGCCGACGATGAAATGCGCCTGATGAATGGGGCCGTGATCACGCTCGACGGCGGACTCACCGCCGGCAGCGACCGGTTCGCCTCGCTGTTCACCGGCGAGGCGCTTTGAGATCAGTCGCCGATCGGTTGTAACGGCGCGATTCCATGCAGCGACGCGACGCTCGCTCGCGTTCGCTTCAGCGAAGTCTCCGCGGCCGGACCCATCCGCAACGCCGTTGCATACGCAATACAATCGATCGCGAATAACTGCGCATAACGCATCGGGTTGGGGTGGAACTGGTTGACGCCGCCCTGGGTGAGCTCGAGGTCGATACAAATGTCGAGCTCCCGGCCGAGCGGGCCGTCCTTCGGCGCGATGCCGACGCACTTCGCGCCGTAGTATTTCGCCAGCTCCAGGCTGTCGAGCAGCGAGCGCGGCCGGCCCGTAGACGAGATGAACAACGCCACGTCCTGCTCGCTCAGTGTGGTCGCGGACATGCGCTGCTGATAGCTGTCGGTGTAGGGAATGCTGCTGATATTGAGGCGGAACAGGCGATTGTGCGCCTCGTTCGCCATGACCGCCGAGCTGCCGCCGATACCGAAGATGGCGACGCGGCGAGCCTTTGCGATCAATTCGGCCGCGGCCTCGATGGCGTGCCGATCGATCCCCTTGGCAGTGCGCTGAAGCGCGGCGACCGCCGCATCGAGAACTTCTCCCGGGATGCCTTGTGCCGTTGCATTGTTGACGTGAGTCGCACTTGCGGCGCTGGCGCGAGAGCGGCCTGTGTCCTCGCGCGAGGCTTGCCGATACGCGAGCTCTTGAATGATCTGAATCTTGAAGTCCTTGAACCCCTTGCAGCCGACGCGCCGGCAGAAGCGCACGACCGTCGGCTCGCTTACATCTGCCCGAGCCGCGACGTCTTTTACATTCATGCGTGCGAAGGCATGCGTATCGCGCGACAGCAATTCGGCGATGTGCAGCTCCGATTTTGAAAATTCGTTTCTGAGACGGTCGATACGGGTCAACACGTCCGTTTGCGCGCCCGCGGGCGAGTTTCTTTCGCTGGCTTTCATGAGTCTAACCGTAGCACAAATGGCGCGCGGGTACCCCTCCCAAAGTAGACTCAGTATGAAAGAAAATTTCAGTTTGAGCTGTTATTCATGGCAATCCTGTTATATTATTACATTGAAGGCGGCGCCCCGCCGTTACCCGACGATACAGAGAACAAGGAGCGACCATGACCAACCGCTTGACCATCCGGCGGTTTACATTCGATGAAGTGCTGGTGCCGGCACATCCCGGTGTCATCAATTCGGCGTCGCTGCCGAAACCCATTCACATGCTGCCGGTGGGCGCAAAGCCGTCCTGGAGCACTCAGTTCGACGAGCTTTCGAAGCTAGTGGTGCGGCTCGAGCTCTCCAATGGCGTCACGGCTCTCGGCGAGTTCTATCGCGGCCACACGTGGTCGACGGTCACCGAGGTCGCCGAAGCGCTGCTTGGCGCAGACTTGAACGAGATGCGACTGAGCGCACTGCCATTGCCGCTGTGTCGCGAGTACGACGGCTTCGAGTGCGCGATCTGGGACGGCTATGCGAAGAGCCTGGGCGTGCCGCTGCACCGGCTGCTCGGCGGCAAGGTGCGCGATGCCGTCGAAGTGAGCGCGTGGTCGAGTCATCGCACGGTCGACGAGGTCGGGCCATGGACTCGGCAGTACCTGGACCAGGGTTTTCGTTGCATCAAGTTCAAGGCCGACTTGGAGGATGATGCGGCGGGGTGGAGCGAGGCCATTGCGCGCCACGCGCCCGGCATGAAGATCATCTACGATCCCAACCAGCGCTGGGAGAACATGGGCCACACCAAGCGCATCATTCGCGATCTGGAAAAGGTCGGCAACACGCTGCTGCTGGAGGATCCGATCCCGAAGTGGATGGTGCTCGACTATGCCGAGCTGCGCAGCTTCTCCAGCATCCCGATCACGCAGCACGTGTCGCTACCCTACGTGTATCAGGGACAGCGCGTGCACGACGTGATCAACCTGGTACAGCACAACGCCGTCGACGGCTTCAATTTCAACGCTGGCCTGGCGAAGTTCCAGCAAATGGACGGCATCGCGTCCGCCGCCAATGTCTGCTGCTTTCACGGTTCGGAGATCGACCTCGGCATTCTCGAGGCGATGTACCTGCACCAGGCGGCGGCGGCGCCGAGCTGCCTGTGGCCGTCCGACATTTTCGGGCGCATGATCCGCGAGCACGACTTGCTGCAGACGCCGCTGCGTATCGATGCGCCGTATGCATATGTGCCGTCGGGCCCGGGCCTGGGTGTCTCGCTCGATCCGGCGGCGCTGGAAAAATATCGAATCAAACAGGTCGTGATTGGCTAGAGAAATCTGGTCCAGTCGAGTTTGCACTTGAAGCGGGGAGTGAAAGATGGTCGATAGAGAACGACGCCAGTTGCTAGGTGCCGCAATCGCCGCATCGAGCGCGCTGGCACTGGGAAGTCATATCTCGGCGCGCGCGGCAGCGCCGAATGGCAAGACTGGCGGCAGCGTCATGGATCTTGTCAAGCCGAAAATGGACAAGGTGCGCTTCGGTTACATCGGGGTCGGCATGCGCGGCCACGAGTTGTTGCGGCTGATGCTCGCAGTCGAAGGTGCTGAAGTCACCGCGCTGTGCGACACCCACGGACCGACGCTCGATAAGGCGGCCAAGCTCGTCACCGAGCGCACCGGCAAGAAGCCGGCGCTGTTCACCGGCCGTCCCGACTCGTACAAGGCGCTGGTCGAACGCTCGGACGTCGATGCCGTGATCATCGCGACGCCGTGGGAGTGGCACGTGCCCATGGCGCTCGACGCCATGGCCGCCGGCAAAGAAACATTGGTCGAAGTGCCGGCGGCGCTCACCGTGGAAGACTGCTGGAAGCTGGTGGACGCGAGCGAGAAACATCGTGTGAACTGCATGATGCTCGAGAACTGCTGCTACGGCCGCGCCGAGCTCATGGTGTTGAACATGGTGCGCGACGGACTGCTCGGGGAAATCGCGCACGCTGAAGGTGGATACATCCACAATCTGTGGGACCTGCTCTCGAGCACGATGGAAGTGGGCGAGGGGTCGTGGCGGCCGGAGTGGTACAGCCATCGCCGCGCAAATGTCTATCCCACGCATGGCCTGGGACCGATTGCGCAGTACATGGACATCAACCGCGGCGATCGTTTCGACTACCTGGTTTCGATGAGCACGTTTCCGAAGCGGAAGAAGACATACAAGCGCGGCAAGCTCGAGCCGGCGGAGGCCCGCAAGCAACTGCGCGAAGTGCTCAAGGACATGAACTCCTCGCTGATCCAGACCGTGCGCGGCCGCACGATTCTGCTCCAGCACGACATCGGAACACCTCGGCCTTACAGTCGCATCAACTTGATTCAGGGCGACAAGGGCACCTTCACCGGCTATCCGGATCGTCTCGCGCTCGAGTCCGAGGGCGGCGGTCACGAATGGATCGACCTGAAGGCATTCGAGCAGAAGTACGACAACCCGATGTGGAAGAAGCTCGAGAGCATTACGGTGGAGCAGGGGGGCGGACATGGCGGCATGGATCTGGTGATGATCTGGCGCCTGGTGTATTGCCTGCGCAACGGCCTGCCGCTCGATCAGAACGTGTACGACGCCGCTGCCTGGTCGGTGATCTTCGATATCAGCGAGCAGTCCGTGCACGATCGCAGTCGTCCGCGGGACTTCCCTGATTTCACCCGCGGCGCGTGGAAGACTGCGCCGCAGTTGCAGATCACTATCTAACCCACGGATCGCCGGCGGGTCGCTCCGATCCGCCGGCTGCAACTCCCATGAACGGCAGCGAAGCAGCCGAACGTCTGGTCTCACTCGATGTATTTCGCGGGCTGACCATGCTGTTGTTGATCGGCGAGGGCGCGCGCGTCTACGACGTGATGCTGAGCGAGCCGTTCGCGCATACCTGGGTGGCGAGTCTCGGCATCAACTTCCACCATCATCCGTGGCATGGCCTGCGGTTCTGGGATCTGATCCAGCCGTTCTTCATGTTTATCGTCGGTGTCGCGATCCCGTTCGCGTGCCGTCGGCGCGGCAGCGGCTTGCGAACTGCCGGGCCGCACGTGCTCCGGCGCGCGATCGTTCTGCTCTTGCTCGGCATGACGATTTACATCTATCTGGCCGAGCGCATCGTGTTCCGCTACTGGAATGTGCTGGCGCAGCTGGCGTTCACCTATCCGCTCGCGTTCCTGCTGATGCGACTGCATTGGGCGCGCCAACTCGCCGCGTCGGTCGCTCTTATCGCTTGCGCCGAGCTGCTCTATCGATTCGCCGGAATCCCGGGCTTCGATCAACCGTTCGTGCCGGATCGCAATTTCGGCACCTACGTCGATTTCCTGCTGATGGGCTGGAATACGTTTGAAGGCGGGCACTGGGTGACCTTCAATGCGGTGTCCACCAGCGCGCACACCATTTGGGGTGTGCTCGCCGGCCAACTGCTGATGAGCGCACTGCCCGCCAGGAGAAAGCTTGCGGTGCTTGCCGCAGGTGGAATCGCCTGCCTCGCCATCGGCTACGCGCTCGACCCCTGGACTCCGATAGTGAAGCGCATTGCGACCAGCTCGTTCGTGTTCGCAAGCGGCGGCTGGTGTCTGCTGGCGTTGGCTCTGTGTTACTGGCTGGTCGATATCAAAGGATGGAAGCGCTATACGAGTTTCGCCGTGGCGGTCGGCATGAACTCGTTGTTCGCTTTCCTGTTCATCAATCTGGGCGGCGCCACTGCGGTTCACCGCCTGGTCTGGCCGTTCATGCGGTCGTTGTTCGAGGGGGCGGGGGCCGGTGCGCAACTCATGGCCACCGCGTTGCTCACCTGGCTGAGCATCTGGGCGCTATGTCAATGGATGTACCGGCGCCGCATCTTCATCAACATTTAGGGGCCGACTCCGGTCGGTTGCCTCGCTGTAATTTAATTACTAAATGTCATTGACTGTAGTCGGAACTGTAATTAATCTACATTCCGGTTCGAAGCTCGATAAGAGATAAAAGGGGAGCACGATGAATACGTCGAGATTTACCCCGCGTGCCGCCGTGGCACTCGGGATCTATGGCCTGGCGATGTACGCGCCGCTGATCGGCGCACAAACCACGGCCTCCAGCACCAACAGCGATGTCTCGCTCGAGGAAGTCGTAGTGACAGGCCTGCGCGGCAGCCTGCAGCAGTCGCTGAACCTGAAGAAGGATTCGGTCGGCGTGCTCGACAGCATCTCGGCGGAAGACATCGGCAAGTTTCCGGATCTGAATCTTTCCGAGTCCTTGCAGCGCATTCCGGGCGTGTCCATCTCACGCTCCGATCTCGGCGAGGGCACGGTCATCGACGTGCGCGGTCTCGGCGACGCCTTCAATCGCGTCGAGATCGACGGCATGGCGAGCAACGGCGGCGGCTTCAACTTTCAGTCCATCGCATCCGAGTTGTTCCAGACCGCGACAGTCGCGAAGTCGCCCAGCGCGAGCATGGTGGAGGGCGGCATCGGCGGCGCCGTGCTGCTCGAAACGCCGCAACCATTGTCGTACGACGGCTTGAAGGTGAATGGCGTGGTCGAAGGCGTCACCGGGGACATGACCGATGACTTTGCGCCACGCGCCTTCGCACGCATCAGCAACAACTGGAACGATACGTTCGGACTCTCGGCGGCAGTCGCGTACTCCGAGACCAAGTTTGCAACCAACGACACGTCGTTCGGCAGTTGGGCAAGATTCCGCGATGTGGCCAGCCCCGCGACTCAGGCAGCGGCGCCCGCCGAACTGCTGAACGCGGTGACTCCGAGGACGATCGCTTACTACAGTTACACCGAAGAGCGTGACAATTGGGCGGGCACACTCGCAGCCCAATTCCGGCCCAGCGACACCGTAGAAATGGCGTTCAATGCGATCTACGCCGACAGTCGCGGCGCACGGCATGACGACCGGCCGGACGTGCCGATCGAAGACATGGTGGCGATGCCGACCAGCTACACGATCGAGGATGGCGCCGTCGTCTCCGGGGTATTCCCCCACGTGCAGAACCGCATCGGCACCAGCAAGCGCCCGAGGCAGGACGAGCTGTTGCAGACCACGTTCCAACTGGATTGGCGGCCTAACGATAACTGGCGCATTTCACCGTTCCTCGGCTTCGTGAGCCGCGAAACGCTCAACGAGCTGCGTCTGTATTCGTTTGCCATCAACGATGCGACCGTCTCGTACCAGTTCGCGGGCAAGGACTTTCCCAACTTCACCTCGAACCTGACGGACTTCAGCAGCAACCCCGAAGACTACGGCTTCAACATCTTTATTTTCGACAGCTATCGCGTCAAAGACGAGAACCTGTCCGCCAAGTTGGATTTCGAGCGCACTTTCGAGGACTCGGCGCTCACCAGCGTGCAATTTGGGGCGCGTTACTCGGATCTGACCTCCGACACCGGAGGTACCGCGGCATATCTGCTGCAAGGCAGTCCGGTGCTCGCTGGCAGGCCGTCGACATTGGATGCAGCCTTCCGCTATCGAGACTTCCACGTGCGCGGTGCGCCGGGCAACGTGCCTTCGCGGATACTCGCGGTTGATACGGACCGAGTCGAAGACGTTTTCATGGGCGGGGTGAATCCATACACCGCCGACGGATTCGCGCGCAGCCCGAATGACACCGCCCTCAGAACCTATGAGGTCACGCAGCGCACGACCGCGGGCTACGTGCAAGGCAATGCAGATTTCGGCCGCGCACAGATGAACTTCGGTGTCCGAGTCGTCCGCACCGATGTGACTTCGGATGGCAGTCAGCTGATCGACAACGAGGTCTCCAGCAAAAAGGTCGACAGCTCGTACACCAACGTGCTGCCGTCCTTCAATTTGAAGCTTGATGTCGCCGACCAGCTGATCATGCGCGCCACCTATTCGCGGACCATGGAGCGCCCGGGCCTGTTCTCCTTGCGGCCCTCGACCACGATCGAATCGGGCACGCGCACCGGTAGCCGTGGCAATCCGGACCTGGATCCGTACACGGCCGACCAGGGCGACATCGGGCTGGAATGGTATTTCCATCAAGGCGCGGTGCTTGCCGGCACGCTGTTCGTGAAGAAGCTCGACTCGCTGATCAGCGAGCGCACCACCGAGGAGCTCACGACGTTTCCGGACCAGGAGACACGCGAGCCGGTGCAGGGCGTGATCGCGTTCACCGAGCCGGTGAACGGCGACCGCGCCAGCATCCAAGGCGCGGAGGTCTCGCTGCAAACGCCGTTCTATTTCCTGCCCGGTGGCTGGAGCGATTTCGGCACGTTGCTCAACTACACCTACACCCACAGCAAGACGAAGCTCGACGATGCGAGCGCCACCACGATCCCAGGCGTTTCCTCGAACAGCTACAACGCGATTCTGTACTACGACAACAATCGGCTTTCGAGCCGGCTGTCGTATGCGTGGCGCGGCGAGTATCTGCAAACCAACGCGGTCGCGGCGGTGGGCGGCGCCTTGCGCTATGTGAAGCCATTCGGGCAGCTCGACCTTTCGGCGAGCTACAAGCTCACCGATTCGCTCAACATCAACCTGCATGTGCTGAATCTGTTGAAGGAGCAGCGGCTGGAGACCACCAGAATCAAAGGTCGCTCGGACTTGCAGTCACACATGATCGAGATGGAGAGACGCATCATCCTCGGCATGCACATGTCGTTCTGAAGCACCGGCTGAGCTGGATAGAAGGCGGACCTCACGGCAGAGGTCCGTCTATAACTAAACTACTGCGTGAGCGGCGGTGGTATCGCCACCGCCGCCGATTGTGCCTTTATCCGCTTTCTGCGGGCGAGCCAGTTCGGACATTCTTTAACTTGCCGCCAAGTACGCGGCAGGCATCGTGCAGAATCATCCCTTTGTTGACGGCAACAAGCGCACCGGTTTTGTGATCGGCGTGCTGTTTCTCGAGCTCAATGGTTATCGGTTCACGGCCAGCGAGGAAGCCGCCGCACAAGCCGTCCTCGATCTGGCGGGATGAGGCCAGCACCACTACTCACGGGGCCGGCCGAGCCAAGATTGGAGTTCGAGCCCCAGGCAAGTCCCTTCCGCCCTCGCAGCTTTCGGCACTGGAACCACGCTGCGAATGTGGCGCTGTTGAGCGCGCAAGCTCCTCCGCGTAGCTGCCACAGGTCATTGCGCGGTTTCCCGCATACAGGAGAAGCAATAGAAACTCCTAATCTGCCTTGCAGCAAGAATACTTTACGCAGCGGTACAGTTCCCGGTCCGCAGGCGAGGCGACGAGTGAGCGGGCAGTGGCCGGAGTCCAGGAGTGCTCCGATGGTTCCAAGGTTTTTGTCGGCGCGACGCGATCAGATCTAGCGCGGTCCAAGGAGGCTGTGGCTGCGCACCGCTCAGGAGCGATAACAATTCGTTGCATGGAGTCCGCTCGCTTGTCGCAGCAGATCGGCGGCAGCCATACGTTGCGTGGACAACGCGAGAAGCGGTGCAGAGCCGGTGCTGGCTGGCCTGCACACGAACAAGCGAGAGAGATGATGGCAGATAGGCATTGCGCGCCTTTGGCGCTCGGCGGCGATACTCCGATTGTGACGGCGAATCCGGCACTTGCACGCGGCAGAAGTGTGCGACTTGCGCTGGCGATCGCGGCGGTGTGCGCGGCGAATGCGGCAATAGCAGCGCCCGATCCTTGTACGACAGCGGGCGACGCATTGACCTGCAGCGGCGACCAATCGCAGGGTATCGTTCTCCAGGTCCCGCAAGATGGCAGTATCACGACGCTCAACGTTCGTGAGCTCGAAACGGTTGTCGTCACGCATGACCGGGCCGGCATCGCCTTCGATAGCAATGCGGGCGGTCGCATCACGATCAATGCCGGCAGCACATCGAACGATGTGCTCATCAATACGACCGGCGACAACGCTGTCGGCATCGTTGCGAACAGCCGCGGCGGGGCGCTCGGCATCTCGAGCATTGCCGCCCTCGACCTGCTGATTCCAGCAGGTAGCGCGGGCCCTGGCGGGCCGGTCACGGTCAACAATCTGGCGACGATCGAGACGTTCGGCGACGGCGCCCACGGCATTTCCGCAAACAACGCGGTGAGCGCCTATCACCCCGACGTGATGGCTTCGCTCAATAGCTTCTCCGCAGGCGATCATGTGTTCGAGGTTCGAGAGGTTGCGGGCTCGTCGGACAACGTCGGTGAGGAGGTGGGCGGCAGCAACGGCGGCACATTCATTCTGAATGCCGATGGCACGGTCTCGTTCGATCCAGGCGATGATTTCGAGGATCCGCCACTGGGGGAAGAGCGCGCCACGCACATCGAGTACACCGTATATGCGAATGGCGAGATGCTCGCAACGGCGACTTTCACGGTGCTGCGGCGTTGGAACGACGAGGAGGAGCTCGAGACGATCCAATCCGCCGACTTTCCGCAGTTCGGGGTCGGTGGGATCAAGACTGATGACCCCGCGACAGATCGGCCATTGTTCCCGGACATGCAGCGCTATGTGGACGACTTGCTCGCCGATGCGGGCCAAGGCGGCGGCAGCGGTGTTTCGGTAACGAACGCGGGAGCCATTACGACTGGCCGCGAGGGTGAAGCGATCGGCCGCGGCGCGCACGGCATTTCGCTTCAAACAATAGGTGGCACGGGTGCAGCGGGTCGAGATGGTTGCTTCTTCTGCGGTGAGCCTTCACGTGGCGGCGACGGTGGCAACGGTGCGGCGCTACGGGCAACGAACGACGGCAGCATCATCACCTATGGAACGGATGCTGCCGGCATCGTCGTGAACAGCCGCGGCGGCACGGGTGGCGAAGGCGGCGAAGGCAGCACTTGGTATGGCGGGCGCCGCGGCGGAGACGGCGGCGTCGGCGGAAACGTCGTAGTCGAAGGGACCGGCAGCATCGTGACTCATGGTGATCGCGCCATGGGTGTTCTCGCGATCAGCGAAGGTGGCGTTGGCGGCAACGGTGGCGCCGGCGAGTTCGTGAATGATGCAGCGATCGGTGGGAGCGGAGGCAACGCCGGGCTCGTCTCCATCGATGCTGCAATAAAGATCACCACGCATGGCCAGGCGGCTCACGCGATCTGGGGCAAGAGCATCGGCGGTAGCGGCGGTACCGGAGGTCACGATGGTTGGGCGGGGGGTGAGGCGGGTTCGGGCGGCGAGGCCACCGACGGCGGTGAAGTAACAATTCGCAATGGCGGAATTCTGCAGACGAACGGTGCTCATGCGCATGGCATTTACGGCCAGAGCGTGGGTGGATTCGGCGGCGACGGTGGCGTGGCATCGAATTGGTTTGCGGCGTTTGGCGGACATGGTGCGAGCGCCGGCAGTGGCGGCGACGTCGAGATTCACAATGCGAGCTCTGGCTCGATTACGACGACGAACCAGTATTCGCACGCGATTTTCGCGCAGAGCGTCGGCGGTGGCGGCGGCAGCGGCGGCGACGGTGCTGCATTGTTCAGTAGCCTCGGCGGCGGAGCCGGCGCTGGCGGACATGGAGGTACAGTCGTAGTCGAGAACGACGGAGCGGTTCGCACCGAGGGACTGCGCTCACGAGGCATCTACGCGCAAAGCATTGGCGGTGGCGGCGGTGATGGTGGTGACAGCCGGGGATTCATCACATCGCTCGGCGGCGCCGGTGCGGCCGCGAGCGAAGGTCGCGACGTGACCGTGACCAATCGCGGCTCAATCACCACGTTGAACGTCGAGGCGACGGCCATCTATGCGCAAAGCATTGGTGGCGGCGGCGGTAGCGGCGGCGATTCCGCCGGCATCGTGTCGATCGGTGGCGCGGCCGGCGCCGGTGGCGACGGTGGCAACGTCATCGTCACGAATGAAGGTGAGATCTCCACGGAGGGCAGCCGCTCGCGCGCAATCTTCGCGCAAAGCGTCGGTGGCGGAGGCGGCGAGGGCGGTGATAGCGCCGGCCTGGCATCCATCGGCGGTGCATGCGGAACTGCCAGTCACGCGGGCGAAGTATCAGTCACGAATCGGGGTAAGGTCGGCACCAGCGGCGCGGACGCGACGGCGATTTACGTGCAGAGTATCGGTGGCGGAGGCGGCAGTGGCGGCGACTCGGCTGGCCTGGTCACCATCGGCGGCGGCGGCGCGGGCGGCGGCTCCGGCGGCACAGTGACCGTTCTCAACGAGGGTGAGATTTCGACAACCGGCGCACGCGCACGCGCCGTGTTCGCTCAGAGCATCGGCGGCGGTGGTGGGGATGGCGGCAGCGCGGCTGGTCTCGTCAACATCGGAGGCGCAGGCTCCGGCGGTGGCGATGGCGGCGAGATCACACTCACGAATCTCGGCGCCATCAGCACAGCGAACATATCGGGCGACGGCTTGTTCGCCCAGAGTGTCGGTGGTGGTGGCGGCAGCGGCGGCGGCACTGGCGGCCTCGTCTCGATCAGCGGCGATGGTGGCGGTGGCGGGCTGGGTGGCAACGTCACGATCATTAACGGCGGTTCGATTGCGATCGGCGGCGACTATGCTCGAGGCATCTTCGGCCAGAGCATCGGCGGTGGCGGCGGCGACGGCGCCGGAGCCGGTGGGGTGTTCGCCGCGCTCGGCGGTAATGGCGGGCCGGCGAGCAGAGGCGGCGAAGTCACGATAGACAACAGTGGGCAAATCACGACCTCTAGTAGCGTCTCACAGGGCGTGTTTGCACAGAGCGTCGGTGGCGGCGGCGGTAGCGGTGCAGGCGCCGGTGCTGTGTTCGCTGCACTTGGCGGCAATGGTGGTCATGGTGGCGATGGCAACACCGTGCGCGTCACGAACTCGGGATACATCGGCACCGAAGGCTTCGCCTCGCAGGGCGTGTTTGCGCAAAGCGTTGGTGGCGGTGGAGGAAATGGCGCGGGCGCTGGCGCCATGTTCGCCGCAATCGGCGGCGATGGCGGCGCTGCCGGTGACGGGGGCGAGGTGTACGTCACGAATTCCGGCGAGATCGAGACCCTGAACATTGCTGCGCAAGGCGTGTTTGCACAGAGCGTCGGCGGTGGCGGTGGCAATGGCGCCGGCAGCGGGGCGTGGTTCGCATCCCTCGGCGGCGACGGTGGAGCCGCGGGCGATGGCAAAACAGTCAGTGTTACGAACTCGGGAGTGATCGGCACCGCTGGATTCGCCTCCCAAGGAGTGTTCGCGCAAAGCGTCGGAGGCGGCGGTGGTAACGGCGCTGGCGCAGGTGCGTTCTTCGCAGCAATCGGTGGCGACGGTGGAGCGGCGGGCGATGGCGGCGAAGTCTTCGTTAGCAACATCGGATCGTTGACAACGACGGGCTTGTATTCCTTCGGCATTCACGCCCAAAGCGTGGGTGGCGGCGGTGGCAATGGCGCCGGAACCGGCGCGTGGTTTGCTTCGCTCGGCGGCAAGGGCAATGCCGGCGGCAACGGCAAGTCGGTCGATGTGCAAAACCAAGGAACGCTTGCCACCGAGGGTGATTTTTCGTTCGGCATCTTTGCGCAGAGCGTAGGTGGCGGCGGTGGCAATGGCGGAGGCAGCATCGCCGATACGGTCGCGATAGGTGGTGACGGCGGCGCGGGAGGGATCGGCGGCGACGTGACGGTTTCGAATACGAGTTCGCTCACGACGCTTGGCCTCGCTGCCCGTGGCATACATGCCGAGAGCGTCGGTGGAGGCGGCGGCACGGGCGCAGGCTCGGGTGCGCGTCTCATCTCGCTCGGTGGCGATGGGGGCGCAGGGAGTGCCGGCGGCGCTGTCGATGTATTCAACGCCGGCATCGTGGATACGACGGGTCACTTCGCGCATGCCCTTTACGCAACGAGTGTAGGCGGAGGCGGCGGCAGTGCATCGCAATCGGGCGGGCTGGGTACCGGATTCAATCTGACACTCGGCGGAGACGGTGGTGCTGGAGCGAATGGCGGCACAGTCGACGTGAGCAACGACGGAAGGCTGGTGACGCGCGGCCACGGCGCGAGTGGCATCTTTGCTGAGAGCGTTGGCGGGGGCGGCGGCAACGGCGGCAACGCGACGTCACTGTCGATCGGCGCAAATCTGTCGTTCGGTATCGCGCTCGGCGGCGATGGGGGCGGCAGCGGGCTCGGCAACAGAGTCACGGTCGAGAATACGGGCAGCATCGACACATTTGGCAGCAGCAGTCACGGCGTCTTCGCACATAGCGTGGGCGGCAGCGGCGGCGCGGGCGGCAATGCGTTCTCCTACACGATAGGTGCCGGTGTCATCGAGGAGATTCCGATTGCGATCAATGCGTCTATCGCAATCGGCGGCTCCGGTGGTGCAGGCGGCAACGGCGGCGTCGTGGATGTGGATAATCGAGGCGATATCTGGACGCGTGCATTTCGTTCGTATGGCGTGTTCGCTCAAAGCGTGGGCGGCAGCGGTGGCGACGGTGGCAATTCGACGAGCGTTGCACTGAGCATCAACACGGATATCAGCGGCACCGTCGCGATCGGCGGTGACGGCGGCGGCGCCGGTCACGGCAACGACGTATTTGTCGCTAGTGATGGCAGGGTGAAAACCGAAGGCGCGCACGCAACTGGAATCTTCGCGCAGAGCGTTGGCGGCAGCGGCGGCGCAGGCGGCGACGCGACGACAGTCAAGGTCGATCTCAGCTTTCCGAGCAGCGCCGAAGACTTGATTCCGATGCCGAGCGGCTCGTTCGACGTGGCGATCGGCGGTGACGGCGGCGCGGGCGGTCACGGCCGCGGAGTCAATGTGAGTGGCGCCGGCACGATCGACACGCTCGGTGTATTCGCCAGCGGCATTCTCGCCCAGAGCGTCGGCGGCGGTGGCGGTGCAGGTGGCGACGCTCGCTCCATCGAAATCGATCTCAGCGCAAATCCCACCGATTTGATTCCGTTCCTCGATGTTCTTCAGCTCAGCGCCAGGCTCGTGATTGGAGGTGATGGTGGTGAGGGCGGTAACGGCGGCGATGTTGTCGCCGATACCAGTGCTGACATCAACACCGCTGGCGCATTCGGTCACGGTATCGTCGCACAGAGCGTGGGCGGAGGTGGTGGTGCCGGCGGCAGCGCAATCACGTTCGATCTCAGCACCGACCTTCCGGTGGAAATGCCGGAGATTCCCGTGCTCGACGACATTATCGATCTCACGAACATCGAGATGGTGATGCAAGGTGGCAGCGGCGCTGCGGGCTTGGGCGGCAGCATCGACGTAACGAATCGCGGCGCGATTCGCACGAGCGGCGATTTCGCTCATGGCATCGTCGCGCAGAGCGTCGCTGGCGGCGGTGGCCTCGCAGGCATCGTCAATCCACACGGCGTGACGAGCACGCAATTCGGCAGCGGCATGCGAGGCCTGCTCACTTCAATTGACGGTGCAGGTGCGAGCTTCGCTGGAAGTCTGGGTGGCGGTGGCGATGCCGGCGAGGTTTCGGTCGACAACAGCGGCAACATCTGGACGCGCGGCGACGGTGCATACGGCATTCTGGCGCAGAGCGCTGCGGGCACCGGCGATGCTGGCACGGTTCGCGTTGTATCCAGCGGTAGCATCCGAACCGAGGGGTTGCAGGCTCACGCCATCTACGCGCAGAGCACGAGCTCAGCTGATGTGGGTGCAATAGATCTCGATCTCGGCGGCACTGTCCTGGCTCTCGGGCAGAACGCCCATGGACTATATGCAGAAAGCACGACCGACCAAGGGGATGCAGCAGCAATTCACACGGTGCTGAATGGCGACTTCGGATCTCTTGATGGTCATGCTGTGTACTTGCAGAGTGTTGCGAGCGCCGGCAACGCCGGTCCGATTGCGATCCATGCGAATGGAAGCATCGCATCGGCCGCAGCGGGCGGACACGGTATCTACGCGCGCAGCGAAGCGAACGCAGGAAATAGCGGAGAGCTTGTGCTCGATCTCAGCGGAGATATCACATCGAGCGGAGCGGCTGCCCACGCAGTCCATGCCGAAAGCAACGCAACCGGGGGGCGTGCTGGAGGGCTCACGATGACATTCGCCGGCAACGTCATTGCAACTGGCGACGATGCGCATGGCATCTTCGCGGAGAGTATCGGCGAGCAAGGAAGCGGCGATATTACTATCGCCATCGAGGATGCAATCATCAGAGGCGGAGCTGGTGGTGCTGCGGGCATCGTCATCTCCGGCGCTGCGGACAATACCCTGAACAATCACGGCACGATCGGCCACTTGAGTCAGCTTGGCCAGAGCGCGATCCGCGCCGGGGCGGGCAACGAAACCGTGACGAACTTCGGCGTGCTCGTGGGCGACGTGCACTTGGGCGACGGCGTCAATGCGCTCACCAATGCGGTCGGCGGGACGTTCGTGTCGGGCGCGAGTGTCGACCTTGGAGCGCAAGGGACGGCGGTCAATACCGGCGCCTGGTCTGTTGGCAATGTGAACTCCGTGGCCGCGACGACCCTCAACGGCTCGCTCGCTCAGTTGGCCGGCGGCTACATGCTGATCGACTACGATCATGCCACGCGGACTGCCGATCATATCGATGTCACGGACACTGCCGTGCTGGCCGGCGGCATTGCGCTCAACCAGATGAACACCGGGTGGACCAAACCCGGCACGTGGACGGTTCCGCTGGTGTCGGCGGACGGTGGGGTGAGCGTTGGTGATGTCGCGCTCACGGCGCCGTCCTCGCTCATCACACAGTACGCAATCAAATCATCCGCCGCTGAGATGTGGCTGGAGATCAGCAGCGACTTCACGCCGGAACAGCTGTCCGGCGGCATGACTGCCGAGGAACGCTCCGTTGGTGAGTACTTGAACAAGGTGCAATCGATCGGCGGCGCGGCCGACATGACATCGACGATCGAGTCGCTGGTGGCAATCGATGACGCATCCGCTTTGCGCCAGGCGTACGATCAACTCAGTCCGGGGGGCTACGCGTCAGTGCACTCCTCGCAGCTGGCATCCGGGATGCGCTTCAGTGACGCATTGCTGAGCTGCAAGGTGCGCGATGGCGACTACCATTTCGCGGCGGAGCAGGAATGCGGGTGGCTTTCATTCTCGACGAGCAGCGAGGAATACGATGCTCGTGCGAAGGCAAACGGTTACGAGCGTAAGAGCAACCGAATTGGTGGCGGCGCTCAGTGGGCGTTGAGCGATCGCTGGTATGCGGGTGTTGCCGCATCGTTCGAGCGCGACACGATCGACACGCAAACGCTGATGGGATTCAACGCGCAGTCCGCATCGGGCCGTGGCGTACACCTTGGTGCTGTGATCAAGGGAGTCTTCGGAAACACGGTCTGGGCTACCAGCCTATCAGGCTCGTTCAGTGACTATGACACCGAGCGCCTGGCATATCAGGGGTATCGGGCGCAGAGCGATCAGGATGTCTTGGGAGGTGCGTTGCAGATGCGACTCGCGCACGCTTTCGACTTTGACCGCTGGTATGTGCGGCCCATGATGGACGTCGGGACGACTCGCGTGCATATGGACTCATTCCGTGAGCATGGAGCTGGCGCTGGAAGTCTCATCGTGAAAGGCAGCGACAATGATTTCTTGCACGTGCGGCCGGCACTCGAGGCAGGCTTCGATGCAGCATGGGGTGAAAACATCGCTCGGTTCTCCGCCCGCTTCGGCATCACGCGATTCGTCTCGGGCGGCAACATCGAAGTTTCTGCCGCACTGGCGGGTGCACCGATCGACGGCGGTTCGTTTGAAATCACGCAAGCAATGGATCGCACGGTACGTGAGCTGGCAGCGGGCATGGACGTGTTCACATCTTCCGGGTTCGTGCTGCGCATGGGCTATAGCGGCCAGTTCTCCGCAAATGGTCGCTCCAACGGCGGGATGCTCAAGGTCTCATGGCCGTTCTAGTCCCTTGCAGACATGTGAAGAAGATCAGGGGCCGGTGTCGCATGCTCGCGTTGAGTCGAATTTGATTTCAGTCAAATGGCGAAACAGCATGCATGTCTTATGCTCGTAGATCGACGGCGTAATAGTTCTTTTGCCGCCACAAGATGCTTGTGACGGCTGAAAAGCGCGGAAAGAGGAGGCTCAATGCGCTGGCCTTCGCGACTACGGAGCAGTGAGCGGCGTGATGGCTGGCGTGCCGCATCTTCCGGGGTGAATGAGGTAGTGGAAGAGCACCGCAGGTCGCCATCCGCCTTCATGTTCATGCTTCGTGCTCTGATGCTCTCGCGCGGACGGACGGGGCAAGCGGGATTCCCACCGATCGTCGAGCGGTGGACAGGGCTGAGCGTGGATCGCGGTCATCTTCATTACCTCACCAGCGTGACCGGACTGCGAGACCCGCGCGCACTTTCCATCCTCTATCCTCACGTCGTCGGCTTCAGACTGCACATGCAGCTGCTGACCCATCCAGAGTACCCACTGCCGATCTGGGGCGCCCTGCAGATCCGCAATCGTCTCATCCAACACGAGGTTCTCGAAGCCGGCGCAGTGATCGATCTGGAAACGCGAGTTGGCTCGCAGCGCGTCGGCGAGAAGGGGCTCGAGGTCGATTTGCTGAGCCGCGCGACCCGGGGCGGACGGCTTTGCTGGGAGAGCGAAATCACGTACTACTATCGCGGCCGATTCGAGGGCGCTGTTGCCGGCGCGCCTCGAGCCGCGTCGCCTGATCTCGCCGGGGGCGCGGAGGTGGATCGTTTTCGCATGCCGCGTGCGGGAGGTTGGCGGTTCGCCGGCATGAGCGGAGACTACAACGGCCTGCATCTTTGGACGCCCTATGCACGGTTGCTCGGTTTTCAGGCGGCATTTCCGCACTCGCAGCGCGTAGCTGCGATGTGCCTGTCTCGTCTGGAGGGACCTACCTCGAACGAACAGACGCTGGAATTGTGGATCAAGGGCCCGGTGTTCTATCGGGCCAAGACCGTGCTGAGCCGCGCGCGTCTCGATGATGGTCTCGCGTTCTCGCTGGCGCTCGCGGATGAACGTCGTGCGGCGCTCGTGGGCAGGTGGCGCAGCGCCTCGTAATCGCGGCTCGCCGCTCGCGTTTGGCCGTCAAAATAACTCAGGCACAGTCCTGATCGAATTTGCGGATCATAGTCCATCGCTTTGCGCAGGCTTGAATGCGACTTTGGACGGCGCCGACCAGGTTGTTGGTGCCAGCGTCGCTCGAGGCTACGAGGTTCAACTCGCGCTCGACGGTCGTGCATGCACTTGCGAGATACTGGGTGGGAGCGCCGGCGGTTGTGTAGAAGTCGTTGAGTTGCGCAATCATTGAAGGTAGATCGACCGACACCAGGAGCGATCCATGGACGAGCGTGGCGCCGAATTTTCGAGCCGAGCGCCGTTGTGCGGTCCCTGCAATCTTCAGTCCACGACTGACGAGATTATGCGCGCCATCGCAATAAGCGCCGTCGACGGCTCCGAGCTCGAGGCAAAGTCCAAGATCCGACAGTCCGTATGTCACCAAGCGAAGCAGCTCGCCGTATCCAACATCGAACGCCTCCATGCATCCCCGGGGATGACAGTAAACGAGCGCCACATTGACGACCCCGGGCCCGACGCGCACCGCGGTTCCACCGGACTCACGCACGAACACAGGCGTTGAATATTCCCGCTCCATTTTCGCGACAGACTGCTTGAAGTAGGGCAAGCGCGTGTCCCGGCGACTCACCACCAAAGCGTCCGCGCTGGTCCACACGAGCGCGGCGGCGCCTCCTTGCTCCATCACATCACCGAATAGGGACAGCTCTCGAGACAGCCAATACGATGCTTCGGTCCGACTGTCGCGCATCGCCTCGTCTCGGGCCGGCGCGCCGAGCTTACTCCGGTCCTCCTGCGTCAGCTCATGCTGCCGGCTCATGTCATTCTCGCGGTCCGGAGGCATTCGCGGATCTGCTCGAGCGCGCTGAGGTCCTCGATCGTCGCCAGGTCGCCCGGATCGCGTCCCTCAGCGAGCGCCTGGATGGATCGTCGCAGCACTTTTCCAGATCGTGTCTTCGGCAGCGCCGAGACGAAGAACACGCGCTTGGGCCGACCAATGGCGCCAAGCTGCTTGTCCACCATCTGCATCACTTCGCCCTCCAGCTTCATGCGCTCCTCCGCAGAGGCGATGCTTGCCGGC
The DNA here is from genome assembly GCF_036406195.1 of Steroidobacter sp. Classification (GTDB taxonomy): domain Bacteria; phylum Pseudomonadota; class Gammaproteobacteria; order Steroidobacterales; family Steroidobacteraceae; genus Steroidobacter. The sequence continues at coordinate 331,601 of NZ_DASWVW010000019.1, forward strand.
TCCTTTACGACAGCGAAAGCGAGCGGCAGCTGGCCTTTGAGCTGGTCGGTGACGCCGACGACGGCGCACTCGGCGACGCCAGGGTGCATGCTGGCAGCCTCCTCGATTTCACGCGTGCCGAGGCGGTGACCGGCGACGTTGATCACGTCGTCGGTCCTGCCGAGGATATAGTAGTAGCCATCCTCGTCGCGGACGCCAAAGTCGAAAGTCGTGTAGACGAGTTGATCCTCGAAGCCGCGGAAGTACGTGTCGATGAATCGTTGATCGTCACCCCACACCGTGCTCATGCAGCCTGGCGGAAGCGGCGGTTTGATGGCGACTACGCCTTTCTCTCCAGCCGCGACTTCCTTGCCTGAGGTTTCATCGAGCAGCCGCACGTCGTACCCAAACACCGGGAAGCTCGGCGAGCCACTCTTCACGTGTGTCATCTCCACGCCGGGCTGCGCCGAAAGCAGCGGCCAGCCGGTTTCGGTTTGCCAGTAGTTGTCCACGACAGGGCATGCGAGCGTGCGCGTGATCCAGTCGTGGGTCGGTTTGTCCAATGGCTCGCCGGCAAGAAACAGGTGCTTGAGGCATGACAGATCGTACTTCGCTCTATGCGCCGGGTCTTGCTTCTTCAGCGTTCGGATCGCGGTCGGCGCCGAGAACATCACGGCGACCTTATGGTCCTGCACGATCTGCCACCAGATGCCCGGGTCCGGACGCAGCGGCACGCCTTCGTACATGATCGTCGTCATCCCTGCGATCAGCGGTCCGTAGATGATGTACGAGTGGCCGACCACCCAACCGATATCGGAGGTCGTGAACATCGTCTCGCCCGCCTCGCCGCAGAAGATTCGCCGCATCGACGACGCGAGCGCCACCATGTGCCCCCCGACGTCGCGTTGCACGCCCTTCGGTTTGCCTGTGGTGCCGGAGGTATAAAGGATGTACGAGGGGTCGTTCGATTCGAGCCATTGGCACGCAATATCCCGGCCCGAGACATTCCTTGCGAGCGCAGCCCAATCGAAGTCACGGTCCGGGACGAACGGCATGTCGGGATCGAGCCCGCGTTTGAAAACGAGCACTTTCTCCGGCGGGTGTTTCGCCAGTTTCAGCGACTCGTCCACCAGCGGCTTGTACAGCAGCACCTTGCCTATTCGGCTGCCGCCATCAGCGGTGATCATGATCACGGGTTTGGCGTCGTCGATGCGCGCGGCGAGGTTCGCAGAGGCAAAGCCGCCGAACACTACAGAATGGATCGCGCCCAGGCGTGCACAGGCGAGCATCGCAAACGCAGCTTCTGGGATCATCGGCATGTAGATGATCACCCGGTCGCCGCGCTTGACGCCTAGCGATTGGAGCATGGCCGCAACGCTGCAGACTTCCTCGTGCAGTTGCCGGTAGGTGTATGTTTTCTTCGCCTCTACCTCGGTGGAGATCCACACCAGCGCTGGCTGGTCGCCGCGCGCCGGCAGGTGCCGATCGATGGCGTTGTAGCAGAGGTTGGTCTCGCCACCGACGAACCACCTGGCGAACGGCGGGCGTGAGTAGTCGAGCACCTTGCTGAAGGGCGTGCGCCAGTCGATATGCTGCGCCTCCTCGCCCCAGAAGCCCTCGGGATCGACGATGGAGCGCCGGTGGAACTGTATGTACTTGTTCATGCGTCGCGGTCGCTCCGCGTCAAGCGGCGATGTTTGCGACATTGCAATTGCCGCGTGCGAACTCGGAACTCGTTACGCATGGCTTTCAGGATGGCAGAAGAAAGCTCCGCAGCCAATTCGTCCATTGCGCCACGGTCGGGCGAGGCGGGTCGGTTTCGCAGACGCCGAACTGCTTCCACACACCGCCGACGCGCCGCATCCAGTAGCAAGATCCCCAGGTGTTGAATGGCGTGTCGTCCTGCCGATACCGCGTGCCTTTGGTTTCGATCACGGCGTACTCTGGTGAAATGACCGTCACTTCAGACCATTCCAGGTCCAGCCTGACGCCGAGCCCTTGATCGTAGAAGCCGTGATAGAGCTTGCGAATCCATCCGTCGAATTCCTCCCGGCCGCAGATGGTCACCAGGCTGCCTTCCCGGTCAGCGAGTCCGGCGACGTACAGCACCGGAAATTGCCAGAAGCCGAGCTTCTCGTAGTCGATCGGCGTGTCGTGGCGGTAATTCTCCCAAAGCGCGGCTACGTAGTCTTTGAGGTAACGCTCGCAAGAGTGGGTCACCTCACGCTTGATCGTCTGCATCTCATCGGCAGTCATTTGCAGGCTCCTTGGGTTGAACAACGCTGCGTTGAACTGAAGCGATGAGTGTAGAGGTTGTCGATCGAGCGGAATTGACGCTCAGCGAACTCCAACTGTCCTCCGCAAGAAGCAACCCGCTGCGCGCCGCGGTGTACGGCTAGGACTGATGACGCACGACCTGTTCTCGGTTCACCGAGCGTCAAGCAGCGCTTCACTGGCAGTCAAGAACTGCGAGTGCGCTCATGTCAGCATGATCCACGTCGAGTCGCCGACTGCCGAGCGACCAGAACACAATCCAGGTTGGGGGAAACGTATATGTACTCTACAGGACCGTCGCGGCGGCTGATGGTTGGATGCACTCTAGCGCTTGCCATGCCGTGCCTGACGGGTCAGTCGGGCAGCGCGTGGGCCGCGGAGCAAACCACTGGTGCTGCGCAATCTTCGTCGGCGGGCGGCATGCTGGAAGAGGTCGTGGTAACCGCCGAGAGGCGATCGGCGTCGGCGCAGGACGTGCCGATCACCATGAACGCGTTTTCCGCGGACATGTTGCAACGTGCGGGTATCGAAAACTCCAACGATTTGCAGCGCCTGACGCCAGGACTGGTGATCAGCGGCATTCAAATGCAGTTCCAGCCGTATCTGCGCGGCATCGGCAGCGAGAACATTTCGGTGGCGAGCGATTCCACCGTCGCGGTGAACATCGACGATGTCTACATTGCGCGTCCTGCAGCGGCAGCTCAGGAATTCTACGACATCGAGCGAATCGAGGTTCTCAAAGGTCCGCAAGGCACCTTGTACGGCCGGAATGCGACGGGCGGCGCGATCAATATCTTCACGCGCGATCCCGACCAATTTTTCTCCGCTGGCGGGGATATCGAGATCGGTAACCAGGCGCATACGCGTGTGCGCGCCACGATCAATGGGCCGTTGTCGGAAAAGGTGTCCGCCCGTCTGAGCGTATTGCGCATTGACGGCGACGGCTTCTACACGGACCGCGTAAGTGGACGAGACGACATTGCCGGCGAAGACGTTTTAGGATTGCGCGCGAAGCTCCTGTACAAAGTGTCGGACCGCACCCGGCTTGATTTTGGCTTCGACTATCTCTCCGATGAGAGCGCAAAGACGGCGATTCTTACTCCGGAGCTGCGCGATGGCGACCCGATCGCGGTCGCCGCGGGCGGCAATATCGATCGTAGCGATCCCTTCAACGTCTGGCTCAATGTGCTTCCGATCGAGGAGAACGAGAGCTACGGCGGCAGCATCAAGCTGACGCATGACCTCGGAGCGATGACTTTCAAGTCGATTACCGGCGCGCGGCGCAGCGAAACGTTCTTCGCGCAGGACATCGACAATACCGACAACGACTTCCTGCAGCAGTTCGTATCAGCCAACAGCACCTCGTTTTCGCAGGAGTTCCAGTTGAGCGGCGAAACCGAAGGCGGCGCGAACTGGGTGGCAGGGTTGTTCTACTTCCACGAGGACGCCGATTCGAACCTGGATATCCGCATCGCCGGCGGCGCAGTCACGGTGCAGCCGATTGCGGACCTTACTTCCGTCGCCTATGCGGCCTTCGGTCAGATCACCTGGCCCATTGGCGAGCGGCTCGAGCTGATCGGCGGCCTGCGCTACTCGTTCGACGAGAAGGAGCAGGACCTGACGTTCCTGACGAACGGAGTTCCGGAGTATCTCAGCGACAAGAAGGACTGGTCCGCGTGGACGCCGCGGGCGGGTCTGCGTTATCAGCTCAACGACGACGTCAACCTCTATTTCACGGCCAGCAGAGGCTTCCGCAGCGGCGGCTTCAATTCGTTCTCGAATCAGCGCGAGCCCTACGATCCGGAATACATCTGGAGCTACGAAGCGGGTGTGAAGTCGGAGCTGTTCGACGGTCTGGCGAGGCTCAACGCGGCGGTGTTCTATTACGACTACAGCGATCTGCAGGTCACGCAGTATGCCGGCGCGACCGCGCTCGGGTCGATCGTAAACGCGGCGGACGCGGAGATCACGGGCACCGAGCTGGACTTGATCGTCGCTCCCTTCGACGGGCTCGAGGTGAACATTGGCGTTTCCTATCTCGACGCCACGTTCGACAGCTTCGTCACGGTCGATCCGGACAATCCGCTCGTCGGCGACCAGGACCTGTCGGACAACAAGTTGCCGCGTGCGCCCGAGTGGACCGGCAATGTGGGCGCCCAGTACTCGTTCAATGCCGGCAGCCACGGCAGTGTCGTGGTTCGGGCCGACTACGCGTACAAGAGCGACTTCTGGTTCGATGCGTTCAATCGCCACTACGTCTCCCAGGACTCTTATGGCCTGGTCGACGCACGCATCGCCTTTGACCATTCCTCCGGGAGCTGGGGCGTGGCGCTGTACGGCCGCAATCTGAGCGATGAGCTGTACGCGACCAATGCGATCCGTAACGCCGGTCTGTTCGGAACGGTGAAGGTGCTCGGAACCCCTCGCACCTACGGACTCCAGGCGTACTGGAAGACGCGGTGACGTGTTCCATGGTGCAGTCGAATCTTGGCCTGCCGGCGCCGTGGGCGCCGCGCAGGAAGGTTGCTCCCAGGGTGGCTCTGCGAGCGCGTTCAACTCAGGTGAAATCATCGTGTCCAGTCTAGACATCGTTATGCCGCAACTAGGCCTGACCATGACGGAAGGCCGTGTAGTGACCTGGCACGTGAGCCCCGGGCAGGCCGTGACGGCCGGCCAGGTCGTCGTCACGATCGAATCGGAAAAGACTCAAGAGGATGTGCTTGCCGAAACCGCAGGCGTTCTCGAGCAGATCGTCAAGCAGGAGGGAGAGATCGCGGCGATCGGCGAAGTCATCGGCCGACTCGGCGCCAGCGGCGGATCATCCCGATGACGGCCGCCAGCTTCATCGACACGGAGCTGTCGCCGATTCGCAAGATCATCGGCGGGCGGATGGATGCGGGATGGGCCGTTCCCAAAGTGTCGATCACGGTGGAGGCGCAGACCGACGAGCTTTCGACTGCGCTCGTCGCTCTGAGTCTTCGTCACAGTCCGGTGAAGACGACGCTGTTCGATGCCATTCTGCTGGCCGTGGCGCGCTCGCTGCGGGCCCACCCTGCAATGAACTCGGCTCTGTTCGAAGGAAAACAGCGAACGTTCGAGGCGATCAATCTCGGTTTCGCCGTCAACCTCCCGCAAGGCTTGTTCGTTCCGGTCATCAAAGACGCGGATCGAATGAGCGTCGTGGACATCGCAAAGGAACGCGCCGCGCTCACCGCCCGCGTTCGGGACGGCGATTTCTCCTCGAAGGTGTTGGGCAACGGAACGTTCACGCTGAGCAATCTCGGCGGCTTCGGCGTGGACTTCTTCTCGCCGATTCTAAACGTCCCTCAATGCGGAATCCTGGGCGTGGGAACCGAGAAACTTCGTCCAGTCGTATCTGATGGCCAGGTCGTCGCCCGGCGCACGACGTATCTCACACTTGTATTCGATCACCGGCTGGTGGATGGCGCGCCTGCGGCAGCATTTCTACGTGACATCACGCAGCAGCTAGTGGCCCTGACTGCGGAGATAGGAGCTTAACGATGACGATGAACAAATCCACCGCGCTCGCAATCGTGCGGACGATGGTCAAGATCCGAAAATTCGAACAGAGCGTGTCGACCTTGTTTCGAAAGGCGGAGCTGGCTGGCTTCGTGCACATGTCTCTCGGTCAAGAGAGCGTGGCGGCCGCTGCGTGCGCGGCGCTTCAGCCCCAGGACTACATCACAAGCACGCATCGCGGGCACGGCCAGTGCATCGCCAAGGGCGCGGAGCTGAAGCCGATGATGGCGGAGTTGTTTGCGAAAGCCACCGGCATGTGTGGCGGCAAGGGCGGCTCGATGCACATTGCCGACGTGCGACTGGGCATCCTCGGCGCCAACGGCATCGTGGGCGCCGGGCTCGGCATCGGGCTCGGCGGCGCCTTCGGCAGAGACTTGCTCGGCTCGAGCGGAGTCTCCGTCTCGTTCATTGGAGATGGCGCCTGTAACGTCGGTTTGTTTCACGAGGCCATGAACATCGCGGCGATCTGGAAGCTGCCGTACATCCTGATTGTCGAGAACAATCAATGGACCGAGATGAGCCCGTCGAAGGATCTCATGTCGGTGCAGACGGTGGCGGAGCGGGCGGCTGCTTACGGCATCCCGGGCGTGCGCATCACCGACGATGTCGAAAGCATTTTCGACGCTGTGACGCAAGCGCGCCGGCGCGCGCTGGAGGGCGAGGGTCCGAGCATCATCGAGTGCGTGACCCATCGATGGCATGGCCACTACGAGGGGGACTCGCAGAAGTACCGCACCAAGGAAGAAGTGTTGGCCACTCGGTCGGCGGACGCGCTGCGGCGTTTTGTCGAGCGGTGCCAGCAGCTCGGTTATCTGAGCGCGGACGAGTTCAAGGCGATCGAGCTCGAAACGGATGCGGAGGTTGCCGCGGCCATCGAATTCTCGCGCAACTCGCCAGACCCGACGCTGGAAGAAGCTTTGCAAACGGCCTACGTGTGACCCCCGGCCGGCAAATCGTAGGCAAGAGCAGACAGAGGATGAATCAATGACTCAGATGACGTGTATTCAGGCGACCACCGCGGCATTGGCGGAAGAGATGGCGCGAGATGCGACCGTATTTCACGCCGGCATCGACGTGGCGAAAGTCGGCGGTGTGTTCGGCGGTTCGGTTGGATTGCTCGAGCGCTTCGGCCCCAAGCGGGTGCGGGACACGCCAATCAGCGAAGCAGCCATTGTCGGCATGGCGGTCGGCGCGGCGCTGGTCGGAGCTCGCCCGGTGATCCAGTTGATGTTCGCGGATTTCCTCATGCGCGCTTGGGACGAGATCGTCAACCAGGCTGCGAAGATGCGGTTCATGTGCGGCGGCAGTTCGACCGTGCCGCTGACGATCATGGCCGGCACCGGCGGTGGCATCTCCGCAGCCGCACAGCATTCGCAGAGTATCGAGGCGATGTGCGCCCACGTGCCCGGTCTGATTGTAGTTTGTCCCTCGACTCCCGCGGACTGCAAAGGTCTGCTCAAGTCTGCGATACGCGATGACAACCCGGTCATTTTCCTCGACAGCAAGGCGCTCGGAAATTTCAAGGGCGAGGTGCCCGATGGAGACCATCTCGTGCCGCTCGGCAAGGCGGCCGTAGCGCGGGCAGGCAAGGATCTGACCATCGTTGCGGTGTCGCGCATGGTGCACTCTGCGCTTGCCGCTGCGCAGACGCTGGCCGAGCAGGGCATCGACGCCGAGGTGATCGACCCTCGCACTATCTATCCGCTCGACACGCAAGCCATCCTCGAATCGGTCGCCCGGACCGGACGCTTGCTGGTCGTGCACGAGGCATCGACCTTCTGTGGCATCGGTGCCGAGATCGTCGCATCCGTCACCGACAAGGCGTTTGATTCGCTGAAGGCAGCTCCGGTCCGTCTCGGCTCGCCGCATTCGCCGGTTCCCTTCGCGCCGGTGCTGGAGAACAGGTTCTATCCGCGCGTGGATGACATTGTCGCCGCAGGTCAACGCCTGATGGGCTGACGGGCGATCGTCGACAGAGTTTGCACCTAAGGGTAGAGCATGGCCGCAAGCGCAAAAGTACGCCTCTGGATGTACCAGAAGATGGTGACGGCGAGGCTGTTCGAGGAAAGGTTGAAGCTCGCGTATCTCGAGGGCAAGCAACCCGTATTCAACATGGCCAAGGGGCCTTTGCCAGGAGAGATGCATCTGGCGAGCGGCCAGGAGCCTTGCGCCGTCGGCGTCTGTGCGCACCTTCGTGCCGACGATTGCGTGACGGCTCCGCATCGCGCGCACCACGTCGCCATAGCCAAAAACGTCGACCTGCGTCGTATGGCCGCTGAGATTTTCGGCAAGGCGACCGGTCTGTCGGGCGGACGTGGCGGGCACATGCACCTGTTCGATGCGGCGGTCAATTTCTCGAACTCGGGGATCATCGCCGCGGGAATGGGGCCGGCAGTGGGAATGGCTCTTGCGGCGAAACTGCAGGGCCGCGACTCGATCGCTATTTCCTACATCGGCGAAGGCGCCGCCAATCAGGGCGCATTTCATGAGTCGCTGAATCTTGCCGCCGTATGGAAAGCGCCCGTGGTGTTCGTGATCGAGGACAACGCCTGGGGCATCTCCGTCGAGAAGCGCGAATCGACGGCCGTCGAACGCAACTCGATTCGCGCTCAGGGCTATGACATGCCAGGCATCTTCGTGCCAGGCAACGATGCCGATGCGGTGTACGAAGTCGCCGGCGCGGCCATCGAGCGCGCCCGAGCCGGCGAGGGGCCGACTCTGATCGAGATCGAGACGCATCGTCTCGAAGGCCATTTCATGGGCGATGCCGAGAAGTACAGACCTCCGGGCGAGGTCGCGCGCCTGCAAGCGATCGATCCGATACCGGCTTACCGGCAGCGACTGTCAGCATCGGGCGTAAGCGCCGCGGAACTCGACGCGGCGGAAACGAGCGCGCGGGAGCTTGTGGATGACGCGATCGCTTCGGCGCGTGCGGCTCCTACGCCGATTCCCGCTGACGCGCTGACCTGCGTCTTCATCTAGCGTCGAGTGTGTCAGAGAGCAGAGAGATTTCTTGCATGAACGCAACGTCGCAGCGACGACTCACCATCGCAAAGGCCATGAGCGAAGCCATCGCGCAGGAGATGGCCGAAGATCCGAACGTGTTGGTAATGGGCGAGGATATCGCCAAGCTCGGCGGAGTGTTCGGCACGACGCAGGGACTGCTCGAGCGCTTCGGACCAACGCGCGTCCGAGATACGCCGATCTCCGAAACCGCCTTTATCGGCGCAGCCGTCGGCATGGCCGCTTCCGGCATGCGTCCGGTCGTCGAACTGATGTTCGTGGATTTTATGGGCGTCTGCCTCGATGCGATCTACAACCTGGCGGCGAAGCAGGCGTTCTTCTCGGGTGGGCAGGTCGGTTGCCCGCTGGTCCTGATGACCGCGGTGGGCGGGGGCTATAGCGACGGTGGCCAGCACTCGCAATGTTTGTATGCGACGTTCGCGCATCTGCCCGGACTGAAAGTTGTAATTCCCTCGAATGCGCATGACGCGAAGGGCCTCATGCGCAGCGCGATCAGGGACAACAATCCCGTGATCTTCATGTTTCACAAGGCGCTGCAGGGCATGGGCTGGCTCGGCACCGTGCCCGGTTCGATCGCTCACGTTCCCGCGGAAGCGTTTAGCGTTCCGATCGGCAAGGCCGCTACGGTCCGCGAAGGCAAGGACGTGACGTTGGTGGGTTGGGGGCTGACGCTGCACCAGGCGCTCGAGGCTGCGGACGCACTTGCCAAAGATGGCATCGACGCGGAGGTCATCGATGTCCGCACGATCTGCCCGCTCGACATCGAGTCCATCCTGGATTCGGTGCGAAAGACGGGGCGCCTGGTGGTTATCGATGACGATTATCGAAGCTGCGGCGTGGCCGCGGAAATTATCGCATCTGTATGCGAAGCGCCGTCGGTGAAGTTGTCGGCGCAGCCGCGCCGCATTACCTCGCCGGACGTTCCGATTGCGTTCGCGCCGGCCATGGAACACTCCACCTTGCCCAATTCGACCAAAGTGGCAGTCGCTGTAACCGAAATGATGGGGCGCAGACTGTGACGGACGTTGTAATTGGGGCGGATGCGTGGGATGGGAACGGACAAGGGTTCATCTCGAACTGGTTCTTCGAGGACGGGGAAGCCGTCTGCGCTGGCGCCGTCATAGCCGACCTGATGTACGAGAAGGTAGCGGTGGAGCTGGTGGCTCCGGTCGCTGGCCGGCTCAAGATTCTGGTGGCCGCCGAGCAGCCGATTTCCAAGGGGCAGGTCGTCGCCAGACTGCTCTAGTGACAAGCGGCTCATCGCTCGAAGATCGCAAGAGCCGCACGATCTGAGTTAGCCAGTAGCAGCAGCGATCGATGTGCCGGCTGACGCCTCGTAGCGGAATTCTCGAGGCGACATGCCGAATTCGCGACGGAATGCGCGTGTGAAATAGCTGGCGTCCTGGAAGCCCCACTCAAAAGCGATATCACTGATCGAAAGGTGTTTCAGAGCCGGCGCCGACAGGTCTGCTTTGCAGCGCATGAGGCGTCGCTGCAATATGGTCTTGGAAATCGACAAGCCCTCTTCGTTGAAAAGCATGTGCAGATAGCGCGTCGAGATTCGATGCGCCTCGGCGATGGAAGCGGGACCAAGATCCGCATTTGAGAGGTTACGCTCTACATAATCGAGGATCACCCGCGCCAAGACGCGTCTGCCGCCGGTAGCCTCCCCTTGGAGTTCCACATCCTGAAAGGCAAATGCCAGTGTCTCGAGCGTGCCTTGGAGTAGCCGCGGCGCCGAGGCACGAGCCAAGTGTCGGATCTCGCGTTCCATCGTCATCAAGTGCGATGCGAAGATGGCGCCGCTTCCGCGCGTCGCGTCGAGCGGCTTGCCGATGAACTTCATGAATTGGGGGAAGTACGAGCTCAACGTCTGGTGGCGGACGAACAGTGTGAGCTTGTTCATTCGGCCTGGCGGGACTTCAAAGCGCATTGGCATCGAGCTGTCCCACATCACGAGTTTTCCCGGCTCCATCCAGACCTCGGAACCATCGAGATCGAACTTCTCGAGGCCCGCGTCGACCAGCAGAACGCCTACATATGCGTCGGAGGTCGCCGCAAGTTGCTGCTCTGCACGAAAGCCACGCAGCGCTCCACATCGGACCCTCAACAGATCCAGATCTAGAAAATGGCTTCGCTCCATCTCGAAATGTAGGTCATTGTCCTGTTCCGGATAGATCGCCCACGGGATATGGGACTCGGCCAGCTCTTCTTCCAACGCGGTTTGTCTCTGGCAAGCACGAGGGAGCGCGTCGCTGCGCCAAAGTGTCGTCGTTATCTTCGCGTCAACGCTCTTCAACTCTATCCTCAGCCCCGGTTGAGAAGTCATTCGGGCGACTGCGCCGAGTTCTTGTGTAGCATGCACGTGAAGAGTGGGTCAAGACAGAGGCGGTGAGCACCGTCGCGAGACGGCTAACCGACGATCCGCATAGGGGACTCCCCTATTCGCATCGTTAGTCGGGTTGCTCCATCGTGCCTTCAGTGTTGCTCCGTTCGATTCGCAGGGGACCAACGCCGGATCGCGTTGCATGCTTGCTTGGGCGTAGCAGGCGATCAACATTCATCAGTCTGCGCTGCTCACCGACCTGAGCAATGAATCCAGGTTCCTGCAACTCCGGAATTGTCCAGCTCACCGTCCGTGTGCCACGCCGGCTGCGTGGCCTTCGACGGTGAGCTTGGTCCAATTCCAAACTGCCTAACAATTCTGGGGGCGAGGTCAGTGGCCAGGAAGTACCCAACTAGATACATGAATGACTTTCTGATTCTGCTGGCTCGACTGTCACAGCAGTTGTTTCAGGGGAGGATTTATCGTCCGGGTTCTTGCTCCTTTGTCCGCGATTTACTGCACGATTGACCTGCCGCCGTGCACTTGCCGCTTTGTCTCCTTCCAGAACTTCTCTTTTGATCACGTCTGTCTCGAGAGCTTCCCTGACCTCATCCAGCTCTAACTTCACTCCGGGGGTCGTCAGGCGTAGCTGACGACGTACCGCGGCGAGAACGGGTTTGGACAGGAGAATGGCGCTGAGTGTGTATTTGCTCAGGGCTTGCTTGTACGAGAGGTACTCGCCGATATGAGCCTTCTGCCAACCCTCCTTGGCAAGCAGTGCAAGTGGTGTGTCATGCGGGCGATCTGGTGCGAGGTGTTCTGGCTTGTCGCTGATTCATGGGGCATTCGGAGAACAAAAGGTATGGAGCCATTGAGGATGTTGGCTGTCTGCCGATGGTGGATCGTTTTGTTTGTTGGGACGCATTTCTCGCTGCGATGGTCGTGCTGCGTCGCGTCTCCTACGCTTGTGACCTGTCGCACAGTCATCGATCCGTGGGGTGGCCAGATTCTGAGCTGAAAGGCGACATGGGAGAGGGCCATGAAGGTAGTCATCTGTTTGATCGCGGCGTTCCTGTTTGTTATTTCCAGTGCGGTCCCGGCAGACGACGTTTCCGCCGGGTCGGAAGTGGCCAATTTCCTGCAGATGGCTGCGACCAAGGCCGAGGCGGTAAACGAAAGATTCGGCCTGAGCTCCAGGAAGGGGGGTGCCGCGCGATGCTGCAAGGTGTGCACGAAAGGCAAGCCTTGCGGTGATACCTGCATCGCGCAGGACAAGATCTGTCACGTGGGGTCAGGGTGCGCCTGCTGAGAGAACGCAGAAATAGGAAATATAAGATGCTGGCCTGACCGGCGGTGGATTGGATCCTCCACAATGGTGCGTTCGTGGCCTTTTGATTTGCACTGGCCCGCGGCGTATGCGAGAAGCGTGCGGCAGTATGCGTGTACAGCCGGGAAGCTTCGACGTGTCGGCCGCGAAACTCGACCGAATGCCGCGGTAATCACGAATCTATCCCGGAGACCCGGGTGGCTGCGCCTGGCATCTATTCGCTACGATACCGGGCTGGAATCAGCCAACTGTCGGAAAATAACAAGAGCAGCTCAGCCGTAAGCGGTAAGCCTGCGACGTCTTCCCTAGCTGCGATCCTTATGATGTGGCGTCAGGATCTGTGAAGCCGTCCCAAAGCGTGTTCTGCCACCCGGTGATGACGCCATTGTCGTGACACACGGGACAATGCCAGTAGAT
>NZ_DASWVW010000020.1:0-135178 GCF_036406195.1 Steroidobacter sp.
ACCATGGCCGAGGCTGTCCATCGGCTCGGTCAGGAATGGACCGAAGCTGCGCTGCGCGTACAACGTCATGGATGGGATGACTGAATGATCACTTCCGCGCTCTCATCCCCAAAATGAGGCGGTTCCACGTCACCGTCAACATTGCGGTAAGCAGCACTTGCACCGCTACCTTGCTGAGTTCGACTTCCGCTACAACAACCGCGTTGCGCTCAACATCGATGATCCACAGCGCGCCATCAACGCGCTGAAGGGCATCGAAGGCAAGCGATTAACCTACAAGATACCTGACTAAGCCAGAACAACAGGAATCTAAGCGAGTCGCCGAGGAAGTGAAGGCGACAATTCGCGAGATCCTTTACATGCGCTGGATCAACGACGAGGACTAGCGGAATGAGCACGAAAATGTTCAAAGGGCCTCGTCTAAAGATCAAACGGGCCAACAAGCACATCGCGGACCTTAATGATGCGATTAATGCTTTCGTCCAGACTGACTTCTACGCTCTGAGCATCGAGCCGGATGGAAATTCCGGTTTGAATTTTCTGAAATTCCGGCAGACCCAAAAAACTCCTTGCGAATTTGCACTTATCATCGGCGATGCAATTCACAACCTTAGGTCGGCACTGGACCTCACTCACTGTGAAACTGTGACTAGGGTGGGCGGAACTGTTACTGACTGGACTAGATTCGCGTTCTTCAAAGACCGGCAAGAACTTGTAAGCAAACTTGGAAAGGGAGTACTGAAGACTGCCCCCGACATTGTCGACTTCATCGCGGATGTTATAGAGCCGTACGATACTGGGAATAACCCGCTCAGCGCACTTCACGCTCTCGACATTACAGACAAGCACCTGCTCTTGTTGCCGGTGTTCTCCGTCGCCGCCATACGCGGCGATTTCAAGATCTTTTCTGAGAAGGCCCCCACACCTCGCTACATGAGAAATGTCACCTTTGGCGTAGGGGAAGGCGGAGTACTGAAAATACTGGGAATGCCCGGAAAATTCGACATCGAGGGTGATTTTCAGCCGTCCTTCGATATAACTTTCGGACAGGGGCAGGCGCTTGAGGGTGAGCCTATCATCCCAACGCTGCATCAGCTCGCGCAGCTCGTCAGCAATATCGTGGACAAGTTCGAGAACCGGCTGCTGACTAGGGCCTAGCGCGCTTCCGCTTCCCTGATGATTCTCGCTTTCCACCGGTCTTAGCCTCATGAGGTTTCGGCGGCGTACTCAGCATCCGCCGCAGTACGTCATCAAACTTAGCCGCATCTGGATCGGCCTTCTTGCTTCGCTCGCCCATTTCTAGCTCCGACAACTGGGGCATCAAGGATAACGCCCCACGAAGGCCGTCGCTCAAAGTGGGTTTCTCAGGTATATAATCGCCAAAAAAATAGCGTGCGCGAGGTTCATCACATCGCGCACGCCTGCATCCGAGATGGCTCAGGGGGATAATTGACCATCGTCGTAAGCACGTTGAAACCGAAGGGACTCGCGTCCTGAAGACGCTCGGTTTCATTAATGCAGGAGGCGTGCCAGCTCTGGCCAGGCGCGGAAACGGCGAAAATTGAGGGGTTCCAGGCAGGTCACACGCTTGGAATGCACTCACGGTGTGCAACGAGAGTGCAACCCTGCGCCAAATTGAGTGGCGTGAACCGAGTGTTGACGATTTGTCAGCAACTCTCGCCCGCAGCAGGGCTACGGCCGCCGCCTGGCGTTCTCCAACGCTTCGATGGTTCGCGGCCAATCGTCCTTGAGTAGCCGCGACAACGCGCGGTCGGCGAGCAGCTTGCCGCCGGTCTGGCAGCGAGGGCAGTAGTTCGTTTCATTGTCGGCGTATCGAATGCGTTGCACGGCGGTCCCGCAGACGGGGCAGGGCTCGCCGAACTTGCCGTGAACCGCCATCTCTTTGCGAAAGGCGGTGACCTTCTCCGGAAATGCTCGAGCGGCTTCGGCGCGCAGGCGCTCGATCCACTCGGTGAGCACGTCTTGAACGGCGTCGTAGAGCCGGCGCCATTCGTCATCGTCGAGCTGTCGAGTCTGGATCATCGGCGACAGGCGCGCGCGATGCAGGATCTCATCGGAGTACGCGTTGCCGATGCCGCTGAGGATGGTCGGGTCCGTGAGCGCTCGCTTGAGCGTGTGATTGCGCTCGCTCATGCGAGCGCGAAAGACGCTCGGTTGGACACCGAGCACTTCGAGGCCGCCGCGATCGTGCTCGTCGAGTTGAGCTTCGCCAGCAACGACGTGCAACGATGCTCGCCTTTTGGTGCCGGCTTCGGTCAGCGTCAGTACGCCGTTGTCGAAGTCGAGTTGCAGCAGTGGAGCCCGGAGCTTGGCGCGATGGTCTTTCTGATACCAATGCAGCCGGCCCGCGATCATCAAGTGGACGACGAGCCAGACATCGTTGTCGAAGCCGATGGCGAGGCGCTTGCCGAGACGACGCAAGCGCGTGACGACGTGACCTTCGCAATTCTGCAATGCCGGCTCTGCGGTGCGCAGCAGGAACGGATTATTCAAGACGATCCGTTCCAACCGATGCCCGACGATGCGGGCATCCAGCGACTCGATATAAATCGTTACGTCAGGCAGCTCGGGCATACACGCCTAACGACTGGATCCGCATTATAGTTCGCGCAATCCCGTCGTGATCGGCAGCTTCGCGGCGCGCAGGCTGGGCAGCAGCCCGCCAATGAAGCCGAGAATCAACGCGTACACCAGTCCTTGCACGAGCAGTTGCGGTGTCACGGTGAACGCAAAGGTCAGTTGGCTGAAGGTGGCGAAGTTCAATGTGGATGCGCGCACGCCATTGAAGGCGATATACGACACGATCATGCCAACCACGCCGCCGGCCAGGCCGATCAAGAGCGCTTCAGCCAGCACTGACGTGACGACCGGTGCAGAGCCAAACCCCAGCGCGCGTAATGTTGCAATCTCGCGCGTGCGAGCGGAGACCGCCGAGTACATCGTGTTGAGCGCCGCGAAGATGGCGCCCAGGCCCATGAGGATGGCGATCGACTTGCCGATGGTGCTGACCAGGGTCACCAGGATGCGCGATTGCTCTTCGTAATATTGTTTCTCGCTGAATACGCGCACGCTCAAGCGTGGATCGGTCGACAGAGAATCCTTGAACGCCTGCATTGCGCCCGGGCTGGTGAGCTTCACTCGCATCGATTGATACGAATTGCCACGGTTGTACGCGCCTTGCAGCACGGTGGCATCGGTCCAGACTTCGGATTCGGCTACGCTGCCGCCATCTTCGAAAATGCCGGTAACGGTCCAATCGGTATTGCCGGCGCGGAACTGCTGGCCCACTTTGAGCCCCTCGAACTGCAGGCTCGCGCCCTTGCCAACCACTACTTCGAACTTGCCGGGCGTGAAGTCCGTGCCTTCCACGATTTTGAAATTGCTGCGCAGCTTGGCCGCCTGCGGACCGACGCCACGCAACGGAACATTCGCGGTCGTGCCGGTGCTGAACAGCGGCAGATTGACCACGACGTACAGCTCGGGAGAAACGACCGTGCCTTGCTCGTCCCGCAGCGCGTGCTCGGAGTCGGCGATGACTCGAACCTGATCCTGCGTCAGGCCGCTGCCCATCTCGTCGGTCGCACCACTACGCAGCACGATGGCGACTTGATCCGAGCCGGAAATTTCCAGCACCGCGCGGAATCCTTCCGCGATGGACAGCACACCGATGAGCACGGTCACGACGCCCGCGATGCCGATGAGCGCCACGATGGACGACGCCAGACGCTGCGACATATTGCGCAGGTTCATGCTGGTGATGGCGCCGATCTGAGCCAGAGAATTGTTGGACATGGGTGCGGTTCCTTGGCGGCTCAGGTCTTGCGCAAGGCGTCGACGATCTTCAGCTGCGAGGCCTGCGCGCAAGGCAGCGCCGCAGCCAATGCGCCGAGCAACACGATCAGCACGGCCCCGACACCCCAAGTTGAAGCTGGCATGCCGAGAACGGGAAAGAATTGCGCGACCGCCGCGCCGATGCCCTCGCTTGCCAGCGCCGCCAGCGCCAGGCCGATCGCTCCGCCAAGGCCAGTCACGAGCAGCGCCTCGCCGAGAATCAACAACGTGACCCCGGCGCCGGAGAAGCCCAGCGTCTTCATGACGCCAATCTCGTTGATGCGCTCGCGGATCGATTGACCCATGGTGTTGGCCGTCACCAGCAGCATGGTGAAGAACACCGCCGCCGCGACCATCGTCAGCAGCTTGCCGATGTTGCCCATTTGATTGGCAAATCCCTGGATGAACGCCTTCTCCGTCGAGGTTTTGGTTTCGGTGGAGGAGTTGGCGAACATGGCGTCGATTTTTTCCGCGATCTCGGCGGAGCGTGCCGGGTCGGCCAGTCTCACCACCACCCAGCCGATCATGTCCCGGATCTCCCTGCGGGACTCGTTCAGATATTCGTAGTGGAGATAGATGCTCTGGTTGTCGCCGTTGCTGGCTTGGTAGATGCCGGCGATCTTCAGCGGCCAGGTGTTGCCGCCTTCCTTGCGCGTCCAGACGTTGGAGCGCATGGGAATGATGTCGCCCACCTTCCAGCCGAAGCGCTGCGCGACCATCGGGCCGACGATGGCGCTGGTGCGGTCCTCGAGAAACGCGTCCAGCTCTTCGGGTTTCAGCTGGTACTCGTTGTAAACCTCGAAGAACGTGTCTGCTTCCACCGCGAAGGTCGGCAGCTGATTGCGATCTTCCTGGTAGATGCCGCCGAACCAGTCCTGCGAGGTGGCCGTCACCACGCCATCGACGCTCTTGATGCGGTTCAAGTAAGCCAGCGGCAGGGATTGTATGAACGAGGTCTTGTGCATCGTAATCAGGCGATCGATGCCGGCGAGATCGGGGCTGCCGGTGAGCGCCACTCGCAGCGTCTGCATCAGGCCGAACAACAGGAATGCGACGATGATGGAGGCGAGCGTCAGACTCGTGCGCAAGCGTTTGCGCCCGAGGTTCGCCCACAGCAATGGCAGATACTTGAACATGGCGTGATGATCCTACGCGGCCGCTTCGCGGCTGAGCTGACCCTTGTTCAGATGCAGGATGTGCTTGGCGCGAGCCGCGGCGTGCGGATCATGCGTCACCATGATGATGGTCTTGCCTTGCTGCTGGTTCAGGGCTTGCAGCAGATCGAGAATCTCGTCGCCGGACTTGCGATCCAGATCGCCGGTGGGCTCATCACACAGCAACAGCGTCGGATCGGAAACGATGGCTCGCGCAATGCCGACGCGTTGTTCCTGACCGCCGGACAACTCGCGCGGCTTGTGATGAGCGCGCTCGCTCAAACCGACGAGCTTCAACGCGGCGTTGGCGCGCTTGCGGCGCTCCGCGGCCGACAGCTTGGTCAGCAACAATGGCAGCTCGACGTTGCGCTCGGCAGTCAACACCGGCAGCAGGTTGTACATCTGGAACACGAAGCCGACATTGTTGGCCCGCCAGCGGCCGAGATCCCCGTCGCTCATGGTGTCGGTGCGCTGGCCGGCGATCTCGATGGTGCCCGCGGTCGGCCGGTCGATGCCGCCGATCAGGTTCAGCAGCGTGGACTTGCCCGAGCCGGACGGCCCCATCAGCGCCAGGAAGTCGCCCTTGGGAATGTCCAGGTCCAAGGCGTGCAGCACGTGCACGGTCTCGGCGCCCCGCTTGTAATCCTTGGCCACGCCCCGCAGCCGGACCAGCGGTTCCGTCATGGTGTCGGTCATGTTTCACTCCCCTTTTTTCTTGACTGGCGCGCCCTCGGCGAGACCTTCGACCGGTTTCGCTACAAGGACGTCGCCACTGGCGATTCCCGACAATACTTCCGTCTGTCCGTTGCGCACGCCGCCGGTTCGGACGGCGACGCGCTCCACCGAGTCGTCGCGGACGCGCCAGACGAACGTGGTGTCGCCGTCCTTCATGATGGCCGTGCTCGGCACCCGTACTGCAGGACGCGCCGCCGCCGTCTCCGGTTGCTCGGGGCGATCGTCCAGAAAGCTCACTTTCACGCCCATGTCGGGCAGGATGCGCGGGTCCAGCTCATCGAAGCCGATGCGCACGCGCACCGTTGCCTTCTGGCGGTCGGCCGTGGGCACGATGTTGATCACGTGACAGGGAATGGTCCAATCCGGATAGGCGTCCAGCACGGCTTCTGCTTTTTGTCCCGCCTTGACGCGATTGATGAAGGCCTCGTTCACGTCGACCTCAATCTCTCGCGAATCCATGTCAACGACTGTCGCGATTCCGGTGCGCGTGAAGCCACCGCCCGCGGAAATCGGGGACACCATTTCGCCGGGCTGGGCATCCTTCGACACCACGACACCGTCGAAGGGCGCGCGCACCAGCAGATCGTCCAGGTCCTGAACGCGCACGCGAACGTTGCTCTGTGCGACTTTCACTTCGCTTTTCAGCGCTTCCAGGCGTGCCCGCAGTGCGCCGACTTCGGCCTGTGACGCATCCAGCGCCTGTTCGCTGACCAGCTTTTCGGCGCGCAGTTGCTGATTGCGTTTCAAGTTGCGCTCGGCTTCCGCCAGGCGCACTTCGACTTCCTGCAGATTCTTGACGGCCGCCTCCAGCTGGCGCTCGGCGAGCTCGAGCTGCGGGCGTGTGGTCGTATCGTCCAGGCGTGCCAGCAACTGGCCTTCCTTCACCTCCATGCCTTCTTCGATCAGCACCTCCTCGACCTTGCCCGTGACCTTGGCCGATACCGTGGCCTGGCGACGCGCCACGACATATCCGGATGCGTTCAGCACGGCGCCGCCGCCACCTCCGCCGCTGGAGCTGGCCACGGCCGTGACCATTTCGACTTCAATGGAGTTGTCGCGGAATACGGCATAGGCCGCCGCCACCACGGCAAGAATCAATACAGTGGCGATGAACCATTTGTAGAGGCCGCCTTGGCTGCTGTTGCGAGGGGGTTCGGGGCTGCGTTCGATGCGGAGGCTGTCGAGTGCGTTCTGGTCGAATGACATGGAAGCCTTCAGTCCTTCAGCGGGCCGCGCTCGTGACGAACGACGGCGCGGCCATTGTGTGTATGCAGGCGCCGGAATTCTAATCCCGCGGCACGACGGAGGTAAGGCGCGTCGGCGAAAAGCCGCCCGGCGCCGGCGAGTTCCGCCGATAATATCCGCCGGGTTTCGATATCTGCGCTACGCGCTTGCCTTGACTGAGATGAGCCGCATGTGTGACGAGGACAGATCCATATGAAACGCCGCACCTTATATATAGTGGGCGGCGTGGTGCTGGCAGCCTTGGCTATCGCAACGTTGGTCAGCCGGCCCGATCCGGTCGCTGTGGAGACGGCCACCGTGAGCCGCGGCATGGTGGGGGAAACAGTCACCAACACGCGTGCCGGTACTATCAAAGCATGCCAGCGTGCCCGGCTGGCGCCGCCCTCCGGCGGACAGATTGCAAAACTGCCCGTGAAAAAAGGCGATCGCGTGCAGGCCGGCCAGGTGCTGCTGGAATTGTGGAATGACGATGTTCGTGCCGAGCTCAAGTTGGCTGAGCGTGATGCCGTCGCCGCACGTGCGCGGGCCGAAGAGGCTTGTGTTGCGGCCACCGTTGCCAGGCGCGAATCGGAGCGATTGTCCAAGCTGGTGGCAAGCAGTCTGGTTTCCATCGATGCGGCGGAGAGGGCAAAGGGCGAGGCCGATAGTCGGGCCGCGGCCTGCCGCGCGACCACCCAGAACATCAAAGTCGCTCAGGCTCGCATCGAACAAGCCAAAGCGTCGATGGAACGTACTCTGTTGCGTGCACCTTTCGCCGGCATCGTGGCCGAGATCAACGGTGAGATTGGCGAGTTCGTCACGCCGTCGCCCGTCGGTATTCCCACGCCTCCTGCCGTCGACGTGGTGGATACGAGTTGCATCTATGTCACGGCGCCCATCGATGAGGTAGACGCTCCGCGCATTCGCGAAGGCATGCCGGCGCGAGTGTCGCTCGATGCATTTCGTGACAGGACATTTCCTGCTCGCGTGCGGCGCGTGGCTCCTTACGTCCTCGATGTGGAGAAGCAAGCACGTACCGTCGAAATCGAAGCGGAGCTGCAGGACATTGCAACGGCTACGCTGCTGCCGGGCTACAGCGCCGATATCGAAGTGATATTGCAGGAGCAGCCGGATGCGCTGCGCATTCCTACGCGTGCGCTCATCGACGGCAAGCGCGTCTTTGTTTACGACGCCGCCGCAGGGCGAGTGCACGCCCGCGAGGTCCAGGTGGGCCTTAGAAACTGGGAGTACGTCGAAATCACCAGCGGTCTCGAGGAGGGCGACAGGGTCGTCACTACGATCGATCGCGAGGGCCTCGTCGACGGCGCGCGCGCTGTCGCTTCGGAAACGCCGACCAAGTCATGATCGAGTTGCGCGACATCAGCCGCCACTTCCAGATGGGCGATCAGCAGGTGCGTGCGCTCGATCAGGTGAGCGTGCGGATCGAGACTGGCGAATATGTCTCCATCATGGGGCCGTCGGGGTCCGGCAAATCGACCTTGTTGAACGTGCTCGGTCTGCTCGATCGGCCCACGGCCGGCACGTATTTGCTGGACGGGCGCGAGACCACGTCGCTGAACGACGATGAGCTGGCGCATACGCGGGCGCGCAAGATCGGCTTCATTTTTCAGTCGTTTCATCTGATTCCGCGACTGACGGCGTTCGAGAATGTGGAGCTGCCGCTGGTGCTGGCCGGCGTGGCGCCCGAAGTACGGCGGCCACGCGTGCAGGAACTGCTCGAAAGCTTGAGCCTGGAGGATCGTGCTCACCATCGACCCAATGAGTTGTCGGGTGGGCAGCGACAGCGAGTTGCCATCGCGCGAGCGATGGTGATGCAGCCTTCGGTGCTGCTGGCCGACGAACCCACCGGCAATCTCGATCACGTTTCGGGTGCGGAGGTCCTGGCGGCCATCGAGGGGCTGAATGCCAGGGGCATCACCTTGCTGGTCGTGACGCACGATGCCGAAGTGGCGCAGCGGGCGCGGCGGCACATGAGGATGAGAGACGGGAAGATCGTGGAGGATGTGAAGGAGAAGTGAGACGTGACTGATGAATGGTTAGAAGGCCCGCTGCAGCCGATGTTAGAGCCAGCATGCGTTTTCGCGATCTGATTCGACTGTCGTTCGATTCCGCCGCACGCGCTCGCATGCGGAGCATCATGCTGTTGCTTGCGATGACCATCGGCGTCGCAGCGGTCATCGCGCTCACTTCGTTGGGCGAAGGCGCGCGGCGTTATGTGGCGGGCGAGTTCCAGTCGCTGGGAACGCGGCTCATCGTCGTCATTCCGGGCCGGTCCGAGACCGGCGGGGTGGCGCCCGGTTTATTGTCTGGCGAAACACCACGCGATCTCACATTGGGTGATGCGCTTGCCGTGCAGCGCCTTCCTGGCGTCGAACGTGTCGCTCCGTTGGTCGTCGGTTCGGCGCCAGTTTCCTCTGGCGCGTTAGAGCGCGAAGCTCCTGTGATGGGGTCCAGTGCCGATCTGCTGCCGGTGCATGGTTTCAAGCTCGCCAGAGGTCAGTTTCTGCCGCTAGGCGAATTGAGCCGCGATACCGCGGTGGCCGTCATCGGCGACAATATTGCTCGCGAGTTGTTTCCAGGACGCGATGCCATCGGCGGCAATGTGCGCATCGGCGACCGGCGCTTTCGCGTCATCGGTGTGCTTGGCGACCAGGGTCGCATGATCGGCATGGACTCGCAGGAGCTTGTGATCATCCCTGTGAGCGCCGCGCAGGCGTTGTTCAACAGCGAGTCACTGTTTCGTTTGCTCATTCAGACGCGCACGCGCGATGAGATGCAGCGGGTGCGCGCGGCTACCATCGAGGCGATCAAACAGCGCCACCAAGGCGAAGAAGACGTAACCGTCATCACTCAAGACGCGCTGCTCTCAACGTTCGATAGGATATTCACGGCGTTGACGCTTACGCTCGCCGGCATTGCGTCCATCAGTCTCGCGGTTGCGGGTGTGCTGATCATGAATGTGATGTTGGTGTCGGTGAGTCAGCGCACCAGCGAAGTGGGCTTGCTCAAGGCCATCGGCGCGACGCGCGCGCAGATCACGGCGTTGTTCTTGACGGAGGCGATCCTGCTTTCCGGGGCCGGGGCAGTGATGGGCTTGCTTGCGGGGCTGGGGGTCGACTGGATCGTAGGAAACATCTACCCCGCGCTGCCGCTGAGCCCGCCTGTGTGGGCGGTGATCATGGCCATCGTGGTCGCGATTGCCAGCGGCATCGTCTTCGGCTTGATGCCGGCAAGACGCGCCGCGCGGTTGGACCCGGTCGCAGCGTTGGCCGGGAGGCGTTGATGCGCTTCGCCGACCTGGTGCGACTCACGACGGGTTCAGTGCGGGCCCACCGACTGCGTGCCGCATTGACGGCGCTGGGCATCGGCATTGGCGTGACTGCCGTGGTCCTGCTCACGTCGATCGGCGAAGGCGTGCACCGCTTCGTGGTGTCCGAGTTCACGCAGTTCGGCACCAATATCATCAGCATCACGCCCGGCAAGACGCAGACCATGGGCGGATCGATCGGCTCGCTCGGCAACGTGCGTCCGCTGACGGTCGAAGACGCGGAGGCATTGCGTCGCGCGCCTTACGTGGAGAAGACAAATGCGTTGGTGCAGGGAAATGCCGAAGTTGAGGCGCTTGGCCGCAAGCGACGCACTACGGTCTATGGTGTGGGGCCGGCCTTTGCCGAGGCGTTTCGCTTCGAAGTGGCGCAGGGCGAGTTTCTGCCGCCCGACGATCCGCGCGCACCGCGCAGCCTCGCAGTTCTCGGCAGCAAGATGGAGCAGGAGTTGTTTCGCGGCGAGAGCGCGCTAGGAAAGGCGATTCGCGTCGGCGGGCAGCGCTATCGAGTGGCTGGCGTGATGAAACCGAAGGGCACCACGCTGGGCTTCGATCTGGACGACACGGTTTACATTCCGACGGCGAAGTCGCTGGAGCTGTTCGATCGCGACAGCGTGTTCGAGATCCAGTTGCTTCATGCCGAAGGTGTGCCCGTGGACGAAGTGGTCGCCTCGATTCGGCGCATCCTGGTGGCACGTCACGGCGACGAGGATTTCACGATCGTCACCCAGCAGCAGATGCTCGACACGCTGGGTTCGGTGCTGAGTGTGCTGACCTTCGCGGTGGGTGCGTTGGGCAGCATCTCGTTGCTGGTCGGCGGAGTCGGCATCTTCACCATCATGACCATCGGCGTCAGCGAACGCACGGCCGAGATCGGATTGCTTCGCGCGTTGGGCGCGCAGAAGAGTCAGGTGCTGCGAGTGTTTCTATCCGAGGCAGTCGTCCTGTCCGCACTCGGCGGCGCCGCTGGTCTCGCCGCGGGTCTCAGCATCGCAGCCGCGCTGGATGTCGCCGTGCCCGCGCTGCCGGTGAGCTACTCGCCGATGTTCATCATCGCGTCGGAATCCCTGGCGATCGCGGTGGGGTTGATTGCCGGCATTCTTCCGGCGGTGCGAGCGGCTGGCTTGGAGCCGGTGGAGGCGCTGCGGACGGATTGAGATTCCTTGCATTTGCGAAGTACGCGCGACGCCGCGGCTCTGATCTAGCTGAGCATTTCGTGTAGGCCCCTCCGAGTCGCCGGCGCGAACCCGCGCCTCGACTACCCACCTCTGCCATCGGCAAAATCCTCCCGAGCAAGCGGCGGCAAAGTTCCGGATCGGATGCGACCGGCGCGTGGCGGCCCGCCCCCTCCGAAAAAGAGGGGGGCGGGCGTTGTCCAGCCCGGTAAGTTCGCCGGAATGGGGTAACTACAGGTCAAGGGGGAAACATGGCGATCGTTAGAGCCGCTGCTTCGTTGCTGGCCACTACTTGGGCAATCGCCGCGTCTGCGGCCGAGGAGGCGCCGCCCGCCGGTGCGGTTGGCGCGGAGTTGGAGGAAATCGTCGTGACGGCGCAGCGGCGTTCCGAACGCCTGGTCGACGTGCCGATCACCGTGGCGCTGGTCTCGAGCTCGGAGCTCGAACGAGTCGGAGGCACCAGCCTCGAGAGCTTGAACAAGCTCGTGCCGGGCATCTACCTGCAGCGCGATATCTATGGCCTGTCGCCGACCGTGCGCGGCATCGGCTCGACGCTGAGCTCCTCTGGCGGCGAATCGAACGTGTCGGTCTACATGGATGGCGTGTATCTGCCCTTCAAGGCGACCAACATTTTCGACCTGGCCAGCGTCGCCAACGTGCAGGTGTTGAAGGGGCCGCAAGGCACGCTGTTCGGCCGCAACGCGACCGGCGGCGCGATTCTCGTGACGACGCTCGATCCCTCCTTCGAGGCCGCGGGCAAGCTCAGGGCATCGTACGAACGCTTCGGCCAGGCGCGCACCAGCGGCTATGTGAACGTGCCGATCACCGATCAGTTCGCCGCCAACGCCGCTGTCTCCTACCGGCATTCGGACGGCTACATACGCGACAGCCGCACCAACGAGTTGGTGAACGAAGGCGAGGACTACTCGGGCCGCGTGAAGTTCCTGTGGCAGCCGAGCGATTCCTTCAGCGTCATGCTCGGCGCCTACTTGAGCCGCTTCGACGATCCCACCGGCTCGAGCTACCAGGCGATCACGACCGCGCCGTTCTTCAGCCTGCCCGGCATCGATACCAATGCCGGACCGATTGCGCGCGATCGATATCATCGCTCGCACAACGCCGAAGATGCGGTGGAGACGCAAGCGAAGCAGTACACGCTGCACATCGATTGGGACCTGGGCTTCGCCACGCTGCAATCGGTGACGTCCAGCCAGAACGGCGAGCTGGAATCGCTCAACGATCTGGATTCCACCTACCAGGACCTGGTGCCCGCCGCGAATGCGCGCGTGGCGCTCAAGACTGAATTCGACACGATCACGCAGGAGGTCAACCTGACCTCGAAGCCGGGCGCGAAGTTCGACTATGTGGCCGGCCTGTTCTACTACGACAATGAAGGCACCGTTCCCTATCTCAGGATCAACGACGTGCCGCAATTCACCACCGTGGGCGATACCACGGCGAAGTCGGTCTATTTCGATGGAACGTATCATCTCGGCGATTGGGGATTGATCGCCGGCATTCGCTATACCCGGGAGACGCGTGATCTCGACACCCGTTTCTTTCCGGCCGGACAGAAGAACGCCAGCGCGACGGAAAGCGTGTGGACGCCTCGCGTGGGTGCCCGATACGAGATCACACCTTACAGCAACGTCTATGCGACATTCACGCGCGGCTACAAGGCCGGCATCTTCGATGCCACGTCACTGACCGGCAACAAGGTCGATCCGGAGTACGTGAACGCTTACGAGATCGGCTACAAGTCGTCCTCGGCGGACTTCACGCTGAACACGGCGGTGTACTACTACGATTTCACCGACACGCAGGTCAACGCCGTGTTCTCCAACGGCGGACAGATCTACCAGCAGTTG
Organism: Steroidobacter sp.; assembly: GCF_036406195.1. Classification (GTDB taxonomy): domain Bacteria; phylum Pseudomonadota; class Gammaproteobacteria; order Steroidobacterales; family Steroidobacteraceae; genus Steroidobacter. The sequence goes on from NZ_DASWVW010000020.1 coordinate 13,355, forward strand.
TTCAACGTGCCCGAGTCGGAGATCTACGGCCTGGATATCGACGGCACCTATCGCTTCAACGAAGCGTTCGACATCCGCACGTCGCTGGCCTATACGCATGCCCGCTACAAGGAGTTCACCAATGCGCCGGGCTACGCGATCGATCCCACCGATGCTGCGAGCGGATTCGGCCTGTTCTACGCCAGCACCAGCGTCGATGCCAGCGGCTCGAACATGGTCAGGGCGCCGGAGTGGTCGGCGAGCGCCGCGCTCAACTACCATGTCGACCTGTTCGGCGATGCGCGGCTGGATGCGTCGGTGTCCGGCGCGTATTCGAGCCGGGTCCATTTCAACTTTGCCAATACGTTGAGCCAGCCCGCCTATTTCCTGCTCGATGCCAATGCCACCGTGAGCTTCAACGAGCACCTGGCGGTGTCGCTGTTCGGCCGCAACCTGACGGACAAGGTCTACTTCACGACCTATTCGCAGAACGCACTGTCGACGGCAGCCACCTTCGGAATGCCGCGCACGTACGGCGTTTCGATCGACTACACGTTCTGAAGAGCACTAGATGAAGTTGAATGCGACTGAAGAAGCCCTGCCGCTGCCGGCAGGGCTCGCCACCGGCGCCACCTCGGATGCGGCGCCGGCGGTTCAACGGCTGCCGTTGGCGCACAAGGCCGGCTACGCCTCCGGGCAGCTGGCCGAGCTCATCATCGGCAGCATGTTGAACATGTTCGCGTTGTTCTACGTAACGGCGGTGTGCGGCTTGCCCGGCGCACTGGCCGGCGTGGCGTTGGGCGCCGGGCTGGTCATCGACGCGATCCTCGATCCGATGATCGGCTCGGTGTCGGACGGCTGGAAATCGCGCTACGGCCGGCGCGTGCCCTTCATGGTCGCCGGCATCGTGCCGCTGGTCGTCACATTCAACCTGATGTTCGCGCTGCCCTCGACGTGGAGCGTCACCAGCCTGTTCATCTGGCTGACGCTGCTGTCGATCACGCTTCGCGTGTCGTTGTCGATCTTCTATCTGCCCTATCAAGCGCTCGGTGCCGAGCTGAGCGACGACTACGCCGAACGTTCCTCGATTGCCGCGTGGCGTTGGGGCGTGGGTATCTTCGGGACGGTTGCGGTGATCGTACTGGGCTACGGCGTGTTCCTGAGCGGGCCGAATGGGGTCGCTCGCCGCGAGGGCTATCTGCCGTTGACGCTGACACTCACCGTGCTGATCGTTATCGCCGCCGCCATCGCGATCCGTACGGGACTTGTGACCCGTCGCCTGCAGCACGACACGGCGCCGGCGGCGACTCAGGCGCTGCATCGCCGGCTGCTCGGTGAGATCGGCGAGATGTTTCGCAACCGGACGTTCCTGGTCATATTCGGCTCGAGCCTGCTGCTCAACGTCGCGCAGGGCATCCACCAGGCGCTGGCGCTGCACGCCGGTCTGTTCTTCTGGGGACTGGGCTCCGAGCAGATGCAGATGCTGGCGTTTGCCGCGGTGCTCGGTCTGGTCGTGGCCGCGCCGCTGGTCGGGTTGCTGGTCGCGAGGATCGAGAAGCGCACCCTGCTGGTCGTCAGCCTGGTGGGCCTCGCGGTTTCGCAAGCATCGCCGACGACTCTGAAGCTGCTCGGTCTGCTGCCGCTGACCGGCGATGCGTTGATCGGTTTTCTGGTCGGCATGGCGTTCATCGTGGGCCTGATGTTCGCGCTGTCGATCATCGCGTTCATTTCCATCATTCCGGACGCGGCCGACGAGCACGAACAGCTGTTCCATGCGCGTCGCGAAGGACTGTTCTTCGCCGGCTGGGCGTTCGCTTCGAAAGCGGCGACCGGCGCGGGATTGCTGGTCTCGGGCGTGGTGCTGCAATTGATCGATTTTCCCACCGACGCTGCCCAGCGTGGCGCCGCTGCAATGACGATTTCCGAGCGGACGTCGGAGTTGCTGGGCTTCGCCGGCGGGCCGGGTGCGGGCATGCTCGCGCTGGTGGGGACCGTGTTTGCGCTCTTCTACCGCCTGGATCGACAGGCTCACGCTCGTATCAAGTCTGAGCTCGCCGCGCGTCAATCGCCACGCGCGCCGGAGTCGCATGCCTGAAGTCGCGCACCCCTCCTTAAAGAGCGGGGGAGAGTCGGGTTGCGAAAACTATAGTTCGCCGACTGGCAGATTCAGCAGGTGAACGATGAGCGACTACGCCACGATCAACGTCGTGCGGGAAGGACCGGTGGATTGGGTGACGCTCAACCGGCCCGAGCGTCTCAATGCCATCGACGCAACGCTGGTGCGCGAGCTCTGGTCCTATTTCGACAAGCTGCAGTCCGACTACTCGTGCCGCGTCGTGGTGCTGCGCGGGGCGGGCAAAGGGTTCTGCTCCGGGCTCGATCTCACCTGGTTTCGAGAAGCCGGCTCGGCCATGCCCGCGGGCGCGACCGATGCAGGCCCGGGACCCTCGCTCGGCGACATCATGCTCAAGATGCGTTCGTGCCCGCAGGCCATCGTTGCCTTGGTCCACGGTGCCGCGTGTGGCGGAGGCTTCAATCTGGCGCTCGCCGCCGATATCCGTATCGCCGGCCGCAGCGCGCGGATGAACGTGGCTTTCATCAAGCTCGGCCTCTCCGGCTGCGAGCTGGGCACCAGCTATTTCCTGCCGCGCATGGTCGGAACATCGGTGGCGGCCGAGTTGATGATGACGGGTCGCTTCATCCACGCGGATCGCGCACTCGCCACAGGCCTGGTGTCCGAAGTCGTCGACGACGATCAGCTCGAGCACGCCGCGCGCGCCATGGTCACCGATCTGCTCGCTGCATCTCCAGTGGGACTGCGCAAGACCAAGGAGACGATGACGCGTGCGTCCGAGATCGAAGATCTGTCGGCAGTCATCGCACTGGAAGAGCGCACGCAGCTGGCGTGCATGCAGGGCGCCACCTTCGCGCCGAAGAATCGCTGAGCTTCAAGTTACAGGAGAAGACGGTCATGGCCGCAAAACATCGCGACTACGAACAGGTGATCTATGAGCAGCCCGCTCCGAAGGTGGCACGGATCGTCATGAATCGCCCCGGCCGGCGCAATGCGCAGGGCATCACGATGACGTACGACCTCGACGACGCCTTCAAACGCGCCTGCCACGACGATGACATCAACGTGATCATCCTGGCCGCCAACGGCGAGCATTGGAGCGCCGGTCACGACCTGAGCGGCGAAGGGCCCGACAATCCCTCGCCGGAGCAGACCGTCGGCCTGTGGGGCGGAAGTTACAAGGGCAAGGGATGGGAAGGCTATTACGCCCGCGAGAAAGAGATCTACCTGGAGATCAGCGAGCGTTGGCGCAACGCGCCCAAGCCGACCATCGCCGAGATCCAGGGCTCGGTCATCTCCGGCGGCATCATCCTCGCGTGGACCTGCGACCTGATCGTTTGCTCCGAAGATGCGCGCTTTCGCGATGCCACCGCGGCGGAGATGGGCATCGCCGGTGTCGAGTTCTGGCAGCATCCGTTCGAGATGAGCGTGCGACAGGCGAAGGAATGGCTCATGACGGGTTCGTGGCTGACGGCGCAGGAGGCGAAGCAGCGGGGCATGGTGAATCATGTCGTGCCGCGCGAGCAGCTCAACGCTCGCACGCTCGAGCTCGCCCAGACGATCGCCGCGAAGAATCCGTTCACCATGAAGCTGGTGAAGCAGGCGGTGAATTTCGCCCAGGACCGGATGGGACGCAAGGCGGCGCAGGAGTTCGGTTTTCATCTGCACCAGATCGGTCACTTGCAGGCCATGCTGGTCAATGGCGTTCCGATCGACATCGAGACCTTGCCGCCGGCCATGCGCGCGAACATCGAAAAGCTGCTGGCTGCGCGCAAGCTCAGCACCAAGAGCTGACATCGCAGCGTTGCCGACATGACCGACCCGGTGCTGATCGATCGCAAGGGAGCCGTTGCGTATCTCACGTTGAATCGCCCGGAGGCGGGCAATGCCGTCGACGTGGCGCTCTCACGATGCTTGCTGGATGCAATCGTGGCGGTGGAGGCGGATCCCGCCGTCCGCTGCGTGGTCGTTCGCGGCAATGGACGGATGTTCTGCGCCGGCGGCGATGTAAAGGGACTGCATGCGGCGGGCGATGCGCTGCCCGAGTTTCTCAACGAGATCCTCGTGTCTTTGCATCCGGCGATCGTCCGCCTCGCGAGGATGAACAAGCCCGTCGTTACCGCAATCCACGGACCGGCCGCCGGCGCAGGTGTCGGCCTTGCGGCGGTCGGCGACGTTGCACTCGCCGAACCTGACGCTCATTTCACGATGGCCTATTCTCGTATCGGATTGACGCCGGATGGCGGTGCGACGTGGCTGTTGCCCAGGCTCATCGGTCTTCGCCGTGCTCAGGAGCTGGCACTGACGAACCGCAGAGTGTCAGCGGAGGAGGCGGCCGCGATCGGGCTCATCACGCGAGTCGTGGCCAAAGGAACGCTGGCGCAGGAAGTCGATGCGCTGGCGGCGTCGCTGGCGCGATCCGCGGTTGGTGCGCTTGGAACGACGAAGCGCCTGCTGCTCGCCAGTGACGAGGCGACGTTGGAAGAACAGCTCGACGCCGAAAGCGCGTGCATCACCGAGCAAGGCGGCACCGACGAAAGCAGAACCGGCATTGCCGCATTCGTTGAGCGTCGCGATCCGGACTTCAGCGCGGCTGCGCGGAATGCAGAGAAGTCCGCAGCCCATCGATAGGAAGGTCAGCTGATGATGCCGTACCGTCTTGCTTTGGCGAGTACGTCTTCACGCGAACCGGCGTGCAACTTCCCGTAGACGTTCTTGAGATGCCATTTCGCTGTCGCCAGCGAAATATCCAGGCTGCGACCGATGCTCTTGGCGGAGAAGCCCTTGCCCAGCAGCTCCAGCACATCCTGTTCGCGCGCGGTCAGCGGCTCCGCCAACACGGCTGCCGAATCCGATGAAGCGCCGGCAGCGTCGCCCGTAGATTGGTCACCGTCGAGCGTGATACGGAGCATCTCGTGCTCGGTTTCGCCGTGCGTGCGGCTCATGAGCAGCTTCGCAAGCGGGCGGGCAATCGCGCCGAGATCGGCCAGCGCCCGGAGGACACCGAGCCCGGCGGCCTTCGTCAGCAGCTCCGAAGCCTCGCTCAGGGCGGCCTGCTGCTTGCCCGCATTGAGCCGGGCGATACAGCGCATGAATCCCAGACGGAGCAGCGTCGCCACGCGTCCGGTTCTGTTGCAGAGATCCTCGGCGACTTCGATGAGCCGCAGACATTCGAGATGGTCGGCCTGGCCATAGAGCGCGTTTTCCGCAGCCGCCAGGGCGTAGATCAGCGGGATCTGCGCCCACGAGCAGTCGCGGGCACTCGCATGTTTCTCGGCCAGCTGAGAGAGTCGATGCAGGATTTCTTCGCGCGAGGTCAGATGCTGGAACAGCACGGAGAGCGCGAACTGATCGTACAGGCTCCACGCCACGAGCCGGTCGAGGCGTCGCTGGATGCCGATTTCCTCGAGGCGCTGCAAGGTCTCGAAGGCGGCTTGCGAGCGGCCCGCCAACAGCTCCAGCCGCGCGCGAACCCGGTAGCCGTTCAGAATGCCTTCCGGCAGCTCGGCCGCGCCCATCGGCTCTGCATAGGTCTCGATCAGCTCTCTTGCGTCGCTGACCAGGTTGAATTGATACAACGCCTCACACAGCGCGCCGATCGTGTTGCCGATGGCATCGGGGCCGATCTTGCCGCGCTGGATGATCTTCTCCTTGAAGGGCATCAGGTGCGCCAGCGCGTCGCGAATGCGGCCTTCAGCCAGGTAGGAGCTGCCGATCGCCGCATCGGCCAGCAGGTGTTGAGGCTGTGTCTGACCGGGCGCGAGATGTCTGTAGAACAGGCGCACCGCCTCGCGGGCTTCGGCGAAGCGGCCGGCATACGCGAAACCGGCGGAGGCCAGGGTGCTGACCAGCGATAGCAGGTAGGGATCGGCGGGCAATGGCTGCTGCAGCAGTGGCTCGATGATGCTCGTGATCGCGCCGGTATCGTCGACGGCCGAGTGGCCGCAGGCACGCAGCAGCTGCACCTCGTAGTGCACCGAGGGCGCGTCGTGTTTCGGATGCTGCAGGATGCCTTCCATGTTTTCCTGGAAGTCATCGAAATGGCCGCAGAAGATCTGCGCCCACGCCAGGTTCAAGGCGATGTTCAGGCGCTCGCGCAGCATCGGCTTGGGCAGCCGGCTGCACCAGCGGATCAGCTGCCTGAAATTGCCGCCGGCCGATAGGCGGCGAGCCGAGCTATCGATGAACTCGGCCAGCAATTCGTCGTCGCCCGCCTCGCCGGCGTAGCGCAACGCTTCGATGAAAAGCCGTTGTCCGGCGAACCAGCGCGCGGCCTTGCGGTAGAGCGTCTTGATCTCGGCCGGCTCGCGCCGCTCCAGCCGGCTTTGCAGGAACGTGTGGAACAGGCGGTGGAAGCGATACCAGGGCTCGACTTCCGGCGTGTCGATGGGGAGCAGGAACAACTGTTCGTCTTCGAACTTCTTCAGCAGCTCGGCCGCGTTGGGATTGCCGGTCAGCACTTCGCTCAAGGCGCGGTTGAAGCGCCCGCAGATCGAGATGGAGCACAGGAAATCCAGCTCTTCGGCGCTGATGTACTCGGCGACATTCGCTTCCAGGTAAGCGACCAGCGCGCCTTCCTGCGAGACCAGCGGTTTGCCGCCGTGGCGTTCGAAGAAGTGCTCCGGCCGGCTTTCCTTGCGCAGCGAGAACAGCAGCAGTTGCAGCCCGGCCGCCCAACCGTCGCTCATCTCGTGCAAGCGGCCGATCTGCGCGGCGCTCAGGCCGGTGAGTCCTTGCGCGACCACGAACTTGCCGGTTTCCTCGACATCGAAGCGCAGATCCTTGAAGTCCAGCTCCGCCAACTGGTCCTGGGCCTGCAGCTTGAGCAGGTTCAGCAGCGGCCGCGAGCGCGAGCCGAACACCAGGTGGACGTTGTCGGGCAGCGCGTCCAGGAAGGCGTCGAGCAGCTGGAAGATGTTGAAGGCGGTGCCGTGATGGATGTCGTCGACGATCAGGTAGACTTCGTCGTCGCAATCGAGCAGGTCGTCGACCAGCGAGGCCAGAAAGCGATTGCGGGACTTGCCGCCGGAGCGGTTGAAGAACTGCAGCTCATCCGTGCGGATGTTCAGGCCCGCGCTGCGCAGACTCTCGACGATGTAGGCGCCGACCTGGGTCACGTCGTCGTCCGTCCCCAGGTTGTACCAGGCGACCTTCGCCCCTTGCTCCGAGAGCTGCTTGCGCCATTGCGCAAGCAACATGGTCTTGCCGCTGCCGGCGGGTCCCAGCACCAGGCTCAGCTTGCAGCCGCGGCGCGCGTTCAATCGCTGCAGCAGCTTGTCCCTGCTCACCGGTGCGGCGCCGATTCGGGGCGGCGCAAGCCTGGTCCGGATGATGGCGGGTTCCGGGGGCTTGAGCTTGGTCATGAAACTGTCAGGGCGGTGGAGACTGGAGCGACCCAATCATACCCCACCGCTTGCTCAGCCTGAGCTGCTGGCGCCGCCGCCTGCCAGCAGGGCCTTGCTGCGCGCCGCCTCGTCGGAGTTGTCGGAGCGGGCGGGCAGGCAGGCGAGAATGTTGCGCGTGCGTTCGGTGACCAGATCCTCCACGAGGCGGTCGGTGAATATGTAAGGGCGGTCCTCGAGGATGCCGTTCAACACCATCTCGCCGACGGCATCGATGGGTACGCCGTGTTCGAGCAGGTGGTTGTCGAGCTCCTTCAGGCGAGCCTGCGCTTGCGGGTTGATCTCTTCACTGGCGCCGGGACGGCCCATCAGAGAACGACTCACGATGCCGGTCGCCACTGGCCCCGGACAAAGCACGCTGACGCCGATGCCGGTGCCGGCCGCTTGAAGCTCGTTGCGTAGCGATTCGGACAGGCCGACGACCGCGTATTTCGAAGTGGTGTAAAGAAAGCCCGCAGTGGTCGGCGCCAGGCCCGCGCCCGAGGACGTGTTGACGAGGTGTCCGCCGGCGCCGCGTTCGATCATGCGCGGCAGAAAGGTTTGAATGCCGTTGACCACGCCCTGCAGATTGACGCCGAGCACCCAGTCCCACATCGCGTAGTTCATCTTGGAGACGTGCACGCCCGAGGCCACGCCGGCGTTGTTGAACAGCAGGGAGACGGGGCCGAGGCGCTGTTCTACGGCGTCGGCCACCTTGGCGAACGCGTCCCGGTCGCGCACGTCGAGCTGATGGGTCACCACCTCGGTGATTTTTTCCAGCTCGGCGCGAGCTTTTTCCAGCGCCGCGGCGTCGATATCGACGAGCGCCAGTTTGACGCCCGCGCGCGCGAGGCGGCGCGCAATTCCCAGGCCGATACCTTGCGCGCCGCCGGTGATGAAGGCGGTGCGGCCGGACAAGTCTTTCATCGCATTCCCCTGATTTTTTCCCACGCGGGTCCCGGCGCCAGTGGCCAGGACCCCTCCATTCAGTATGGGGCGCCGGCTGCGGGCGCCGCCCCCTTCGAAAAGCAGGGGCGGGTTGCCGGCACGGATTCGGTATGTTGGCGCGGGTAGAGGAGGATTCCGCGATTCTGCACCTGACACAACCCCTGCAGCGCGCAGCCGTGCAGTACCCGAATCGGGTGGCGACCGTTTTCCAGGATCGAACGACCACCTACGCGCAGCTGGCGGCTCGCGTGGCCCGCATGGCCTCGGCGCTGCGCGAGCTGGGGCTGAAAGAAGGCGATCGCGTCGGCCTGCTGGCCCACAATTCGGACCGGTTCGTGGAGCTGCTGTACGCCGTGTGGTGGGCCGGGGGCGTGGTCAATCCCATCAACATCCGCTGGAACGAGTGGGAAATGGTGCGGGCGCTGGACGACTGCCAGACCCGCATCCTGTTCGTCGACGATCAGCTGGCGCCGTCGGTGGCGCGACTCTTCGACCGCTCCGAGCACCTGGAGAAAGCCATCCATGCGGGCGACGGCAACGTGCCGAGCGGCATGTTCTCCTGCGAGCAGCTGATTCGCGATTCACAGCCGGGGCCCGATGCCCGCCGCCATGGCGAGCAGCTGGCGGCGATCTTCTACAGCGGCGGCAGCCGCGAGCTGACCAAGGGCGTGATGCTCTCTCACGCCAACATGATGAGCAGCGTGCTCGGCGGGCTCGAACGACTGGCCGTCGATGGCGATGTCGGGTTGCACGCGGCGCCGCTGTTTCATCTGGCCGGCATGATGTTCATGCTGGCGCTGACGCTGCGCGCCACGACGCAGGTGATCGAGCCGGGCTTTCAGGTCGACGACGCGGTGAAGCTCATTGTGGAGCGCGGCGTCACCAACACGCTGCTGGTGCCGACGATGATTCACCGGCTTCTCAACAGCGCCGACGTGGACAAGCTCGAGCACAGCCGCTTGCGACGGCTCGGCTGCGTCGCTTCCGCTTCGGGCGACCACCTCGCGGCGCTCTGCAGGGAACGCTTGCCGTCGGTGATCTTCTCCAAGGTGTATGGCGTTCCCGAAATGGCGCCGCTGGTGAGCATCCTCACTTATGACGACGACCTTTCCAAACCGGCAGGCGCGGTCGGCACGCCGAGCTTGACGACCGAAGTTCGCATCCTCGGCGAGGATGGCAAGGAGGTTGCTCGCGGCAAGACCGGCGAGCTCGTCGTGCGCGGCGCGGGCTTGATGCAGGGATACTGGAACAAGCCGGCCGAAACTGCGAAGGCGATCCGCGATGGCTGGCTGCACACCGGCGATGCCGCCTACATGAACGAAGCGGGCCAGCTGTTCGTGATCGGCAAGTTGAGCGACATGATCGTGACCGGCGGCGAGAACGTGATCTGCTCGGAGGTGGAGAGCGTGCTGCTGTTGCATCCATCGATCGCCGCTTGCGCCGTCATCGGCCTGCCGAACGAGCAGTGGGGACAATCGGTGCACGCCATCATCGTGCCCCGGCCCGGCCGCCAGCTGCCGCGGCTGGAGGCGATCCGGGCGCATTGCCGCAACTACATCGCCGGCTACAAATGTCCGGTCAGCGTGGAGTTTCGGGACACGCTGCCTCGCTCGGCCAATGGCGAGATCCTCAAATCGATCCTGCAGCCGCGCTCGTGTTTGCACGTCGACGCGGGCCTGGCGAGTTGATCGCCAGTCCCCTGCGAAAAGAGGGGGGCGAGCGGTGCCGGGGATCGTCACGATGCCCCATCACTTGCAACCAGGAGAATCGACAATGGCCACCGCGCGCGTTGCCGGCGTAGGCATGATCCCCTTCACCAAGCCCGGCAAGAGTGAAGATTGGGACGTGATGGCGGAAAAGGCCGTTCGTCTCGCGCTGGCCGACGCCGGTATTTCCTACGACCAGGTTCAGCACGCGTATGCGGGCTACATGTACGCCGATTCGACCGCGGGACAATCCGTTCTGTATCGCATCGGCTCGACCGGCATCCCGATCATCAACGTCAACAACAACTGCTCGACCGGCTCCAGTGCGCTGTATCTCGCGCGGCAGATGATCGAGCTCGGCGCGGTCGATTGCGCGCTGGCCTTCGGCTTCGAGCAGATGGTGCCGGGCGCGCTCGGCACGGTCTTCCAGGACCGCAAGGGCCCGATGGAGATCGCCTCCAAGAAATTCCTGGAGCTGTGCACCTACGATCCCAGCAAGCCGCCGACACCGCAGTTCTTCGGCGGCGCCGGCCTCGAATACCAGAAGCGCTATGGCGCCAGCGACGAAACCTTCGCGATGATTTCCGTGAAGGCGCGCCGGCACGCAGCCAACAATCCGCTCGCGGTGTTTCGCGAGCCGGTAACGCTTGAAGAAGTGATGGCGTCGCCGAATCTCTCCGGGCCGGTGACTCGCCTCCAGGCTTGTCCGCCGACTTGTGGCGCGGCCGCGGCGGTGCTGGTTTCCGCAAGCTTCGCGGCCAAGCATGGCATCAAAGCGCCGGTGGAAATTCTCGCGCAGTCGCTCACGACCGACCTCCAGAAAACCTGGGACGGCCAATCCATGATCAGCCTGATCGGTTACGACATGGCGAAAGAGGGCGCGACCAAGGTGTATGAAGCCGCCGGCGTGTCGCCCGACGACGTGGACGTGGTCGAGCTGCACGACTGCTTCACGCCCAACGAGCTGGTGTCCTACGAGTCGCTGGGCCTGACGCCCGAAGGCACCGCGGAGCGCTATATTCGCGACGGGCAGAACACCTACGGCGGCAAGCACGTGGTGAATCCGAGCGGCGGCCTGCTCTCCAAGGGTCATCCGATCGGAGCGACCGGCCTCGCGCAATGCTACGAGTTGACGCACCAACTTCGCGGCACGGCGGAGAAGCGCCAGGTCGAGGGGGCCCGAATCGCGCTTCAGCACAACCTGGGCCTCGGCGGCGCCTGCGTGATCACGCTGTACGGCGCGACCCGCTGACGGCGACCCCTGGCGACGATAGGCGACGACAAGCGACGACGACAAGCGACGACGACAGGAAAGATTCAATGACCGACGTACAAGGGCGCACCGCCTTCATCACCGGCGGTGCCAATGGCATCGGCTTGGGCATCGCCCGCACGCTGGCGCACGCCGGCGCCAAGCTGGCGCTGGTGGACCTGGATACCGACGCCCTGGCGCGCGCCAAGGCGGAGCTGCAGAAGATCACCCAGGTCGAGACCTATCGGCTCGACGTGCGCGATCGCGACGCTTATGCATCGACGGCGGATGCGGTCGAGCACTCGCTCGGGCCCGTGTCCCTGTTGTTCAACAACGCGGGCGTGATCGTTGCAGAGGCACCGGCCAAGCTCAGCTACGAGCTCTGGGACTTCGCGATCGGCATCAACCTGGTCGGCGTCATCAATGGCGTGCAGACGTTCCTGCGACGAATGGTCGAGCGCCGCCAGGGCGGACACATCGTGAACACGGCGTCCGGTGCGGGCCTTGCCGCGACAACCGGTTCGGGCGTGCTGTACTGTACGGCCAAGTACGGCGTGGTCGGCATGTCGGAGGCGCTCAATGTCGAGCTCAAGTCTTCGGGCATCGGCGTGAGCGTGCTGTGTCCGGGGCCGGTTGCAACCAATATCATGCATCGCTCGCACAACGTGGCTCCCAAGGGCGCCGTGCAGCTGTCGGAAGAGCATGAGAAGCGCCGGGCCGATCTGCGAGAACAGATCAACCAGGCGCTGCAGCGCGGCGCGAACATCGACGATGTCGGCCGGATGGTGTTGAAAGCCGTGCAGGAGAACCAGTTGTACATCTACACCGATCGCTTCATGGAGGAGCCGATCAAGGCGCGCACCAAGGCGCTGCTCGATGCGCTGCCGGACCCGCGAGGCTGAATCGAGACCATGCCGCTGAAATCGATCGCGTCGATTCTTCAGGATCATGCCCGGAGCCGGGGTTCCGCTCCGGCCGTGACGTATCCCGAAGGGTCGCTGACCTGGGCCGAGCTGGACCGCCGCTCGAACCAGCGTGCTCGCTGGCTGGCATCGGTGGGCGTCAGGCAAGACGACCTGGTCGTCATCATGCTCCCCAACAGTTGCGAGTTTCACGAAGCGACCGTCGCTGTATGGAAAGCGGGAGCGACGCCGTGTGTGCTACCGTCCAAGCTGCCGGGCCGCGAGGCCAGCGAGATCATCGCGCTCGCGGCGCCGACGGCAGTGATCGGCGATGTTCCATTCGCCTACGACGGGCCGCGACTCCCTGCCGGCGCGGCGCTGGATTCCTACAGCGATGCGCCGGTGAAGGATGCTGGCGCTTCCAGCTGGAAGGCGGTCGCCAGCGGCGGCTCGAGCGGGCGTCCGAAAATCATCGTCGACACCATGCCGGCGTTCATCGATACCGACGCTGCACCGTACCGTCTGCTGGGCTTCTCGCCCGACGGCGCGATGCTCAATCCGGGGCCGCTGTATCACAACATGCCGTTCCTGTTCACCAGCTTCGGGTTGCTGGCCGGCACGCACGTCGTGGGCATGAATCGCTTCGACGCCGAAACCTTCCTTCAGCTGGTCGAGCGTTACAAGATCGATTTCGTCGCAGTCGTACCGACGATGATGCAGCGGATCTGGGCGCTGCCGGAGGCCGTGCGAGCTGCTTATGATGTGTCTTCGCTGAAGAGCGTCTGGCACATGTCCGCGCCTTGCCCGCAATGGGTCAAGCGTGCCTGGATCGAGTGGCTCGGCCCGGACCGCATTTTCGAAGCGTACGGCGGCACCGAAGGCAGCGGCACGGCGATCACCGGCCGGGAATGGCTGGCCAAGCCCGGGTCGGTGGGCAAGGTCACGCCTGGAACAGTGCGTATCCTGCGTGAGGATGGCAGCGAGGCCGCGGTCGGTGAGATCGGCGAAGTGCACCTTCCTGCTGCGGCTCGCGCCAAGTTCCGCTACATCGGCGCGGAAGCAAACATCGACGCGGCCGGCGGCTATTCGATCGGCGATCTCGGTCACATCGACGAGGATGGATACCTGTTTCTCGCCGACCGCCGCTCCGATCTGATCATTCGCGGCGGCGCCAACGTCTATCCGGCCGAGGTCGAAGCGGTGCTGGACGAACATCCGCTGGTGTCCTCTTCGGCTGTGATCGGCTTGCCGGCGGAAGACCTGGGTGAGCGCGTTCACGCCATCCTCCAACTCCGCCCCGGTGCTCCGCTCGACCTTGCGTCCATCATCGCGCACGTCGACGACAGGCTCTCCAAGTACAAGCGCCCGACATCGTATGAAGTGATCGACACGCCGCTGCGCGACGATGCCGGCAAAGTGCGCCGCTCCCTGCTGAAGGCGGAGCGCGTGGCGTGGTTGGGAGCGGGTCGCGAGTTTGAGGTGGACTTGAGCTCGTCGCTCGCGGCTGCAAGCGGTTCCGCCGTCCGTTGATTTCTTGATCGGTTTCGAGTTCGGATTGGAAATGAGGCTCATGCCCCTCCGTGCGTGACGCGCATGTGGGCGCAAGTTTCCGCTTCGGCCCACGCCCACGATTCGTTTGCATGTCAGCTGGCGGGAAGACCGGCTTGCTGACGGCCGCGGGCCATCGGCTATCGGGCGGAGAGGACCGCCGCCGTATCGATCACCGTGCAGTACTCGTCGTGGAGATTGGCCAGCGACATGGAATGGACTTCTTCCGCCGTCCGCAAGCGGCCGTGAAAGTCGCGACGCGCGAATGTGAAACACGCGTCGGCGACCAGATAGGTCGCGAATCCAAGATTGCCCGCCATGCGCACCGTGGCTTCAACGGAATTGTTGGTACTCACCCCGGTAATTACCAGCGTCTCGATGCCGGACGCTCTTAGATGAGATTCGAGGTTGGTACCAATGAAAGCGCTGTTGGTTCGTTTGGGAATGACGAGCTCGCCCGCCTGCGGTGCGACCTCGTCTTTGAATTCGTTCCCGGGCTGACCTGGCCGGTAAGCGGAGGTGGGGAAGGTCGAGTCATGACGAATGTGAATGATCGGCCGATGGTGCCGCCGCCACGCAGCCAGGAGTCGTCCGATGTTCTGCTCGGCGTCCGGATTGTTTCGCGGCCCTTCGGCAGCGTGATAGTCCGCATCGATCGCCTTCTGTACGTCGATGATCAACAGGGCAGCCTGACTCAGCGTTGGCATGAGCTCGTTCTCGATCCGCCTGGCGGCGGGATATGAAGTATTTCAGTCAAAGGGCCGCGTCCGCCATAATGCGGCGGCACTTATTACCTCAGGGAGTTCCATGGGAGCGATCGGTATCGTCTTGTCCATGCTCGCGGCGGTCGTCGCGTCCGGAATCATCGTGCGTGCCATTCCGCTCGCAATCCCGCTCCCGCTAGTGCAGATCGCGTTCGGCGCGGTCATCGCGGCGGGGGCGTACCAACGCGTCGAGCTGAATCCTGAAGTCTTCTTTCTGCTCTTCCTGCCACCGCTGCTGTTCCTGGATGGGTGGCGAATCCCCAAGGAAGGGCTGTTGCGCGACAAGGGCATGATCCTCGAGCTCGCGCTCGGCCTGGTGATCGTCACCGTGCTGGGCATGGGCCTGTTCATCCACTGGCTCATTCCCGCGGTTCCCTATCCGGTCGCCTTCGCGCTCGCAGCCATCGTCTCGCCGACGGACCCGGTCGCCGTCTCCGCGATCAGTGCGCGCTTCCCGATCCCCAAGCGCGTGCTACACGTGCTCGAAGGCGAGTCGCTGCTCAACGATGCGTCGGGTCTCGTGTGCTTCCGGTTCGCCGTGGCCGCGGCCTTGAGCGGAATGTTCTCCCTTTGGTCTGCGGCGGTGACGTTCGTGCAGCTGGTCATCGTCGGCATCATCGCCGGCGTGGTGCTGACCCTCGGCATCATGATGTTCAAGAACTGGATCACGCGCCGCTTCGGCGAGGAGACCGGCGCTCAAGTGGTGATCAGCTTGCTCATTCCGTTCGGTGCTTACGAGCTTGCCGAGCATCTCGGCGGTTCGGGGATCCTGGCGGCGGTGGCCGCGGGCATCACGATGAGCTACGTCGAGCTTTCAGGCCGGGCGCTCGCCGGAACGCGCGTGCAGCGCACGGCGGTCTGGGACACGGTGCAGTTCGCACTCAACGGCATCATGTTCGTGCTGCTCGGGGAACAGCTGCCGGCGATCTTCGAAGGGGCCGTCGAAGCGGTGCGCGACTCCAATCACGAGAATCCATGGTGGTTGGCCGTGTACGTGCTCGCGATCAACCTCGGGCTGGCCGTCCTGCGGTTCCTTTGGGTCTGGGTGTCGCTCTACATCTCTTATCGGCTCGCCGTGCGCAAGGGCGATAAAGAACGCTCGCCGCCCGGAATCAGATTGGTCGCGGCGATGTCCGTCGCCGGTGTGCGCGGCGCGATCACGCTTGCGGGCGTGCTGACGTTGCCGCTCACATTGATGGACGGTTCGGAGTTTCCGGCGCGCGATCTGACGATTCTCCTCGCCGCGGGCGTCATCATTCTTTCGCTCACCGCTGCGAGCTTCCTATTGCCGTTCCTGCTTCGCGGATTGCACTCGCCGACCGAATCCGTCCACGACGATGAAACCGACCTGGCACGCGCCGAAGCTGCCAAAGCGGCGATTCGCGCGGTCGAGGCGGCTGGCCATGAACTGGCGGCGGGCCACAGCGATGCCGACCTCTGCGCAGATGTGGCCAGCCAGGTCATGGACCAATACCGCCGCCGTCTCGAAGGGCACGCCGCAGGCGAGGATTCCGCCCGCATTCGGTTCGCTGAGACGATCGAGCGCAAGCTGCGCCTGGTGGGGCTTAGCGCCGAGCGCGAGACCATTTTCGCCCTGGCACGCAGGAACGAGATCTCGGACGACAAGTCTCGCGCACTGGTGCGCGAGATCGATCTGCTGGAGGAAAGATTGGCGAAGGCGGGCGCTCGTCATTGAGCGTCGAATCGTCGTGCGTGGTTTGCCATCCTGACCAACGGGCCGAAAGCGAGCACGAAGACTGCACCTTCCCGAGTCCGCCTTCGGCACAGATGCGGCCGCCGTGACGGGCAAGATCCATATCCGCGATTTGCGCCTGTGCCGTCCTACTGACCTCGCTGCGGCATCCCCGTAATTCTGCGAGCCGGCTGATCGGAGAGCATGTCATGTCTGATGGCGCTGAAACGACATGTGATACCGCGGCTGCCGGCGACGCTTGCAGCAACTCGATATTGCGCGCTTGTCGCCTTCGCATTGCTCATCGTGGGTTGTGTATCGATGGCGCCGCGTTATCAGGCGCCGCCGCCACCGATTGCGACCGAATACCCGGCCGATGCACCTCGCACGAGCGGTCAACCGGGCGGAGCACTCGAGTGGCGCAGTGTCTTCGCGGACGCGGAACTGCAACGCATCATCGAGCAGGCCCTAGAGAATAGTCGCGACCTGCGAGTTTCATTCCTGCGAGTGCTGGAAGCGCGAGCGCTACGCGGCATCCAGCGTGCAGATCGTGTCCCGAACGTTGCCATCAACGCCGCCGGCGACCGCGGGCGCATGCCTGCCGATCTGAGCGTGCTGGGCCGATCCACCGTCAGCAGCGCCTATCAGGTCACGGCGGGTGTTGCGACGTGGGAGCTGGATTTCTGGGGGCGCGTGCGCAATCTCGATCTCGCCGCGATTGAAGATTATCTGGCCGCCGACGCCGCGCGACGTGCGTTTACGGTGAGCCTCGTCGCTCAGGTCGCCAACGCATGGTTGTTGCAGCGTGAGCTGGATCGTCGGCTGGCGATCGCGAACAGCACCATCCGATCGCGCGAGGAGTCCTTTCGCATTTTCAAACGACGCTTTGAGGTGGGCGCGAGCACACAGCTCGAGCTGATGCAGGTCGAGACGCTGCTGACTCAGGCGCAGTCGCTGGCCGTCCAGCTGGAGCAGGCGCGTGCGACGAACCGTCATGCGATCGACTTGCTGGTGGGTGCGCCAATCGATCTGCCGCCCCGGACGGACACGTTCGAGGGCGACGCCGAACTGGTGCGCGCCGTCAGTGCAGGGCTGCCATCGGACTTGCTCGTACAGCGTCCTGACATCATTGCCGCCGAACATCAGCTGCGCGCGGCGCATGCAAATATCGGCGCGGCGCGCGCCGCGTTTTTCCCCAGGGTGACGTTGACCGGCGATCTTGGCGTCGCCAGTGCGCAATTCGACGGGTTGTTCGAGTCCGGCAGTCGCTCCTGGGCGTTCACACCTGTCATCTCGCTGCCCATCTTCACCGGGGGACGGCTCCGCTCGAACCTCGATCTCGCAGAAGTGCGACGCGATGTCGCGGTGGCAAATTACGAGCTGACGATCCAGGCAGCGTTTCGCGACGTCGCTGACGCCTTGTCCGCTCATCATTGGCTCGGCGAACAACTGCGCATTCAGCGCAACGCGCTGCGTGCGCTGACCGAACGCTCCCGGCTCGCTCAGCTGCGCTATGACAGCGGCGCTGCGAGCTACCTCGAAGTGCTCGATGCGCAACGCGATCTCTTGAATGCCGAGCAGGCGCTCGTTCAGCTGCAAAGCGCGCTGCAATCGAGTCGTGTCGCCTTGTTCGCAGCGCTCGGCGGCGGCGCCCTCGGCGCGGGCGAATAGTGAGATCGCGATCATGAACCAGGACAGGAAGAAAAAGACCATTGCGATTGCGATCGTCGCCGCTGTGGGCGCAATAGCCTGGATCCTGTGGCGCACGCTGCAGCCGGAGGGTTTCGGCGACGCCTTCGTCAGCGGCAATGGCCGTATCGAAGCGACCGAGATCAATGTCGCCGCGAAGTTGGGTGGACGCGTCGAAGACATCTTCGTTCGCGAAGGCGACTTCGTGAAGGCGCATCAACCGCTCGCAAAGATGCAGGTGGTGACGCTAGAAGCGCAGCGTGATGAAGCGCGAGCGATCCATCAGCAGGCGATTACCTCGGTTGCCACAGCAAAGGCGCAGTTGGCCATGCGGCGCAGTGAGGTCGCTGCTGCGCAAGCCGCCGTCATCGAGGCCGAGAGCGCGCTCGACGCCGCCGAACGGCGCTTGAATCGCTCCGAGATGCTAGCGAAGGAAGGCGCGTCCTCGGGTCAGGAGCTGGATGACGACCGTGCGCGGGCGCGTGCGGCAAGAGCTGCACTTGAGGCAGCGAAAGCTCGGGTCGTTGCTGCAGAGTCTGCTGTCGAGGCAGCCCGCACTCAGATTGTCGGGGCGGAATCCTCGGTGATCGCAGCTGCGGCCACGGTTGCGCGCATCGAGGCGGACATCGAGGACAGTGTTCTGTCGTCGCCGCGCGATGGGCGCGTTCAGTACCGGATCGCACAGCCTGGTGAGGTCCTGGCCGCCGGCTCCCCGGTCCTCAACCTCGTCGACCTGAGCGACGTTTACATGACGTTCTTCCTGCCCGAAACCGTCGTGGGGCGCGTCGCCCTGGGCAGCGAGGTGCGCATCATTCTTGATGCTGCACCGGAGTTCGTGATTCCAGCGAAGGTGTCATTCGTCGCCGATACCGCGCAGTTCACGCCGAAGACGGTGGAGACTGCAAACGAACGGCAGAAGCTGATGTTTCGCGTCCGTGCGCACATCGATCGTGATCTGCTCCAGAAACATCTGACGCAGGTCAAGACGGGGCTGCCGGGCGTTGCCTGGCTCAAGCTCGATCGCGAGACACCCTGGCCCGAGAGCCTCGCAATCAACACGCCCGAATGAGCGCCATCATGCAGCTCGCTTCGCCGGTCGCGGTGCTCGAGAATGTAAGTCTGCGCTACGGCAAAGTGTGCGCGCTCGATCGCATCGAGCTCCAGATCCCGGCCGGATGCATGGTGGGCGTCATCGGGCCCGACGGTGTCGGCAAGTCGAGTCTGCTCTCGCTGCTCGCCGGTACGCGCGCCGTGCAGGACGGCAAAGTGACTGTCCTCGGCGGCGACATGTCGAGCGCGAAGCACCGCAATCAAGTGTGTCCCGACATTGCATATATGCCACAGGGACTGGGCCGCAATCTGTATCCGACGCTATCGGTGGAGGAAAACCTCCAGTTCTTTGCCCGTCTGTTCGGACACGACGCCGCTGAACGCCGGCGTCGTATCGATCTGCTCACGCGGGCGACGGGGCTGTATCCCTTTCTGCACCGGCCGGCCGGCAAGCTGTCGGGCGGAATGAAGCAGAAGCTCGGATTGTGTTGCTCGCTGATCCACGATCCGACGCTGCTGATCCTCGACGAGCCGACGACCGGCGTCGATCCGCATGCGCGCCGGCAGTTCTGGGATCTGATCGAGGACATTCGCAGATCGCGTCCCGGCATGAGTGTGATCGTCGCGACGGCCTATATGGATGAAGCAAGCCGCTTCGATTGGCTCGTGGCGATGGACGCAGGCCGGATCCTTGCCGTCGGCACCCCGCAAGACCTGTACGAGCGCACGCACACGAAGTCGCTCGAAGCCGCGTTCATCGCACTCATGCCGGAGGAGAAGCGACGCGGATATGTCGAAGTCACCATTCCACCGCTGCAGCAAGGCGACACAGAGGACGTCGCGATCGAAGCGAACAACCTGACGATGCGCTTCGGCGACTTCGTCGCGGTCGATCACGTGAGCTTTCGCATCAAGCGCGGCGAGATCTTCGGGTTCCTGGGCTCGAACGGCTGCGGTAAGACCACGACCATGAAGATGCTCACCGGCCTGCTCGAAGCGAGCGAAGGCGAGGCGAAGCTGTTTGGCAACCCAGTCGATCCGCGCGACATGCAGACGCGACGCCGCGTCGGTTATATGTCGCAGTCGTTCTCGCTCTACACCGAGCTGACGGTGCAGCAGAACCTGTTGCTGCATGCACGGCTGTTCCATGTGCCGGAAGCCGAGATTCCGGCGCGCGTCGCACAGATGATCGAGCGCTTCGGCCTTGCAGGGTCGGTCGATGAGTTGCCTTTGCGTCTGCCGCTCGGAATGCGCCAGCGGCTGTCGCTTGCAGTGGCGCTCGTGCACGGCCCGGAGCTGCTCATCCTGGACGAGCCGACCTCCGGTGTGGACCCCGTCGCTCGCGACGGCTTCTGGCGCCTGCTGATCGATCTGTCGCGCCAGGACGGCGTCACGATTTTCATTTCGACGCACTTCATGAACGAGGGCGAGCGGTGCGACCGGATCTCGCTCATGCATGCAGGGAAGGTGCTCGTGAGCGACTCGCCGGCGAGACTGATCGAGCAGCGCGGCGTCGCGACGCTTGAAGATGCCTTTCTTGCTTACCTTGAAGATGCCGGCGCGGGCACGGGCGTCTCCGAATCGGACAGCGCTCCGACGATGAGTGCGCGCCCGGAGGCCCATGCGAGCACACGCAAGCGCGGCTTCAGTCTGCAACGCATGCTCAGTTACACGATGCGCGAAACCCTCGAGCTGCAGCGCGACCCCGTGCGCGCCGCGCTGGCGCTGCTCGGCAGTGTGATTCTCATGTTCATCATGGGATTCGGTATCAGCCTGGATGTTGAAGACTTGCCGTTCGCTGTGCTCGATCGCGATCAAACGGGTCTCAGCAACAGCTACGCGCTCAATCTGGCAGGGTCCGCTTACTTCATCGAACGGCCGCCGATCGCTGACTACGAAGATCTCGAGTACCGCATGCGAGCCGGCGAGCTTGCGCTTGCGATCGAGATCCCGCCGGGATTCGCGCGCAGCATCCAACGTGGGGACGCTGTCCAGATCGGCGCATGGGTCGACGCCGCGATGCCCCAACGCGCGGAAACCGTGCAGGGATATGTGCAGGGCATGCACCAACTCTGGCTCGTGCAGCAGGCGAGAGAGCGGCTCGGTTATACACCGGCCTCTGCGATCAATATCGAGACGCGCTTTCGGTACAACCCCGACGTCGAAAGTCTGCCCGCGATCGTGCCCGCGGTGATTCCGATTCTGCTGCTCCTGATTCCGGCGATGCTGACGGCGTTGTCGGTCGTGCGCGAGAAAGAGTTGGGCTCGATCATAAATTTCTATGCGACGCCGACGACGCGCACCGAATTCCTGCTCGGCAAACAGCTCCCGTACATCGCGCTCGCGTTCATCAACTTCTTGCTGCTGACGCTGCTGTCGATCACGGTGTTCGGTGTGCCGGTGAAGGGCAGCTTTGCAACCCTGGCGCTCGCAGCGCTCGTTTACGTTGCCTACACGACCGGCTTCGGCTTGTTCTGCTCGACGTTCACACGCACGCAGACCGCGGCCATCTTCGTTGCCATGATCTTCAGCATCGTGCTCGCGGTCGAGTTCGCCGGACTCATGAACCCCGTATCGTCGCTCGAAGGCTTCGGCTACGCGATCGGACGCGTGCAACCCACGACTCACATGGTGACGATCAGCCGCGGCGTGTTCGGCAAGGCGCTGGGCTTCACGGATTTGCAGGCGTATTTCTGGACGATCGTCGCCGCTGTTCCGGTCGCGTTGGCCGTCTCCATAGCATTGTTGAAAAAGCAGGGCGCGTGAGATGAACCGGCGCGTCGCGAACATCTATCGGCTCGGCGTAAAGGAACTGTGGAGCATCGCGCGCGACCCGATGCTGATCCTGCTGATCGTCTACGCGTTCACCCTGTCGATCTATACGTCCGCAACCGCGATACCGGAGTCGTTACACAAGGCGGCGATCGCGATCGTGGACGAGGACCGCTCGCCGCTGTCCGGCCGTATTGCATCCGCGTTTTATCCGCCGCACTTCCAGCGCCCGGCGATGATTTCGCTCGCCGAGCTCGATCCCGGCCTGGATGCGGGCGAGTTCACCTTCGGCCTGGTGATCCCGACCGGATTGCAACGCGATCTGCTCGCCGGGCGGGCGCCCGAGATTCAGCTCAACGTCGATGCCACCCGGATGAGCCAGGCGTTCGTCGGCAGCGGGGCCGTGCAGCAGATCGTCAATGGGGAAGTGACCGAATTCCTGCAAGGCTATCGGCGCACCACAACGGCGCCCGTGGACCTGGCGCTGCGGATGCGCTTCAACCCGACGCTCGAAAGATCGTGGTTCATGGGTGTGATGACGATCATCGATCGCGTGACCCTGGTATCGCTCATTCTTACGGGCGCCGCGCTGATTCGCGAGCGCGAACGCGGGACGATCGAGCATTTGCTCGTCATGCCGGTGACCCCGTTCGAAATCATGGTGTCGAAAGTGGTGTCCATGGGACTGGTGACGATCGTCGCCACCGGCTTGTCGCTGGCCATCGTGGTCGAGGCGCTGTTACAGACCCCGATTCAGGGCTCCAGACTGCTGTTCTTGTTCACGGGAGCGTTGACCCTCGCATCGATGACGTCCATGGGCATCCTCCTGGCGACGTTCTCCCGCACGATGCCGCAGTTCGCCCTGTTGCTGATGCTCATCATTGTTCCACTCCAGCTGCTCTCCGGCGGAACAACGCCGCGCGAGAGCATGCCCGAGCTCGTCCAGGCCGCAATGCTCCTGGCTCCGACGACGCACTACGTCGCAGCAAGCCAGGCCATTCTTTATCGTGGGGCGAGCCTCGACATCATCTGGCCGCAGCTCACTGCCATCACCCTGATCGGTGCGGCGTTCTTCTGGATCGCGCACGCTCGCTTTCGCAGGACGATTGCAGCGATGGCGTAGGTGCGCTCATCTGCAGGAAGGGGCTCGTGTTCTCTACGCCAACGCCCGCTGCATCACCAGAAACTGCTCCGTGATCGGCATCATCGGCAAAGTGAAATAGAAAATCGCGCCGTCGCCGGGTTTGCCCTCGGCCCAGATGCGGCCGCCGTGGCGGTCGATGATGCGCGCGACGGTGGCGAGGCCGACGCCGGTGCCTTCGAAGTCGGCGGCACCGTGCAGGCGTTGGAAAGGTTTGAACAGTTTCTGCTCGTGCGCCATGTCGAAACCGGCGCCGTTGTCTTTGATGAACAGGGTGGCCATCGAGCCGTGTAGGGACTGGCCGACTTCGATGCGCGCGTGTTCGGTTCGCGAGGTGAACTTCCAGGCGTTGGCGAGCAGGTTGATGAATAGATCGTTGATGAGTCGGCGGTCGCCGTGCACGGTCATGCCCGGCTGAATCTCTACATCAACGCTGCGCGCCGGCTCCTTCTGGCGCAGGTCTAGAATGATGCTTTCCGCCAGCGCGGTTACGTCGATGATCTCTCGATGTAACGTATGCCGCGAGATTCGCGACAGCACCAGCAGCGCGTCGATGAGCTCGGACATCTGCTTCACGCTGCCTTGAATACGAGTCAGGCGCCGACGCTGGTCCTCGGTCGCATTCGGCATCGACAATTCCAGCAGGCCCGCCTGGCCGGCGATGGTGGTCAGCGGCGAACGCAGATCGTGCGACACCGAGGCGGTGAACGCTTCGAGCTCGCGATTGGCCCGGGCCAGCGACTCGTTGGCATCGCGCAGCTGGCGCCGGCTCGGCACCGAGAGGATGGAGGGCAACGAGCGCCACAACAGAATCCCCGTGGGGATGGCGGCGAGCGCGGTGGCCGCTTTGACCACGCCTTCCAGCCAGTAGGCGGTGTGCCAGATATTCCACACGGCCACCAGGCGGGTCAGCCCGCACAACACGATGAAGATGCCGAGCGCGATCAACAGCCGGTTGGACGGCAGGTCCCGGCGGCGGCGCGCTACATGCAGCAGCACGAAAGGAATCGCGAAATAAGCGATCGCGACCAGGATGTCCGCGATGGCGTGCATCCATAGGATGCCGGGAGTCCACATATAGCTGTGTCCGTGAGGCAAGAACTGGTCGCCGCTAAACCAGGACACATCGGTGTCGGGCATGCGTGCTCCTGAAAGTTTTCGGCGCGCATTGTCGCAAAAGCATGACCTGATTCGTCTTCATTTCGACATTCAATGCGCGGTCGCCTCAACGTTGGTTCTGGTTCGCCACAGCGTCTTTATACAGCGCCTCAATAAAGTGTCGCCCGAGCGCCGGAGCACTTCCAGGCTGGCCGGAGCGATGGGGGCTTCACCAATTACGCAAGCCGTCAGACTCTGAGGTGCACTGTCTTCGGTTGCGAACTGGTACTTTACGAAATCCGGTTCCATTGACGCAGTAGTTTGGAAAAATTGACTGAATGGCTTCAAAAGAGCACAGATGGACTTGGCAAACATCGATTTTTCTAAACAACAGGTCAGCGCCTCAGCGAGCTTGGGGCGCCGCTCCAAGGCATGGCCTGGTATGAAATGGCCTGCAGCGCATGCCGGAAAGTTATTACACCCTGTACCGGCTGGACGGTATATTCACCGTCCAGTCGGTACAGTCCCATCGGCACAGCGAGGTCTTCGAAACATGGCGGAGTTGGCGTCCAACATCAGCCCCGCGCGCGAACGGATCCTCGAGGCTGCCGAGCGAGTTGTCGTGGAAGTCGGCGCCGCCCGCATGACGCTCGATGGCGTCGCGCAGGCCGCCGGTGTGAGCAAAGGTGGATTGCTGTACCACTTCCCGTCCAAGGAGTCGTTGCTCGGCGCGCTCGCCAAGCGCTACGTGGACAACATGACCGACTGTGTCGAGCAGGCGAAGAGCGACACCGGCGAGACCGAGGGCCGCGACCTGAAGGCGTGCATTCTCGGCATCCTCGAGCATCAGCCGCGTTCCAAGATCGCCGGCATGGGTGCCGCGTTGTTCGCCGCCGCTGCCAACGATCTGACTTTGCTGGAAGTGATTCGCGAGCGCATCGCGCAGTACACGAAGCAGATCGAGGAGAGCAACGTAGAGTTTGCGCGTGCCGCGATCGTAACGCTGGCGATCGACGGCCTGATGATGCGCGAGTCCTTGCGCATCTCGAGTTTCACCGAGGAACAGCGTGAACGAGTCGTGCAGCAATTGTTACAGATCGCCGATGAGGCTTATCGCTGAGGCATAGGCCTCGGCCCGGTAGGAAGGAAGCCGGACTCCCGTCCAACAGCCACCCGTTTTTGATCCCCGAGCGTCATGGCGCTCGCGGCCAAGTATTCGAGCTCGTCAGGTAGGACGCATATGAACGTCATTCGTCAGTCATTCGTGAGATCCCTTGTTGTCATCGCTGTCGGCGGCGTACTGCTCGCCGCGTGCGGCGGCGGTCAGCAGCAGCAACACCAGATGCCGCCGCCGGAAGTCGCGGTGCAGACGGTGGAGAAGAATCCAGTGCCGCTGGATCTTACTTACACCGCTCGCACGGTCGGCTCGCGTGAAGTGGAAGTGCGAGCCCGCGTGGGCGGCATCCTGCTGAAGCGGCGCTATCAGGAAGGCGGGCCAGTCAAACAAGGACAGCCCTTGTTCCTGATCGATCCGGAGCCGGTGCGTGCGCGCCTGGCCTCTGCTCGTGCTGAAGTCGCAGTTGCGAAGGCGCGCCTCGAAGAAGCGCGTCGCCAGCGCGATCGTGTATTGCCGCTGTTCGAGAAGAACGCGGTGAGCCAGAGCCGTCGCGATGAAGCGGTGTCCGCGTTCGAAGTTGCCGAGGCCAGCCACGCCGCCGCCGAATCGGCGCTGCGTATGGCTCAGCTCGATCTCGAATACACGGACGTTCGCGCGCCGATCTCCGGTTTGTCGAGCCGGGAAGTGCTGTCCGAAGGCAGTCTCGTGTCTACCGAGCAGAGCTCCAGCCTGCTGACCAAGATCGTGCAGGTGGATCCTTTGTATGTCGAGTTCTCGGTGCCCGAGGCCGAGGCGGCGATGATTCGCGCCTCGCTCGCTCCGGCCAACCAGGCGAACGCACCCCGCGTGCGATTGTTGTTGGAGAGCGGCAAGGAATATCCGGAGACCGCGAAAGTCACTTTCGTCGATAACGCGGTCGATGTGAATTCAGGCACCGTGCGCGTCCGGGCTGTGCTGAGCAATCCCGAGGCGCAGCTGATTCCGGGCCAGTTCATTCGCGCCCGTGTCGACGGCGTGATGTTGAGCAACGTCGTGGTCGTGCCGCGCAAGGCCGTGATGTCGAGCGCGCAAGGTCAGTTCATCTGGATCGTGAACGGCGAAGAGAAAGTCGAGTTCCGTCCGGTGCAGCTCGGCCGCTCCATGGGCAACAACATCATCGTCACCGAGGGTCTGGCTCCCGGCGATCGCTACATCGTCGAGGGTGTGCTCAAAGTGCAGCCCGGCATCCAGGTGAGCGCCGTGTCGATGGATGCAGCGTCCAAGCAGGCTGAGCAGCAGCCGGCTGCTCCTGGGGAGCGCAAGGAGACTGCATGATCTCGAAATTCTTCATCACGCGGCCGATCTTTGCCTGCGTCATCTCGGCGTTCATCGTGATCGCCGGGTTGGGCGGCATGATCTCGCTGCCCATCTCCGCTTATCCCGACATCATTCCACCGTCGGTCACGGTGTCCGCGACCTATCCAGGCGCGACCGCCGAGACCATCGCCGACACCGTGGCCGCGCCGCTCGAAAAGGAGATCAACGGCGTCGAAGGCATGTTGTACATGAGCTCGGTGAACTCGGGCAACGGCACGCTGATGATCACGGTGACGTTCAACATCGGCGTCGATCCCGACATGGCCACGGTGAACGTCAACAACCGCATTCAGGCGGCGGTGCCACGCTTGCCCGAAGAAGTGCGGCGTCAGGGTGTGGTCGTGCGCAAGGCATCGTCGACCTTCCTGCAGATCGTGTCGATTCACTCGCCCGACAACAGCCTCGACGTGCTCACGCTGAGCAGCTACGCGACGTTGAACGTCGTCGATGAGTTGCGCCGTATTCCCGGTATCGGCGACATACAGCTGTGGGGCCAGGACTATGCCATCCGCATCTGGATGCAGCCGGACAAGCTGGCGCAGCTCGGCTTGACGCCGTCGGACGTGGCCGCGGCGGTTCGCCAGCAGAATTCGCAGTTCGCCGCCGGCCATGTCGGTGTCGAGCCGGTCAGCGATCAGGTCGACTTCACTTACGCGGTAACGGCGCAAGGCCGTCTGCAAGAGCCCGAACAGTTCGAGCAGATCGTCGTACACACCACGGAAGCGGGCGGCATCGTGCGTCTGAAGGACGTGGCACGCGTCGAGCTGGGCGCGCAGACATATAACAACCAGTCCACCATCAATGGTCAGCGCGCCGTGATGATGGCGCTGGTGCTGCAGCCCGGCGCTAACGCGCTTGAGACCGGCAGCGCCGTGCAGAAGCGTCTCGAAGAGCTGTCGCGCGATTTCCCGGAGGGCATGGCTTACTCGATTCCTTACGACACCATTCAATACGTGAAGGTGTCGATCAAGGAAGTGGTCAAGACGCTGATCGAGGCCATGATCCTGGTGTTCTTCGTGGTGCTGCTGTTCCTGCAGAACTGGCGCGCCACCGTGATTCCCATGCTGGCGGTGCCGGTATCGCTGATCGGCACGTTCGCGGCCATGCAGCTGTTCGGCTTCTCGATAAACATGCTGACGTTGTTCGGTATGGTGCTGGCCATCGGCATCGTGGTCGACGATGCCATCGTGGTGCTCGAAAACGTCGAGCGCATCATGACCACTGAGAACCTGCCGGCGCCGCAGGCCACGGAAAAGGCCATGGAAGAAGTGACGCGGCCGGTGATCGCCATCGTGCTGGTGTTGACTGCCGTGTTCCTGCCCGTGGCATTCTTGGGCGGACTGGTCGGCGAAATGTATCGACAGTTCGCCGTGACCATCTCGGTGTCGGTGGTGATCTCGGGCTTCGTCGCGCTGACTTTGACACCGGCGCTGTGCGCGCTGCTGTTGAAGCACGATCACATGGTCGAGAACCGCCTCCTGAAGGGCTTCAACCGCTGGTTCGAGCGCATGACCGGTCGCTACGAGCGCGGTGTGCGCTTCATCATGAAGCGTGGCGCGGTCGCGGCCGGCATGTTCGTCGTGATGCTGGTGGCGGTGGTGGGGCTGTTCAAAGCGCTGCCGACCTCGCTGGCGCCTTCGGAAGATCAGGGTTACGTGTTCGTGATCGGCGCGTTGCAGGATGCCGCGTCGCTGGATCGCACCATCAAGTCGATGGAAACAGTCGCTGCCACGGTGCGCGAGCATCCGGCAGTGGCGAATGCAGTGGCGGTGTCCGGCATGGACCCGCTCACCTTCGCGTTCAAGACCAACAGCGGCATCATCTGGTTGCCCATGAAGCCGTGGGACGAGCGCAAGACTCAAGATCTGTCGCCCGGAGCGCTGGTCGGCGCCGTGTTCGCCGCTGCCTCCAAGGTCAAGGATGGATTCTTTTTCGCGGTCGAGCCGCCGCCCATCGAAGGGCTGTCGATGACGGGTGGCTTCGAGGCGTACATCCAGTCGCGTGGCAGCGGCACGATCAAGGATCTCGAGGCCGTGACCGAGAAGCTGGTGGCCGCCGCCAACCAGCGTCCCGAGCTGGCCGGCACGATGACTACGTTCCGGGCCAGCGTGCCGCAAATGCGCATCGACCTGGATCGCGAGAAGGCGATGACGCTCGGCGTGGAAGTCGGGCAGGTGTTCGAAACCTTGCAGAGCACGTTCGGTGCGCTGTACGTCAACGACTTCAATCGCAACGGCCGCGTGTATCAGGTGCAGCTGCAATCGGAGCCGCGTTTCCGTGCCTATCCGGAAGATATTCGTAACGTGTATGTGCGTTCGAGGCGGGGCGAGCTGGTGCCGCTGACCGCGCTTGCCAACATTCGTGAGGTGCAAGGCGCCGAAATCGTCGAGCGCTTCAACGCCTTCACCGCGGCGAAGATCATGGGCTCGGCGGCGCCAGGCTACAGCTCGGGCGATGCGATTGCAGTGATCGAAGAAGTGGCCGCGCAGACGCTGCCTCATGACTATCAGCTGGCGTTCACCGGTACCGCGTATCAGGAGAAGGTCAGCGGCGGTGCTTCGCAGGGCGTGTATCTGCTCGGCGTGCTGATGGTGTTCCTGATCCTGGCGGCGCAGTTCGAGCGTTGGACCTTGCCGGTCGCCGTGATCCTGGCGGTGCCGTTCGCGGCATTCGGCGCCTTCCTCGCCGTGTTCGTGCGCGGGCTGGCGAACGACATCTATTTCCAGATCGGCATGCTCACGCTGGTCGGCCTGGCGGCGAAGAACGCCATCCTGATCGTCGAGTTCGCGCTGATGAAATATCACGAAGGCATGAAGCTGATGGACGCGGCCATCGAAGGCGCGAAGCTGCGCTTCCGTCCCATCATCATGACTTCGCTGGCGTTGATCTTCGGCGTGCTGCCATTGGCCATCAGCAGCGGTGCCGGCGCCAACAGCCGTCACTCGCTGGGCACCAGCGTGATCGGCGGCATGCTGGCGGCAACCTTCATCGCCACGCTGTTCGTGCCGCTGTTCTTCAAGTGGATCGCGAGCGCGCGGGGCGGCGAAGCGTATGACGAGGTGCATGGCAAGGGCCATGACAAAGGTCAGGGTCAAGGTCCGCACGGCGGCGAGGAGCCCAAGCCGGCGGCACCGCGTGAATCGAATTGATGAGTGTTGAGCGCATGAACAAGCAGGCAATAAAAACCTCGGCCCGCGTGACGTTGACGGTGGCGATTGCCGCCGTGCTGGGTGGCTGTTTCGTTTCCAAGGTCGATCCGCAGAAACCGCAGCTGCCACTGCCGGACGCGCTGCCGGCGCAGGCGGCGGAAACCAGTCCGTTGCCGAATCCGTGGTGGACGTTGTTCGGCGATGCCAGGCTGAACGAGCTGATCGTCGAAGCGTTACAGCACAACCCGGACGCGCAGATCGCTGCAGCCCGGGTCATGGAAGCGCGTTCGTTCCTTCGCATTGCCAATGCCGATCGCCTGCCGAGGATCGATCTCGACGGCAACGCCACGCGATCCAAGCAAAGCGAGTCGTCACTGCAGCAGCAGGGGTTGGGTGATATCCCCGGCTTTCCTACACATCAAACTCTGTACACGGTGCAGGGCACGGTGGGATACGAGCTGGATCTGTGGGGCAAGTATCAGCGCGCATCGGAATCGGCGCGTGCTCTGCTGTTGAACAGCGAATACGGCCGCGAGGCGACCAAGCTCAGCCTTACCGGCGAAGTGGCGCGCGTCTATTACTCGCTGATCGCGGCGGCCGAACAGTTGGCGCGAGGACGCGACACGCTGACTTCACGCGAGGAGGCCGCGGCGCTGGAGAAGCTGCGCTTCGATTCGGGCGAGAGTGACGAGTTCACTTATAAGCGTGCCCAAGCGGACGCTGCCGCTACGCGCGTTTCCACGCGGCAGCTGGAGTTGCGGGTGGTTCAGCTCACCAACGCGCTCGGAGTGTTACTGGGACGTTCGCCCAAGGCCCTGGTCGATGAAGCCATCAGCGTGCAAGGCATCAACTTGCCGGGGCCGGTGCAACTGCCGGCGGCGTTGCCGTCGTCGGTGTTGGCGCAGCGTCCGGATATCGGTGCGGCCGAAGCGGCACTCAATGCGTCGGCAGCCGAGATCGGTGTCGCTCGCGCTCAGCTGTTCCCGAGCATCAGCATCACTGGCGCATTCGGGTCGGTCAGCCCCGAGCTGGATGACCTGTTCACCGGCCCGTCCAAGGCATGGTCGGCGACTGGGGGCATTCTGCAGCCGCTCTTTCAGGGCGGCAGGTTGCGAGCAAATGTTTCTCGCGCCGAGGCGGTGAGGGAGCAGCGCAAGGCCGAGTATGCGCGGACCGTGCAGCAGGCATTCCGCGAAGTGTTGGATACGCTGCAAGGCCAATCATTGATTGCTGGCGTGCGCGAAGCCAACAACGAGCAGGTCGAGGCGCTCAGCCGTGCCACGGAGCTGGCCGAGCTGCGCTACGACCAGGGTGACATTTCGTACCTGGAATTGCTCGACGTGCGTCGTGGCTTGTATCAGGCACAGATCGACCTCGTGGCGGCGCAACGCGATGCATTGCTGAATACCGTCGATCTCGCGCTGGCCGTGGGCGGTGGACTGGGCGATCAAGCCGAGCCGTTAACCGCACGTCGCTGAGCAACAATTCGCGGGCGGCCGGTTCTCGGCCGCCCCTTGGAAGCTTCCGGTTGAGCAAACATTACCAACGCCGGCCAGCTTCATTGCAGAAAATACAATAGAAACATTCCCATCCCCAGCAATGTCGCGCGCTGCCGGTCGGCATGCGAGCTGCATATCGGGCTCAGTGGTTTTTCTGACGAGGTCTCGGACCTTTCCGAAAGCCAAGAGCGTTGTTGGCATCGCGCACCAACTGGAGCGCGAGAACATGCGAGGGAAAATCAATGCGCGTCACGTCGCGAGAGCAAATCGACTCTCGTTCTGAATTCTTTCGGCGCTGTCGCCTGCTGGCGATCAGCGCAGTGTCTGTCGTCGCGATTGCCGCCTGCGGCGGCGGTGGCGGTGGCGGCGATAGCGGAGGCGCGCAAGAACCTCCGCCTACGCAGTCGCCACCATCAAATCCACCATCAACACCACCGCCGGCCAACGCTGCGCCGACAGTGAATGCCGGTGCGGATCACACGATCGAGTGGCCGACCAACACGGTCGAGGTGTCGGGATCGGCAACAGACGATTCATCCACATCGCTGACTTATGAATGGAGCGCGACCAGTGGCCCGACCGGTGTGACGTTTGCATCGGCGACCTCCGCCGCGACGACCGTGACGTTCCCGTCGGCTGGCAGCTATGTGCTGACCTTGACGGTGAGTGATGGCAGCGCGAGCGGCACCGATACAGTTGCCGTCACCGTGAATCCCGCGACATATCCAGCATCCGATGCTGCCAACGACACGGAAGATCATGGCTGGGCGCGCGTCGCCGCCGCGGCCGACGTTGGCATGGATCAAGCGCTGCTCGTACAAGCGGCGACGTATGCATCGACCAGCGGCACCGTGAATCCGGCCGACAACGCCGGCATGATCGTGCGCCATGGTCGCATCGTCCACTCGTGGGGCGAGATCGACCAGCGCTATGACATGAAGTCGACGACCAAGTCGATCGGCGGCATCGCGCTGGGCTTGGCAATCGATAGAGGGTTGCTCGCGGTTGGCGATGCCGCGCAGACACGGCTGCCGACCATCGGCGCCATTCCGGCCTCGAATGCCGGCACTGGCTGGCTCGGCGATATCACCGTGCTGCAACTGGCGACGCATACCGCTGGCTTCGCCAAGACCGGCGCATATACCTTGCCGCCGCCGAACGACGCCAATCCGACGTTGATCTATCAGCCCGGTACCACCTGGTTCTATTCCGACGGCGGTTTGAACTGGCTGTCCGAAACATTGACGGCCGTGTTCAATCAGGACCTCTCGGAGGTACTGCGCACCGATGTCTGGAGTGTGCTGGGCTTGAACAGCACGACGGGTCCCGCGGGTGGCGGCTCTACGTCCGATATCCACTGGCGCGACAACGCGTTTCGTCCGCAAGGCGATACCATTCCTCACAACCGCGAGCTCGCTTCCGGCATATTCGCGAACGCCAATGCGATGGCGCGCGTGGGTCTGTTGTTCCTACGCAAGGGTATGTGGGCCAACGATCAGCGAGTGTTGTCGGAAGCGTTCGTGCAGCTGGTGAGCACGCCTCCGGAGGCAAACGCGGCACTGAGCAATCCGGACGAAGCGAACTTCCCGGGCGCGACCACCAACTATGGCGTGCTGTGGTGGACGAATGCGACCGGCCTGTTGCCGAACGTACCGCGTGACGCGTTTTGGGCCTGGGGCTTGGGCGACAGCTTGATCGTGGTCATTCCGAGCCTGGATATCGTCGCCGTGCGCGCCGGTCCGCAGGCCGATCCGCTAACCCAGGAGACGCCCACCGAGCGCGTGTGGAATGACACCGATTGGAACGGCGACTATGCCGTGCTGGCGCCGTTCCTGGATCCGATCGTCCAGTCCGTGACGCCTTGAAGTAGCGCAGGGTGAGTCGGAGGCGCGCGTCCGAAACATTCGGCGCGCGCCTTCGACGTCTGGAAGGCACGTCTGGAAGGCATACAGCCAGGGTAATCTCATTCTCTGGGCCGATCCTTCCTGGCAGGAGGTCGACCATGACCAACGATCGTTATTTCCTGCCGGAGGACGACGGACCGGCGCAATCCGACACCGGGCAACCGGCCACGCCACGGCAATGGGCCGCGATGAGCTTCGATCCCGTGCCGATCGATGCAGCCAGATTCGGCGCGCAGTGGGAGCAGGCGCGCGGCGAGGTGGCACGGACTACGGTCGGGCTGTTGCGATTCGACGATAAGGAGCTCACGCAACTCTTCATGAACCAGCCCGAGCCGCTACGCCATGCGATGCAAGTGCACACCAGCTTGCAGCGGGAGCTCGACTATCTGAAGACGCACATCGAAGCGCTGGAGATGGCCGCCACTCGTGTGCTCTGTGCGGCGTCACGCTGCGCTGAGCAAGCACCGCCGTAAGCCGTAACGCTACTTGGGTTTGGGCGCGACGCCTGTGGAATCCCGCCGCACCAAAGAATGTGCCAGCCGCGCGGGCTTCGGAGTGGTGCCGGAGAGGACCATTTCCAGCAGCAGGTCGGCGGCGCGATAGGCCAATTGATAGGTCGGTTGGCAGATGGTGGTGAGTGGTGGCCATACCGTGCGGGCGATCGCTGCGTCGTCGAAACCGGCGACCGACAGTTCTCGAGGCACGGACACGCCCATTTCGTGCGCGGCCATGAGCGCACCCGCCGCCATGTCGTCGTTGCCTGCGAAGATTGCGGTCGGCCGCTTTGGCAGCGCCAGCAACTGGCGCGTCATTTCCAATCCCGAGTCGAACAGGAAATCGCCCTGGCGCACGTACTCCGACACATACGGGATCTTGTGATTCTTCAAGGCTGCCTTGTAGCCGCGCAGGCGCTCGCCGCTGGCAAAGTGACCGGGGCGGCCGATGATGAAACCGATGCTGCGATGGCCGAGGCCGATCAGATATTCGGTCATCTCGCGCGCCGCGGCTTCGTCGTCGATGTCCACGTACGGCGAGCTATGTTTGATTTCATTGGGCGCGATGCGTACGAACGGCAAGGCCTGGGCGTCGAGCGCGTTGATCAGCTCGGCCGATTCGCTCAGCGGCGGCGCCACGATCAGCCCGTCCAGATGCGTCTGGTTGGCGAAGGTGAGGATGTCCTGCATCACCTCTTCGCTGCGTCCGGCCACTTCGTGCAGCAACAGCAGGAACTTGGCTTCGCGACAACGCGCCAGCGCGCCACGCTGCACCTCGATGGTGTAGTTGGCGCTGGGGTTGTCGTAGACCAGTCCGACCAGATAGGAACGGCGGCTGGCGAGGCTGCGTGCCGACAGGCTCGGGTGATAGTTCAACCGTTTGACGGCGGCCAGCACTTGCGCGCGGGTTTCATCCCGAACATTGGGTTCATTGTTCAGAACCCGCGATACTGTTTTGATGGCGACGCCGGCGGCCTTGGCGACGTCGTTGATGCTTGTTCTGCGCCCGGACATGGGCGCGATGGTAGCCCAGAATTCGTTCGCCTGGGGATCGCCTCGTCTGCAGCTCCACGGCCGTTACATCGTGGGGCGACGATGTCCGCGAAGGTCAGCGGCGGATGCGGCTGTCCCCCGCCGATTCATCGACCAGTTTGGGTTTGGCCTGGCGCAGGTACAGGTCGAGGAAGTCGATGCCGTTGTCCACCGGCCGGTCGACCACGAATGTGCTCAGGTGCTCCAGGCCGCGCATCAGGTACAGCTCGGCCGGTACGCCATTGGCGTTCAGCGCCTGGTACATGGCATGGGCGTTATTGTCACCCACCGTGAAATCGAACGTGCCGTGGTACAGGAACATCGGCGGATCGTCGCTGCTCACCAGGGCCAAGGGCGAGGCTTCGCGCCACAGGCCAGGATTCTCTTCATAGGCGACGCCGGTCAGGCCCTTGGTCAGCGGGCCGTTCTTGTAGTAGCGCAGATCGACCGGCGTGCCGCCGGCCACGACGGCCTGCACGCGCGAGCCTTCGACGAACCACCGGTCGTTCGGGCTGGTGACGCCGGCGAGCGCCGCCAGGTGTGCGCCAGCCGAATAGCCCCACGTGCCGATGCGGTTCTTGAGCACGTTCAAATCCGAAGCATGCGCGCGTAACCACAGGACCGCCTGCTGCACGTCCTGGAGCTGCGCCGGGAAGCGCCAATGCGGGGCGAAGCGGTACGACATGTTCAGCACCACGTAACCGCGTTCAGCGACGCGCTGGGCAATCTCGTTCATGTCCTCGCGCGACCGGCCTTCCCAACCGCCGCCGTGGATCATGATCACGCCCGGAAACGGGCCGTTGCCGCCCGGCTTGTACAGGTCCGCCCTGAGCTCCTGGGGCCAATCCCTGGGGGTGAACACGAAATCCCGAGTCACGGTCACGGGCACCGGGCCCACCGAGGCGCCCCGGGCATTGCTCGGCCGGCCCTCGTGCGAAGCGCAGCCGGTCAAGAGCAGAGCGGAAGCCAGCAGTGCATACCTGAACATGAAACCCACCTTTGCGGTCCTATCGCGTTGCTTGTTCGCGATCGGAGCGGTTTTGGAGGCAGTCGCATTCAGGAATCGGACGCTTACCGAATTGCCGGGCGCACCCGTTCGACCCAGCCGCTGCGCCTGAGGATGTCTTGTGGATCTTCAGCTGCGATCAACTCGCGTATCGCGGCCCGCTTGTCCGGCGAGCGCTGGTAGAACTGCTTGGCGATACGGTACCCGACCCAGTAGCCGAGATCGCCCGGGCGCTCGGGGGTGCCGCGGCCGTTGTAGAGCCAGGCCGACAGATCGGTCTTGTTGATGTCGTCCAGAAAGGCGCGCTCGATCTCGCGCTCGCGTCCGGCGGCATAGCGCTGCAAGTGAACGTTGGAAATGCTCCCGGACGTCAGCTCGGCGAGCAGCTCGGCCACGCCTTCGACCAGCGATACCTGTAGCACCGTGAACTGGCCATCGCTGGGATTGCCGCTGCTCTCGACGATGGGC
The DNA here is from genome assembly GCF_036406195.1 of Steroidobacter sp. Classification (GTDB taxonomy): domain Bacteria; phylum Pseudomonadota; class Gammaproteobacteria; order Steroidobacterales; family Steroidobacteraceae; genus Steroidobacter. Next base: position 49,377 of record NZ_DASWVW010000020.1, read on the forward strand.
TGTTGCACATGGGCGTATTCGTGCGCGATGAGATGGACGAGCCGGTCGCCGACGTCGGCTTGCAGCCAGTCCGCGCCACAGACTGTCTCGATTCCGATGAGTACGCCGGCGCGGCCCGTAGTGCCGCCGCTGCTGCCCCGGCCGATCACCATCGTGATGGGCGGGAACCTGGCCTCCGGATAAATCTCGCCGAGTTTTTCGAGTACCGCCGCGAGCCGCTGCCGCACATCGGGCAGCTCAACGGCGCAGGTTCGCGCTTGCTCGTACGTGTCGCGATGTTTGCTAATGGCGTCCGCCAATTCCGTGGCGGAAATGATTCGATGAGGAATGAACTGCCGCAGGCCGTCGCTGCCCGCATCGAGGTAATCGGTTTGCAACGCCCGTGCGGAGGGCGAGCCGTTGGCGGCGTCGTAGACGCGGAAGAACAGCTCCACGTCGGAAATGTGGATCTCGGGTAATGATTCGTCGGCCTTGGCGGGCTGCCACAGACCTACGGCCAGGATCAGGCTGATGATCAGCTGTCGCATCGTGCCTCGCATGTGTCCATACTGCTGGTTCGCGTTGCCATTCCGGCGGCCAACCGGCTGGCCGGTTGGCCCCCACACATAATATCGAACAGGTGTCGGAGTGCCGGCAACCCGTTCGTCTTCAAGTCAGCTGACGAATTCTCCGCGCCGGGGCGCGGTACCGATTCTGCACTCATATCGGATACTGGAGGAACTACAGATGAACCGATTGCTCGTATCTGGCGTGCTCGCGGCGCTGGCTGCCTGCGCTCCGAAGCAGGAAGCAACCAAGGAACCCACCGCGCAGGCCACCCCGCCAGCCGCAGCCGCCACGGCCGAGGAACCCGTGAATGTTCCTGCCGGCGCGTACACCATCGACCCCTCTCATACCAGCATCCTGTTCCGTGTCGATCACCTGGGCTTCTCCAACTATACGGCACGTTTCAAGAACGCGACCGCGCAGCTGCAATTCGATCCGAACGATCTGGCCGCGTCCAGCGTCACGGTGACGGTGGATGCGAAATCGCTCGAGACCGACTATCCCGATCCCAAGGTCCTGGACTTCAATGCCGAGCTGCTCGGCGAAGGCTGGTTGGACGCGGCCAGGTATCCGGAAATCACATTCCGTTCCGTCAGCGTCGAGCCGACCGGTGCCCGCACCATGCGCATCAATGGCGAGCTGAGCCTGCATGGCGTGACGCGGCCGATGGTGCTGGATGCGAAATTCAACGGCGGCTATCGCGGCCATCCCATGGACCCGAATGCGCGCATCGGCTTTTCCGCTACGGGCGTGCTGAAGCGTTCCGAGTTCGGGGTGAGTTACGGCATTCCCGCGCCCGGCACCAAATTGGGCGTGAGCGATGAAGTCGAGGTCATCGTCGAGACTGAGTTTTCCGGCCCGCCGCTGGCTGCGACCACCGAAGGAGGTTGAGCAAAGTAAAATTTGAGCGCACGCGTAGCTCACATATGTCGTACGATTGCATCCTCTGCACCCACCAGGTGCAATCGTACGATGTCACGGAGCGCGCGAATGGATCGTGGGATTTGGGGCTACGCGGCTGCGTCGGCCATGTTTCTTGTTTCGCTGACTGGTGAAATCACCGAAGCGGCAGAACCCGGTTTCTATGTCGGCGCCGCCGGCGGTCGCAGCGAACAGCGGCTGGACAAGGGTGCGGGCGTCGGGCCGCTCATCATCGCGACCCTTCCGAGGCTCGATCCGCTTCCCGACGGTTCGGTTCCCATCCGCCTGTTTCCGCCGATCTTGGTCGACCCGGTAGTCATCCCCATGCAGCCAACCGAAGTCACGGCGGATCAGAGCGACGTGGGTTGGAATGTTGCACTGGGTTATCGCGTGAACAAGTATCTGGCGGCGGAGCTCTCTTACGTGAACGCAGGTGAAGCGTCGCTGGCGGAACGTTATTCAGCGGTGGCTGACGCGCCGATCTCAGTGCCCGATGTCCTGAGTACCTACACTGTGCGCTCGACCGGGCCTGCGGTGTCGGTGCTCGGTTCGTTGCCGCTGAGCGAGCAGTGGCAGGTGTTCCTGCGCGGCGGCGTGTTCTTCGCGAAACAGGAAGTCGAGACTCGGATGATCGTAGATAGCCCCACGGCGATCAATCGCCGGCCGATCGAGCGCGACTACAGCGACGAAGTTTTCAGCATCGGTGCCGGCATAGAGTGGGCGTTCTTGCCGCGCTGGGCTGCGCGGCTCGAGTATCAGCGCAGCGACGACCTGCAGTCCAACGACATCATGGGCGAGAGCCGCCTGGATCAAGCAACGCTGAGCGTGCTGTTCGGCCTGTAACCGTCAGCACCACATTTCATGAGAACGCGCGCGGCAGGTTGCGGCCGCGCACTTCAGCTCTTTAATCGGTAGCCGGTCTTGAAGATCCACCAGATCAGCGTCAGGCACACCGCGAGAAACAGCATGGTCATGAACAAGCTCAAGCCCACGGCCACGTCTGAGACGCCGTAGAAGCTCCAGCGGAAGCCGCTGATCAGATACACCACCGGATTGAACAGCGCCACCTTCTGCCAGAGCTCCGGCAGCATGCTGATGGAATAGAAGCTGCCGCCGAGGAACGCCAGCGGTGTCACGATCATGATGGGTACGATCTGCAGCTTCTCCCAGCCGCTCGCCCAGATGCCGATGATGAAGCCGAACAGGCTGAAGGTGATCGAGGTGAGCACCAGGAACGAGATCATCCAGAATGGATGCTCGATGCTGAAATCCACGAACAATCGCGCGGTGGCGAGGATCACCAGGCCGAGCATCAAAGATTTCGTGGCTGCCGCACCGACATAGCCGAAGACGATCTCCATCGCGGAGATCGGTGCCGACAGCACCTCGTAGATGGTGCCTGAGTAACGCGGCATATAGATGCCGAAAGATGCGTTGGAAATACTCTCCGTGAGCACCGACAGCATGATCAGGCCGGGCACGATGAAAGCGCCGTAACTCACGCCCTCGATCTGGGCCATGCGCGAGCCGATGGCGGCACCGAACACCACGAAGTACAGCGACGTGGAAATGACCGGCGACAGCAGGCTCTGCACCAGCGTGCGAAACCAGCGTGCCAGCTCGAACCGATAGATGGCGCTGATGCCGTAAGTGTTCATCGTTTGTGCACCAGGCTGACGAAGATTTCCTCCAGCGAGCTTTCGCTGGTGTGCAGATCCTTGAAATCGATGCCCAGCTCGTTGAGTTGCCGCAACAGGCTGGCGATGCCGGTAGCATCGGCCTGAGCATCGAAGGTGTAGATGAGCTCGTTGCCGTCCGCGGCCAGCTCCAGCTGACGATTGGCGAGCTGCGGCGGCACCGCCTGCAGCGGCGACTGCAGGTGCAAGATCAGCTGCTTGCGGCCGAGCTTGCGCATCAGCACCTTCTTGTCTTCGACCAGGATGATCTCGCCCTTGTTGATCACGCCGATGCGGTCGGCCATTTCTTCGGCTTCTTCGATGTAATGCGTGGTGAGGATGACGGTGACGCCGTTGGCGCGCAGCCCGCGCACCATCTCCCACATGTCACGTCGCAGCTCCACGTCGACGCCCGCGGTCGGCTCGTCGAGAAACAAGATCTGGGGCTCATGCGACAGTGCTTTCGCAATCATCACGCGACGCTTCATGCCGCCCGACAGCGACAGGATGGTGCTGTCCTTCTTGTCCCAGAGCGACAGGTCCTTCAGCACCTTTTCCAGGTAGGCCGGATCGGGCGGCTTGCCGAACAGGCCACGGCTGAAGTTCACCGTCGCCCACACGCTTTCGAACGCGTCGCTGGTGAGCTCTTGCGGCACCAGTCCGATCTTGGAGCGCGCCGCGCGATACTCCTTGCGGATGTCGTGCCCGTCGGCTGTGACGGTGCCCGAAGTCGGATTGACGATGCCGCAAATGATGCCGATGAGCGTGGTCTTGCCGGCGCCGTTCGGCCCGAGCAGTGCAAAGATTTCACCGCGGCGGATCTCGAGGTCGACGCCCTTGAGGGCCTGAAACCCCGACGCATAGGTCTTGACCAGGTTGCGGACCGAGATGATGGATTGCACGCAGTCTCCCATGCCGGAGTGGCTCGACGCGGCCGGTATTATAGAGATATCGCTGCATCCATCGATGCACCGAGCAATTTCCGCGCTTTCACGAATCCGGCGGAACACCCGGCGGTCCGCAGGTCGTTGGGTTGGCAGCATTCCGGTGAGCAGTTCACGACGCGCAGCCGCCGCCGGGGCCTCGAGCTGCTGGAGTACAATGCCCAGGCGCGGCCGGCAGCAGCGTGGCACTGATGAGCTGTCGCTCCAAAGAGAGGATTCGAGCATGAGCACGCAATCCAAGACGATGGATTCGTTGTCGACCACGAGCAGGACGCGGACGGTCGCGCTGATCGGAGCACCTACGGACGTGGGCGCTAGCGATCGCGGCTCGTCGATGGGGCCCGAAGCGATGCGAGTGGCTGGGTTGCGCGAAGCGCTGGTGGGACGCGGCTTGCAGGTGATCGATCGCGGCAACCTCAACGGCCCGGGCAATCCCTGGCAGCAGCCGATCGAAGGCTATCGGCACCTGGCCGAAGTCACCGAATGGAATCGCCTGGTGCACGAAGCAATGTATGCAGCGCTCCAGCAGGGCCAGTTGCCCATTCTGCTCGGTGGCGATCATTGTCTGGGCATCGGCTCGATCAGCGCCGTCGCGCGCCACTGTCGCGAGCGAGGCAAGAAGCTGCGTGTGTTCTGGCTCGATGCGCATGCTGATTTCAACACGCCCGAGCTTTCGCCCAGCGGTAACATTCACGGCATGCCGGTGGCCTGTCTGTGCGGTTTCGGTCCGCCGCAATTGACGGAGCTGGGCGGCCACAAGCCGGCCATCGATCCTGCGTGGCTCCGGCAGATCGGCATTCGCAGCGTCGACCCGCTGGAGAAGCGTTTCGTGCACGAGCAGGGACTGGAAGTGTTCGACATGCGCTATATCGACGAGGTCGGCATGCGGCAGACCATGGAGCAGGCGCTGCTCGGGCTGGACGACAACACGCATCTGCACGTGAGTTTCGATGTCGATTTCCTGGACCCGGAGATCGCCCCCGGCGTGGGCACCACCATCCCCGGCGGGCCGTCGTATCGCGAGGCGCAGCTGTGCATGGAAATGATCGCGGATACCGGTCGCATGGGCTCGTTGGACGTGATGGAATTGAACCCGGCGCTGGACGTGCGCAACAAGACCGCGCTGCTCGCGGTGGATCTGATCGAATCGCTGTTCGGCAAGAGCACGCTGATGCGCCGCGCGGCAACTTGATGGAGCAAAGATGAGACATCTGGCGTGGTCGTCGCTGTTGTGCTTGTTGTTGGTCACTGGCGCGAATGCCGCCGCCGGTGCGGCGGCGCCTTCCGGCACGCTGCTGGTACTCAACAAATCCGATGACACGGTGTCGTTCATCGATCTTGCTACCAGTCAGGTGAAGGCAACGCTGCCCACGGGCGATGGGCCACACGAAATCGCGGTGTCCGATGATGGCAAGACCGCCGTGATCACCAACTACGGCGATTCGACGAATCCGGGCAAGACGCTGACCGTCGTGGACGTGCCCCGCAAGAAGGTGCTGCGAACCATCGATCTCGGCAACTACAGCCGTCCGCACGGCATCGAGTGGCTGCAGGGCGATGAAGTCGCCGTCACAGTCGAGGCCAGCAAGGCATTGCTCATCGTGGGCGTGAACGACGGCAAGGTGAAACATGCGATCGCCACCGACCAGGTCGGCTCGCATATGGTGGCGGTCAGTCCGAAACATCGCCGCGCCTTCACCGCCAACATCGGTTCGGGCACGAGCACGGCCATCGACCTGTCGACTCGCCAGCGCATCACCGATATTGCTACCGGTCGCGGCGCCGAAGGCATCGCGGTGGCGCCCGACGGCAGCGAAGTGTGGGTGACCAACCGGGATGCGAACACGGTTTCCATCGTCGATCCCGCGACCTTGAGCGTCACTGGCACGCTCGTGCCCGGCGAGGTTCCCATTCGAGTGAAGTTCACTCCCGACGGCACTCGCGCACTGATCTCCAATGCCAAGTCCGGCGACGTGGCGGTGTTCGATACGGTGACCAAAGAAAAGATCGCGCGCATTCCCATGCAACAGGAAGGCGAGCAGCGCTCGAACGGCGAGTCGCGCCCCCTGGTGTCACAATTCGGCAATGGCCCCGTGCCGGTCGGCATCCTCATGCCCGAGCCTCTGTCGCTCGCCTTTGTCGCCAACACCAACGCCGACACCATCACCGTGATCGATCTGGAGACACTCGAGATCGTGAATCGCCTCAAAGCCGGCCGCGAGCCGGACGGGTTGGCGTATACGGCGCTGACTGTCAAATAGAACGCCGCTGCCGCCATTACGGCAGAACCGAGTCAAATCACCGCCCGAGAGCGGCGCAGTTGTGATATATCGCGCCACCTGGGTCGTCCTCTGCTTGCGGTCGGCAGTTGCGGCAACTCGATGGATTGGATGGTCACTCGTAACAAGGAGAAAAATATGGCTAGAAAGAATGTTTATATTGTCGGCCACGGAGCTTGGGCGCCCAAAGATGGATACGCCAAGGTGCCGGCGGGCTGCACGATCAGCTTTTACACCGAGTTCGCCAAGACATTGTCCGGCGATGATGCCGACAGAATCGTCGCGGGCACGCTCAAGCGACCGGCGCACCGCACGGTCGGGGAGTTCAAGATGGTGCCCAACATGCGCTACACGCCGGACGACGACGACAACATGGAGGATTTCAAGGCGGAGCAACAACCGGGCACGATCCTGATCTTTACCCAGAGCAACGCAGGGCAAACGCTCGAGCAGCTGTTCCACGTGATTGCATTGAAGGGCATTCGAAACTGGGACATGCACTGGACGGCCTGCTCCGCACTACAGCTGCGAGCGACCGGTTACGATGATCGTAGATTTGTCGGCAACCCGATGACTGGCGTCAATCTGACCGAAATGGACAAGGGCTACTACAATTTCGACTACGACATCGGCAAGTACTCGCTGCAATTCAGGAAATAGCCTGATCGCAGCGCGGGCCGTGGTGCCTCGCAGCCACGGCTCGATCCCCCTCCTCGATCCTCCTCCTCGATCCCCCTCCTCGATCCAGGGGGGAAACCGAATCGAATTCGCCGCCTGCTCGCGTCAGCCGAACAGCACCGGCCGGATCAGCTGCTCGTCGTTGTACTTGAGAGAGTTGATGCGCGGGCTGACGGCATGCACCACCATCTTCTCTTGCGGATAGGTGCGCAATAGAGCGCGGGCTCGGGCGTTGGGGCCGCGCAGCCAGAGCTCGTACTCGTCACGATGCAGGATCGCGGGCATGCGTTGTGACGTGTTGTGAACGTCGGCGAGCAGATCGTTGGCGGGAACGGTGATCAGCGCGCAGCCTTCGATCACGTCATCCTCGTCCTCGTTGATGGTGCGGTCCCAGAGCGCCGCGACGCCGAACACGGTGCGATTCACCAGCCGCGCAAAATAGGGCTGAAGGTACTGTTGGCTGGTGAGCTGCCAGCCGTAGAAGCCGGAGACCGGCACGATGCAACGCTGCCCGCGCCACCATGCTCCGCTGAACGCCTCGTTGCTGTCCAGTTCGTCGCTGGACGCGTGAGTCGTGCAGGCCTTCCGGGGATCGCCTTCGGCCCAGTCGGGAATCAGACCCCAGCGCATCATCACGCCTTCAGTTTCGTTCTCGAACAGGCGCACCACCGGCACGTTGTTGCGAGTGGAAACATTGAAGCTGGGCTCGAATCGCCACCACGCGTGCTGCGGCGGAAACTCGTGCTCCACGGCTGCCTGGTTTGCTATGACGAAACGTTCGCACATGACGTCGAGAATAGAAGCCGTCCGACGATAGAGATGTGATGTGACGCAGATTCCCGCAGCGCCAGGCGCCGCGTTCAGCATCGCCAATCCTGTTCCGGGCGATATTGAAACCGACCTCGGGTGGCCGGCGAACTACGCGATTTCCTCAACCTGGCAGGCGCAGCTCGACGATTTCGGCCTGCACGCCCGTGTCGCTCACGTACAGCTTTGCCAAAGCAACGGGCAACCGGAAGCGGCGCGGTCCGATGCTGCCTGGATTGACGAACAGTACGCCCTCGCGCTGCTCGAGCTTCGGTTTGTGCGAGTGGCCGCTGATGACCACCGAGACTCCGGCCGCCGCCGGGCTCAAGTCGATTTGCGCCAGGTCGTGCACGACATGAATGGCATGGCCGCGCACTTGCAGTGACAACGATTCAGGAATCGATTCAGCCCACGCGCCTTTGTCGTTGTTACCGCGAACGGCACGCACCGGCGCCACCGTTGCCAGTTTCTCCAGGATATTGGGCGCGCCGATGTCACCTGCATGAATGATGGATTCCACTTCCATGAGGTGCTTGAGCGCCTCGGGGCGCAGCAAACCATGCGTGTCGGAGACCACGCCGATCACCGTCCGATCGGGTCTTTCAGGTTCGACCGTGTGGAAAATCGAGGATGCCATTGCGGCGAATGTAGCTTCGCCGCCGGAGGGTCGCCAGCTGCGAACTTAACCAGCCCTTGCAGCTGAATGACTTCATTCAGGCGACCTACGGCCGTTCAGACGAGGGGCTGATTTCTCGGCACGCGTACCACCACGGTGCCGGCGATCTTGTCATGCCACGTCTGTCGATTGCTGTCGAACACCATCCAGATGAAGCCCAGCCCGAGCGGAATCACCGACAGGAGACATCCGAGGGCGCGCACGATGGCCGTCTCCCATTCGATGTCGCGGCCGTCGGTGCGCACCACGCGCAGGTTGAAAATAATCCCGCCGACCGTCGTGCCTCGCAGCTTCCACATCAGCGCGCCGTAACCAGCCAACGCCAGGACGAAGAAATCATCTAACGGATCGAGCATATTGACGACGATCGCGATCAGCAGCACGTCGAGGGCCAGCGCGCCCATACGAATCCAGAAGCCGGCGCGTGGCAGAGCGTTCAGCTCGGCGTTGGTCGGATTCATGGAGGGCGGCGCGCTGGCCGGTGGCACAGTGCTGTTGCCGTCAATCGCTGCGCCTGAGGTCATGGTTGCGGCGCTCGCCGCGGCTTCGGGCGCAGAGGAAACATTCGCGACCGCTGGTGCTGGCGATGCCTGGTTTGAACGCAGAGCCAACAGCACCGTATACGCCACCACGCCCAAGCCCAGCGCGCCGATCAGATTGGAGATGATGAAGCCAAAGACCGGCACCGTGTACAGCAGCATCACAATCAATCCGCCGAGCAGCGTCGCGACCGCAATATGACCGAACGCGCCGACGCCGGTGAAGCGAGTAATACGGCGACCCAGCGCGGCCAGCACTGCAGCCTTGCCGAACAGGCTGGCGCCCATCAAAGCGATCACGAAGAACGGCGCGATCGCGATGCCGATGACAGTGATGAGCAGCACGATGATCAGCACCGGCGAGAGCACTACGGCGAGAACGGCTGCGGCCACCGACTGTGCTGGGCGTTGCTCCAGGGTCTCGACGCAGCGTTGCAGGCTCTGATCGAACATCAGCGCCAGCAGAACGTAGAAGCCGAGAAAGCCGGCCACCAGCCACCAGGCCCAGCTGATGTCGGCTTGGAAAGCCAGCGGACGGCCGTACAGCAGGCAGCAATTGAACCAGGGCTTCAGCCACTCCAGGTTGCCCAGCCGTTGACCGAAGGCGATCTGCTGTTGCGGGCCAAGCACGACCGACGTGGGATCGCGCTCGATAGTGCCGCCAATCGAAACCAGCTCGCCATTGACGACGGCATTGGGCCCAAGGCGCACATTGCCGAATACCGCCACGACGTCCTGGCCCACTTCGGCATCGACATGCACGTTGCCGAAGATGGCGACCACGGCATCGCCCACCGGGCCGGTGGCTGAAGCATCGCCACCAATCGCCATCACCACTTCGCCCACTTCGCCTGCGGACGTTGCCGAGCCGAGAATCGCGACCACTGCATCGGCATACTCGCCCGCCGGCAACGTCGAGTCGTCGCCGATGTTCATGACCACATTGTCGTTACGGCTCTTGATGCGCAGCTCGAGCTTGCGCTCGATCTCGTTCTTGGCACGCTCGATCTCTTCGCGAGCGCGCTCGACTTCGAGCTGCGCCTGCGTCTCGAGCTCCGCCGCTGGTTCTTGGGCCATGGCAACGTGTGTGCCGCCAAGGCACGCCAGCAGCGCGATCAGGAGTAATTTGCGAAACAGAAAATTCATACGAAACACCAGGCGCCCGTCAGCGGGGCGCATACAACGTTCGGTACGCAGCCGCGCTGACGCCGAACAACGTGAGATAGAGAACTGCGATTACTGCCAGCGCGCCGTAGATCCACAACGATGGCAGCGCGCGCGCCGCGGCTCCGATGGCAGCAAACAACGAATGAATCCACGCGACATCCGCGAACAGCGCGGCGCCACGAGCACCGGGATCGAGCGGCGCGACCACCAGCGCGGTGGCGCTGAGGATCAGCTTTGCAAACCCTGCCGAGGCAATGAGGAACAACAAACGAGCTGCGACTGGCCAACTCGCAAAACTGCCTTGCCACCAAGGCGCGGCCGCGCGGCGCGCGATCTCCGCCATCACTTTCGCTTCGAGGCTGTCGGGGGCGCGGCGCAACGGTTGGTCGCGCAGAGCCTTGTCGATCAGCTGTGCCAGTTGCTGTTCGCGCTGTTCGTTCGGGTTCATGGGAGTGTTCATGATGGCGGTTCTCTAGAAGCAATCCGCCGTGAGGCCGCGGGCAGCGAGATGTTTTGCCAGCGTTGCGCGTGCGCGCAGGATGTCGATCTTCACTTTCGCCAGCGAAACGCCGAGTTGCTGGGCGATCTGCTCGTAGGACATTTCTTCGAAGTGGTACAGCACCAGGGGCAGGCGGCGATGGTCGGGAAGTTGGTTCAAGGCCGCGGCCACGATCTCTCGGCGGGTCTCCGCGTCGAGGTCGACCGCGCTCGCGCCGTCCGGCTGCGGAATCTCGAAGTCCGTGTCGTCATCGTCATCATCGCTGCGCATCTCGGAAAAGAACCGCCAGCGGCGCCGATAGCGGGTGGCGTGGTTGAGCGAGAGATTGCGAGCCACGGTCTTGAGCCAGCCGCCGGCAGCGGGGCTGGTGCTCAACTGCGCAAAGTTCTCGTATGCCTTCAGGAAGACCTGCTGGGTAATGTCTTCAGCCGGGCCGTCGCGGCCGGTAATCCGGGCGGCAGTGCTGAAGACCATGTCCTGATAGGCACGCATGAAGCTTGCGAAGTCGTCCTGGCGCTGGGCGGTGTCCGGTGGGTGTCTTGCCACGGTGAAGTCGTCTTTAAATACAGAACACCAGGCCACCGCCGAAGTTACAGGGCAAGCCGCCCGGGCGAATGCGCGCTGGAATCCACCGGGGCCGGGCCGGGAACTTTGTCCGGCATGGGTCGACAAAATAACCCACCGGATGGCAAAAATGCGAACCCGCGCACCCACTTACAGGCTCACCTGATGGTTCGGCCGGGCCCGCACTGTTAGACTGCCGGTGCGCTTGGGCCAATGTCGCCCGCCAGACCCCCATGGTGCCGCTGACCGTCGCCGCCAGAACGGATGACTTGATGACCTCGACGATACGGACTTTCTTCATCCTGGTTGCTGCGCTGGCGCTCACCGGTTGCGCCGTGCCCACGGTGACCGAGCCCGAAACCGTGGCCGTGCGTGCCACCTCGTTGAATCCCGCATATTCGTCCATCAATGCCCAGGTGCTCAGTGATGCCGGCAGGGTCGACTCGACCTTTGTCGCGTCCGTGGACCCGAAGGCTCTCACCGGCACCCTGACCCGGCTGCAGTCCACATACAGCCAGAAGTTGGGGGACGAGAATCTGCGGGTGGGCGATGCTGTCAGCAGCATCGGTATGTGGGGCACCTCGGTCCGCTACGGCGGCATGCAGTTCGGCACGCGTTCCGAAACCCGCGATGACGTGATCAATTCGAGCCGCATGGCGACCGCCGGCCTGGCCGTGCTGCCCACCGTGGCCGACGCGCTGTTCGCCTCGGTCAGCGACGCCGGTACCGGCTTGAACCAGCGGAGCCTCGCGGTCAATCGTTCGTTGCCCTCGGGGAGCCAGGCCTGGAACCTGGCCGTGAAGGATGCGCTGGGCCATTCCGAATCCATTTCCGCGCCGATGATCACCCGCACGCGTTTGGCCGAAGAGGGCTGCTCGGACTTTTCCGTGAGCTTCGGCAAGGTGCGCGAGGATTACGCACTCACCAGCAACTCTTACGGCCCGACCTTCGCCAATACCACCGTGGCCTGCGGTGCGCCGTTGGGCTTCACCATCGAAGGCCATGGCGAGTATCTGGCCGACGAAGTGACCGCGTTCGGCGTTGGCGTGGCTCGTCAGCTCGGCTCGCTGGGTACGGCTTCGCTGGCCTTCGCGCAGAGCAATGCCGTCAGCGGCGGCACCGGCTGGATGTCCAAGGTCGGGTTCGACCATACCAATTCGATATTCAGCCTGATGGTGCGATCACGGTTTCAAAGCCGCGAGTTTCGTGACATTGCCAGCACGGCATTGACCGATCCCATCATGCAGCGGGATCTGGCCAGCGTCGGTGTACAGGTTGCCGAGGGCGCCAGCCTGTCGGTGGCTTACGCGACGCAGACGACCTGGGCGCGCGAGCGGACCAATCTCATCTCGGTGAAGCAGAGCCTGGGCCTGGGCCGCGGCACCATGTCGATGAGCGCCGGCCATTCGCTGGAAGACAACTTCGGCTCTTCGCTGTTTATTTCTTACAAGCGGCCGTTCGGCGTGATTCGCCACACCCGTCCGGTGCTGGACGAGATCGAAGAATTCCAGCTGCAGCTGCCGCAACAAGGAAGTGACTAGTGACTGGTGACTAGTCACTTCCTTTTTCAGTGCGTCATCGCGTAAAGAATATAGTTGATGGCGTATTTGTAGGCGCGCGTCGTGTATAGCAGCGAGTATTCCGGCACGTCGGCGTGTTCCCAGGCGTCGCCCAGATCCATGTTGAAATTGATCATCACCATCAGGCGGCCGTCGTCGTCATAGATGCCGCGCCAGTGCGGCTCGAAGCCATCGCGCTCGTAATTGCGGCCGCTGTACAACGATTGGATGCCGGGAATCTGCACGTGCTCATCCAGGTCGTAGGCGACGTGGAAGACCGCGTCGTCCGGCGGCACGTCGACGATGGCCCGGTCGGGAAAGATGCGATGCATGCCTTGAATGAACGTGCTCCATTCGAGGCTGCCGTGAAAATCGTCCACCATCAGGAAGCCGCCGCGCAGCAGATATTCGCGCAGCCGGGCGATCTCTTCGTCGGTGAGCGCCCAGTGGCCGACTTCGACGGCGTAGATCCAGGGATAGTCGAACAGCGCATCGTCCATGATGCCCAGGTAGTGGCCTTCGTCGGCGGTGTCGATGCGTGTCAGCCGCTTGATGCCGCGGATCAAGTGACTTTCCGCGTCCGGCCAGTCGGTCAGCCACCGTTCACGGCCGCCGAACAATGTCGTGCCGACATACTGCATGCGGACGAACTGGAATTCGGAGTGCGGGCGCGCCGCGCTCAGCATGCGCGTATCCGAGCTCAGGGCCGCGATCGGAATCGCGATCAATGCCAGCAGGCGCCAGGCCGCGCCCCGGCCGGTCAGGGCCCGGGTGATTCGCCGGAACAGGGCTGGCGACGCGCGGCGGGTCATGCGGAGCACCATGGCACCAACCGCCCGCCCTTTGCAATGGGTGGGGCACTGGCGGCCTGTCGGCGCCTCGCCATTGGCCGGCTCGGGTGGAAAAATCGCCACATTCGCAACAGGAATGTATGCTGCGCGCGCCCCGCATCCGGGCGACAGAGTCGGGCGATGAGCTGGTTAAGAATTGCGTTCGGCACGCTGCTGCTGGCGACGAACACCGTATTACATGTCCCGCCGCTGCTGTTGGTGGCGGTGGTGAAGGCCATTCTGCCGCTGCGTCCGATCCGCCGTGCCTGCGATTGGCTGCTCATGGCCATTGCCGCCAGCTGGATCGGCATCAATACCACCTTGATCCGCTGGTTCACCAGCACCCGCCTGGTCATCGATATCGATGCGCGGCTGCAGCCCGACGGCCACTACCTGGTGCTGTCGAATCATCAGACCTGGGTCGATATTCCCATGCTGCAGGCGGCGCTGAACCGGCGCGTACCGCTGCTGAGGTTCTTTCTGAAGAGCCAGCTGTTCTGGGTGCCGTTGCTCGGTCTCGCGTGGTGGGCGCTCGATTTTCCCTTCATGAAGCGCTATTCGCGCCAGCAACTGGAGAAGCGGCCGGAGCTCGCCGGGCGCGACATCGAGGCGACACGGCGCGCCTGTGCGAAGTTCATGCATATTCCTGTCTCGGTCATGAACTTCGTCGAGGGCACGCGCTTCACGCCGGCCAAACATCAGCAGCAGGCATCGCCGTTCACGTATCTGCTCAAGCCCAAGGCGGGCGGCATCGCGTTCGTGCTCGATGCGATGGGCCGCGCGCTGCATTCCATCCTCGATGTCACCATCGTCTATCCCGATGGACGGCCCACCATGATCGATTTATTCGCGAACCGGGTGCGCGAGGTGCGCGTGAAGATTCGCGAGCGGCCGATCCCGGCCGAGCTGCTCGGTGGCGACTATCAGAACGATCCGGTGTTTCGCGAACGCGTGCAGGGTTGGCTCAACGATCTGTGGCGGGAAAAGGATGGTTTGATCGCCGAGCTGCGGACCGCTTGATCCAGCGCTGGTCCGCACGGCCGGCCCTCAGCCCATTCGCCAGACGCCGTCGCCATCGCGGCAGGCGCGGCCTTCGGACTTCTTGCGCTTCTTGCCGGCGCGGGCTTCGAGCTTGAAGCGCCGGCAGTTTTTCGAGTCCTTGGTGACGAGCGGCGTGAGCACGTAGGAAACATTGGTGCGCTCGTTGATCCAGCGCACCGCATGCCCGGGTTCGGCAAGCTCGAGCGCATGACCGAAGCAACCGCGGTCGCCTTCGTCGAGCTCTTCGCCGATCTCGCGGCCGATCACGCCGCCTAGCACCGAGCCGACGATGATGGCGACGGTGCGGCCCGTGCCGTCACCGATCTGCGAGCCGATCGCGCCGCCTATGACAGCACCGACCACGGTGCCGATCTCTTTGCGGCGACAAGAACCCGCGAGAATGCCGTAATCGCGATCCCATTCGCGGCCGGTGTAACCGACATAGCGAGGATCGTGTTTCTTGCGCCAGCCATGCGCTGGCGCGTGATCCGGCGGATCACTCAGCGCAGGCGTGCTTGCAAAGATCGAAGCGCACAGCAGCGCGCCGAGCAAAGGCTTGAGCAGACGAGTGAACATGGAAGGTCCCAGCGTGTAGCAGGAATCGTTAGCCAGGACTGCATGGTAGCAGGCGACTCCCGCGGGCCGCCGCTGTCGCCAAACGCCGAATGGTGACGACGTTGACAATAAAAAGCCTCGCACGAGGCGAGGCTAGTGTATGGATTCCCGTTATTGCTATATCAAGATTGCTTGCGGCGGCGGGCGAAACCCACTCCGAGCAGTCCGAGGCCCAGCAGCGCCAGCGTACCTGGCTCGGGCACGCTGGCCGGAGAGCTTCCGTAGAGCTGGATGTGAGACAGGCCACCGCCCTTATTGAAGACGTTCACGAACTCCCAGTCGCCGCTCGAGACCAGCGAGTTCAGCGAGTAGACGAACCACATGTCGGGGTTGTTACCGGTGCCGAACTTGAAGCCGATGGCGATCTCGTTCCAGCTTTGCCACAGGCTGCTGTCGAACGAGAACGTGCCCTCCGAGCCGTCCTGGGTGAAGCTGCCGGAGCCGATGCCGGTGAGTCCCAGTCCAGCACCTTCTCCCGTCAGGAAGTCGTCCGTCATGGTATTGCCATTGATGTTGCCGACGCCGCCGCCCAGGCATTGCGACACCAGCGATGTGTCCACGTACATGTGGTTCACCTGGGCATCCTGACATAACACCGGCACCGCCCCCGCCACCCTCATGAAGGAAAACGCCACTAGCGCGAGGGCGCCGAGGCTTATTGATCTGAGACCCATTGAGAACTCCAGTGACTGATACGCCATGCGGAGAAGCAAACAGCATGCCGTGCAACTAACTGATTGATCCGACAGGATTCGAGTTGGGTCGAGCGCCCCGTACTGTAAAGCGGATCGGCTCAGGCATGACTGCGATCACATGCAGTGGCTTAGGGGAAACGCTGATCGTTGTCATGGCAACGCGCCCAGCGCAAGTAGGCCGCACGCACGGAAGCGGCTAAGCTCAATGGCACTTAGTTAGCGCCCTGCAGTGGTTGGCGGTTAGCGGTTAGGGCAGAACGGAGGCCAGGGATTTGGCTCATTTCTGGCTAACCGCTATCCGCTATCCGCGAACCGCTGCGACAAAGACGGTTAACTAAGCACCATTGCGGCTAAGCTGGCATCGATCGACAACATCAAGGACTACCTATGCCGATTCACTCTCGATTGGGGGTTGGTTTGCTGGTTGGCGCAATGGCCATGCTGGCCACGGTGAGCAGCGGTGCTGCCGACAAACCGCAGTTTCTGAATTCGCCGCGAGCGGTGGAGCTGGATCGGCCATTCTCCGAGGCGGTGCGGGCGGGCGATTTCCTGTTTCTATCGGGGGCGATCGGTGAGACCGACGGCAAGCTGGCGCCGGGCGGCATTCAGCCGGAGGCGCGGCAGACGCTGAAGAACGTCCAGCGCGTGCTCGAGGAGAACGGAGCTTCGCTCGCCGACGTGGTGAAGTGCACGGTGTTCCTGGCTGATATCGCCGAGTGGCCGGCTTTCAACACCGTCTATCGCGAGTTCTTCAAGAAGCCTTTTCCCGCGCGCAGTGCATTCGCCGCGAGCGGCCTCGCATTGAATGCGCGCGTCGAGCTGGAATGCATCGCATACGTTCCGCAGAAGCGCAGCCAGTAAGAGGCCAATCGGCCGCAGCGATCGATGCTGCGGCCGCTGCATTGATATCGCCCGGCGCTCGCATCGCCAGATGGTCGCGCGGTTGTACGCAGTGCGCATCCGTTCGATACTTCGCGGCCTCATCCCCCTTCGAGTCCTGCCGTGACTACTCTAGGTACGCCCCTGTCGTCTTCTGCCCACCGCGTCATGATGCTTGGGTCGGGCGAACTGGGTAAGGAAGTCGTCATTGAATTGCAGCGCTTCGGCTGCGAAGTGATTGCGGTGGATCGCTATGCCAACGCGCCTGCCATGCAGGTGGCGCATCGCTCGCATGTAATAAACATGCTCGACCCGGTGGCGCTGCGCCAGGTGGTCGAGCGGGAGCGGCCGCATCTCATCGTGCCGGAGATCGAGGCGATCGCCACGCCGGCACTGCTGGAGCTGGAAAAGGAAGGTTTCACCGTCGTGCCGACGGCCCGCGCTGCGCGATTGACCATGGATCGCGAAGGCATTCGGCGTCTCGCAGCCGAGCAGTTGAAGCTGCGCACTTCGCCGTATCGATTCGCGGATACGGAAGAGGAGTATCGACAGGCGGTTCGTGACATCGGCATGCCGTGCGTGGTGAAGCCGGTGATGAGCTCGTCGGGCAAAGGTCAAAGCACCGTGCGCACCGAAGCGGATATTCCGCACGCCTGGAAATATTCGCAAGAAGGGGGGCGCACCGGTGGCGGACGAATCATTGTCGAAGGTTTCGTCAAGTTCGACTTCGAGATCACGTTGCTGACGGTGAGGCACAACGGCCAGACGAGTTTCTGTGCACCCATCGGTCACTTGCAGGTGGCCGGCGACTATCGAGAATCGTGGCAGCCGCAACCGATGAGCGATGCGGCGTTGGCCGAATCGCAGCGTATTGCGCGAGCGGTCACGGAGAATCTCGGTGGCAATGGCATCTTCGGCGTCGAGCTGTTCGTAGCGGGCGATGACATCTACTTCAGTGAAGTATCGCCAAGGCCGCACGACACCGGACTGGTGACGCTGATCTCACAGGACTTGTCTGAATTCGCTTTGCACGCGCGCGCCATCTTGGGGTTGCCCATTCCGGTGATTCGTCAGCATGGACCGGCGGCGTCATGTGCGCTGCTGGTGGAGGGCGAGTCGAGCAACGTGCGTTTCGAGAATGTCGAGCGAGCGCTTACTCAGCCGGATACGGCGGTGCGCTTGTTCGGCAAGCCGGAGGTGCATGGTCATCGGCGCATGGGTGTTTCATTGGCGCTGGGCGCCAGCATCGATGAGGCCAGGGCCAAGGCTAGGGCCATGACGGAAGCGTTGCTGGAGGGAGTGAGGCTCGACTAGTCATTGGTCGAGAGTCAGCTGGGGTCGCTCGAACCATCTCATGCGATAGGCGTTGGTGGCAGTCAGGCCGAGTTTTCTCAGCAGGCGATTGTTCACGATTACGCCGACCGGCGCGCCGATCACGGGCACCAGCTGTGCCATTTTCGCCAGGTCGATGTAGTCGCGATACTCCTGCTGGAATTTGCGCCAGTCGAAGTCATCCAGTGAGTTGGGCAGGTGCGAGCTTTGTTCGTGCCAGCTTTGCATCTTGCGATATACATCGATGCGATGAGCCTCGCTGGAGAAGGCGAGCTGGAAGATGTGCAGCAGATACAAACGTTCGCGGTAGTCCTCGCCGGAGAAGCCGTACAGCGAGGCGATTTCGAACAGCAGTTTCAGCTTGATGCTCAGGAGCAGAGGGAAGTCTGCCAGGCCGAGCAGGAATCCACCCGCGCCGGTGATGCCGCCCTCGACGGCGGCTGTCTTCCTATAACGATCCACGGTGGTGCGAACGCGAGCTTCACGTTCTTCGAGAGTGCCTTCGAGTAGTGGTGACGAAGCGGTGAAGTTGGAGCCGGTCAGCACGGCGTTCGTCATTTGTTTGATGACGGCGGTGAGGCTGGCGTGCACTTTCTCCGGAATGTAACTGTTGATCTTGCGTTGCACGCCGCTCGTCGCGCGATTCCAGAGACCGGGTGGGCGCTGCATTTCAAGCTGCCAGCGGCGTAGCTCGTCCAGAGCTTGGGTGTCGTAGGCGCTCATGAATTGCACGATGCTGCGTTTGTTTGTGGGGTGCAAGGCGACGCTTTCAGACAAGAGGCGCGGTGGCTTGCGGCGAGGCTCGGGGTATGTCCTCCCGGGAACTGGATCCGACAGGGATGTCGGTGGTGTCTGGTGGGGGGAGTCTCCTCCCACCAGACACCGCGAACCACCGAGCCTCTTACATCTTAATCAGCGAACGCTGAATGTATAAACCGTCCTGCTGTTGTACTCCTCACCCGGCCTCAACACCGTGCTAGGAAACTCCGGCTGATTCGGCGAATCCGGATAGTGCTGGGTCTCCAGACAGAACCCGCTGTGCTTCGCGTATGGCTTGCCTGGCTTTGCGGCCAACGTATTGTCCAGGAAATTGCCGGTGTAGAACTGCACGCCCGGTTCGGTTGTGTGCACTTCCATCACGCGTCGGGTGCTCGGTTCCGACACTCGGGCGGCGAGGGCCAGGCCGGGTTCTTTGCGGCGGATTACGAAATTGTGATCGAAGCCGCCGGCGAGTTTGACTTGTGGATGGGTGTCATTGATGCGGCTGCCCAGCACCACTTTGTTGCGGAAGTCGAAGGGCGTGTCGGTGACGGGTTCGATCTTGCCGGTGGGGATGAGGCCCTTGTTCACCGGCGTATATTCGTTCGCGAAGATGGTGAATTCGTGACCGAGCACATCACCGCTGCCATCGCCGGCAAGATTGAAGTAAGCGTGCTGCGTCAGGTTGACCACGGTCGGCTTGTCCGTCGTGGCGTGATAGTCGAATGACAGCTCGTTCTTGTCCGTGAGCGTGTAGGTCACGCGGGTCTGCAGGTTGCCGGGGAAACCTTCCTCGCCGTCCTTGCTGGTGTACGTGAAGATCACGCCCACCGAATCTTCCTTTTCGAACGGCTCGGCCTGCCAAACGACTTTGTCGAAACCTTTCAAGCCGCCGTGCAGGGTATTGGCGCCGTCGTTCTTCGGCAGCTTGTAGGTCTGGCCGTCGATCTTGAACTGGCCTTTGGCGATGCGATTGCCGTAGCGGCCGATGATGGCGCCGAAGTACGGCGGGTTCTTCAGATAATCGTCGAACGATTTCAGGCCCAGCGTGATGTCGCTGACCTTGCCGCTGCTATCGGGTACCAGCAGCGCGGTGATGATGCCGCCATAGTTGCTGGCGCGCACTTCCATGCCGTTGGCGTTCACCATGGTGTACAGATCGACGGCCGTGCCGTCGGGCAGCGTGCCGAACGGGGCTTTGCTGATGGTGTTCTTGGATTTTTCTTCCGGAGTCGGCGGCGCCTTGGGCGGCGGGGGTGGCTCCTGGCTGCAGCCGACCAGGGTGCTTGCGACCAACAGGCAGGCCAGCCATTGCCGGCCGGTCAAACCAGATGCGCGACCGGGACTCGAACCATTCTTCATGTGTCATCCCCCGAGGTTGGATCAACCAGAAAATAATTACCCGACACCTCCAGCGTGACCGGACGAGGGGACACATTCTCGAAAGAGGCGCCCGCGAATATTTTTGCAGATGACAGGAGCCAGGCTTGCTGTGACCCCGGTCCGGGCGGCGAACGTGTCCTTGTCCGGCCGAAGACGCGGGCGACCGATCGGGTTGGGCCGCGCCGCGTCCTGTTCTAGATTATTTGTACTTCGCGAATTCCTCGCGCGTCAGCTCGCCGTCCTTGTCGGTATCGAGGCTCTTGAAGGCCACGAACAGCGCGTCGTCGCTGGAGGCCTCGTTCAGGCTGATCTTGCCGTCGCCATTCTTGTCCAACGAGTCAAAACTGGGCTTGGCCTGCGCGAAGGCGGTGCCGGCTGCGAGGACGCCGAGGCTGGCCAGCAGGGCCGGCGCGGTCATGCGAGAGAGTCGGATCATGATGCTTCCTTCGTTACTCCACGTTATCGGGTGGCATCTGGAGAATGGCACCGGAACGGGAAGGTTCCGGCCGGCCGTCTCGTCCACCGGCCGCATCTTACTCCTGCCCCTGGCCGAGGCGCACTGGTCTGGGGCGGTTTGAACTGGGTGCGCCCGAGGTGGATCCGAGGTTAGTGGGGGTGCGCGGCCAGTTGTCTTGCGGCGGGGTCCACTCATAATAGACACGGTTCAAGCAACGGCCAGGGAGCTGTCCGGATGTCCGAGGCCGTCAACATCACCCATCGTGAGCAGATCGAGACGCGAGTCCTGAACGAGCAGGTCGCGTTGATGTGCCGGCTCACCACGTCCCCGCTGACCGCGAGCGTCCCGGTGCGCGCGACGTTTGGCTTCTCGCTGCCGAAGCCGATGCTACGAGCGGTGAGCTGAGGTTGGGCTGGCGCCCTTGGATAACAGTCATGAATGCAGACACGATCGAGCGTATCGAATTGAAGATTGCCTACCTGGAGCGGGCCAATAACGACCTGAGCGAGGTCGTCTATCGGCAGCAGCAGGAGATCGACGCATTGCGTGCCGAGTTGGCGGTGCTGAACGGCAAGATGGAAGCGGCGATGACGGAGCAGACGGTATACAGCTTGGAGCAGGAGAAGCCGCCGCACTATTAAGTGAGGTCGACTGGCTTTTGGACTGCTGAGCGGAAAGGTGCGGTGCTCGCTCTGGCGTTCTGGAGAGGTGCGGTGGCTTGCGCCGCCGGAGCCGGAGAGGCGCGGTGGCTTGCGCCGGCGGAAGGGGGATCTGTCCTCCCGGCACCGCGCACCCGCCGCGCCGCGCTCTCGCGCGGCGCGTTGCTTGTACGTCCGTGTAGCGCTTGCTGAAAAACATCCATGTTTTTCAACATGCCGTGAGGACAGATCCCCCTCCCGCCGTCGCCGAAATGTCATCTTGGAGTGAGAGCAGGTTCGGAGCGCGGCGAAATGTCAGCGCGGGGTGAGACATTCGCGCCGACAGGTGAGAAGAGTCAGAGCGCAGGTGGGGCAGGATTTCCGGGTTACCCCCTCATAGCAGGCAAGGCGCGCGGCGTAGGCGCGCTATATAGCATCGGGGGATACATGCTGCGTGCAACGATTGCATCGCTATTGGCCGTCGCGGCCGGGTCTGCATTGGCTCAGTCGGCGCCGACGTCTGTGAAGTCGGATCAGGGAGAGTCCGCCAGCAAATATGCGAGCGCGGACCAGGCGCGACAGGAATTCAATATTGCCGCTCAACCTTTGTCGCAAGCGTTGCGCGAATATGCGCAACAGAGTGGCGATCAGGTGGTGTTCTATTCGGATGTCGGCAAGGGGCGTGATGCGCCTGCGGTGGCTGGTTCCTACACTCGTCAGGAAGCATTGAACCGCCTGCTGGAAAACTCCGGTTTGAAATATCGGCGCGTCAATGCCAAGACTGTCGCGATCGCGGCGGACCCGCCGGCGCGGCCGGAAGCATCCATTCAGCGCACGTCGATGGTGGCACCTGTGCGCTTGGCTCAGGCAACCGAGCCGGCGCCAGCGCCTGCCCCGCAAGCGCAGGAGCAAGGCGGTGGTGGAGCGGAGCGGCCGGCGCAAGGCTCGCTGTTTGGTGTGGAGGAAGTGATCGTCACCGGTACTGCGGTGGCGGAGCGAACCAAGTTCGATTCGAGCGTGGCGATTTCCACGTTCAGTGCCGAAGACATTGCGCAGGCTGCGCCGGCGAGCTCGGCTGATTTGATCGCGGCAGTGCCGGGCTTTTGGGTGGAATCCACTTCCGGTACCACGCAAGGCAACGTGTTTGCTCGCGGCATCATCCAGGACGGCGGTTATCGGTACGTGGGCTTGATGGAAGATGGCATTCCCATCTATCCCGTGTTCGAGCTGTCGTTCTACAACCCGGATCAGTTCGTGCGTGTCGACGAAACCATCGAACGCGTCGAAGCGCTGCGAGGCGGTACGGCGCCGATCTTCACGGCGGGCGCTGTGGGCGGCACGATCAATTTCGTGACGAAGTCGCCCAGCAATGTTCCGCAAGGCGCGGTCAAGTTGGGATTCAGCGATTACGGCACATATCGCGGCGATATTTCGTGGAGCGCGCCGCTCGGCGAAGACTGGGGCATCGCGCTCGGTGGTTATTACCGCACTTCCGACGGCATTCGCGATCCGGGTTACACCGCGGACGAAGGTGGCCAGTTCCGCGTCAAGATCGGCCGACGTTTCGATAGCGGCAGCATCGAGTTCTTCGGTAAATACATCGACGATCGATCCTTGTTCGTCGTGCCGATTCCCTTGACGGGCAATCCTTCCGATCCGCGAGGCGTGAATGGGGCGGATGCCGGCACTTATTCGCTGCACAGCAGAGATATCGCACGAGCTGGTTTGCCCGTGACTGCGGCCGAAGTGGGGTTGCAGGGTTCGAACCTGGAAGATGGCATTCATCCGCAGCTCGCTACGCTCGGTGGCAAGTTGACTTGGGAGTTCAACGACACGGTCTCGCTCACCAACCTGCTGCGTTTCACTGACGGTGAAGTGCGGTTCGATGGCATTTTCTCGGACGCGGCGCCGACGACGGGCGCGGAGTTCGCCGCTGCGCGTAACGTTGCGGCGAACTACAGTGTGATATCGACGGGCGCCGCCTACGGTGCTGATCAGCTGGTGCAGAACCATGGTCACTGGGTGGTGAACAAGGAGTACGAGGCGATCCAGAATGACCTGCGTCTGAACCTGAAGCTCGATACGCATGCCGTGACCTTCGGCTTGTACCTCGCCGACTATTCCATGAAGGACGCGTGGAGCCTGGGCAATCTGATCTTGATGGATGTGAGGGATCGCCCGCGCCGGTTGTCGTTGCCAGGCGTGACCGACGCGAATGGCTTCACGAAGTACTCGACGTTCAACCTGCTGACGGACTATGACGCGACCGCGTATTCGTTGTATGCGGCGGATGAATGGCAAGTCACGGACGCGTTGCGGGTGGACTTCGGCATTCGCTACGACACGCAGGACATCGAAGGCACGATTCGCGCCGGCTCGCAGGAAGTGGCGCCGGGCGTGCCCACCGATCTCGATGGCAATCCGTTGACGACGTATGACCGCAGCGTGTCGGTGATTGGTACGAACCGCAGCACAGTCGATGAGGATTTCGACAACACGGGGTTCTCCATCGGCTTCAACTACGAGTTCACGCCGCAGCACGCGATCTTCGGTCACTACACGGACTCCGCCAAGCTGCCGCACTTCGATGACGTGCGCAATGGCGTGCTGGACAAGGACAACGTGACCAACATCGAGTTTGGCTACAAGGCCTCGCTGGATACGCTCGTGGTGTTCGCGACGTTGTTCCAGACCGAGTTCGACAACGTGCCGTTCCAGGACATTCTTTCCAACGGCCAGACTATCGTGCGCCGGGCGGAGACGCGCACGCGAGGTATCGAGCTGGAGGGCGAGTATCGACCCATCGATGCGCTCGGTATTCGTTTCAGCATCACGCAGCAGGACCCGACGTATGAAGGCTTCTCGGGATCGGCGGCCGGCAACACTGGCAACGTCATTCGCCGCATCCCGAAGACGATGGCACGGATCACGCCGACCTATACGTTCATGGATGGCGACGCTCGGGCGTACTTCACGTACACCTATGCGGGCAAGCGTTATGCGAACGACGAGAACACCATCGAGCTGCCCAAGTACAGCAAGCTGGACGCGGGCGTGATGTTCGACGCCGGTCCTTGGACGTTCCAGGTGACGGGCGACAATCTCACCGACGAAGTCGGCCTGACCGAGGGTAATCCACGAACGGATGTCGGCTCCGGCGGCATCGGCACCATATATATGGTGCGGCCGTTGTTCGGACGATCGTTCATGGGATCCGTGACGTACCGGTGGTAATCTGCGCGGCATGTTCGCGAGGATTACCAGAGTCGTCTGCACGGGTGTCTTGTTGGCCGGCGCGGCGGTCGCGTCGGCCCAGCAAGCCGTGCCTACCCCGGCCGACGTGTATGGCGAGCTGTTCAAACAAGTGCAGCTCAATGCGGTCTTCCCGGACAGCAAGGCGTTCGTCGATGCCTTGCCCAACCGGCCGCCCGAGCAGATCCTGCGCGAGTACGAGGAGCTGCGAAACAAGCCGAGCTTCGATCTGAAGAAGTTCGTCGCCGAGCGTTTCGACCCGCCACCGAATGTTGCGTCCGACTTCCGCACCGTCGCGGGCCAGGACGTGCGCCAGCACATCGACGCGTTGTGGAAGGTGCTGGAACGCAAGCCGGAGGATCAGCGGCCGTATACCTCGCGTCTGGCGCTTCCCTTTCGTTACATCGTGCCGGGCGGGCGCTTCAACGAGATCTATTACTGGGACTCGTATTTCACCATGCAGGGGCTGGAGGAGAGCGGCCGGCACGACCTGACCATGGACATGATCGCCAACTTCGCCTGGCTGATCGACGAGTACGGGCACATTCCCAACGGCAATCGCAGTTATTTCCTGAGCCGTTCGCAGCCGCCGTTCTTCGCCGCCATGATCGAGCTGGCGGCTGGCGAGGAA
Organism: Steroidobacter sp.; assembly: GCF_036406195.1. Lineage (GTDB taxonomy): Bacteria > Pseudomonadota > Gammaproteobacteria > Steroidobacterales > Steroidobacteraceae > Steroidobacter. The sequence goes on from NZ_DASWVW010000020.1 coordinate 74,744, forward strand.
GGCGATGCGGTCTACAAGAGATTTCTGCCGCAGCTGGTGCGCGAATATCAGTTCTGGATGGACGGCGCGGACGCGTTGAAGTCTGGAGCGGCGCACCGGCGTGTCGTGAAGCTCGCGGATGGGACAGTGATGAATCGTTACTGGGACGACCGCAACATTCCGCGCGAGGAAGCGTACAAAGAAGACGTGGCGACGGCGCAGCAGGCGGGTCCGGAGTCGCCGGAGATCTATCGGCATTTGCGAGCGGCCGCGGAGAGCGGCTGGGATTTCAGCTCGCGTTGGTTTGCGGGCAAGACGCTGGCGACCATCCACACGACGGATATGATTCCGCCGGATCTGAACAGCCTGCTGTATCAGTTGGAGCTGACTATCGCCAAGGGTTGCGAGATCACGGCGGATGCCGGCTGCGTCCAGCAGATGAAGGGCAAGGCGGAGGCGCGTAAAGCGGCGATCACGCGTTATTTGTGGAACGAGCAGGCGGGTGCGTTCACGGACTATGACTGGCGAAAGAAGCAGCTTGGTGCGCAGGTGACGGCGGCGACGGTGTATCCGTTGTATTTCAACGCCGCGAGCAAGGAGCAAGGCAAGGCTGTTGCGGTCAGTGTGAGATCGACGTTGCTGAAGCCTCATGGGTTGGTGGCGACGGCGGTCGAGACGGGTGAGCAGTGGGATGCACCGAACGGCTGGGCGCCGTTGCAGTGGCTGGCAATCAAGGGCCTGAGCAACTATGGCGAACAGCAGTTGGCGCAGACCATCGCGCAGCGCTGGGTAGGCAAGAACCTGCAGGTGTTCCGGGCCACCGGGAAGTTGGTCGAGAAGTACGATGTGACGAGTGATTCGGCCGGTGGCGGTGGAGAGTATCCGTTGCAGGATGGCTTCGGATGGACCAACGGTGTGCTCAGGAAGCTGTTGGCGATGTATCCGAAGCTGGCGGAATAAGAATCAGAGTCGGAGTTTGAAGCGTCGGTGGCTCGCAGCGGGAGGATCAGGTATGTCCTCCCGGCCTCATGCAACTTGGCGCGCTGACCATCGGCATGGGCTGCGTTATGGGCTGCGTTATGGGCAGAGTTATGCGCCTTACCGCGCGCTGACTATCCACCCATCCGCATCGCTGCGAACATCCAGCGTCTCATCCCCGCTCAAGAACTCGGCCAGCGATGCCGGGTCCGTCGCATCGAACACACCGTTGATCTTCCGTCCGCCGACGGCGGGATCTTCGATGCGAATGGTGCGTGAGCTGTAGCGGGCGAACTCTGCGGCGGCGGTGGAGAGAGCGGTGTCTTCGAAGATGAGCCGTCGCTCGGTCCACGATGTAACATTCTCTGTATCACGCAACGACACGCGAACCGCGGGCTGAGCGCGGGCGAGAATCAATTGGTCGCCGACCGCCAACTCGAATTCGCTGACAGCCTTGGCGGTTGCAGTGGCGGATCGTTGGGCGGCTTCGCGCTGGTTCACGCGAACGCGGCCTTCGAGCACGGTGACGACTGTGCGTGAGTCGCTGGCTTTCACGTTGAATGCAGTGCCGACAGCGACAATGTCCGTTGCACCGGTGCGCACGCGGAAAGGCCGGTTGGGGTCTTTCGAGACGCGAAAGATTGCTTCGCCTTCCAGCAGTTCGATGGCGCGAAGATCATCTTGGAAATGCGCGCGCAGGTGCGACCGGCTGTTGAGCTCGACCACGGAGCCGTCTTCGAGCGTGATGGAGCGTTGTTCGCCTACCGCCGTTACGTACTCGGGAGCGAGCCAGCGTTCGATTTCCGAACGGCCGGCGATCAGGCCGGCGGCAACGAAGACGAAGGCCGCGGCGGCGGCCATTGGCCAGCGAACGACCTTGCGTTCAGGTCGTGTTACGGCGACGTCCGGAGAAGTATTGAGCACGGCGACGTTGCTGTCGTTGCTGGCCTTGGCTCGGGCAACGAGATCGGCGACGCTGTGCTCGGGCCACAGCTCGCGCCGATTCAACAGCGCATCGAGACGGCTGAGCTTCAAGAATTCATCGACGTGCTGGCCCGACGCACGCAGCCATAGCAGAAACTGCTGGCGCTCGGCATCGGTGCAGTTCTCGTCGGATAGCACGGACAGCCAGTGCGCCGCGCACTGCATGGCGTGCGTCGTGGCAGGGTCTCGTGCGTTCTCGTGATCGGGTTGCATGGGTCAATCGAGCTCGATGCGAGCGCGTAGCTGCGCATATCCGGTGGTCAACATTCGCCGCACCATGCGCTGGGTGATGCCGAGGTGACCGGCGATCTCCTCATGCGTCATATCCTCGCGCAGCTTCAGGTACACGACGGCCCGAACCATGGGTGTCATGGCCTGTAGCGCCGAATCGAGCTGGGCGGCGAACTGCGCGTCGTCCAGCAGGGATTCGGGCGTGGCCGCGGTAACCAGGTTTTCCAGCTCCGCGTCGCTGTGGGGCTTGGCATGGACTGCCCGCATGCGCCATTCCGCCGCGACGTTGCTGGCGACTCGGTACAGGTAGGCTTGCGGTTCTTTGATGTGCTCCAGTTGCGGCACCCGCAGCAGGCGGACGTAGACCTCCTGCGCCAGGTCTTCCGGGTCGATGCGTCCGGGCAACCGGCGGCGTAAATACCGCGTCAGGCCCGCATTCCAGCTGCGGGCCCACTCGGCGATGCGTTGGCTGCGGCCGGGCGCGGGCATGTCGGGCGAGGAGGGCTCCTGGAGAATCTGCAGTCTATGACGGGCCGTGTCCGAAAAGCTGCCCCTGGCCACCCCGGCTGCCGCCTGCCTGGCGGAAACCGCGATTCCGCACTCGAGCGGGGCAGGAGCATAAAATTTATCGCCCGAGCGTGCTATTTCGGACGGCCGGCCCGGGGTAGCTTGGCAGCCTGAAAACAAGGAGCCAACCATGCTTGAAATCCGACGCAGCAACGAGCGCGGCTATGCCGATCACGGCTGGCTGCAGTCGTACCACACGTTTTCATTCGCCGATTACTACGACCCGAGGCACGTCGAGTTCGGCGCCCTGCGAGTGATCAACGAGGACCGGGTCGCCGCGGGCGCGGGCTTTGGTACGCACGGGCATCGGGACATGGAGATCATCAGCTACGTGCTCGATGGCGAGCTGGCGCACAAGGATTCGATGGGCACGGGCGCGACCATCCGCCCTGGCGATGTGCAGAGGATGAGCGCGGGCCGTGGCGTGATGCACAGCGAGTTCAACCCGTCGGGCGACAAGTCTGCGCATTTCTTGCAGATCTGGATTCAGCCGGATCGCAAGGGTGTGCAGCCGAGTTACGAGCAGAGGCACTTTCCGGCCGAACAGAAGCGCGGCAGGTTGCGGCTCATAGCGTCGCAGGACGGCACTGACGGCTCGGTGCGCATTCATCAGGATGCGAAGGTGTATGCCGGGCTGTTCGATGGCGACGAGCAGGCCAGGCTCGGGATCGGCCCGGATCGTCAGGTGTATTTGCACGTGGCGCGGGGCACGGTGACCGCGAACCGCAACGTGCTCGACGCCGGCGATGCGCTGGCATTGATGGATGCGCCATCGCTGTTCCTGAGCAAAGGTCAGGGCGCGGAGGTGATAGTGTTCGATCTGCAGCGAGCTCCAGGAGCAAGGCAGTGAGTACCATAGAGTTGATGATTCCATCGCGGCGCAAGGACCTGGGCGGCTTCGAGGTCGGCCGGGTCCTGCCCTGGACCAAGCGGCGCATGGTGGGACCGTTCATCTTCTTCGACCACATGGGACCGGTGAACTTCCCACCCAATGTGCCGCGCACGACCGATGTGAGGCCGCATCCTCACATCGGCCTTTCCACCATCACCTATCTGTTCGATGGCGAGATCGTGCATCGGGACAGCGTCGGCTTTCACCAGCTCATTCGCCCGGGTGAAGTGAACTGGATGACGGCCGGCAGCGGCATCAGTCATTCGGAGCGCTTCGACACCATTCGCGAGCAAGGCGGCGCGTTGCACGGAATTCAAGCGTGGGTCGCGCTGCCGGACTTCGCCGAAGAAGCGGACCCGAGCTTTGTGCATTTCGATGCGACGGAACTGCCGTCGCTGGCCGAACCCGGAATGAGTGTCAAGGTGATCGCCGGTTCGGCGTATGGCATGACGAGTCCGGTGAAGACTCATTCGCCGCTCTTCTATGCGCATATCGAGCTGGCGCCGGGTCGCATCACGCAGGTCTGCGGCGAATATAGCGAGCGCGCCGTCTACGTGGCCAAGGGCTCGGTGCACATCGATGGCGAGTTGTACCAAGCGGGGCAGATGGCGGTGTTGACGCCGGGGGCGATGCCGGTGATTACCGCCTTCGACCCGTCGATCGTGATGATGCTGGGCGGTGAGCCGGTCGGACCGCGTCACATCTGGTGGAACTTCGTGTCTTCGAGCAAGGATCGAATCGAGCAAGCCAAGGCCGATTGGCGCGCCGGGCGTATCAAGATGCCGGTGGGGGACGATCGGGAGTTCATTCCTTTGCCGGAAGATCCACCGCCGCCGCCGGAGCCGATGTCGTAACAGTCAGCTCGGTGGCTGCGTCTCGGCAGCGAGCTCGTCTGCTGGCGATGTTTCTTCCGGCGCGGCTGCCGGTGAGCGCGGCGGGGACTGAGCCAGCACGGTCGCGGTTTCGAAGCGCAGCCGGGCGATCAGGCCCGAGCCGTCGAGGCGATTGCTCAGCTCCAGGCCGATGCGATTGCGTTCGGCTGCGTTCCTGGCAATGGCCAGGCCGAGGCCGCTGCCCTCCGTCTCGGCGCCTTCGATACGGAAGAAACGGTCGCACACGCGCGGCAACAGTTCTGGCGGAATGCCCGGGCCATTGTCCGCGATTTCAACCATCGCCACGCCCGTGTCCCGATGCAAAGTCACATCGACGATGCCGCCGGCCGGCGTGTAGCGCAGCGCGTTGTCCAGCAGGTTGTGAATGAGGCTGCGCAGCTCGTCCTCGTTCGCATGCACGATGGCGTCGATATCCGCGGCATAGCCGAGGTCGATGCTGCGCCGATCGGCCAGCGGCATGAAATCGGCGATGCTGGATTTGAGCAAACCATCCAGCTGAATGGCGCTCGGCGGATCGGCAAGCCGCGGCGATTCCTGTCGGGCCAGACGCAGCAGTTGTTCGACCAGTCGCTTGGTTCTAGCCAGGCCGCCTTCGAGCTGCGCCAGTTGTTCGGCGGCGGCAGCGTCGGGCATGCGGGATTTCAGATTCTCCAGCTGCAGGCTCATGGCGGTGATCGGCGTGCGCAACTCGTGCGCGGCGTCTTGCACGAAACGCTGTTGCGCCGAGAATGCGATGCGCAGCCGTGCGAGCAACGTATTCACCGCCAGCACTAGCGGTCGAATCTCCGAAGGCGCGTGTTCCGCCGGCAGGTCGCTCAAGCGATGTTCGTCCTGTTTGGCGGCCGCTTGTGAAATCAGCTCCAGCCGGCGAATCGCCGGTCGCATGCCAAACCAGAGAAAGATGCCCGATAGCGGAATCATCAGCGCCACCGGCAGGCCCGCCTGCAGGGCTTGTGACTTCACCAGAAAACGACGGAACTTCAGGCTTTGCGCGCTCTGCACGGTGCGATCCGGCGACTGCATCGTGTACACGCGCCAGCGAGAGTCGCCGATGGTGACATCGCTGAAGCCCGGCTTGCTCTGGCGTTCCAGCGCCAGTTCGGGAAAGGAACTGGCCACGAGCCGGTGGTTGCGGTCCCAGATCTGCACCACCATGTCGCCTTTGCGAGTGACGTTGTGAGCGCTGAGCGGCTTGAGCGTGGGGATGGAGCTGGACGAGCCGGCGTGCGAGTCGGCGAACGACTGCAGCTGGTGGTCCATGAAGTGGCTCACCATGCTTCCGTACATGAAGTACGTCAGGGTGCATGCGGCAGTCGCAGCCACCGCGTACAGCGGCAGCAGCCACACCATGAGCTGCTTGCGCAGTGAGTCTTTTCTCATGATGCGTCCTTGCTGACGCGCCAGCCGAGGCCGCGAACGTTACGAATGACATCCGCGCCGAGCTTGCGTCGCACGCCATGGATCAGGACTTCGACGGCGTTGCTGCTGACTTCTTCGCCCCAGCCGTACAGGCGCTCCTCCAGCTGACTGCGCGAAAGAATCGCGCCGGGCCGTTCGAGCAACGCATGCATGAGTCGGAATTCCTTGGCGGACAGCAGAATGGACGTGCCGCCATGGGTGAGCTCGCGGCTGGATAGATCCAGCTGCGTTTGCGCGGTACCGATGGTGGACTGCGCATGGCCACCGATGCGGCGGATGATGGCCCGCATGCGAGCGAGCAATTCGCGCAACTCGAACGGTTTGACGAGATAGTCGTCGGCGCCAACGTCCAGGCCGGTAACGCGATCGTCCACGCCGTCACGGGCCGTCAGCACCAGCATGGGCGTGCGGTCGCCGTCCTGGCGGGCTCGCCGCAATACATCCAGTCCCGAGCGTCGCGGCAGTCCCAGGTCCAGCAGCACCGCCGCGTAACCGCCCTGAGCCAGTGCGTCCTGCGCCAGTATGCCGTCTTTCACCCAATCGACGGTCAGGCCATTCTCGGTCAGCGCCTGTCTCAGGCTCTGACCGATCATGTTGTCATCTTCAACCAGCAGGATGCGCATGCGCCGCACGTTCCGGGACGAACGTGCGGCTTGTCAAGATGGCTTGGCGACTGCGCTGCCTGCGGCGCCAGTGCTATCGAACCGTCCACCTGAACAGGCTTGTAAATGGCGCGGGCCGCGATCACTGTCGCGGTCATGAGGCATCTCATCCGGCAAGCGCGGGCGGCGGACGTGGCAGCGATGCATCGCGTGCGCCTCTCTGTTCAGGAAAACCGGCTGGTTTCCACGCAGCTGACCGAACGCGACTATCTGGTCGCGATCGAAGCGACCGGCCGCGGCTGGGTGCTGGAACTGGCAGGAAACGTCGTGGCGTTCGCCATCGGCAATGCCGCCAACGGCAGTATCTGGGCCTTGTTCGTCGAGCCCGGCTACGAGCGAAGAGGCTTCGGCCGGGAACTGCACGACATCATGATCGAGTGGCTGTGGGAGCAGGGCCACGACCGACTCTGGCTGTCGACGGACGCAGGTACGCGCGCCGAGCGCTTCTATCTCGCGGCGGGGTGGCGGCGGGCCGGTGTCACTGAGCGCGGCGAGATTCGTTTCGAACTGTCGCGGTAGCGTATGTGGCGCGTGCTGGTCCTGTTTGCTCTCTTCGGTGCTACGCAGGCTTCCGCCGCGGGCGGTTACTCGTGTCTCGAGTACGGCCCGGCAAGCCTGGTCGGCACGCTCGTGCGTCACACGTATGCAGGTCCGCCAGACTATGAAAGCGTCACCAAAGGCGACGAGCCTCGAATCGTCTGGGTGCTGCAATTGGATCAACGGGTCTGCGTGAATGCGAATACCCGCTACCCGAGAGAGCCTACCCAGATAGAAGTCGAGCTTGCGCTGCCCGAGGAGCGCTATGCCGAGTACCGCCACCTGCTCGGCCGGAGGATCATCGCCAGCGGCGAGCTGATCCACGGCGGCGCGAACTATCAGAAACGACTCGTGCTCCGCACCGGCCAGTTGCGGGAAACCAGCCTGCTGCCGCCGTCCCGGTGATCGCAGCGGCTAACGGCGGGTGAGCTCGGTGACCGCAGTGCGATCCTTTTCGGCCGCGGCGAATTCGGCCGGCGAGACGAAACCGTCGCCATCGGTGTCGATTTCGGCAAAGGTCTGCGACAGCAGCCGGTCGAAGCCGGCTTCGGAGCGGCTGATACGATGATCGCCATTACGGTCCAGTGCAGCAAACGGGCTGGCAGCGGCCACTTTGGCGCCGTCATCGGCCTGTACGCTGGCGTTTGCCGCCAGGGTCACGGCACCCATGATCGTTACGAGCAGCAGCTTACGCATTCAGGGCCTCCCAGAATCCCTTTGTGTTCCATGGCGCGGCCGACGGCCGGCTTCCTACCAACGTGGCGCGCATTCCAAATGATCCGCTGTGAATACTCACTGAACACCATGACGTCATGGAATTCGGGAGACACCGGACGTCGCCAGTCGGCTACAGTGGGGTTCGATCCTATCGATCGTTCGCATAGGGCATCACTGTTGGATGCGGCTTGCGGCCCTCTGTAGCATTCACAGTAACATCCCTGACGAGATCGACGACTTGTCCGGTATCAGATTTCCGGTGTCGAGTTTTCCGGTTGTGACTTGGTGAGGAGAATCCATATGGCCAAAGAAAGTTCCAAGAAGAATGGCGGCCGGGGCAAGGGCCCGGGCGAGGTCGCGATCGATATCGGCATCAGTGCCACGGATCGGGAAAAGATCGTCGACGGCCTGTCCAGGGTGCTTGCCGATACCTACTCGTTGTATCTGAAGACCCACAACTTCCACTGGAACGTCGAAGGACCGATGTTCAATACGCTGCACCTGATGTTCATGGAGCAGTACACCGAGCTGTGGAATGCGCTGGACGCCATCGCCGAGCGCATTCGCTCGCTGGGGTATCCCGCGCCGGGCACCTATAGCGAATTCGCGCGGCTGACCTCTATCGAGGAAACCGAAGGCGTGCCGGAGGCCATGGAGATGGTGCGTTTGCTGGTCGCCGGCCATGAATCGGTGGCACGCACTGCACGCGCGGCGTTCCCGGCCGCCGAGAAGGGCGGTGACGAATCGACGGCGGATCTACTGACGCAGCGCCTGCAGGTTCACGAAAAAACGGCGTGGATGCTGCGTAGCTTGTTGAAGTAATCGCGGCGATCGCCGGCTGCGTGCCCGCCGTGAGTCAGCGGGCACGCAGCAACGTATCGATGGCGTTCTGGGCGTCCTCGTCCAGATCCTGGAACCGCAGTGAAATGCGGAAGCCATCCATGCCCACGCAGCTACAGCAGACCACGCTGGTCCGCGCCTGCAGCCGAATGGGGTTGCCGGCCACGAACGCATCCACTCGCACCAGCCCGATCTCGGACTCGCGCACGGGTCGGTCCAGCAGCAAGCTGATGCCGCTGCTGGAAATTTGAATGGCCTTGCCGAGCAGCTGGGTCGTGTGCCCCAGGCGCAAGCTGGCAGGCCAGCGCATGGTCTTGATGCGGGCAGCGTCGGGCGTCGACGCTGCCGAGCTGAAGATGGACTCCATCAGCCTTCTTTCTTCCTGAGCAAAGCTGGCGGGTAGTGGTGGCATGAGTCACCCGCGGACGGGCGAAGCGTACCTCATTCGCCCGGGCTGGTGAGGTGGGCGGCGGCGGGCGAAATCTGGATTTGTGAAACGGCTCTCGCTGGTCCGAATGGCGCAGTCGCCGGTCCATCGGGACGGTCAGCGGCAGGCGTGGGGAGTGCGGGGTGAACGATCGCGCCCGCGCGGTTACTATGGGTAACTCCGGTTTACTACCATGACTTCCAATTCCAAAGACAGCGCGGCCGACTCCGCCCCCGAAGTGCCCTCGGCGGCGGGCGTGGTCAATCGTCACGAACGCGTGCTCGACGAAGCCGCGCGCCAATTGAACCAGAAAGGCGTATTGCTCACCTCGCTGGCGGAAATTGCCGCCAAGCTCGGCGTTACGCGCGGCGCCATGTACCACTACGTGGCCGACCGCGAGGATCTGGTGTTCCAGTGCTACCGGCGCGCAGCCGAGATCATTGCCCGCCACCTGCGGGAGGCCGAGCGCGTTGGTGGCAGCTCGGCGGATGTGCTGGTCGATTTCATCAGTCGCATGGTCGATCCCGCGGAGCCGGAGATTGCCGCCCGCGCCGAGATCGCCATGATGAACCAGACCCAGCGCGACACCATTCAGGGCCTATACGATGCTCTGGCCGCGCGCCTGGCGCACCTGCTCGAAACCGGCCAGCGCGAAGGCGTACTGCGAGCCTGCGATATCGAAGTGAATGCGCGTGTCATTCTCAGCCTGGTGACATGGGCGCCGCTGGCGCGGCCCTGGACGCATGCCGTCGGTCCCATGGGGGCGGAGCGATTGCGGGCCGCCGTGATGGCGACGGTACTGGAAGGCTTTTCGACGAGCCGGCAGCTGCCCGATTTCCGGCCGCTCGATCTTTCCAAGCTCGCGCCGCAAGTGGTGAGCGCGTTCGATCGCGACGCCGCGCTCGAGGCTAAACGAGAAGCGCTGCTGCGAGCCGCCTCGCGTGCCTTCAATCGCAAGGGCATCGATTCCACGTCGCTCGAAGAAATTGCCGCGCAGCTGGGCACGACCAAGCGCACGTTCCACCATCACATCGGCAGCAAACAGGAAGTGGTGTCGGCGTGCTACGAGCGCGCATTCCGCATTTTCCTGTTCATCAAGGACCGCATGCTCGAATATTCGGGCACGCGCATGGAGGCATTGGCCGCGTCGATGGATGCGCTTGCGCGCGCGTATCCCAATGAGGATTTGACTCCGCTGTCGCCGCTAGTGGGGCATGCCGCGCTCTCGCCCGAAGGGCAAGCGAAGTTCGCAGTGCGCTCCGACCAGCTCGGCGATGCGTATCACGAGCTCATCCGCCAGGGCATCAGCGAGGGCAGCATCAGGGATGTGGACGTGCATGCGCGCGCGTTGATGTTGCCCGGGTTGCTCAGCTGGCTGGTCAAGGACGACGTGCCCAGCGATCCGCTCCAACAGCAACACATCGCCCGCGAGATCGCCAACCTCGTGGCCGTCGGGCTCAGGACCCAGAGGTCAGATCAATAGCGCCACAGCAGGCCCAAGGAGGGTACGACGGGCAGCCACGAGTTCACGTCGCGAACGTACCTGGCCGATCCGTCCGGGTTGCGCTCTAGCTCGTATTTGACGCAGCAAGGATTCTCCCGGGAGGTGGCGTTGCTCATCTCGAAGAACACGTCGAGCGCGCCCCGCGGCAGGATGAAAGTGCGGGTCACTCGCAGGTCGATGGAATTGAAATCGCCCAGGCGGCTGCGATTGCGCACGGAAGGATCGATGCGCGGCTCGCCGGTCGCCGGGTCGAAGACCAGCGAGGTGGTCGGCCAGCCGCTGTGAAAGCTGTTGATGAAAGTCGCCGTCCATGGCCCGCTGGCCCAGGTCACGCCAAGGTTGACGGCGTGCCGCTGATCCCAGCTGCGCGGCACGTTCGTATCGCCGATGCGGTCGGTGGCCTGCGATAACGTGTAACTCAGCCAACCGCTCCACGAGCCCTTCGGCCGCATCTGCAACAGCATCTCAATGCCTTCGGCACGAGCGCTGCGAGCATCCACCATCAGCCGGTCGTATTCCGCTTCCGGAAAGAACACCAGCGGATCGAGCAGGTTCTCGAAGCGTGGATGGATGCTCCGATAATATTTTCTATAGGCTTCGACGCGCAGATCGAACCCAGCCTCGAAAGCGTGCTCCATGCTCAGTATCGCGTGATCCGCATGCTGCGCCGGATGGAACTGCGTGACGCCATCTTCCACCTGCAGCTCGTTGATCCCCTGCGATTGATGGAAGCGCCCCCAGCCGGCGCGCAGCGTGGTGGCGGGCGAGAGCACGTAGAGCACACTCAAGCGTGGGCTCCATTGCTCGCCATCGTCGCTGCCGTCGTAGGTTTGCACATCGAGGCGTATGCCGGCTTCGACCGTCCAGCGTTCGCCGAGCCTGGTGCGCATGTCCCAATAAGCCGAGTTCTCGTAGCCTTGTGGCGCGGGCGAGGCGCTGCGCGTGGTGGTCGAGCCGGGAGAGTCGGAAAAAGGAAAGCCGGGCGCGACGGTGAGATCCAGCGAGTAATCGTAATCGCCCCACAGCTCGCGCACTTCGCCGCCGAAGCGATGATTCACCTGGCCAGCTTGGAGCGTGTTTTCCAGCCGCAGCCCGGCGATCTTGAAGGCTCGCTCGTCATCCACTCTGCCGCTGCGCTGGCCGGGCTGTTCCACCATGCCATGCCGTATGTTGAGCAGATCGGTCGCCGAGACGATCACCCGGCTCGATGCCGTCGGCGACCAATCATGCTCGAGCGTCAGCCAGCCATACCTGTTTCGGTAGAGGGCGCGCGACTTCTGAGTGCCCTGGTCCCGCTTGGCGACGACCTTGTCCTGGGAGGCCAGCGCGTCGAGCGAGACACGCGTGCTATCGGTGATTGCATATTCGATCCGGCCGAAGCCGTCTTCATACATCAGCCGACCAAAATCCTCCTCGGTGTACCGGGCCAGCTCGCCGATATTGCTGCGCCGTAGGGAGATCAGCGCCTGTCCGCGCTCGTCATCGAACGTCGTTGCCGCAAGCGCATTGGTATGAAACAGGCTCACGCCAGCTTCGTAGTAGCGTTGCCCCGGACGAATGGTGTGGGCGTCGATGACGGCGCTCATGCGATCGCCGTACGGCGCCGGAAAGCCGCCCGAATAGAATTCGATGTTGTCGATCAGGCGCGAGTCGAGCAGGCTGACCGGGCTGTAGAAGTTCTTCAGGTGGAAGGGTTCGTACAGGCGCAGCCCATTGAGCACGATCGCCGTTTCGTTCGGCGCGCCGCCGCGGATCGAGCCCAGGCTCGACAGGCCGTTGCTGGCCGCGCCCGGCAATCTTTGTACGGCCCGCAATGTTTCCTCCGCGAGGCGCGGCATGGCCTGCACCTCGTCCTGCCTGAGAAAGTTCTTGGGTGCGACGCCCTCCGCCGCCAGCGTGTAACGGCTGGTCTGAACCACGATCTCTTCCAGCCTGGCAGGCTCGGATTTCGGCGGGGGCGCTGCTCGCGGGGGCCGTGCGGGCGATGAGTTGCGAACGACCGCATAGACGCGCGGTGCCGCTTCCGAGAGCGTCAGCCCGTGCGCATCAAGAATCTCGCGAGCGAGCTCCAGGCCGTGATGCGCACGCGGTTCGCCCTCGATCCGCAAAGACGACGGAACGATCTGGTCGTTGTAGATGAAGACCAGTCCCTGGGCGCGCAACTCGTTCAGTACATCGCCTACACCGCGTCCTTGCAGTTGCGCAAGCGCGGCATGGCTGATCAACATCCCGGTCAACAGGCAGGCGGCGCGCCGTAGCGCTGACTTCATTGCAATCCCATTGAGGCCGATGGAGCGGGGTCGGTGCCCGCGAATCATACCCGGAGCGGGGGCGCCGCTGGCAGCAATGTGCCGGCCCGCGGCAAGCTCGAATATGTGCTCGGCCAGCAGGCCGATGAATGGCGCGGGCTGTTGTCGAGTGTGGTGTGAACGGAAGAATGTCGCCGGACAGCGGCGCCTATTGCGAATCGCCGGTTGCCAGCTCGATGCCGATTTCGCTTGCGTCGGTTTGATAGCGACGGAACTGCGTCGTGGACAGCACGGCAGCCAAGGCTGCATCCGGATCCAGGCCCGCGATGGAGCCGCGCAGCTTCACGCTTGCCGCGGCGGCTTCAGCTTGCGGCGTGGAGTAAGTGACGTGGCGGCCGGTCTCGCGAGCGATCCACTGCAGGAAGTCGGACAGCGATTGGTTCTCGATGTCGAATGTGGGCGCAGCTTGCAGCGTCCATCGCCAGTAGGGATCGGTGGCCGAAAGCATGCTACGAGTCAGCTCGCCCTCGGTATTCAGGTGCAGCACCTGCCCCGCTTCGCCGGTGTTCGAGCTCGTCGCGCTGGTCAGCAGCACCCGGCCTTCGCGAACGCTGACCAGCATGGCGTTGGCTTGAGCGCGCACTTCATATTGAGTGCCGACATGCTGTACCGAGCCTGCAAACGTGTTCACTATCAGCGCGTCGCCCTGGCCGCGCTCTGCTGGAGGGGCATCGATATAAACCGCGCCGGACGCTAGGGTGATGCGGTCGATCGCATCGACAGTGAGGCGAGTGTCGTGATCGAGGCGCAACGATAGTCCGTGAGCAAACGTGAAGGCGGCGCGCGACTGCGTATCGGTCTGCACGGTGTCACCCACACGAATGAACTGCCCGCTGGTACGCGCTTCTGGAGCAGCGCTGCCGGCGCTGGCCAGCAGGTGACCGTCCACATAGGCGACGCTGGCGACCTGCGCAGGCTCGGGCGCCATGAAGCGGTAGGCGAAAGTAGTAACGAGCACGGCCAGTACCAAGCCGGCCGCGATTCGCCAGGCGACGACGCGCTGCTGCTTGCGCCGTTGCTGCACGATGTCCCGCCACTCGGCATGCACGGCGGACATGACGTCGCGTGCCGTCTCCGGCGACGGCTCGTTGCGTGCGCCGACCTCGCGCAGCAACTCTTCGATGCTGGCGTCGTTAGACTCGGGCTCGTGATGTACCGTCGTCATGGCGCTACTTTCTCATACCAGCGAGCACATCGCTCGCAGTCGAACCAAATACTGTCTCCAGAGCTTCGCGAAATGCGTTCCGCGCCCGGGCCAGCAGCGATTGCGCCGCCGTGTGTCCGACGCCGAGCAGCGTGCCGATTTCCTCGACGCTGCGGCCCTCGATATATTTCCACTCCAGTACATCGCCGTAGCGCGCCGGCAACCGATCGAGCACGACCTGCACCAGACGGCGGGTTTCGGCGTTGCCATAACCCTGCAATGGCTCGTCCGAGGCGGGCGCGGCGATGGCTTCCAGGGCTTCGCGCAGCCCGGGCGTATCGTCGATCAGCATCAGGTTCTGCTGATGGCGTTTGTGGGCGCGCAGATAGTCCGAGATCTGGCGGCGACAGATCTGGCATAGCCAACTGAACAACGCCGCCTCGCCGCGGAACCCGGCCAGCCCGCGCATGGCCTTGATCAGCGTCGATTGCACCACTTCTTTGCAGGCCTCCGCGTCGTTGCCCAGGCGCGGCAGGGCAAAGCGGTAGACGCGGGGGAAATACGTCTCGAAAAAGCGGCGAAAAGCACTCTCGTCGCCTTTCAGCATGGCGGCGATCAGCGCGTCGTCGGTGAGGGTTTCGGGGATCACTGGCCGGTTGGACGGGAATACCGGGACAAATCAATCGCGCCTGGTCGGGGTCGGGGTCGAGGGCGCAATCATAAACCCCGGTTGCATGCTTCGGCTCGCACAAGGCGGCTGCCGATACTGGTGGTGCGACTCCGGCCGGATCGACTGAAGGAAGCTTGCCTGCGCCGCGATTGGTTTTGCTCGCAGCTCGCGTCCAACGTCGATTTGCGGCGCTCAGGCATAATTGCGACGAAAAGATGAGGCACGATGAATGAGGCAGGCCGGTTGGGTCGAGAGCTGGTTCCGCGCCGGCAGCAACAGCGAACGCGACGTGCGGCTCGACCTGTTCTGGCTTCTGGGTCTAGGCCTGCTGCTCATTGCCACCGGCATCGGCCTGCGTGATCCCTGGCCGGCGGATGAACCCCGCTTCGCGTTGATCGTGCGAGACATGGTTGCCACGGGCGAGTGGCTACTGCCGCGCGTGGGCGGCGACGTGTATGGCGACAAGCCGCCGCTGTACTTCTGGATAATGGGTTTGTCGCTGCTCGCGACAGGCTGCTTGCGCGTTGCCTTCCTGCTGCCATCGCTACTGAGCGGGCTCGCCTGTCTCGTGTTGATCTACGACTTGGGCCGCCGCCTGTGGAATCGGGAGAGCGGCCTGGCCGCTGCACTGGCACTGCTGTTGACCATTCAATTCGTCTGGCAGGTGCGGCAGGCGCAGATCGACGCGACGCTGCTGTTCTGGGTGGTGCTGAGCCTGTATGGCTTGTTGCGCCACTTGTTGCTCGGACCGGCCTGGGGTTGGTACGCCGTGGGCTGGGGCGCCGCGGGTTTCGGCGTGATCACCAAGGGCGTGGGCTTCCTGCCATTGCTGGTCCTCATTCCATTTGCGTTATTGCGTGGCTCTGGTTGGTCGCCGCGCGTGCAGGGCACGAGTGCCGCGACATGGCTCATCGGTCCGTTGGCGTTTCTCGCGGCCGTGAGCACCTGGCTGGTGCCGATGCTGCTCGCGGCCAACGCCGATCCCACGCTGGCGGCGTATCGAGACGAGATCTTGTTCCGCCAGACCGTTGGTCGTTATACGGATGCCTGGCATCACCGCGAGCCGTTCTGGTATTTCATCGTCAAAGTCATTCCGGGACTGTGGCTGCCGCTGACGTTGCTGTTGCCCTGGTTGATACCCCATTTCCGCAAGGCATGGCAGGCACGCGACTTGCGCGTCGTACTGCCGTTGGCCTGGATCGCGCTGGTGTTGCTGTTCTTCAGCTTGAGCAGTGGCAAGCGCGGTGTGTATGTGTTGCCCGCCTTGCCGGCCCTCGCATTGGTGAGTGGTCCTTATCTACTGGAGCTGATGCAGCGGCGGTCGGTACAACGCGCGATGTTTGTATTGGCGGCGGTGATCGCAGCGGTTTGTTTGCTCGGTGCGGTATTCACCATGATCCGTCCAGAACTGCGCCAGGAGCTCATCGCCAGGTATGACCTCGACGTGCTCGGGCCGTTGTTGGTCATTGGTGGTGTGAGTGCGCTCATCTGCGTCATCGTGAGACCAATGCGCGGAGCCATAGCCTTCGCCGGCCTGCTCGCCACGGCGTTGCTCACGGTGAGTTACTGGGTCAATCCGAAGATGAATGCGATTCGCTCCGGCGCGGCGTTCATCGCGCGCGTCGAGCAGATAGACGATCCGAACGACGAGTTGGGCTTCGTCGGCTTCAAGGAGCAGTACCTGTTGAACGTGCATCGCCCCATTGTTCATTTCGGCCATGCACGCTGGCGCGAGCCCGATCAGGAAGCGGCGGATGCCGCGCTGTGGCTGAGCGGTTCGGAGGATCGGCAACTGGTCGTCAACGAACACGCGCGCGCACGATGCTTCGCCGATACCACGAGCAAGTCATTGGGAATCGCCAATCGCTCTCACTGGTACATCGTGCGCGGCAAGCCGAATCCGGAATGCGTGGCGCGAGGCAATGCGTCAGCGCTTTACCACTATGCGCCGCCGCCTTCCGTGAGTTGAGCAACGAGCGGATCAGTTCGTTTGAATGGCTACCACGCCGCAGGCGATGCGGTCGCCGGAATTGCCGGAGGGCTGCGTCTGGTAGTCATCGGGCTTGGCATGGAGTACCAGCGCCTTGCCGATCACGTCGTTGGGTTGACCGGTTTGCAGCGACACGTCGGGATTGTCGATGCTCACCTCGGCCACGCCCTGCGCATCCGATTTCACGTTCATCATGTCGCCGGCGTGATGGGGCTGCGTTTGCGGATTGCCGTGAGCCTGGTTGGTGGGATTGAAATGAGCGCCGGCGCTGGTGGCGTCGGGCGCGCTGCAATCGCCTTTCTCGTGGAAATGAAATCCGAACTCGCTGTTCGGCTGCAGACCTTGCAGCATGCCGGAGAGTTTCACGCCCGTGCCGGCAGCGGTGAGTTTCAAGCCGCCGTTGGCTGTGTTGCCTCGAGTGGGCGAGAGCTGAACAGCGGCGCCAGCGGTCGCTTCGGCGCTCGCCGTGGGATCGGGCTCGGTCGTGGCTGCAACCGAGGGACTATCGCCTGCCGGTGGCGGCGCATCGGCGACTGAAGCGTCCTCGTTTCGACCACAGGCGGCAAGCAGCAGGGTGAAGGCGACCAGGCTGGCGGATTTCATGAGCAACCCCCTCGTGGATGCGACCGGTGTAAATCCCCGACGCGCTGCCTGCGTTCCGTCGTTGCCTGGTGGCGTGCGGCATACCGCAGGAACGATTCACACTTTCGCGACGTTGCCTGATTCAGGAGACGACGCGGTAACAGTCGAAACGAAGATGTTGATTCTGGTAGTCGAGGATGAGCCGATCTGCGCGCTGAGCACGGTTGCTGAATTGGAGCTCGCCGGCCATCGCACGTTGGGTCCTGCAGCCACGCTGGAGGAAGGGTTGGAGTTGGCGCGCAACGGTCATCCGGCGCTCGCCTTGATCAATATCGACTTGATGCGCGCCGGTGATGGCGTCGAGCTCGCGAAGCGACTGCGCGAGTTGCATGTGCCTGCGGTTTTCGTCAGCGGTCAGCACCCATCCGCGTTCGAGAATCGCGACCTGGCGCTGGGCCTCATCGGCAAGCCCTACAACCCGGCCGATCTGCCGCCGAGTATCGAAGTTCTCGCCGCGGTGATGGAAGGCAAGTCGTTTTCAGCAGCGTCATTGCCGCGAGCACTTCAGCTCTTTCATTAGTGGGCTATTCGCAGTGGGCTATTCGCGGGGCGCCGCCAGCGATTCGCGCTTGATCACCGTGCCGTGCAGGATGATCCTGTCGATGCTGGTCCACGCTCGCATGGTTTCGAGCGGATTTGCGGTGAGCAGCAACAGGTTTGCGATCTTGCCGGCCTCCACGGTGCCGTAATCTTTGTCCAAACCAAACTGCCGCGCATTGTTGAGGGTCGCGGCACGGAAGATGGCGGACAACGGAATGCCCGACTGCGCCAGCATGCGCATGTCCCGGTACGTGTCGTAGCCGGGTTGATTTCCATACGTCGGTGCCGAGGGAGTGTCACTGCCCAACAGCAACGGATGGCCGAGGTCGTGCAGATACTTTGCCGCGCGCATGCCATACGAGCTGATCACCATGAAGTTGTGCATGGCCTTCATGTCGGGCGCGCCGCCCATCTCTTTGCGCATTTCTTCCTTGAACCATTGACCCGCCGGTGTCGCATACCATTCGAGCAGCGGTCGCGGCACTACCTTGGCATACGCGGGATCTTTCAACGTGTCCTCACGAAACAGATCGGCGAGTCCGCCGATCACTCGCATCGTCGGTTGATAACCGATCTTTCGCGCATGGATTTCGCGCAGGTGTGCTGCGATGGCGGGCGGCACGCCCTGGTCGGTGGAGTATTCATTCCAATTCCACAGGCCGTGAGCAATCACATCGACCTGTGCCTCCAATGCCATGCGCTGCGTGTCGATCGCATTTGCGTGTGCGATGAGAGGCAGACCGCGCTTGCGTGTCGCGGCTCGCACTCGCTGCAAGGTGTCCTTGCTCATGACGGGCCAGTTCGAGGCGACACCGAAGCCATCTTCGATGAATATCTTGATGCAGCGTGCACCGCTCGCCGCAAGCCGGTCGATGATGACCTCGGGCGTGTGTTGTGCCGCGTCGGCGCCTTTGGGCAACGGATGGTCTTTCGCATTCGCAGGCTCGTAGATGTAGTCCGGAAAGAGCGCATAGCGGACCTCGGCGGGTGCGAACAACGCCGGATAGCCGTCCAGCAGCGTGGCGGCGCCACATCGAAACAGATCTGGGTGTTGCGGCTGAGCCTCGAACGCATCGGCGCGCTCGGGAGCGCTCAAGAGATCGAGCACTTGAGTCACGCCGTAGTAGAGATAGCTGCGAGGCTGCTGGCGCGTGTACGCTTCTTGGAGCGGCTTCAATGAAGGATCGTTGCCACCGAGCGGGAGGCCGGGCACATCGCCGACATGAACATGCGAGTCCATGAGACCGGGCGTGAGGAACTTGCCGCGGCCATCGATGCGAACCGCGCCCGGTGCGGGGCTTACGGACTTGGAACTGACGGAGACGATGCGCCCATCACGTATCAACACGTTCTGCTGGGGCTGCGCGGCGCTGTGTTGGGGAGAGACGACGGTCACCTGCTCGATGAGCAATTCGGCGGCCCGAACCGGTCCACCGAGAGTGACACACAGGATGGCGGCGGCGAGGCAGGCCCGAACTTGCAACTCGCCATTCAATTCGAGACATCCTTTCATATCGACTCCATGGGCGGGGCGATGCTCCGGCGCAGCTGCCGGGCTGGCGCATTGTGCGTGATCTGGTTTCACAAAGCAGTGGCGCCGGCTGTGAACGACGGTATATTTGCCGACATTTTGTCTGAGTATTAGAATGATCTTTGGCTGACTGTTAGGGGAGCTCGTGGTCAATAGCTTCAATGCCTCTGTGACCGGGGAAGTGGCAGCCCGGCGTGGAGAGCTCGAAACGCTGGCGGATGGTCGCAAAGTGGAGTGCGTCGAGTTGGCCAATGCGCGTGGCATGTCCGTGCGCATTCTGGCGCTCGGCGGGGTCATCCAGCAGTTGCTCGTTCCGGATCGCGACGGCAGGGCAGCCGATGTAGTGCTTGGCTATGCGACAGCTCAGCAGTACCTGGATCAGCCGCAGTACTTCGGCGCCACGGTCGGCCGCTATGCCAATCGAATTGCCGCTGGCAAGTTCACGCTGGACGGCAAGCAGTATGAGCTCGAGACCAACGACGGGCCCAATCACCTGCACGGCGGCACGCTTGGTTTCGACAAGGTGCTTTGGAAAGTCGAGTCCGTCGCGGCAGGTTCGCCGGCCCGCGCGGTGCTTACATATATAAGTCCGGATGGCGAGGGCGGTTATCCCGGCACACTGCAGGTGACGGCGACTTACACCCTTGGTGACGACAACGAACTGGGCATCGAATATCGCGCCACCACGGATCGCCCGACCATCGCCAATATCACCCATCACAGCTATTTCAATCTGGCGGGCGAAGCTGCACACACGGACGTGCTCAATCATCGCGTGATGTTGTTTGCCAGCCAGTACACGCCAGTGAACAAGACGATGATTCCTACTGGCGAGCGCCGCTCGGTGGCCGGCACGCCGTTCGATTTTCGTCAACCACACGCTATCGGCGAACGTATTCGCGATGGCAGCGACGAACAGCTACACCTCGGTCGCGGCTACGATCACAACTTCATCATCGATGGCGAGCCTGGTCGATTGCGCCCCGCCGCTCGTGTCGAAGACCCGCAATCCGGGCGCGTGTTGGAACTGCTCGCGAGCGCACCTGGCGTGCAGTTCTATTCCGGAAATTTCCTGGATGCCACCAGCGTCGGCAAGAGCCGGCGCGTGTACCGGCAAGCCGACGGTTTTTGCCTGGAGCCGCAAGTGTTTCCGGACTCGCCGAATCACGCGGACTTTCCCAGCGCACGGCTGAACCCTGGACAGACGTATGTGAATACGCTGCTGCTGCGCTTCTCCGCCGCTCCTCGATCCTCCTGAGCTCAAAGTCCAATCATGACTTCACCCGATGCCCATCCGTCCGCTGTCCGTCGTCTGCGCTCGCGCGCCTGGTTCGACGATCCCGCCAATGCGGACATGACTGCCCTATACCTGGAGCGGTACATGAACTTCGGCTTGTCGCTGCAGGAGTTGCAGTCGGGCAAGCCGATCATCGGCATCGCGCAGACCGGCAGCGACCTGTCGCCGTGCAATCGCCATCACATCGTGCTGGCGGAGCGTGTGCGTGAGGGCGTGCGCGAGGCCGGTGGCATCGTGCTGGAATTCCCAGTCCATCCGATTCAGGAAACCGGTAAGCGGCCCACCGCGGGGTTGGATCGCAATCTCGCCTATCTCGGACTGGTCGAAGTGTTGTTCGGCTATCCGCTCGATGGAGTCGTGTTGACGGTGGGCTGTGACAAGACTACGCCGGCTTGCTTGATGGCGGCAGCGACGGTGAATCTGCCCGCCATCGCACTGTCGGTCGGGCCCATGCTCAATGGTTGGTACCAGGGTGTACGCACTGGCTCCGGCACCATCGTCTGGCGCGCTCGTGAGTTGCTGGCCGCGGGCGAGATTGACTATCAGGGCTTCATCAAACTGGTCGCATCTTCAGCACCTTCGACCGGTTACTGCAACACCATGGGTACGGCGACGACCATGAACAGCCTCACCGAGGCGCTGGGCATGTCGCTGCCCGGCTCGGCGGCGATTCCCGCGCCGCTGCGCGATCGGCAGGAGTGCGCTTATCTCACCGGCAAGCAGATCGTCGAGATGGTGTGGGCCGATCGCAAGCCCTCCGACATTCTGACTCGCGAGGCGTTCATCAATGCCATTCGCGTGAACTCGGCAATCGGCGGCTCCACCAATGCGCCCATTCATTTGAATGCGCTGGCGAGGCATATCGGCGTCGAGTTGTCCATCGACGACTGGCAGGAATACGGGCTGGACATTCCCTTGCTCGTGAACCTTCAGCCGGCCGGGGAATATCTGGGCGAAGACTACTATCGCGCAGGTGGCGTGCCCGCAGTAGTAGCGGAGTTGATGCGCCAAGGCTTGATCAATGAATCCGCGATGACGGTGAATGGCCATACGCTCGGCGAGAACTGTCGCGGCGCGAGCATTCTCGACACCAAGGTGATCAAGCCGTTCGACCAGCCATTGAAGAAGCGCGCGGGCTTCAGTGTGTTGCGCGGCAATTTGTTCGATTCGGCGATCATGAAGACAAGTGTGATCTCCGATGAATTTCGCGCTCGGTATCTTTCCAATCCGAATGATCCGGATGCCTTCGAAGGACGTGCCGTCGTGTTCGATGGCCCGGAGGATTACCACGCGCGCATCGATGATCCGTCGCTTGGCATTGATGAGAATACGTTGTTATTCATGCGTGGCACCGGGCCGATCGGCTATCCCGGCGCCGCGGAGGTTGTGAACATGCGTCCGCCGGTGAACCTGATCAAAGCAGGCGTCCATAACCTGCCTTGCATCGGCGATGGGCGGCAGTCGGGCACGTCGGGGTCTCCGTCGATTCTCAATGCATCGCCGGAAGCCGCGGTCGGCGGCGGCCTCGCACTGCTGCGCAGTGGCGATCGCGTGCGAATCGATCTGCGCAAGGGCGAAGCAAACATTCTCATCAACGACGAGGAGTTGAATCGCCGCCGCAAGGCTCTGCAAGAGGCGGGCGGATATCCCGTCCCCGCGAGCCAGACGCCTTGGCAGGAAATGCAACGCGCCGCCGTCGGTCAGGCGGAAACGGGCGCTGTGCTCGAATCAGCCGTGAAGTATCAGCGGCTGGCGCAGACTAAGGGCGTGCCGCGGCACAACCACTAGTGTTCGTTGCCGCGCGGTCGGCGCGCGGCGATCTCCGCGCAGTCACGCTCGGAGCCATCTTAGAAGAGAACGCCATAGCGAGGCGAAAAGCCCGCTCAAGCAGCCTCATCGACTGTCAGCTTCGAGCTAGGCTCCGAGGACGGTCGCCGCTGTCCGGACCGTTCCAACATTCACTGGACGGCATATTCATCAAGAGGCATACTGGCCATGTCATGGACGATACGGTTCCACGCTCTGTTCGAGGCGGAGTTCGACGAGCTCGGCAGCGAGGTTCAGGACGAGCTTCTGGTGCAACTGCGTTGGCTTCAGGAGTTCGGTCCGGTGCTTGGGCGCCCCCGCGTCGATACGTTGAAAGGATCGACCCACGCCAACATGAAGGAGCTTCGCTTCGAGGCGGAGGGCGGTGTCTGGAGAGTGGCTTTTGCTTTCGACCCGAAACGCGAGGCGATCCTGCTGGTCGCCGGAGACAAGTCGGGAGGCAGCGAGTGGCGCTTCTACAAACAACTGATCGCGAAAGCCGACGAGCGGTTCGATGAGCATCTGGCGGTTCTGAGAAGGCAGCAATGGCAAGGAGTATGAACATGGGCAAGACATTGGAAGAGATGCTGGCACGGCTCCCTGCCGACCGGCGCGCAAAGATCGAGGCGCGCGCGGCGCTATTGATCGCCGAGGAGAAATCGCTTCGCGCGCTGCGGCAGGCGCGTACCCTGACCCAGACGCACATGGCGAAAACGCTCGGCATCGGCCAGGACGGTGTCTCCAAGCTGGAGAACCGCAGCGACATGATGCTGTCGACCTTGCGCGGTTACGTGGAGGCGATGGGCGGCAGACTGAACCTGATCGCGGAATTTCCCGATGCTCCGCCCGTGGCGCTCAGCGGCTTCGGCTCGGCGGATGCGGACCGTGTCGTGGCATCCCGACCCAAGAAGAAGCCCGCGCGCAAAGGACGGAGGTGATCGGGCGGGTGCCGTCCTCAATCAACCGCGACGACCACCACTGACTTCGGTGGCAACTCCACACGAAGCTCGTTGCCCTTGCGGCTGGCCTTGAACGGCGCGGGCTGCAGAGTTTCGGGACGATCGACCGTATTGTGCGCATCCATGGTGTTGGCTGTGAGGATCCGACCCGTGAGTGATCTGGCACTCGCACCCTCGATTTTCGTCGTCACCGAAGCGCCACGATTCGGATCCACATTCGTGAACGCGATGTGCAGCTTTCCAGCCGTATCACGCGCGGCGGACACGGAGACCTGCGGAAGAGAGAACTCGCCCCGCTGATATGCCGGGCCATTCACTTCGGCCGGCAATGACGTAGCACCCTGGAACGGGATATACATCTCGAACACGTGATACGTCGGCGTGACCGTCATCTTCTCCTTGTCGGTCAGGATCATCGCCTGCAGCACGTTCACCATCTGCGCGATGTTCGCCATCTTCACGCGGTCGGCGTGACGATGAAACACATCCAGCGTCAACGACGCGACCAGCGCGTCGCGCAACGTGTTCTGCTGATACAGGAATCCGGGGTTTCGACCGGGCTCCGGGTCGTACCAGGTGCCCCACTCATCGACGTACATGGCCACCTTCTTGTCCGGGTCGTACTTGTCCATGACGGCCGAGTGCCGGGTCACCAACTCGTCCATGCGCAGCGCATGTTGCAGCGTGGACGCCCATGCATCCTCGGTGAAGCCGGTCGATGACCCCTTCTTCGGCCAGCTGCCAGGAAACGTGTAGTAGTGCACCGAGTAAGCATCCATGTGCTTGGCCGCTTGCGACAGCATCACCTCGGTCCAGTGATAGTCGTCGGTGTTGGCGCCGCTTGCGATCTTCAGCGGCCGGTTGTCGGCGGGCGCCTTGATGAAGGTGGCGAACTGCTTGTAGAGATCGGCGAAGTATTCCGGCCGCATGTTGCCGCCGCAGCCCCAGGTTTCGTTGCCGACGCCAAAGTACGGCAGCTTCCACGGCTTCTCGCGCCCGTTCTTCCGGCGCAGTTCCGCAAGCGACGATCGGGTATCGGAAGTGATGTACTCGACCCACTCGGCCATTTCTTGCGGACTGCCCGATCCGACGTTGCCGGACACATAGGCGTCCGTGCCGATCAATTCGGCGAAGTCGAGAAACTCATGCGTGCCGAACGCGTTCGTTTCTTCCACGCCGCCCCAATGCGTGTTGACCTTCACCGGGCGCTTGTCTCGCGGGCCGATGCCATCGCGCCAGTGATACTCGTCGGCGAAGCAGCCGCCGGGCCAGCGCACCACGGGAACTTTCAGTTTCTTCAGCGCCGCAACGACATCGTTGCGATAGCCGCGGGTGTTGGGAATGGGCGAGTCCTCGCCGACCCAGATGCCCTCGTAGATGCCATGGCCGAGATGTTCGGCGAACTGGCCGTAGATGTTCTTGTCGATCGTGGCGCCGGGCTTGTCGGCTTGAATAGTCACCGAGACCGCGACGGATTCGGCCACGCTGGCCGAGAGCGGAACAAAAGTCAGCGTCGCCAGGCTGACGATGGCGAATTTGATTGGGCTCATGACCTATAACGCTTTCACTGCGACCGTGGGTGATTGGCGCCGCGTGAGCGGATTGCGGAGCGGCACGTTGAATGGGGGCGCTTGAATCTCGAACACATCGCCTTCACGCGTCTGAACGCCTTCCGCGAAGGACAATGTCGCCGTGCCAAAGAAATGCACGTGCACGTCGCCGGGCCGGCGGAACAGCTCATATTTGAAATGGTGATGTTCCAGATTGGCGATGGTGTGCGACATGTTGGCTTCGCCAGTAAGGAACGGCTTTTCCCAGAGGGGCTTGCCATCGCGAAGAATACGGCTCGTGCCCCGCACATCAGCGGGCAACTCGCCCGTCAATAACTCCGCGCCGAGAGCCGCGTGACGCAGCTTCGAATGCGCCAGCCACAAATAATTGCCACGCTCGGTGATGTGATCCGAGAGCTCGTTGGCGAGACAAAAGCCGAGGCGATGCGGATTGCCTTCCGCGTCGATCAGATAAATGCCGGCGATCTCCGGCTCTTCGCTGCCATCGAGCGCGAAGTCAGGCGAGGGCAAGGCCTCGCCTGTGGCAACCACGCAGGAGCCGTTGCCTTTGTAGAACCACTCCGGTTGCACACCTACTTTGCCGACCGCGGGCTTGCCGCCTTCCAGCCCCATGTTGAACATGCGCATGGAGTCGGTGAGCGTGCCGCCAGCGGCGGCCTTGTGCATCTTGTCCCGGCCTTCGGCGGAGCCGAGATGCGTGAGGCCGGTGCCGGTCAGATACAGGTGCGCCGGGTCCGGATGATCGATGGGAGCGAGCAGGCGGTTGGATGCCTGCAGCTCCTGCAGATCGAGTTTTTCCTCGGCAATGCGTGCCTCGACAATGGCAGCCAACGAGCTGCCACTGTCGAGCGCGGCTTGTGCCAGCTCGTAGATGCTGACAAAGCCGCGCACCTTGCGAGCGACGCCCACGTCGTCCACCAGGGCTACGAAACGCTGACTCCCGGCAGATTCCGGGTCAGCGCGCACCTGTATCAGACGCAGGCTCATCCATCAGCCGCCGGCTTTGTAGACGCCGTCGAGTCGATGCGGCAGCGACGCTTGATTGCCACGCTTCAGAACATGCGGCAGCAACGCATCCGGAATGTCCTGGTAGCAAACCGGTCGTAGGAAACGTTCGATGGCGAGCGTGCCCACGGAAGTGCTGCGACCATCCGAGGTCGACGGGTACGGACCGCCGTGAACCATGGCGTGCGACACCTCGACGCCGGTAGGCCAGCCGTTCGCTAGCAAGCGGCCAGCTTTGCGCTCGAGCGTAGGAAGGAGGCTCCGCGCGAGCGCATAGTCTTCTTCCGTGACATGCAGCGTCGCGGTCAGCTGGCCTTCGATCTTCTCCAGCACATCCAGCAGCTCCGCCTCGTTGGCGCATCGGACAATGACGGAAGAGGCGCCGAACACTTCTTCCATGACTTCCGGATTGGCCTGCAACGAGCTCGCCGAGACGGAAAACAAGGCGCCGCGGCCGCAGTTTTTGCCGGCAGTATCGGCGCCGCGTGCAATGGTCTTCACGTTCTTGCTGGTCTCGAGACGCTCCACGCCCTTCTGATATGCATCGAAGATCCCGCCGGTCAGCATCACCTGGGGAGCCGAGCCACCGAGCGCGGCGCTCGCCGCTGCGATGAACGTATCCACGTGGGGCCCTTCGAGAACGAGCACGAGGCCAGGGTTGGTGCAGAACTGTCCCGAGCCCAGAGTGAGCGATGCGACGAACTCCTTGCCCAGGGCTTCGGCGCGAGCGGCCAGCGCGCCAGGTAACAACAGCACGGGATTCACGCTGCTCATCTCGGCGTAAACCGGAATCGGCTCATGTCGAGCAGCTGCAATCTTCATCAGGGCCACACCGCCAGCGCGCGATCCGGTGAAGCCAACGGCCTTCACGCGCGAGTCGGCGACCAGCGCCGCGCCTAGCGCACGCGAATTGCCGTTCAACAACGAGAACACGCCGGGGTGCAGACCGCACTCCGCGACCGCCTGGCTGATGGCCTGCGCAACCAATTCGCTGGTGCCCGGATGAGCAGAATGACCTTTGACGATGACGGGACAGCCAGCCGCGAGCGCCGACGCGGTATCGCCGCCCGCGACGGAAAAGGCGAGCGGAAAGTTGCTCGCGCCGAATACAACGACGGGGCCGAGCGGCACTTTGCGCTGACGAAGGTCCGCACGCGGCAGCGGTTTACGATCCGGCAACGCGGGATCGATGCGAACGCCTTGCCAGCCACCCTTGCGCAATTCATCGGCGAACAGGCGCAGCTGATTCACCGTCCGGGCGCGCTCGCCCGTCAGGCGGACGAGGGGCAGGCCGGATTCGGCATGGGCGCGCTCGAGCAGCTCATCGCCCAGCGCCATGATGCGATCGCCGATGGTTTCCAGGAATTTTGCGCGTGCCTCGCTGTCCAGAGATCGGTACTCGTCGAAAGCCTCGCTGGCCAGTTGGCAGGCGCGCTCCACTTCGGCGTCGCCGGCCGAGCTGAACGGCGGTTCGATTTCCGAAGCCGTGGCGGGATTCGCCGCGCGAAAGGTTTGGGTGGTCGCGATGCGTTCGCGACCGATGAACAACTGACCCGTGAGAGGCATGACAGAGCTCCGCATGAACTTCTTGATGTTGATATACTCAGACAATAGCCCACCGCGTCCCGGCGGGCAATGCCGTGATCCGTGACATGAGATAAGCAGCGTTTCCGTTGCCGGCGCATTAAGACACCCGCACTGGCACTCAACAAGACCATTCCACGAGAAGTTCAGGGGTACCGGTGCAAAATTCTTCTTTGACCGCGCTCGACTGGCTGGTGATTTCGCTGTATTTCGTGATGATCGGCGTGCTGGCATGGTGGTATGGCCGACACCAGCGCGACAGTGTCGACTACTTCCTTGCCGGCCGGAACGCCGGCTTCATCACCATCGGCGCGTCGATCTTCACATCCAACATCGGCTCCGAGCACATCGTCGGCCTGGCAGGGCAGGGCGCCTCCACCGGCATGGCCATGGCGCACTGGGAGCTGCACGCCTGGGTGCTGATCCTGCTCGCGGGCTTTTTCGTGCCCTTCTATTACAAGTCCGGCGTGCAGACGATTCCGGAATTCCTCGAGCGCCGCTTCAATGCGCGGGCGCGCACGATCCTGTCCGTGGTCTCGCTGGTTGCCTATGTTTTCACGAAGGTCAGCGTCACGGTGTTCGCCGGCGCGATCGTGTTTCAGGCGCTGCTGCCAGATACTTTCGGCTCGCGCGACAACGCCTTCTGGGTCGGCGCGTTTACCACGGTGATTCTCACCGGCATCTACACGGTCTTCGGTGGCATGCGTGCCATCATGGCGACCGCGACGCCACAGGCCGTAATCATTCTGTTCGGCTCGTTCGTGATCACCTGGATGGGCCTGACCAAGTTGGGCGACGGCGCCGGTGTCGCCGCGGGTTGGGGTGAGCTGGTCAGTGCGGCCAGCAGTAATGCCGCGCAGTTCGCGTTGTGGCGGCCGCTGAGCGATCCCGATTTTCCATGGCTCGGCGTGATGATCGCCTCGCCCATCATCGGCATCTGGTACTGGTGTACCGATCAATATATCGTCCAGCGCACGCTGTCAGCGAAGGATCTGGTTTCGGCCCGGCGCGGCGCGCTGTTCGGCGGCTTGCTGAAAGTCTGGCCGGTGTTGATCTTCCTGGTCCCCGGCATGATCGGCTGGGCGTTACATCAGAAGGGCCTGTTGCAGCTGCCGATGAAGATGGTCGACGGTCAGTCGGTGATCGACGGCGATACCGTCTTTCCCACGCTGGTGACAGCGCTGCTGCCATCGGGTGTGCGCGGCTTGATCGTCGCCTGTCTGCTCGCGGCGTTGATGAGCTCGCTGGCGTCGCTCTTCAACTCCAGCGCATCGCTGTTCACCGTCGATATTTACGAGAAATTCCGTCCGGGCCGTTCGCCGCAACACCTGCTCATGGTGGGGCGCATCGCCACCACAGTGGTGGTCGGTCTCGGTCTGCTATGGATTCCGGTGATGAAAGTCATCTCCGGCGGCGGGCTGTATCAATATCTGCAGAGCGTGCAGGGTTATCTCGCGCCACCGATCACGGCGGTGTTCCTGCTCGGATTGTTCTGGAAACGACTCAACGGTCGCGGTGCCGTGTGGGCGCTGGCTGGTGGCTTCGTGCTGGGCATGTTCAAGCTCACCTGTCAGGCATTTTTCGGTGCCGGCAAGATCGCCGACCCGGCGTGGCTCGCGGCCATCGGCGATTTCAATTTCCTGTACGCCACCGGCATTCTGTTCGTCGCCAGCGCCATCCTGATGATCGTCGGCTCGCTCACCAGTCCGGCGCCAGTAGCGGCGCAGATCGAAGGGCTGACTTACTCGTCGATCCGCGCCCTGCACGGCGAAGAGATTGGCCGCAGCTGGGATAAGGGCAACCAGGCGCTCGCCATCATCATTCTCACGCTGGTGGTGGGAATCTACGTCTACTTCAGCTTCTGGCTGGAATAGCTGCTTTGGCTTTGGGCTTGCGTGCGTGGAGGGTGTCCATGTGCGCGAGCTCGACCAGGCTCAGCATCGCGGCGTGCGCGGCTTTGGGGTCGGAGGCCTTGATGGCTTCGTAGACTTTCTGGTGATCGGGAATCGGGTCGCGGCGTAACGGGTTGTGCCGCTGCTTGAAGATCGTGGTCCACGACACCGCCGCGCTGACGCCGCTGGTCAGGGACACGATGAATGCGTTGCCGGTGGCGCGCAGCATGGCCGAGTGGAATTCCTGGTCGGCCAGGCGGCCCGCTTCGCTCGCCAGCGTATGAGTGGTCATGCCTTCGAGCGCTTGTTCCATCGCCTGCAGATGTTCGTCGGTGCGGCGCATGGCGGCCAGTGCCGCGGCCTCGGGCTCGACGATCTTGCGCAGCTCGAACAGGTTCGCCAGCACCGTATCGTCCGGCTCGAACTCGAAGATCCAGGACAGCACATCCGGATCGAGCATGTGCCAGCTCGATTGCGGACTCACGCGTGTGCCGACCTTGGGACGCGATTCCACCAGTCCTTTGGCGGCGAGGATGCGCACCGCTTCGCGGTAGGCCG
Organism: Steroidobacter sp.; assembly: GCF_036406195.1. Taxonomy (GTDB): domain Bacteria; phylum Pseudomonadota; class Gammaproteobacteria; order Steroidobacterales; family Steroidobacteraceae; genus Steroidobacter. Next base: position 104,872 of record NZ_DASWVW010000020.1, read on the forward strand.
TGCGTGACACCTGCAGCCGATCGCTGGCGTCGATCTCGCCGTTGAGAATGTCACCCGGCCTGTACTGGCCGGAGACGATCATCATTCCCATGTCTCGCGCGATGGTCCCATGCAGCCGCAGCGACTTGCGCCGGGCGCGTGTACTGGCCTTCGAGGCATTGGTTTTTCTGGTTGGCATCGCTGTTTCCTCGAACGCCGGCGGAGGGATTCCCCGATGTTGCCGCCTCGCGTTACGCCAATAGTTTACGCACCCGAAGCCCGCTCGCGATATTGTCTGAGTACCGGGCGGCGCCAGCCGGCCGCACGTAAGGCCGCAGTCGACCTGCGCTGCCAGTTGCGGTATGTAGCTAGCGCCATGTGGCTGATCCGCACAAAACTCGAGCCTCCCGCGCCGACCGATCGGCTCATTCCCAGGCATCGCCTGCGCAAGCGGCTGCCGGCTTTGCTCAAGGCGAGGCTGACGCTGGTGCACGCGCCGGCGGGGTTCGGCAAAACCAGCCTGCTCGCCGAATGGGCGCGTTGCCTGCGCAATCAGAATGTCCGCGTCGCCTGGTTGTCCGTCGATGAAGACGACGCCGATCCTTTGCAGTTCTTTGCTTACCTGACGGCGGCGTTGGAAGCCAGCGGCATCGAAGTCGGCCATCTCGGTCCGGTGGCGGCGCGCGGCTTTCCCGATGTGCCGGTCAGCTCGATCGTCGCGGCGTTGACGGGTGCCATCGAGCGCTCGACGGCGCGTACCGTCGTGATCATCGATGACTATCATCGGCTCGCAAGCCACGGCCCGGGCAGCGACGCCGTGGACACGGCGTTGGCCAGGCTGATCGATACGCTCGCCGCGCGAATCAGCTTCGTCGTCGCAGGCCGATCTCGGCCATCACTGCCGAACACTGCCGCTCGCGGTTCGCACGCGCGACTGGAGATCAGCGCCGATGAGTTGCGCTTCACCGATGAAGAAACACGCCGCCTGCTCAATCCAGCCGTCGCGGCGTTGAGCGATGAAGAGTTGAGCCGGCTTGCCACGGGAGCGGATGGCTGGGCCATCGCACTCGCGACCGTGCGTCAATGGCTCGGTGCAGGCTGGCATACGGAACAAGTGCTCGCCGCGCTCGCCAATCCGGGTACGAATCTGCGCGGTTATCTCACTGAGCAGATTCTTCGAAGCCTGGATTCGAAACAGCGAGAGTTCCTGCGTCGTACATGCGTCGTCGATCGTTTCTCTCGCGATCTGGCCACCGCTCTGTGCCCGGAAGCCTCTGTGGACGAGATCATCGCGGCGTTGGAACGCAAGGATCTGGTGGTCAGCCACTGGGATGGTGGTGAGCACTGGCTGCGCTATCACCGCCTGCTCAGCGACACAGCGCTCGCCGAGCTTCGCAGCGACGCGCCAGAGATCGAAACATCACTGCATCGTGCCGCGGCCGAATGGTTCTTCCAGGCAGGCCTGCATGCGGAAGCAGTTCGCCACGCGCTCGCCACGGGCGACGAAGATCTGCTCGCTGGCCTGTTCGAGCGCGCCGGTGGCTGGCGTTTGATCGTGGGCGGAAATATCGGTCTCACACGCAATGCGCTCACGCGCATTCCGCTCGGCGTGCTGAGAAAGTTTCCTCGCTCGCACCTGGCCTGGATACTGATGTTGAGCAAGCAGGGCAGGATTCGCGAGGCGCGCCAGGAATGCTCGAAGATCAACCTGCGTCAGCTCGACGATCCTTTGATCGAGTACGACGCAGCCGTCATCGAAGCCTGCGTGACTTGTTATGAGGACGCTCCGATCACTCACCGCGAGTGCGAGGCGTTGGTCGCACGAGTCTCGCGGCTACCGCAGGACGAGCATGTGTTGCGCGCCACCTACGGGAATATTCTGTGTTCGATGTATATCGATGCGGGAGACCTGGCCGCATCGCTCGCGGTTGGCGACGATGCGGCTCGTCACTATCGCAGCCAGGGCTCCATCTTTGGAGAAGTGTTCGTCTATGTTCACCAGGGCTGCGCGCTGCTCGAGAGCGCGCGCTTGCGAGATGCCGAAGCGTTGTTGCGCCAGGCCTGGAACCTGGCTCGCGACACGACGGGCCCGAACACCGAGACGGAGGCGGTGGCCGCATGCATGTTGGGCGCGACACTGTACGAGCTCGGTGACGTCGAAGCGGCCGAGTCGTTGTTGCTGCCGGCGCTGGAAGCGATGGAGCAGGGCGAGACCTGGTACGAGTTGTTGGCTCGCAGCTATGCCGCAGCGGCGGCGATCGCGCGCAGAAGGGGCGGAACGCCAGCGGCACTCGAAGTAATCCGACGCGCCAGGGCGACGGCGGCGGCGCGTGACATCAGCCGCCTGGAAGATTTTGCGGACATACTGGAGTTGACCGAGCGCGCGGCAGCGGGCGAGGTCGAGACGCCCATCGTCATGCAACTCGAGGCGGCAACGCGGGCCCGGCTGGCCGTGAGCCAATCGCCTCGGGTTCGATTTCGGCGGGAGCTGGCGCTTGCCAGGCTCGAACTTCAGCGCCATCAGCCTTCCGCGGCACTCGCTTTGCTTTCACCGCTGGTCGACGCGAGTAGATTCGCCGGCCACTGGCGCGTACACATCGAAGCACTCGCGCTGCGGGCCTTGGCATTGCACGCGCTTGGGGAGCATTGGCGAGCCCGACAGGAGTTCGATACGGCTGTCAGCCGCGCGATGTTCGAAGGACATCGGCAGCTGTTCCGTGATCTCGGGCCGGTCTTGCTGCCTTTGATTCAGGCTCAGACGATTTCAGACGCCGAGGCGCGCTTGCCGCGAGTGCGCGACCTGTTCATCAATTCGGTCGTCGAAGACTGGCAAGGGCCTGAATCGGAGACGGATGCTGCCGCGCTCAGCGAGCGGGAGCAGGCGGTACTGCGGTTGCTGGCTCAAGGGCTGACCAACAAGGCCATCGCGCGTGCGTTGCAGGTTTCGGACAACACCATCAAGTTCCATTTGAAGAACATTTTCACCAAGCTCGGCGTGACCTCGCGCGCCGAAGCGGTACGCGCACTGTCTCGGTGAATGGCATGAGTTTGGCGCTTTCCCACTGACCGGGCCTACCCGCCGCCAGGCCGGGCACCTACCCGGCGGTGGCATTGTCACCGCCCGCCCCGGATCTCTTAATGACCGGGCAATGAACACACCTCTCCTGCGGATCGGCATCGATGTGGGCGGCACCAACACCGACGCGGTGGTCATGCTCGGCCGCGACGTCCGTGCTGCCTTCAAATCCCCTACGACGGTTGATGTGGGCACAGGCATTCGCACCGCGCTCGCCGAGGTGTTGCGGCAGGCCGAGGCAAAGGGCCCGCAGATCGGCGCGGTCATGATTGGCACGACCCATTTCACCAATGCCTTCGTTCAGGCGCGGTCGCTTGCCCGGGTCGGTGTCATCAGGTTGGCCGCTCCGGCAACCACCAGCCTGCCGCCGTTTGCGGATTGGCCCGACCAGCTGCGTGACGTAGTGGCCGGCCCCGCGCAGGTGGTTCGTGGAGGCTACAACTACGACGGCAGTCAGATCGCCGAGCCCGTGCGCGATGAGATCGTGGCTGCGGCGAAAGCCATTCGCGACGAAGGCATTCGGGCGGTCGCGATCTCGTCCGTGTTTGCTCCCGTGAACGAGGCGCAAGAGCAGTTCGCTCGCGACATCGTGCTGGAGATCATTCCCGACGCCGCAATCACGCTGTCTCACGAATTGGGCCGGATCGGCCTGATCGAGCGCGAGAACGCGGCCATCATGAATGCCTCGCTGTCCGCGATGGCGGTCGACGTAGTGCGTTCATTCGGCGACGCGCTTGCCGCGCTCGATATCAAGTGTCCTTTGTATGTGAGTCAGAACGACGGCACGTTGATGCCGCCGCAGGTGGCGGCCCGTTATCCGGTGCTGACCTTTGCGTCGGGTCCGACCAACAGCATCCGAGGCGGCGGCTTCCTCACGGGATTGAACGACTGCATCGTCGTCGACATTGGCGGCACGACCACCGATGTCGGCGTGCTTGCCGGCGGCTTGCCGCGCGAAAGCTCGATTGCGGTCGACGTCGGTGGCGTTCGAACCAACTTCCGCATGCCCGACGTGCTTTCCATTGGTCTCGGTGGCGGCAGCCGCGTGCGACAGGCAGGTGAGGCCGTCACGATCGGACCCGATTCGGTTGGTTTCAAGTTGCTTAGCGAAGGGTTCGTGTTCGGCGGCGCCACGCTCACGGCTACAGACATCGCGGTCGCAAGCGGCATGGCAAACGTCGGCGACCCCGCCGCTCTGAAACATCTGGATCGCGAGCTCGTCGCCAAGGCCGTGCGCCGTATCGGCGTCATGATCGAGGACGCCATCGATCGCATGAAAACCTCATCGAGCGCCGTTCCCGTCGTGCTGGTCGGCGGCGGCAGCATTCTCGCGCCGACCACGCTGCGAGGCGCGGCCCAGGTGACCGTTCCAAAACAGGCCGGCGTCGCGAACGCCATCGGCGCGGCCATCGCGCAGGTCAGTGGCGAAGTGGACCAGGTCTATTCATATGAGCAGATCGGTCGCAACGATGCGCTGGAACGTGCGCGGACTGAAGCAACCAACAAGGCAATCGCAGCCGGTGCCGACGGCGCCACCGTGAAGATCGCCGATATCGAAGAACTGCCATTGCAGTACCTGCCTGGAGGTGCGGTGCGCGTACGAGTCAAAGCCATCGGCGAGCTGGCCGGACTGGGAGTTTGAGCATGCGCATCGAGCTGTCCGATACCCACGATTTCGCTCGCGGCGCAGCCTTCCTCGGCACCGGCGGTGGCGGCGATCCCTACATCGGGCGTTTGCTTCTGGAGCAGGCGTTGAAGAAGTCGCCGCCGGCGCGAGTGCTGCCGGTCGCTGAGCTGGATGACGATGCGCTGGTGATTCCCATCGCGGGCATGGGTGCACCCACCGTCATCATCGAGAAGATTCTCGGCTTCGCCGAAGGCGAGCGAGTGTTGCGCGCGCTGGAGAATCGGCTTGGTCGCAAGGCGACCGCCATCATGAGCGCCGAGATCGGCGGCTTGAACGCGTTGTATCCGGTCGCGATGGCAGCGCATCTCGGCCTTCCGGTCGTCGATGGGGACGGCATGGGCCGCGCGTTCCCGGAATTGCAGATGGTGAGCTTCAACATCTTCGGCCAGCGCAGCGCGCCCATGGCGATGACGGACGAGAATGGCGACGTGGTGCTCATCGAGTCCGACAGCAACTTGCGCGTGGAAAGACTGGCGCGCCCCATCGTCGTGCCGATGGGCGGGCTGTGCATGCTCGCGTTGTACCCGATGAGCGGGCGCGCCGTGAAAGAGTGCGCGATCCGCGATACGCTGAGTCTTGCGCTGGGCATCGGCCGCGCCATCGGCCAGGCTCGTAAGGAACAGCGCGAACCGTTCGAAAGCCTGTTCGCCCATCTGCGCACCACCGAGTACTACCGTCATTGCCGCATGCTATTCGACGGCAAGATCGTCGATCTCAAGCGAGAGACGCTGCACGGCTGGGCGATCGGCCACGCCATCATCGAAGACTTATCCGGCCGGCAGCGCCTCGAGGTCACGTTCCGCAATGAATATCTGCGCGCGCGCGCCGATGGCCGCACGGTCGCCATCGTGCCGGACCTGATCTCGATCCTGGATCGCGAAACTGCCGAGCCCATCACCACCGAGAACCTGAAATATGGCCAGCGCGTGAAGGTGGTGGGCGCGAGCGTGCCGCCCATCATGCGCAGCGAGCGCGCACTGGAAGTCTGGGGGCCGAAAGCCTTCGGGTTCGATGAGCCTTTCCTGCCCATCGAAGCGGCCACCTGAACCGAGCAACACAACAAAAGATTGGGGAGTCACCATGATTCACAAACATTCACTAGCGGCCTTGACGATCTTGCTTGGCAGTCAGTCTGGCCTGGCTGCCGCACAGAACACCGGCGACACGTTCACATTGGAAGAAGTGACGGTGACGGCGCAGCGTCGCACCGAACGTTTGCAGGATGTGCCCGTCGCCGTGACGGCATTCACCGCCGCCGAGATCGAAGCGCGAGGTGTCGGCAGTACGCGCGACATTCTGCCGATGACACCGAACGTTACTTACGACGAATCATTCACCGTCGGTAACAGCTTCGTATCGGTTCGCGGCGTCGCGCAGATCAACAATGCGGACTCGCCGGTCGCCATCGTCGTCGACGGCGTGCCGCAGAACAGCCAGAAGCAACTGCGCATGGAGCTGTTCGACGTCGAGCGCATCGAGGTTCTCAAGGGTCCGCAGGGCGCGCTCTACGGACGCAATGCAATCGGCGGCGCCATCAACATCGTCACGCGCGAGCCCACCAACGAGCTCGACGGCTGGGCCATGGTCGGTGCCGGCTCGGGGAACTTGAAGACCGCCAGTGCCGCGGTGTCCGGTCCCATTGTCGATGACAAGCTGCTGTTCCGTTTGTCCGGTGCGTACAAGGACACCGACGGCAACATCAAGAACGTGTTCCTGAACGAGAAGGTCGATTTCTACGAGTCGAAGGACGTTCGTGCCCGCTTCATGATCCTGGCGACGGACGCGCTGACCATCGACCTGCGAGGCTCGTACTCGGAAATCGATGGCGGCGCGGTGCTCGATGCTTCCATGGACCCGGCGCTGACCGGCAATGCGAATCGCGAAGTGCTGCCGCGTTCGGACATTCTGGGCCGCAGCACGCGCGAGATCAGCGATGCGACGGTGAAGATCGATTGGCGCAATGGTCTAGGCACGCTCACCGCGATCACCGGCTACACGGATCTCAGCGAGGACTATTACGGCGACCTGGATTTCTGTAATCCGGTCGACTGCCCGAACGGCATCTTCGACCTCGGTCCGCAGGCCGATCAGAGCCAGCTGCTGGAGACGACCTTGCTGAGCCAGGAAATCCGGCTCGCCTCGCCCGACGATCAGCAGCTGCGCTGGATCATCGGCGGTTTCTATCTCGCCACCGATCGCGAGCTGGATACCATCGCAAATCTGCTCATCCCCGGCCTGCCGGGCATTCCGTTGGTCCGCAACGCGGAGGAGAACGACAACGAAGCCTACTCGGCGTTCGCGCAAGTCGACTACGACCTTACCGATAGGACGACGGTGGGTGTGTCGTTGCGCTACGACCGAGACAAGCGAGAGCAGACCAACGCGGGAGATCCGGCGCGCCCGAAGCGCAGCAAATCGTTCAGCGATGTGCAGCCGCGCATCGTGGTCGATCACAAACTCAACGACGATCACCTGGTGTACGCGACCTACGCCACCGGCTTCCGCTCCGGCGGCTTCAATGGCGTGGGCGGCCGGCCGTTCGACGCCGAGACGTTGGAGAATTTCGAGATCGGCTACAAGTCCACCTGGTGGGACAATCGTCTGCGCTTGAACGCCGCCGTGTTCCGCTCGCGCAGCGAGGATTATCAGTTCTTCTACATCGATTTCGATCAAGGCGGCGCGCAGGTCATCGACAACCTCGACAAGGTGGAATTCACCGGCGCCGAGGTGGAATGGCAGATGCAGGCGACGCGCTACTGGACCCTGCTGGGTGCGGTCGGTGTGCTCGACTCCGATATCAAGGCGTTCGATCCGACGCTCACAGTGCCGGCGGAGCGTGGCAACCGCACGCCCAAGACGCAGAAGTCGACGTTCTCGCTGGGCAGTCAGCTGGAGGTGCCGCTGGGCGCGCTGACCGGCACAGTGCGTATCGACTATGGACGCTGGGGCAAGAAGTACTGGCACCCGGACAATGTCGACGTGCGCGATCCGGTCAACATGCTCGACCTGCGAGTTTCGATCGGCAACGATCGTTGGACCGCGACGGCTTGGGGTCGCAACGTGCTCGACGAGTTCTACTGGCAGGATTTCAATTCGATGGAGTCTGGCGCGCCGGGCGTGGATCTCGGTTCGCCGTCCTCGCCCGACACCTACGGCATCGAATTGAAGTATCAGTTCTAGCCAGTTCTAGTAGAGAGGAGGTCAGTGCCAACTGGCCTCCCTCTAGGGCCGTTCATTGACCTCGTCCACCGTCGCCTGGCCGGTCCAGCGGCGGTAGAGGTGGGCCCAGGCCATGCCGATGGCCATGATCAGGGCCAGCACCACCAGCCCGATCCAGGTCAGGGCGTTGGTATCGTCCAGGCGCAGCCAGCCCCAGGACGCAATCATCCAGATCAGTGCGGCGCACAGCGCGAACGCCAGCACCATGCCGAACAACCCGATCGAGCGCAGGGTCGCTCCCAGAAAAACCAGCCAGCCGATCAGCACCAGGATGCCCAATACCACTTCCACGGGCGTCACGTTGGGGAAGTTGTCGGCCACCATGTGCACATAAGAGTAGCCGCTGGGATTGAAGGTCAGCAGCACCAGCAGCAGCGACAAAGCCGCCCGCACCAGGAATCCGCTGAGGCTGAGATCGTTCACTTTGCCGATCCTCGAAATTCGGGACCCAAAGTATCCGCGAGGCCGCCTGCGGTGTGAAGTCAGTCGTACACAGATGCGCGCACACAGTTCCGTGCCGGCGGTTCCGCACACGTATCACACTGGTGCGTTTCCGCGGTGCCACCACTCATCGATGTGACAGCGGTTGGCGCCCGCGGGGCTGCTGAAGTACGACGGCGTCGTCGCTGCGCTAGATGTTCGCGCATGAGTGCCTGCTAAGCTGGGTCAGTTGAGTTTACAAAAGCCGGTATTTTCAGTTGCAACGCATCGTCGGCGTCAAAATAAAAACTTTGCGCAAACTCGACATTTTCACCAAGAGAATGGTGTTACAAACGCGGTAAGGGAACGGCTCATGGCATCAGGCCGGCCGCGTTCGAATTTCTGCGAAACGATGCTGGTGATAGTCCGCGATAATACTCGTGGATAGTCCACCGAATAGATGTTGGCGCTTTATTCCGAAATAGGATGTCACTAAGAATTGCCATGACTAAAACGATACACGGTTGTAATCGAGATGAAGCAGGAGAGTCATGCTTACTACAAAGCTCTCGGCGCGCACCTTGCCTTGTTGCGAAAGTCGCGCGGGATGACTCAAGCGGAGCTGGCAAGGGCCGTCGGCGTATCACAGCAGGCTGTGTTCGCTTACGAGCTCGGCGAGCGGCGCGTATCGGTGTTCATCATGACCAAGCTGTCGAAGGTATTCGCCATCGCGCCCGAGGACTTGATGGGCATCACCAAGCCAGTGCGTATTCCCAAGCGGCGGCTGTCGCCGCGTGCGATGCGCCATGCGGAGCGGCTGCAGGCGCTTTCCAAGACGCAGCAACGCTTCGTGGTTCGCATCATCGACATGCTCGAAGCAAGCAACGGCCGATAGCTGGCGCGCTTCACGACGGCGGTGTCGCATGAGCGGGCCGCGCATTTACCGGCGGCTGTCCGCCAGCAAGATCGCGGCGGTGGTGATCCAGGTCCGTGGCGAGAAAGCCATCAAGGATTCGGATCTCGCCGCCTTGTTCGGCATCAGCCGGTCCGCGCTGTACGCAAAGCTCAGCGGCAAGCTGTGGCGCTTCAAACCTACCGTAGTTCACAAGCTGTCGAAGGCTCATGACCGCGGCCGCCAGGATGTGAGACCGACACTGGCCTTCACTCAGGCGGGCGTGCTGCTGGTCGCCGGCATCCTGGCCGACGACACCTCGCTCGAGATCGGCATGGAAATCGCGCATGCATTGAAGACGCGCCGCCGCTCCTCGCTGCACAAGAAACGTCCGGCGCGACGTGCCAAGGACCCGAAAAAAGCGGCCAGCTATGCGGGTGCCAAGAGCCGTTTGGCGGCGGCGCGCTTACGCGGGGTGAGAGGAAGGGTTCTGCACTAGACTGGCTGGCCCGCCTGAAGCAGCCCGGCCTCGCAGCCTCGATCCGGCCAGATATACACTTTTGCTCGCCAACCGCTCTCCAGCCCTGGGAAGGTACCGGTCGGAACCCGAGATTGGCCAAACAAACCCAGAAATCCTTCGTCGCAGGCCTGGCGGCCCAATATGGCGATCGCCTGCGACGGTTCCTGTTTACCCGGGCTCGCAACTCGGCCGATGTGCCGGATCTCGCGCAGGAGGTGTTCTTGCGCCTGATGAGGGTGGAACAGCACGAAATGATCCGTAGCCCGGAAGCGTACCTGTTCACTGTGGCGCGTCACGTGGCCCACCAGCACACGCTGCATCAGGCCAACGCTCCGCAAGCGGTCGACATCACCGAGGTGTTTCCGGAGCTGCAGGTGAATGCCTCGGACGATCCGCGGGCATTACTCCAGTGGAGATGGCGCGGGCCTCGCTGATCGGGCAGCCGATTCATGTGCTGAGTCCGCTGGTGGCCTCGACGTATCTCCTGGTCGGCCTGGCGGGCGTGGAGTTCGGCGATCACCAGAAATTCACGCTCAAGTGGGCAGTTGGCGTGTGCCTGTTGATGATGATCGCGGCGCTGATACTGAGTTTGTTTCCGCTCACGGCCGGCTGAGCCGGCCATTTCAGAGATCCCATTTTAGAGATCTATGGCGCATGGTTGATGCGCATTATGCATGCGCATTACAATGGGCTGACCCTGCCAGGAGCGAGCCCATGACGTCCCCCACCCGCGCGGCGCCGAAGAGTGCCACTAATGTCAGCATCCGCCGCGACCTGCTGGAGGCTGCCCGTGCCTCGAAGATCAATCTGTCCGCCACACTCGAGCAGGCATTGATCGAGAAGTTGCGGCAGGCCCAGGAGCGCCAATGGCGGGAGGAGAATCGTGCAGCCATCGAGGCCTACAACCAGCATGTTGAGAAGCACGGTGTGTTCTCGGACGGCACCCGGAGCTTCTGATGGCGCAGTTCACGGTTTACAAGAACAAGAATCCACGTACCAAGTCCACATATCCACTGCTGGTGGACGCCCAGGCTGATTTGCTCGATGACCTTCAGACGCGGCTGGTCATTCCGCTCACGAAAGCGCCGGCGCTGACCAAGAAGCCGATTGCGCGTCTCACACCGGCCATCAATATCGATGGAGAGCAATACCTGCTGATGACGCCGCAGTTGGCGGGCATCGCGCGCTCGGAGCTTGGAGCTTCGGTTGGCAGCATTGCTGATCAGCGGAGCGCGATCATCTCGGCGCTCGACTTGCTGATCACAGGCGCGTAGCGGACGCTCCGGCGGTGCCGGAGCATCCTTCGATCTTCAACCACGCAAGTACTGCCCCAGCACCTTCGGGCTGACCAACCCGTTCAAGAATTCGAACGTTCCTTTCTCCTTGATCTCCAACGCCGCGTGGTACAGCCCGCTCATGGCTGCGCGATGCAGGGAGGTGGCGAGGCTGATTCTCCGCACGCCGGCGTCTTGCAGTTCGGGGACGCTGAAGGAGTGGCCGGGGATGCCGACCATGAAGTTCACCGGTTTGGAGAGCGAAGAGCACACCATGCGCACCGCATTCAGGTTCGGCAGACCGGGAGCGAACAGCACGTCTGCGCCGGCGTTCTCGAAGGCTTGCAGCCGCTTGATGGTGTCGTCCAGGTCGGGATGGCCATGGAGGAAGTTTTCACAGCGGGCGGTCAGGGTGAACGGAAAGCTCAACGAGCGAGCCGCCTCGACCGCCGCGGTCACGCGCTCCACGGCCTGATCGAAATCATAAATCGGCCGGGTGGGATCGCCGCTGTGATCCTCGATGGACCCGCCGGCCAGCCCGGTGCCCGCGGCGAGCCGGATGGTCTCCGCCACATACTCCGGCGCGGGGCCGAAGCCGTTCTCCAGGTCTGCCGAAACCGGGATATCGACGGCCGCTGCCAGCGCTCTCGCATGGGCCATCGCTTCGTCGCGGGTGATTTTGCCGTCCCGTCGGCCGAGCGTGGCCGCCGAAGCCGCGCTCGACGTGGCGATTGCCGGGAATCCGAGGCCAGCGAGCAACTGCGCCGAGCCGGCGTCCCATGCGTTGGCGATGACAAAGGCGCGAGGCTGCTCATGCAGCGCCCGGAACGCGACGGCTTTGTCTTTTTGCGCGACGGTCATGGCGGTCTCCATACGTAAGGGCAGGCCATCACATTACGCCGCAAACCGGTCAGGCGCTGTCAGAACTCATGCAGCGTCCGGATCAGATGCTGGACGCGGAGGTGCCCGGCCGTGCCATCAACGAATGACGCAAGCGTCGGTACAGTGCGCGTACTCGCATGTACAGATCAGGATGGCGGGCCAACCAGTGCCGAATGCGCGGGGTCACGCGCAAGTGGTATCGCAGGCGTCCGCGCAAAGGCACGCGTTCGCCCAACCCTTCCTCGATGGTGTAGATGCAAGGATTGCAAGTGCCGCAGGGCTGGCCACGGCGGGGCTTGTGGCAGAACCACGTGAGCCGCATCAGTTCCTCGAACCCAGCTTCGCGCGCTTCGGCTTGCATCTGCCGCTTGGTCAGATCGAACAGCGGCAGCCGAAACGACTTGAACAACTCGTAACGGCAGTCACCGGCAAAGCGCGGATCGAGCCGGTCCCGGGTGGATGCGATCAGGTCGGCGAGCAACTCACGCGCCTTGTCGTCCCGATGAATGGACAACTCCATGCCGTCGATCCCGTGCTGGCGACAGTAGCGAGCCAGCCATTCGTACTGACCGCCGATGAAGCCGATGGCGAGACAACGCTCATAGTGGCGCGCCGTTTCGGCGTCCTCCGCGATGTCGGCCAGCCGGCATTCGATGGTGTCGGCCAACCTGACAGCTGCCTTCGGATATCTTTTCAGCAGCGCCTGGCGGATCAACCGCATCGCTTCCTGCTCGGCCGGGACCGCTGGCCGGTAATGCAGGCTGTCGATCACGTAGTACGGCTGGACTTCGCGCTGCTCGCGAAGCAACAGCGTCAACAGCCGAAAGGTCGAATCCCAGCCTCCGGTCCACAACAGCGGCGTCGTTGCCATGCATGCCTCCGCGGCGGGAAATTACTGCCCAGCAATGACCGCCGCGGGCATACCGATGTTACCCCGTCGGCGCGGGCGGTCCCGAAATGACGAACCGGCCGCGCTCATCGTTCCCTCGAGATATAAAAAAACAGCTGTCGATGCCGCACGACAGTTTGCATCGGCGCACGCAGCGGCCGCAGCATCGTTTACACTTCGCCCCGGCAAAGTCCCCTGGCCTTGTGCGAAATCCGAGTGATGAATAAAGCCGTCGAAGCTGCGCGAGAACCAGCCGTCGAAATCCGTTTTGGCCAGGTGGGTCTGGCGCAGGTACGCCTCCGCACCGTCGACGCCGGCACCATCCTCGATGAGTTGACCGGTCGCGTCGCCGCCGCACCCCAATTTTTCGAACGAACCGCGGTGTGTCTGGATCTGAGCGCGCTGGAAAAGGAGCCGTCGACGAGCGAAATGCGCGCGGTGTTCGATGCTGTACGGCGTGCCGGCATGCTCGCGGTCGGGCTGGCGCATGGCACGGCCGAGGTGGATGCGCTGGCGCGTTCGCTCGATGTGCCGGTGCTTACTCAATTCCGAGTGCAGGGCAAAGCATCGCCTGTGCCGGTCGCGAAGGAACCGCCGAAACCCGCGCCGCCGCCGACGGACGCGCCGGTCTTGCATCCGCCCACATTGATGCAGCATCAGCCGGTTCGCTCGGGGCAACGCGTCTATGCGCGCCACTCGGATCTGGTCGTCACCTCGACGGTGGGCGCCGGCGCCGAAGTGATCGCCGACGGTTGTGTGCACATCTACGGGCCGCTGCGCGGCCGCGCCGTGGCCGGTGCCAGGGGCGAAGTGACTGCGCGCGTGTTCTGCCAGGAATTCCATGCCGAGCTGATTTCCATCGCCGGCGTCTTTCGGGTGTTCGAGACCTTGCCGCCGGAGCTGGTCGGCAAGCCCGTGCAAGCCTGGCTGGATGGCGATGACCTGCGCTTCGCCCGCATCGGTGGCTGAAGTGCACGTGCAGCCGGTCCTATTCCTCGAATTCAAACTCAACCACTTTCGTTAGGAGACTCCCGCTTTGGCTGAAATCATCGTTGTGACTTCAGGCAAGGGTGGCGTCGGCAAGACGACCACATCCGCCAGCGTCGCATGCGGCTTGGCCCGCCGCGGCAAGAAGGTTGCCGTCATCGACTTCGACATCGGCCTGCGCAACCTCGACCTCATCATGGGCTGCGAGCGCCGCGTGGTGTACGACTTCGTCAACGTCATCCAAGGCGATTGCACGCTCAAGCAGGCGTTGATCAAAGACAAGCGCCTCGACTCGCTGTTCGTGCTGGCCGCCTCGCAGACGCGCGACAAGGACGCGCTGTCGATGGAAGGCGTGCGCAAGGTGTTCGACGAGCTGATTCAGGACGGCTTCGAGTACATCATCTGCGATTCGCCCGCCGGCATCGAGAAGGGCGCGCACCTCGCCATGTACTACGCCGATCGCGCCATCGTGGTGGTGAACCCGGAAGTCTCCTCGGTGCGCGATTCCGATCGCATCCTCGGCCTGCTCTCCAGCAAGACCCAGCGCGCCGAAAAGGGCGAGCAGAAAGTCACGGAGCATCTGCTGCTGACCCGCTACAGCCCGCGTCGCGTCGCCACCGGCGAAATGATGAGCGTGGCGGACGTGAAAGAGATCCTCGGCCTGGACGTGATCGGCGTGATCCCCGAGTCGCCCGATGTGCTGTCGGCGTCCAACGCCGGCACGCCGGTGATCCTCAACGAGGAAAGCGATGTGTCCAAGGCCTATGAGGACGCGGTGGCGCGCCTGCTCGGCGACACTTTGCCGCTGCGGTTCCTCGAAGAACCCAAGAAGGGCTTCCTGGCCCGCATGTTCGGAGGTTGAGAATGGGACTGCTCGCATTCTTTCGCCGTTCCCAGCCGACCGCCAACGTCGCCAAGGAGCGGTTGCGCATCATCGTGGCCCAGGAACGCACCGCCCGGGGTGGCCCGGATTACTTGCCGACGCTGCGGCGTGAGCTGCTGGAGGTCATCCGCAAGTACATCAATGTCGACCCGGAGGCCGTGCAGATGAACCTGGAGAAGGAGGATGGGCACGAGGTGCTGGAGTTCACCGTGGCCCTGCCGGAGAAGAGCAAGGCCTGATCTGCTGCCAGCCTGATCCTCAATAAGATGAGCACCGGGGCTCCCGTGGGATTTCCCTCGGGAGCGCTCCTTGGGTCACGCTTCCTTTGGGTCGCCCGCGGAATTTGCCCGGAAGCGTTCCTGCGTCACGCTTCCTTTGGGGCACATGGCAGTGATCCGGCAGCTGCGCTATAGTTGCCCCTGTTTCCACCTGGCAGCGACTGTTTGACCGTGACCGCCCACCGTTTCATCGGGATTCAAATTCGCCGCCCGGCATCTGCGGATGCCGGGGGTTCGATGCGAATTGCGAATTCAGGTGAATCAGAGGCGATCGATCATGCAAGTCAGCAATGCTGTAGCTCTACGGCTCAAGGCGGTGGTGGAAGCGGACCCGGGCTCGCTGGTCCGGGTACTGCAGTTCTTCCAGGCGCGTAACCTCATCCCGCGCAGCGTCGCGAGCGAGCGGCTCGGCGACGAATACCTTCAGATTCAGATCGAGCTGGACCCGACGGAGCTGGCTGCCGATGGCTTTCGCGTGGTCGTTTCCAAGATCAACGAGTTGCCCATCGTGCTGGCGGCGGTGGCCTGCGAGTAGCGCCTGCTTTGGTTTTTGACCGGCAGGCCGCGCCTGTTTCGACCGGAAGATCCTCCCCCTGCCCCCTCCCGTACACGGGAGGGGGAACAAAGATCTTATTTTTTTCTTCTCGGAGGGGATGCCTCTGCATCTCCAAGGCAGGCCGGACTCGTAAGCCGCTGAAGCCCGGAAGAGCCGGTCCGCGGCTCGGCCTGGGCGACTGCGCGGCGGCCAGCCGGATATTCAAACCCGCGCGGCTGCCGGACACGACCTGACTTCCTCCGGAAACAAAAAATAAAAAAGAGCTCCCCCTCCCGGGCACGGCACGGGAGGGGGCAGGGGGTGGGCCTTCAGGCCAAAATAAGGCCGCCAGGCCCTCGTGTCGGAATCCGTCATACTGAATCGTCCTTGCAGGCAAAGGAGCCTTTCCCATGCTGTACGCCGTCATTTGCTACAACTCCGAATCCGTAGTCGGGGCCTGGTCCAAGGAAAAGGATGACGCCGTCATGGCGCATCACCAGGGCGTGATGGCCAAGTTCGCTGCCAAGGGCAAGCTTGGGCCGGTGGCGCGTCTGATGCCGACGACCACTTCCACAACCGTTCGCCCCGGCCGGGAAATGATGGTGCTGGATGGCCCGTTCGCCGAGACCAAGGAGCAGCTGCTCGGCTTCTACCTGTTCGATTGCGAAACGCTGGATGAAGTGATCGCCGCCGCTCGCGAGCTGGCGCACGAGCCGGGCTGCGTGGAGATTCGTCCGGTCATGTATTTCCACCCTGGCGCGATGAACGCGGCAGCGGGCGAGAAGTAAGCCCGCCCGAGACTAAGGCAACGAACTGAAGTCATGAGCGAGCTGGGCTGGATAGATGCGGCACTGACCTCCGCGCGGCCCCAAGCCGTTGCGGCACTGCTGCGCTACTTCCGGAATCTGGAAACCGCCGAGGAAGCGTTTCAGGAAGCGTGCCTGCGCGCCCTGCAAAAGTGGCCGGTCAACGGACCGCCACGCGATCCGGCGGCCTGGTTGATTCTGGTCGGGCGCAATTTCGCGCTGGACGAGGCGCGACGCCGCAGCAAGCAGCAGGCGTTGCCCGACGAGGGAGTTCTGTCCGATACGGACGACGCCGAGGCGACCATGGCCGACCGACTAGACAGCGCAGACTATCGCGACGACGTGCTCCGTCTGCTGTTCATCTGCTGCCATCCCGATTTGCCCGCGACTCAGCAGATCGCCCTCGCGTTGCGCATTGTGTCCGGCTTGTCGGTGCAAGAGATTGCACGCGCATTCCTGGTTGGCGAAGCCGCGATGGAACAACGGATCACGCGCGCCAAGCGCCGCATCTCGCAGGCCGATGTGCCGTTCGAGACGCCGGGCGCGGTGGAGCGCGCCGAGCGGTTGTCCACCGTCGCGGCGATGATCTATTTGCTGTTCAACGAAGGCTACTCGGCCAGCGGCGGCGAATTGCACATTCGCGAGCCGCTCTGCGAGGAAGCGATCCGGCTGGCGCGTTTGCTGTTGCGTCTGTTCCGGGGCAATGCCGAGATCCTGGGGCTCACTGCGCTGCTGTTACTTCAGCATGCCCGTGCGCCGGCGCGGCTCGACGCCAATCAGAACATCGTGCTGATGGAAGATCAGGATCGCCGTTTGTGGCGGCGAGACTTGATCGCCGAGGCGTTCGCGCTGCTGGACAAGGCCATTCGCATCCAACAGCCGGGCCCGTACCAGATTCAGGCGGCCATCGCGGCGGTCCATGCGCGCGCGCCGAAAGCAGAGGACACCAACTGGCACGAGATCGACCGCTTGTACGCGTTGCTGGAGGCAATTCAGCCTTCGCCGGTGGTGACATTGAATCGTGCGGTCGCAGTCATGAAGTGCGAGGGGCCCGCGACGGCCCTGGCGATGGTCGAGCCGCTGGAGTCGGCGTTGTCGGGCTACTTTCATTTCCACGGCCTGCGCGGCGCGCTGTTGATGCAGCTCGACCGGAACGACGAGGCTCGCGTGTCTTTCGACAAAGCGATCTCGCTGGCGAACACCGCCGCCGAGGCGGCACACATCCGAACGCATCTGGATAAGTTGCAGGCCGAAAGCCGCAAAGGAAAGAAGAAGGGCTAACTCGAGCTGCGCGCCGCTTTGGGATCGACGTATGCGATCTGTCGTCCGCGCAAATCGTAGGCTTGCTCATCGGCGTCCTCGCCGAATAGATCCTGCGGCTCGATTTTCAACTTCTCGCGCAGCCGTTGCATGATCAGGTCGTGCGGCTCCACCTCGCTGCTGGCGAGAATGTGACTGACCGGTTCGCCTCGGCTGACCAACTCACGCGCCACCAGGATAGTGCGATGACAGTCGAGCGGGTCCTTCTCGGCGCACATGATGGCGAGGGTGTGCGTCTTGGCGGCCGCAAGCAGCCGCTCAATACCTCGTTGGAACAGATCCGTCGCCGCGAGCTTGCGATAGTTGATGCGACCCTCCTCGTAGCACGAGGGATCTTTGCTCCGTGCCCCCAACTCCTCGCCGAGAAATAAGTACTCGATGCCATGCTCGCCCAGCACCGCAGCCAGGGAATCGCGCCGGAACTGCGGATTGAATCGGCTGTAGGGCGTCGATCGAACGTCGGCCAGCAAATCCACCCCGGAGCCTCGCAACAACTCTAGAAAGTACGCGATGGGGTGATTGGAATGGCCGACGCTGTAAATCATGGAAATGTGCGCGGGTGTTGTCGCAACCGAGCTCCGTGACACGTCCTCGGGGTGTTAGGCCACCAGCATCATACCTTGCGAGCGGAGTGAGTCAGATGTGCCCAGCATGTTTCGCCGCGGCAGCGTGGATTGCCGCAGGAGCCGGTTCCGCCAGTGGATTGATCGCTTTCGCGATCGCTCGTCGACGCGTTCGCAGACATGTCACTGCTCCGCCAGCGCGGGCGACCCCTCACCCCGGCCCTCTCCCCCAAGGTGGAGAGGGAGATAGGAGATAGCAGTTCCAGCCCCTCTCCCCTTGGGAGAGGGGTTGGGGTGAAGGCGCGAAGCCACCAATCCACTCCGCAAGGGGAAAGGGAGATACGAGTCGAATCCTCAGCCCCTCTCCCCTTGGGAGAGGGGTTGGGGTGAGGGCGCGAAGCCACCAATCCACCCCGCAAGGGAAGAGGGAGATACGAGTTGAATCCTCAGCCCCTCTCCCCTTGGGAGAGGGGTTGGGGTGAGGGCGCGAAGCGACCAATCCACGTATCGAAATCCGCCAGCATCGAACTCACGCGCCGACGCATATCGTCGTTGCTGAGCTTGCCGCCGCCATCGAACAAGTCACCCGCGTTCGAAACATACATCTCGGGCGCGGGCATCACCAGCATGCCGATGACGGAAAGGCACAGGCGCAACTGGTGATTCGCGGCCATGCCGCCGAGTTGGCCGGGCGACATCGAGATGACAGCCGCGGGCCTGCCACGCCATACACTTTCCTTCCTGGGCCGCGAGCCGACATCGATTGCATTCTTCAGCGCGGCCGGCAGGCCGCGGTTGTACTCCGGCGTGATGAACAGGACCGCGTCGCAGTCCCGCACCTGGTTCCGAAACGACACCCATTGCGCCGGCGGCGTGTCCGTTTCCAGATCCTGATTGTAGAAGGGCAGGTCGCCAATGCCGATTTCGGTCAGCTTCAGCGACGCTGGCGCCAGCTCGCAAGCCGCTTGCGACATCAGGCGCGTGTAGGCGCCTTTGCGCAAGCTGCCGACGATGAATCCGACATTTCTCATGAAACTCTCCAAATCAAGGTCCGTGCCGATGGGGCAGGGACGACGTTCTTCATGGCCCGCTCATTTTATTATTTATCGACGCGCGCCGGGCCGCTATCACCGATCCCAACGCGCCGGTTTCAGCAGCCGACCGTTGATGCAGAAATGTGCTATCGGTCCATGCCGCGCGACGCTAGGATGAGGGCATGTGTGGCCGCTATGTCTCGCCCGAAGAAGCCGCGATCGAGCGCGCGATTGAAATCCAGCGTCGCAGCTGGTCGTCGCGCTTTCGCTCGCAGGGATTATTCGGCGCCCGGTACAATGTTTCTCCGACGGACCCGGTGCCGATTGTCCGCGTGGTACGCGAAGTGGATGGGCAACGCGAGGGAGCGCACCTGCGGTGGGGGTTGATTCCACATTGGGCGCAGGGCAAGCCCATGGGCAACACCATCAACGCTCGCATCGAGACGCTGCGGACCAACTCATCCTATCGCGATGCCTGGGCCCGTGGGCAGCGCTGCCTGGTCGCGCTCTCCGGCTTCTACGAATGGCAGGCGCAGCCGCCTGACTGGCAGGTTGCCGTGCCGTACTACATCACCGTGGTCGATCAGGATCCGTTCTTCCTCGCCGGCCTTTGGGATCGCAGCGTGACTTCGAGTGGCGAAGTGATCGAGTCGTGCACGGTGATCACCATGCCGGCCAACGAGCTGATGGCGGACATTCACAACTCCAAGAAGACCGGCGGCAAACGCGTCCTGCTGCCCGCGGAGGAACGCCGCATGCCCGCCATACTTGCCCAGGAAGATCTCGAAACCTGGCTCACTGGCACTCCCGCCGCCGCCTTCGCGGTGCTCAAACCGTTTCCTTCCGGTGAGATGTTCGCCTATCCCGTGAGCAACCTGGTGAACAGCAACCGCCACGATGGACCGGAGCTGATTCGCCCGCGCGAGGATACAGACCAGAAGGATCTGTTCGGCTAACGCTCCGGCAGCTGGATGCCTCGCGCCAGCAAGTGCGCTGGCCTCGCAGCAGCTTGGCTCCGTATTCCGAGAGCTCGTCAACGCCTGTCATGAGACAAGCCTCCGTGATGGTTGCCTGTGGGCGGCGTATCCAATTCAGCACAGCGCAAGCAGACGCTGTTCAAAACAACGAACAAGTCACGTGAGACATCTGCGGGTGCGGTCCTGCATACTCGCCGCCGCGGTATGGAAGTCATGAGCACACGCACTCCCATTGTTTTCATTTTCATCACCCGGCTCATCGATTCGATCGGGTTCGGCATCGTCATGCCGGTGCTGCCGCAACTGTTGCTGGAGCTGGGCTCGCCCGATCTGGCATCGGCAGCGCGAACCGCGGGCGGCATGCTGATGGTATATGCGCTGCTGCAGTTCACCTGCGGGCCGCTGATCGGCAATCTCAGCGATCGCTTCGGCCGGCGGCCGGTCATCCTGTTGTCGTTGCTGGCGTTCGGGTTGGACTATCTGTTGATGGGCGTCGCGCCGACGATTGCATGGTTGTTCGTCGGCCGCGCAATCGCAGGCATCGCCGGAGCGGTGCAGGTGCCCGCGAATGCATTCGTCGCCGACATCACGCCGGTCGAGCAACGGGCTCGGGCATTCGGCACGGTGAGCGCGGCATTCGGCATCGGCTTCATTCTTGGTCCGGCGATTGGCGGACTGTTGGGCGAATTCGGCCCGCGTGCACCGTTCTTCGCGGCCGCCGCACTGGCGGGCCTGAATCTGGCGTTCGGGATTCTGGTGCTACCGGAGTCGTTGCCGCCATCGCGACGCAGGGCTTTCTCATGGAAGCGGGCCAATCCACTCGGCGCGATCGTAGCTTTGCGCCACTATCCCAGCGTAATGGGTCTGGCGCTCGTCACATTGCTCACGTTGGTGGGCACCAACGTCTATCCGAGCTCGTGGGCTTTCTTTACGGCCATCCGCTTCGATTGGTCGCCCGCGATGATCGGCCTGTCGCTTGCGGTCACGGGTATTGGCATGGCAGTCGTGCAGCTGACGCTGACCGGCCGCGTCGTCCATCGCCTCGGCGAGTGGCGCACTGCGCTGCTGGGACTGTCGATGGCTATAGTCGCCTACGTTTCCTACGCTGTGATACCCCATGGATGGATGGTATTTCCCATCACGCTTGGCAGCGCGCTGCAAGCGCTCTGCTTCCCAGCGCTGAATGCGATGATGTCATCTCGCGTTCGCGCCGACGCTCAAGGCGAGCTGCAGGGCGCCGTCGCGTCGTTGACGAGCGTCGCCGCCATCGTCGGCCCCATCGCAATGACACAGTCGCTGGCCTTCTTCACTGCACCGCGTGCGCCGGTCTATTTCCCAGGCGCGCCTTTTATCCTCGCGGCGCTGCTGACGTTCACGGCAATGAGCGTGCTCAGAGTGACGGCCCGCCCGCCAGCGCGATGACGAAAGCATGATTCACGTTGCAGGTTGACGCTGGCGCTCTACGAGCTGATAGCTGTAGACGGCCATAGCCACGAATACAACAGCGCCTATCACGAGCCCGGGCTCGGCAAACGAATCGGACACCAGTGCGAGCGGCGTGGCATTTCCGGTGATTGCAATCGGAATCGTGAGCAGTACGCCGAACAGGCTTTCGCCGACAATCAGGCCGGAGGCCATCAATACGCCAACGCGGTGTTTTGCTTGATCCGGTGTTCGCTGTCGCCAGACGTGGCTCAATAGCGCGCCGACGATGATCGGCAGCGTCAGTGTCATGGGGAGATAGATGCCGATCCCTACAGCCAGTGGCGGCAAGCCGGCTCTGCCGGTCTTGCGGACCGCCGCGTCCAGTGCAATCGCGGCCGCGCCGATGGCAACGCCCACGGCGATCAGCGACCAGTCGAGGTCGCCGGCAAGCGTTCCTTTGGCAAGCGCGGTGATCAGAGTGGCCTGAGGCGCGGGCAATGCATGCGGATGCGCGGGAGAAACATCGCCGAAACCATATGTGCGAGCCAGCAGATCGAGCACCACGGGGATGGTCAGCGCGCCAGCAACCACACCGATCATCAATGCGAGCTGCTGCTTCCAAGGGGTCGCGCCAACGAGGTGACCTGTTTTCAGATCCTGCAGGTTGTCGTTGGCGATCGTCGCCGCGGCAATGACGAACGTCGTCGTGAACAACGCCAGTGCGATCAGTTGCTCGTTGGTGGTTCCGCGGGAGCTGAAAGCCAAGGCGAGTATCGCAGCGATGCCGACGATGACGAGGATGCCCACGCCCGAGATCGGGCTGCTGGATGAGCCGACCAACCCGGCCATGTAGCCGCAAACGGACGCGACGAAAGCACTGGCGACCAGCACGTAGAATGTGCAGGAGAGCACGAGTTGCCAACTTGCACCGGCGAGCGCCCCGTCGTTGAGGAATGAATGAATCCCGAAGGTGATAGGAACAACTAGCGCGGCTGTCACAGCGGCGATCACACGCGGTGATAGATCGCGCTCCTGCGGCAGCGGTGCGCTGTTCTCACCTCGAGCTAGAGACTCGCGCAGCCCTGCAATCACGGGGCGCAGCAACCCGAAGAACGTCCAGAGCGCGGCCGCGCCGATCGCGCCTGCACCGATGAACCGAACCTCGTGGCTCCAGGTCCAGATCGCCGCTTCCATTGCGGTACCGGGTGCCGCGTGCAACGCGCTCAATAGCGGGGTTAAAACGCCGTATGCCACGAGCAGCCCCAATAGCGCCGCTAGTCCCGCCGAGGTTCCGATCAGGTGGCCCACTCCGAGCAGTGCAAGAGAAAAGGAAAAGCTGACGCCAGTTGCACTGCTGCCCAGGCGGAACCAATAGGAAACGTCGCTGGCGACGACGCGCATTGCTCCCAGCAGCGAATACCCCGCCGAGAGCGCACCTCCGGCCATGATGGCGATGAAACCGGCCTTGGCTTCACCGCCCGCGCTCGAGTTTTCTGCGCAACCAACCTTCAATACTTCGGCGGCGGCGCGGCCTTCCGGATAGGCGAGGTTGGAGCGAACCACGAGCGCACGCCGCAGTGGAATCGACAACATCACGCCGAGCAAGCCGCCGCTCGCGCACACGAGAAAGCTCGTCCAGAACGGAAATCCCGCCCACCAGCCGACGATCACCAGTCCTGGCAAAACATAGATCACCGAGGCCAACGTTCCCGCCGCCGAAGCGATGGTCTGCACGATGTTGTTCTGGAGAATGCCTGACTGTCCCAGCGCGCGAAGCATCACCATCGAGAGCACCGCAGCGGGAATGGAGGTGGCGAAGTTGATCCCGATTCTCAGCCCCAGAAATACATTCGCCGCGGTGAAGACGACGGTCAGCGCAACGCCGATGAGGACTGCCAGCGCCGACAGCTCGCGGTCGCTCGAGTTGTTGTTCGTCACGCTTGCGTTGGTCGACATTGGGCACCTGCCGTTACCGGAGCCGCCGGGCGTTGTTGTTCGAGTGGACGTCGTCTCGCGGAGCTGGGTCTCACACGTCGAGTGCGTCTCGTTTGTCGAGAGAGACGGCGGACGCGATCAGCGTCCGATCAGTTCGCGCGCCATCTGCTCGGCGATCACTTCAGGCGGGCGTCGTTCTCTCGCGGAGCGGGCGAATATCTCGCAGAGGCGGTCGTGAATGCCCGCCAGTTGCTCGGCGAGTGGCTTGAGTTGCGCCGTCTTACGACCGGGCATCCTCAGCGCCGCTTCCAGCCCGCTGATGATGCCGCCGGCGTTGATCACATAGTCCGGTGCGAACAGGATGCCGAGCTGCATCAATGCGAGGCCGGCTTCGGCATTGACGAGTTGGTTGTTGGCAGCGCCCGCGACTGCTCGAGCTTTGATCTGCCTGGCGGTTTGCGTGGTGATGACGCCGCCCAAGGCGCAGGGCGAATAGATGTCCACAGCCGCCTTGTGGATCTGATCGACGGGGAGCGCCTCGGCCCCGAGCTCTTTGCACGCACGTTGGACCGCGTCCTCGCGAATGTCCGCTACGACCAGCTGCGCACCGGCATCTTTCAATCGCTCGGCGACGCGCCGGCCGACTGCGCCGAGTCCTTGGATGGCGACCTTGATGCCGCGAAAGTCTTCGCGGTCGAACTGATGCTTCAACACCGCACGCAATCCGTGGACGACGCCGGTTGCCGTATGGATCGAAGGATCGCCGGCACCGACGGACGTGCCACCGACGTAGGGTGTGACTTCCCGAACTGTATCCATGTCCGCCACCGACATGCCGACGTCTTCGCCGGTGGCGAATGTCTGCCCGATGCGATCGATGTACCGACCATACGCGTGCAGCAGCTCGCGGCTTTTCAGCTTTCCCGGATCGCCAATGATCACCGCCTTGCCACCGCCGAGCGGCAGACCGGCCAGGGCTGACTTATAGGACATGGCGCGAGAGAGCCGCAGGGCATCCTCGAGCGCTTCCATCTCGTTGCTGTAAGCCTTGAAGCGGGTGCCGCCCGCCGCTGGCCCCAGCGCCGTGGAATGGATCGCTACGATCGAACGCAGCCCGGTGGCTTCGTCCGTAAAGAAGCAGACTTGCTCGTGAGCATCGAATTCGGGGGAGTTCCACATATTCATGGGCGGTTTACCGTTCCCATTGCGCGGGCATTTCAGGTCGTCAAGACTGGCGATAGGAAGACCAGCGTCAATCAGCGTCCAAGGCGAATGACAACTGAGTAGGCAGCGTACAAATGGACCGGGACGCACGGCGTGGGAAAATCCCCCCGCCCGAGAAAAATAAAGCTTCATGCCGCCCCAAGCGCCTGTATTCCTCGACTCTGCAAGGGTATGTTTCGTGTCATGATCGAGCCGCTCGAACAGTGGTTTGCGCGTGAGGTGCTGGTGCACGAGCCATCACTGATGCGCTATCTGCTGCGCGTCTGGCCACGACGGGACGAGGTGACGGACCTGAGACAGGAGATCTACGTTCGGGTGTACGACGCGGCACGCACGAAACGGCCCATCGCCACCAAGTCCTTCTTGTTCACCGCCGCTCGGAATCTGATGACCGATCGATTGCGGCGCAGCCGGATCACTTTCATCGGCACGCGCGCAGACGTGGATGCCCTCGAGGTTCTCGTGGACGAAATCTCACCTGAGCAACGATTGACGGGACTGCAGGAGTTGGCGTGCCTTGCGCGCGCCTTCGACTCGCTGCCGCCCAAGTGTCGCGCGGTGATGTGGCTGCGCAAGGTCGAGCAGTTGTCGCAGAAAGACGTGGCCGCGCGGCTTGGCGTGCGAGAGAAGGCGATCGAGAAGCAAGTCGCACGAGGCATGCGTTTGCTGACCCGGGCGCTGCTGCAGCCGGGCGCGCTCGATCCCGCCTCGGAATCTTTCGATGCAGCTGACAGCGAGTCCGACCATGGATAGCGCAAAGATCGAACTGGAGGCGGCCGAGTGGCTGGCCAGGCGGGATGGCGGGCATTGGTCCGAGGCCGACGAAGCTGCATTCGCCGCCTGGCAGGATCAGTCAACAGCGCATCGTGTGGCGGTGATCCGCCTGCAGACGGTGTGGCAGCGAGCCGATCGGTTGCAGGCGCTCGGTGCGGGCGTGCCGCGCGGAGAGATACCGCCGCCCGGACAGTGGCGTCTGTCCGGATTGCCGGAGCGCGCAGCGGGATCGGCCGCACCGGCGAGCGGTTCTGATCGATCGTCGCGGATGCAACCGCGACCGCTTGTGCGTGCCATTGCCGCCATCATGCTTGTCATGCTCGGCGCCGTGCTCGGCTGGTATTCGCTGGGGCGCGGCGCTCATTCATACAGCACAGCCATCGGCAGCATGGAGGTGGTGCCGTTGGCGGACGGCTCGCGAATTACGCTGAACACGGCAAGCGCGATGCGCGTTGAGCTGAGCGACACCGAACGCCGCGTCCGGCTCGATCGCGGCGAAGCCTTCTTCGAGGTCGCCAAGGACCCGACGCGTCGATTCGTCGTGCAAGCCGGCAACAAGCAGATCGTCGCTGTGGGCACGAAGTTTTCTGTCTTCAATAGCGACGGCACAGTGCGCGTCGTCGTGACAGAGGGGATCGTCGAAGTGACTGCGACTGACAGCGTGACGCAGGCGCCGACAACGCCAGTCACAGCCGGAAGTATTGCGCAGGCTGGTGCAGCCGGCGTGGTCGTGCAGCAGCTTTCGGTCGCGGACGCCGAATCGAGTCTGAGCTGGCGCTCGGGCTACATCGCGCTACGCGACACGCCGCTTGCGGACGCGGTGACCGAGTTCAATCGATACAACGAGAAGCAGATCGTGATTGCCGACCCGGAGCTGGCCGATCTGCGCGTCGGCGGCAATGTGCGCACCACCAACGTCATCGCCTTTGTGCACGTACTGGAACGCGGGTTTCCAGTGCGCGCGACCGAGCTCGGCGACCGCATCATTCTGCAGCGGCGATGAAGTAGTCCTGGCCGGCGCGTGCATGTCGCGCCCGACACACGGGGGGATTTCTTCGTCACGTGCGTCCCGGTTACAGACCCCAAAGAGGGTTGACACGGGGATGGAAGAACAATGTGCCGACAGAGAAAAGTGAAGTCCGCGTTGCTGGCGCTTGCCTGCTCCGTTGTGCTCGCCTCAAACGCGATGGCGGATGCGCCGAAAGCGGTCGATGTGCCGGCGGGCGATCTCATCGAGGCGATCGAACTGCTCGTGCGCCAGTCCGGCGTCGAGGTGGTCTATCGACCCGAGCAGCTCAAAGGGCTGCAAACCAGCGGTGTTCACGGCACGCTCACTGCCGCCGATGCCATTACCAAGCTGCTGGAAGGCACTGCGCTCGCATTGCGTGCGGATGACAGCGGCGTGTTGCTGATCACCCCTGCATCCTCGAATCCCAGTGGCGGAGCCGTGGGTAATCCGTCCTCGTCGGCAACGGGCGAAAACCCGATGTCGCGTATCGAGGTGGAAGAAATCATCGTGACCGCACGAAAGCGCACGGAGCGGTTGCAAGACGTGCCGCAAAGCATCCAGGCCCTTTCGGGCGAAGAGCTGCGCAAACAGGGTGCGCTCAACTTCGGGGACTATGCGCGCACCGTCGCCGGCGTTTCTTTTCAGGACGATGGTCCGGGCCGGTCGCAGCTCTTCATCCGCGGCGTGTCCACCGGCGGCGATGTCGATACGGGAAAGGAATCCACGGTCGGCGTTTATATCGACGAGACGCCGGTGACGGAGGGTTCGTCCCAGCCTGATCTGCGTCTGTACGATATCGATCGCGTCGAAGTGCTGCGTGGGCCGCAGGGAACCCTGTACGGAAGTGGCTCGCTGGGCGGCACGGTGCGCATTCTCACCAACCAACCCAGCTTCACGGAAACGCAGGCTTATGCGGAGATCCAAGGTTCGTCGACGAGCAGTGGCGGCATCAATGGCGCCACGAATGCCTGGCTGAATCTCCCGGTCACGGATCGCGCTGCGTTTCGCGCGGTAGCTTATGGCATCCGCAACGAGGGCTTCATCGACAACAGCCTGACAGGCGAAGGTGACATCAACGACGAGAGCACGTATGGCGGCAGGCTGGCCTTCCGGGTGCAACCCGTGGACGCCGTGAACATCGTGCTCACAGGCATGCATCAGCGCACCGACAGTGGTTCCTACAACCGCCACTCGGGCGACTATCCCCGCCTGGTGCTCGATCAACGCGAGCCGGAGCCGTTCGAAGACCGCTTCGGCCTCGTCAACCTGAAGGTCGAGGCCGACCTGGGGTTTGCCTCGCTCGCGGCTTCGTCGTCCTACTTCGATCGGCAGCGAGACTTCGAAAACGACATCGACTACTTCATCGAAGCCGTCACTGGCGTGCCGCGCGGCCAGTCCGTGCTGAGTTACGGAGCGAGATCGAAAGCGCAGGAGCTGCGCCTGGCCTCACAGGGAGAAAGCGCATTTCAGTGGCTCATCGGCGGCTTCTATGTCGATCGCGATGAGGAATTTGGCCAGACCATCCATTTTCGCGGCGTCCCGACGCCGGGGTCCTCGAGTGAGTATCTGTTCTTCGCCAACACGGACGGGAGCATTGAACAGATCGCCGGATTCGGTGAGATCAGCTATGAATTCTTCGGCAAGCTCACGGCCACGGCCGGCCTGCGTGTCTCGAACACCGACCGGGACATCGTCTCTTTCCGGGATGGATTGGCCCTGGGCGGCGTTGCGCTCATTCAGTCCGGCAACTTCAGCGAAACGTCCCGGACTCCAAAGTTCAACCTCTCCTACAAGATCGACGATCGCAAACTGCTCTATTTGCAGGCCGCGAAGGGCTTTCGCATCGGCGGTGTGAACCCGGGGCTGCCGCCGTGCCCGACCTGCCTGGTCGATCTCGCCGAGGACTTCAGCTCGGATTCCCTGTGGAGCTACGAAGCGGGCTTGCGCTCGGAGCTGTTCGGAGATGCCTTGATCTTCAATGCGTCGGCCTTCTGGATCGACTGGGATGACATCCAGCTCAACGTCAATCGTGAGGACGGCTTCAACGGCTTCACCAACGCGGGCAAGGCACGCAGCCGCGGTGTGGAGATGGAGATCAACGCGCGCGCGACCGACCATGTGCGCTTTGGTGGGCAGGTTACTTATACCGATGCAGAGCTGACCTCGCTCAATCGGGGGCTCGAAGACATCGCCACGATTGGTGCGCAGTTGCCGCAGGTTCCCCGCTGGGCCGCAGCGACCAACGCTGAATGGGCTGCTGCGATCGGTGCGGAAGGCCGGCTCTACATCCGAGGCGACGTGCAGTATCAGGGATCGCGCACGAGCCTGCTGGGCGCCGGCTCTTCACGACTCGACGAGTATGTGATTGCGAATCTGCGGGTAGGTTTCGATCACGGCCGATGGGGCTCGGCCGTGTTCGTCAACAACCTCACGGATAAGAGGGCGCAGCTCGACCGCAATACCGTTAGCGGTGTTCGCGATGGCGCGCCGATTACGCTCGACCGATACACCATCAATACGCCGAGAACTATTGGCGTCTCACTGTCCGCACGATTCTGAGCACCATACATGACAAGCAATGAACAGCAGTCGGGGCGGTGGGTGCTGGTGACGACGGGCAGGGCGGCCTGGCGCGCTGTTGGATTTGCAATCGCGGCGGTAGCCTTGTCCCTCGCTGGATTCGTTCGATCTTCCACGGCTGCGACACCCGAGGAAGGGTTGCCCGTGGTCGATCGCGAGCTGGCTCAGCAGATCATTCGTGATCTGAGGGCGGTCACTACCCCGGGTGGCATCGAAGAGCTGAAGGCCGTCGAGATCGGCGGCATTCCGCAATGGCTGTCCGTGCGTGGCAAGGATCGCAACAACCCGATCCTGCTGTTCATCCACGGTGGCCCCGGCTTCCCGGAAATGCCGGCGAGTTGGTTCTATCAAACGCCGTGGGAAGAGTTTTTCACGGTCGTGCAATGGGATCAGCGCGGCGCCGGCCGAACGATGACGGGCTCTACTCCTGAAGCGGTTCATGCGCAGGTGAGCGTCGAGCGCATGATCGCCGATGCCGTTGAAGTGGTTGGCTACCTGCGCAAGACGTATGGCAAGGAGAAGATTTTCGTTCTCGGCCATAGCTGGGGCAGTGTCCTTGGGCTCGAACTGGCACGCAGACATCCCTCGTGGCTGCATGCCTATGTGGGCATGGGGCAATACATCGAGCTCGAGGAGAACGAACGGCTCGGCTACGAATTCGCGCTACGCTCCGCGCGCGAGGCTGGCAACGACACCGCGGTCGCCGAGCTGTCCGCCATCGCGCCTTATCCCAAACCGGACCGAAGGATTGAGATCACCGATGTACTGACGCAGCGAAAGTGGCTGACGTACTTCGGCGGCATGACGCGCGGACGCTCCGGTCTGGAGTACGAGGTGAATGCGCGCCTGCTCTCGCCTGACTATGGTCTAGATGACCTGAGATCGGCGCAGTATGAGGGCGTGTCCGCCGCGAAGTTAGCGGCGGAGTTCGTGAACATTGATTTCTCGAAGGTGAATCGGCTGGATTGTCCCGTGTTCGTGCTGGCTGGGCGGAGTGACTATGCCGTGTCCAGCGTCGTCGCGGAGCGCTGGTTCTCGAAGCTCAAAGCGCCGGTCAAGAAGCTGGTCTGGTTCGAACAGTCTTCGCACATGCTGCAGTTCGAGGAGCCGGGGAAGCTGTTGCTGACGCTGGTGCGTGA
>NZ_DASWVW010000021.1:0-7731 GCF_036406195.1 Steroidobacter sp.
AAGCTCGACCCAACCCCAGCGAGCTGAGCCCCCCTACGATCGCCGAATCGGTCACGATCCGTGAGGGCACTGAGCCGTGCTGCCTCATCGACCGTGATCAGAATCCCCGGGGTGATGACTCAATTAATCTGCGCAGGCTCAATGGCCGCTGCCTTTTTGAAGTCGCGCTTGTAATCAGCCAGCGCGACCGCGGCCTGCAGGTCATCGATCGATGGTGGATCCCGACGCAGCTGCTGCTCGACTCGACGCAGTGTGTCCGATGGCAGCGCATATCCGTTCGTGAGCGCCCAAAAGATAGCCACTGCTGAGGTCGGCGTTTCAGCGATGAGGCGCAGGCATTCGAGCTTGGCCTGCGCTTCGCGATCGACCATCAGAGCGCCACACGCAAACTTCCAAAGTCGCCAGCGTTTCTGAGATTCAGGATCATGAATGCGCTCGCACAGCAGTGCGAACCGGTCGGCGGCGTGCTGGAGGTGGGCCTGACTTTCGTCATCGACGCGGGCGAGGTCGATGGAGACCGGCTCCGGGACCGAGCCTATCCGAAAGGGCACTGCCGCCGACAGGGCGCACGCGTAGCGCACGATCCCGCCGATCTCCAGGATGGGAACCCAATCCGGCGCCAAGCGCTCTGCAGTGAGGACGTGTTGGAATGCATCTTCACGACGGCGTTGATGACAGGCGATGAACGCAGCCAAGCGATGCCACTCTGCATCTACATTCTTGAGGGTACTCCATTCCTGCAGCAACACTTCTGCGTCAGCGATCTGGTCAGCTTCGATGAGTAACCCAGCGCGCAGCATCGCTCCGTCCTTGCTCTTCGGGCTGGCTAACACTTGAAGCGCCGCGCTGGATCCTGTTTCCCGCAATGCGAGTAATGCTTGAACGCGTGGCTCTTCTTCAGGCGCGAGCGAGTTGGCTTCCTCCAGGAGGGTGCGGCACTCCTGGATCAGCCGCTGATTGAGCGCAAGGACCGCCAGTTGTCTCAGCAGGCGGGCCTGGACCGCCGGGCCAAGAGAACTCCATCGAACCAAATCACCTCGAATTGCAAGTAACAACTCGCGGGCCTTTTCATGCTGACCGCGAAGCATGAGCTGGCGTGACTCATCCAGGGTTGCCGCGACGGCCTGCTCGACAGCGGATTGCAACGCGCCGATCTGGCTGATGACGGCGCTTTGAATCAGTCCTGCCGGTCCGCTTGCCACAACCTGTAGCGGGGGAGGGGCCGGATCGTTGGTCGGAAATGGGTCGAAGAACTGCCGAGCGAGTTCTCGACTGCGGCGAACCCGGATGCTGAGCTCGCGCTGCGCCCAGATTTCAAACTCAATGCCGAGCGCTTTGAATCTCGCTTTTTCTGCCTGGATCTCTGCGCGGCGCTCAAGCCCGCGCAGGTCGCAAGCGATGCACAGAATAAAGCGCCGCACGCACTGAGTTGCCCAGTGAGTCCCCCAATGGTCGAGAAACTCATCGGCAAACTTACGGATCTGCTCTGGCCGGATGGACTTGTAGCACTTGCAGGAGAGCGCATCGATGCCGGTGCCGTCGCGGCGGTCGGCGACCAGGTCGACACCGAATTGCTTCTGCCGTGGCCGCCCGTAGCGCTCCGGGTTCTTGACGCCCACCTCATCGAAGAAAAGGTCACAACAGATCTCTTCGAAGACGTCGGCACCCCAGCCATACAGGTCGACGAGGATTTCCGGCTTACGGGCGCGTACGAGACGCGCGGATTCGCTTCGTTGGTTCATCAGGTGGCCTGGGACAGGGGACTGGGCCTGGACGGCGTGCGAACGTTGCCTGTTTTTGTTCGCGCATTATCCGTGCTTCGCCCATCGGCCAACGACGGCTGCTTCTGCGTGTCGCCTGCCTCCGTTGGGGCACGTGCGATCTGCAGACACAATCTATCGTGTAAGGCGCACAGCGTAGTGATGCGTCAAAAGTGCGTCAAGGCTCCCGAGCGGGCGCACCACGCCGGCAGCGTTCGCAGTAAAATCAAGGTTTTAACAGCCGTTGTTGGTGCGCTTTGGCGCGGGGTCGCGCTGTGTCGGGTGGCGCGGGCCGATATAGGTCACCACAACATCTTGTGTGTGCCCGGAGCACGG
Source organism: Steroidobacter sp. (assembly GCF_036406195.1). Lineage (GTDB taxonomy): Bacteria > Pseudomonadota > Gammaproteobacteria > Steroidobacterales > Steroidobacteraceae > Steroidobacter. The sequence goes on from NZ_DASWVW010000021.1 coordinate 2,097, forward strand.
GAGCGGGTCACACAATGCGCGGGGTGCTGCTAAAAACAATAACTTACCTGCCTCGGTGCTGCATTTGATGCAACTGCATCTGATGCGTACAATTGACTCCCAGGAGGACCTAACGATGCGTACGACCCTGGATATTGATGATGACGTTCTGGAGGCGGCCAAGAGCCTCGCCCGACAATCGGATCGAACGGCCGGCGCTGTTTTGTCCGAGCTCGCCCGCCGTGCGCTCACCAGTGCGCCGGCCGTATCGGCCCGTCCCGGAATCGGCGGCTTCGTGCCTTTCGAGAGTCGAGGCGGATTGGTCACAAACGAACAGATCGATCGGCTACGTGAACAGGACGCCTACTAAGTGCGTGCCTTGTTCGATGTCAACGTTCTGATCGCGCTTCTCGATACCGACCACGTCGGCCACGCCGTTGCGACCTCTTGGTTTGCTACGCACCTCGAACACGGCTGGGCTTCCTGTCCGATCACGGAAAATGGTACGGCGCGTATCATGGCTAGCACCGGTTATCCAAACCCGCTGCCCGTAGCCGCAATTCTGCAACGCCTCGCGATGGCGAAGGCGACCGAGTACTACCGTTTCTGGCCCGATGATGTCAGCCTCACAGATGCAGAAGTCTTCAGTTCCGGCGAGCTGCTCGGGCCGAAGCAGATCACTGACCGATATCTGCTTGCGCTCGCCGTCAGGAATAACGGCCGATTGGTTACCTTCGATCAGGGAATCCGACCAACGGCGGTGGTCGGTGCAACGATGGAACATCTAGTCCAACTTGCAGGGTGACCGGCCAATTTAGGATTACCCAGCTAGTTACGGATCCACAGCAAGCAGCGTTCAATATTCACTCACGAACCGCGCTGCGGCCCTTTTGATCTCGTTGGCCCGACGACGGCAGACGGAACACGCACACAGGTGGGCAAGATGCGAGGGAATGATGTGGAGGGGCGGCCACATGAATGCCTCGCTCGAACTTTCAGATAGCATCGACGGGGAGGCTTGCAGGGGGGCATCGATCCACGGGCACTCGTGCTCGAAGAAGCCGCGTGGATCATCGTTTCGCTCGACGCCGGTGAGTGTGTGGTCGGGTGGGCTTCGTGCCTCTCTTCGGCGACGTCTTACTCTTTCGCTTTTGCGTATCTGATGACTTGCGCTTGGATGGCAGCTTTTTGCGGCCTTTCGCCTGCCGCGATGCTCGAGTGTCTTTACTTCGTGTGCTTTGCGCGGACGACACGTCGATCAAAACAACAGCGGCTTGTGGGGCGTATGGATCTTTCGCGGCGGCGCGCAGCGCCATTGATCGCAGGCGCGTCACCACATCGCCGATTGTCAGCCAGCCCCCGGTTTTGAATCGCCAACCTTTGCCGCGTTTGCGCTGATGTATGAGGAGAAGAATCCCGTGCCGGCCATTGCGGCTGCGCAAGTAGCGCCCAATGAGCTGCCTTGACAGCGCGTGCTCGAGTTCGGGCAACGACCAGCTTTCGGCCAGTTTCACCTCGACCGGAACACTCGCGTCCGTCACCTTCGCGCGGGCGCGGATATCCGGCTCCTTCTCGTCGACGACATGAGGCTCGCGCTCTACCGAGTAGCTGCGCCCCTGGCGTTCGCGCAACGCGTGCGCGATTGCGATCTGCACATCTTTCTCTGAAGGCGCGCGCGCGAGCGCAGGTCCCTGCGGGAAGTCCGCATTAAGCAGATCATGCTGCAGGTCTGCCAGACGCCGGACCAACACACGCTGCAGATCTGCGGTCGTTCGAGGCGCGGTCAAGTGATCTTGTTCGAAGGCGACAACATCAACGGATTTCCATGGTGCGTACTCCGAATCGGTGGCGGCTCGCTGGACACCTCGACTCGCCAGTTGTTGATCACCGATTGGAACGCTCCGATCTTTGCGGAAGCGCTGAATTGCCCGATACGTTGCAAGCCCTGGCGTGTCGACGAGGAAGCGCAAGAGCGCGGACCGTGCGCCCTCCGCATCGTCGCGTTCATCCGGGGTGTAGCTTTCCTCATCGCTGTGATCGTTGTCGTCTTCGATGCGAACAGCGCGGTAGGCGATGCGCACAAGGTCCTGTAATGTGTCGAACGGCAGATCTCGCAGGACCTGCGGGATGTCGTAGCCATTTCCCGCAAGGCGTGGCAACAGCGCAAGTACGAGTCGTGTTTGCTCCTCTTGGTTGAGTCGCGCCAGTTTTCGTGTCAATGCCAGCTGCGCAGATTTCGGCGCCACACGGAATAGGTGCTCGAAGTAGATCGCGAGTTCACCGCGAGCGGGGGCTTGCTCGATGCGCTCTAGCAAGTGATCAGCATATTGGGTGTCTCGATACGACACGGACAGGATGTCCAGGACGCGACGCAGGATCAGCGAAGGCAGGGTCGTGGAGTCGCGTAGCGTCCGAAAGAGGTCCTCTGCGACCAGCGCGCCGACGACCGCTTCGTCCCGTGCGATGTCCTGCAGCAGGTCCGAGTGCACGTTGGGGTCTTCCGTTTTGAGTTCCGGTTGGAGCTCGCGGATCAGCACCTCACGTACAGCGTCAGGATGCGCTCGCGCAAGGACGGCGAGCCATGGCGGAAAGCCGTTGAGCTCGAGTGTCGCATACTCGGCTGCGCGTACCGCGTCGGTATGGTCGAGCGACTGCGCCCAGTTGGCGTTGCGAGCTGCTTCGAGTGTCACGCCCACGATCCCGATGCTGTCGAACGGATACACCAGATGATGTTCGTTCGGTGCGCGGCTACTCTGGACCCGTGGTTTTCGCTGCCGCCAGTATCCTATGAACGCATCCTCTGCCGCGGATCGTACAGATGCGTCGAACAGCGGGGAGAGTACGTCAAGACTGTCGATCGCGTACCGTGACCGGTTCTCGCCGATCGAAGAGAGAAGCTTCCAAAGATTGAATAGCCGTGCATCGATCCCTTTCTCGGTCGGCGGCTTCAGCGAGCGCAGCTGTTCGGGATTGGAGCGGAGGTTGTCCGCGAACGAGATCCAGGATTTCTCGACCTTCGCCTGCTCGATGGCGGTCTGTCGCTGTCGATGCTGCCACTTCCGTTGTCTTGCACGTTCTTGTGAAGAAAGCTTCGCGGGCTTTGTCCTTGCACGGATTAGCGCGGCTACTTCGGAGAAGCGCGCGGCAATGGGCTGCAACCGGTCGATGACATGGTCTGTGCACGAGAGGGAGCCTGCGAGCGTGATGGCCGTGTCCGCCGCCAGTGCGCGTTCGGATGGTGTTTCCCGCTTGGCGGCATCTTCAAGCAGCCAGTCGACATCGCCGGCTTGCAGTTCCAGCGGAAAGCCCATGCCTCGAAATTGCCAGTGCTCCGTCACGGGCTTGCCGTCGAGGTGCGGGTCGTTGGCAAACCACTGTGCGGCGTACCACAGCAGTGCTCGGCGCCGAATAGGGCTGGCGAAGATGGCTTCGCGCAGCTTGTCTTGCTTTCGAGGATGGCGCCCGCGCTGACTCAGTCGCAGCGCAATCTCCATAGCGATGTCGGATGTTTGATCTGGTTTCAGCAGCTTGAGAATACGCATCGCGCAAGATTCGAGCGCCTTGTACAGCGCATCGTGCGAGTCGTCGGTTGCATCGTCCTCGCTGGCGAGTAATGTTTGGAAACCCGAGCCGAGCCGTTCGAGAAGTTTCACATCGTTCAGGCGATCGGCGAGTCGTGCGGCAAGCACATCGAAATCGGCGTTGCGTGCATGCTCCACGTTGAGCTGTCTGGCGAGCCCCGCGAGTTCGTCTACGGAGACGAGCCGTGGAAACAGGCGATCGACTGCATCCCAGATCAACCTCGGCTCGACGCTTTGCACATTGGCGAGCAGACGTTCGACGTAGCTTCGGCGGTCTGCGTCGGGCGCAACGGCGAGCAATGCCCGAGCCGCAAGGCGCTGCGAACGCCGATCGGCGTGATTGGCATAGACGGCAGCAATGGCGAGATCGGCACAGTCTGTGAGATCGCCCAGCGCAATCATGAGCAGCAGCAGTCGACGGACTGTCGGCGACGCTTCGTGCTTGCGCCACAACGCGCGAATGGTGGGGGCCAGATCTGCTCGACTGAACCGCTGCAACTGATCTTCGTTGTAGTAATCGAGGCGTTCCTGTCCCTTGGCTTGCGTGACGACCGCGTGAAGCGCTCGCTCTCGAACCGAGAGCGGCAAGCTCGCCGGATCGCCGGCGTTCATCAAAAGATCCGGTTCACGGCGCAGGATCTCGTTTGCCGTGTCCGAATCCCACAACGCAAGCCACGCGGCGGTCTCCCGCATCGACGGGATGATCACCTGAACCTCATATGTGTTGGCGAAAAGGAGATCCGCGACCGTCTGTTTCGGGCATCCGCGGCCGAGCAGCCGCTTCAGCCAGCGCGCCGCCAGAAAGCTGCGGACTGATCCCTCGTTGTCGTGATGGAGGCGGACGAGGCCGGATACCACGGGATCGAAAACGGCTCGATTGAGTAGAAGCCTCGTCAGATGGTCCGACCAGTCCGGTAGCACGTCAGCAAGGCTCAGCCCCTCACGTCCCTCCGCGAGGTCGATTGCCGTATCGGGCACTTGCACGTACTCGATCCTTTGGAGGATGAGTGCGGCGCCGATGCGCTCGAGGGCGGCGAAAGCATCGTCGACACTGAGCGAGTCCTGCCGCGCACGCTGGGCATCACTTTCACGTAGCCGGTGACGCAGACTGCGTTCGAGCATGTCCTGATACGGGCCAAACTGTTTGCGCGATCGCCATTCATCGATCAGCCATTCCAAGTCGAGCGGTCGGCGCGCAAAGCGCCATAAGTTCGCCTTGTCGAGTGACGTGGTGAAGGGGTCAATGTCAACCACGCCCTTTTCGCGCGCGAACTGTTGAACCCGTGCGCGGTCCAGTGCTTCCATCAGGACGACAGAGGGAAGCTCCACAGGCGGCGATGGCTGGCGCGGCGGCTTTTCATTGCGCACGAACTTGGCGATGAGCGCATTGGGGTCGATCGGTGCCACGTCGGCGTCGGGTGGCGGCAGAGGCAGCAGCGTCGTCAGCTGCTCAAGGTCGCTGCGGAACTCCCAGTCCGTGTGTCGGCCCGAGAGCACGATATGCGCACGGCCGAGCGCCCCGGCAATGCCGGTGGCGACCGCTTCGAGTGCATCCCGCAGGCGAATATGTGCGTGCTTGGCTTCATCGACGGAATCGAGAAAGAACCAGCCCGGATCTTGTCCATCGCGCCAGGCCTGCAGGCGCTCGGAGGAATGCAGAGCGCCGTCGAATCCAAACCGGCCGATATTCTGCAGGGTGGCATAGAAGCTGAATCGACCCGCCGCTCGTAGTCGGCGCGCCTGCTCCTCGAGTTCAACCGTCTTTCCACTGCCAGGCTCTGCAAGCACTACCACCCGTCGTCTTTCTAATAAGTCCGACCATGTGGGCGCTCCGTAGGCGGGATCGAGCAGGCGCGAGAAGTCCCGCGAATCGCTCGCATCCCCATGTTCGTAGGGCGAGAACCGGCGATCGAGCGCGATATAGCGGGTTGCCAGTAAGCGCTCGATCTTCCGCAGCCTGCCCATCTGATCGCAGATCTGATGGGGTGTGTCGTTTCTCAACCGAAGGAGAACGACATGTCGAAGCAAGGCGCACGTGCCCAGCGGATCAACGAGTGGCTGGAACACCTGCATCG
>NZ_DASWVW010000022.1:0-92601 GCF_036406195.1 Steroidobacter sp.
CTCGACCCAACCCCAGCGAGCTGAGCCCCCCTACGATCGCCGAATCGGTCACGATCCGTGAGGGCACTGAGCCGTGCTGCCTCATCGACCGTGATCAGAATCCCCGGGGTGATGACTCAATTAATCTGCGCAGGCTCACCAGCCATGACCCGCGCCAGCCGCGAAGACATGGTCGTCCTCAGTATGGGCCTCAACTCGCTGCTCGCCAGCGTGCGGCAGACCGAGGCATGGTGCCGATCCCAGGGTGACGTGGCATCGCTCCGGCGCACCCGCCTTCTGATCCACGCGATCCTCCTAACCCGCAGCAAGTTCTTCGCAAGCTCAAGCACTGGCGAAGCAGCGAACGACGACGTCACCGAAGCGCTCTTCGTTGCTGACGGCCTGCGCGACGCGGCTCAGCAATGCCACGAAGGGCAGGCGGCGCTCCACGAACGACTTATCGGTGGCGCAGAGGCCATCGAGCGGTTGTGCTGCTCACCGCTCCGCAAGAGGTAACGACTCATGGCGGAGAAGGAAATATACGAAGCACTTCCCGCCGGCCGCTCTCTCGAAGAACTCATCGAAGCGGAGCGGGCCAATCTCATGCAGGTTCACGGGATGGCCAGATGTCTCTACGACGTCTTGCTGTACTCCGATGACGACGATGGAACGATGCACGCCAATGTGGCCGAGCTCATGGCGAGGCTGATCGCAGAATCGGTCGATGCGCTAGAGAAGATTGTGAGGCGCTTCAAGGCCGGCGAGTTCGGCCCGCCACCGAACAAGGCATCGGGTGACGCGGACTCCGGTGGTGCGGCGTAGGGCGAGCAGGGCGCGCACATGAGCGACACTCAGGCCTCACCGCCCAAGTCCTCTCAGATAAAAAGGGAAAGTCGTGTTTATTTCGCCGCGCTCGGCAAGCGCGTCACCCAGTTACGAAAGTCACGAGGTATGACGCAGGCGGAGTTGGCTCGCGCGCTCGGTGTTTCGCAGCAGGCGGTGTTCGCTTACGAAATTGGCGACCGGCGAATCTCGGCCATCATTTTGGAACGGATCGCAAGGTTATTCCGGTTGACCATGGATCAGCTCCTCGGCTTCGCCCCAGAGCCGGTCAGAAAACGGCGGCTCTCGCCGAGGGCGATGCGCCACGCGGAGCGCCTACAGGCGCTGTCCAAAACGCAGCAGCGTTTTGTGGTGCGAATCATCGATGTGCTGGAGGAGCACAACAAGCCGGCGACCGCTCGGCCGAGAACTGGCGCATGACGTTCGCGGAGGTGCATCGGAGTACGAGAGAGACGGGGCTGCACGAGGGCGAGTTTCGCCGATTTTTCGGCGTAACAGGCGCGCCGACTCGCCATCGAGAATCGACCGAATTTTCCGCGAAACCTGATAGTGCTTTCCCTGCGCTGTTAAGCAACGCTCTATTCGTGACAGCACGTCCCCCGACGTTCGGAACAGCAGCGAGGTCACCATGACCGATGCAAGCATCAGTTCATTCGTTAGCACGCTCTGCTGTGTCGGGCCTCGCATTTGTACATCGGAGATCGGAATAATGAAGGAAGGAGGTACTCGCCATGTCAGCTGTAACCAATGACATTGCAATCGCGACAACGGAACGGATGGTCCTCGCGCCAGCTCGCTACGTCTTGCTTCCCGTAGCCCACCTACTCACCGGCTACACCGTCAAAGCGATGGAACGAAAGATCGAGCGCGGCGACTGGCAGGAGGGCAAGGTGTGGCGGCACGCGCCGGACGGCCACATCATGATCGACATGCAGGGCTATCATCGATGGGTCGAAAGTCGCTAACGGTTGGTGTGCGCGCCAAAGGGCCGGACCGCATCCAGTTCGACTTCGAGTATCAGGGCCGGCGCTACCGGCCCACGCTCAAGCGCATCCCCTCCGAGGCAAACCTACGGCGCGCGCACGTCCAACTCAAAGAGATCAAGCGCCGAATCGCGCTCGGCACGTTTGTGTTCGCCGAGGAGTTCCCGGAGTTCCGCGATCTCCACGCGTTCGCTCCCGTTCAAGCACCGCGGACATGCAACCAGGTCTTCGATGAGTTCATGGCGCACAACGAAGCGCGCATGGCGAAGACGGATCTCGCGTTCGCGACGGTCGAGAGCTATCGAAAGATTCTGGAGTCGACCTGGCGGCCCGCGATCGGCGAGCTGATCTTCGAAGAGGTGAAGTATTCGACGTTGGCCAAGATCATTGATGCGAAGTGGGCGATCTCGAAGAAGACCCACAACAACGTCGTCAGCGTCATCCGCTGCGCGTTCGAGTACGGCTATCGCGATCATCCTGGGAAGGCCAACCCAGCGTCTGTGCTCAAGTGCTTTCGCCTGACGAAGAAAGATCGCCCGGCTCCGGATCCATTCTCGATTCAAGAGGCCGAAGCGCTGATCGCTGCGATCCACCGTGATTGGGGTGAGGCACAGGGCAACTATGATGAGTTTCGTTTCTTTACCGGCCTGCGTCCCTCGGAGCAATTCGCACTGCTGGTCCAGGATTGTGATCTCCAGCAGGGCAAGCTCAAAGTCACCAAGGCTCGCGTAATGAACCGCGACAAGGACCGCACCAAGACCGGCGTCGATCGAATCGTCGAGCTATGCCCGCGAGCGATCGAAGTCCTCAAGCGGCAACTCGGGCTGAGGGAGCGAATGAAGCAGGCGGGACGCATCAAACACGACCATCTGTTCTTCCGCGCGAATGGCAAACCCTTCGGGCTTATCCGGCATCCCTACGACCGATGGCGCTGGTCGCTGAGCATGACGGTCAAGGGCCGATATCGCGAGCCGTACAACGCCCGCCACTCGTTCGTGAGCTGGAACCTGATGCTGGGCAAGAATCTGCTGTGGGTCGCCAAGCAGCACGGGCACAGTGTGCAGACGATGCTCGATACGTACGCCACCTGGATTGATGGCTCCCAGCCGGAGGACATCGAGGCGATCCGCCGAGCGATGGAGGCGAGGCCAGCACAACTGACGAGGCTGATCGAGCCAGGATTGGAGTGCGATCCCCCAGCATCCCTTGCGCCCTCCCAGCGTATTGGCACTGGATTGGCACTGGAACCACGCTACGAATGCGTAACTCGCGGAATGCTAAGGGAAATGTATGGTGGAAAGGGAGGGACTCGAACCCTCGACCCCGGCATTATGAGTGCCGTGCTCTAACCGGCTGAGCTACCTTTCCAAGCCGTTGCCAACGAAAGGGATGCCGCGGTGAAGGCGGGTCCCTGGAGGCGGGGGCGGCGATTCTCCCGGTGGCCGTCCGGGGTGTCAAGATGAGCGGCCGGGAATTCGGCCATCTGGGCCGAAAAGGGCAAATTTCTGCCGCATCCGGCGGCGAAACGCCCACCAACCCGACAACGCCAGCGAAGCACGAGGCGGCCGTTCTCTGCGCTTTCCGCAACCCGCTTTTGCTACAGTCGCGCCCGATTTTCCATCAGGGGATGACATGAACGGCAGCCAGCGATTTTCGGTGCGAGACAAGGCGATTCTGATCACGGGTGCCTCCAGCGGTTTCGGCGCGCACTTTGCGCGAGTGTTGGCGAGGGAAGGGGCGAAGGTGGGATTGGCTGCGCGAAGGGTGGATACGCTGGAGTCGATCGCCGCCGAGATTCGCCAGGCCGGAGGAACGGCGGCGACGGTGAAGCTCGATGTCGCGAACAGTGCCTCGGTCAAGGAAGCGGTAAAGACGATCGCTGATGAGTTCGGGCGCATCGATGTGCTCGTCAACAACTCCGGCGTCTCGATCGCCAAGCCGCTGCTCGAACAGACCGAAGAGGACTTCGATGCCGTGCTCGATGTGAATCTGCGTGGCGCATTTCTGGTGGCCACTGAGGTGGCGAGGCGGATGCGGGTCGATGGCAAGGGCGGCAGCATCATCAATATCGAATCGATCCTGAGCTTCCGGCAGGCCGGGCAGATTGCGCCGTATGCCGCGTCGAAGGCGGGGCTTACGCAGCTCACCCGGTCGATGGCGCTGGAGCTGGCGCGTTACAAGATTCGCGTCAACGGTATTGCGCCCGGATACTTCGCGACGGAGATCAATCAAGGCTTCTTCGAGACCGAGGGGGGAGCGGCAATGATCAAGCGGATGCCGATGCGCCGGCTCGGTGAGCTCGAAGAGATGGAAGGGCCGCTGTTGCTGCTGGCATCGGATGCATCGAGCTACATGAATGGCGCGACCATCGTCGTGGACGGCGGGCATCTCACCAGCGCTCTATAAGAAACAGGCCGACGGCAGTTGCATTGCTGTCGTCGGCCAGCCTCCGCGCGATATCGCGACGACGCTCGTCGTCGCCAAGAACGCATCACAATTCGCCACATTCCTTACGCGCATCGCCACAGCGCGCAGCGGATTGCGTCCGCTTCCAGGTCTTGAATAGCACTCACGGGCAAACGTCACCCGCCTCCCGCAAGGGGAGCAACGACGGCCGGTTCCATGAGGAGCGCAACTATGTTCAAGAAGGCGTTGATTACAGCGGTGGCCCTGGCGATGAGTGCGGGTGCGGCTCACGCAGGTGAAAAGAACAAGCTCACCAAAGAAGAGGGCGTGGGCATGCTCGGCGGCGCGACGGCGGGTGCCATCGTGGGCGGCCCGATCGGCGCCGCGGTGGGCTTCATGTTCGGTGGCATTCTCGGCGACAGCGTCGGCACGGCTTCGCGAGCGCAGTTGCATGCGAAGCAGATGGAAGAACAATCCAGGAAGTTCGAGCAGGAGTTGATCGACACGCGCATTGCGCTGGCTAAAGCCAGCGAGCGCACCGGCGGTGACGAAATGCTCGATGCGCTGGCGCAGCGGCTACACGCCGATGTGATGTTCCGTACCAACGAGGCGACGATGGAAGCCGACGTGGTCAACAAGCTGGAAGACCTCGGCAAACTCCTCGCGATGCATGGCCAGTTGGAAGTGCAGTTGCACGGCTTCGCCGATCCGCGCGGCTCGTCGAAGAAGAATCTCGAGCTCTCGCTGGAGCGAGCGAACGCGGTGCGCGAGGCGTTGATTCGTGGTGGCGCCGCGCCGGAACAGATCCAATTGTCGGCGCATGGCTCGGATCTGACGACGGCGCCGAAAGGAGACCTGGAGGCCTACGCCTGGGAGCGTCGGGTGAGTCTCTCGATCCGGCCCATTGCAACATCCGCAGTGGCGCGTAACGAGTGATCCCTGCGCTGGAAAGCACCCCGTGCTTTCAAACAACAAGCGCCCGGTAAAGCCGATCCTTTGCCGGGCGCGTCAGGAAAGCTGCTTTTGCAGTAGCCATCCCCGCAGCCACCTTCTAGAGTCGGGTTCCTCATGTGTCTTGCGAGCATCGTGATGTCCGAAGTAGCCAGTGCCTTGATCGTGGACTTCGGCGCGGCCACGCCTGAGACCACGCATTCCAAGCCGCCCAGCGACCGCGTGCTCGCGGGCGATCCCAAACAAATCGCGCGTAATTATTTCAGCGATAGCACCGGCCGCTTTTTCGCGGGCGTGTGGGAAAGCACTCCCGGCAAGTGGCGGGTGCGGTATTCGGAGAACGAGTTCTGCTACATCACGCGCGGCCGGGTGCGCATCGAGCATGACTCGGGCCGCGGCTGGACGTTTTCAGCCGGCGCCTCCTTCGTGATTCCTGCGGGATTCAGTGGGGTGTGGGAGGTCCTGGAGCCTACCGCCAAGCTCTATGTGATCTACGAGCCGGCTTAGTGCAAATTGTGCCGGCTTTGCCCTATCTTGGGGCGTCTGCGCCATCGTCGAGCAGGGCCGCGGCTTCGAGCCACTATGTCCTTGGGATACAAAGATCCGCGCCATTGCTGGCCTTTGGCCCTGCGCGGGCCTGTTAAAAGCAATCTGAACAGGTTGGCATGCTTGCTGCATTCTTCATTGGTGGGCGCATGTGTGGCTTTTTGGCCGCAGAATGACGTGTCCTCTGGCAAATTACAGTAAACTCAACCCTCACGCCGCTGTTGGCGTGTTTCTTTCTCACCACAAAGGGGAGATGTATGCAAAATCTGAGGATTCTGGCCGCGTTGGGACTCATGGGGGCGGCTGCGGTGGCCAACGCCGAGGTGACCTCGACCTGGACGCTGACCAACGACTACGACTTCCGTGGCTACTCCCAGTCGGCCAAGGATCCCGCCATTCAAGGCAGCATCGATTACGCCGCTGACAGTGGCTGGTATGTCGGCGCCTGGGGCAGCAATGTGGATTTCGACAGCGACGTCGATCTGGAAGTGGACCTGTACACCGGCTTCTCGGGCGAGAGCGAAGGTGGGCTGGGCTACGACGTGGGCGTGGTCTACTACGCTTATCCGGACGACAGCGACCTGAACTACTTCGAAGCCTATGGCGGCATTTCGAAGGATTGGTTTGCAGGCAAGCTGTGGTTCTCGAATGACCTCGGTGGCGACGACACCGATGGCAGCACCGAGGCGTTCTACCTGGAAGCCAACGCCACGTTCCCGCTGCCGCAGAATTTCTCGCTGCTGGCGCACGTCGGCTACAGCTGGGGCGACTACTGGGATGAGGTCGGCGACGAGACGCTCGATTACTCGATCGGCGTGGGTTACACCCTGAACAGGTTCGACCTGGCGTTGAAGTACGTCGATACGGATACCGACGTGGTCGAGCGCGGCGATGTGTTCAACAACGAAGGCCGCGTGATCTTCACGATCGCCACCACCTTCCCTTGGAAGAACGACTGATCGACGGCTGACGCCCGGTGGATCGAAGAAGCCCCGCATCGAAGGATGCTGGGCTTTTTTTCAGCCTCAGCAATATATCGCAAGCTCGGGTTTACGCGATCGTCTTCAACACTTCACCCAGTCGCGTCACCAACTCGTCGATCTGCGCCGGTGAAATGATCAACGGCGGTGACAGTGCGATGGTGTCGCCGGTGGTGCGGATCAGAATGCCTTTCTCGAAGCACTTCACCAAGGCCTCATAGGCACGCACACCGGGCGCGCCGGCGCGAGGCTCCAGCTCGATACCCGCGACGAGACCGATATTGCGAATGTCGATGACGTTCGGCACCGAGCGCAGCGAGTGGACTGCGTCTTCGAACGGCTTCGCCAATCCGGCGCCGCGCGTCAGCAAGCCTTCGCGTTCGTAGATTTCCTGGGTCGCGAGACCGGCCGCGCACGCGGCGGGATGCGCGGAATAGGTGTAACCGTGGAAGAGCTCGATGCTATCCGGGCCCTTCATGAACGCATCGTAGATCTGCTTGCGCACGAACACGGCGCCCATGGGAATCGCACCGTTGGTAAGACCCTTCGCGGTGGTCATGATGTCCGGCATCACGTCGAAATATTGCGCGCCGAACGCGGTGCCGAGGCGGCCGAAACCGGTGATCACTTCATCGAAGATCAACAGAATGCCGTGCTTGTCACAAATCGCGCGCAGTTTCTGCAGATAGCCCTTCGGCGGCAGGATCACGCCGGCCGATCCCTGCATCGGCTCGACGATGACGGCAGCGATGGTCGAGGCATCGTGCAGCGTCACCAGCCGTTCCAGGTCATCGGCCAGATGCACGCCCCATTCGGGCAGCCCCCGAGTGAACGCGTTGTGCTCGATGTCCAGTGTGTGGCGAAGATGGTCGACGCCGGGTAGCAGCGAGCCGAAGAACTTGCGATTGTTCGACAGGCCGCCGACGGAAATGCCGCCGAAGCCCACGCCGTGATAGCCCTTCTCGCGGCCGATCAGCCTCTGACGCGAAGCATCGCCCTTCACTCGGTGATAAGCGAGGGCGATCTTCAGCGCGGTATCGACCGACTCGGAACCCGAGTTGGTGAAGAACACGTGATCGAGGTCGCCGGGCGTCAGCTTGATCAGGCGATTCGCAAGCTCGAAGCCCGCGGGATGTCCCATTTGGAAGGTAGGCGCGAAGTCGAGCGTCGCCAGCTGTTCGCTCACCGCCGCAGTGATCTCCTTGCGGCCATGTCCTGCGTTTACACACCACAGCCCCGCGCAACCATCCAGGATTTTGCGGCCATCGGGCGTCCAGTAATGCATGCCTTCGGCGCGAGCCAGCAGGCGCGGCTGATTCTTGAATTGCCGATTGGCGGTGAAGGGCATCCAGAAAGCTTCGAGAGCATCGCGGGTGAGAGCCGTGGTCATGGGGCTACCGCCAGATTCGTCGAGGAAGGGGGGTGCGCGATGATAAGAAAAATCGACAGGCAGCTCAAATGTGCTCGCAAGAGTCGCTAAAAAACAGCTGGCGGTGCAGCTCGTGTGTCTATTATTCTAAACAACTCCATCACGAGGCAGATTGCATGAGCATCGACGTAGGCGGTCATCTGAAGGCGGTCCGCATGATGTATGGGCTGTCGCAACGCGAGCTGGCCAAGCGCGCCGGCGTCACCAACGGCACCATTTCGCTGATCGAGCAGAATCGCGTCAGCCCGTCGGTGAGCTCGCTGAAAAAAGTGCTGGACGGCGTGCCCATGTCGCTGGCGGATTTCTTCACCTTGGATTTGCAGGAAACTCCCCAAGTGTTCTACGCCCGGGACGAGCTCACCGACATCGGCGACCGTGACGTGTCGCTGCAGGTGGTGGCGGCGAAGCGGCCGAATCGCGCCATGACCATCATGCACGAGCGCTTTCGCCCGAAGGCGGACACCGGTGCCGACATGCTCAGCCACAAGGGCGAGGAGGGCGGCATCATTCTGACGGGGCATCTGGAAGTGACCGTCGGGAGTCAAAGCAAGGTGCTCGGGCCCGGAGACGCGTACTATTTCGCCAGCGCGGTCCCGCACCGGTTCCGCAACGTCGGCGACGAGCCCTGCGAGCTGGTGAGCGCCTGCACACCGCCCACGTTCTGAACCGTTCTGACCAGTCATTAGTCATTAGTCACCAGTCACTTCGCTCTTACTCATGAAGACAACCGTTGCCGCCACTCAATTCGCCAGCACGCCGGATCGGGTCGCCAATCTCGCTACCGCCGAGCGGTTGGTGCGCGAGTCGGCGAAGCAGGGCGCCAACATCATCCTGATTCAGGAATTGTTCGAGACGCCTTACTTCTGCAAGGTACACAACCCGCAGTACTTCTCGATAGCGATGCCGATCGCGGAGAACCCGGCCGTGCGTCGCTTCCAGGAGCTGGCGCGCGAGCTGAACGTGGTCCTGCCGGCCAGCGTCTACGAGCGCGCCGGCAACGCGTTCTACAACTCGGTCGCCATCATCGATGCCGACGGCTCGCTGCTCGGCACCTATCGCAAGGCGCACATTCCGGAGAGCCCGGGCTATCACGAGAAGTTCTTTTTCTCGCCGGGCGACACCGGCTTCAAGGTGTGGCCGACGCGCTTCGGCACCATTGGCGTGGCGATCTGTTGGGACCAGTGGTTTCCGGAGTCGGCGCGCGCGATGGCCGTGCAGGGTGCGGAAATCCTGTTCTATCCCACGGCCATTGGCTCCGAGCCGCAGGACCTGAGCATCGACTCACGCGATCACTGGCAGCGCGCGATGCAGGGCCACGCCGCGTCCAACATCATGCCGTTGGTTGCGTCCAATCGCGTGGGCACCGAGCAAGGCGAGCACTGGAAGGTCACCTATTACGGTTCGTCGTTCATCGCGGATCACACCGGCGCCATCGTCAAACAGGCGCCGCGCGAGGGTGAAGCCATCCTGACCGCGACTTTCGATCTCGACTGGATTCGCAACTACCGCAATGCCTGGGGCGTGTTTCGCGATCGCCGGCCGGAGTTGTACGGCCCGATCATGACGCTCGACGGCCAGCAGCGCCCACGATAACTCAGCCTCATGCAAATCTTCGTTTCCTGTCCGCCCGGCGTGGCGGATCTGACTGCTGCTGAGCTGCGCAATTGCGGGGCGACGCAAACGCGCGAGTTCAAGCTGGGCGTCCAGGCGGAAGGCTCGCTGGAAGTGGCATATCGCGCCTGCTTGTGGTCGCGCACTGCGAGTCGCGTGCTGCTGCCGCTGGGCTCGTTTCCCGCGGCTACGCAGGACCAGCTCTATGAAGGCATCGCGAGCATCGATTGGCAGCAGCACATCAGTCCCAGGGGCACGATCGCAATTGATTTCGGGGGCGCGTCGAGCGGCATCACGCATACGCATTTCGGCGCGCTCAAGACCAAGGACGCCATTGTCGATCAGTTTCGCGAGCGTACCGGCGAGAGGCCGTCGGTTCAGCTCGAACAACCGGACGTGCGTATCGATGTGCGTCTCGATCGCGACCGCGCGACGGTCAGTCTCGATCTCTCCGGCGACAGCTTGCATCGACGCGCGTACCGGGCCCGCGGTGTCGCCGCTCCCTTGAAGGAGAATCTCGCGGCGGCGGTGCTGCTTCGTTGCGGCTGGCCCGCGATTGCGGAAGCGGGCGGCGATTTCGTCGATCCCATGTGCGGCTCGGGCACGCTTCCCATCGAAGCGGCGTTGATGGCGCTGGATATCGCGCCGGGATTGTTGCGCAGTTACTTCGGCTTTGTCGGCTGGCGGAGTCATGATCGAGCGCTGTGGGCTCGGCTCATCGAAGAGGCTCGAGCACGTCGCGAGGCTGGCGCTGCGAAGCGCATTACCGTTCGTGGTTACGATGCCGATGCGCAGGCCGTTCGCGCGGCAATCGAAAACGTCGACAGAGCCAAACTTCGAGGCGTGGTCCACATCGAGCGCCGCGATCTGGAGCAGTTGACGCGCCAGAGCGAGGCATCGACGGGATTGGTAGTAACCAATCCGCCCTATGGCGAACGCATCGGCGATCAGGAGCGATTGCAGGCGCTGTATCAGACTTTGGGCGCCAAGCTGCGTGAACATTTCGAGGGTTGGAAGGCAGCGGTGCTGACGGGCAATCCGCCGTTGGCGAAAGCGATTGGCATCAATGCACGGCGCACACACACGCTGTTCAATGGACGCATCGAATGTCGCTTGTTGCGCTTCGATGTCTCACCAGCGGACTACATCGGCGAGCGAAAGCCGCCGCCTGATGCGGCAGCCCTGCGCGAGCGGCCGGGTGCGCAGATGTTTGCCAATCGCCTGCGCAAGAATATCAAGGTGATGCAGGACTGGGCGCGGCGCGAGAACGTCGACTGTTATCGCATCTACGATGCGGACATGCCGGAGTATGCATTCGCCATCGATCAGTACAGCAATGGCGAAGGCGAGCGTTGGGTGGTCGTGCAGGAATATGCACCACCGAAGTCCATCGAGCCGAAAGCCGCGCGGCAGCGTCGTAACGAAGCGCTCGCGGTGATCCCGCACGAGCTCGATATTGCCGCCGATCATTTGTTCATTCGTGAGCGTCGCCAGCAGAAGGAGGGCGCGCAATACGAGAAGCTGGACAACGAGCGCGAATTTGAGCTCGTGCGCGAGCATCCCTATCGGTTCGCCGTAAATTTCACCGATTACCTGGACACGGGGTTGTTTCTGGATCACCGCCTGACCCGACGGCTGGTTGGGGAAATGGCCCGCGACAAGCGCTTCCTCAATTTGTTTGCGTATACGGGTACCGCGACGGTGTATGCCGCTGGCGGTGGCGCGGCGTCCTCGACCACGGTCGATATGTCGCGCACCTATCTGGAGTGGGCGAAGCGCAACCTGGCGCTGAACAACCTCGCGGGTCCGCAGCATGGATTCGTGCAGGCCGATTGCCTGGCCTGGCTGCAAGAGCAGCGGGACAGGTCGCGTCGCTGGGATCTCATGTTCATCGACCCGCCCACCCATTCGCGCTCCAAGCGAATGGAACAGGATTTCGACGTGCAGCGGGATCACGTGCAGCTGCTGACGCTTGCTGCGCAGCTGCTGGCGCCGGGCGGCAGCATCGTGTTCTCGAACAATTACACGCGTTTTCGGCTGGATCGCGAGGGGCTTGCAGCATTCGAGGTGGAGGACATCGGGCGCCGGACGTTGCCGCGCGACTTCGAGCGCAACCCCCGGATTCACGCTTGTTATGTCTTACGTCCGCGTGCGGCCGTGCTTGCAGGAGTTACAGACGCGGCCGCTGCCCCGGTTCCCCGGGATTGATGTCACCGCAAGGGCGGTCTGAACGAGGGCGCTGCCTTGGGTAGGGCGAATGGGCCAACCTGAGGCATGGGCAAAGCGCAAGAGCGTTGCGCCAAAACAGTGAAGCATGCGGTTTTCCCTGCGAATGGTCAAAAAATAGGGGCCGAAGCTCATTGCCTTGACAGGGCGGTTGCAGCACAATTGCGCCCGCGTTACAGCCCCCTGCTGGGCATGATGCCCGACTCCGGGCGCGCAGGATGCGCAGGACCCCGGTCCCCCTGAGATTTGTCAAAGATTACGAAGTGATTGTTATGAGCGGCGATCCGTTCCAGGTTCATTTTCATCCTAAATTGGGCGTGGTGATCTACGACCCCGTCGCCCAGATGGGTTTGGCTCGCGAGCAGATGCGCCTGTTCAAGGTCGGCTCCATGACGTCCAGCACGTTCATGCGCGGCATCGTCAGCAAGGATTTGAATGCCTGCACCGGCGATGCGGCCAGCCAGAGCGCCGGCGCTGTCGACACGTATCGTGCCGCCCGCAGCGGCCGCCGCAAGCCCTACTGCGAACAGTGCCGTCGTCACTTCGGCTCCGTGGATTTCGCCGTGTGCAGCGATTGCAGCGCCATCCGCTGCACCTGTGGCACCTGCAGCTGCGTTTCCAGCTCGCGCCGCCGTAAGGCCGCGTGATCCGGGCAGCGGCTGCGACAGCCGCTGAATCGAGACACTGAATTGAGATATGAGGCGCCGTCACCGGCGCCTTTTTCATATGAACATTTTTCGCGTATTCACCATCGAGGCCGCACATCGCCTGCCGAATGTTCCGGCGGGTCACAAGTGCGCGCGGCTGCATGGTCATTCGTTTCGCATCGAGCTGCATCTGCAGGGCGAGGTCGAGGCGACCACCGGCTGGGTGATGGATTTCGCGGATGTGAAGGCGGCGTTCCAGCCCATCTACGACCAGCTCGATCATCACTACTTGAACGAGATCGAGGGGCTGGAGAATCCCACCAGCGAGAACCTGGCGCGCTGGGTCTGGCGGAAAACCAAGCCCGTCCTGCCGCTGCTGGCCAAGGTCGTGATCCACGAAACCTGCACCAGCGGCTGCGAATATCGCGGCGAGTGAATCTGCGGCACTGACGCGCTCCGGGCGCTTCAGTGAACCAGCGTAGCGAATGTCGTTTGAATGTCGGTCAGACTCACCGGCTTGACCAGATGCGCTTCGAAGCCCGAGCTCGCCGAGCGGTTCCGGTCGCCGACCAGGCCGTAGCCCGTGATGGCAATCAGGCGAGCCTGTGGAACGATGGCCTTCATGCGTTGCGCCACTTCGTAGCCATCCATCTCGGGCAGGCCGATATCCAGCAGCACGAAATGCGGCTCGAACGTCGCCGCTTGTGTCAACGCGTCCGCGCCGGAATAGGCGGTCAGCGTGACGTGATCCTCGATCTGTAGCAAAAGCGCAAGCGAGTCGGCTGCGTCGCGATTGTCGTCGACAATGAGCACGCGCGCCGACTTGCGGCTCGCTGCCGGATGGTTGGGGACCGCATCGACAGTCGCACTCGCAAGCGGCATGCTTAGCGTGAAGGTCGAACCTTGTCCGACGCCAGGGCTGCTGGCGGTGACGCTGCCTCCTTGCATTTCCATGAGCATGCGACACACCGGCAGCCCGATGCCGAGGCCTCCCTGGGAACGGTCCAAGGGACGTTCGCCTTGTACGAACAACTCGAACACGCGCGGAATGAGCTCGGGAGGCATACCGACCCCGGTGTCCGTGATCTCGATCACTGCTGCGTCTGTTTCAGCAAGGCAACGCAATTGAATGTCACCGCCAGGCTCGGTGTACTTGGCCGAGTTGGTGAGCAGGTTCGCGATGCACTGGGCGAGCCGTACTTTGTCGGCGTTCACCCAGAGCGGCTCGGACCAGGTGTCGAGAGTGAGCCGGTGTTGTTTTTCCTGGAGCAGCGGCTGCGTGGTTTCCAAAGCCAGGTCGATGCACGATTGCAGCGTCACTCGTTCTGGCTCGATCTCGATCCGGCCGCGCGTAATGCGCGATACATCCAGCAGATCGTCCAGTAAGTGACCGAGATGGCGGATCTGCCGGTCGACGATGCCGACCAGCGATTGTTCCTGATCCTTGCGCACCAGGCGTGACAGGGCTTGAGCTGCATTGCCGATGGCGGCGGCGGGATTGCGCAACTCGTGGCTCAGCATGGCCAGAAACTCGTCCTTGCGCTCGTTCGCTTCGCGCAACCGTGCCTCGCTTTCCTTCGCCAGTTCGTGACTGCGACTCAACTCTGCTTCGGCGCGCTTGCGTTCGGTGATGTTGGTGGCGGAGCTGACGACGCAGTCGGGCCCCATCGGAAACAGGGTGACGAAGAAGACTTTGTCGCCGAACCGCGCCTCATAACGGACGACCTGCCGCGATTCGAGCACGCTCGTGCATTGGGCGATGACGCCCTGTGCGTGTTCCGGCTCGAAGACTTGCGTGATGCGCCGGCCCAGCAGCTCGCTTCGCGTATATCTGAGCAGCTGCAGCGTATTGGTGTTGGCGTCGCGATACTGCCAATCGATGATCGCGCCGTGCACATCCCTTACGACTTGAAACACCGCGATCAGATCGGTCGGATGTTCGAAGATGGCTCGCAGTTGGGCATCGCGTTCCGCCATGGCGGTTGCGTAGCGTGCGTCCTGCTCCGTCCGTGCACGGGTCAGCGAGCTGTTCAGCGTTTCGAGACGACAGTGCCTTTCGTGCAGGTCCACCAGCACCTTGACCTTGGAGCGGAGGATCTCCGGCACCACCGGCACGGAAATGTAGTCGATGGCGCCGACCTCGTACCCCTTGAGCTCATCGAGACCGGAGATATTGATCCCGGTGACGAAGATGATGGGCGTGCGCTCCCAACGCGGATGCTCGCGAATCAGGCGCGCCGTTTCGAACCCGTCCATCTCGGGCATGTTCACATCCAGCAGGATGAGGGCGAAGTCCTTGACGAGCAGTTGCTTGAGCGCTTCTCTGCCGGACAACGCGCGCACGCATTCGACATCGAGCGTGGAGAGAATCGCTTCGTAGGTGAGCAGCCGGGCTGGCTGATCGTCGATGAGCAGAATGCTGGCGGTTGGCTTGAGGATTTCGGCGGGCGCGGCGACCTCGGTGCCAGCCTCGGGCGTGGCTGCCGAAGGTGTCTCCATCCCCTGCCCCTGTTTCATTGGCGCAATTGCAGCCGTCGCGTCAGTCGTGAACGGGTCCGCACTGTAGATGTAGTCTCGGCCGCAGACGTGCCGAGCGCTTACTTCCAATGCCTGTAGAGGACGGAAGTTCCAGCGGGGCTACAGCAGATCTCTGGCGCGGTACCAGAGCATGGCGAGGACCAGGGCAGGGGTGCGCAGCAGCTCGCCACCGGGAAAATTCCTATGTTTCAGCCGCGTGAACAGATCGAAACGTTCAGCCTGGCCCGCGATGGCCTCGGCGGCCAGGCGCCCGGCGATGCCGGTGAGCGCGATGCCGTGACCGGAGAAACCCTGCAGATAGTAGATATGTGGCGCGAGACGCCCGAAGTCCGGCGCACGGCTCATGGTGATGTCAACATAACCTCCCCATGCGTACTCGATGCGCACGTCGGACAATTGAGGGAATACATTCAACATTCGCTTGCGCGTTGCATTGGCGGTATTGAATGGGTCCAGCCCGGAATAGCTCACGCGGCCGCCGAACAGCAGGCGGTGGTCCGCCGAGCGGCGGAAGTAGTCGAGCACGAAGTTCACGTCGGTGACCGCGATGTTCTCGCGGATCAGGCGCTGCATGCGTTGCTCGCCGAGCGATTCGGTCGCGACGATGTATGTCCCGACCGGCATGATGCGCGAGCGCAATGCGGGGACGAGCCTGTTCATATAGGCGTTACAGCACAGCACGACGAACTTCGCCTGCACTCTGCCGTGGGCCGTAGTCACAACCGCAGGTTGGTTGTAGTTGATATCCGTGACCAGCGAATGTTCGTAGATGGTCACGCCCGCAGCGCTCGCGGCAGCGGCCATGCCGAGCGTGTAGTTCAGCGGATGCAAGTGGCCACTGCCGCTGTCGTACAGGCCGGCGATGTAGCGCTTGGTCTCCAGCAATGACTCGACCTGTTCGCGTTCCAGGAACTTCAGCTGACGATAGCCATAGGTTCGCTCGGCCTCGTGCTGTTCCTCCTGCAGCATGGCGCGCTGCCGGGGCTTGATCGCGACGTGCATCTGACCCCAGTGCAGATCGCAATCGATGTTGTGTTTCGCCACGCGGTCGCGGATCAGCTGCAATCCTTCCAGCGAGATGTCCCACATGCGTTTGGCGTTCTCGATGCCGACCTGGCTCACCAGCTTGCTCTGACCGCTCGCAAAACCGCCGATGGCCTGGCCGCCGCTGCGGCCGGATGCACCCCAGCCGATGCGGCGTCCTTCGAGCAGCACCACTTTGTAGCCGCGCTCGGCGAGCTCCAGCGCTGTCGAGCAGCCGGCGATGCCGCCGCCGATGACGCAAACGTCGGCAGCGATGTCGCCGCGCAAGGCCGGATGTTCGGGCGCGGGGTTGGCCGACGCTGCGTAATAGGAGAGCGCGTGCTTGGTGTCGTTCGTCAAATGAAGCTCCAGAAAGCTGGCCCGCTGCGAAGCCGATCCACAGGCCGGAAACTATTGTGGCCTTCGGTTTTGCGCAACTCTGCGTCTTCCATACACGGGAGGAAACTTGATTGTTGGTTTCTTCCACTTTGTAAGAAGACAGACGCGGCGGAGCTGGGCCGATGGTTCAGCATGTGCGCGCGTACCACGCATATTCCAGCGGACTCACGTGCGACTCGAAGGCTTGCAGTTCGCCGCGGCGGGTCGTAACGAACAAGTGATGGAATTTCTCGCCGAGGTACTCGCGCATCAGGGCGCTGGCTTCGAATTTCAGTGCGGCTTCGGGCCAGGTGATCGGTAGCGTCGTGGGAGCATCGCGATAGGCGTTGCCCGTGACGGGGGCACCAGGGTCCAGGCGATGTTGCAGGCCGTGGTGAATGCCGGCGAGCACGGCTGCCGTCAGCAGATAGGGATTGGCGTCGGCGCCCGCCACTCGGTGTTCGATCCTGCGGTTCTCCGGCGTGCTCGCGGGAATCCGCAGGGCGACGCCGCGATTGTTCACGGCCCAGCTCGGGTTGAGCGGTACGTAAGCTTCGGATCGATAGCGACGATATGAATTGATGGTCGGCGCGAAGATCAGCATGGCGTCGGCCATGGTCGCGGCCAGCCCGCCGATGGCGTGCTTCAGCAACGGGCTGCCGGCCGCATCATCGTGGGCGAAAATGTTTCGACCTTGTTGGTCGAGCATGCTGACGTGGAGGTGTGCTCCGCTGCCTGCCATGTCCATGTACGGCTTTGGCATGAACGTCGCTTCCATGCCGTGGCGAGCGGCGACGCCTCGCACCAGCCGCTTGAAGCGAATTGCCTGATCGCACGCCGCGAGCGCATCCGTCGAGTGCAGTAGATTTACTTCGAACTGGCCGGGGCCGTATTCGGCGAGGGCTGTCCCGGAGGGAATCTCCTGCGCTTCGCACGCAGAAGAGATCTCGGCGAGCACCGCCGAGTATTCGTTCAGATCCAGCATCGAGTTGATCTGGGTCTGGTATTCGCGCCGGCCGGTTTGAGGCAGGCGCGGCGGTTGTGCCCGGCCATCGACGGTACGTTCCGGATCGAGCAGATAGAACTCCAGCTCGACGGCGATCACCGGCGTCAGGCCGAGTGCGCTGAAGCGTTTCAATACATTGGCCAGCACATGCCTCGGGTCGCCGTAAAAAGGCGAGCCATCGTGATCGATCATCGATACCTGCACCTGCGCGACGCCCTCGCCTTCGCGCCAGGGCACCGGCACCAAGGTGCCGTCGATCGGCAGACAGCGGCGATCCGCATCGCCTTCGTCAAATCCCAGCCCGGTTTCCTGAATCGTGCCGCCGAGCACATCGAGCGCGAACATCGAGCCCGGCAACAAAAAGCTGCCTTGCGAGAGATGCGGAAGCTCGTCGATAGTCACGCGCTTGCCACGAGGGATTCCGAACAAATCCGCCAAAAGCACATCGACAAAGCGCGTTTGCGGGTGGCGCTGCCGGAAGGCGGTCAGCTGCACAGCGGGGTCAGTGACCGCCATAGGGGGTTACCTGTTTAAGATTTGGAGTCGTCGGGCAAGTTACCGACAGGCCCGCGCGGCAGCGAGGATAACGACTGGCCGCTGGCCGCGGCAAGGGGGCTGGCGGTATACATGCGAATATAACCCGTTGAAATAGCTGATTTTCGCCCCCATCATCCATCACCGGACGAGCGGCCGGGCCGCGGTTGTGCTTAAATGACAGCCTACAACCCCGCCGGTGATCCCACCGGTTGTTAAAGATCTTAAACGTGTCTACACGCAGGCCTCTCATCGGTATTCCGGCGGACAGGCGTCTGTTGGGCCACCATTACTTCCACTGCGTCGGCGAGAAATATATCGCCGCGGTGGCGGAAGGCGCTCAGGCGGTGCCTGTTCTGATCCCATCGCTCGGAGACGGATTGGAAGCGCGTGAGCTGCTCGCGGATTTCGACGGCATCCTGCTGACGGGCAGTCCTTCGAACGTGGCGCCGCATCACTACGGTGGCTCCGCCAGCGATCCGGGCACATTGCACGATCCGTGGCGGGATGCGACCACGCTGCCGATGATCCCGCAGGTCATCGCCAACGGACTGCCGCTGCTGGCGATCTGCCGCGGCTTTCAGGAGATGAACGTCGCGTTCGGCGGCACGCTCTGGCAGAAGCTGCACGAAGTGCCGGGCTACCAGAATCACCGCGAGGACACCGAGGCGCCGCTCGACGAGCAATACGCACCGGCGCACGACATCGAGCTGGAGCCGGACGGTTTGCTGGCGCGGCTGTCGGGCGAGCGGCGAGTGAAAGTGAATTCATTGCACTCTCAAGGAGTGCAGACCCTGGGGCCCGGTCTCGTGGTCGAGGCGCGCGCTCCGGACGGAGTGATCGAGGCATTTCGAGTGGCGGACGCACCGTCGTTCGCGCTCGGGTTGCAGTGGCACCCCGAGTGGAAATTTCAGGACAACGCTTTGTCGCGCGCGCTGTTCGCCGCCTTTGGCGAAGCCGCACGCGAGCGAGCGCGACAGCGCTCGGCCAAGAACAGGTAATTCGTATGAGCACCATTCAACAATTCTTCAAAGAACACGGCATCTCGGAGTGCGAGGCCATCATCCCCGACATGGCCGGCGTGCCGCGCGGGAAGGTGATGCCCGCGGCGAAGTTCGCCGAAGAAGAAGGCATGCGCCTGCCCGAGAGCATCTTTCTGCAGACCGTCACGGGCGAGTATCCCGACGATGAGCGCGCCATCAGTCCTTCGGAGATCGATGTGGTGATGAAGGCCGATGCCAATTCCATCCGCGTCGTGCCCTGGGCCGCCGAGCCCACCGCGCAGGTGATCCACGACAGCTTTTATTCCGATGGCCGGCCCGTGACCATGGCGCCGCGCTATGTGCTTCAGCACGTGCTGGAGCTGTATGCGCAGCACGGCTGGGAGCCGGTGGTCGCGCCCGAGCTGGAGTTTTATTTGATCGAGCCGAACACCGACTCGGACTACCCCTTGAAACCGCCGATCGGCCGCTCGGGCCGGCCCGAGATCGGCCGCCAGTCATATTCGATCGCCGCGGTGAACGAGTTCGATCCGCTGTTCGACGACATGTACGCCTTCTGCGAGGCGCAGGACATCGAGATCGACACGCTGATTCACGAAGACGGCGCGGCGCAGATGGAGATCAATCTCCTGCACGGCAATGCGCTGTCGTTGGCGGACCAGGTGTTCCTGTTCAAGCGCACGGCGCGTGAAGCAGCGCTGCGCCACAAGATGTATGCGACGTTCATGGCCAAGCCGATGGCGCGCGAGCCCGGCAGCGCCATGCACATCCACCAGAGCATCATCGACCGACGCACCGGCAACAACATCTTCAGCGACGCCGAGGGCCGGCCTTCGCCGTTGTTCTTCTCGCATATCGCCGGTCTGCAGAAGTATCTGCCGGCCGCCATGTCGCTGTTTGCGCCGAACGTGAATTCCTACCGGCGCATCACGCGGCACTATTCCGCACCGATCAATACACAATGGGGTTATGACAACCGCACCGCCGGACTACGTGTGCCGGTGTCGAATCCCAAGAACCGCCGCGTCGAAAACCGGATCGCCGGTGCCGACGCCAATCCCTATCTGGCCATCGCCGCTTCGCTGGCGTGCGGCTATCTCGGCATGGTCGAAGGACTCAAGCCGAGCGAGCCCATCACCGGCAGCGCGTATGACTTGCCGTTCTCTCTACCCCGCAACATCGAAGATTCGCTGCGGCTGCTGCGTGACTGCCGGCCGCTGATCGACATCCTCGGTGAGCGTTTCGTCATCGCCTATGCGGCCGTGAAAGAGAACGAATATGAAACCTTCCTGCAGGTGATCAGCTCCTGGGAGCGCGAGCACCTGCTGCTCAACGTGTAAGGCTTTATGAGTTACTTTCGTCGTTTCAGATAAATTCATTCAGAGTATCCATCCGCAATCATGGTGTCCTCGATCCCCGAGCGCAGCACCGCCGAATGGCAGGCGCTCGATGCAGCCCACTACATCCATCCATTTACGGACCATGCGGCGCTGAGCAAGAAGGGCACGCGGGTCATTACCCGCGCCGAGGGCGTGTACCTATATGAAGCGGACGGCCGTCGGATTCTCGATGGCATGTCCGGCTTGTGGTGCGTGAACCTGGGCTATGGCCGCCGCGAGCTGGCCGAAGCTGCCTTCAACCAGATGCAGCAGCTGCCGTACTACAACAGCTTCTTCCAGGTGGCTCATCCGCCGGCAATCGAGCTGGCGCGCCTGCTGTCCGAAGTCACGCCGCCGCAGTTCAATCATGTGTTCTTCACCGGTTCGGGCTCGGAAGCGAACGACACGGTGGTGCGCACCGTGCGTCACTACTGGAACGTGCTGGGCCAGCCGCAACGCACGGTGATCATCAGCCGGCACAACGCGTATCACGGCAGCACCATGGCGGGTGCCAGCCTGGGCGGCATGAAGCCCATGCACGAGCAGGGCGGCTTGCCCATTCCCGGCATCGTCCACATTCGCCAGCCCTACTGGTTTGGCGAAGGCGGCGAGCTGTCGCCGGAGGAGTTCGGCCTGGTGGCGGCGCGGGCGCTGGAGGAGAAGATCCTGCAGATCGGTCCGGAGAAGGTCGCGGCGTTCATCGGCGAGCCGATTCAGGGCGCCGGTGGAGTGATCATTCCGCCAGCAACCTACTGGCCGGAGATCCAGCGCATCGTCGATGAGTACGGCATCCTGCTGGTGGCCGACGAAGTGATCTGCGGCTTCGGCCGCACCGGCCGCTGGTTCGGCTCCGAGTATTTCGGCATTCGCCCCGATCTGATGCCCATCGCCAAGGGCCTTTCGTCGGGCTACCTGCCCATTGGCGGGGTGATGGTGGGCGACCGGGTCGCCGCCGTCATGACCGACAAGGCGGGCGAGTTTCATCACGGCTTCACCTACTCGGGCCATCCCGTGGCGTGCGCCGTTGCGTGTGCCGCCGTCAACATCCTGCGGGACGAGGGCATCGTCGAGCGCGTTCGGGATGATGTCGGTCCGTACCTGCAGCGGCGCTGGCAGGAGTTGGCGTCTCATCCGCTGGTGGGCGAGGCGCGCATCATCGGCTTGATCGGCGCGCTCGAGCTGGTGAAAGACAAAGGCAAGCGTCAGACCTTCCCCGATCCCGGTGAAGTGGGCTTGCTGTGCCGGGATCTGTGCATCGCCAATGGCCTGGTGATGCGGGCGGTGCGCGACACCATGATCATTGCGCCGCCTCTGGTCATTACGCATGCGCAGATCGACGAGCTCGTCGACAAGGCGCGCCTCGCATTGGATCAGACCCAGCAGCAGCTGCACCGCCAGGGCAAGCTCTAACGGCAACCACCCGTGCGCTGCGCGGAGCTTGCCAAGTCAATGTTCCGAAGAACATTTCTCTTGCCGCGGTTATAGCCCGGCCCCGCTTTCTGCGTTACGCTTTCGGCACCGCCGATAGGCTGTGCGGTGGCACGCACGTCGGTACATCAACATTGCGGGGAGAGAGCCTGATGAGTAGGTCGTTGAGCAGTTCAGTGCGCGGAGGTCTCGCGGTTGCCTCGATGGCGCTGCTAATCACGGCCTGCGGCAAGAAAGAAGAAGCCCAGCAGGGTCAGGCCCCCGGCGCCGCCGGCCAGGAGGAGAAGATCCTCCACGTGTACAACTGGTCGGACTACATCGCCGAGGACACCATCCAGAACTTCGAAGCGCAGACCGGCATCAAGGTCACCTACGACGTCTTCGACTCCAACGACATGCTCGAGACCCGCCTGCTGGCCGGCAATTCCGGCTTCGACGTGGTGGTGCCGTCGGCCTCGTTCCTGGAGCGCCAGATCAAGGCCGGCGTGTTCCAGAAGCTGGACAAGAGCCAGCTGCCGAACCTGGTCAACATGGACCCGGACATCCAGCAGCGCGTCGCCCTGCACGACCCGGGCAACGAGCATTCGGTGACCTACCTGTGGGGCACCACCGGCATCGGCTACAACGTCGACAAGGTCAAGAAGATCCTGGGCGACACGCCGCTGGATTCCCTGGACCAGATCTTCGATCCCAAGCAGATCGCCAAATTCAAGGAGTGCGGCGTGTCCGTGCTGGACGCTCCGGACGAGATCCTGAAGCTGGTGCTGCAGTGGATGGGGCGAGATCCCAACAGCCAGAAGGAGGAGGACCTGACCGCCGCGGCCGAGAAGCTGCAGCTGATCCGTCCTTACATCCGCAAGATCCACTCGTCGCAGTACATCGACGACCTGGCCAACGGCGAGCTGTGCGTGGCCATCGGCTGGAGCGGCGACATCCTGCAGGCGCGTGACCGCGCCGAAGAGGCCGGGCAGGGCGTGAAAGTGGCCTACTCCATTCCGAAGGAAGGCACGGTCGTGTGGTTCGACATGCTAGCCATCCCGGCCGATGCCAAGCATCCGAAGAACGCGCATGCCTTCATCAACTACCTGATGGATCCGCAGGTCGCCGCCAACAACTCCAACTACGTCAATTACGCCAACGCCAACGCGGCCGCGTTCGAGCTGGTGGACGAGGCAGTGAGGAACGACCCGGGCGTCTATCCGACGCCGGAAGTGAAGGCCAAGCTGTTCCCGTCGCTGGCTTACGACGAGCAGGCCACCGCGCTCATGTCGCGCCTGTGGCAGAAGTTCACCACCGGCCAGTAAGCACGCCGCCTCGCAATGGCCACGAATTCGCGGCCCCAGGAACAGCTTGCGGTCTGGACCGATCCGCAAGCTGTTCCGTACGTGCACATCGACCGTGTCACCAAGAAGTTCGGCGACTTCATCGCGGTCAACAACGTCTCGCTGAAGATCTACAAGAAGGAGCTGTTCTGCCTGCTCGGCGGCTCCGGCTGCGGCAAGACCACACTGCTGCGCATGTTGGCCGGCTTCGAGGAGCCGACCAGCGGCAAGCTCTTCATCGACGGCGTGGACATGACCAACATCCCGCCATACGACCGGCCGGTGAACATGATGTTCCAGTCGTATGCGCTATTTCCGCACATGACGGTGGAACAGAATGTTGCGTTCGGCCTGAGGCAGGACGGCGTGTCGAAGGATGAGATCCGCGCGCGTGTCGATGACATGCTCAAGCTCGTGCGTTTGTCGCAATTCGCGAAGCGCAAGCCGCATCAGCTCTCTGGCGGCCAACGTCAGCGTGTGGCGCTGGCGCGCTCGCTGGTGAAGCGTCCCAAGCTGCTGCTGCTCGATGAGCCGCTCGGCGCGCTGGACAAGAAGCTGCGCGAGCACACGCAATTCGAGCTGGTGAACCTGCAGGAGCAGCTCGGCGTGACGTTCGTGGTCGTGACCCACGACCAGGAAGAAGCCATGACGCTGTCGACGCGCATCGGCGTGATGAATGCGGGCGAGATCGTCCAGGTCGGCACGCCCAAGGACATCTACGAATATCCCAACAGCAAGTTCGTCGCCGAGTTCATCGGCAATGTGAACATGTTCGAAGGCCGCCTGATCGAGGACGAGCCGGATCACGTGCGCATCGATTCGCCGGAGCTGGGCGGCACGATCTACGTCGACCACGGCGTGAGCTCGCCGCCCGAGGCGATCGTTTCGGCGGCGATCCGGCCCGAGAAGATCAACATCTCGGTCGAGCGTCCGGCCGTGGCAGCTGGATCGAGGCAGGGCGACAATGTCGTCCAGGGCACCGTCAAGGAGATCGCGTACATGGGCGACATGTCCGTGTACCTGGTGCAGCTCGCTTCGGGCAAGGTCGTGCGAATCACGCAACCCAACACCTATCGTCACGCCGAGGATTCCATCACCTGGGATCAGACGGTGTATCTGAGCTGGCACGCTTCCAGCCCCGTGGTGCTGAGCGAATGAGCGCGCGGGCCGAGTTGCCCTCGCGCCATCGCCACAGCGCGGGAGTTCATCTCATTCTGGATTTTCTGCAGCGCCTGCCGCCTTATCGTTGGACGAGGGCGCGTCTGGTGCGTTGGGGCCTCACCGGCCGGACTGCGGTCGTCGCCATTCCGTACTTCTGGCTGCTGCTGTTCTTCCTGGTGCCGTTCATCATCGTCCTGAAGATCGCGTTCGCCGAGGCTCGCATCGGCATTCCGCCGTACTCGCCGCTGATCCAGTGGCTGGACGGCGGCGCGGCGCAGATCAAGCTGAACTTCGCCACCTTCGCCAACATGATCCAGGACAGCCTGTACTGGAAGGCATATCTCAATTCGATCAAGGTGGCGGCCATCGCCACCGTGTGGTGCCTGCTGCTCGGCTATCCCATGGCTTACGCCATCGCGCGGGCGCAATCCACCTGGCGCCACGTGCTGTTGATGATGGTGATCCTGCCGTTCTGGACGTCGTTCCTGCTGCGCGTGTACGCCTGGATCGGCATCCTCAAGAACAACGGGCTGATCAACAATTTCCTGATGTGGACCGGCATCATCGATGAGCCCATCGTGATGTTGCAGACCGACTTCGCCATCTACATCGGCATCGTGTACTCGTACCTGCCGTTCATGATCCTGCCGCTGTACTCCAACCTGGAGAAGATGGACCTGACCTTGCTCGAGGCCGCGGCCGATCTCGGCGCACGCCCGGTCAAGACATTCCTCACCATCACCCTGCCGCTGTCCATGCCGGGCATCGTCGCGGGCTCCATGCTGGTGTTCATTCCGGCGGTGGGCGAGTTCGTGATTCCGGAGCTGCTCGGGCCGTCCGATTCGCTGATGATCGGCAAGGTGCTGTGGCAGGTGTTCTTCACCAAGCGCGACTGGCCCGCGGCATGCGCCGTAGCCATCGCACTGCTGCTCCTGCTGGTGATCCCGATCGTGCTGTTGCAGCGTTCGCAAGCCGCCGAGGCGCGCGGGGCGCACCGATAAGGCCGCATCGATGAAACAATCATCGACGTTCCGCTTGACCGTGCTCGTGTTCGGGTTTGCGTTTCTGTACATCCCGATCCTGTCGCTCATCGTCTATTCGTTCAACAAGTCGCGACTGGTCACGGTGTGGGCGGGTTTCTCCACGCAGTGGTACGGCCGGCTGCTCAACAACACTCAGATTCTCGATGCCGCCTGGCTGTCGCTGAAGATCGCCGCCATCAATGCCACGGGCGCGGTCATCCTCGGCACGCTGGCCGGGCTCGCCCTGGCGCGCTTCGGAAAATTCCGCGGGCGTACGTTGTTGTCGGGCATGACCACGGCGCCTCTGGTCATGCCCGAAGTCATCACGGGCTTGTCGCTGCTGATGTTGTTCGTGGTGATGGAGGGACTGTTCGGTTGGCCGGCCGGCCGCGGGGTTACCACGGTCACCATCGCTCATATGACGTTCACGCTTGCCTACGTGACGATCATCGTGCAGTCGCGCCTGTCGACGCTGGACGACTCGCTCGAAGAAGCCGCGATGGATTTGGGTGCACGGCCCACGAAGGTGTTTTTCGTCATTACGCTACCCATCATTGCGCCGGCGCTGATCTCCGGCTGGCTGCTGGCGTTCACCATTTCGCTGGACGACCTGGTGATCGCCAGCTTCGTTTCCGGGCCGGGTTCGAGCACGCTGCCGATGGTGATCTTTTCGAAGGTACGCCTGGGCGTGAGCCCGGACATCAACGCACTGGCCTCCATCATCGTATTGCTCGTGACCATCGGCGTGGTCACCGCCGGTATCTTCCTGGCCCGGCAGGAAAAACGCCGCTTGCGCGACATGCAGATGGCCGCGGCTGCAAAATAGTCCGCGCAGCTCGCGCCGAGGCGAGCGACGGATGATCGACGAGGGGGCGGGATGCAGATCCGTTCGAAATTGCCGCATGTCGGCACCACCATTTTCACCGTCATGACCAATCGCGCCCGCGAGCTGGGCGCGATCAATCTGGCGCAGGGTTTTCCCGACTACGACGTGCCGGCGAAGCTGAAGGATCTGCTCGCTTATCACGTGGCGGCGGGCCACAACCAGTACGCGCCCATGATCGGCGTTGCCGAGTTGCGCGAGCAGATCGCGCTGAAGTTGGGGGCAAGCTATGGCCGCATGCTCAACACGGAGTCGGAGATTACGGTAACGCTCGGAGCGACCGAGGCGATCTTTTCTGCGGTTGTCTCGCTCGTACATCCGGGCGATGAGGTGATCCTGTTCGATCCCTCCTATGACTCCTATGCGCCGGCGGTGATCTCGGCGGGCGGGCGACCCATTCACATCCCGCTCGATCCGCCCAAGTTTCAGATCGATTGGGATCGTGTGCGCGCCGCGATTTCGCCGCGCACGCGGCTGGTGATGATCAACACGCCGCACAACCCGATTACGACAGTGATTCCGGCGAAAGAGCTGGACATCCTGGCCGAGATCATCCGGCCCACCGAGGCAATGGTGATCTCCGATGAAGTGTACGAGCACATGATCTATGACGGTGCGCGCCACGCCAGCATCGTCGAGCATCCCGAGTTATATGAGCGCGGCGTGGCTGTGTTCTCGTTCGGCAAGACCATGCATGCGACGGGTTGGCGCATCGGCTATGCGGTGGCGCCGCCGGACATCACTCGCGAGATTCGTCGCGTGCATCAGTTCAACACGTTCAGCATCGCGCATCCGTTGCAGCTGGCGATTGCCGATTTCCTCAAGCAGGTGCCGGATCACAATGCCGGCCTCGCCGCGTTCTATCAGGCCAAGCGCGACCGCTTCCTGGAGTTGTTGCGCAACTCCAGCTTCAGCTGGACGCCGGCCGCTGGCAGTTACTTTCAGCTGTTGGACTTCAGCGCCATCAGCAAG
Source organism: Steroidobacter sp. (assembly GCF_036406195.1). Classification (GTDB taxonomy): domain Bacteria; phylum Pseudomonadota; class Gammaproteobacteria; order Steroidobacterales; family Steroidobacteraceae; genus Steroidobacter. Next base: position 27,249 of record NZ_DASWVW010000022.1, read on the forward strand.
CAGAGCGATGCCGAATTCGCCGACCAGGTACTGCGCGAAGCGGGCGTGGCGTCGATTCCGGTATCGCCGTTCTATCAGTCGCCGCCCAAGCTCAACGTGCTGCGGTTCTGCTTCGCCAAGAACGATTCCACCCTGGAAGAGGCCGCCGAGCGGCTGTGCAAGCTTTAGGGCAGTGGTTGGCGGTTGGTGGTTGGTGGCTAGTGAAGAATAAGGGCCAAGCTCCTGTTGTGGCTAGGCACTAACCGCCAACCGCTAACCACTGGCGAGACGGGCTCCGGCGCCGTATCTTCCGGGTCATGAGCACTCTCAATGTCACATTGGTCCAGGCCGATCTCGCCTGGCACGACCCCGAAGCAAATCGCCGACGCTTGCAGGAGCATTTTGCGGCGCTGGGCAGTCAAACCGATCTCATCGTGCTGCCGGAGATGTTCACGACCGGCTTCACCATGGAAGCAAGCTCGGTCGCAGAAGCCGCCGATGGGCCGTCCGTCGCGTGGCTGCGGGAGCAGGCCGCCAGGCTTGGCGCCGTCATCACCGGCAGCATCGTCACGAAAGAGGGCGACAAATACTACAATCGCCTGGTCTGGATGCGTCCGGACGGCACGTACGAGAGCTACGACAAACGTCACCTGTTCCGGATGGCGCACGAGCAGGACCACTATTCGGCCGGCTCGCGCCGCCCGATCGTCGAGCTGAAGGGTTGGAAGGTCCTGCCGCTGATTTGTTACGACCTGCGATTTCCAGTCTGGAGCCGCAACCGGATCGGCGGCGGCGAGGCCTACGATGTGCTGCTGTATGTGGCCAACTGGCCCGATCGGCGGCGGCACGCGTGGCAGACGTTGCTCATGGCGCGAGCCATCGAAAACCTGAGCTATTGCATCGGGGTCAATCGCGTAGGCGAGGATGGCATCGGCATCAACTACGCCGGCGACAGTGCCGCCATCGATTTTCTGGGGCAGCCGATGACCCAGCCCTCGGAGCAGGAATTCGTCGCGACCGTCACGCTCCATAAGGCGGCGCTCGATGGCTTTCGAGCCAAGTTCCCTGCGCACCTGGATGCCGACGATTTTCGTTTGCTCGGGCGCGAGCCCGGAGACACGCCATGAAGATCGCCACTCGCGTCAATCACCCGCCCGTGGTCGCGGTGCCCGCCGACAACCGGCCGCTGGTGGCGCCGATCTATCAATCCGTGAAGTTCACGTTCGACAATGTGGCGGAGACCGAGCGCCAGTCTCGCGGTCAGCGCCAGGGTTTTCAGTACTCCCGCGTTTCCAACCCGACGCTGGAGCAGCTGGGGCTGACGCTGGCGGAACTGCAGGGGCGCGATGGGTGTTTGCTCACGGCATCCGGTGTCGCAGCAGTGAATCTCGCACTGCTGGCGCTGTGTAAACAAGGCGACCATGTGATCTCGTTTGCCGAGATGTATCAGCCGACGCGCTATATGGTGCGTCGTCTGTTGGCGCGGTACGGCGTCACTCATACCATGCTGTCGATCGAGGATACTGTAGGTATCGAGCAGACCCTGGCGAGCACGCCAACCCGCTTGGTGATATTCGAGTCACCGACCAATCCGGTGCTCAAAGTGCCCGATATCGAAGCGATCACTGCGGCGGCCCGGCGTCACGGTACGCTGACGGTGTTGGATAACACCTTCGCCGGGTTCCACAACTACGGTCAGTTCGACATCGACGTGTTCGTGCACAGCCTGACCAAGTATGCCTCCGGTCACGGTGATGTCATGGGCGGTGCGGTCATCGCTCGCCGCGATATCATCGAGAAGATGCGCACTGACTTCATCGTCATCGGTGCAACGCTGGACCCGCACGCGGCGTTCCTGATCCAGCGCGGCTTGAAGACATATGCGCTCCGATACGAGCGGCAATGCGCGAATGCATTGCACGTTGCGCGCTTTTTGGAAACTCATCCGCAGGTGGCGAGCGTCACGTATCCAGGCTTGAGCACGCATCCTCAGTATCATTTGGCGCAGCGGCAGATGCACGATGCTGGGACCGTCGTCTCGGTCGAGCTGAAGGAACAGGGCGTGGCACCGGCAAGCTTTGCGAATGCGCTGAAGTTGTTTGCTATATCCGCCAGCGTCGGCTCTACGGAATCATTGGTGCTGCCGGGCCAATTGATGATGCCTCGCGATCTCAGCGCGGACGAACAGCGGTGGGCGGCGGTTACGGAGCGCACCATGCGCTTGTCGATCGGCATCGAGGATGCCGAAGACCTGGTCGCCGATTTGCGGCAGGCGCTGACTACGAATTGACCGCGGCGGGCAGATCGATACATCCATCGGACCGCGCGCAGCGAAGAGAGCGGGGAGAGTAGTCGATTTGCTACGACCCAACGCTCCAGCCCGCCCCGAGGCGGGCTTTTTTGGCGCCGCGCCGCGGTCGCGAACTTCTGTTGTTCCTGCATAGCTTGAATCCGCCGGGCGGGACTCAAGTATTCTGCCGCCATGGCAATGCTATCCGTGCTCGACCTGTCACCCATCCCGGTCGGCGGCGACGCCGCCCAATCTTTGCGTAATTCGCTCGACCTCGCGCAGCACGCGGAGCGCTGGGGTTACCGGCGGTTCTGGCTCGCCGAGCATCACAGCATGCCAGGCATTGCCAGCGCGGCAACCGCGGTGGTCATCGGCCACGTCGCGGCCGGCACGTCGACCATTCGCGTTGGTGCCGGTGGCATCATGCTGCCGAATCATGCGCCGCTGGTCGTTGCCGAGCAGTTCGGCACTCTGGAATCGTTGTTCCCGGGGCGCATCGATTTGGGACTCGGACGCGCGCCAGGATCGGATCAAGCGACGGCGCGTGCGTTACGTCGTACGCTCAATTCCGATCCCGAGGCATTCCCGCAGGACGTGCTGGAGCTATTGGCCTATTTCGGTCCCGCGCAGGAAGGGCAGCGCGTGCAGGCCGTGCCGGGGCAGGGGCTCAATGTTCCCATCTGGATCCTTGGCTCCAGTCTGTTCGGCGCACAGGTTGCCGCGGCGTTGGGCTTGCCATTCGCGTTCGCATCGCATTTCGCGCCGGCGCAGTTGATGCACGCTTTCGAGATCTATCGCGCGCGGTTCAAGCCTTCCCCCTATCTCGACAAGCCCTACACGATGGCGGGCTTCAATGTGTTCGCGGCCAACACGGACGAGGAAGCGAAGCTGCTCGTGACGTCCATGCAGCAGGCGTTCGTGAATCTGCGCTCCGGCACACCGAAGAAGTTGCCACCGCCGGTGCCCGGTTACTACGAGAACCTGCATCCGCACGACCGCTCGATTCTCGACGAGGTGCTGGCGTGCTCGGCGATCGGATCTCCAGACACCGTGCGTCGTGAGCTGAAAGCTTTCGCCGAGCGCAGTGGCGCGGACGAGATCATCGTCGCGGCCATGATCTACGATCACGCCGCTCGGCTGCGCTCGTATGAAATTGCAGCCGAGGTCAACGCCAGTTGATTTCAGGCAATACGAGGAACGAATTTCAGCCCGAGCGCGCGCATCACTTTGAGAATGGTGCCGAAGCTGGGATTGGCGTCCTTGTTGAGAGCCTTGTATAGCCCTTCACGCGTCAGTCCGGTTTCCACAGCGAGCTGAGTCATGCCGCGGGCGCGGGCGATGGTGCCGAGTGCGTCGGCGATGAACGCCGGATCGTCGCCGGCTTCTTCCATGCAGGCTTCGAGGTAGGCGACCATGTCTTCGTCCGTCTTGAGATAGTCGGCCGTATCGTAGGGCGCGAATGTTTCTTTGACTCGTTTCTTGCTCTTGGTAGCCATGATCAACCTCGCCAGTCTTGAGCAATGGTCATCGCTCGCTCGATATCCCGGGGCTGCGTACGCTTGTCTCCGCCACACAGCAGAACGACAGCATCCACACCGCGCCGCATGAAGTACACGCGGTATCCGGGCCCGTGATCGATGCGCAGCTCACTCACGCCGTCGCCCACGGATCGCGCGTCGCCCGAGTTGCCGCTCCTCAACCGATCGATCCGGGCATGCACCCGGGTACGCGCTTGCCTGTTTCGCAAACCGCTCAGCCACTGATCGAACGTCGCGGAACGGAAGATCTCGAAACGCGGATTCATCGTAAACCATAGGCTACAGTTTGTAAACTCCAGTTCACGGAGGCCGCTCGACCGAAGGCGAGCAGGCGGAGCCTATAGCGGGCGTGGTGTTGCGAATTGCCGTCTTATCGGGCGTTTTGGCCGCCAAGACGCGCTCAGGCGCATGTGTAGATGAGTTAGCGCAGGGTTCGAGACGGGAAGCTCAATCCTTCCGGGCGCCGAGGCGAGCCAGCATCCTGGAAAGCTCTTCCGGGCTGATATAGAAATATTCGCAGACCCGGCCCCACAGCATGGGCGTGGGCACGTTGTGGCCGCCGCGCTCCTGCTGCGTTTTGTGCAGAACGTACAGCACGATGCGTTCCTTGCGCGTCAGGCCATCGCGGACGTCGGGGATGTGGTCGAAGTCGCTCAGCGTTCAGTGGGTGCAGGCGCGGGCCATTGCTGTTTGACGCGCGCTGGCGCAAGGTATGCGAATCCAGTTGCGTTTGTGGGAGAAAGCAAGCATGGACACCCAGCCTGCGACTGCGGCCGACCCGAGATCGTTCCAGAGCTTCGTGGAATTTTATCCCTTCTATCTGGCCGAGCACAGCAACCGCACTTGCCGGCGCCTGCATTTCATCGGCTCGACGCTGGCTCTGGTGTGTCTCGGTTTGCTGCTGGCCACCGGCAATTTTTATTGGCTGCTGGTCGGCCTGCTGTGTGGCTATGGCTGCGCCTGGGTCGGCCACTTCGGCTTCGAAAAGAACAAGCCCGCAAGCTTTCGGCGGCCCCTGTACAGCTTTGTCGGCGATTGGGTGATGTACCGCGATATCTGGCTGGGCAAGATCAAGATTTAGCCACGATGGATGCGGATGAATTCGCCCGGCGACAGCAGGGTGCGACGGGCGGGTGCGGCCCGCCCGTCCAATTGTGCTTCAGAGCTGTTCCGGGAACGCCTGGCGCTTGCCGTCGAGCTTGTGCACGACACCACGGCGCATCACGAAGTTGACGTTCTCCAGGCGCGTGACATCTTCGAGCGGGCTGCCGCTCACGGCGATGATGTCGGCGTCCTTGCCCGGTACAAGCGACCCGATGCGCGCCTCCTGGCCCAGCAGCGTGGCGGCATCGAGTGTCGCCGAGCGAATGGCGGCAGCGGGCGTCATTCCAGCCTGCACCAGTAGCGCGAACTCTTTGGCGTTGATGGCGTGATCGCCGACACCTGAATCGGTGCCGAACGCGATCTTCACGCCGTCCTTGATGGCGCTGGCAGTGTTCTTCGCGTGGCTGGCTACGGCTTCCCGGGCTTTGAGCAGGGTGTTCGGATTGCGAGCGCCTGCCTCTGCCTGCGCCAGCGCCGCGTGCGGAGCGACCATGGTCGGGACGAAGTAGGCGCCGTGCTTCTTGAACAGTGCGTTCGTGGCAGCGTCTGTGTAGGTGCCGTGCTCGATCGAGTCAACCCCCGCCTCGAGCGCCGCCTTGATGCCGTTATTGCCATGCGAGTGGGCCGCGACCTTGCGGCCGAACATATGCGCGGTGTCCACGATGGCCTTCATTTCGTCAGCGAACATCTGCTGATTCAGGCCGCCGGCGATGTTGCTGTTCACACCGCCAGTCGCGGCAAACTTGATGACGTCGGCGCCTTGCGAGATCTGCGCGCGAACGGCTCGGCGGCAGTCGTCGGCGCCGTTGCAGGTATTGTCGGTGTGAGCGTGCATCATGTCGGCGTAGTTGCGATTGGTGTTGTTGGACGAGTCGCCGTGGCCGCTGGTAATCGAGATCATTCGTCCCGCGACGTACAGCGTCGGGCCAGCGATCAAGCCATTGTTGATGCCGTCACGCAGCGCCGAGACGCTGTGGATATCGGAGCCGAGATCCCGCAGCGTCGTAAAGCCCGCTTCGAGCGTGCGGCGGGCGTTGTCGATGCCAATGATCATGTTGTCTTCAACGTCGCGATTGTTCTGTTCGATGCGGGCGCGCAGCTTGTTATCGTCGTTGAAGATGTGAACGTGCATGTCGATCAGGCCGGGCAGCACGAACTGTTTGCTCAGATCGACCAGCCGCGCATCTCCTTCCGGCGCAATGTGACCATCCCGGATCGCTTCTATTTTTCCGTCGCGCACGATTAGCGTCGACGCACCGCGCGGGGAGGCATCTGGACGGTCGAGCAGCGTGCCTGCATGAATGTAGACGGCTTTGCCGGCAGGCGCTGCAACCTGGGCCGAGCTGTATGCCGGGCCAAGCAGTGCCATGGCGCTGGCGACTGCGACGGTCAGGGTGAGGGAGGAACGGGCGAGAAGCGATCGCTGCATGTCTTGATTCCTGTCAATGAGACCGCAAAGCGAACGATCTTAGGCAACCGGCAGGTGCTCACGCCAGTCCGCCTGCCAGGAGTTGCCCGGATTGCATATCTCATGCACGAAACCGGCAAAACTCGACGAATTGTGACGCGTGCACAGCCCGACGCCGGGCGATGCCCGAAACTTGCGCCCGGCCTTTCATGGGGAAGGAAGACAAGGAGTTCCAATGCGGAGTTTGTTTGTAGCGGCTGGGCTGGCGCTGTGCTCGGGCAGCGTGCTGGCCGCGGATTTTGGCGTCGGCATCACGGCCCGGTCGGATGACGGGATTCTGTACGTTCCCATCAATGTTTCCAAAACGTTCCGGATCGAGCCGAGCATCCGCTACATATCGAGCGATATCGAGCTGTCGGAAGACGGAGATCTCGTCAGTCAGGATAGCGACACCGTCGAGCTCGGCATCGGCGTCTTCGGCCTGAAGCAGGTCACTGACGCCGCCCACATCTACTATGGCGCGCGCCTGGCCTACATCGATACTGAAAGCACGACGGTGCAAACTCTGTTCGGCAGCGAGATTCGCACCGAGAGCTCGCAGGACGGGTACCGCATCGGTCCTACCGTCGGGTTCGAGTACCTGTTCGGCGGACATTTCTCCGTGGGCGGCGAGGTCAGTTACACGTTCCAGGATGTGGAAGGCAAGTCGACCACGAGCGCCGACTTTTTCTCGTCCGTGAACGAGGTCGAGCAGAAGGCCCACGGCACGCAGACGCGGTTGATTTTCAGATATATGTTCTAGCGGCCCGCGACTGGAGCACATGCCGGGCGAGCGTGCCTCGCCCGGCTGCGTCGACTCGACGCAAGGTTACAGGCTGCTGAACACCCGCACGCGATGCCGGTGGTACGGCAGCACTTCCAGCACTTCCCCTTCCAGCAGGCGCTGTTGAATGCCGCGCCACCAGTCGGCGGTCATGATCTCGCCATGCACCTTCATGAATACTTCCTTGAGCTGCGGATCGAAGCCGAGGAACTGCATGAACGTTTCGGGGAACACGTCATTGTCGTTGACGTGGAACCACGCTTCGGCGCGCAAGTCGTCTTCGTCGAACTGTGACTGAGGCACGTCGCGGAAGCGGCAGTCGGTGACGGCGCAAAGCTCGTCATAGTCGTAGAAGATCACGCGTCCGTGGCGCGTGACGCCAAAGTTCTTCAGCAGCAGATCGCCGGCGAAGATATTGGTGACCGCCAGGTCGCGAATGCACTGGCCGTAGTCGAGCACGGCACTTTCGGCGTCTTCGCGCGAGGCGTTGCGGATGTACAGGTTGAGCGGCGTCATGCGGCGCTCGATGTAGACGTGATCCATGATCACGTCGCCGTCCTCGAAATGGACGGTGTTGGCGGCCTCGTCCCTCAGCTCGTCCACCAGTTCCTTGGCGAAGCGCGAGGCCGGGAACTTCAGGCGCTTGAATTCCTGCGCGTCGACCAGCCGGCCGGCGCGGTCGTGCTTGAAGACCATTTCATATTTCTTCTGCACCTCCTCGCGCAGGATGTTCTTCGGGTACGCGAAGCGGTCGCGAATGATCTTGAACACCACGTCGAAGGAGGGCAGCGTGAAGCAGATCATCACCAGGCCCCGGTCGCCCGGTGCGTGCACGAATTGATCGTCGCTCTTCTGCAAATGTTTGAAGAGCTCGCGATAGCGTTCGGTCTTGCCCTGCTTGGCGCGGCCGAGCACGGTGTACAGCTCGCTGACCGGCTTGCGCGGCAGGATGCTCTTCAGGAACACGATGGCCTGGCCGACGTGCGCCAGGTCGGCATGGAAATACGAGCGCGTGAAGCTGAACAGGATGCTGACGGTGCTCTCGTCCATCATCACCGCATCGATGCGCACGCCGCTTTCGGTGTTCTGCAGGGCCAGCACGAAGGGCAGGCGCCAGCCCGGCCCCGAGATGCGGCCGACCAGATAGGCGCGCGTCATCTGATAGAACACGGTGCGGATGATTTCGATCTGATCGACTTGCAGTGGCGGCTTGGATGCGTCGGCGTCCGCCTCGCACTGCGCGCGCACTTCATTGGTGATGGTTCGCACGCTGCGGTCGAAGTCCACGTATGGCGTGCGGAACCGAAAGTCCGCCAGCACTTCTTCGAACAGCAGCTCGAGCGAGCCGCGGTTCACGTAAACGTTGGTATCGATCGGCGAGGTGACAGTAGCGATGGGATCGAGATCCAGCGCGACGAATTCCACGGCCGGGTCGACGCCGATGGTGCCGAACGTGCGGCGTGTCACTGAGTTGAAGAACGTCTTGTCGAATTCGAGATCGGGCAACGCGGCGATCAATTCGGTGAAGCGGCGCTTGATGCTGCTCCACAGGGCCCGCTCCGTCACATCCTCACCCAGCCGTGCCTGCATCTGATGCACGGCGCGATTGACGCACTTGTCGTAAAGCTCGATGCGCTCGACCGCGTCCTTCAGGCTGCCTCGCCAGTCGCGCTCTTCGAAGCGCTGCGGCGCGCGGCGTGTGATCGCGCGAAATTCGGCGTTGTAATCGGCGAACGATTGCACGAGGGCGCCGGCGCATGTGTCGACCAGCGCGTCGCGAGAAAGAACGGTGGCTGCTGAGGCTGACATTCAGTTGATTCCATGGCCCCGGGATCCGCGAGATCCCGTGAAGATGTCTTAGATATTACCGCGCCCCAATGCAGGCGCGACAGCCGCGCAACCGGGGGCCCCGGCTGGCTCACCCTCTGCCACGTCCCAGGGCGCGCCTGGTCGAACAATGAGCCGTTCCCCGTAGGAGAGCGCCGTCCCGGCGAAATACTTCGCTCTGTGCGGAATCCAGATAGAGAATACAGTGAATTAGAAAAGCGCTTGCCCCTTAGGGGCTGGGTTTTCCCCGAAGGGGGAAAACCCATTTGAAAATCCAGCAAAGAGCGGTTCCCCCGCCAGGGGAGAACCCGCGCCCCCTTACAGATTCCGGATCAACGCATCGCCAAATTCCGAGCACTTCACTTCCTTCGCACCTTCCATCAAGCGCGCAAAGTCGTAAGTGACCGTCTTCTGGCCGATCGTCTTGTCCATGGCCGCGATGATGGCGTCAGCCGCCTCCACCCAACCCATGTAACGCAACATCATTTCGCCCGAGAGAATCACCGAGCCCGGATTCACCTTGTCCAGGTTGGCGTACTTGGGTGCCGTGCCGTGCGTCGCTTCGAATACCGCATGGCCGGTCACGTAGTTGACGTTGCCGCCCGGCGCGATGCCGATGCCGCCAACCTGGGCAGCGAGCGCATCCGACAGGTAGTCGCCGTTCAAGTTCATGGTGGCGATCACGTCGAACTCTTCGGGGCGCGTCAGCACCTGCTGCAGCGTGATGTCGGCGATCGCGTCCTTGATGATGATCTTGCCGGACTTCTTGGCCGCATCCTGTTCTTCGTTGGCGACCTTCTCGCCCTTGGCGGCCTTGGTGCGCTCCCATTGATCCCAGGTGTACACCTTATCGGCGAATTCCTTCTCGGCCAGCGCATAGGCCCAGTTACGGAACGCGCCTTCCGTGAACTTCATGATGTTGCCCTTGTGCACGATCGTCACGCTCTTGCGCTTGTTGACGATGGCGTACTCGACGGCCGCGCGGAACAGACGCTCAGTGCCTTCCTGCGACACCGGCTTGATGCCGATGCCCGAAGTCTCGGGGAAGCGGATCTTCGCGTACTGCTTGGGGAACGCGGCCTTGAACGATTCCAGGAACTTCTTGTTATCCGGCGTGCCGGCTTCGAATTCGATGCCGACGTAGATGTCTTCGGTGTTCTCGCGGAAGATCGTCATGTCGACGCGATCCGGGGTGCGCACGGGCGAAGGCACGCCCTTGAAGTAACGCACCGGGCGCAAGCAGACGTACAGATCCAGCATCTGGCGAAGCGCGACGTTCAACGAACGGATGCCGCCGCCGATCGGCGTGGTGAGCGGGCCCTTGATGGACACCAGGTAGTCGCGGCAGGCCTGCACGGTTTCATCCGGCAGCCAGGTGTTGAACAGATCGTTGGACTTCTGACCCGCGTACACCTCCATCCAGTGGATCTTTCTCTTGCCGCCATAAGCCTTCTGCACGGCTGCATCGAGCACGCGCACCGAGGCGCGCCAGATGTCCGGGCCGGTGCCGTCGCCTTCGATGAAGGGCACGATGGGCTGGTCGGGAACGCTCAGCTTGCCGTTCTGGATGGTGATTTTCTGCCCCTGCGGGGGCACGTTCAGTTTTACTGCGGTCGACATCGACGAACTCCGTGGAGCTGGTTCGTAAGTGGATCTTTGAGCCGGTATTTTGGGGGGCGGCATGCTACCACACCCGGGTCGCTCCCGGCCGGTCGCACCAGGCGGGGGCGGGTCGCGGAGGACGAGACGAGCCCGCCGCTCAGAAGCTCACGGTTGCCGTCACACCGCCGCCGGCGTTTTCCAGGCGAATGGCCCAGCCGTAGCGTTCGCAGATCCGTCGCACCAGATACAGCCCCATGCCGTGGCCGCCGGGGTGCGAGGTGAAGCGGGGAGGGATGTTTTCCAGTTGTCCGGTGCCGGATTGCCCGGCGCCAGGCGGGTTGCCCGACTGCACCAGGCCAGCAGGCAGCGCACCGCCATTGCTGACTACCAATTGACGGCCTTCGGAGCGGCACAGAATCTCGGGGCCCGCGCCGTGCTGAACAGCATTGCGCACCAGATTGCCGAGTGTCATGGCGACCATGCTTTCCGGAGCCGCGACTCGCAACGGGCCGCCGTGTAGATCCATCACGATGTTCTTTTCTGGTGCAACGCTGCGCTGGTCCTCGACCACCCGGGTCAGCACCGCATACACGTCGCAAGCGGTTTCGGCGGGCGTCGCACGCTGAGGTTCGCGGGACAAGGCCAGGAGTGCGTCGGTGAATTCACTCATTTCACGGACCGCACGTTGGATGCGAGCCAGCGCCTTCGCGGCGGCCGGTTGACCCGCAGTCTGCGTTTCGAGGAGCTCTACCGCTCCACGCATTACTGCGAGCGGCGTGCGCAATTCATGGCTGGCGGTGGCGGTGAACGATTGCTCGCGCTCGACGAAGCCATCCAGCCGTTCCATGAACGTATCGACCGAGCGCGCGATAGGCTCGAGCTCGTTGCCAGCGAAGTGCGAGCCGATGCGCACATGACGCTGGCCCGGATCGATCCGCGTGAGCTGATCGGCAAGCGCCGTGATGGGCTCGACCAGCCGGCGCGAAATCGCAGTGGCCGCGAGGCCGGCGATGATCACGACGCCCACCACGCCGAGGCCGAGCACGAGCAGGGCGATCCTTTCCTGCGTGGCATAGGTGGTCACGTCGTAGGTGATATACAACCGGCCGAAATTGCCATCGCGCACCAGCACGTCCAGCAGCCGCCCGCCCGATCGCACCCGGTGCATCTCGCCGGGCTTGAGCATGGCGATGTGTCGCGGCAGCTCGGAAAGATCGCTGGATCGGTAAATGCTCAGGCGCGCCGAGCGTAGCGGCTCGGCGCCGCGATCCGCATGCAGGCGCTGTTCGAAGTGGGTGAGCTCTTCGGAGAGCAGGTCGAGCGTGATGTTATGTTTCAGACGTTCGTCGGCGAGATAAGCCCAGGCGCTCAGGATCAGGCCGGCCATCGCCAGCAGCGCGATCATCGTGCCAGCGATGCGCGCGCGCAGGCTGAGGTGCGCGTACCACCCGCTCGCTTTAAGAACGAGGCGGTTCCGCCGAAAGTCGATAACCGGTGCCATGGACGGTGTGTAGCAGCTTGGTCGCGAAGTTCTTGTCGATCGCCGTGCGCAGCGCGTGCATGTGGGCGCGCAGGAAATCCCCTTGCGGCGGCTGGTCGCCCCATAGCTCGCGTTCCAGCTCCTGGCGAGTCACCACGCGGTGCGAGTTTTGTAACAAGACGATCAGCAGACGGCGCGTGGTCGGGTTGAGCTTGATGCGCTCGCCGCCGCGCTCGGCTTCCAGCGTGTCGAGATCGAATGTGAGATCGCCGACGGTGAGCAGCCGTTGCGCCGGCGGGACGTTGGCGCGGCGAAGCAGAGCTCTCAGGCGCACGTCGAGCTCGGCAAGCGAGAAGGGCTTCACCAGGTAATCGTCGGCGCCGGCTTCGAAGCCTTCGATCTTGTCGGCGAGCAGATCTTTCGCCGTCAACATCAGCACCGGCACACGGGTGTGGCCCGCCTGGCGCAGCTGCCGGCACAGCGACAGTCCGTCGAGCCCGGGCAGCATCAGGTCCAGCACGATGGCGTCGAATTGCTGGCTCAGCGCGAGCTGCAGCCCGCGCTCGCCATCCAGCACGTGCTCGACGGTGTCGCCATGCGCCTCGAAGAACTCGGCGATGTTGGCGGCGATGTCACGGTGGTCTTCGATGAGCAGCAGGCGCATGGTCGGAAATATCGGACGCGACTGATTGGACCTCTTGGATCGCTCGCAGCGACGGATGATCAATATTTCGCGTAACTCTTCTCTTCAACAATCTTCGAGCCAAGCTTGGTATTGATCTGCTTCTTCACCGCCGCCCGCTCATCGTTGGTGATGTACACGGCCCGGGCCAGCTCGATGAACTCCTGGTCGAACTTGCGCTCGCGCTCCTTGTCGCGGATGTCGTCCTCGATGTCCCAGAGTTTCTTGTTGATGTCGCGCAGTTGTTTCCATTCCGCGTCGATGTCGACGTTGGCGTAGCCCGAGGTGCGCCACGTGTCCTGCAGCAGCTGCAGCTCGACTTTCACGTTGGCCAGCTTGGCGACATCGCTGATGTTGGCGGCCTTGATTTCCAGGATGGTGATCTTGTCGATCAACTCGCCCGGCGAGATGGGGACTTTGATTTCGGTGCTCATGGTGACTCAAGAATGAACGTCGGCCGGCAAAAGTCGCGTCTCTTGCCGTTTCGCGCGAGGGTCGTGGCAGGATGCCCGATCCCGAGCCATTAAACACTCCCCCAATAACCCAGGCGCTTGCGGATCTTGAGTTTACGCCACCAGTTGGCGGGTTTCGGCTTGGGATTGCGGGCACCGGCGGCGATGAACTCGTCGACCGCGTCGAGCACTCGCTCGCTGGAGCGGCCGTCGCGGTACGGGTGAATGGAATCGGCGTACTCGCGGATGGCGCGCATCAGCTCCGGGGGCCGTGCCAGCGCCTTTTCGATCGAGGGCAGCAACAGATCCGGGGAATCGATATCGATGAGCTGCGGGCCGGGCCGGCGGTTCTTGAAAGTCACCACCGGCTTGTAGGTCAAAAGGAACTCGTTCAGCGCCGAGGAGGTGTCCGAGATCATCATGTCCACCTGCGGGAACAGATCGAGAATGTTGTCCTCGGTGGCGAAGCGCAGGTACTCGCCTTCGAGCGCCTTGTACTTCGCGACCGTCTCTGCGGCGGATTTGGGATGCAGCGTCACGATCCATCGCCAGCGCCCGCTGCGCGACATCTCACGAATGGTGTCGTAGAGAATCGGCGCGGCGCTCCAGGAAGGCGAGAACGTCGAGTGATACAGAATCACCGGCTGTTCGCGCACCGGCGGCGGTTCCGGCGAGCCATGCTCGCGCATGAACGGGTCGAGCTTCGGCCAGCCGGTTTCCTTGACGGCGAAATGCCCCAGCTGGCGAGATTTTTCGGTGAACGCCTGCGTATCCCGAGCGCCGGTGGTGCAGTACAGGTCGAAGAAACCACGAATGTAGATATGGCGCGGCTTGCCGGCATCGAAGCCATGAAACACTTCGACCTTCACGCCCGGAAAAAAATGCGGAACCGCGTTGCTGGAAGTGAGCACCGCGATCGGATTGAACTGGCGCACCTCGCGAGTCGTGCGCAGGAATGTTTCATCGGGCCGCAGCTCGTCGCCGCCGGGCCCGTCGAAGAACCATGCTGTCTTGTGGCCACGCGCGCGAATCGCCTCCTGCAATGGACGCAGGATGGCCAGCGCGTAACGCTCCGAACCGTACAGTAGATAGTGTTTGGTCATTGCCGGGATTTACGGGTCCAGTCCATAGCCGTGCAGCAGAGTCGCTGCCATGTCGCGCGATTCCGGATTGCGCCGCATTTCGTAATAGCGCATGCGCTTGTAGACCGCATAGGCTGCGGCGGTCTGCGCGACGACATAACCACGCCAGCCATCGAGCAGCGCCAGTCGCAGGAAATAATCCTTGATGAAGGCGGCGAGATACACGAACGGCGTCATCCACATCCGCACCGGCTTGCCGCGATCCAGCCAGTCGCGCGCCTTCAGCTCGGCATAGCGCAGGGTCTTGAGCTGCTTGTGCACCAGAGTCGGGTTGTTCAAATGAATGAACGGATGCTTGAACGTAGGCGTCGGGCCGTCGAAGCGCAGCGACTCGTGCACGCGCACGTCGGTCCAACGCGCGCGGCCGCGGTGATAGAGGCGGCCCATGCGCTCGCCAACCATCGGCCGATACCAGCGCATGGGAGCGCCCATGTACCAGGTCTGGCGGCGGAGAATCGCGCCCGCATTCGCGGACTGCATGAGCTGCGGCAGGCGCTGCTGCATTTCGGCGGCCAGCTCCGGCGACAGCGCTTCATCGGCATCCAGCGCGAGAATCCAGTCATGGCTGGCCTGGGTGCTGGCGAAATTGCGCTGCGGTCCGAAGCCGAGCCAATCCTGATGCACCACCCGGGCACCGTGCCGCTGCGAGACTTCCTGCGTGCCATCGGTGCTGCCCGAATCGATAACCAGCTTTTCGGCGGCGAACGGCACGCTGTCCAGGCAGCGGCCGATCGCGGCCGCTTCATTGCGCGCAATGATCAGGAGCGTGACGGGCAGCTTCGCCGGCTGGCTGGGTTCGACCATGGGTGCAGTTTCGCAGCGTGCGTGCAGGCCGGCAATGGGAGACCATCACTTCCTGTTGCGTGCCAGGCTGAGCAACACCGCGTGCAACTTCTTTATGACGTCATCGGGTGTGATGAGGTCCATCACGCCGGGCCGTTCGATCTTGGTGGTCCAGGGCAGCTCGGCGGCGGGCCGTCCCAGCAGGCGGCGAGCGGCGACGTCGTACTTGTCTACGCACCACTGACGGCTCAGATAAGGGCCGCTGCGCGCCGGATTGGTCGCTGCATACAAGCCGATGACCGGCGTTCCGGCCGCGGTGGCCATGTGGGCTGGACCGGAGTCGGGCGTGATCAGCAGCGTGGCGCGCTCCAAGGTCGCGAGGAACTGCAGCAGTGTGTCCTGACCGATGGTGTTCTCGCACTTCTGCCGCATGCGGCTCACGATTTCCTCACCGGTGCGGCGCTCGATCTCGCTCGGCCCGCCACACAGGATGACCCGCATGCCCAGCGACGAGATCGCGTAGTCGGCGACCTCCGCATAGTATTCCGGCCGCCAGTTGCGCAGCCGATGACTCGAACAGGGGCTGATGAGCAACGTATTGCCGGGCTCGGGAATCAGTCGCTGCGCATACGCGAGCGCGTCGTCGGTGAGCGGAATGTCCCAGCGCAGCAGCCGTTCATAGATATCGAACTTCTCGGCGAAGCCGAACAGGCTGTCCAGCACGTGTTGCCTGGCCGCCGGTGCGATGCTCATGTTGGTGAACAGCCATTGCAGCTCGCGTGCCCGGCGGCGATCGAAGCCGAGCCGGACTTTGGCCGGGATCGCGGTCGACAACAGGCTGGCGCGCAGCGACAGCTGCATGTGCATGAGCACGTCGAAGCTGCGGCCGCGCAATGCCTCTTTCAGCTTGCCGCGCGCTCGCCAGGTACTCTCGCGCTTGTCGACGACGATGAATTCGATATCCGGCAGGTGACCGAACAGCTTCGCCTCGAGGCGGCCGATCACCCAGGTGAAATGGGTCTGGGGCCAGGCCTGCTGCAAGGTGCGGATCACCGGCAACACGTGGCAGGTATCGCCGATCGCCGAAAGCCGCAGGATGCAGACGCTGGCAGGTGGGTGAGTGACGTTATACATTGCTGTTCGAATGACCGACGAGCAATTCATCGCCACCGCCGGCGGCGGCATCCTATACGACGCTTCGCGACTAAGTAAGCCACGTGCGGAATTGTTCTCGCGTTCCTACTGGGCCAGCCGCGGCGCGCTCGAAGAAATTGCCGGCGGCCGCGGCTCCATCGCCGTACTGAATCTCGCTGCCTGCTCGGGTCCGCAGGGGCCCGGCGCCCACGCTCGTTCTTCGTCTGGCGCCGGGACTTTGGGCCTCGCACCGGGGGACACTCGCTGGGTACTGCGCCATTATCGCCGCGGCGGCCTGATGGCCAAGCTGTCGCAAGACGGCTACCTCTGGAGCGGGCAGGAGCGCACGCGCTCGTTCGCCGAATGGCGGTTGCTGGCCGAGTTGCGCCGCCGTGGCTTGCCCGTGCCGGCGCCGATCGCCGCTCATTACGCGCGCGGCTGGCTGACGTATCGCGCCGACTTGATCACCGAGTTGCTGCCAGGCACCCGCACCTTGGCTGACGTGATCACGGGCAATGACTTACCGGAAGCGGGGTGGCGTGCGGTCGGCAGCACCATCGCCGCGTTTCATCGCGAAGGCGTGCATCACGCCGATCTCAATGCCAACAACATCCTGCTGGGCGAGCCCCCGGGCAGTGTTTATTTGCTCGACTTCGATCGCGGCCGCATTGAACCGCGTGGCTCGTGGGAGCAGGCGGTGATCGCGCGCCTGCGACGGTCGCTGGAAAAGATCAAAGGCCAGCGCGCCGATGTGAGATTCGGCGAGCGCGAGTGGCAGTGGCTGGTCGCGGCGATCGAGGGCCGTTAGCTGGCGCGTTTGCGCTTGTAGTAGTCCGGGTAGTCCGCCGTGAGTCCTTTGAACCGGCGGTGAATCCACAAGTATTGATCGGGCACGCGGCGCACTTGGGCTTCGATCAATTCGTTGAAGCGGCGCGCATCGGCGGCCGGATCGTCGCTGGGGAAGTTCTCGAGCATGGGATAGATAACCATGCGATAGCGCCCGTCCAGCATGCGTTCCTGGAAGTAGGGCAGCACGGCCGCGCCGGTCATCCGCGCCAGCCGCGAAGTGGCCGTGTTGGTCGCGGCAGGGATACCAAAGAATGGCACCATCTCCGCGCCTTTCTTGCGATAAGCCTGATCCGGCGCATACCACACCGGTTCATTGGCCTTGAGCGCGGTGATCAGGGTTCGAATGTCGTCGCGCGGAATGGCGCGCTTGGTGCGATTGCTGCGATTACGCGCCAGAAATCGTTCCAGCACCGCGTTGTTCGTGGGCCGGTACATGATGTTGATTTCGCCGGACAGCCGATCGCACAGCACCCGGCCGCCGATCTCCAGCGTCGTGAAGTGCGCGCTGAGCAGAATCGCCCCGCGCCCTCGTTCCAGCGCTGCGCGCAAATGCTCCAGACCTTCCAGTTGAGTCAGCCGGGCAATGCGTCGCTTGGATCCCCACCAGGCGGTCGCGGTCTCGAAAATGCCGAGCCCGAGGCTCTTGAAATGCTCCTTCAGTAGCGCCTCGCGCTGCGGCTCCAGCAACTCGGGCATGCAAATGCCAAGGTTGGTTCTGGCGATGCGCACGAACGGTAGCGGTAGCCGGACGGCGAGACCGCCCAGGGCCCGGCCCAGAAACACGTGCACCGCATGCGGCAGCGGCTGCAGCGCGCGCAGCGCGCCGATGGCCAGCCACGTAGGCCAATAGCGCGGCCGGAGCAAGGGCGTCAGAGTCTTCTTCATCAGCGTCGATACGGGTCGTCGTCGGGGCGCTTGAAGCGCTTGTAGGTCCACAAGTATTGCGCCGGGTTGCGCCGGGTGTGATCTTCGATCAGCTCATGGAAGCGCCGCGTGTCGGCCACGGGATCGCCCGACGGAAAATTTCTCAGCGGCGGATGAATGACGATCACGTAGCCGGAATTGTCGGCGCGGCGCTCGGGAAAATAGGGTAACACCGGCGCGCCGGAGATCTTCGCCAGTCGCGAGGTGGCGACGTTGGAGGCGGCCGGCACGCCGAAGAAGGGCACCATCTCGCTGTTCTTGCCGGTATAGCGCTGGTCGGGGGCATACCAGACCGGCAGATTGTTCTTCAGGTTCTGCAGCAGCTCGCGGATCTGTTCGCTCGTCACGGCCTGCACGGTGTGCCGCTCGCGGTTACGGCGCGACAGCTCGGCGATCAGCGGGTTGCTCGGCGTCAGGTACATGACGCTGGTGGGGCCGAGCAGCGTCAGCGCCCGGGCGCCCATTTCCAACGTGGTGAAGTGCGCGCTCAGCATCAGGGCGCCACGGCCCTTGGCCAACGCGGCTCGCAAATGTTCCTCGCCTTCGAACCGGATGAGCTTGCGCAGCCGCTCGTCCTTGGCCCACCACACCATCCCGGTTTCCAGCAAAGTGCAACCGAGCGACTCGAAATGCTCGCGCACCAGATCCTCGCGTTCGCGTTCCGACAGCCCGGGCAGGCACATGCGAATGTTGATCGAGGCGATGCGGCGATCGCGTCTCGCGAACCGATACGCCAGCCGCCCGAGCGTGCGACCCACCGCCAACTGCACGCGCAATGGCAGGACATTTACGGCTCGAACCAGCCCCAGCCCCAGCCAGATGGGCCAGAACCTTGGTCCGAGAAAGCGGTAGAGCGGTACGCGCGGGGATGTGGAAGCCTGCGGTGATGTCGTCATCACTTCATGGATGGCAGCGGTTGCAGGTACCATCTTATAGAAGAACATCACGACATGCTGCGTTCCGTCTACACCGCACTCCTGTATGTGTTTGCGCCCATTGCCCTGGCGGTCACGGCCTTGCGGGGCGTGCGCGATCCTGCCTATCGCGATCGGCTGCCCGAACGCTTGGGGTTCACGAGGATATTCTCGGGCGCGGAGTCGGAGCCGGTCCCGCGCGTTCGCGGGCCCTCGGCCCAGCCGCCGCTGTGGATTCATGCGGTGTCGGTCGGCGAGGTTCAGGCGGCCGCACCGCTGGTGCGTGCCCTCCTCAAGGAATATCCGCAGCACTCGCTACTGATCACGACGGCGACTCCCACCGGCGCGCAACGAGTTCAATCCCTGTTCGGGGGGGCGGTGCGCCATGCCTATTTGCCTTACGACCTGCCGGGCGCAGTGCGGCGATTCCTGGATCGCGTGAGACCGTCGCTGGCCATCGTGATGGAGCGGGAGATCTGGCCGAACTTGTTTCGCGAATGCGAGCGCCGGCGCATCCCAATCCTGCTCGCGAGCGCGCGCATCTCGGAACGCTCTGCGCTCCGACATAAAAAACTCGCGGCGCTGTTCAGTGACGCGCTGTCGGGTAATGTCACTGTCGCGGCTCAAACGACGCAGGACGCGGAACGCTATCGCTCGATCGGTGCACGCCGAGTGCTGGTCACTGGAAATGTGAAGTTCGATATCGAAGCGCCGGAGGCGGCGCGCAAGGCCGGTGAGGAGTTGCGAGCGACGCAGCTCGCGGGTCGTCCTGTCTGGGTTGCCGGCAGCACGCACGATGGCGAAGAGCAGCAACTGCTCGAGGCGCATCGGTTGGTTCTCGAGCAGCGCCCCGATGCATTGCTCGTGCTCGTGCCGCGCCACCCGAATCGCTTCGATGCCGTGCATGCCTGGTTGAAATCCGAACAGATCGCCTATGCCGCACGCAGCCGCAACGAATCAATGACTGCTGCAACGACAGTGTTGCTCGTGGACACGCTCGGCGAGTTGATGACCTTCTATGCCGCCGCCGATATTGCTTTCGTAGGTGGCAGTCTCATCAGCACCGTGGGCGGACATAACCTGCTGGAGCCAGCGGTCTTGCAGCGGCCCATCCTCGTGGGGCCTCACAACTTCAACGCACCTGACATTGCACAGCTGATGATGGAGCGTGGCGCTGCGCGCCAAGTCGATTCCGCCGCGCAACTGGCGGCGGCCATCCTGGAGCTGTATACAGATCCGACGGCGCGTGCCGAGATGGGCGCGAAGGGTTACGCAATCGTCGCGGAGAACCGCGGCGCGCTGCAGCGAATAATGGAGCTGATCGAGCCGCTGCTTCAGGCGTCTTCGTACACGTGACTGTGCAGGCTGTGCAGGAGCTTGCGATAGCGCGGGTTCTGCGTGAACGGCGAAACCTTGTAGAAGCAGAACAAGGTGAAGTGGCGATGACGGCTCAACTCGTTCCACAGCTCCTCGAGCTCGATGGCCGCGGTCGGATGACCTTGCTCCGCCAGTAGCGACACCATCTCCCCGAAAATCCGCACCGGCTGGCCGCGCGCGGCTGCCTGGCTGACCAGCAGGTTGAATTGGCGGTGAAACCGGTCGCGGTCGATGCCTTCGCGTGCATCGAAAAATGTTTGCAGCGAGTGGTCGGCTTGCAGCGGGATGTAGCGGTATTCCGCGGCCAGCGTGGCGCTATTCAATCCTGCATCCAACAGATAAGCATCGAGCTGCCGGTGATGTTCAGCCGTTGACACCGCCACGCAGGTGTCGCCCGCGGCGAGGCCTTCGCGCAGAAAGCTGCCAGCCGCTTGAACATAGTCCTCGTCACTGGCGTAAAAATGAATGATGTGGGCTGAGTTGCTCATCGAATCTAGTAATGGTGAGCCGCGAGTCCCATGCGGCTGTCGCAGGGTGGCGCGGATGATAGTTGCATGGCAACGGCTTCGAGCAGTGCTGCTTTCCGAAGTGACAGCGCCCGCGGCGTGTTGTTCCTTCTTGCGTCCGTTATCTGGCTGAAACGTAATCGTCACACACGCGCTGCATGAAGCCTCCCCGCGAGTCATCGCAACAGTGCGGGGAGCAGTGTCGTGAAAATTGTCAAAGGCGCGAATTGGCGCGGAGATAGGCGTGGTATTTGGTCCACATCGGTGCGCTGACCGGCGCTGATCGTGGTCGGTTCTGCGAGTTTGCAGCGTCGCACGCAGACCGGCAGCGATGGCCTGTGCCGCTTCCAGGCAGGCTTTCGATACACGTTCCAAGAGGGCGAGCGCGGTCTCTCATGGGAGGAGCCGCGCAGCAGCATCTTCAGACGAATCAGTGCCCGGCGTTGCGCAGGTAGAGCAACCGCTCTTGCGGCGTCGGCGGCGAATATTGGTAGGTCCAGGTTTCGGTCAACGGCAGATGGCCGATGCGAAGGTGCATGCGAATGTCGACGGGGGCCATGCTCTCGTCATCCGGCAGCTTCAGATCGAACATTGCCCGATAGCCGCGAATGGCTTGAAGCGGCCGCGCCGATGTGACCTCCACTGTGCCTCGCGACACGTGAATGACAGGCTCGACTTTCGCTCGCTCGGGCAACGTCGCGAGCTCGCCTCCCTTGAAGTCGACCGCGAACCGCCACGAGAAATACTTGCGCCGCTGCCCGACGACTCCACCCAGCCCGGTGCGCGTCGCTATCGCTTCTGCAAGGGAAGACCATACCGGCAGCTGCGTGCCCCAATACATGCGATAGCTATACAGCAGCTCTTCGCCCGACTTGGGCGGCGTCGCCGGGTTCCAGAACGCGACGATGTTGTCGAACGTTTCATCCGGCGTGGGAATCTCGGTGAGCTGCACCGAGCCCTTGCCCCACGGCGCTTTCGGTTCGATCCACAGGCTCGGGCGTCGCTCGTAGTACACGCCGTCGTCCTGATAATTGTTGAAGTCCCGGTCTCGCTGCAGCAGGCCGAAGCCACGCGGGTTCTCGTCCAGGAAGGAATTGAATCGCAGGGTCGCCGGATTGTTCAGCGGGCGCCACAGCCACTCGCCGCTGCCGGTGTGCATCCACAGGCCGTCCGAATCGTGAATCTCCGGCCGCCAGTCGTAGCCCATGCGGCGATCGTTCTCGCCCACTTGATACATGCTGGTCAGCGGTGCGATGCCGAGCCGGCGAATCTCCTTGCGTGGATAGATTGCGGCGTCCACTTCGACGACCTGCGGCGCGCCTGGCGTCAATGCAAAGCGATACGCACCTGCGACGCTCGGCGAATCCATCAGGGCGTAGAGCACCAGCGTGCGTGCATCCGGCCGCGGGCGTTCGAAGAAGAACTCGGAGAAGCGCGGAAACTCCTCCGGTTCCAGCGCCGTGTCGATGGCCAGGCCTCGTGCCGACAATCCGAACTGCCGCGTGTCGCTGCCGATCGAGCGGAAATAGCTGGCACCGAGAAACGAGGCGACGTCCGCTTCCCAATTGGTGATGGTGTGAACGCGAAAGCCGGCGAACGACAGGTCCCCGGGCAATGAGCGTGCGTTGATGCCGCTGCGGCTCAGGTCGAACAGGTCGGGGTGATACAGGATCTCGCGTGCCTGGCCGTCGACGATTTCATGCATGCGCACCGGCTCCTTGAAGCCGCGGCCCATGTGAAAGAATTCCAGGCGGAAATTGCCATCCCGCACATCGGTCCACAGCGCCTCGTCGCGATGAAAGCGAATGGACTGATATTCGTCGTAGCCCAATTCCATCAGCGCCTGTGGTGCCAGGTTGGTGGGCGGTTGGTACGGCTTGCCCGCCAGCGCGCGTGCCCGGCCCTTCAAGCTTGCGTAATCGAAGGGTTGAGCCGGGCCGCGGCGAGCATTGCTCGGAGCGGCGGCCGAAGCGAGACCGGTGGCGGAAAGCGTGGAGAGCAGGACGGCGGATTCGAGAAAGTCGCGGCGTCGGATCATGTGATATCCCAAGGGATCTCCAGGTGGCTCGAACGAGTGATCTGGCCGGCGGCAGAGCGCAACGCTCGAGGCGGCCCGAAGGTTACCAGCTGAACGCAAGCTGACCAAAATCGTTCAGGCTCCGATCAGATGCGCTGGTCAATAGTGTCTCCCAAGCCGGCCCGGCGCCGGTGCAAAGAGGAGATGGCGATGAAGACCCTGTTTGCTGCTGCTGTCGCGGTGTCGATGCTGACGGGGACCGTGACGACGGCGTATGCGGATAACGATCGTGGCCGCCACCAGCGGCACTACGACCACAAGGATCGTCGCGACCATCACGGCCACCACGATCGTGACCACAATTGGGATCGCCGCGACGCGTACCGTCACGGCCGGGCCGACCAGCGTCGCTACGACCGCGGCCGTTACATCGCACCGCGCGGCTACTATGTCCGTAGTTGGCGACACGGCGACTATCTGCCGCGCAGCTATTACGAGCGCCGCTACATCGTGCACGACTATCACGTGTACCACCTGAGCCCGCCGCCGCGCGGCCACCACTGGGTGCGGGTGAACAATGACGTGATCCTGGCGGCAGTGGCCAGCGGTCTCGTGGTGAGCGTAGTCAATGGCCTCTTCTACTGATTCGGCCGTGTGATCTGAAACCGCAGGCATTGCTCGGGTACATGGATGTACCCGCCGCCAGCCGGCGAGCAGGCCCTCCGCCGTCTTTCCCATCGATAAATGAGATATCGGTCACATGGCAAACGTGACCGGATTCCGTAGTCTCGCCGAGGTTTGACCGTCGCGGCGAGAGATTATGGAAAGACACGAGTTCTCGGCCCTGATCGGGCGCCTGGAACGGCAGGCCGACGACAATCCGCAACTTTATGCCTTCAAAGTCGGCGCGCTCGCGGCACTCGGCTACGTTTCCATTTTTTTTCTCGCCGTGATCATCCTGGTCACGTGCTGGTACACATTCAGTCCGCTGCTATCCGGTGAACGGTTTCGTGCGCCTCTCGTTGTCGCGTGTGCCGTCGGACTGGTGACACTGGTTGGGATGATTCGCGCTTTGTGGGTGCGGATCGCGGAACCGTCGGGACTGCGTATCAGCCGCGACGAGGCACCGCGTTTATTTGATGCCATCGACGAAGTCGCGGCGAAGATGGGCGGCGTGCAGGTCGATTCGGTTTCGGTCAGCTCCGAGTTCAATGCCTGCATCGTGCAGACGCCGCGCTGGGGCATCTTCGGCAACTATCGCAATCACCTGGAGATCGGCCTGCCGTTGGCAATGGTGCTCAGCGTCGATGAGTTGCAGGCGGTGATCGCGCATGAAATGGGGCATCTGTCGCAGGCGCACGGCAAGTTCGGCGCGTGGATCTATCGTCTACGCGTCACCTGGCATGCGCTCGAATCCAAGTTCAGCAATCCGGTCGGCATCTTCGATCAGATTCTCGGGGCGTTCTATGGCTGGTACGCGCCGTATTTTTATGCGTACAGCTTCGTGCTGGCGCGCAATCACGAATATGTCGCGGATCGTGAGGCTGCGAACGTCACCAGCGCGCAAGCCATCGGTGCCGCACTGACCAAGCTGGAGCTGGCAGGACGGTTTCTATCCGAAGTGTTCTGGAAACGTTTGTACGACCAGGTCGAGAAGCAGCCCGATCCGCCTTACATGCCGCACGCGGTGATGCCGCGCGCGTTCAAGGCAGCGGAGCGGCAGTGGGCGCGCCCGGATTGGCTGCAGCAGAGCCTGAAACGTTATGCGGCC
Organism: Steroidobacter sp.; assembly: GCF_036406195.1. Classification (GTDB taxonomy): domain Bacteria; phylum Pseudomonadota; class Gammaproteobacteria; order Steroidobacterales; family Steroidobacteraceae; genus Steroidobacter. The sequence goes on from NZ_DASWVW010000022.1 coordinate 51,851, forward strand.
GATGACGACACCCACCCGAGCCTGGCCGAACGCCTGGCGGCGCTCGACATCGAGCCGGCGATGCCCGTGCACGATACCGATCGTTCGGCGCTGTCGTTGTTTCATCCGGCGACGCCGTCGCTGGTGAAATTCTTCGACGACGAATGGCAACAGGACACCGTGCCGAAGTGGCGCAAGCGTCACACCGAGATCACGCAAGCCAAGGCCAAGCTGTCGTTGCTCGAGGATGCCCACACGGCCGCGCTCGAGGACCAGGAGGTTTGGGAAAAAGCGCTGTTACAGCTGGAAATCGATCGCGAGGACGAGGCGATGGAAACGCTGGAGGAATTGCTGGCGCGCGACCGCGAGTTTCCCAAGGCGCATTTGCTCATGGGCCGCATGCTACTGGAGCGCGCTGACGACCGCGGCCTGAAACATTTGCTATCGGCTGTGGAGCAGGACCTGGAGCTGGCGGACGAGGCGGGCAGGGCCGGCTATGTTTATCTGATGCGCCGAGGCCGGGAGCAGGAAGCCAAGCGGTTCTGGGCCAAGGCGCAGGAGCTCTATGAGAATCCTCCGGGCCTGCGCAATTCGATCGCCGCTCGAGGCTGAGTGGGGTGGCACAAGCGCGAACGCCGCGCCGTCGGCTCGACCCTGGCCGCGGCGTGGACGTTCGCTGCAACTACTGCCAATTGTTGCGAGTCTGGAATTCGCGTGCTTGCCGCTCGGCGTCCTCACGCGCCAATCCGTATCGCTCCTGCAGCTTGCCGGCAAGAATCTCGGCGTGGCCTTCCATCTGATCGATCTCGTCGTCCGTGAGCTTGCCCCACTGTTGCTTGATCTTGCCCTTGAGCTGCTTGAAGTTGCCGCCTGTAATGTCTCTGTTCATGCGAGTCTCCGGTTCGGCTGGATATGAGGTTGCCCGTGGGCACCGTGCTGGAGTAACGGTCCGCCGCCGGACAAAGTTCACTTTGTCGATGGTGCGATGTTCGTGGACTTCCGGCACGGTGCCGCGCTGACATTGCCAGGTTCTTTTCTTGACAGCCCGGCCCCTGAGCCTTTAGCGTTCGCCCTTGCGCCGATTTGAGTTCAGCTTGCGGGCGCGTAAGAAATACGGCTAAAGCGAAGCAACCCTGCTTGAGCTTTGGCGAGCGGGTTTTTTTATGCCTGCTTGCCGACCGGAATCCGGGTCGGCCGTGGTCCCCGCCAGCCCTGGTCGACGCCGTGAAGCAACGGAATCCGTGTCGGGAGAATGGCGTGAATCCTTCCATATTGGTGCTCAAGTTCGGCAGCTCGGTATTGCAGAGCGAGGCGGATCTGCCGCAGGCCATCGATGAGATTTATCGCGAGTGGCGCCAGGGGCATCGCGTCATTGCCGTCGTCTCCGCGTTCGCCGGCGTTACGGATCGGCGTTTCGCGGAAACACGCGCCATCACTTCCGATTTGCACGAGCAAGCGGCCTGGGTGGCCGGTGGTGAAGAGGAATCCGGCAACAAGCTGGCGGCGGCCCTGGTCGCGAACGGCGTGTCGGCGCTCTACGTCGATGCGCGTGTAGCCGGGCTGCGTGCTCATGGAGAGCCGCACGAGTCGACGCCGGTTTCTTTGAATACGCATCATCTGCGCGAATGCTTGCATGAGCACGCGGTGCTCGTGGTCCCTGGATTCATCGCACAGGATATTCGAGGCCGCACGGTATTGCTCGGACGCGGCGGCTCGGATCTCACGGCGTTGTTCCTGGCGAAGAGTCTCGACGCGCGCTGCCGGCTCATCAAGGATGTCGACGGCGTGTATGAAAGCGATCCCGCCATCCCCGAGAATCACGCCCGACGTTTCAATCGATTGAGCTGGCGCACAGCGCTGGAGATCGGCGGACGCATCATTCAGCCGCGCGCGCTGCAGTTCGCGCAGTCGCATGGCCAGGCATTCGAAGTCGCGTGCGTGGGCTCGAACCTTGCAACGCTGGTCGATGCCGGTCCGGACGACATGGCGATCGTGCCGCACGAAAACATTCAGCCGGTGCGAGTCGTGTTGCTGGGTCTGGGCACTGTCGGACTCGGTGTCTATGCGCATCTGGCGCGGCGGCCGGACTTGTTCGAGATCGTGCGCGTCGTGGTCAGGGATCTGGAGAAGCCCCGGCGCAGCTCGCAAGCCGATCTCGATGTGCCCCGGTCTCTGTTGTCCACCGACGTGTGGGATGCCGTCACGCAGCCGGCCGATCTGGTGATCGAAACATTGGGGGGACTGGAGCCGGCCGGAGAAGTCGTGCACGCAGCATTGCTGCGCGGTCGTGCGGTGGTGACGGCGAACAAGGCAATGATCGCTTCGACCTGGTGGGAGAGGCTGGCGCGGTTTGCCACCGGCCGGCAACCGTTGCTGAGATTCGGTGCTGCGGTCGGCGGCGCCGTGCCGGTTCTGGAGACGATCGCGGCGCTGGCGCGTCACGCGGGAGTCGCCCAGGTTCGTGCCATCTTGAATGGTACGTGCAACTTCATTCTTGACGCCCTGGAACAGCGCATGGATTTCGACACGGCGATCGCGCACGCCCAGGCGAACGGCTTCGCCGAAGCCGATCCGCATGACGATCTGGTCGGTCTGGACGCGGCGCGCAAGCTCGAGCTGATTGCCCGGGCGGCGTTCGGCGAGCACTCGCATTTCGAGTTGACTGTGCGCGGCATTGTCGGCGTGACGGCCAGTCAGGCCGCGCTGGTGCGCGAGGAAGGCTCGAGCCTGAAGCTGGTGGGCAGTTGCGAGCGAATTGAAGGGCACATTCGTGGTGTGGTGAAGTTGCACGAGCTGCCGGCCAGCGACTTTCTGGCCGGGGCCCGGGCCGAGGAAAATCGCGTCGAGATCCTGGCGGGCGACGGCCAGGTGCTGCGCCTGGCGGGCAAGGGGGCCGGTCGCTGGCCGACCGCACTTTCCATCCTCGGCGATGTCCATGAATATTTGCGGGGCCGACGCCTGGACCAGCAGGAGGCGCAGGCGGAGCCGGCCGTAGTCAACGCATGACCGAACTCTCTTACAGGACCTTTCCCAAGCATGAAAAAAGCATTGCTGCTGCTGGCGGCGCTTGCGCTGCAATCCGGATGCACCAGGAACCAACCGCCGCAAGCCGAAGCGTCCGTGGCTGCGCCCAAGGCTGAGCTGGGAGATTTCGGCTTGGACCTCTCGGCCGGCAATCCCGACGTCAAACCCGGCGACGATTTCTTCGCCTACGCCGGCGGCAAGTGGTACGACACCTTCGAGATCCCACCCGACCGCTCCGCGTACGGCCCGTTTCACAAGCTCAACGATCTGTCCGAGCAGCGCGTCAAGCAGCTGATCGAGCAAGCCGCTGCCGCGCAGCCGGCGCCCGGCACGCCGGAGCAGAAGATCGGCGACTATTACGCGAGCTTCATGGATGAGGCGGGCATCGAGGCCAAGGGCCTGAAGCCCATCGAGGAGGACCTGGCGCGCATCCAGGCCGCCAAGACCAAGCAGGACATCGCGACCTTGTTTGGCCTGCCGGGCTACATGTCGACCTTTGGCGTCGGCATTTCTCCCGACCTCAAGGATCCCAGCCGATATTCCATCGATATCGGCCAGAGCGGTCTCGGCCTGCCGGACCGTGATTACTATTTGAAGGACGACGCCAAGCTCAAGGAGCATCGCGAGAAGTACGCTGCATACATCGAGCAGATGCTGACGCTCGGCGGCGTGCAGAACGCGGCCGCCAAGGCGCGCGACATCCTGAAGTTCGAAACTGCCCTGGCCAAGGTGCAATGGCCGTTGGAGAAACGCCGCGACGCCGAGGCCAACTACAACCCACGCACCAAGGCGCAGCTGTTGGCTTATGCGCCGGGCTTCGACTGGCAGGCATTCTTCGAAGCCACGGGCCTGGGCGGGCGCGAGAACTTCGTCCTGGGGCCGCTCACCGCGATCCGCGACAGCGCCAAAGTCGTCGACGCCACGTCGCTGCAGACGCTGAAGGACTATCTCACCTTCCATTTGTTGCGCACCAACGCAGCGTTCCTGCCGAAGCGCTTCGACGAAGCGAACTTCGCGTTTTATGGCCAGCAGCTGCGCGGACAGCCGCAACAGCGCGAGCGTTGGAAGCGTGGCGTGGCGCTCACCAGCGACGCGCTGAGCGAAATGGTCGGCCAGGTCTACGTCAAGGAATACTTCCCGCCGGAATCCAAGGCCAAGATGGAAGTGCTGGTGGCCAACCTGCGTGCCGCGCTCGAGGAACGGCTGGCGACACTGAGCTGGATGAGCGAGCAGACGCGCCAGCGCGCCAAAGAAAAGCTGTCCACTTTCGTGGCCAAGATCGGCTATCCCGACAAGTGGAAGGACTACTCCGCATTGGAAGTGAAGCGTGACGATATCATCGGCAACGTGCGGCGCGCGGCCGTGTGGGATTGGAATCGCCAGGTCGCGCGGCTGGATGAGCCGGTGGATCGCGACGAGTGGTTCATGAGCGTCACCGAGATCAACGCCTACTACAACCCGCTCAACAACGAGATCGTGTTCCCGGCCGCCATCCTGCAGCCGCCGTTCTTCGATCCCGCCGCGGACGACGCGGTGAACTACGGCGGCATCGGCGCCGTGATCGGCCACGAGATCGGTCACGGCTTCGACGACCAGGGCCGCAAGTTCGCCGCCGACGGCAGCTTGACCGATTGGTGGACCAAGGCCGACGCCGACGCGTTCGGCGCCAAGACCAAGGTGCTGGTGGACCAGTATTCCTCGTTCGATGCGCTGCCGGGCTTGAAGGTCAACGGTGCGACCTCGCTGGGCGAGAATATCGGCGACCTCGGCGGCCTGAACATGGCCTACGAGGCCTATCACAACTCGCTGGCGGGCAAGCCGGCGCCGGTGATCGACGGGCTGACCGGAGATCAGCGTTTCTTCCTGTCCTGGGCGCAGGTGTGGCGGACCAAGGTCCGCGATGAAGCGCTGCGTGCGCTGGTGTTGTCGGACCCGCACGCTCCGCCGTATTTCCGCGTCAACGGCGCGGTGCGTAACATGGACGAATGGTACCAAGCCTTCAACGTGCAGCCGGACGAGAAGCTGTACTTGCCACCCGAGCAGCGAGTGAAAATCTGGTGAGGACGCATTGCGCCTGGCTCGTGGCGGTGCTCGGCATCGCCACGCTGTCAGGCTGCAGTAAACCGCCGCCCGAGCCTGCGCCCGCTCCGCCACCGCTGAGCAAACAAGGTCTGTCGCTGTCTTCCTGGAAGTCGGCGAATCCCGACCTGCAGGATCGTCTGTTACTCGCGCATGCGCTGGCGAAGGGCGATACCGAAGCGATGGTTCTCGTCGCGACCGAAGTCGGCAAGACCGCCGCGGTGGCGGCAGCGATCGCCGCCTTCGGCGGCGACATTCGAGCGCGCTTCGACGATGTTGGCTATTTACGAGCGCGCCTTTCCCTCGACCGATTCTCCGATGTCTCCGCGCTTCCCGATGTGTTGATGGCGCATCTGGATGGCGGTGGCGCGCATGGCTTGTACGCGAATGATCGTGGTGTCGCGCGCAGTTCTCTGAACAGTCAGGATGCTGTCGATGTGGCTTCCGCAAACACGCCGGGGCTGTCGCGTTCGAATGTCGATGCGACGGACACGTTGCTCGGCGCGGAAGTCGGCCCTTCGGCCACGACGCTCGCTGCCGAGATCGAGTCATTGTTGCAAGCCGCTGCCGATGACGACATCGAGGTGCTGGCCCGCGACCAGGAGGGCGGCCGATTTCCAGGCGGTGGATTGGATTTGTTTGCTCTGCTGGCGAACCGAGCCGTCGAAGTTCATGGCAAGCCGATGCTGTTCGGCGTTGGCGCCTTTGGCCGCGTGGCAGGTGTGACCGGCGCGTCGAGTGGGCGTCGTGCAATCGCGGTGGGCGAGCTTGCCAGCGCTGGGACAACCAGCGACACGATTCCCGCGGTGGCGAGTCTCGGCCCCGCCGAAGATGGTGCAGCGAAACCCGACCTGCTCGCGGCGGATGGCTTCGATGGTGCGGCCAATGCAACTGAAGCACTCATAGCCGCGGCTCGCGCCGAGAATCTGCCTGCTGATGCACGCCACGTCTCCTGGGCTTTACGCATGGGTGCGCGTCGACTCGAACAGTACCAAGCCCATGAACAAGGCTTCGGCGTCATCGACACCGAGCGCGCTCTCGAACTATTGCAGCAACTGCACGCAAAGACGCTGGACTTGCCGGACATCCAGACACGCGCGCCCGTCAAAACCTATCTTGCGCGGTTTCTTCCCGAGCCCAATGTAGGACAAGGCCTGTATGAGCGCGAAGGCTGGCTGACGGGCCAGAAAGACACGCGGACCATTACGCTGCTTCGACAGAGTGGCGCGGCGACTCCCATTGCCTATTCATTGCAGTGGCAAGGCAATGACGGAACGTTTGCTACGACTGCGCAAGAGGTAACGCTGCCGCTGAACGAGCCTGTGCCGATTCAGGTACAGATTTCGCCCGAGCACGCTGGCGTTCACAGCGCGCATTTGTATCTGGTCGACAAGGCGGCGCAACTGCCAGTGCATGCGCTGATGACGACGATCGTTGCCGCCGAGCCGTTCACCGCCGCCAACGGCTATCGCATCGAGCATCGCGAGCCGAAGCTGTCCGCGTCTCCGAGGAGATATTTCCTGGACGTTCCGCCGAATATTTCTTCGTTGCGCATCGATGCCGCGGTCGGCAGCGGGCTGGTGCAGTTGCTGCTGAGCGGCGGCGCCCTGGATCTGCCGCCATCCAGAATCGTGGCGCCCGGCAAGCCGGCCGTGCTGCTCATTGCCTATCCACCTCCGGGTGTCTATGAGCTCACTGTGCTGCCCACGAGCACCGCGGCTACGAACCTGCAGCTGGCGTCTGCCATTCACTACGTCGATTCGCAGTTGGACGAGAAGCCGCCGACGAACAATGCCACCACGCTGTGGCTGAACAATATCTACGCCCCGCTGAAGCGCAGCGCCATCCTCACCGAGGTTGGTGCGCGTCGAGTGTTGCAGGACGTGGGCGGGCCGAGCGGCATGCGCGCTTACAACATCGCGGTGGAGCCCGGCACTACGTCATTGCGCGTGGCGGTGGCGCCGCAGGATGGGCGAGCACGAATGGGTCTCTACTTGTATGACTGCGCCAGCGGCTTCTGTGAGTTATGGCGCAGTGAAGTTTTCACTCGACCGGTGAGCAAGGCGCTGGTCGTGCCCAATCCGCGAGCGGGATTGTGGCGGGCCGTAGTCGATGCCACCGCGCCCGGAACTGCATTCGATTACACCGAGATCGTGGCGCATCCACGTTTCGGCAGCAGCAGGGTCGAAGGCGAAAGCGTGCAGCGTCGTACCGGTGCCCGCTGGCACCAGAAGGTCGCATTCCAGGTGGGCGACGCGGCACCATTCGGCCGCGATCTGGTCGGCTTGATGGATGTCGTCGATTCGCAGACCGAAGCCGATGAGCGCGCAGCCCCGTTCAGCGATGAGCAGACGAGCGGCGCTGGCCGCGATCGTCCGTTGCGGCTGAGCACGCAGGTCGTGAGGCTGCAATCGGGCGGCGCGCGTTCGTCTGCGCCTTGAGTTACTTACAAACGGGTTTTTTCAACCGGGTTGTAGCCACCAGACTCATGAATCCAGGTGCGCACGTTCATTCCTGGCAATGTGCGCGCGACTCTCGTATAAAAACCCGGGAGCCGGGCACGGCGGCTCGATTCAGCTTGGTCATTTCACCAGGGAACTCGCATGAGCACAGAATTGGCAGACGTCGGCTTGATCGGTCTGGCGGTGATGGGCGAGAACCTGGCGTTGAACATGGAGAGCCGCGGCTTTCGCGTTGCCGTGTTCAACCGGACCACGGCACGGGTCGATGAATTCATCGCCGGGCGTGCCAAGGGCAAGCGCTTCATCGGCGCGCACGATCTGAAAGAATTTGTCGCGGCTCTGCAGCGGCCACGCAAGATCGTCATGCTGGTCAAGGCTGGCGCCGCGGTGGATCAGCTGATCGATCAATTGCTGCCGCTGCTCGAATCCGGCGACATCCTCATCGATGGCGGCAATAGCCTGTTCACCGACACTATTCGACGCACCGCGCGCGTGGAGGAGAGCGGCAAATTGTTCGTCGGCTCCGGTGTGTCCGGCGGTGAGGAAGGCGCATTGAACGGGCCGTCCTTGATGCCCGGAGGCAGCCCCGCCGCATGGCCGCACATCAAGCCGATTTTCCAGGCAATCTGCGCACGCACGCCAGAGGGCGAGCCTTGCTGCGACTGGATGGGTGAGAACGGCGCTGGCCATTTCGTGAAGATGGTTCACAACGGCATCGAGTACGGCGACATCCAGCTGATTTGCGAAACGTATGATGTCATGAAGCGCGTACTCGGCATGAGCAACGCGGAGATGCATGCAGTGTTCGCCGAGTGGAATCGCGGCGAGCTGGACAGCTACCTGATCGAAATCACGCGCGACATTCTCGGCTTCGTCGATCGCAACGGAGAGGCAACCATCGACAAGATTCTCGATACGGCCGGACAGAAGGGCACGGGGAAATGGACGGCAGTCGAGGCGTTGGACCAAGGCATTCCGCTCACCTTGATCGGCGAGGCGGTGTTTGCTCGTGCGCTGTCGGCTGCCAAGGAAGAGCGTGTCGCAGCCTCCAAACAGCTGGCGCCGGTGGTGAGCGAGTTCAAAGGCGACCGCAAGCAACTCGTCGACGATCTGCGACAGGCGCTGTACGCATCGAAGATCATCAGCTATGCGCAGGGCTATCAACTGCTGCGCGCGGCTGCTGCATCATACAAGTGGAATCTGAATTTCGGCAGCATCGCGCTGGTCTGGCGCGCGGGCTGCATCATCCGCTCGGCGTTTCTGAGCGATATCAAGAAGGCGTTCGAGCGCGATCCGAAGCTGGTCAATCTGTTGCTCGACCCATTCTTCCGGGACGCGGTATCGACGCGGCAGGCAGGCTGGCGGCGTGCCGTGGTTGCGGCCATTCAGGGCGGCATCCCGGTGCCATGCATGACTGCCGCTTTGTCGTACTTCGATGGCTATCGCGCCGAGCGCTTGCCGGCAAATCTGCTGCAAGCTCAACGGGATTTTTTCGGCGCGCACACCTACGAGCGCATCGATCAACCGCGCGGCCAGTTCTTCCACACGGACTGGACCGGACACGGCGGCGCCACGACTTCGCGTTCCTACAGCGCGTAACGCCACGACTAAGCAGTCCGCCGCCCGGCGAGTTGCTTCACAGTCAGTGCAAAAAATACCGCGAGCGATATGAGTTGAATATCACGCGCCGATGGGCCAGCTTTGCAATCGAAACGGCTTCGGCCGTTTCCACCACAACAAGACTCATCGAACATCGCTGGCAACGGAACTGCTGGGTGTCGGCGGCCGCGGACTACAAAGCTCGTGACGGTGGGCTTTGGGTCCGCGGCACCGTTACTTGTTCATCGCGCGGTCCGCGGGCACTTCGTTAGAACTCCCGGCGCGACGAAGAGCAGGGAATCGAAGCTTCAGTCCGGGCGCACGCGGTTGCGCTTCGGGCCGAACTGCATCTCCACCGCGATGCCGATTTCCGGGCTGGCATCGCGTTCTTCGCTGAGCTTGCGGCGCGGCCAGCCGACGCCGCCGCGCAATTCCAGGATCAGCCAGTCGGGCGTCAATTGCCGGCGCATGATCAGGCGCACGGCATGGCGCGTCAGCTGCACTTCGTTGTCGGTCGCCCCTTCCACCTGCGCCTGCCACGCCAGGCCGGTGCGCTGGCCGATGCTCTGGAACAAGGTGAGCTGGGTGTACCACTCGAGCCCGATGGTCTCTTCGGTGTACTTGCCCAGATTGCTCCAACGCAGCAGGTAGCGATCGGAGAACACGCGGTCGAAATTGATGCGCGTGGTGGTGCCGAAGCCCTCGGTGTTTTGCCAGAACACGGTTTCGCGGGCCGTGAATACATAACGTTCGGCGAATGGGCGAACGATCTCGTAACGTGCGCGCGCATAGGGATCGAGCGGCCAATCGACGCGCACGCCGACGCCGAGATCGAAGTCGTTGCCGGTGCGGTCCGGCTTGGAGTAGCCCAGGCCCACCAACACGCTTTCGTCCTCGAGCGTGCCGAACTGGCGCGACGGCAGCGCCTGGAAGTCGTTTTCGGTGTCGCTGATGTAGTCGTCTTCGCCGACGCGGCCCGCGAACGCCGAAATGCGCTCGTCCCACTGCGGCAATTGCAGGCGTGCGCGAAATCGCAGGCGCGGGTCGAAGCCGTCGTAGTCGCTCCACAGTCCGCCAACCGTCACGGTGCCGTGCGTGGCGTGATAGTCGTCGTAGTAGATCTGATCTCCAAACAGACCATCGAGCCATGCCGAGGAGGCGCAGGCCGTGACGGTGAGGCCACGGCGCACGCGCTGTAGGACGCTGAGATAGCCCGCGTCGGGCTGCGCGCAGATTTCCATCGGACCGGCTTCGTCCTCTTTCTCCTTGGGCGGTCCGGCCGCGAGCGGATCGTCCTTGTCTTCTGGCACGGTCTCGCGCTCGGTCGTGAGGGGATCGCCTGCGTCCTGTTGCAGCAGTGGGTCACGCAACGGACCCTGATCGACATCGTCCGAGTTGACATCGCCCGAGTTGGCATCATCGGGAGTGACGTCCGTGGGGTTTGCGTCCGCTGGACTGACTGTCGCGGGATTCGCATTCTGCGGGTTGGCAGCCTCGGCGGGCGCATCGTCCGGAGGCAGGGGTTCGGGTTTATCGCCGGGCGGCTCATCTTCCGGTGGCCCGATCTCGGGCTGAACCGGTTCAGTCTGCGGCGGAGGTTCCGCAGCCGGATCGGCAGGCTGCTCCGCCGTCTGCGCCAGCGCCGCGGTGCTGGAGGCGAGGATGCAGATCAATACCGGAACGAGCGTTCGACCCATGCTGGTCCTGGGCGCGCATCGCTGCGAATCCACTCTGACGCCTGGCGCATCCGCACCCATATGTCCTGTTTTTGCCGGTAGCTTCGAGGAAATCAACGCAATCGCATCAGCGGAGTTCCTTTGCGCCCCGCCGCTGCGTTTATCATGAGCGCCGCCGTCCTGGCTGTCGTCCGAGCTATTCTGCCACCGAGGGTATCGCTCATGAGGTATCTGCACACCATGGTGCGCGTCACGGATCTGAGCGCTTCGTTGCGCTTTTACTGCGAAGCGCTGGGGCTGCGCGAGGTCCGGCGCATCGAGAACGAAACAGGGCGCTTCACCCTGGTGTTCCTGGCGGCGCCGGGCGACGAGCACGCCCAGGTGGAGCTGACCTACAACTGGGACCCGGAACAGTATGGCATCGGCCGCGCTTTCGGCCACCTGGCGTATGAAGTTGACGACATTTACGCCGCCTGTCAGCGCCTGATCGACCATGGCGTCACCATCAACCGGCCGCCGCGCGACGGCCGCATGGCATTCGTGCGCTCGCCCGACAAGATCTCGGTGGAGTTGCTGCAGAAGGGCGGCGCGCTCGAACCGCGCGAGCCGTGGAAGTCCATGCCCAACAGCGGCGAATGGTAGAATTCGGCGCCCTGGCGGCCCTGGCCGCCGGATCCGTGCCCCAAGGAGTATCCATGTCCGCCCCTATCTTTGACGCCGAGCGAGAAGAGAAGCAGCCCGAAAAGACCGAACGTCCCGAGGGACTGGCGGAGCAGCTGTCGTTCAAGTCGCGGTTCGTGCTGGTGTTCGGCGAGATCAACCACACCGTCGCGCGCAACGTGTGCGAAAGGTTGATCGCGTTATCGCAGCAATCGGATGCACCGATCCGGGTGCTGATCTCCTCGCCGGGCGGTCACGTCGAATCCGGCGATGCCATTCACGACATGATTCGTTTCATCAACGCGCCGGTGACCACCATCGGCACGGGCTGGGTGGCCAGTGCCGGCACGCATATCTTCCTCGCGGCCGAGAAACAGAATCGCGTGTGTCTGCCGAACACGCGCTTCATGATTCATCAACCGCTCGGCGGCGCCGGCGGCCAGGCTACTGACATTGCCATTCAAGCCAAGGAAATCCTGCGCACGCGTGAGCGTATCGCTCGTACCATCGCGAAGCAGACCGGCCGGCCGTACGAGAAGGTCGTGGTCGACATGGAGCGCGACTTCTGGTTGAGCGCCAACGAAGCGATCGACTACGGCATCGTGTCGCGAGTGGTCGAGACGTACAAAGACGTTCAGTAAAACAGTGATTAGTGGTTGGCGGTTAGCGGTCAGTCAGAATAGGAGCAGTTCCCGCCTTTACTCTGACTGGCCACTAACCACTAACCGCCAACCACTGGTCAGGCAGGCGCGCAGCTGCGCCCGGAACCATTGCGATGCCGGGTCTTCGTCGACGTTGGAGTGCCAGTACAGGAAGGACTCCAACGGCGGCACCTCGATGGGAAAGGGCAGCAGCTGATTCCCGGTCTGCCGGTTGGCGAACAGGGCCTGGCTGCGGGTCAGCGTCACCAGCAGGTCGGAGCGGCTCACCACCTGACTGGCGGCCGCGTGTTGCTGACAGCGCACCTTGATGTGTCGAGACAAGCCGAGGCGCGCCAGCGCCGCATCCTCATAACCGCCGCCCCGGCGGCGGCCCGTTACCAGAACGTGTGACAGGGCCAAATAAGTCTCGATGTCCAGCTTGCCCTGCACGACAGGATGATCGGCACGCGCCAGCACCACCAACGGTTCCGTGCTGATGAGCTCACGACGCACTTCGCTCGACAGCGGCAGGGCGACGTCGAGCGCGACATCGATCTCACCACTCTGCAGGTCTTCTTCCAGATCGCGTCGGTCGATGCGCACCGAGGCGACGTGAACGTGCGAGGCTTCGCTGCCGAGGCGGCACATCAGCTCGGGCAGAAACGCGAGCTCGTGCGATTCGCGGGCCGCGATGGTGAAACAACGCTGCGCCGTGCCCGGCTCGAAATGGCCCACGCGCTGGAGCATCTGTTCCAGGCCGCCGAGCGAGCTGGCGATGCTGTCGGCCAGCGAGCGCGCCAGCGGCGTCGGGATCATTTCGTGGCCACGACGCTCGAACAGCGGATCGTTGAGCAGCTCGCGCAGTCTTCCCAGTGCATGGCTGACCGCGGGCTGGGACAGATGCAGCCGCCGGCTGGCGGGAGTGATGCCCCCTTCGCGGTAGATGGCATCGAACACGGTGAACAGGTTGAGATCGATCCTGGAGAGTTGCACGGCGGGCCTCCCGCGCCTGTGAAGCCGGCGTTATTGTCCCGGATCGGGCGCACTATGCATATTGCTGATCGGGCCGGATTCAGACTATGCATTGGCGTGTGGGGCCGCGCATCGGCATGTTAGCGGCTGGCAATCCTCGAGCCATCTTGCGGAGAACGAGCATGGAATTTGAATACAGCCCCCGCGTGAAGGAGCTGCAGGCGCGCCTGCTGCAGTTCTTCGACCAGCACATCTATCCCAACGAGGCGGTCTACGAGGCCGAAGTTGCCGCCAATCGCCGCAACGGCGATGCCTTCGTGCCGACCAAGGTCATCGAGGACTTGAAGGTCAAGGCTCGCGCCGCCGGGTTGTGGAACCTGTTCCTGCCGCACTCGCCCCGCGCGCCGGAGGGTTTGTCCAATCTCGAATATGCGCCGCTGTGCGAAATCATGGGCCGCGTGCCCTGGGCGCCGGAAGTGTTCAACTGCTCGGCGCCGGACACGGGCAACATGGAAACCATCGAGCGTTACGGCACCGAGGCGCAGAAGGACCGTTGGCTGGAGCCGCTGCTCGCCGGCAAGATCCGCTCCGCGTTCCTCATGACCGAGCCGGCGGTGGCGTCCTCGGATGCGACCAACATCGAGTGCAGCATTCGCCGCGCGGGCGACGAATACGTGATCAATGGCCGCAAGTGGTGGTCGAGCGGCGCCAACGATCCGCGCTGCAAGGTGTTCGTCGTCATGGGCAAGACCAATCCCGAGGCCAGCAAACATCAGCAGCAGTCGATGGTCCTGGTGCCCGCCGATACGCCGGGCGTGACGGTCATGCGGTATCTGTCGGTCTTCGGTTACGACGATGCGCCGCATGGGCACGCGGAAGTCGATCTCACCAACGTGCGCGTGCCGGTTGCGAACATTCTGCTGGGCGAAGGGCGGGGATTCGAGATTGCGCAAGGCCGCCTCGGGCCCGGGCGCATCCATCACTGCATGCGCTCCATCGGTGTCGCGGAGCGGGCGCTGGAGCTGATGTGCAAGCGCCTGAGCTCACGCGTCGCGTTCGGCAAACCCGTGTCCGCACAATCGGTGTGGCACGAACGCATTGCCGATGCGCGTTGCATGATCGATCAGGCGCGTCTGCTGGTGCTGCGCGCGGCGTACATGATGGACACGGTGGGCAACAAGGTCGCCAGGCAGGAAATCGCGATGATCAAGGTGGTCGCGCCGAACGTGGCCTTGCAGGTGCTGGACTGGGCCATCCAGGCGCACGGCGGGGGCGGCGTGTCGCAGGATTTCCCGCTCGCCAGCCTGTGGGCGGGTCAGCGCACCTTGCGGCTCGCGGATGGGCCGGACGAGGTTCATCGCAACGCCATCGCCAAGCTGGAGCTGGCCCGGTACGCGAGCAAGCCGGGCGCCGGGGTGGAGATGCCAGTCACTCGCGGCAGCTGATGCAAACGAGCCGGTGCTGCAACCTTATGTAGCGCTGGCGCATCTCAAGCAACGAATGCGCCGCGCCGCCAGCTCTGGCGGGCGGCGACAACATCCGCCTGCCGAGGCGGTGGCAAACGTTGAGGAGATGGCAATGTCGTTCGTGCTGGTCGTAATCGCCTGGTGTCTGCTGTTCGTCGTCGCCTGGCCGCTGGCGCTGCTGATCATCTTTCTGCTGCCGCTGATCTGGCTGTTGTCCTTGCCGTTCCGCGCGCTGGCGGTGGTGGTCGAGGCGATGTTCGCCTTCCTCAAGGCGCTGTTGTTCCTGCCGGCGAGATTGCTCGGGCATCGGGGTTGAGCAGGTCGCGCAAGGCGGCGGCAGAATGACTTCTATTCGGGCACCGCAAGATGCTCGGAGCCGGGCGAGTCGTCAGGTCGCGGCTAACAGGGTGCGTTTGATGACGGCGCGGAGCACGTCGACCTTGTAGGCGTTCTTGACGAGCGGCGTGGCGGAGCGAACGGCGACCGCAGCGGCTTCGGTGGCGGCTCGTTCGTCGAGCTTGCGGCCGACCAACAACTCTTCCGCTTCCATCGCGCGGCGCGGTGTCGGAGCGACCCAGCCAAGCACGATTTTCGCGGCGGTGACCGTATCGCCATTCATCTGCAGCACGACGGCGACGTCGCAGATCGGCCAGTCATAACTGTCTCGCTCCGTCTGCTTGTGATACGCGCATCGTGTATTCGCCTGTATAGGCGGCACGCTGACGCGAGTCAGGATCTCACCATCGGCGATGAGGGTATCGCGATCGCGCTCCATCGACGGCGGCAACAGAAAGTCTTGCAACGCCACCGCACGCGACGATCCCTCGTTGGATGTCAGATGCACGGTCGCGTCATACGCCACCAATGCCGTCGCCAGCGTGGATGCATGCACTATCGCTGTCTGTTGATTGTCGAAGATGGCGTGGTGCTGGTGCTCGGCATGATCCACCTTGGGGTCCACCTTGGGGTCCGATGGGGCGACGCGATGGAAGTGATCGTTCCTCAGATACCAGCAACGTGGCCGTTGCAACAGGTTGCCGCCAATCGTCGCCGCGTTCCTCACTTGTGGGGTGGCTGCATGCGACGCAGCTTCTGCCAACGCCCGATAGTGAGAACGGATGCCGGCGTCCCGCTCGATTTGAGTCAGCGTCATCAACGCGCCCAGTCGCAGGCCCGTGTTATCGAGCTGCAATTCGCCCAGCGAGCGGATGCGTTTGAGGTTGACCACACGCGCTGGACGAACGATGCCCTCCTTCATCAGATCGAGCAGATCCATGCCGCCCGCCTTCGCGATCACCGGCGCATGCGCCGAGGTTGCGGCCAGGAGCGCTGCCGCTTCTTCGACCGACGTTACATCCACCCACTCGAAACTTTGCATACCCACTCCGGGTCACTCCGAGCGCAGGGCCGCGAGCACGTTCGCGGGTGTCATGGGTAGCGTGTAGATGCGCTTGCTAGTGGCGTTGAAGAACGCATTTGCCACGGCTGCCGCGGTCGCTATGTTGGCAGGTTCCGCAACGCCTCGCGCGTCCGTGGACGATTGCCGCCCCAACAGCTCGATCAGGTGCACTTCGATCTGTGGCGTCTCGCGCGCGCCGACGATCTTATATTGATCGATGTTGGCGTTGAGCTGCACGCCCGTCGCCGCATCGAGGCGCCGTTCCTCATAGAGCGCATAACTCACGCCCTGAATCACGCCGCCGAGAATCTGGCTCTCGACCAGCTTGGGATTGATCGGCCGTCCACAATCGTGCACGGCGACGACGCGCTCGACTTTGACCACGCCGGTCTCGGTGTCGACACAGACTTCCGCGAACTGCACGCCGCCGATCGCATGCGAGCTGATGAACAGCTCACCCGCCTTGCGCGCATAACCTTCGTAGTCGTCGCGACGATCGGCGCAGTGAACGAGGGTTTCAATGCCGGCGCGGCGCAGTGCTTCGGAGAAACCGAGAGACGCCGCTGGATCGCCGCGCTTTTCGATGCGCCCGCGATGAAAGATCAGATCGTCGGGATTTGCTTGCAACAGCGGCGCGACCCGACCCGCAATATCACGTCGTGCCGCGTAAGCCGCGTTGCGCGCAGCTGGCGTCAGCGAACTGGTGACGCGGCTACCGCCTGACGGTGGTCCAGGAGGAAAACGAGAGTCACCGACATGGATTGTGATGTCTTCTGCTCGAAGTCCAAGCTCCTCGGCGACAACCTGCGCGAACACAGTTCGTGTGCCGGTGCCAATGTCCTGCGTGCCACAAAAGGCCTCGACGGTGCCGTCGCCTGAAATTCGCACTTCACAGGTCGTGTAGCTGTTGACGATGTAGGGCCACATGGACTGCGCCATGCCCATGCCGCGCTTGATCGGCCCTGGATCGCTTCCAGGCGCACGCCGCCGTGACCAGCCAGATTTCTCTGCGCCGATGCGACGCTCCGCCGCGCGGGCGCGAACATCATCGGCATCGCGCGTATCGATCTTGTCTCGTAACGCGATAGGGTCCATCTGCAACCGTGCAGCAAGTGCGTCCATGGCTTGCTCTAGCGCGAATATTCCCTGCACCTGGCCGGGGGCACGAAAGGCTGTGGACGGCCCGGCGTTGGTGAATACGTCGTAGTGCTCGATCTTCACGTTCGGGCACGGATACATGCTGTGATGACAGCCGCCGACGCCAGCTCCGGCCGCAACGCCTCCGGTGCCGAAGCTTTGCAGCTCGATGCCGGTCAATGTGCCGTCGCTCTTCGCACCGATCTTCAAGCGCTGCAGGCTGCTGGGGCGATTGCCGACCGATACGTGCTCTTCGCGCCGATCCAGCACGAGCCGGACCGGCGCGCGCGCCTTGCGAGAGAGATGAATAGCCAACGTGCCGTAATTGCCAATGCCGTACTTCGCGCCGAATCCGCCGCCGGTGTAGTCGCTGATGGCGCGAATCCTTTCCTTCGGTAGGTTGAAGACGCCGGCTGCTTCGTCGCGCACGCTCATAACGTGCTGCGTCGATGCATAGAGAATCAGCTCATCGTCATGCCAGTCGGCGACGATGCCGTGAGTTTCCAGCGGCGTGTGAGTTTGAACTTGCGTGCGATATTCACCTGTGACGATCACATCGGCTTCGCGAAAGCCGAGATCGATATCGCCACGTGAGCCGCGCGTATTCGGGCCGCGCAAGTTACCTTTTTGCGGCAGACCGCGCGGGGCTCCGCCTCCGCCCGCGGTCGCCGCTTGCTCCGTGGGGCCTGGATATACGGCCGGTGAGTCCGGCTGCATCGCATCCGCCAGTTCGGTGACATGGGGCAGGGGCTCATATTCGATACGAACCAACTTCGCCGCAGCTTCAGCGGCTCGCGCGGAGGTCGCGGCGACTGCAGCGATCGGCTGGCCGGTGAAGCGTACGATGGGGTAGCGCTCGTTTGCTTCCTTTCCCGGATCGCGTAGCTGCGCCACCAGCAACAACTTTTCGAGCACATGCACCGCGCGCACGCCCGGATACTTTTCAGCTTGCGCTGTATCGATCGACTTGATGCGTGCATGCGGCACGGTGCTGTTGATTGCACGGGCGTACAGCATGCCGGGCACTTGCACATCGAACGTAAAGCGCGCGCGGCCGGTAACCTTCTCCACAGCGTCCAAGCGTGGCACGTCACGGCCAACGACTTGCAGCTCGGCATTCGTGGGCCACTCCGGCGGTTCCTCGTGAGGCACCTGGCGTGTGACCGGCTGCATCGGCTCGCCGACGATGCCAGCAAGTAACTGGCGTTCGGTGCTCATGCCGAGCGGTCCTGGTCGACGGCGGCTGCGGCAGCCAGCGTGGCCTTGAAGATGTTTGGATAGGCTCCGCAGCGACACAGATGGCCGGAGATCGCGGCCTTCACATCTTCGAGCGTGCAGCGAGGATTCTTGTCCACCAGATGCGCGCAGCTCATCACCATGCCGGGCGTGCAGAAACCGCATTGGAGGGCGTCGTGTTCGATGAAGGCGCGTTGCACCGGATGCAGCTTGCCTTCATGGCTCAGCCCTTCGATGGTGGTGATGCTCTGGTCGCGCACATCGAAGGCGAGGGTCATGCAGCTCGCGGCGACTTCGCCGTCGATCCATACGGTGCATGCCGAGCATGCGCCACGATCGCAACCGATCTTGGTACCGGTCAGGCCAAGCGAATCGCGCAGGAATTCGACCAGCGTCGTGGCGGGATCGGCGAGCGCGGTGCGCACTTCGCCATTGACGAGCAGCGACAGCGGCAGCGGTTCCGGACCCAGGGTGCCGGCGGTTCGAGTATCGGAAGAGTGAGGCGTGGCGCTCATGGGAGCCTCCGTCGAAAGCCGACCGTCCGTGCCACCCTGGTGCTCAGGCGCGGCGGCGCGGCGCCATGATATCGACGGGTGCATCGACCGGCCCATGGATCGAGATCGATTGGGATATCCGCCAGACTGTGCGCCCGGATATGGGGCGGGATATCGATCAGAAAGGCAACGCATTGCTGCCGGATGAGTTCCGGCCAGGCGGGGAGGCGGGCGCGGCCTGCAGCCGCGCCACGTGATATCAGCGCGTGATGGCCCGCTCGCGCAGGAAGGAATTGATCTCTTCCAGATCGGCGCGATCGAGCGTGCCAGTGGCGAGCTGCAGCTGTAGCACGTTCAGGATGTAGTCGTAGCGGCTACGGGCGTAGTTGGTCTGCGCTTCGAACAGCCGGCGGCGGGCATCAAGGACATCGACCGTGGTGCGAGTGCCTACTTCGAAGCCGGCTTCGGTGGCCTGCAGCGCCGTGCGGCTGGATTCCAGCGCCTGGCGCAGCGCCTGAACGCGCGAGATCTCGCTGAGCACGCCGAGATATGCGTCGCGAGCCGAACGCTCGGTCTCGCGATTTGCGCGCTCCAGCCGCTCACGGGCCGCGCGATGCAGGTAAACCTGCTGACGCACGCGGGACGAGGTGGCTCCGCCGGAGTAGATGGGGATGGTCACCTGGACGCCGATGGAATCGGTGACCTGTGACTGATCGGCCGGCGCGCGCGACACACCGCCTGCGTTACGGCCGACCTGATCGCCCGTGTAGTCCCGATCTCCGCGGCTTGCCACCAGATCGATGGACGGCAAATGGCCGGAGCGCGCCACGCGCACATCCTGCTTGGCAATGTCGGTGGCCAGACGAGCCGAGATGACCTGGAGGTTCTGCTCCAGCGCCGCGCTCACCCATTGCTCCTCGTTGGCGGGCTCGGGCGTCTTCAGCGGCATGTCGTCGACCGGCGTGGCAAGGGAGTCGAACGATTCGCCGGTCAGTTCACGCAGCAGCTCGCGCGCCGTCGCGAGCGAGCGTTTTGCTTGAATCAGGGCGGCGGCGGCCTGGTCGTGCGCGGCCTTGGCTTCCTGCACGTCGGTGATGGCGATCAAGCCGACTTCGAAACGCTTGTTCGCTTGCTCGAGCTGGCGCGCGAACGCGTCCAGAGCAGCTTGAGCGGCATCGACGGTGTCTTGCGCGGCGAGCACGTCGAAATAACGCACGGACGTGCGCTGGATCAGATCCTGCTGAGCAAACTGAAAGTCCGCTTCGGCCTGCGCCACCTGGGCGTCGGCGCGGCGCAGAGTCATCCACTGGTCCCACCGGAACAACGACTGGCGCAGCACCAAATCGTACTGCTTGGCGGTGATGTCGGCGGTGCTGGTCAGTGGGAAGGGCACCAATGGACTCTCGTCGTCCTCGGGATTGCTCCTCGTCAGGTCCGTCCGGCTGCGGTCTTCATCGAACTTGCTGTACGAGCCGCTGACCTCGAGCTGGGGCAACAGCGCGGCCAGTGCCTGCGGCTTGGACTCGCGGCTGGCCAGGCGCAGCGCATCCGCCTCGCGGATCTGCGGATCGTTCTGCAAGGCGCGCTGATAGACGGTGATCAGATCGGCGGCCCCGGCACTGGCGGAGGCGAGTATCAGACTGCAAGCGGCGATGACGAGCGGAGCGCGTACTTTCATCTTGTTTGTTCCAGTCCCAATTCCGTTCGCCGATGATGACACGCTGGCGAATCAATAATGGCGCCCGCGCTTCGGGCGCGGCCGAGCTTAACCATCAATGACACTGACCGGGCAGCAGAGCATCGGCCGGGCCGCGAAGGCGTCCCTGTGATGCGTCACTGAGACGCATCAATACGTCGGAATGGTTGCATCCAGATCGCGTGACCACGCCAGGATGCCGCCCGTAACGTTGACCGCGCGATAGCCGTTTTGTTGCAGGAACTTGGCCACTTCGAGGCTGCGCCGCCCGGAGCGGCACAACACTGCCACTTCCTGGTTGCGATCCAGCTCGCCGAGACGGTCGGCGACCTCGCCCATGGGAATGTGCACGACCTGCTGTTCAGCCGGCACGCTGGCGACGCCGAGCTCCCAGGATTCGCGCACATCGAGCAGGGTCAGCGCGTCGCCGCGGGCGCGGCGGGCGACGAATTCGGCGGGCGTGATCTCGGCGATCTGTTGGGAAGTGCTCATGTCGATTCAATGTCCGCGGCTCGATGGTCAGAGCCTCAATGGCACGGCCTCGATGCGGGCCGCGATTTCCAGGCCGGCGTCCAGGACGCCGGAACCGGTCAGAATACGAACTCGGACGGGCGCGGCGCGTTCACCAGCGGCGGGATCACGGTCTCGAACAAGCTGACACGTTGCCATTCACGCTCGCCCACGCGGGTCACTTGCCAGGCTTCCATGACTGGCGCCTGACCGACCACCACGAACAGTCGTCCGCCGATGCGCAACGCCTGTTGGAAGCGCTCGTCGTACAAGGGCAGGGAGCCGGTCACGGCGATCACATCGTAAGCCGCCTGCTCGGTGAGCTGCATGCCGTCGGCGACTTCCACCGCCACGTTGTTGACGGCGGCCGTGAACAGATTGCGCTGGGACAGCTCGGCCAGCTCCGGGAAGATCTCCAACGAGCGCACGCGCGCGGCAAGACGGCCGAGGCACGCGCTCAGGTAGCCGCTGCCGGCGCCGATCTCCAGCGCGACGTCGCTGGGTTCCGGCGTCAGTGCCTGCAGGATGCGGCCCTGGATTTTCGCCGGCAGCATCTGCTGTCCTCTGGGCAGCGGAATGGCGGCATCGGCGAAGGCGACCTCGCCATACGGGGCGGGAGCAAAATTCTCGCGCCGGATCTCGCGCATGGTGGCCAGCACCCGGTCGTCGAACACTTCCCAGGCACGCACCTGGTGTTCCACCATCTGCTCGCGAGCGAACTCGATATTCATAGGCAATATTCGTAGACAAATCAGGCCTGATACCCGGGCCGGCGCGGCGCGTCCGGCCTCGTCCGCGCAGGCCGTTTCCAGCGTTTGAAAACGGTGCGGCGCGGGCGGCGCAAGGGTACGGGCTTTAATTACGTCACACAAGGCGCCAGGACGGCGTCTGCGCGGCGTTGCGGACATGCGTTGAACATGCGGTAAATACTGGGTCGGGGCCAGCTGATGTCGCCGCGCGCCAGGACTGCTGGGAACCCTGAAATGTTCTTCAGGGACGCATTCAGGCCAATATTCCTCTGCTCGCCGCATACAATATGGTCAATCCCCCCGGCAGATGTTGAACCGTTCGCTATGCTCCGTTCCGGTGACCGTCGTAAGTGCCCCGGCGATTTCGACCAGACAACCAGGTGCTCGCGTGAATCCTAGCGGCGCCGTTGTAACCAACCGAAAGTGCGGGTCCCCGCGTGCGGTGGCTCGTTCAATCAGGGGATCGAAGGACAAGAGCGTTTCAATGTGAGTGCCCTGTTGGGGACTTTGACCATTTCTCTCGCCGTCGCAGTCGTGCTGCTGCTGGGTTTCATTCTCTGGCGGGAGCGCCGGAGCGCGGCTCTGACGCGCGCTGCTGGCCAGCTGGAGGGCATCGTGCGCTCGGGCCGGTTTGCGGAGCGCATTCGCGTCAACGGGCCAGCTGCCGAATTCGCCGAGAGTGCCAACCGCCTGCTCGAACAGATGGCGATGAAGGACCTGATGATCGGCGAGCGCGAGCGCTCGCTGGTAGGTCTGCTCGCCGGCCTGCAGGAAGCGGTCGCCGTGCATCGCGATCACATCGTGTTCGCCAATCAGCGGTTCGCGGCGTTGACCGGCAGCCCCAGCGCCGAGCAGCTCACCGGCAAGACGATCGCCGACCTGCTGCATCCGGATTACACCGAGCTGGTGACTGAACACCTGCGCCGTTCGCTGGCGGGCGAACCGGGTCTGGAGCGTCTGGAAATCGAGCTGCATCCGGATGAAGACGGCGGCACCGCGCGCGTCGAGTTGTCCGCCGTGCGCATCGACTACCAGGGCGGGCCGGCATTGCTGTTGACGCTGGTCGAGATGGGCCCGCGCTCCATGCCGGTGGCCGCGGTG
This sequence comes from Steroidobacter sp., assembly GCF_036406195.1. Classification (GTDB taxonomy): domain Bacteria; phylum Pseudomonadota; class Gammaproteobacteria; order Steroidobacterales; family Steroidobacteraceae; genus Steroidobacter. The sequence continues at coordinate 74,731 of NZ_DASWVW010000022.1, forward strand.
GCTCGCGGTCGTCCCACCGCGTGGGAAACGCTCGACTCGCTCGGCGAGGGCATCATCACCACCGACGTGAGTGGTCGCATCGACTATGTCAATCAAGCCGGCGAGCAGTTGATGGGTGTGACCGCCGTCGACGCTCTCGGCAAGAGCATCACGGACATCATTCAGTTGCTGGACGAGAGCGATCGTCGCTCGCTGGGCGATCCGGTGCGTCATTGTCTCGCCACGCAGTCCAAGGTCACCGCCGGCCGGCGTGGCTTGATGATCTCGCGCAGTGGCAATGAAGAGCGCTCGGTGGAGCTCACCGTTACGCCGCTGAAAGGTCAGAAGGGCGACCTGGTCGGAACCGTGGTCGTGGTTCGCGATGTGAGCGAGCTGCGCGGTATCACCAAGCAGATGTCGTATCAGGCCAGCCACGACGCGCTCACCGGCCTGGTGAATCGCCGCGAGTTCGAGCGCCGCCTGGAAGAGGCGCTGCAGACGGCGCATACCAACGAAGGCAAGCACGTGCTGTGCTACCTCGACCTCGACCGCTTCAAGGCCGTGAACGACACCTGCGGTCACATGGCCGGCGACGGCATGCTCCGCGAGGTTGCGGCGCTGATCAAAGAAACGGTGCGCGATTCGGATACCGTCGGCCGCCTGGGTGGCGATGAGTTCGGACTGTTGCTGGTCGGCTGTCCGCTGGACAAGGCGCGGCAGATCGCCGACGACGTGGTGCGCAAGATCAGCGACTACCGCTTCGTGTGGAAGGACAAGATTTTCAACATCGGCATCAGCGTCGGCTTGATCGAGATCTCGCGCGAAAGCGGCGCGCCCGATGAAGTGATGAGCGCAGCCGACTCGGCCTGCTATGTCGCCAAGAAGCAGGGCAATCATGTGCACGTCTACTCGGCGCGCGATGAGGCCGTCGCGCGCCATCGCGGCGAGATTCAGTGGCTGCAGCGGCTGCAGTCGGCGCTGAAGGACAACCGTTTCGAATTGATGGCGCAGCCCATCATTGCCTCAGCTGCGACCGATACCGGGCCGGCGCTGGAAGTGCTGCTGCGCTTGCAGGACGACAATGTCCCGGGCGGCATTTCTCCGGCGGAGTTTTTGCGTGCGGCCGAGCGCTATCGCCTGATGTCGGATGTGGATCGCTGGGTGGTGCAGACGGCGCTGACCGCGCTGGGCCGTGGCGGCATTCGCTTGCCGTCCAGCCGCAGTCTCTCGATCAATCTTTCCGGCCAGACGCTGGGCGATCCGCAGTTCCTGGAGTTCGTGGTCGACGTGCTCGACCGCACCGGGGTGTCGCCGAATCAGCTGTGCTTCGAAGTCACCGAGAACTCGGTGATCACCAACATCGAACATGCGCAGCGTTTCATCGGCGTGTTGCACGGCATGGGCTGCCAGTTCGCGCTCGACGATTTCGGGCGCGGCCTGTCGTCGTTCGGCAATCTGAAGAACCTGTCGCTCGACTATCTGAAGATCGACGGCACGTTCATTCGCAACCTGGCCGTGGACTCGGTGAATCAGGCCATGGTGGCGGCGATGATCAAGCTGGCGCGCACGCTGAACTTCCGGGTGATCGCGGAGCAGGTCGAAGATGCCGGTGCGCTGGATGCGGCCAAGAAGATGGGCGTGGACTTCCTGCAGGGCTTCTATCTCGGTCGTCCGCAGCCACTAGCCCGCGTGGTGCCGGCGCGCAGCATCGTTTAGCGCGCAGTCACTGAATTTCGGGCGGCGGCTCCGGCCGGAACCACAGCCACATCAGCACGATTGCCATGAAGCCCGTGACGGCTTCGGCGAGCCACATCCTGGACGTGGTGAGAAACAAGAGTCCCGCGCACGCTGCCATCATCACCGTGGCCGTGATCTTCGCGCGACGGCTCACCGCGCCGTACTTCCGCCAGTTGCTCAGCATCGGGCCGAAGGTGGGATTGCCCTCCAGCCATAGATGAAAGCGTGGTGAGCTGCGCGCCGCGGCCCAGGCGGCCATCAAGATGAATACCGTCGTCGGCAGGCCGGGCACGAAAATGCCGATCACTCCCAGCGCCACGCACAGCCCGGCAAACAGCAACAGCAGATAACGGGCCGCCGCGGGCAAGCGGGGAGCGGGCTTGCGTGAGTCATCCATCTGCGGAGTCTGCACCAATAAAAAGGGCGCAGCGATGCTGCGCCCTTCGTGCTCGACGTTGGCGAGATTTACAGCAACGGCACCAACAGCAGCGCCACGATGTTGATGATCTTGATCAGCGGATTGATCGCCGGGCCCGCCGTGTCCTTGTACGGATCGCCGACGGTGTCACCCGTGACCGCCGCCTTGTGCGTCTCCGAGCCCTTGCCGCCGAAGTTGCCTTCTTCGATGTACTTCTTGGCGTTGTCCCACGCGCCGCCGCCCGTGCACATGGAGATGGCGACGAACAGGCCGGTCACGATCGTGCCGATCAGCAAACCGCCCAGCGCGCGAATGCCCGCGCCCGGCCCCATGAGGAAGTTCATGCCGAAGGCCACGATCACTGGCACCAGGATGGGCAGCAGCGACGGCACGATCATTTCCTTGATGGCCGCACGCGTCAGCATGTCCACGGCCTTGGAATAGTCCGGCTTGGCCGTGCCTTCCATGATGCCCTTGATCTGCTGGAACTGGCGGCGCACTTCCACCACCACTGAGCCGGCCGCGCGGCCCACGGCTTCCATCGCCATGGCGCCGAACAGGTAGGGCACCAGGCCGCCGATGAACAAGCCGATGATCACCGCCGGATCGGACAGCGAGAACGCCTGCAGCTTGCCGGCGGCATCGAGGTTGTGGGTGTAGTCGGCGAACAGCACCAGCGCGGCGAGACCCGCCGAGCCGATGGCGTAACCCTTGGTGACCGCCTTGGTCGTATTGCCGACCGCATCGAGCGCGTCGGTGATCTTGCGCACGTCGCCCGGCAGGCCGGACATCTCGGCGATGCCGCCGCCGTTGTCGGTGATCGGACCGTACGCGTCGAGCGCCACGATCATGCCGGTCATCGACAGCATTGCGGTAGCCGCGATGGCGATGCCGTACAGATCGGCGATGTGATACGCGCCCCAGATGGCCGCGCACACCGCGAGCACCGGCAGTGCCGTCGACTTCATCGAAACCGCGAGACCCGCGATGACGTTCGTGCCATGACCGGTCTGCGACGCGGCCGCGACGTAGCGCACCGGCGAGAACTCGGTGGCCGTGTAGAACTCGGTGATCCAGATCAGCGCGGCGGTGAGCACCAGGCCGATGACGGCGCAGGCAAACAGGTCGCCGGCCGCTTCACCCATGACCATATCGCTCACGAACCAGAACGCGATCAGCGCGAGCACGCCGGATACGGCCGTGCCACGGTACAGCGCGTTCATGATCTTGCCGCCGTCGCGAGCCTTCACGAAGTACGAACCGATGATGGAAGCGACGATGGAGACCGCACCCAGCAGCAGCGGATAGATGATGTAGCGGATGTCGAGCCCGCCGTCGGCGCTCACGAACATCAAGCCACCGAGCACCATGGTGGCGACCACGGTGACCGCATACGTTTCGAACAAGTCTGCCGCCATGCCGGCGCAGTCACCGACGTTGTCACCGACGTTGTCGGCGATCACCGCAGGATTGCGCGGATCGTCTTCCGGAATGCCGGCTTCGACCTTGCCGACCAGGTCCGCGCCCACGTCGGCGCCCTTGGTGAAGATGCCGCCACCGAGACGCGCAAAGATCGAGATGAGAGAACCGCCGAATGCGAGGCCGACCAGCGAGTGCAGGGCGGCTTCGTCACCGATGACCGGGCGCATCAGCGTGAAGTAACCCGCCACGCCGATCATGCCGAGACCCACCACCAGCATGCCGGTGATGGCGCCCCCGCGGAAGGCGACTTGCAGCGCCGGATTGAGACCGACACTCGCAGCCTGCGCGGTACGCACGTTGGCGCGCACCGAAACATTCATGCCGATATAACCGGCCAGGCCCGAGAGAATGGCGCCGACCGCGAAACCGCCCGCCGTCGCCCAATCCAGGGCCAGACCGAGCACGACCAGCAACACCACGCCGACGATGGCAATGGTGGAGTACTGACGATTCAGATAGGCCTTGGCGCCGGCCTGGATCGCCGCCGCGATCTCCTGCATGCGCTCGTTGCCGGCAGGTTGCTTATTGATCCATCCGACCGAAATTACGCCATACAGCACGGCCAGAACACCGGCGCCGATCGCGAGCCAAAGCGCGACATCTGTGGACATCAACTTCCTCCCCCTTGCGGGCAATCGTTATGAACCGAATTTTTACCAGCAGCAGATCGTCAGTAAGGCAGTTCCAATCCAGATGGAGGCGCGCCCGCTGCACGAGCCGCGGGCAGGCTGAAGGCGCGCACGAAATACCGTGAATACACCAGTTTGAGCGGCTCAAAAAGCGCGCGGACTATAGCACAAAGGGGGTATCCAGCTTTTTCTTCACCGGCGCGTTCTTCAGCGTCACGTATTGAGGCAGGCCGTCGCGATAGGGCGGGTAGTCCTCGCCGCGGATCAGCGGGCTGAGATACCGGCGGCCCTTGGCGGTGATGTGGAAGCCGTCCGGCGTGATGTAGTCACGCGGCAGCATCTTCTCCTGATTCGCGACCTGGTCGAGCGGCGCCATGCCGATCTTCCAGCGATACGGGTTCTGCGAGGTGCGCACGATGGTGGGCATCACCGAATTATGACCCTCGAGCGCCAGCTCCACTGCGGCCTTGCCGAGCGCATACGCCTGCTCCACGTCCACCTTCGCGGCGATGTGGCGGGCCGCGCGCTGCAGATAGTCGGCGACAGCCCAGTGATATTTGTAATCGAGCTTGGTTTTCACCAGCTGTGCGATCACCGGCGCGACGCCACCGAGCTGCGCATGACCGAATGCATCGCGCAGGCCGGCATCGGACAGGAACCTGCCCTCGGCGTTCTTCACGCCCTCGGAGACCACGATGGCGCAGTAGCCGAATTTTTCCACGCACGCTTTGACGCGCGCCAGGAACTTGTCCTCTTCGAAGGTGATCTCGGGAAACAGGATGATGTGCGGAGCGTCGCCTTCCTTCTCCGCGGCGAGCCCGCCGGCGGCCGCAATCCAGCCGGCGTGACGGCCCATCACTTCCATGATGAACACCTTGGTGGACGTTTTGGCCATCGAGGCCACGTCGAAGCCGGCTTCACGAATCGACACCGCGACATATTTCGCCACCGAGCCGAAGCCGGGGCAGCAGTCGGTGAAGGGCAGGTCGTTGTCCACCGTCTTGGGCACGTGAATGGCCTGAATGGGGTAGCCCAGCTTGTCGGCCAGCTGCGAAACCTTCAGGCAGGTGTCGGCGGAGTCGCCGCCGCCGTTGTAGAAGAAATAGCCGATGTCGTGCGCCTTGAACACTTCGATCAGGCGCTGGTACTGCGCCGGGTTGTCCTCGAACTTTTTCAACTTGTAACGTGCCGAGCCGAAGGCTCCGGAAGGCGTGTGGCGCAGCGCGCGGATGGCGGCCGCGGATTCCTTGCTGGTATCGATCAGATCTTCTGTCAAGGCGCCGACGATGCCATGGCGTCCCGCGTAGACCTTGCCGATGCGGCTGGACCCGCGACGGCAGGCTTCGATCACGCCGGCAGCCGAGGCGTTGATGACAGCGGTGACGCCGCCGGACTGGGCGTAGAAGGCATTGCGGGGACGGGCCTTCTTCTTCGAGCGCGCTGTGCTCGGGCTGGGTTTCTTCGGCATGTTTCTTGACGCCTCTTGAGGCAAGGGGATGCGAGCGGTCGCAATGGTCGCGAAGGATAGCGCTCGAACGTCGCTTTCTGTACCCTCCCCGGCTCTTGTCGGGAGGTCGGATTCAAAAATGATGCGGATCGTATTGCTGGGTGCGCCCGGCTCGGGCAAGGGGACTCAGGCACAGCGCCTGCAGAGCAAATACGGCGTGCCCCAGGTTTCCTCCGGTGATCTGCTGCGCGACGCAGTGGCTCGCGGCACGGAGCTTGGCAAACAAGCCAAGTCGGTGATGGACGCCGGGCAACTGGTGTCGGATGACATCGTGCTTGGACTGATTCGCGAGCGCCTGGGCCGGGAGGATGCCGCCAACGGTTTCATCCTGGACGGCTTCCCCCGCAACATCGAGCAGGCCAATGCGCTGAACGCGCTGCTGGAAGAGATCGGTCAGCCGTTGGATGCGGTGCTGTTGCTGGATGTGCGTAACGAAACCCTGATGCAGCGCCTCGCCGGCCGCCGCATCTGCCCCCAGTGCGGCACGGTGTACAACGTGCACACCCTGCCCGAAGGCGTGAACACCTGCTCGAAGGATGGCGCGGAGCTCTATCAACGCCCCGACGACAACGAGGAAGTGATCGGCAAGCGCTTGTCCGTGTACGACGAGCAGACCAAGCCGCTGATCGAGCACTATTCCAAGCTCGGCCTGCTGCGCAAGGTGGCGGGCGAGGGCGAGCTCGAAGAAGTGTCCGAGCGGATGGAAGCCGCGGCGTTGGCGAAGCCGGTGCCGGCGTCCAAGGTGAAGGTCACCCGGTCGTCTGCTTCCCGCAAGGCACCTTCTTCGAAGAAGAAGTCTGCTGGCGGTGCCGCTGCGAAGTCGGCCAAGCCGGCAGCGAAGCAGGGTTCGGCGAAGCAGGCGGGCAAGAAGGCCGCCGGGAAGAAGGCTGCCGGGAAGAAGGCTGCTGCGAAGGGTAAGGCTGCTGGTAAGCGGAAGGCTGCCGGCAAGTCCGCTGCCAAGAGCAAGGTGGCGAAGAAGGCTGCCAGAGGCAAGGTCGCGAAGAAATCTTCCAAGCGCCCGGCCGCTCGTCGCGTTGCGAAGAAGGCTGCGCGCAAAGTTGCTCGCCGTCCGGCGAAGGCCGCGCGTCGCGGTGGCAAGGCTCGCGCGAAGAAATAGTTGTCTTACATTTCCTCGGGGGTGGATTGCGCCCACCCCCTGACCCCCTCCCGCTGGGAGGGGGAAATCATTTTCTAATTTTTTCAAGACGAACCAAGAACTTTGGCTCAACCAGCCGCCCTGATTGGCGTGCCGCATGCTTGCGGCACGCGGGCCTGCTTTTTTGAGCGCCGACAAGCTGTAGCGCACTGACTGGCTCTTGATCGGCGCGAAGTGCGGAAGTCTCGCACTGAGCTCTTGGCTCTTACCGCGCGAAGCGCGGAAAGAAGAAATAAGACTCTGTTTTCTGCCGAGCGCCGCGAAGCGGTGGCGAGGCAATCAGGGGCTTTGCAGCTTGGCGATCAGGCGATCGCCGATCACATCTTTACGCCAACCGCTGCTCAGGCGATCGGTGCGCTTCGAAAACACCAATTGTTCAACATCGCGCCGGGTCGCCAGCAACTCCGGGCTGATGTTCAATTCCTCGGCCGTCGCGCGAGTGAAGCTCATCAGCTTGGTCACCATCGCGAGCTGCTGAGGTTCAGGCCGGGGCGGCAGATTTGCAGCCGGCTCGGTGCCACCCTGTTCGCGCCCCTTGGTCACGAGCACAAGCAACTCCTCGCCGCGCCGACGAACCACGCCAGCAGGCAGCGTGCGGATGTTCTCCAGTTCCTGCGCACTGCCAGGCAGCCGCTCGGCGATTTCACGCAGGGCATCGTCCGCCAGAATCCAACCGCGAGGCTTGTCGTGTTTGATCGCCGTTTCCTCGCGCCAGTGGGCGAGCAATTTCGCGGTGGCGCGCTGCTCGGGACGCAGCCGGTCCAAACCCTTCAACCGTTTCCAAGCCGCATCCGGCTCCGTGCGATGGAGCGAAGGATCTTCCAGCTCACGAGTTTCCTCGAACAACCATTGCGTGCGTCCCGCTGCCGCAAGGAGGTCTCGCAAATTCGCATACAAGGGCACCAGATAGCGCACATCGTCGGCGGCGTACTGTAACTGCTCCGGGCTCAGCGGCCGGCGGGACCAATCGGTCCGCGTATGACCTTTCTCCAGCTGCTGCCCGAGCTGCGCGGCGACCAATGCGCCGTAGCCGATCTGTGCGGGCTGGCCCAACAGGGCAGCGGCGATCTGGGTATCGAATATCGGCCCCTGCAGCGGGCCCCGCATGGCCACGGACAACACTTCCAGGTCCTGCCGTGCGGCATGCAGCACCTTGGTGCGTTGGCGGTCGTTCAGAAAATTCCACAGCGGCTGCAGGTCCGGTACGGCCAACGGGTCGATCAGTACGCAATGGACATCCGCTGCGTCGGGCGTCAGCGTGGCGAGCTGGACCAGGCACAGCTTGGGAAAATAGGTGCTCTCGCGCATGAACTCGGTATCCAGCGCGACGAAGTCGGCGGCGGCGAGCCGGTCGAGCGCATGTAGAAGTTCAGCGGACGTGGCGACTGGTGGGGCGGCTTGCATGGGCGTGCGTGTACAATTGCTCGCATTATAGGGGAGTCGCCGGTATTACTTGCTGGCTTCGCCGGCTTGCCGCTGCAACACGCATCTTGCTCATGGTCATTTTGCGCTTTCTGCAAAGCTTCCTCGACATCGCACTGTGGCGAAAGGGACCGCAGGACCTGCCGGCGTCCAGATTCCTGGCGACCCTGGCGCTGATTGCGTACCTGGGCACGGGATTCGTACGCATGCGGCTGTTCGCCCTGGACCAGTCCACCGCGCTGCTGTTCATCTGCGTCGACGCGCTCATGCTGGGCGCCTGGCTATGGCTGGTGCTGGCGTTCTTCGGCCGCCGCCAGCGTTTCGTGCAGACCATCACCGCCCTGCTCGGGGTGGGCTTGCTGGTGCTGCTGCTCGATGTGACCATCCGTTCCATGCAACTCGCGCTCGGCTGGAGCGATGAGGTGTCGATAAACTGGGTGAGGCTGCGCTTCCTGATCACCGCGCTGGTACTGGGCCGCATCTTCATGCTGGCGCTGGATCGCAGCCTGATCACGGGCATCGGGCTGACGGTGGCCATCATCTATTCCACTCACGCGGTCGCGCAGCTGATGCTCAACCTCAGAAGTTAGCTGCCAGCATATTGGCCGCGTTCGATCACAAGCAGGGATTCATGCACGTTCACATTCTCGGCGTTTGCGGCACCTTCATGGGCGGCATCGCGGCGCTGGCGCGCGCCTCGGGCCATCGCGTCACCGGTTCGGACCAGAGCGTGTACCCGCCCATGTCCGACCAGCTGCGCGAGCTCGGCATCGACGTCATCGAAGGCTACGGCCCCGAACAGCTGAAGCTGAATCCCGACATGGTGGTGGTCGGCAACGTCATGAGCCGCGGCAATCCCCTGATCGAGGCGCTGCTGGAAAGCGATATTCCCTACACCTCGGGTCCGGAATGGCTGGCGCGTCACGTGCTCCACAAACGCTGGACCCTGGCGGTGGCAGGCACGCATGGCAAGACCACCACCTCCAGCATTCTCACCTGGCTGCTCGAATACGGCGGGCTCGATCCGGGATTCCTGATCGGCGGCGTGCCCGGCAACTTCAACGTCACCGCGCGCCTGGGCGGCGGGCAGCACTTCGTCGTCGAGGCGGACGAATACGACACGGCTTTTTTCGACAAGCGTGCCAAGTTCGTTCATTACCGGCCGCGCACCGCCATTCTGAACAATCTCGAGCACGACCACGCCGACATCTATCCGGACGTGGCCTCGATCCAATGGCAGTTTCATCAGCTGATGCGCATGGTGCCGCGGCACGGATTGGTGGTCGCGAACGCCGGTGACGCCAACGTGATGCATGTGATCGACATGGGGTGCTGGACGCCGGTGGAGCGCTTCGCCAGCGGCATGCATGGCGATACGGCGTGGTATGCCCTGGCGCCGGCAGGCGGAGACTACAGCACTTTTACCATCATGCAGGGTACCCGGGCGGTGGGCGAAGTGAGCTGGTCGATGCTCGGGCGGCACAACGCCGAGAATGCGTTGTCCGCGATCCTGGCAGCGCGCGGCGCGGGCGTGCCCATCGAGACGTCGATCGCTGCGTTGAAGGAATTCCAAGGCGTGCGCCGGCGCATGGAAGTGCGTGGTGTCGTCAATGGCATCACGGTGTACGACGATTTTGCCCATCACCCGACCGCGGTGGCGACGACCATCGACGGCCTGCGCCGAAAGGTCGGCTCGGCGCGCTTGATCGCGGTGCTTGAGCCGCGCTCGAACACCATGAAACTCGGCACCCATTCCGCGGCTTTAGCTGGTGCGCTATCGCAAGCTGATCACGTCTGGATGTATCAGGGACCGAGTGTCACTTGGGATGTCGCGGGTTCCGTTGCCGCGCTGGGCAAGCGCGCGCGGACGGTGCGGGACCTGGATGAGCTGATCACGCAGCTGGACGCAGCGCTGGTGAGCGGCGACCACGTCCTGATCATGTCCAATGGCGGCTTCGGCGGCATTCACGGAAAGTTGCTGGACCGGCTGCGCAAGCGCTAGTCGCCAAGGAGGACTCATGTCTGTGGTCCTGCCTTTGTTTCCATTGAATACGGTGTTGTTCCCGGGCGGTCCGCTGCGGTTGCGCATTTTCGAGCCGCGCTATCTCGACATGGTGAGCCACTGCATGCGGGAGAACAGCAACTTCGGCGTGGCGCTGATCACCGAAGGGCGCGAGGCCGGCGGTACGGCGCGCACTACCAACATTGGCACCACGGCGCGCATTGTCGACTTCGAACGTCTCGATGATGGCTTGCTGGGTATCACGGCGCGCGGCGAGCAGCGGTTCTCCATCGTCAACGTGAAGACGCAAAACGATGGCTTGAACATCGCCGACGTGAACCTGCTGCCGGAGGAGCCGGCCATGGAGATTCCCGAGGATCTGGGAATTCTCGCCGAGCTGTTGAAACAAGCGTTCGTGCAGGTGGGCGCGGCCTACGGCGAGGCGCCGCCGTTATACGAGAACGCCAGCTGGGTCGGGATGCGACTCGCGGAGATCCTGCCGTTGCCCATGCCGGAGAAGCAGCAGTGCCTGGAGATGGACAACGCCGTCGAGCGGCTCAGGTTGCTGCGCGAGCGGCTGGATATCCGCCAGGCCTAATTCCCGGCTGCGCGCCTCCGGCTCAAAAAAGCAAACGCGGCTGCGATAACCGCAAACCACACGAGCGCGGCCCAGCCGATCACGCCGTCGTACGAGCCCACGAGCACGGCAAACTCCGCTTCCGGATTGACTCGCGTCGCCTCGCGCAGAACCGCGATAAAGGCTACGCCGGCTGCGTGCAGCCCGACGCAGGCTGCGATGGCGCCGGTTCGCAACCGCACTAGGGCGAACAACATGCCTAGCACGGCCAGAGCCACGAACGAATCAGCGAACGTCAACGGCTGAACGTAGCGCTCGAACAGCTTGCTGAGCACCTCGAAGCCGTGCACCCACGACACATCCTCCGGCGGAACGCGCAGCTTGCCGCCGAGGAAATGCAATGAAGCGTACAAGATGCTTGGCGCGACGACAGCGGCCGTCGCGCTCGATGTGCGAGAGACTGCGGTGAACAAGACGCCGCGGAAGAATGTTTCTTCAATGAAGGCCACCGTGAACCCGGCGAGCACGCCGCCAGCGACCAGCCCGAGCCATTGAGCATTGAAGTCCGGTTTCACTTCCCTGATGTCCAGCCCGAGCAGCAATGCCGTGAGCGGCAGCATCAAGCCGATGCCGCAAGCAAAGCCGATGCCCATCTGTTTGAGGAACTCGCGGCGTGGCAGTCCATAGCCGAGCGAATCCTTGTCCGACAAGCCGAGCCGTCGTGTGAGCACCACCAGGCCGATCAAGGCGAGCAGCATTGCTATGCGATGCATTACGCGGTGCACCGGTTCGATCGAGATCAGGCTGACCAGCCACCAGGCGGGATACGTGAAGACTGCGGCCAAGAGCAAGGAGCCCGCCAGCAGGGCCACGAACAGGGCGAAGACACGCATGAGTCAGCCGCCGCCTGCGCGCGCCCGCGCGTCCGCTCGGCCTGCCCAGCACATCACGCGCGCGAAAAGCGCGGTCATTTCTGGATCATTCGCCAGATATACAGCGGATTTGCACGCGGTCAGCGCGCCTACACTGCAGCCAGCATCGAGGCTACGCGCCGCGAGGCACGGTGAATTCCAGTTCATCGGCAGCACTTTCATCAAGAGCAGTTTTTGAAGGAGATCGAAGTCATGGATGACAACAAAGCTCTGGCCATCGTGTCCGCGCTGGCCAACGGCGTCAACCCGCAGACTGGCGAGATATTCGAGGCGGATTCGCCGTATCAGTCGCCGGACGTGATTCGCGCATTGTATGTAGCCGTGCGCGCGCTGGAGATGACCAACCGGACCAAAACTCGCAACAGCCGTGCGCGCACGCCGACCAATGCCGGTAAGCCGTGGAGCGAGCAGGAGGACCGCGAACTGCTGGAGCGGTTCGACTCGGGCTTGTCAGTGCCGCAACTGGCGCAGGCGCATGACAGGACGTTCGCCGGGATTCAAGCGCGCCTGGAGCGGCATGGCCGGCTGCAGGGACAAGGCTTGCAATGGCGGGGCCGGCCTCCTGGCTTATCGGCCGGTGGGACGCGCGACGACGGTTCAGGTTCGGGAACATGATTCCCGTCAGCGCGCAGCGGCTGCGCGCTTGCCTGCAGCAACGGGATCGAGGCGCTAAGCGAGAGAGTGAAGTCTCGGCTGCTCGGTCGATTCGGCGCTGAGCAGCTGCGCCACGATCCGATCCGCGTTGAAATATTCCGCGCAACGGCTGGCGAACGCGGCGGAGCGCTTGCGATAGTGATCCATGTGCAGCAACACGTCGCCCAGCAGCTCGCCGCTTTGATCCATGTTGGCCGCGGTCAGGCCCACCGAGCCGGCCGGATGATGTTCGGCATACAGCCGCGCCTGAACCGAGTCCACGGTGATCGTGCCGTCGTCCCAGGCGTTGCGCCATTTCAGACGCGCGCGATGCGCGTTCTCGTGCAAATGGAACAAGGAGTACACCGAGGACGGATCGCTGCCGGGGCCGACGATGGCGGCAAAGCTCGTCAGCAGCCCGCCCTGCGCATCGAATTGCTCCAGTTCCAGCCGCGCATACGTGCCGGGAGTCGAGGGCTCCAGCCAGCGAAACCCGAGCAGCAACGAGCGCGCGCCGGGTGCGAGATCGAAATGGCAACTCGCTTCGGCATCGGTGAAAGAGATGGCTGCACCATCGATTTTTGCGGGAGATTGCCACGTCAGTGCATCACTCCCAACCAGCTCCAATGGTGTGGCACGCGCGCCGATATCGCGCAGATGGCGCTGGTTCTCGTCGTGGATTTGTTCTGAGAGCCAACACCCTCCGGGAACGATGACCGGTACCCCGGCGCTGAGCATTTCGAGCAGCACGCCGCTGCAGCGGGCGTAGTAGCGAGTGCTGTCATAGAGCAGCAGTCCGATGTCGGAGCTGCGGACCAGCTCGGCATAGCGTTCCAGGTCCAGCGGGAAGGGCGCATACACGATCGGCGGCGTGGCACTGTGCGTCCCGAGATCGTTCACCGTCGAGTCGAGCGCACGGCGCAGGTCGCGTCGTCGCGTCTGCATCACCAGTTGCGCGCGGCCCTTGCTCAGATAGTCGTTCCACAACCTGCGGACCACGATGGGCAGCTCTCGATAGCCTTTTTCGCGCCGGCTGTGGCCGAGGCAGGCGATGCGTACGCTGTCGCTCGATGTCTTCGATGCCGTGGGCAGCAGGAAGAGCGGGTGCACCGGATAGGGCAGCGTGTAGAACGGTGCCACGTCCAAATACTCGTATTGCGCGGTGAGCTCTCGCGTCGTGCAGTACAAATGGATGTGATGTTCCGGCACGCGCTTCAGCGCGTGCACAAAGATCTCACGCATGAAATCGCGACGAGCACGCTGGTCGGCGTAATCCGGATCGCGGCCCTCGAAGATGCCCAGGTGGATCTGCAGGTGCCAGTGAATCTTGCGATACCTGGCGGGCGCCTTTTGCAGAAACATCGCCAGGCCCTCCAGATCGATTTCCGACGCGGAGGCGAAGAACACGTGATCGCCGTGATCGAGCTCCACCTTGCTCAATAGAGCGGCGCAATCCTCGGCAAAGCTTTCCGCCAGGCGCGCTCGCTCGCGTGCCCGCCACTTGCTGCGCGTCCGCGACCACCAACTGCTCAAGGTGCCGTTGGTGGGGCCGTTCTCGACATAACGCTGCGAATAGCTCTTGTTGCGAAACACCGGATGCGATTGCCAACTCGGCGGCAACGCGGCCAGGTCGCGAAACTCGCGATGCATGGCCAGGATCGGTTGGAATCCGGCGCGCTCGGCGGCGGGCAGCACGCAACTGGCGTACGTGAAGTAGTGCCCGCCCAGATCCCTCATGGAATGGTCGATGAGAACGAATTTCTTTGTCATTGACTGGATTGCCTTCGGTCCCCCGGGGGAATCGTACTCGCTGCGAGCATTTATTGCTCGCCGCCGGTTCAGCTGTCAGTCAACGTTGATTAGCGGATAATATCCGCGCAGTAGAATTGGCTGCAGGGAGCGGGCTACCGAATCCACGTGCTAACCAGAACGTCAGCGCCTTACAAGATTCGAATCATAGGCAAAGCCAACGGGGTGGGGCTTGCGCGTGACATGAAGCTGCTCAGTGGCTGTCTGCGTGAGGACGGCCACGACGTGAGTGTGCAGGCCATCGACGACCAGGCGGCCCGGCGGCGGCGTTCGGCCTGGCGGCAACTGCTTTTGAAACTTCGGCTGGGGCGGTCGCGTCCGGACGCCGATGTCGATCTGAACATCATGCTGGAGCACGTCTGGCCGGAATTCCTGACGCAGGCCAGGAAGAGTGTGGTGGTGCCCAATCCCGAATGGTTCGACCGTCACGACTTGCGCTTCCTGCCGCACGTCGATCACGTGTGGGCGAAGACTCGCCATTCGCTGGAGATTTTCCGGCGCCTGGATCGCAATGCCCTGTTCGTGACCTTCGCCAGTGAGGACCGTCGTCGGCCGGATGTACCCCGCGAGCGGCGCTTTTTCCACCTCGCCGGCAAGAGCACCATGAAGGGGACGGACCGATTGTTGCGTGTGTGGGCGCAACATCCGGACTGGCCGACACTGACGGTCATTCAGCATGGGCGCGACGCGCACGCACCGGAGATTCAGGCGGCCAATATCGATCGCCGTCACGGCTACCTCAGCGAGGAAGATCTGCTCGAGCAGCAGAATGCCTGCATGTTCCATGTCTGCCCGTCCCTTTCCGAGGGTTGGGGGCACTACATCGTGGAGGCGATGAGTGTCGGCGCCGTGGTGCTGACAGTGGCGGCGCCGCCCATGGATGAGCTGGTCACCGAGGAGCGCGGTCTGTTGATACCTTATGAGCGTGTTGGCAAACAGCGACTGACGAGCACGTTCTATTTTTCCACTGCGGCCTTGCAAGCGGCGGTCGAGCGAGCTATGGCCATGAGCGACGAGGAGTGGTCGCGAATGTCCGCGAATGCGCGTGATTGGTTCAAGAACAATCGGGGCGATTTTCTGCTGCGGGTAAGATCGGCGCTGCGCGAGTCGATACAATAGATCGCACCGGTCCAGGCGGTCACTCGGAACAGGAGCAGGTTTGAGCAGCAGTCGAATATTCGAAGTCACCCTGGCGGTGGCCGCCGGATTGCTATCCAACGCGGCGATGGCGCGAGGCCCCACTCCTTATCTGCCACTGAATCTGTCCCCCGAGATCGAGCGCCAGATCGATCAGGTGCTGCTGCTGGCTGGACGGCCGATCGTACGTCGTCCGATCCCCGCGGCCACCGTGCTCGATGCACTGGGCGATGCTTGCCGTATCGATCAGCTGCTCTGTGAGCGCGTGAGCGCCTATCTGAGCCCCTACAAGGGTGCTCATGGACTCACGCATGTCGGCATCGAGGGCGGCGCGACGCGCAACTCAGACAGGACACTGCCGAACCGGCGAGGCATGAACGCCGAAGCTGAATGGTCGGCGTCCGTGGCGGGGCAATTCCGCCTTCACGACTACGTGCAACTGCAAGTGGGTGGCGTCGCCTACCCTGGCGAGACGATTCCCGCCGGCTCCTGGCTCAGTGTCGGCAACGAATACCTGCAGCTCGACATCGGTTATCGGGATCACTGGTGGTCGCCGTTCACCGACAGCGCCATGCTCATCGGTACGCAGGCGCCGACCATGCCCGGCATCACTCTGTCGAACTACTCGCCTGTCACTCGTTTCAATCTCACCTACGAGGCATTCATCGCGCGCATGGCGCATGTCGACGATATCGCCTTTCAGGACCGCACGACGAGCGGCAAGCCACGGCTCGCCGGCCTGAACCTGGCCATCGAACCAGTGCCTGGATGGTCGCTCGGAGCAAGTCGCGTGCTTCAGTTCGGCGGTGGCGAACGCAAGCGATCCTTCAGCGATCTGCTCAACGCCTTCTTCCGGCCAACGCGCTTCGACAATATCAGTGAAGATCTCAGCACGGACGATCAGTTCGGCAACCAGGTGGCAGCGCTCACCAGCAAGTTCGTATTTCCGACGCGCCAGCCGTTCTCGGTGTACTTCGAGTACGCCGGCGAGGACGGTTCGCGAGCCGAGGGCTGGCGTCTCGGCAACGTGTCATTATCGGCGGGCATCGACATTCCACGTTTGTGGAATCGTTTCGATTTCACTTACGAGGTCTCCGATTGGCAGAATGGCTGGTACGTGAGCGGTGTGTATCCGGACGGCACATCGAATGACGGTCACGTAATCGGACACTGGGGCGCCGACGAACGGATCGCGCGTGATGCGATCGGTGCGCAGAGCCACATGCTGCGCGTGGGCTGGGCCGCTCCGTTCGGCGGACTTTTCGACCTGCGTTATCGCACGCTGCAGAATGAAAGCTACGGCGTGGATCGGTACGAGCGCGAGCATGACTTTGCGGTGAGATATTCACGCGCCTGGAACGAGTTCGTTTACGGCGCCGAAGTCAACGTGGGTCGGGACGTTTTCGGCGAGGACTTTCGTCGCCTGGCGGCGTTCGTACGCTATTCGCCGGGCGCCCGCCACGAATTTGCCGGACCAGTAGACCCGCTGCCCGAACAGGCCACCCGGAATGTGGACTTGTTCGTCGATGCGGGCGTCAATGCGAGCCGGCTGGAGTTCGATCCATCGGACGGCGGCATTACACCGATGGAAAAAACATCGGCGGTCGGGCCGCACATCGGTGTGGGTGTTCGCCGAGCCGTCAATTCGCGCAGCGCGCTCGGCGTGCGCGTCGAAATGGACGATATAGACGGTATGACGGCGCTGGGCGTTCGCGCCATCGACTATCGTTACAATCTCAGTCGCAGGTTCGCGGTGGGCGCTTTTGCAGGAGCCATGCGCCTCGGCGCGCCGACCGCGGCGTACGGCTACTATGGTGGCGTCAGTATACAGTTGCGCGATGCAATGCCTCGCTTCGATCTGACGCTCGACATTCGCGGCACGGACAAGATTGCGCGTGACGTCTTATTGCCCAGCGATCCAGCCAACAACACCTGGGGCGACGTCCTCTATCAGGTCTATAGCGCAAATCTGTATGTGAGCTATCGATTGAAGTAGCACGTGCAGCTGATATAGTAATTGCCACGTCGAGAACTGCTGGACGAAAAAAGGCTATACAGTGGCCTGCCGAGCATCAGTGCTCCGCTGTGCCAGAGTGCCGACGTTTAGATGGCGCAGGGATCGCGCGCCGCTCTTTGCGGTTCCGTCAGTTGGCGGCAATGGAAATGAAGCAATGGATGCAAACGGCAGCTTTTCGACTGCCATGACAATCATCGAGCGGACTTGTCTACCAGCGGCGGGGCACTCCAGCCAGTCCGCGCGCTCTCGGGGTTGCCTCCACAATCGTGCCGACTCCCCTTCGGCATGTAGCACTATTGAGAATCACTTAAATGGGTGACAGCTCAGAACAGCTCGGCCTGTTTCCAGAACGCAGTGACCAGCGTGCAGCGACGCTGCATCGATCGCAGTCTGGAACTGGCGTGTTGCTTCAGATGGGTGAGATCTTTGGCGCA